>NZ_JAAXQT010000009.1:0-389630 GCF_019778565.1 Rhizobium laguerreae | reverse complement strand
CCTGCATGGGAAACATCGTGCCGCCGAGATGGGCGTGCCAGTCCTGAAAGCGCTCCAGCCCCAATGCCTGGCCTTCTTCCGAATAGGCGGCGATATAGCCGCTGAACTCGTTTTCGTGCCTGAATTCGCGCGCTGGCTTTCCGACATTCGGGTCGTCCTCGCGCAAGGTGATCTCGATCGGCCAACCGTAGTCGATCGCTTCTGTTCCCGGCAGGTTCTTCCAGCCTCTGGGAGGCCGCGCTGCCGCCAGAAGCTCGTTGACGGCAAGTCCGCCGCCGGGCGAAAAGACGTTTTTCGCCTGCTGCTCGGCCACCGTTCTCGGCAGGTTGAATTCGCCGAAATAATCGAGCGGCGATTTCGAGAGCCAGCCGGGAACAGGAGCGCCCTCGATGGCCGGCGGCGCGCCGAGCGGTGCTGCAAACTCCTCTTCCGTCAGCCAGAAGAGAACGTAGTCGTTGTCCATGAATTCCATGTCGAAGCGGCGCGGATCGGCCTGGCGCGCGCCTTCGGTGTCCACATTTCTGCTTGCCGGCGGCGTTTCCCATTGTTCGTCGACAAAGAGCGAGATCGCCACATACTTATCGCCGAGCGTGCGGTATTGCGGCGGTAGTTTCACCGTGAAGGCATGGCGAAGCGGCATACCGTTGGTGATGCTGACCGGCCATCTGCTGGCATCGATGCCCGGCGGGCGGCCATAGCACCAACCGCTATTGGGACGGCGGGCGAGATCGACAGGATCGGTCATCGTCAGGTCATAGGCCTCGGTGAGGCTGGCATCGGCATACTTATAGGGCCGCTCCGGATAGACCGCCGTCGGATCCGTCAGACTGATGATCCTGACGACATCCTCCCTGATGCCGACGCCGAGCGTCAGCGTATCCGACAGGTCCGTCTTCAGCATGGTCCAGCCATACTTCTCCCGCTCGTCGGAGATGCGCTCGATACCGGGATAAAGCCGATGCAGCTCTTCGGCCGGCATTCCCATCCTGACGCCATGGATAGGGGGAAGCTCGAAGGGGGCGCGGAAATGAACCTCGCCGAGCCTGCCATCGGCGGTAATGCGCGTGCCGAATTCCTCGATATGCAAATGGCCTTCCGCCTGTAGGCTCGGCTCCTTCCAGCTCGTCCCCAAAGCCGCCTTCAGCTCCTCCACAGATACACCCGGCTGCATCGGAGCCAATCTCGCATTGTCTATCGGCATGCGCGTCCTCTCTCGCTGACCGTCCCGCGCAAGAGATAGGACGGGTTGGAGACAGGGCAATGACGTAGCGGTCGCAGCCATCGTCATCCATGATCGAGGCCGGACGCGGCCATCCCTAGACGGCGGCAGACCGAACTGGCGGGCATGCCCCTGCTTGCCGAGCAGGGCGCCGCAAACACAGCTGAGAACCGGATTGGCGCACCGCTCCGCCCGTATCATGGACACGAACTGCTGGATGACGGAGGCCGCGGCACCCATCCCGGATACCGTCTTGTAGGACGCCTCGAAGGTCTCGCGGATTTGCGTGGGTGGTGATTTCGGCAAAAGTGTTTCCGCCTCGCGAACTCTAAGATTTTATGGGCGTCGAATTCCGGCTTTCATAAAAATGCCTATTGCATTACGGTCATAATTTAATATGATGATCGTAATGCAAGCGAATGGGCGTCTTGCTCAATCCCGGGCAAGTCGCGCTATCCCATGAAATTAAGTGAGGATTCCATGCACAAGGAAGTTACGTCAGACCAGACCAGAGCTGCCGATGGCTTGGCCGCCCTAGGTGTTGGGCAAGCTGCTCGGGCGATGAACGATGGCGTATTCGCGGCGGAGACATACGCCGAAGCACTTCTCGATCGTGCCCGCGAGCTGTCAGATCTCAAGGCTTTTATCACAATCGACGAGGAGGCTGTTGTCACGGCCGCCCGCGAAGCCGACAAGGCCCGCTCGGCTGGCGCATCAAGCCCGCTGCTCGGCGTCCCTCTCGGGGTCAAGGACAGCTACCTCACAGCCGGCCTGCGCACGACACTCGGCGTCAGCAATCTGAAGGACTTTGTGCCCACGCAAGATGCTGAGGTGGTTGGCGCGATCAAAGAAGCTGGCGCGATCGTGTTCGGGAAGAACAACCTTGTCGAAATGTCCTTCGGATTGACCGGCGACAACAATCCGTATGGCCAGGTGAAAAATCCTCGCGCTCCTAATCGCGTCAGTGGTGGGTCTTCTAGCGGGTCCGCGGCAGCTGTTGCCGCTGGCATCGTGCCTGCAGCTTTTGGAGGAGACACCATCGGTTCAATCCGGGTGCCGGCATCGTTGTGTGGCGTGGTTGGTTTCAAGCCAACGACAGGGCGATGGCCACGGAATGGGGTCGCTCCGATTTCCCATGTTCTCGACACAACCGGGGTGTTCGCCCGCACGGTTGAAGACTGCGAGCTCATCGATCAGGTGGTCACGAAGGCGCCGGCATCGATGCCGACCGGATTAAGTGACTTGAAGGGGGTGAGGTTCGCCTATGCGCCCAGGCAATATCTCGACCTCATCGATCCCGAGGTCGAGGGACGTTTCAACAACGTCATTCACAGACTACGCGATGCCGGCGCCGAAATCGTCGAAATTGATTTCGGAGTGGAGTTCTCAGCGCTCGCCGACACGACAACCTGGAACATCTTCTTCCGTGAGACGATGGGTGCGATATCCGCGTTTCTCAGAGAGAACGATATTCCCACCTCCTTCGAGGAAATTTACCGGGACCTCAAGCCGGGCCTGAAAGAAGCGTGGCAGCACCATGTTCTGCCAAGTGGCTCCAAATGGCTGTCTGACGATGGCTATAACGCCGTATTGGCCAATAACCGGCCCAGACTTCAGCGCCTGTTCAGCGATGCCATTGCGACGAGCGGGGCCGAGGCGCTTCTCCTGCCGACGACACCCTGCACGGCGCCGGAGATCGGGAAGGAAAACCAGTTTTCGATCGCAGGGCGGGAAGTGACCTTCGCAGCGTTGGCGAAGAACACCATCCCGGCAAGTGGTGCCGGCCTTCCGGGAATCAGTCTCCCGATGGGCAGCGCGAGCAACGGTCTTCCAATCGGCCTTGAGATCGATGCTCCCTTTGGCGAGGACCGCAGGCTGCTGTCGCTCGCCCGTCGGGTCGAGGCGCTCGGCATCTCGTCTTCCTGAATAGAAGCAGCACGATACCATGTAATCGCCCAATCCCGAGCTGAAAAGGACTATCAAAATGGCAAGCACGATCGACATTCAAAAGATCCAAGTAGAACACGTTACGATCCACTCCAGCAAAGATTTCGATGCTGTCAGGTCGAACCTGGAAAGCATCATCCCTAGGATCGATGACGGCATTTTCACACTCCTTCGCTATCGGGAAACAGCCCGAGCGCTTCGGGAACTGGAGGCGCTTCCGCCGCTATCGATTTTCGGATTTCGAGATCATGGTGCCGCGGTTCAAGTAGCCGGTCTCCAGCGTCAAGCGATACAATACGACATAGGCAATCCGCTCACCGCGACAAAAATGACTCGCCACCGCATCTCTGCGGGCCTCTATGCACCTATCCGAGTGTTCCTTCGCGAGGACAGCGACGGTGTCGCATTCGAGTATGATCGGCCGATCTCCACCTTCGGCCAGTTCGGGGACCGCGACGTCGACGAAGTCGCGAGAAAGCTTGATAAAGATCTGCAAGCCGTGCTTGAGTCCGCAGCCGCGTAAGCTGTCGGAAACCGCTGCTTGCATCGCGGGAACAATGCAATGCAGAGGCCCAACCATTTACGGAAGACATAGATGCGCTTTGAAAAGGGTCACAAGGAAAACACGCGACGTCGAATCATCGACGTCGCTTCCAAGCGTTTTCGCAGAGACGGTGCGGCAGCCTCAGGTCTGGCAGGGATTATGTCAGAGGCCGGCCTCACAAACGGGGCATTCTATCCACATTTCGATTCAAAAGAGACGCTCGTGAGGGAGGCTGTTGTCAGTGCGTTGAATGATCAACTCGCAAATTTGGAGCAGGCCCGAACAGCGGAATTGGGGATTGAGGATGTCATTCGTGACTATCTGAATATTGCCCATCTGCAAGGTAGCGAAGATGGCTGCCCATCGGCGGCACTCTTGTCTGAAATCGGGCGTCAACCGGATTCGACTCGAAAGGCGTATGAGGATGGATTGGCACGTTATATCGAGACACTCGCGGCGTATCTTCCAGCCTCGCCATCGTCCTCACCATCCGAGCGCGCAATGGCGATCTTCAGCTTAATGGTGGGCACACTTCAGATAGCGCGAGCTGTTTCCGATCCATCCAATGCGACGGAAATCCTCGAAGGTGGCGTCCAAGCTGCACTAACCCTGGCAAAAACATAGCCAGAGCCGGTGCGAGAGACCAGCTGTTTGAGGAAGCGTTTCTCGTGAGAGGAATCGAACCAACGATTCCGCTCACATCTGCGCATTTTCAGCCCAATAGCTTAGAAATTTGCCTTACTCAACTTCGATCAGGCGACTCTCTGGAAGAAGACCACCGGTCGTACTTCACAGTTCCTGACACGAGCTTGTCAATGAACTGAAGCACGCCGTCTGTGAATTTGGAGGTCGCCATCGACTAATGAAGCTGGCCGGCCTCGCCACCGGCAAAGGCGGCGCAGACCATCTCACCTTCATTACCGAGTCTTGGAACAGTGTGACGCCGAATGTCTTGCCGAGCATGGTTCCAACTGTGGCGTCGGAAAATCGACCAGCTCCTGCCCTCGCGCCAAATCGCGGGGAAGCTGGTCGAGTAGCCCGCCAGAACTTCGAAGCTTGACTGCCGGCAACCAAGTGGACACCCAGAAGACCAAAAACAGCGCGATTGACTCTAATATGTATCTGCTTTAAACAAATACAAATAGCGCGGCGGGAGGTCGCGCTAGTGCTTGCGGCGGGAGACCGCGCGCGACTTTTTTCCAAGGGAGGAACAGAATGCCGAAGTTTTCGCATATGCTCGCCGGCGCCGTCACCGCTGTGGCGTTGATGACGAATGTGGCCGCCGCTCAGGACACCGTCGGTGTGAGCTGGCGCTATTTCCAGGACGAACGCTGGAAAATCGATGAAGCCGCAATGAAGTCCGTTCTCGACAAGGCCGATGTTTCCTATGTCGGCATCGACGCGCAGGGCGACCCTCAAAAGCAGGCCGCCGACATCGAAAGCCTGATTGCCCGCGGCGTCAAAGTCCTCGTCGTCGTCGCTCAGGATGCCAAGGCAATCATTCCCGTAATCGATGAAGCCAAGCGCAGCAACATTGCCGTGATCGCCTACGATGCGCCGATCGACACCGGCGACGTCCTCTACACGAGTTTCGACAACGTGGCGGTCGGCCGCGTCATGGGCGAGGCCCTGCTGAAGGCGGTGCCGAAGGGCAATTATGTCTCGATGGACGGGGATCCTGCCCAGACGATCCAGCAGGTTTTCAAGAGCGGCCAGATGCAGGCGATCCAGCCGGCAATCGACAGAGGCGACATCAAGATCGTGGCCCAGCAGAACGTTGAGCAGTGGAAGCCGGACGTGGCGCAGTCGCTCATGGAGCAGGTGTTGACCGCAAACGCCAATAAGGTCGATGCGGTGCTCGCCATGAACGACAGCATCGCGAACGGCGTCGCGGCGGCCCTCGCCAGCCAGGATCTCCTGGGCAAGGTTGCCATTTCCGGCCAGGATGGCGACAAGAACGTCCTCAATCGCATCGCCAAGGGCGACCAGACGATGACCGTCTGGAAAGACGCAAACGCGCTTGGGCTGGTCGCCGCAACGGCGGCCGTCGAAATTATCAAGGGCGCGAAAATTGACGCTGTGACAGGGGTAAAGCCTGGCAAGACGTCCACCGGTGCATCGCAGCCCGCGATCATCCTCGATCCCATCGCCATCACGCGGGACAACCTCGACCTCGTCGTGAAGGCCGGCTGGATCTCGAAAGACGTGCTTTGCAAAGGCGTGACGAAAAACCCGCCAAAAGCCTGCGAATAAGCAGTTCCAGCTGGAGTTTTGTCATGACCTCTATTCTCCAACCTGCGTCCAGTTCAACGAAGCTTCTCCCCCGACTGCTACAAGCGGTCGGGGGCGGTGGCCGCGACACTCGCCTCGTGGCGATGGTGATCGTCCTTGCCTTGATCTGGCTTTTCGCAAATGCCCTTACCAATGGCGTATTCCTTTCGCCTCGAAACCTGTTCAATCTCTCGCTGCAGGTTTCCGTCGTGGCAATCATGGCCTCGGGCATGATCCTCGTGATCGTTACGCGTCATATCGATCTGTCGGTCGGATCTCAGGTCGGCTTTCTCGGGGTTCTCGGTGGTCTCGTACAAAGCAGCTGGCTTCCCGACAGCATGCATGCCTGGTGGATCTCCTGCCTTGTCATGCTGACGGGTGGCATGTTCATCGGTTTGCTCCAAGGCGCCCTTGTCGCCTATGCGCGGATACCGTCATTTGTCGTGACTCTCGGTGGTCTGCTTTTCCTGCGCAATGCTGCCTATGAGCTGAACGACGGCACCACGATCGCCCCACTGAGCGCGACATTCCAGAATCTCGGCGGCGGACAGAACGGCGTTCTCGGAGCCGCGTTGAGCTGGGCCGCCGCCGCCGCCGTCACCGCCTATATCGTCTTCAATCTTGTGCGCAGATATCAGCGTAAGAAATCTCTCGGCGTTCAGAATCCGTTGACGGCATTCGACGGTGTCTCGGCGGCTCTCTGGTGCGTCTGCGCATTCGGTCTTGTCGCAGTCATGAACAGCTACAAACGGCCGGGAACGACAGAGTCCATGGGATTGGCCGTGCCTGTTCTCATTCTGATCGCCGTGACGACGCTGATGACGATTATCGCCAAAAAGCATAGGTTTGGACGCCATGTGTTTGCCGTCGGCGGCGATCCGCTGAGCGCCCGGTTGACAGGGATCAATACCCAGCGCGTCGTCCTCGAAGTGTTCGTATTGATGGGGTTCTTGTCCGGTTTGGCCTCCATCGTGCTGACGGCCCGACTGAATGCCGCGGCAAGCGGAGCGGGCACGATGATGGAACTCTACGTCATTGCTGCTGCCGTGATCGGCGGGACGTCGCTTGCCGGCGGAGCCGGGACGATCCTAGGCGGCTGCGTCGGCGCCCTGATCATGCAAAGTCTTCAGAGCGCGATGGTTCTGATGGGCATCGCGAGCCCGCTGCAGAGCATGGTGCTTGCCGGTGTTCTCGTGCTTGCCGTCTGGATTGATACGATGTGGCGCGAAAGGAGGCCATCATGACAACCCCGTTGCTCGAAGCCCGCAACGTCAACAAGGCCTTTGGCGGCGTTCACGCGGTGGAAAATGTCAGTGTCTCGCTCATGCCTGGCGAAGTCGTCGCCCTGCTGGGCCACAATGGAGCCGGCAAATCGACCTTCATCAAGACGCTCTCAGGCGTCTTTCCAGCCGACAGCGGCGAGATCCTGATCGATGGCAAAAACGTCGATATCCGCTCGCCCCACGACGCCCAGGAACTCGGGATCGAGACGATCCATCAGACACTCGCTCTCGCCGATAATCTCGACGCGATTTCCAACCTTTTCCTGGGGCGCGAACAGACGGATCGTTTCGGCTTTCTGGACACGGAAGCGATGGAGCATGGCGCCCGACAGACGATCGACCGGATGCGGTTAAGGATCCCTTCCCTGACCTCGTCAGTAAGGTCTATGTCCGGAGGGCAGCGTCAAGCCGTTGCCATTGCGCGCGCCCTCCATTTCAATGCGCGCATCCTCATCATGGATGAGCCGACGGCCGCCTTGGGTCCGGAGGAAACGAAAAATGTCGGCCTCTTGATCCAGGAACTCAAAAAGCAGGGGTTAGGTATCTTTCTGATCAGCCATGACATGCACGATGTCTTCGCACTGTCGGACAGGATCACCGTCATGAAGTCAGGCTGGGTTGTTGGCTCCTACGCTACACGCGACCTGACACAGGACGACGTCCTGGAAATGATTATCCTCGGCCGCAAGCCGGCCCGCCTGGCCGCCACGACCGCATAAGGCAAACCAACTCTGGAATGGACAGAAACATGACAGTCAAAGCACCAAACTTCAGCCTCGATGGGAAAGTGGCGCTGGTCACCGGCGCAGCGCGCGGTATCGGTCGCGCCTGTGCCCTCGCCTGCGCGGCGGCCGGGGCCGATGTCGTCATCGGCGTCCGCAACGTAGAGGCGGCTGCAGACCTCGAGGCCGAGCTGAGAACAACTGGTCGACGCATTCTCGCGGTCACGATGGACATCGCAGACAGTGGCCAGATCGCCGAAGCCGTTGCCGAGGCGGTCGCTGCATTCGGAAAGATCGACGTGCTGGTGAACAATGTCGGCGTCGCCCCCGGCAATCTTGCGGAGCTCGTCGAGGAAAAGGACCTCGAGCGGATCCTCGATGTCAACATCAAGGGCACGTTCCTCGTCACGCAGACCGTCGCCCGCCACATGATAAAACAGAAAAGCGGTCGCATCATCAATATCAGTTCGCAGGCCGGCACGGTAACGCTTCGTGGCGAAGCGCTCTATTGCATGAGCAAGGCAGCGATCAACCATTTGAGCCGGTGCCTGGCGGCCGAATGGGCGCAGTACGGCATCACGGTCAATACCGTCGCACCGACCTTCATCTGGACGGATTCGACCCGGCCGGTCCTTGCCGATCCGGATTTCTACGCTCGCACGGTGGGCCATATTCCGCTGGGGCGGATCGGCGATACTGATGATGTCGTCGGCGCTGTCGTCTATCTCGCATCTCCTGCCGCATCTCTCGTCACCGGCGCCAATCTGTTGGTCGACGGGGGATGGTCGATCGCATGACGGGGGTCCTGCGAACCTTTGCTTGTACTCAGGCATCTGCTACTGCGTCAGGGCGTACTTTCGGCAACGATTCGAGTGCTTTGCCGATGCCCGATAACAGCTCCTGACCCGACACATGTTGTCCCTGGGAGGAACATTGACGACGAATAGTGTCTTGCGACACATGAATGCTGTGCGGTGCCTTCGCGTCTTGCGCAAAGACGTCCCTTTGTCACGCGCAGATATCGCCCGCGAATTGAACGTAACGCGTGCGACCGTCGGCAACTCGATCAAGCAACTCCTTGCGGAAAATTTGGTTATCGACCTCAACGAGAGCGCTGAGGCCAATGGTGCCGGCCGTCCGGGCGCTCTTGTGGCGCTGAACCCGGCCGGCGCCTACTTTATCGGTCTCGATATTTCTTCGGCCGAAATCAATGCCGTTCTGATCGACTTCTCGATGCATGTCATCGCAAAGCGGATCGTGTCGATCGCCGATCGTTATCATGACCCGAAACGGGTGATCGAACTGCTCGCCACCCTGCCAAAGGAACTGATCGAGGTGTCGAAGGTACGGGCATCGCGCGTGCGCGGCGTCTGTATTTCCGCGCCGGGCATCGTCCGTGAAGGCAGGATCATTTCCGCGCCTTGGCTGAGTTGGCGCGATGTTGACGTCATGTCGGCGATGTCCGATGCGATGCAATCTTCACTGAAGGTGCAAATTTGCAACGACGCCGTTGCTCTTGCAAGCGCCGTTGCCGCCGACGCGTCGGAAAACGATCTGAGCGACGTGCTGCTGCTATTGCTCGCGCAGGGCATCGGCAGTGCCCATCTGCGCCACGGCCGCGTCGTCGAAGGCGCCCATGGACTTGGTGGCGAAGTCGGACATATGGTCATGGGCGGGCAGCCTGGGATGGCGGCGACACACACGTTCGAAATCCTGGCCGGCTATCAGAAGTTTCTCCCCATCATCGAGAACGATGTCCCGATCCCGGAAGGGTTGGCCAAACTCGTGACGCTCGAAGGATCCCCAGCTCTCGACCAAGCCCTTAATGATTGGGCCTTGGCGCTGGCAACTGGCTTCCTCAATCTTATTCATATACTTGATCCGAAAACGATCGTGCTGGGGGGCCCGCTTGCTGTCCTCTATCCGCGGGTGTCGCAGCGCGTCGAGAGTCTGCTTTCCGAAAACCTCGTCCACGGCTTCAATGTCCCGCCGATCTCGGTTGCCCGGTTCGGTGGTGACGGAGCTGCCATCGGCGCCGCCGCCCTGCTTCGCGAGAGCCTTTTCGACCTTCCCGAACTGCCCGCCGTTTAATTTCAGACCGACAGCCAAACAGGTTTGACAGCCTATTTGTATTTGTATAATACAAACGCAAATAGCCCAGCCAGTGGAGGAAACAAATGCTGAAGCTAATCGACCCAATTCTCTCCCCGGAACTTCTTTACGCCCTTCGCTCGATGGGACATCGCCACGACATTGCAATCGTCGATGCAAATTTCCCTTGCGACGCAGGCGATGAACGCCTCATTCGCCTCGATGGCGTTTCTGGCCCGAGGGCGCTGGAAGCCATCCTCAAGATCTTCCCATTGGAAGAGCAGGAACCGCAGGTCGCATGGAGAATGATCGCAGAGGGCGATGCTGCCAAGATCTTGCCCGTTTTCGAAGACTACAGCGCTGGCCTGACGAAGACCCAAGGCAAGGCAATTGAACTGACCGCGGTCGAGCCGGACGAGTTCAAGGACCGCGTGCGGGACGCTCATACAGTCGTTGTCACGGGAGAGCGCCGGTTCTACGGAAGCGTCATCCTACGCAAGGGCGTCATTGCACCGGAGTGAGGCTGTCGCGCCAAAGCGGTAACTCAAAGATAGGTGGTTAGGACCGTGCCCGATCTCTTCGCATCCTCTTTCGACGCCTTTCTTTTTGACATGGACGGGACCATCCTCAATTCGATTGCGGTTGCCGAACGCGTCTGGGGAGCATGGGCATGGAAGTTCGGGCTCAACCCAGAGGTGTTCCTGCCGACTATTCACGGGCGAAGAGCCTCCGAAACAATTTCGTCCCTCGGCCTTCCGGATATTGATCCTGAGGCCGAGGCAGCTGCCATAACACAGGCCGAAATTGATGAAATCAAGGGCGTCATCGCGATCACCGGCGCGCAGCGCTTTCTGAGCAGCCTTCCATCCCACCGCTGGGCTGTCGTGACCTCTGCTCCCGCTGCCTTGGCCAAAAGACGGATCGAGGCCGCTGGTTTGCCGACGCCCGCGACGATCGTAACATCCGAGGATGTTCGGCGGGGCAAACCCGCCCCGGATTGCTTTATTCTCGCCGCCGAGCGTCTTTCGGTTGATCCGGCCCGTTGTCTTGTGTTCGAGGATGCCGAGGTTGGCATTACCGCCGCGACAGCGGCAGGTTGCCAGGTCGTCGTCATTGCCGAGACGCATAAACTGCGCATGGCAGGAGATCATAGGCAATTCGAGAACTACGAACACATCAAGCCGAAAATCGTCACCGGGGGCCTGGGCCTGATTCAAATCTAATCATTGACCTTTCTCTCGCATCGTCTCCGTTTTCGGGCGGCCAAAAACGAGGTTTTCATCCACGGACAACATCTGTTTGTGCAGCATTGACGCGCCGCCGATGGCGGGACCTTCGAGGCCGAGGGACGAGAGTTTTATTTCGGGTATTGGATGCCCGTCGAGCAGATTCCGGGTGACTTTTTCCAGTGTCTCTTCCCGGCAGAGATCGAAAAGTGCGGCCACCGGGCCGCCGAGCACTATCCGCGCAGGATTGAATATGCTTGTCAGCGTCGCGACCCCTCGCCCGAGGTAAAATGACCAGTCCTTGAGTGTCGAGAGAGCGGCCTTTTCCTGTTGTTTCGCTGCCTCGATGAAAGCTTGAATATCGCCTGCTGACCCACCGTGAAAACGGTAGCGCGCAAGGACGGCCTCCTGTCCGATAAAACTCTCGAACGATCCGGAAATCGTGGCCAGTTCAACGAAGCCTTCGTCTCCAAGTATGATATGGCCAAGCTCGCCGGCATAGCCGTCCTGGCCGCGAAGAAGTTGGCCGGAATTCACGATCGCCCCGCCGACGCCGGCATCGAGATAGATGTAGATCTCCGTATCGACGCTTTCATCTTTCGATTGATAAATCTCGGCGATTGCAAATGCGTTGGCATCGTTTTCGGCGATCAGCAACGGAATGTCGGGCAGTCGTTGCCGCAACTTCTCCAGGATTGGCTCCTGGCGCCATCCCAGTATCGGAGCACGCAAAATCGTGCCATTTCGATCTATTACCCCTGGCGCGGTCAGGCACAGGCCCCGGATGCGATAGTCTTTTCCCAGCCGTTCCCTGATACCCTCGACGACCTCCACCAACCGCTGCACCACGAGATCTGGGCTCGCCTCCAGGAGGCTGAAGTCCGACCTGGATTGCGCGATCACCGTCGCCTCCATATCGAGGGCGACGACGTTCATTCGCCCGACGCCAATATCCGCGCCTATGAACATCCCATGGTTCGGGTTGATGCGAACAAAAGTGCCGGGCCGACCGGTGCCAGCACTTTTATCGTCCTCGGATTCATCTTCCACCAGCAGCCCTTCATCTGCGAGGCTTGCAACGATACTGCTTGCCGTGGAGCGACCCATGCTGAGTTCTTTGGCGATATTCGCCCGGCTGATCCTGCCATGGCGGAAAACAACATCCAGCGCCCTGACCTCGTTAATGTGCCTTACGGCGCGCGGCATGGACATCGGCGATCTCCCAGTCGATCAGAGTCACAAAAAGAGGTGCACAATCAAGGAAGTGACAATCGCATTCAAGCCCATGGCGAGGCCGGAAAAGAGCCCCGCCACCGGATCGACCGAATAGGCGCGTGCCGTTCCAATCCCGTGCGATGCAAGCCCTACAGCAAATCCTCTCGCACTGTAATCGCGGATCTTCATGGCGTTCATCAGCGGCGTCACAATGATGGCGCCGGAAATTCCGGTCAAAATGACGACGGCTGCGGTCAGGGCCGGATCACCGTGCAAACCCGACGAAATTGCCATGGCGACGGCGGCGGTGACGGACTTGGGTGCAAGGGAAGCGATGACTGTCTGATCGAAGCCGAAGACGTGGCACAAATAGATCGTAGTGGTCACCGCGGTCAGGCTTCCGGCAAACAGTGCCACCACCATCGGAATAAGATTGGCCCTGACGAGATGGAGCTTTTCGTAGAGAGGTATCCCAAGCGCGACCGTTGCGGGACCCAAGAGGAAATGGATGAACTGCGCGCCGGCGAAATAGGTCTGGTAGCGAACGTGAAAGACGGACAGCAGGCAGGCGATTGCAGAGACCGAGAGCAAGACGGGGTTGATAAGAGGATTGGCGGGAAGGACATTTGCAATCCGCAGCGCCGTTATCCAGACGAGGAGTGTCACTGAAAGCCATAAGAGCGGTGACGCCGAGAGATAGACCCAAAGCCCCTCATCCATTGTTCGCTCTCCCCATCAAGCGTTTGGTTGCGAGGTAACAACAGACAGTGACGATGAGGGTCGCGACCGTTGAGGCGAGTATCGTTGCAAAGAGCGCCAGACCTCGGTCAGCGATGAGGTCGAAATGCTGGACGATTCCAACGCCGGCCGGGACGAACAGGACGCCGAGATTTCCCAGAAGTGCATTGGATGTGGCGACTGCCTGTCGCGACGGCGTCACCAAAAATCGCCCTCGCGTTACGCTCAGTGCTACAAATATGAGCGCCATTCCGATGACCGGGCCCGGCACGACACCCTGCAGGAAGTAGGCGATCGCCTCGCCAACCAGCTGAAATATCAGCAAAATCGTAATACCAACAATCATTTGTTCGGCTCCAAAACAAACCGGCTTGACTCATAAATCCGATTATGTTTGTTTGCAATCGAAACAAACGAAGGGAGTGTCGTTTGTTGGAAAGCCGGCATGGGGTCGGTTGGTTGGGAGGATTACATGCGTCTATCTTTCAGAATGATGGCCTTGACGGCCGCCCTCAGTGCCTCGGTCAGCGGCCACGCGTTCGCGGCGGAAAGCGTCGAGGTGTTGCACTGGTGGACTTCCGGTGGCGAAGCGGCTGCGGTCGGCGTCTTGAAGGACGATCTGCATAAGAAGGGCGTCAGCTGGCAGGATATGCCGGTTGCCGGCGGCGGCGGCGAAGCCGCAACGACAACCCTGAAAGCCCGCGTTGCCGCAGGCAATCCGCCGACGGCAGCCCAGTTGCTCGGGATGGCGGTCAACGAGTGGTCCGAGCAGGGTCTGCTTGGTGATTTGACGGCGGTTGCCCAAACGGAAGGCTGGGACAAGGTCGTTCCGAAGCAGATCAAGCAGTTCGCCGTTCATAACGGTAAGTGGCAGGCCGTTCCGGTCAACATCCATCGCCCGAACTGGCTGTGGATCAACGCCAAGATTTTCAAGGACAACGGCCTGGAGCCACCGAAGACCTGGGGCGAGTTCAATGCCGTTGCAGACAAGCTGAAGGCAAAGGGCATCACGCCTCTGGCGCATGGCGGGCAGCCCTGGCAGGACGATACGATTTTTGACGACGTCGTTCTCGGGCTTGGGGGGTCGGACTTCTACAAGAAGGCCATCATCGAGCTCGACGAGACCGCGCTCGGCTCGGACACGATGATCAAGGTCTTCGACCAGATGCGGAAGATCCGCGGTTATCTCGATCCGAACTTTTCCGGCCGTGACTGGAACCTTGCAACGGGCATGGTGCTCAAGGGCGACGCAGCGATGCAGCTCATGGGTGACTGGGCCAAGGGCGAAATCGTCAAGGCCGGCCTGACGCCTGGCGTCGATATCCTTTGCGTCACCGCACCGGGCACCGAAGGTTCGTTCCTCTTCAATACCGACTTCCTCGCCATGTTCCCAGTCGGCGCCGACAAGCTCGACGCCCAGACCAAGCTTGCATCGAGCGTCATGTCGCCCGCATTCCAGGAAGCCTTCAATCTCGTAAAGGGATCGATTCCGGCCCGTTCCGACGTCCCAGGCGACAAGTTCGATGCCTGCGCGCAGAAGTCCATGGCCGACCTGAAGGCGGCCGAGAAGACCGGCACCCTCATGGGGTCCCTCGCCCACGGTCACGCGGAGCCCGCCTCCATCCAACGTGCGATCTTCGACGTCGTGACCCAGCATTTCAACTCGGACATGCCGTCGAAGGATGCCGTGACCGCGCTGATCAGCTCGATCAACGCTGCGAAATAACCAGTTCCTCCCTGCCCCTGCCGTCAGAGACGGCGGGGGTATCCTGCAGCAAGGTTGTGCGTCCAGCAAAGCTGGACGCCAATCCGTCGATTCCGGGCCAGCAGATGTCCATTTCAAAACGCCTCGGCAAGATAATGCCCGCAATCGTCCTGTCGCCGTCGCTCGCGGTCGTCACCGTCTGCGTCTATGGTTTCATCGCCTACACGGCGCTTCTATCCTTCACCGGCTCCAAGATGTTTGCCAGTTTCAACTTCGTCGGCTGGCGGCAATACGGGCGGCTTTTTGAAAATCCTCGCTGGATTACAGCCATCGAGAACATGGCGATCTTTGGCTGTCTCTACATCATCGGCGCCACCTGCCTCGGGCTGTTCATCGCGATCCTGATCGACCAGCGCATTCGCTTCGAGGGCGTTTTTCGCGCCGTCTTTCTCTATCCGATGGCACTCTCCTTCGTCGTGACGGGCGTTATCTGGCAGTGGCTGCTCAATCCGGGTCTCGGCCTGGAGCACATGATGCGCGAGCTCGGCTGGACGTCTTTCACATTCCAATGGTTGATCGAGCCGGACCGCGCGATCTACACGATCGTCATCGCCGGCGTCTGGCAGGTGACCGGTTTTGTCATGGCGCTCTTCCTGGCGGGACTTCGCGGTGTGGACACCGAGATCCTCCGCGCCGCACGCATAGACGGGGCGCCCATTCACAAGGTCTACACGCGCATTATCATTCCCGCGCTTCGACCCGCTTTCCTGACGGTCTTCGTCATCGAGGCCCACCTCGCCATCAAGAGCTACGACCTCGTCGTGGCGCTCACCAAGGGTGGCCCCGGCGTATCGACCGAACTGCCATCGACCTTCATGTATTCGATGACGTTTACGCGCAATGAACTCGCAGTTGGTGCGGCGAGCGCAACCGTCATGCTGGTCACCCTGGCAAGCATCATCATTCCATATCTTTATTCGGAGCTGCGCCATGAGCCTACGACTTGACGCCGAAAGCGCCGCGATGCTGGCGCCGAGCGTCGATTTGAGAATTTCGCGCATCCTGGGCCGCGTGTTCATCTACGGATGCCTGATCGTCCTGGCCGCTGTGTTTCTGGCACCGCTCATCTCCATGCTTTTCACGTCCTTGAAGAGCATGGATGAGATCCGGTCCGGCAATATCCTCTCCTTTCCGCGAGCCATCACCTTTGAGGCCTGGCAGCACGTCTGGGGATCGGCATGCATCGGCGTCACCTGCGGTGGCCTGAAGGGCTATTTCGGGAACTCTTTTCTGATTGTCATTCCCGCCACCCTCCTATCGGTCGGCTTCGGTGCGCTGAACGGCTACATCTTCGCCAATTGGCGCTTCAAGGGCGACAATATCCTGTTCGGCCTCATCCTGTTCGGGTGCTTCGTACCGCTGCAGATCGTGCTGATCCCGATGGCCGGGCTCCTCGGGCAATTGAAGCTCGCCGGTACGATACCCGGGCTGGTTCTCGTCCACGTCGTCTACGGGATTTGCTTCACGACGATGTTCTTCAGAAACTACTTCGTGACTGTTCCAGCCGAGATCTTCAAGGCAGCGCGGATCGATGGCGCGGGCTTCTGGGCCGTGTTCTTCCGGATCCTGCTGCCGATCTCCTGGCCGATCGTGATGGTGTCGATCATCTGGCAGTTCACCGGCGTGTGGAATGATTTCCTGTTTGGGGTCTCGTTCGCAGCCGGGTCCGGTCAACCTGTCACGGTCGCACTGAACAACCTGGTCAACACCTCAACAGGCACCAAGGCCTACAACGAAGACATGGCCGCCGCGATGATCGCCGCGTTACCCACCATAATTATCTATGTGGCGGCAGGGCGATACTTCCTTCGTGGTCTGATGGCCGGCGCAGTGAAGGGATAACGGCGATGGCCAACCTGGCGATCAATCACATCAACAAACGCTTTGGCAATCTGACGGTTCTCAAGGACATCAATATCGCCATCGAAGATGGGGAATTCCTCGTCCTCGTCGGTCCTTCTGGCTGCGGAAAATCGACGCTGCTGTCCATCATCGCCGGACTGGACGGGCACACGTCGGGATCGATCACCATCGATGGAAAATCGGTCCAAGGTCTTGAGCCGAAAGAGAGGGATATCGCGATGGTGTTCCAGTCTTACGCGCTCTATCCGGCAATGACCGTCGAGCAGAACATCGGGTTCTCCCTGGAGATGAGCAAAATGCCCAAGCCCGAACGGCTGGAACGCGTCGGCAAGGTCGCAGATCTGCTGCAGATCCGCCACCTGCTCAAGCGGCGCCCGGGCCAACTCTCCGGCGGGCAGCGCCAGCGCGTCGCCATGGGACGGGCACTGGTGCGCGAGCCGAAGATCTTTCTCTTCGACGAGCCGTTGTCGAACCTCGATGCAAAGCTGCGCGTCGAGATGCGCACCGAGATCAAGAAACTGCACCAGCGGCTCGGCGCCACCATCGTCTATGTCACTCACGATCAGATTGAGGCCATGACCATGGCGACAAGGATCGCGGTCATGAAAGACGGCATCCTCCAACAATTCGGGACGCCCGAAGACATCTACGATCGGCCCGCAAACGTCTTTGTAGCGACCTTCATGGGATCGCCGCCGATGAACCTGCTTCCCGCAGTGATTACCACAGGCGCGCAGCGGCTTTCTATCCGAGGCGCGGATGCGACCTTGCCGGTCCCTGCATCCGTTGTCGACAAGCCGCCGCAAGGCAAGGAGGTCCTTCTGGGACTGAGACCCGAATGGCTATCGCTGGTTGGGAATGAGGCCACGCCCTTTCCGACAATCGATGTCTACGTCGAGGTCGTGGAGCCGACCGGTCCCGACATCTTCGTGGCTTCGAAATTGGGAGAGCGTGACATCATGGCCCGGCTTCCGACCGGCTCCCAGATCCGCGTGGGGGAGAAAGCTCGCTTCTCCGTCGACCTCTCGAAAGCCGTTCTTTTCGACGCTAAAACCGGCGCCGCAATCTAACCATCGATCATAGGAACTTTCCGATGCCAGCAAAACAGGAACGACGCCTTCGCATAGGCGTACTCGGTGCGGGACAGATCGCCCAGGCCGCCCACTTTGAAAGCTGCACGAAAGCGGTCAACGCCGATCTCTATGCGATCTGCGATGTTGCCGACGATCTGCGCGAGCGCATGGCAATCACCCATGGCGCGCAGAAAACCTATAACGACTACGACACGATGCTTGCCGATCCGGACCTCGACGCAGTCATCATCGCGACAGCCGACGCCTTCCACGTCCCCGCATCCATCAAGGCCCTCGAAGCCGGCAAGCACGTCCTTTGCGAAAAGCCGATCGGCGTGACGGTTGAGGAATGCCTCGTCCTTAAGGACGCGGTCGAAAAGTCAGGCAAGATATTGCAGGTCGGCCACATGAAACGCTTCGACGCAGGTTTGCAGGCGGCCAAGACTTTCATTACCAATGAAATGGGCGAGTTGATCGCCCTGAAAGCGTGGTACTGCGACAACACCCATCGCTACCCAATGACGGATGCGGTCCAACCGCTCATCGTCACCAGCGCCAATGCCCGCAAGCCCTCCCAAAATCCGAAGGCCGATCTGCGGCGCTACTACATGCTGGCCCACGGCTGCCATCTGATCGACACGGCCCGCTACTTGGCCGGCGATATCGTCTCGGTCCATGCGCGACTTTCGGAGCGGGCGGGTATCTGGTGCTGGTTCGTCGATGTCGAATTCGCCGCCGGCACGCTCGGCCATCTCGATCTCACCGTTCAGGTCCGGATGGACTGGCATGAAGGGTTCCAGATCTACGGCAAGAACGGCAGCATCCTCGGAAAGACCTATAACCCTTGGTATTATAAGTCGAGTGAAGTGGATATCTTCCGCGAAGCCGATGGCGCGACCCACCGCGTACTCGGCGCCGATGGTCATTTCTACCGTCGTCAAGTTGAAAGCTTTGCGCGCACGATCCTCGATAATGCATCGATGGAAGGTGCCGACATCAACGACGGGCTGGCATCGGTTCAGGCGATGGTGGCCATCGCCCGCTCCGTGGAAAGCGGAAAGCCTGTCGCCCTCGCCGACGTCACGGGTGGTGTGTGATGAAACTCGGGATTTTCGCGAAAACCTTCGAAGGCACCGATCCGGCCCTTGTACTCAAGGCCGTTGCCAATGCCGGCTTTTCTTCCACACAGTATAATATGGCGTGTTCGGGTCTGGCACCCATGCCGGACGAAATCAGCGAGGAGCAGGCGCGCTCGGTTGCCGATGCGGCCGCCGCAGCCGGCGTCGAGATCGTCGCCGTTTCCGGCACTTACAACATGATCCACCCGGACCTCGCCGTGCGGCAGGCCGGTCACCGCAGGCTGGCCGTTCTTGCAGAGCGTTGTGCCGCCATGTCGACCGTTCTCATCACGCTTTGCACCGGCACGCGCGATCCTGTCGACCAGTGGAAAGAGCACCCCGACAACAACACGCCTGACGCCTGGCGGGACCTGCTCGAAGCAATGGGCACCGCGATCGAAATTGCCGATCGCTACGATGTCGATCTCGGTATTGAACCCGAACTCGCCAATGTGATCAATTCGGCCACCAAAGCCCGGCAGTTGATCGACGAGCTCAAGAGCCCTCGTCTCAAGATCATTCTGGATCCGGCCAACCTGTTCGAGGTCGAAACGCCGGAGGAACAGCAGACGATCGTCTCTGCAGCGATCGATCTGCTCGCCGACCGTATCGTGATGGCCCACGCCAAGGACCGGGCCCGTGACGGGCAGTTCGTGACCGCCGGGAAAGGTGTTCTGGATTACAATCATTATCTCCGGCGCCTCTCTGCAATCGGCTTTGAGGGCAGCCTGGTCACGCATGGTCTTTCCGCCGCCGAAGCCGAAGGTGTCGCAGCGTTCCTGAATGCAAAACTGAAGAGCAGTATTGGGGCGCCCAAATGAGCTTTGCCCGCGACTTCGCCACCAGTGACGGAACACGACTTAGCGTCGACTTCGGCGATGATGGACGGCCGGTCGTTTTCCTTCACGGGCTTTGCGGCGATGCGACCCAGACCCGGGAAGCCTTTCCGCCCGAGTGCGGATTCCAGCGCGTGACGGTCGAGGCGCGTGGCCATGGAGCTTCAGAACCCGGCGATCTGAGCAAATTGTCTATCGCGACGTTCGCAAGCGATATTGCCGATTTCATCGAGCAAGAGCTCAGGGCACCGGTAATCGTCGGAGGCATATCGATGGGGGCAGCCATATCCTTGCGCCTGGCCATCAAGCGCCCCGATCTCGTTCAGGCACTCATCGTCGCGCGCCCGGCCTGGCTTACTGCTTTTGCACCCGATAACATGGCGCCAAATGCAGAGGTCGGTCGTCTGCTCGGCATTCTTGCTCCGGACGCTGCCAAGCAGGCCTTCATCGCCGGAGAAATCGGCCAACGTCTTGCAGCGGATGCTCCGGACAATCTCGCCTCTCTGCTTGGCTTCTTTTCGCGCCAGCCGATCGAAGTCACCGCTGGGCTTCTCACTGCGATCTCAAACGACGGTCCAGGGGTAACCGCGGACGAGGTCGCCGGCCTGTCGATCTCGACGCTGGTGATCGGGCACGAAAAAGATCTGATCCATCCACTGTCGTATGCTCGAACTCTTGCTGAACGCATCGGGAATGCGCGCTTTGCAGAAATCACACCCAAGACGAGCGGCCGAACCCAGTATGTCGCCGATTTTCACGCGGCAATGCGCAATTTTCTCATGGAGCTTTAGCCGATGGCAGTTACATCAAATCGCTGGATTGATGACTTGCCGGGCGATCGCCTGATCGCAGAATTCTCGGTATGGTCCGCCGATCTCGTACGGCTTGCCGACGATCTTGGCCGTGTCGATCGCCATGTCGACATCCTTCACATCGATGTGGCCGACGGCCATTTTTCCCCGGCGATGCTTTTCTTTCCGGATCTCGTCGCGGGCGTCCGGAAAATTTCTGCACGTCCCATCCATGTCCACCTGATGGTGGCTGACAGCATTATCCTTTCACAGATCGAACAGTTTGCCGAGGCCGGGGCCGATCTCATCAGCATCCATGTCGAGAACGCGAGTGTCGCAGAGGCCGCCCTGGATCTTCTCGATCGCCTTGGAGTTGCTGCTGGCATGGTATTGAAGGTCGATACCCCGGTAGAGCAGGTCAAACCCTACCTCAAGCGGCTCCGGTTCGTGACGCTGCTTGGTACGGCAATCGGAGTAAAGGGCCAAGGCCTCGACGACAAGGCCGGCGACCGGCTGCTCGAAGCGAGGCGGTTGATTGCAGAGGCGGGGGCAGAGCGGCGCATCATTTTGGCCGCCGATGGTGGCATCCGCGAACACACGGTTCCGCTGCTGCGGCGGTCCCGTGCCGAAACCGTCGTGCTCGGCTCGCTCGCTTTCAATGCCCCGTCGCTGGACGAGCGGATGACGTGGCTTCGTGAACTCTAAATTTTGGTCCGGACATGCAGATTGCCATCGGGATAGACTTGGGCGGAACGCAAGCCAGGGGCGCTCTTGTCGACGAGCGGGGTAACGTCATCGCAAGGCGCGAGGAGCGAACGGATGCGCATGGCGGTCCGGATCGCATTCTTTCCCAAATCCGCGGCCTCGTGGACGCCTTGCTGGCGACGTCCGAACCGTCGAACGTCGTCGGTATCGGCGTATCCGCACCAGGCCCAATCGACACCGTTGCCGGGGTTGCGAGAAACATTCCGACCCTTTCCGGGTTTGCCGACTTCCCGTTACGAGCGGAGCTTCAAAAGCGCTTCCCTTTTCCGGTTAGCCTTGAAAATGACGGTATTGCCGCAGCGATCGGCGAGTGGCAGTTTGGCGCCGGCAAGGGCGTGGACAACCTGATCTATGTGACTGTCAGCACTGGAATTGGCGGCGGCGCGATCACCGATGGGCGCGTTCTGCGCGGCCGACGGGGGATGGCCGCCCACATCGGCCACATGTCCGTAATGCCGAACGGTGAACTATGCCCGTGCGGGAACCGAGGTTGCTTTGAAGCCTACGGCTCCGGCACGGCGTTCACGCGAAGAGCTCGCGCACGTGCAATGGCGTGCAGCGAGACGACACTAGGCGCGAATGGCAACGAAATACATAGCCGCGACGTGTTTGCCGCCGCGCGCAAGGGGGACGACCTTTCCAACCAGCTGATCGATGAGGAGGCCGAGATCCTCGGTCGCGGGTTCACCAGCCTGATCCACATTTTTTCACCAGATGTTGTCGTCATGGGCGGCGGATTGTCCAATCAGTTTGAGCGGCTCCAACCTGGCATTCAACGATACATCAACGAATGGGCAATGCCGGGGTTTAAGGACGTCGAAGTCGTACGCGCCGATTTGGGGCATAATTCCGGTCTGATTGGTTCTGCTGCTCTCGCTTTTCTTGCGCAGGAGAACGGTAGGTTGGATACGCCCTCCAAGCTCATAGGCCGCGGACACAAAGGATAGTGCCATGCTGATAATCAAGAGACTGGACTTGGACGATGCCCGAGCGCTGATTGCCGGTGCAAGGGCAAAAGCCGAGGAAATCGGTGTTCCCATGTGCATCGCTGTTACGGACGAGTCGGGTCAATTGATCGCGTTTGAGCGCATGAATGGTGGAAAGATCACAAGCACCCTGATCGCGCAGGACAAAGCCTTTACCGCAGCGGGTGCAAAGCGCACGACCGAGTCTTACGGAGAGGCCAGCCAGCCTGGAAAGCCAGCCTATGGTATCAACACGGCAATCGGCGGTCGTTTATCAATTGTTGCGGGCGGGGTTCCAGTCCTTGTTGACGGCCAGGTCGTTGGCGCTATCGGTGTAAGTTCCGGAACACCGGCCCAAGACAGCGAATGCGCTGTCGCGGCGATCGATGGCTTTCTCAAACCGTCGGTCTGAAGGGACTAACCCGGCTCGGCAAGGCGCACCAAAGACGCGACGGCGTCGACAATCCCATTTTTGATGGCCGCAGCGTCAGGGCGCCGCATTGTTGCGACGATGTTCCAGCCACGCTAGATAATGCGATAAGTTGGTTTGATAACGAAATCGGCAGGTAATTTTATGGATCGTGCACCATGGATGCTTTGACCGACGTCGTTCAACTCCTTAGGCCGAAGACAGTCCTCATGGGCAGCATGGCCGCCTATGGAGATTGGGGCGTGCAAGTTCCGTCTCAGCCTGGTCCGATGCTGTATTTCATCATGGAAGGTTCCACGCTGTTTCGTGCCGACAAAGGCGAGACGACACAGTTGGAGACGGGCGACTTTATTCTATCCGGAAATCCGGTTGCCGACACATTTTTCAGCCATTCTGGCCAAGAGATCGTTCTGTCGGATGAGGAATTCAAAGCGCGCAACTCAGTCGATGGAGAAGTTCAGGTCGGCCGCGCCGAGTTAGGAAACCCGACGCGCGTCATTGGCGGCTGCATCCTCTGCGATCCGACGAATGGTGAACTCTTGTCCGAGCTTCTGCCCACGCTTGTCCGCGTCAGTGCTGAAGAGGGGATTGGAGCGAGGCTCGGCAACTTGATCTCCTATATTCGCGATGAAGCAACCAACTCACGGGCTGGGAGCGACCTCATTTTGTCACGATTGCTGGAAGTCCTTCTGATCGAGACATTGCGGCGAGAAGCATCGAAGCTTCCAAACCCCGGAATGTTACGCGGGCTTTCCGATCCCCAACTTGCTCGAGCAATCAGCGACATTCACTCGGATGTGCGCCGTGGCTGGACGGTCGCCGAACTTGCACAGCGCGCCGGAATGTCGCGCTCCGCCTTCGCGAAAAAGTTTTCAGCGGCTGTCGGACTTGCCCCTGTCGAATACCTCCTCAGATGGCGAATGGCGATCGCGAAGGACACGCTGCGCCATAGCCGAGGCTCGCTCGAGGAAATCGCCGAAAAGGTCGGCTACCGATCTGCCAGCGCCTTCAGTACCGCCTTCAGCCTAAGAGTCGGTTGCCCGCCAAGCGAATTTGCAAAGACGGCGAGGCTGGCCTAGGGCGTCTTTTGTTGCCACCAAGATCCAAAAACGTGTCAGTTTGGACGATTAAAGACGTATGGTGGACGACGGATTATGGAGCGTCTAAGGACAAATGCATAGAAGGAGCCATCCGAAACAATGGAGGTTCTCATGCAAACGATCTTGATCACCGGCTGCTCGTCCGGCTACGGCCTGGAAACGGCCCGCCACTTCCTCGCAAAGGGCTGGAACGTCATTGCCACGATGCGCACGCCGCGCGAAGACATCCTGCCGAGCTCGTCAACGCTTCGCGTCCTGCAGCTGGATGTCACGAGCGGCGAAAGCATCTCAGCCGCCATTGCGGCCGCCGGACCTATTGACGTTCTCGTCAACAATGCCGGGGTCGGCGTCGTCGGCGCTTTCGAAGCAACAACCATGTCGCATATCCGGAAGATCTTCGACACCAACACCTTCGGCCTGATGGCCATGACGCAGGCTGTCATTCCGCAGATGCGCGAACGGCGGTCCGGGGCGATTATCAACGTGACATCCAGCGTCACGCTGGCAGACATGCCTCTGGCAGCGGCTTACAAGGCCAGCAAACAGGCTATCGAGGGCTTCACCGGTTCGCTGGCCCACGAACTCGGGTATTTTGGAATCCGGACGAAGCTCGTCGAGCCAGGATACGCGCCAACGACACGTTTCGCCGAGAATTCCTCCGTGCGCATCGAGGACCTGATCCCGACAGCCTATGCTGACTTTGCCGCTCCGATCTTTGCGGCATTCGCGAAGCCGGTGCTGACAACCAAGGAAACAGACGTGGCCGAGGCGATCTGGGCCGCGGTCAACGACAGCTCTGGGCAACTTCGTTTCCCGGCTGGCCCCGATGCGGTGGAATTGGCACGCGCTGGCGGAATTACCTAAAAATGCGCCAAGGGCCAGGCGACTGAGGACACCCCTCTGCCCGACTGGCTCCCGCCGAGGTGTCGATGTGGTATATGCACAGCGATGAAATTCGTAGCAGAACGGTCGCCTTGAAGGGACTCGAACCTAGAACCAGTTTGGGTGATTGACACCAAGGTGCTGAATATATGTGATAATGTCCTTTATCATATATAGGGGGTGGCTATGAGAGACCTGGCAAAAGAGATTCCCGATATCAATCAGCTTCTCGCCCTTGAGCCGGAAGAATTGGCCGCAAAGCTTCTGTTCGTACTCCGGCGACGCCTTGAGCAGCCAAACACGCGGCACATCAACCTGCATAATGCTCTTAACGAGGTCATCGGCAACTTCGGCAACGATGCACCTTACCCGATCGACCGTGCAGAAGAGGTAAAAATCGCAATAAGCGAAGCGTGGCTCTACCTGGTAGCGCAAGGAATGATAATTCCAGCCATTGACGGAAACGGGGTCAACGGATTTTCGATCCTCAGCCGCCGCGCCAAGGCTTTTGAAAATGAGGCCGCGTTTGCCCAGCAAAAGGTTGCTCGACTGCTGCCGAAGGAAATATTGCACGAGCGGTTTGCCGATCGGGTCTGGTCATCCTTCATTAGAGGCGAATACGATGCCGCAGTGTTCCAGGCCATGAAAGCCGTCGAAGTCTACGTGCGGGACGCATCCGGCTTAGATAACAGCTTTCTAGGCGTGAAATTGATGACCGAGGCGTTTAAGCCGGAGGGAGGCGTTCTAACCGATGCAGCAGCAGAGGGCGGCGAACGCACGGCCCGTATGCAGCTTTATTGCGGTGCAATCGGCTCCTATAAGAATCCTAATTCTCACCGTGACGTCAACATGGACGATCCCACCGAAGCGGTAGAAATTATCCTGCTTGCCAACCATCTCATGAAGATTGTCGATGCCCGCTTGGCGGCCTTGAATGGTGACGCATGATGGAGCTGATGCCCATCACGTCACTGAGCTTGGTCGCTACCGCAGGTGAGAAAGCCCGCTTTCGTCTTCTAGAATTCTTCACCGCGCAGATCCGTAACCCCACACCCGTCGCTCCTATCTGAAGGCGGCGGTGGAATTTCTAGCCTGGTGCGAGGCGCGCGGGTCGCGGTCGCTGGACGCGATCACGCCGATCCACGTTGCCGGCTGGATCGAGGCAATGACCACCACGCATTCGGCACCAACTATTAAACAGCGGCTGGCGGCCGTGCGGCACCTGTTCGACTGGCTGGTGACCGGCCATATCATGCAGGCCAACCCCGCATACTCCGTTCGGGGACCGAAATATTCTCGCCGGCGCGGCAAGACCCATGTGCTTTCACCGGAAGAAGCCCGTCAGCTGCTAGACAGTATTCCGGCCCATACTCTCATCGGCTAGCGTGACCGCGCCTTGATTGGCCTCATGACCTACACTTTCGCCCGGATCGGAGCCGCAACTGGTATGGAGGTGCGCGATGTTTACGTTAAAAATCGCCGGCTCTGGGTTCGGCTGCACGAGAAGGGTGGCAAACAGGTGGAGCTACCTTGCCACCATACGCTGGAGGCATACCTGGATGACTTCATGGATGCCGCCGAGCTGAAGGAAACCCCGAGGGCACCGCTCTTTGAAACCATCCGACGTGGAACCGAACAGTTCTCAGGCACGCCTCTCCCGCAAGCTAACGCCTATGCGGTGATCCAGCGGCGTGCGATCGCCGCCGGCATTGACACTGCTGTGTGCAATCACACGTTCCGAGCAACTGGCATCATGACTTATCTGAAGAACGGTGGAACACTAGAGAAAGCCGCCAGTATCGCCAATCACTCTTCCACCCGCACCACCCAGCTTTACGATCGTCGGAGTGACGATTTGAGCCTCGATGAGATCGAGCGCATTTTGATTTAAGCTGGTAGCCAGGTTTTCAGATCGGGAAACGTCCGAGTGCTATGTTCCATGATGTCGTCATAGATCTTTTGATCCGGCGACGTGTGGATAGCCATTGATAGGTAATAGTTTTTGCCCTCATGTTTGGCAAAGATGACCCATTCGCCAGTTATCTTGCCGTCTGAGTCTCGCTTTTCAACAGGCGCGCTGACAACGGCATGCGCTAGTTCTTCAATGGCTTCCGGTGTGATCAGAGGATACTTTACAGGATCCAAGATCGTCTCAATGGTATCTCGTAAGCCATTTTTACCTAAAGCCAGAGAAATGTTGGCAGGCAGAAATCTTGCCGTGAAATAATGCTTATGCCAAAGTCCCTTAAGGGGCTGTCTCGTGAATTCTGTTGCAGGCTTTACGCCGTTGTGCGGCTCGCCCGCTTCTAGGTTTTGGATCGCATCTACGATTTCCATCGGGTGGATCCCGAATTCCAGATAGTGAACCAGGATATCAAACCAGAGCTTCTCGGCGATGCGCGAGCGCAATTCCTGATCTGGAAGATACGCAGATGCAAAGGCGTCGAGCGACCGAGTATCGGCTTTGATCTCGCGGGTTGGTAAAATGGCGGTCCAATTTTTCATCACACAATCCTAATATAATATGGCTTGCTCGTTCATAGGTTGAATACTGATGGGTCATTCTAGGAATTGCAATGGCATGCGATCGCCAGCGCTCATGAGTAATAAAAGTCCTAGGGATTGATGATGGAGTGGACGGCCCCTGAACGGCATCGAAATGTGCCAGAATGAGCTGTTAAGATCTCAATCGAAGGGGCCGCCCATGGACAAGATTATTCGTATTGGCATGGATACGTCAAAGCATGTCATCCAGTTGCATGGCGTGAATGCCGGAGAGAAGCCGGTCTTGCGTAAGAAAATGCGACGCAAGGAGATGGTCGACTTTTTCACGACCTGCCCGCCAACATTGATCGCGATCGAGGCCTGTGGTGGTTCGCATCACTGGGCGCGCTTACTCACCTCATTTGGACATGAGGTAAAAATGATCGCGCCACAACTCGCCAAGCCATATGTCAAGAGGAACAAGAATGACGCTGCCGAGGAAGGGCTGTGCGAGGCGATGAGCCGCCCAACGATGCGGTTTGTTCCGGTTAAGACAGTTGATGAGCAAGCAGCACTCATGCTGATCAGCGTCCGTACCCGTCTGATAGCTAATCGCACTCAACTCGCCAACGCAATCCGGGGTTACGCCAATGAATTCGGCATTTCCGCAGCTAAGGGGCTAGCACATGTTCCAATGCTGCTCGAAAGGGTACAAGTTGAGAAAACTGTGCCAGAGCTCGCGCAGGAATTGTTCATAAGCCAGGCGGAGGAATACGCTGAACTGGAGAGGAAGATTGCGGATGTGGAGGCCAAGGTAAAGGCATGGCAGCGTAACGACGAACGAAGCATACGTCTCAACACCATCCCCGGCATTGGACCAATCGGTTCGGCTCTTTTGATAATGAAGACTCCCGCTCCAGAGCTATTCAAATCTGGTCGCCAGTTCGCAGCTTGGATAGGACTGACGCCAAAAGATCACTCGACCGGCGGCAAGATGCGGCTCGGTGGTATCACGCGAGCCGGCGATGAAGCTCTGCGAGCCATCCTGGTGAATGGAGCAACCGCTGTCATTCATCACGCGCGGCGATCTGGCAAGGCTTCTCGATGGTTGGCGGAACTGCTCAAGCGCAAGCCGCCTAAACTGGCAGCTGTCGCACTCGCCAACAAGATGGCGCGCATAGCTTGGAAGCTCATGGTCTCCGGAGAGACGTACAGCGCGCAATCAGGACCGGCTTCGACGAGATGCGCCACATGAAGATTGGGGAGCAAGAACCCAGGACATCCTGATTGTCACCACGTGTTGGTGATACAACAACTTGCAAGATGATAGCAGATGGTGTGATCGATCAATCCGGGACACGGGATACACCGGGAATCCCATTGGCCCATCGAGGCCGCCTTGATGTTTGGGACCTGTGTTGCGGAAACCATCTTGGCCAGCGTTCATGTGCGAACGCAACAACAGGCCGGACATATGGACGCAAGCGATCGGATCAAATTATCTCGAAATATCTTGCGAGTCGGGGGCCGTCCACATATGGGTTTCGAACCGTTGACCAGTAATTTTGGCATTCGATCTCTCGATAAAACAGTCACTTAGGTTGAAATGTCGTTATTATATGATTTTCTTGTGTTGACATGTGGCGTCGTCATCCGACCCTTGTTCCGTCATGCATTAACAGCGGTGGCAATCGCCCTAGCGAAGCCGAAAACTGTTCATGGTTTACGGTAGATTTCTCGGGAAATGTACGCGTTATTCCAGCTCAATAGCATTCCGCTTTTCCCGCGATTGTAGATAGTATTTGAGGCTGGGCCAGCGAGAGATGACCAAGCGCATTGCTTCAGCTCGAAATCTGGTCTTGATGGATTCGATAAAATATTGCCTCCTCGATGATCACCAGCTTTCACCTTGGCGATGCATTGGTGTGAGTCACATCGAGCTCTTTGCTTCAGACGATCAATCCTTGGCGCGGTGCCCACAGATTGACAGGACGCATTGCTTCGGGCTAACTGTCCTCAGTCCTAGGACAGAGGACAGTGTTTATGAAGAGCCAAGACATCGTCGTCCTGCTGAAGCTGGTAAGCTTGCAAGACCAGGAAATCACTAAAGGCATCGATCGGTTGCGATCGGAATCCGTGGGGGGAGACCCATATTCTGTTCGGAACCTAGAGGCGCTACTCGGGATCAGCAAGACCGAAATAGCGCAGTCGATCAAGCGCAGTGTCGCATCAGGCATCGCGCGAAAAGACAATAGCAAGAACGAGCCTAGGCCAAGCCGAAGAAACCTGTTCGGCTTCATTACCACCGGGCTAAAGTTCGTCTTCCCCGCCCAAGTTGGGCCAATGCAGCGCGGCGTACCGACCGCCTTCGCCGCACCTATGCTCACGGGACTCCTGATCAGCGGCGGGACGTACAACTACGTTTGGCCCTATGCTAACGGAAAGGAGATGGGGCAGGCGGTGGAGCCGCTCTTCAAGACCGTGCCGGACGCAGTCCTGAAGGACGACGCACTCTATGAGTACCTCGCGTTGGTCGATGCGATCCGGCTCGGGAACCAGCGGGAAGTTGCTCTCGCGACCGACCACCTCAAGTCAAGGATCATGAAGAGATGACCGCGATCCGCGCTCAACTGCTGGAAATGATGAAAGCCGTTGCCTCGGCCCTTGGCGAAGACCTCCGCTCGCGCCTGGTCTTCGTTGGCGGATGCACGACCGCGCTATTCATCACTGATCCGGTCACGCTAGAGGATGTGCGTGCCACAGATGACATTGACCTGATCGTTGACCTTGCGGGCCTTCCTGCCTGGGCACAGCTCCAGGAAGAGCTTCGACACCGGGGCTTCATGGAGGCCGCTGACGAGGCGGTGATCTGCCGCATGCGTCTCGGCAAGCTCAAGGTCGACTTCATGCCGGATGATCCGGCTATCCTCGGATTCGGAAATCGATGGTATGCGAGTGGAATCGAGACAGCACAGCATTACCAGCTCTCGGAAGACCTCACGATCCGGATCCTGACGCCGCCAATGTTTCTTGCGACGAAGCTCGAAGCCTATGCCGGAAGGGGAAACGGCGACTTGATCATGAGCCGTGACGCTGAAGACATCCTCCTTATTGTCGACGGCAGGGAGGAGCTCCTTGCCGAGGTCACGGCGGCCGACAACGACGTTCGAACTTTCATCGCCGGACAGTTTCGTGCGCTCCTCGATCAAGCTGACTTCGACGATTTCCTCGATGGCAATATCCGCGGGCCCGCCGGTCGTGTAGAAATCGTCCGGGACAGGTTTGTCTCGATAAGCCATTGTGCGGATGGCCCCGCACAATGAAAATCGAAGCCCGGTGGTTGAGCCAAAAGGGAACGCGCACCGACGACAATCGCGACCATGCGGGGATTGCGGGGAGACATGGCGAATTTCTTGCTATTGTGGCTGATGGCGCCACGAACGGCTCGAACAACGGAGGATATGCACGGGCAATCGTCAAAGCTGTCGTCGACTGGTTTGCCGGAACCGACGATGCGTGGGGCCACGAGCTCATGCAAGCGAAGCTTCGGGAGATCCATCAAGCCCTTCGCAAATCGTTTCCTAGGGGTTCCGCCAGCATTATCCTCTTTCACGTAACAGACAAAGGCTCCTTGACGGTCCTCCACTCAGGAGATTGCCTTCTTGGCAGGCACGACGGCTAGGTACACTGGCAAGTCATGCCACATACCCTCGCAAACGCCCTGGCGGACATGCCTCTCGATGCGATCGCAAAATCTCCTACGAGACACCTTCTCACCCAGAGTTTTCGTTCCAGGGAGTTCATGGTCCCAGACGTCCTCGCAGAAGAGAAAGTTAGCGGCAGGCTTCTTCTTGCCACCGATGGCTTCTGGGCGGAATTGAGGGAAAGCGAGCAGGAAGTCTTCCTTGGCGGCGGCCAGTCAGCTGCTCCAGAGAGAGATGATCGCAGCGTGCTACAGTTATGGCTTTCTACCGGGGAGCCGACCGAAATCTTGCTGGACGATGGTGGATCGACCAATTTTTATGTGCGGACTCCAGCGCCCCAGAAATAATCCAGGAGCAGTAAGTCATGGAAGACGTGACATTTGCGGGCGACACGCTGCCGAGTTTTTCAGACCTCTTCATTGGCTACGAAGCAAGGATCAAAGCGATCTTCGACAAGATTGTCGCAGCGTCGAGCGTTGATTTTCCTCCTAAGCTGGAGTTCACCGAGGAGGACTCATCGATGCTTTTCAAGTGCAAGCCAAGCGAGGCCTCGGTAACGGCGGACTGGCACGGAATTGCAAGCCTCTGGGCCATGTCGCAGGGTGTCGGCCGCTTGTGTGCAGCGATGTTCAACGCCCGTCGCTCCGGGCAGGCTCGCTTGGATTTCGTGGAAGGTTCGGAGGCGGAACTCGGTTACCATTTCATCGACGAGGCGAGGGCGCTGGTCAAGCCGCGGGGCCACCGATGGAACACCTATTTCCCGAAACCCGACCCCGGGTCAGATAGATTAATCGCCGGCGACGTATTCTTCTTCCGGGCGCTCGAATGGATTCTTGCACATGAAGTCGGTCATATCGTTTCTGGCCATGATGATCGTGCCTGGACGGCGCAACAAAGCCGCGATGAGGAGAGGGAAGCGGACCGCTTTGCAACGTGCTACGTGATCGGCGGACTCGCCGCCGACCCTAGGCGCCAACCAGGTGAAAGGCCCTCGCAAGACGAGATCGAGCTCGAGCGTCGGGCGATTGCCGCGGGACTGGGTTTGGTCTGGGTGGCAATTTACGAGGACACGCGAACCCAAGATACTGATATGTATCCCGCAGTGGCCGCGCGAATAGACGACGCCATGACGGGATTCGGCTTGGCCGACGATAGCGCGGCATTGGAAATCCTCTCCGACTTCATCAAGGCCTGGATAGATCCAGAGGGGCAATGGCCAGTCGCGCCGCCATCGGACGCAACCGCGAGGTCTGCCATGGATGAGGCTTGCGCGCGGTTGTACGACCATGCACGCGAGGCACGGCAATAATCGCCAGCCGAGCGGGCTTGGCGTCCGGGGAACTATCTTGCTCACGACAAATTCGGCCGCGAGGATCATGTTTCGAGACCCATCGGGCTAACGCGCTGAAATTGCTCAACCGCAGAGATATACCGGTCTTTAAAGTAACGGCTTAATTGAGGCCCGCCACAGAATTCCGCGCCGCGAGAGTTCCGATCAAATTTTACCGGCTTTCCCGATGTCGCAGAATAGTGCACAGCACCGCTAGCTTCAGCTTTGGCAACAAGTAAGTTGTCGAGTTCTCTCCAGCAGCGATCAGATCACTTAGTCAAGAGTAACGGCATGTCCCCATCGTACTTGTTAAAAAGCCAGCTTTCGGAAAAGCAGATCGAAGCGGATGTGTCGTTTTATCTAGGTTGGTGCTCAAACGAGATGCCCTTTCGGCTTCTTGATATCGACGAGCAAGAAACGGGTGCCGACAAGCTTTCGACGGTCACCGTACCAATCTACATACAATTCAAAAAGTCGCAGGGTCTGCAGCCGCTTCCTCCGCAACAGCTAAAGCGCCGCGTAGTTGAGGACAAGATGCAATCTGTCCGTCGATTTCGTCGAGACAATATGCTGTCAGACGATCCCACACTCTTTTTTGGTCTTCGCGCTATGGCCGAGCACGCCAGCGATTTTCAGCACAACATACTTCTGGATCATCACCGACCTGAAAGCAGTCACGCGATCTATGTCGCGCCATTGCACCTAGACAAGGAGCGCTACTTTGTCGATTTGCTGACCGGAAAAAGGCACCTTGACGACCCCTGGATATGGAAACGCGCCGAACTATTGTCGGATGTCGGGCATCGCGCATGGTTGAGCCGCTACGCCTTCCAGCCTTTTCTAAGGAACCATATTTCGATCGCTCCGCACGAGAGAGTAAGCACACACCGCCACTTCTACGCCTTTAGCGCCTCCGGCGACGAAGTCAGCTGGCATTCGCCCTCTGTAGTTCCCGGGGGCCCGTTCAGGCTATCTGACTTCATGACAAGCAGGGTCCGACAGATGATTGCCGGTACTGGCGATCTACCCTCGCCCGAACAAGCTCTTGGCGTGTGCGAGTATGTCGCTGAGCGGTACAATTTCGACATTCCTGGTCTGCGGTCCTCAGGGACGGCCTTCGATCGCCTTCGACACTACGGTCGTTGGCTGCATAAAGCGCATGATATCCGGCAGATCCTCCTCTGTGCAGACAGGGAGAAAATCATGGCGATCCGGGAACGGGTGTTTGTCTAGCTTCCAGGCCACTGAAATCGAGCCGGCCTTCATCTCGCCCGATGCTCATGCTACCCCCGGATCAGCAGGGAGCGCGACGATGTTGTCCGCGCCAAACCATGCACTCAGCCGCACCATGGCATCAGCGCTGAGCAACTGCGTGAACAACAAGGCTAGCCGCACCTTTGGTCGAGAACACGCCACATAGAAAAGATTGCGGTTGTTTTCAAAGAACTCGACCTTATCGGCGGGCGGCCCCGCTTCTATCCATTCAAGCATCTGACCGAAATTATATTTGTTCCAACCGCGGCCAACAATCACCAATACGTTCTCGAACTCGGCACCCTTGACGCCGTGCTTGGTCGCGAAGGGCGTGTGCCCATCGATGAACCGATCGAGAGCTATCAGTTCAATGTAGGGGACGGCGCGGAGCTTCCGCAGTCTAGTGACCCGCCGAGAGTCCCCTTCGATCGGTTCAGGGCCAGCATCAGCCAGCCTTTTCTCCGCTTCCTCTACGGTGTCCGGTAGACGCATGTGCGGCTGACCAGCGATGTAATCGACAACCTCGCCGATAGTGCCCGACATGCGCAGAGCGAGTAAAGCGGTCATGGCATTCGTCCAAGCCACTTTATCAGCATGCTTGCGGATTTTCGGCGCCCCGGTCCCGAAGCACTCGAACATCTCACCGTATCGCTTGGCCTCGAACGCTGCGCATGCCGGTTCGAGCTGATCTGCTAGAAACTTGATGTGTGGATCGTCCTTCTTGAGCCAAGGATCATTGAACTGGCCATAGATCGGCGGAATGTTCGCATAGCCTTGCTCCCGGGCAAGCACGCTGTGGCTGAGCATGAGGATCTTGGTCTTCTCGACCGCGAAGTCCCATCCTTCGCCAGCCAGCCGCTGTTTGATAAACGCGAAATACGCTTTCGCTGCCTCCGGGCTCGTATCGCCGGTCCAGTGACCACCACCTTGCCCGGTACGGCGAACACCCGGCCATTGGTTGGTATGAAACAGGCGAGCTTCACCCGGCAACGCGGGATCGCGAACCATTTGAGGGAGCGCTGGTCGCATTCGGTTGAGCATCTGCACGATTGGATGGGTCGACCGGAAATTCCCGTTCTTGTCGATCACCACCAGCGCCGGGTGCTCCACCAAACCGCAGCCCTCTCCATAAACTTTCTGCCAATGATCGCCGAAGAGGCCAATCTGCGGACCATGTCCCCCATCAAGGAACTGCGTTCTGATCGCATCGACAAAGCCTGCATCGGTGTCCTGATATTCGTCGATCAAGAGAATTGGATAGCGGGCCGTAAGCACTGATCGGAACTTGGGATAGTTCAACGCTTCAATCATCAGCGCCAGCACGTCGTCGTGCCGGAGCGTGACCTGGTGGTCGCCGACGCTTGGGTATCCCAACTCATAGTGGACGCGTCGCGCGCCAATGCCGCCGAAAGGATTCATGCGCTCCGCCCAGCCGTCGAGATTGGGAACGAGTGACCGAAGCGTCGACTGGAAGTCCTTCAGAAGTGACCAGCAAAAGCCATGGATTGTCTCAGGGCGCACAGCGGGATGCGCCTGGATACGTGAAATGATCTCGTCCTTGGCGACATTGGTATAGGTAATGCAACCGACTTGCTGACCAGCCCGAAGAAGCTCCGCACCCCGACGATCGATCAGACGGCGGAGCGCCTTGTCGAGCGAGAAGGTCTTACCAGCGCCAGCGCCAGCCTCAAGCCGAAAGCTGCTGCCGTCGTCGAGACAGGCGAACATGCGTTCGAGTGCAATTCGCCCAGCGGCATCTGCAGGATTCTCAACCTCTTCAGCCATGATCGCCAACCTCGGCGACGTTGACCGCTACCCCATCAACGCCCGCTTCGATCTCAACAGCAACCATAGGTGCCGGCTGCACTGGCGCCGGATTGCCCTGCGCCAACCAGCGCAAACCTTCGCTGATGTAGCGCGGCACAATCCAGTCTGTGTGTACGATCGCATGCTCCAAGGCGAAGGTCGATTTCTTCTGATCACCAGCCAACTCATAGGCGGCCAACGCCCGGTCACCGTTGCCAAGCGGAAAGCGAACAGGATTTGCGAGGATGAAGGCGTCCTCGAAACTCCGCCCGCACGGCCCCCCATCAACTTCCGGCACCTGGAAGGAAACCCGCCGGCCGCCAATTGCCTTCTCTGCCTCGGATTTTCCCAGCAACGCGGCTGGCGATACATCGGCGTCGAACCACGCCTTGAGGCATCCATTGCTCGTGAACGTGCCTTCCGCCACCGGCACAGCGACCCGCTTTCCGGTGCCGTTAGGCGTCACAGAATCGATGTCGGTGATGATGAGGGTGCGCAGTTCCAGGAAGGTAAGCAGATCGAAGAAACGATGCGCATACGCCCCGCCGACCTCTATGACCGTAAGATATTGGCTCCCGAGCTGCGGCTCACCGACCGCAGTCGCATCTGTCTTACGAATCATCTCGGGGAGCAGGATGCGCTCTGCAGTGCCCTCAATAAGCACCGCCTTGTCGGAAAAGAATAGATCGCACCTCGTCAGCGTCAGATATTGGTGAAGAAACTCGCGGTCCGGTTCCGGCGCGCCACCCATTCCTCTGCGCAAATCCTTTACGACGGAACGGCGCATTCCATCGCCATCTGGCACAGAAAGGAAATAGCGCATGGCCTCGAACCTAGCCTCGTTCGCCATGTGCGGGGAATGCGTGCTCACAATAAACTGGACGGGCCAAGGCCTATTCTCATTAAGCTGAGAAACGAACGCGTTGATGATCTGGTCCAGCTGCCGGATGAACACCTCCTGCATCTGCGGATGAAGATGCGCCTCCGGTTCCTCGATAAAGATCAGATGCACGCCGGCCGATGTCGGGGTGGCCTGGAACTCGCGGAAGAACCGCAACAGCTGGAGCAGCATGTAAACGAGGTTGCGAACGCCGAGACCATTATAGGTCTCTGGCAACGTCATCCCATTGACGCCGACATAGCGGACCTTCGTATGATCGTTCAGCAGCTTATCGACGTCGAAACTTGTTTCTGTAACGAGGCCGGGGTCGGAAAGACCGGGATAACCGAACAAGTCGAAGGTCGGCAGCAGCGAGGTGAGCTTCGCGTTGAATCCTGCGTGCAGATCACCCTGAATTTGCTCGACGGCCGCCTTCAATTGCTCGGCCGTACTCCGCTTCTCAGGGTCGACGGGGTCGGTGAGCGCAGATTGGAAAAGCACCTCCACGACTTTGCCCAAAACATCGCGCTCACGGTGCGTGTCGTCATCGAGCCCGCGCTGAGCGTTGATGAAACCACCCCGGATCAGCGTTGTAAGCGTCTTTGGCTCCAGCGCCTTGCGATTAGTAGGATCATTGGGATCAACGGCCTCCAGCGATGCTCCATACGCGCCGGACAGCCCCACACTCACCGCGCGAAACATGTTGAGCCGGTTGACCGCGACGTCGTCGCCGACCGCCACGCCGCTAAAGAGTAATGCCGGCGCAGTCGGGCGCGGTCCGTAAGTCAATATGAGGCGCGCATCCGTGCAGTCCGGATCAAGATCAACGATGCAGTCGCTGAGCGGGCCAAGGTCCGGCGAGTCGACATCGTACGTGATATCAATCGAAACCTTGATCGCTGGGAGCAGCGCGACCACATCAGGCACTAGCTGCCCAGCTTGGAAAGCCTCGAAAGCAACCCAGAACTCTTCGTGGCAGCCCAGTGAAAAATCCTCCAATCGAAACGCCAGGGATTTCTCGCTCAGGAGTCGCCGAAATAACTCCGCGATCGACGTTTTGCCGCTATTGTTCCGCCCTACAACCAGGGTCGTTCGCTCTTCCAGGCCGACCGCGACCTGCCGCAATAGTCGGAAATTCTCGATGTCAACGCTCTTGATCCGCATCAGCCCCCGCCTCTATTTTCACCGCGCTTGTCGCTCGCGATTAAATCTGAGCAATGCGCCATGAGAGCGCACCGTCGTCGCCTTCCAAATCCTCATCGTCGCCGATGCTAGGAGCATGCCATCGGCCGCTACCGTCAGTACTTCTCGAAACTGGGATTGTAGGTCTGGCTGGCGAACTCTCCGAGAATGGAACGGGCCTCCCCGAGCGCCCTTAAAGCAAGCTTCGTCGCGATGTTTTCGATGGGCGCTTCTCCCTTCTCCACTTGGACAATAACCCGCAGTAGCGTGGCAAAGGAATGCCGCACCAGGTCGAGAGTGTACTCGTCGGCCCAAAAGTCTCCGAAGCTCTTTTTCCTTTGCTCTCCATGCCACTGAGGGTTTCGCGCGAACACAAGGGTCGTTCCTGTTCTAGACGGCACTCCGTGCGAAATGTTGTTCCGGATTGTAAACCCCGACCGACATGCTGCACACCATGTCGTCAGCATGCCCCGTTCGGTATTGGACGGTATTGTGGCCGCGATCTGCTCGACCATGTCGATCATCGCTGAAACCATCTTCCCATCGGTTTCGGGTCGAGTTCCTTTCGGGTCGATTCCCTTTAGTTTCCAGATTGCGCGCTCAAGGTGATATTCCACCGACCCGAATAGAGCGACGAGAGAAGCGACCTTCTGACCGACGATCAGGTTTATGCCCCAAGCCTCATCCAGCTGGTCAGCCATACCCACCTGGTAGACAGGATGGAAATCGTGTGGGCTTTTTGACGATGTCACAATCCTGTGTGCCCTTCAAATACAGCGGCGTTCAGGCACCGTGCCGCAGTAAGGTCACTCACAAAGCGCCCTTCGCTATCGGTTTCTCCTTGTCACGCGGCTTCCGCGTCAGCGCCTTCTCAAACCAAGCGGGTACAGGGGTGTTTTCTCCCGCGATGGTCCTAGCTGGAACGTACTTCCAAAAGTTCCGGAAAGCCTCATGGAACAGCGTAAGGGCCTCTTCACCAACCTCTAGCTGGTTGTAGTGTACGTAGTCCCAGCCGAACGATCCCGACGCGCCGAAGCTGCGGAGATATTGAGGAAATCTTTCCTTCAACTGATTGAGTGAGGTTCCATGGCCATGTTTGTACACATTGACGATGAGGCGGCACGAGTCGATCGTGTCATGAAAGCCCTGCGCTTTGAGGTCCCACCCCCATGAATCCAGCATGTCAAATAGCGTCCCGATGTCCTGCTTCCACAGGTCAGGCCTAAGTTTATCCAGGCTGAAATTATGACCTAGTTCACGGTCTAACCAGTCGCGAAACTGCTTATCCCACTCGTGGTACATTCCGGCCGCTATACTAAGAATCATCTGCTTCCTCAGGTCTTCGAGAAGACCATAGTACGCGATGCCGTCGTCCCATGCGGCTTCCGCCGATGAAGCTGGATCGTCGGTGTCAGGATTGAACCACTGCCCACGCCTATTGTACGATTCCTCGGCGTAGCGCTCTGCCTCGCTCTCGATGTCCCGGAACTGATCCAGTATCCGCTTCTTCGCCTGTGCGTGGTAGAAGTCCAGCCGCTCAATTAGTTGCGCGCGGCCATCGTTCCAAATGTTCAGGATCACGAATTCACCCTTGCTCAACACCGTCGATCCTATTTCTTGTTGCCTTTGCCGCCTTCGGTCCACCTGCGGTGCCTTTGCTTGAACCAGCTCAGGTCCGGCACTTCGTAAGCCTTGGGAGCAACGGTTTCCTGCTTCGGCAATCGATACTCAATATCTTGCGCGTTTCCGCAGATCGCCTTCAGTTTCCCGAGAAACAGCGAGACGTCGCCGAAATAGTTGGGGAACGCAGACACGATCGACGCAGCTTCTTTCGCATCGACGAGGACAGCGCTGTTGTCAACCAAACCAGACTTTTCCATTGCCATTTCTTCGTGTTGCAATGCGAGTGCGCCTACCGAAGGGTCGGAATACCCTTCAACGCTGACGGTATGGTTGACGTTGTCATAGCGGATCAGAAACACCCTCGCGTCACCCGACAGAATGTATGAGGCGATGTATCGCGTGGTCGAGCGATGGTTCTCCAGCACATCCATCGCCCTGAGAATACTGTTGCAGTCCCGGATTTCGTCGAGGCGTTGCCGCCTCCCGGACGCCACGCGGTCCAACTCACAGCCTTCCTCGAACGAGAACTCGTCGGACATCAGGCGGAAGAAGCGAAGCCACTCCGCGCTGCCTTTGCCGGACTTCAGCTCCTCAAGCCTCGTCTGGCCGACAACCTCGACGGCGGTGGCCCATGAATGCTGGAGCTTGGTGCGGATTTGAAGTTCTACGCGACGTCCACGGTACATCGCCCGATCCGCATCGCCGTCGAATCTGAAAATAACGTGGTGACTACGGTACCCGTCAGGCTTTGCCCCATCGACATAGTTCTTGTGATTCCGAACCTCGTGCGGCATGCGCTGACATTCTGCCACCAAAGCGTTGACGCCATTGATGTCGTCCATGATCGCGCGACATCCACCGAGGTCTTGCATCTGATCCAGCTTACCCGGATGACGTCTTAGTTTTCCGCGGATCGACGACATCCTCTTCGCGCGCGCGACGACGTCACCCGATAGCTTCAGGTGACGCATCCGATGCGCGATTGAAAGACGAATGCTTTTCATGGGCAAGACATGGCTGTCGCGCCAACTGTTCGCTACGGAGAAGACCCGACGAACCTCGTCGTCATAGTCATCCCACGGAATAACGTCTTTCAAACGTTGTCCTGCCCTGGCTACATCGTGCATGCTGTATTCATAGACCGGATAGCTCGACAACGTCTGTCACCGTGAATCTGATTTTGTTTGCGCAGACAGTAGTAGAGTTCGCACCGACTTTACAACCCGACTCGCAGGCGACCCCGGCAGATTGGAGCTGTCCGATTGCCATTCCCGCCGCCTTCTTACGGTCTCGCCGTTTTGGAGTTAAGTTCCAGCACTGACGGCCCGTTGGTCAGCCTTATCGATGCCAGTCCAGACGTGAGTGTCGCTCCGAAGCCCACCAATTATTCTGTCATAGGTCAACCTCAATCCGCGGAGCTAGCTGTTCGAACTCCGCTCGACGGGCAACGTGTTCCCGCGTCAGTCGATGAATCCCCGATCAGAACGATAACGTTTCAAGCTAGTCGATCTCGGCAATGCCAGATAGCGGGCACTTAATTTGAAACTGAGTACTTAACTTGAGAATTTTGCTCGAATCTGATCGCTTAGTGCGAGAATCAGACGATCGAGGCAATCGACGGTTTGTTGCTGTGAGGTTTTCCTCGATCCGACGCAGAAAACCGCATTGTCTGATAAAGGCTGATGTCTGTCGGGCTATCGTTTTGTTTCCAAGGTGCAGGTTTTCGGACGCCGATCGGCGGGGGATCGATTGGCGTGCGGCTAGTAGTCCGTGATCTTGAGAAAGAGATCTTCACCCTCGTCGTCCTCGCCGTACCAGCTCGATGTGTCGATCCGGGCGTCAACGTTTCCAAATTGGCTTATGTTTCCGACAGGTGCCGTGGTCGTCATGCTGAAAGGGAAGTCGGTACTGATCTCGGCTCCCATATCGTTGCGAAAATCGCTTTTGGAACCATACGAAAGATCAACGTAGACCTGGCCGGAAACCGCGTAAGTGATGAAAGCTGGGCCGATAGCGACCACTTCGAACTTTTCGATTTGGACCGCATCGACGCTCGAGCGGGTCGAGAGGATGTCTATTTCGTTATAGACATCCTGCGTGAAAACTTCGAGAGCGTGTTCATCGACACCATTCACGACAGCTTGCCGAATACTCTTGCGGCAATCATCGAGAATTTCGAAAAACTCGAGAAAGGTGGCAACGGCTTCGCAGGCAAAAGCTTCTGCCTCATCGGCGTCCACCTTCAGCGTATCCGGGCGAACGTGGGTATATTTGCTGAGCCCGTCGACGACCTTGCGAACGTTGACATCAATCTCAGCGGTATCCACCTGAAGCGCGGCGATCGAAGCGTCCGTCATTCCACCTTGAATGCCGAATTTGACGCGCTGCCGGCGGGTCGGCCGGCCGTCCGGTGTATCGACCACAAACCAACTCGAAGCCTTGACGTCGTCGTCGGCTGCAAGGGTCGAGAGAGTATGACCGATCAATTCGCGAATTCCTGTCGAGAACTGCGACAGGCGAAGAGGATTGTCGAGCGACTTGTAGGCCATCACGGACCCCTTGAGCACCTCCCTGGAGAACTCATCGAGGAGCATGGCGTTCAGGAACCCGCTGAGGCGGTCCAATTCGGATGGCTGTGATTGTGCTTCGCTCATAATGCAATCTGTAGAGCGAATTGCCGGCGTTATGCCACGGGAAAATGCGAAAATCGTCCGTCTAGCGGGGAGTGCCCCCAATGCGAGACAGATCGACCCGCATCGAGGCAGCTCCGATCTCGGGGAATTCGGCATCCTCCGCGACATCGCGGATTGGAGCTTGCTCGGCAGGATCTGCTGTCGCATCGACCTTTTCCGGGGTTCCGGCAGCTATCTGCCCATCCGGATCGCTGGCCTGAACGATTGCTTTCTGTAACTAGCGATCGCCAGTGCACTGACCGTCGCGACATAGGGTAGGGCCTGGAGCAAATGATAGTCGATCACGGCCCGCCCTTGCAGCATGACAGCTAGCACGCCAATCATCCTGCCCGCGTCGCGGGCGAGTCCCCGCTTGGCGAAGCGCTGCCTATATCGCCAAATACTGGGACGGACTTGGTCTCTTCCTCACCGATGGTCGTATCGAGATCGTCAACAACTCCCTCGAACGGACCATTCGGCCAATTCACGTATGCCGAGCTCAAATATCTCGCAAGGTGTCGAACATATCGCGAATTTCGGCGTCGGTCGCCCGTTGCTCATAGCGCTGCTCTTTCCAGTCGTCTTCGTGTGCGTCGGCATAACTGCTTTCATAGTCTTCATGCTCGCTCAGCGCAGTCGCAACAGCATCGATTGGGCCTTCCGCATCGACACCCAAGACGCCTTGGAGGAATTTCAGATCGTCCAAGAGTGTCTCGTATTCTTGACTGGTGTTTATTCCCCGCAACTCGTCCGAGAAATAGTCTGCGCGATATCGCTCATACGATCGCGTTAGGGCAGCCTTCATTTCTCCGACGTCTGAGGTTTTTAGTCCGAATGCAACGATGACTTCTCGGATTTCATCCGGACGAGCGCCACGGCGGTTTAGGTCCTCAAGAATACCTGCGGCGATAGTCTCGCGAACCCAAGAAACATCGTCTTCAGCAAGCAACGTGAGACCCTATTTGGGACCTCGGCATACTTAAAACTGATATTCTTGTTCGAACTCAATCGGAAATCCCGGAAGGCGACGTGGATTGGGTAGGCCTGCGCAAGGGGACTCCCCGTTAGCCGGGGCTTAGTGCTCTTCGCTAAATCCGCTTATCGGGCCTGAAAAATGCCGATGGTGTCATAAGGGACGACCTCCCAGGTCTCGACCATTCGACTAACGAACAGGCACCTCGAGCGGCCAGACTGTGCGAGCGCATGCTCCGCGAGCGCCCGCACCGCTTCTTTCCTGGTGTCTCGCATAGCGCGAGAGAACGCGTGGAACACTACGACGACGTCGTCTCTCAGTTGTGCCGACATAAAAAATCCGTTCACTTGATCGGCTCCATGCTCGAGCGAAAGGACTTGCAAACGCAAGTCCTCGAAAGACTCGGCACACTCCGTCTGAGTTTCTAAATCGCCAACGCTCAGCAAATCCGCCGCCATCCTCGTCCACCCATGCGGCCTACGCGCTTCAAGGCAGTCTATCACTGCATCGATGTAATTGTGTGCGAGTGGCCTCGGCTTGTCGCTTGAGTGCCCGATCTCCAGATTTTGATAGTAACGATCTATCTCCTCGGACATTTCCGGGATCACCAGAAGGTGTCCCTTCGTTTCCCCCAAAACAAAGTTTGTGGCCAGGTACAGGCCAAGCCAATCCAATTCGAACCCGAGGACATCGGCGGATTTCTGCAGCGTCGATCGACGCTCGAAGTAGTCCAGCAAGAAGGACGGTCGGTCCAAGATGTCGGTGACGCAGGCCAAATCTGCAAGGTTGAGCGTAGTTGGTAGGTCGAGATCTTCGGGTATCCAGCCCGCCGACTTCAGCTCGCTCTCCGCAGACGACAGTACTGTGAGATCGTCTAATGTCACGGATACTCGGATTACGGCGGAAATCTCGGCCGGTTCTAAGCCCAGCCCACTCATAACGTCGCGGGCAACAGCGTCACCGTCACGGGCAAGATCAAGTATCATGGCCAAGCGAGCGGACTGCACGGCTGGTTCGGTGACGAGCTCCCCGATATGTCGGCGGACACGGTCCGGGGCGCCTCTCAAGCCCTGTGGCGTCAGCGCTGCTGACTTGCACTCAATAATCACAACTGTTTTGTCAACGAGTACGATAATGTCGGTTTCGTACGTCCTGCCCTGCCATGTCCATTTCGCTTCGGGTCGGATGGTGGCACAAGGCAGCGCCCTTTCGATAATGCGAAGCGTTTCATCCTCCAAAAACACTGAACGCCTGTTTTCTAGGCGACTTTTGAGGCCGGCCTCGGCGTAGAGTGATGAGAGGATCTGAGCAAGAAAGCTGACTGCGGTTTGTGGAACCGCAAAAAAATAGTCTGTCCCGGTTTTGATTCCGGGTTTGGTCCAAACAGGATTGGACAGAAAGAAATGATCGGTGTCTTCTTCCGATAGGGCACCATTTTGCATACTGATAAGGTCGAGAATGGTCCGTGTCACTTCCTCCGAAAGACCACAGGCCTTCGCAATGGCTGTAACTGGCGCAATCGCACTAACAACAAGCCAACGATCGGCGTGAACAATAAGATTAGCGCGGATGGAATCTATCGTCTGTTCATCCTCAAGGGAGGACAAGAACGCCTCAGGATCGCCGGTCACACCAGGATAGCGATCGAAAAAATCATGCACCAGCTCCGGGATCGTGCGGGCCTTGAAGATATCTTTGAGCAATCGAAAGCGGTCGTTCACCTGTGCTTCGATGCTGCTGACCGTGTTCTCGATCACCGCTATGACGTCCAACGCACCATATCCGTTGCGCTCTCGAAGCGCCGCATCGAGCGGTGCATATTGCTTGCGGAGTATCTCGAGCATGGACCTGTAACCGCCCCAATTGCGCACCATCTGCGTATGCAGTCGCAACCGTTCTTGCAGCGAAAACACAGTAGCGATGGAGGGGTCGGACAAGGGATCTGCGCGACTCCGTCGCACCGCGACAAACGCATCGGGCAGTGAAAGCAAGATTTCAATGATCTCCTGGATCGCGGATGCGCTGGCCGGTTCCTCCCCCCACTCCCAACTTGGCATTGACAAAGCGATTGCCTGAAGCAACTCGACGTGATGTTGAAAGATCCCGTCGATCATCGTTCGGTTACCAACGCCACGCGGACCGACCGCTGTACGAAGCCCCCATCCTGCCAAGACAGCCAAGAAGTGCGGGGGATAGTAACTCTGCAGGAGCGCTCGCAGTCGCCTCATGAGTCGCGGAAACGCTTCAGCCTCCATGCCAAGATTGTGACGCCGTGCGGCCAACATCTCCTTCATCACTTCGGCGCGGACAACACTGATGTTGGCAGGTCTCCGAGAAGTCATCTCGTTTTCAAAGGAATCCTCATCACACGGCATTCAATTGATTCCAACGTCGAGCTAGGTGCAAAATGGCCGGGGGCAGAGAGCCATAATGTGGAAAATGAACGGATTGCCACGTGGTCCCCATCAGACCGTCCCGCGAAATTTGGACATGGGATGTCGGTGGTTTGCGGTGAGCAGATGGCCGGATCGCCAGGCCTCCATATCGTAACCGTATGTCACTAGCCTCGCCTCTTGCGCGGTCGTGAGCTCGATAATCTCTGGACCCAAATGGGAGAACACGTGGTGAGGCTCCTCAACCAAGGACTTGAAGGCAAACATGCGCTTCGTCTTTCGCATTAATTTCGTTTGGACCGCAGCCCGTCGTTATAAAAGCTGATGAGTTGGTCGTAGGTGAAAAGGTCGATCCCGTGCTCTTCGCGGATCTGTAGGAAATGGCGCTGACGGTCTTCGCTGCGGTTCTTATCAACAGACCTGCCGAAAATTAGTTGGTAGCGGAAAGTCGTTGGCCGAGGCTCGAAAAGGGCGGGTTTCATGATAGGTGCGAGCAAATCGATGATTTGGGCTTCCGCACGCTGAGCCAACACCTTCCAATCGCGGACTTGCGCCAGGGCGGCGGTAAACTGTGCGCTAGGCTGCGTACGTTTCAGGCTTTCGGTGAAAATCGGCTTTCGAGGATCCTCAAGCTCAACAAACGTGATTTCCCACTCGCCGGAAGTTTTCACGATATAGACGAAGTCCGTCTTCAGATCGGTCGATAGTGGAAATTTCGAAATCACTGCATTCAAATGCAGCTTGTATCCCAATCTGCTTTGCGTGATTATGAGTTCACTGTTCTCCTCGAGAAAATCTTGAACTTCCTGCTCTTTTTGCCGCTTAGGGGAAGCGTCGCTCTCCAGCAACTTCTCAAACTCCGCCAGCAGGTCTTCGTCTCGCTCCAGGTACAAATCTAACTCCCCTATCTCATTGCCCGTCGTTGAATAATAGCTGCCGCGACCCGACCAACAACTGCTTGAGCGACCATTTCTATATCGGACTCGCACATTAGCCTGCTGGTTTGTTGAACGGCAGATTCAGTTTGATCTGCGGATCAAATTACCCCCCACGCCCGAAACCTCCCCCGTCCGGTCATCTCCCTCAGCCCCAGCTCCAAAACAATCCGCCGCGCCGCCTGCGGCGTCACCTCGAGCGTTTCCGCCACCATGTTTGCCGACACGAGAGGTTTCGCCATCACCAGCTCGACCAGTTCCGGCAGTTTTGATGAAACCCGGCGGCCGTCCAGCTTTCTGTCCATCATCGTCTTCGCCAGCGTCAGCCGGTCGTGCTCTTTGATGCCGATCTCGGCGGCCGCCAGCAATCCGTGGGCGATGGCGAGCAGCCGGGTCTCCCGGTCGCGATGTCGGCGCCGATCGACGGGAATGGTTTTCAGTCCGACATTGATGGCGGCTAGGTGGGCTCCGGTGGTAAGACCGGCTTGGCGTAGGATCGACACGCACAACAGCCGGCCGAGCCAGGGCGCATGCTGCAGAACAGCAAGTTCATTCCAGGCATCGAGGGCAACGATTACCTGCAGCACCGCCGGCAGGCTTTCTGCCTGTCGCAACACGCCGCGCCATTCGTCAAGCCGCGTATCCTCGTCCCAGTCGAGATCATATACGAGTAGATCCTTCTCGGCCGCACGGCTTCCGCCGGGGCGGGCCGATCGCTTGGCATCTTCGATCGCTGCGTCCGATCGGGCGAGCAGCGCATCGATGGCGGCATAATCGACACCGGGAAGATTCTCGGCGCCGTTGGCATCATCCCCCTCCCCTTCCAGATTAGCCACGACAGCTTGCCGGATGCCGCTGGTCATATCCGCCTCATCCGCGTCCCCGGGCGTGATCGCGGAGGTTTTCCGAAGAGCGCGAATACCGTCGGCGGAGAGTGCCCAAGTGGGCATCTGGCCGGTAATGCGCCGGCGGGTGCGAAGGACGTCGCGGGCGATGGTGAGTTCATGGGTGGGGGTGCGGGTGTCGCGAAAAGCGTCGTGAAGGACGAGGTCCTCGAGGTGGACAAGTTCGCCGTCGATCCACAGCGAGGCGCAGGCGTCGGCGAATTGGGAGCGTTCGATCCACCCCTGGCCGACCGGTGAACGGGCGATGCGCTCGTCCAAACGCGTCAGAGCGATGCCGGCGTCGAAAGCCGGCCGCATCAGGGCAGTCATGCTGATTTTCGCGATGTCGTAAGCCATTGAAATCATGGTAAATGATTTCTTACACGAACGCTACCGTAATGTTATTGTTCCTCACAAGGTATGATTGAGAGTTGGCGTTCTAAACATCGATAAGTACTGGTTATCGATGGTGAGACGATCACGCTCTGAGCAGATCCCGTTTAGAGGCGCCAGACCATTTCTCTTTTCAGCGTTACCTCCAGCAAATGCGTCGGGTGGCGGGTCTTTCCTTCCCGTTCCTACTGAGTGTGAGGCCTGCCTAGGAACCGGCATTCACGGTCATCTTTGATCAACACGATTCTCGAAAGAAGGTGATCTCAGATGTGACCACGTCCTACAGTTTCCCTCTCAAAACTGCGAGTAGACGGTACGAGATCTTTCGCCTATCGATTGCTTATGAAATCGTCGCTTGAACATATGCCGCTCCGCAAGCAGCGAGAACTCGGACGGGTTCTCGAAATCCTCCACGAGGAATTCGAGGACGCGCTGAAGGAAGGCACGGCCGATTTCAAGAAGCGTGGCAGGATACTGAAGATCGTCCTGTTCGGCTCCTACGCCAAGGGTGGCTGGGTCGATGAACCGTTCACCATGAAGGGGTATCGCTCCGATTTCGATCTGCTGATCATCGTCAACAATCGCAAGCTCTGCGAGTTCGCCGAATACTGGCACAAGGCAGCCGACCGGCTGATCCACGAAGCCGCGATCGAAACACCAGTGAGCTTCATCGTCCATTCCAGACGCGAGGTGAATACCTACCTCAAGGAGGGGCAGTATTTCTTCTCTGACATTCGCAAGGAAGGCATCGTTCTCTACGAACTGGACGATGAGCCGTTGGCTGAGCCCGAGCCCCTTTCGACTGAGGACCGGCTTCGCGTGGCGAAGGAGCATTTTGAAGAGCGGATCGAGGCTTCGACGGAATTTCTCGATCTGGCCGAACATGCACGTACTAGGGGCTACGGGAAACGAGCGGGGTTTCTTTTTCATCAGTCGCTCGAGCAAGCCTATTCCTGCATTCTCCTTACTCTCACCAATTACGGTCCACCATCGCACAACATCAAGTTTCTGCGCTCGCTCGCCGAGGAGCAGGACCGCCGGCTGGCCGAGGCCTTTCCACGTGATCAGCACCGGGAACGCGCGTGGTTCAACACATTGAACGAGGCATATGTGAAGGCGCGCTATTCAAAACATTACGAGATCAGCGAGGAGGCTCTCGCCTGGTTTGGCGAGAGGACAACCGTGCTGCTTGAATTGGTCCGGATGGTTTGCTCCGAGCATCTCGAAAGGCTGAAACACGACAGCCACTAGCTGGTGGCGTGTGGCCTTTACGCCCGACTGAAGGGGTACGATCGAGCCCAATGCGACATCGACATGCGGCTGGAACCGGGGCATCACCTGGAACGTTTAGAGAACGCATTCAGGAGGCAGCTATGAGTGACAATCCGAAAACCAAGACATCGTCCAACACACAAAAGGACCCCGACGATTGGGTGAGCGGCGACGAGCCGATGACCGGCGCGCAGCGGTCCTATCTAAAAACCTTGTCCGAACAGGCGCACCAGCCCGATGCCTATGCCGAGGATCTGACCAAGGCGGAAGCGTCCAAGAGGATCGACGAATTAAAGCAGGCGCTCAATTTGGAATGAGCGGCCGCCTGGCGATAACCAATTGGGTGAAGCCGAAAGCCGAGGAGAACGTTTGCGCGCCGCAACACCAGCGGTGTAAGCTGTTCGAATGCAAGCTGAGGGTGCTCGCCTAGTGTTTCGTTGCCCGCACCGAGATGCTGCATCCGTAGAACCCATCGCCGACCGGAATTTGCCAGCTACGGCCGAACTTGCTGCGAACTGGTTATGTTCGAAGCCTGGACAAACCCCACAATCGCATCATCTCTGCTGGAGCTGAGATTTCTATCGGGATCACGTAGGGGTCTGCAGATCTTAGCGCCGTGAGGCTCTTGCGCTTCTTGATCGGAAGTCCGTGGCCCATGTTGCTGACTGAATAGAGGGCCACTTTCAGCTCGCCGCTCACCTTCCATGACTGCAACCTGCCCCATGGTTTTTCCTCCAAACGGCCGCTGTTTTCTGCAATGCCTTGGATTTCGAGCCACTGAGCAACACACGCGAGCGCATTGACGGGCTTGACCACCCGGTCGTCCATGCCCTGCCAGATGGTTATCGCAGGCCATACCTTGGCTTCCGGGGAAATCTCAGCAATGGGTCTTCCCCATCCGCCCGGTGGCGACGGCGCACCTGACTTCATCGCGCGCAGGGCCGACATCGCGTCGCGGGCAGATCCGAATGGCATGCCGGCGATGATCGCGGCGCCGGCAAACAATGACGGGTAGTTCGCGACGAGTGCGCCCGTCAGCGCCCCGCCGGCGGACAGCCCCGCGACGAAAACCCTCGAACGGTCGATGCGATGTCGCTCACATATGTGCTCGACCATCTGCTTGATCGAACGCACCTCGCCGCGGTCTCGAGCGACCGCGCTTGGTCGAAACCAGTTGAAGCAATTTTGCGAATTGTTTGCTCTTTTCTGCTGCGGATAAAGAAGAACGAAACCGCGCTCTTTCGCAAGCTTGGAGAAGCCGGCCGCAGCATCCAGGCTTTCGGGAGTCTGATGGCAGCCATGAAGCAAGACGACAAGCGCGGGGTTTTTCGGCAGCCGCGTGGTCGGGACGAAGGATTTCATCAGCAGGCGGCCCGGATTACTTCCGAACGCGGTTGTCTCGACCAAAATCGGTTTCGCGGGACGGGATGTTGAACGTTTCGTTCTACTTCGGGTCGTTTCGAGAGCTTTCTCGATCCGCTTGCTGATTTTCTTTTGGGCTCTGAGGACCTTTAACAGCGATCTGCCGAGACTGACCTTCATAGGTCAAGGTTCTCAACCCGCGACAGGAGCGTTCGCAGACCTGGCTGGGCGGCGTCGCGCACGGCGTCCCTCAGTGGGAACCACTGTGTTTTACGGATGCTCTTCTCCGGAAACCTGTCCGCGATCCTCGACACCTGGAGGAGATGGACGGCCACATGGTAGCGGTTGGGACTCGTGTCCTTGCGATACGAAAACCAACCGAACACGGTCTTGTCGACGATGCCTGCTACTCCGGCCTCCTCGAAGGCCTCTCTCAGCGCCGCAGCACTGCTGGTTTCATCATCTTCGACGTGCCCCTTCGGAATGCCCCATCGACCGTTCCGTCGGCTGCCTACAAAAAGGATTTCAAGTCCACCGTTTTCGCTCCGACGGTAGCAAAGAGCACCAGCCTGCGCGACATCGCGACCAGACAAGGTTTTCGTAAGTTCCGCCTGGGCGTCTTCGTTGAGCACTGTCCGCCTCCGGTTTCGAAGCCCGCGCAAGCTAGCTGGGAGACGTTCAAGAGTCCAGTTTGCTTCAGTCCTGGCGTGGTGGGAACCACGGCGTCAGCAGTTTCGACGATCGCTGCGAGCAGCGTCGATGGTCTTGGTTCCCACGGCGGCCCGATAATAGATTTCCGTCACCCGAAACCGACCATCGATGCGTTTGCACTGGACGATGACGTCGATCGCAATTTTCAGCATCTCTCGTATGTCGTTTCGCTCCAGGTCCCGCCCGCCGTCGGAATCCTTCACCAGCAGCGTCAGTTGTTCGAACGCAAGCCTGGCCGAGTCGGCGTGGACGGTGGTGATCGAGCCCGGATGGCCTGAGTTCACGTTGCGAATGTAGTAGAACGCGGTCCCGTCGCGCAGTTCCTGCAGGAGAATGCGATCCGGCCGCATGCGCAGGCAGGATTCGAGCAGATCCTTCGCCCCGACTTTCGCCAGCCCTTGGCCTCCCTTGGAGTAGAAGAGACGGACATGGTTCGGCTGGGGGATGACGAGTTCGGGCGTGTCTTCGATGGAGATGATGCGCTCGCTCGAGGGAATATGGCGGATCAACGCCTTGGAAAGCGTCGTCTTGCCGGAGCCGGTCGCCCCGGAGATGATGATGTTCTTGCGCGCATGGACCGCTTCACGAAGAAAGGCCTGGTAGGATCCATTTTGGTAAAATTCCAGGAGCCTACGGTCGACTGAGGGGATGTCCGCGTCTTCCCGTGCCACCTCGGCGAACAAGCCGCCTTGATCGAGGTCGTTCAGGCTCAGCGACACCGACGAGGGCTTTCTGATCGTGATGCTGACTGTTCCCTTCGTTGTCGCCGGTGGGATGACCATCTGGATGCGCTCGTCGCCCGGCAGCGTTGCCGAAAGGATGGGCCGGGTTTCGTCAATCGACTGGTTGGAATAGCTTGCGACAGCCCGCGCCAGGCGCATCAGCTTGTCAAACGACAGCTCCGGCAGTTCGTGCGTTTGCCAGCCGGCCGTGCCCTCGGTGACCACCTGGGTCGGCCAGTTGACGATGACCTCGTAGAGGGACTTGTCGCGGAGAAAAGGCGACAGCGGTACCAGCAGCTCGCGCACAACGCCGGAGTCTGCTCCCTCTGTCATGGCCGGATTATTTCGTGACCAGGGTCGAAGCTGGACTGAAATCTCCAAGTACCGCCCGATCGTAGATGCGATTGCGCGGTTCGCTCACGCGAAGTCGATAGACGCTCGAGAAATCGAGATCACGCGCCACGAAGATCGAGACCAGCTCGCCTTGATGCTTCAACAGGGTCGGCGGAATGTTGATCGACTGCTCAACGGCGATGGTCGCGGCCTGCTTGCCGGCGCTCGTCGTGTTGTCTGCCTCGAAATCGCTATCCTGCAGCTGGCTGTTGGCATAGGAGGTCGCGTCGCCGACGATCGACAACAGTATCGCGCTGCCGAAACGCTCCCACCAATGGGTATCGACATAGCCGTCGACACCGGCACGCCCAAGGGCATCCGTTGCGGGCGACGCCAGGGTGATGATCACGCCCGTCGGTGTCTTTGCCCGGTTCCAGAGAACAAACAGCCGTTTCTGGCCCCGGCGAAGGCCACCACGATATTCGCCGACGACTTGCGTGCCCTTCTCCATCAGCACGACGCGGCCGTTGTCTGACAGGACGTCCCGGTTGATGACGCAGCTCGTGAACCCGGGTTGGTCGGAGGACAGTGCCGTCTCCAGGACGCAAGGAATGGAGGTCCCCATGGCGACGATGAAGTCGCGATTTCCAAGGGTTCCGGCGCGCGAGCCTTGCAGCTGTGTCGGCGCCAGCATGCGATTGAAGCGCTGGTCCTCGTTTTCCGCCTCGGCACTGAAGCCGCCTGGATTATTTCCGAGGGGAACGTAATTCGACGCGGCATCGGCACTGGCATCCTGTTCTCGGGGATGAGACTGCCGGGACTTTTCACCACCATAGGCGATGACCGGCGCGCGGCGGGCAGCATCGAGAAGCTTCTCATCCTCGCCGTCCTGCTGGGGCACTCCGGGCGTTGGCAGGATTGTTCCCGGCGGCGGGGCGACGGGTTGGACCGGCTCCTTCGCCGGCTCGAAATCGGATGTCTGGCGGATGACGACGCGTTCGGGCTGGACCGCATCGACGGGCTTATCCTGTCCGCGCATCGACCAGAGCGCAAAGCCGACGAAGGCAATGATCGCCAGGGCCACGACACCGCGTCTCACCGTGGGATTGGTGTCGAGGTTGCGGCCTGTCGACGTTTCCGCGCGCTCACCAGGAATTTGGGTGCTGTCTTCCTCGGCCATGACGCCTCCTATTGTCCACTCGCTGCCTGCGTCTTCACAACACGCTCCACCGAGGGTGAGGTCGTTTTGGTGTCGGGATTGATGCCGATCCGATCATAGGCCTCGTTGAAGACGCACAGCACGTCGCCTCCCCTGCGCAGGATGAATTTGCGGCTGATGGCGTGCACCAGCACCAGCTTGTTCTCGACGGTCTTCGGCACGAGGCTTTCGCTGCCGTCGGAATTTTCGATATAGATCGCCGGCATTTCCTGGTTGCCAGCAAAGGCGAAGGTGGTGACTTTGCCGTTGTCGTAGACCGCCTGCGGTTCAAGTGCCGCCGACCCTTGCGCCGAATAGCGCCAGTTGCGTGGACCATAGGCTTCGTGAAGAGCAAGAACCTTGTCCGCTTCGCCGGCCTGAGCCGCTTGCGCACGAGCAGCGGCATCGAGCCTTCGGCGTTCGGCCTCATCGGCGGGATAGCGATACTTCACATAGAAGTAGGTGTTTTGCCCGGCCTCGACGGTGCCGTCGCGAACCGTCAGCTCCATCTGGTAGCTGCGGGTCGACCCGTCCCGCCTGGCCGTGACGACCGAGACGTTAGTCACGGGCTGGTTTTCGCGGGGCTTCAGGAACAGGATATTGCCGGCAGGCGCCACTTCCCATGCGACGCTGTTGCCAAGCGCGACGTGGGCGATCTCCTCGTCGGCGGCGAACTCGATCTGCACCGAGGACCGCAAGGTGCCGACGATCTTCGTGATGTTATACGGCTGGTAGTCGACAAAACGGATGCGGCTATCCTGCGATGCGCCGCGCGGAATATCGAGCGCTGACGCTGTCGTGGAGAGGCCGGCAAGAAGGAGGGCGATCAGGACAGTCTGCTTCAATTGATGGCCTCCGGATCGGCGCGGTATTCGCTGACGGCAAAACCAAGCGGATTGGTCAGCCGATCTGTCGAGGACATCGGCGCGTTGACATAAGAGAAGGTGAGCGTCGCCACCCAATGGGTGGTCCTGACCTCGTCACCGCGCGTGACGGTCCTGGTATAGCGAACCGAAGCCACATTCGCGTTGATCAGAGAGATCGAGACGACGTTGATGCGGGACGTCGCGCCGCGGCCATAGATATTCTGCGGAGAGTCCGGATTGCCGCCTCGGTAGATTGCCGCAAAACGCGTCTGTTCCGGCTGGGTCGAGAGCAGCGCGACCGTGCGAAAATTCTCCTCGGCCTCGCTCCAGACATAGGCTTCCCGCGCACGCACATATTTGGCGGCAAAATACTTGGTCACCGCCTCGTCATAGCTGCCGGCCGTCGAGGTAAGCGCCGAGACGACGTCGACGATGCCGGTCGAATTGTCGACCCGAACCACGAAGGGCTCGACCGTCTTCAAGGGGGTGAGGCCGGCAACGGCGACGATCGAGGTGGCGGCAAGCACGCTTGCGGCGATCGCGATGGACCAGGCGATGCGTGCTGACCGCTCCACCTGGATAAGCCGATCCTGATCGAAGCGGCGCGCCTTGTCGAAATAGCTCTTCAGACTGTCCTCATTCACCATCTCACCCCTCCTGGCATGGCCGATACGAACCCACAGCATCGAAATGCGCGAAGGCGGCAGGTTCCTCCGTCAGCGGCACTTCGCCATAGGAAGACAGCGGGCCGGTCGCTGTCGCCGGGACTGCGTCATTGCCGCTTTGCTTGGCGGGCTTGTTGTCCCCCCATTGCCACATGGCGCGGTTGAGCGGCCGGCGCGAATAACCGTCGCATTTGGGCAAAGGGTGGGACCGCGATGCGCAGCCAGTGAGCTCCAAGGCAAGGAGGAGCGAGACGATAATGCGGATCATTGAAATGCAAACCTCTGAAACATTTGACGTGAAGAAGGCGTTATCCGGCCCCTCAAGATCTGAGGCGGCGGCCGACGAAACGGACGCTTCGCCCAACTGCTCTGGTGCCATGCGAGGCAGCCCAGGCAAGCGTGCTTTCATGGGCGTCTCGGCTGGCACCATAGCCGTAGGTCAAAGACGCCCCGCCCGCTGCGAGCGCGGAGGCAATGCCGGGCAGCTGGTAGAAGACGTAAAGGGCGGCAAGGCAGATGGCGCAAAGGGCGACCGGACGCATCATGACATCCGTGTAGCTTTCGATTGCCGTGAAGGTCGTGTCGATGCAGCTGATCAGCAGTGAACCGATGGCGACGACCAGGACCTGGAGAATGACGAAATTGGCGAGCTGACCAATCCAGGATTCGGTAAAACGGCGGGTGGACTGGAACATCGCAAGCGCGACGAAGATCGGGCCGATCGCCAGCACGATGGCGAGCGCCAGCCGGGCATAGAGCGAGACGATATAGCCGATCGCCGCCACGGTGAAACTCGCGCCGATCGCCATCATCCCGCCGATGCCGTTGACGATGTCGGCCGGCCAGGTCGCCCGCGCCCAGATTTCCTGAGCACATTTCTGGCCCTTGTCGAGGAGACTGTCGAAGGTGGAAGCGCTGGGCGCCGTCCCGGAGTTCAGCGCCTGCGAGATCTCGCGCGGCAGCGTCTCGAAGAAGATGTTGGTGACATAGGTCTGATATTCGCTGGCGTTGCGCACCAGCATGACGATGATGGCAAGCTTCATCGCCCGGAACGCGAATCCGAGGATGGGCTCCGGTACCGAGCCCCGCAGGACAAGGTAACCATAGAGCACGACATAGAGCGTCAGCGCCGCGGTGAGCGGGCCGCCGATCCAGCTGGCAATGTTCGACGTGCCCGACGAGATGAAATTTTCCAGCGGCGCCTTGAACTGGCCGTCGACGAAGCTGAAGACCTGGTACATAGCTCAGCCTCCAAGCGCCCTGTTCATGCGTTCAAGCCGCAACTTCCAGTCCGCCGCCGCGGCGTTTTGACAATTGGGCGTCTGACGCAAGGCGCCGGGGTTGTTGCGGCATTCACTCGTGATCTTCGCCAGCAGGACCTCATCATCCATCAGCTCGTCGACAGTATAGATCCTGTCTTCGTCGCCGAAGCAGCCAGAAAGGGTGAGCATGACGATGCCAAGCAGGAGATGTTTCATTTGAGCGCCTCTCCCATGGCATCCAGGCGCTTGCGCCAATCCTCGGCCTTGCGCTGATCGTCGACCTGAACCTCAGCCTGCTGGACCATCTGCAGTGCCTGCATGCGCAGCACGTCGGTCTGCAGGAAAGCGGTTTCGGCCTGCAATCGTGCCTGGAGATCGGCAATATCCTTGGCATCGGCGGCGCTGGAGATCTGCTGGCGCAGCTGATCGATGCCGTCGATGCGCTTGGTGGCGGCATCGTAGATCTGCTGGCCGAGGCTCATCTGGCCGGCATTGCGGTTCTGGGCGCGCGCCAGTTCCTGCGCATAGAAGTCATTGGCATCGGTGCGATAGGTGGAATTATTCTCGAGGAATTTCGAGGCGGAGGTTGCGATGGCGCCGGTGCCCGAGCCTTTCAACAGCCCTTCGATGTCATCAAAATCCTGCGGCAACGCCTTGCGGATCGAGGGGTCGTTCAGCAGACCGGCGACATCGGCCATGTTGGTGACTTTGTTCAGCGATGCGTAAAGCTGTTGTGCCTGCTGAAGCTGTTGATTGAGCGCATCGAGCTGCGATTTCAGCTGCGTGATGCTTTCGATCTGCTTGGCGATCGCGGTCTGATCGATGACCGGAATACCCTGTGCGAATGCCGCTCCAACCGGCAACAGTGCAGCCGTCATCGCCAGAGCAAATCCCATTCTGATCCTTTCCATCAAACCATCCTCCTTCTTTGCTGAAACACCGGTAGCCAGTCTTCGAGCCGATCGCCGACCTCCTTCCGAATCGCCTCGGCGAGCTCGACGCTAGCGGTGCGGCCGGAGAGAATGTCGAGCTCGTCGTCGAAACCCCTGAGGTTCAATTCGGCGACAACGCTGTTGTGCCCCTGCTTGACGATGAAGCGGCGGCTTTCGACCGGAAGCTCGCGGGAGACAAGCTCGAACTCGCGCTCCGTCAGTTTGAACCCCTCGACGTAATCGGCATGATCGCCGCGCGGATTGGGGAGGAAGATCTGCGTCGGGCACTGCTCTATGATCGTATGGGCGATCGGCGAGACGATCGCATCGCGCGGGCTTTGGGTCGCAAACAACATCAGCCCGTTCTGTTTGCGGATCGTCTTCAGCTTGTTCTGCGCGAGGTCGCGAAAGCCTTCGTCCTGCAGGGCCTTCCAGAACTCGTCGATGACGATGATGATGCGCCGCCCGTCGATCAGCTGCTCGATGCGAAAGAACAGGTAGGCCATCAGTGGAGCGCGAATTTCCACGTTGTCGAGGAAGTCGGTCATGTCGTAGCCGATGAACTTGGCACCGATGCCGATGTCGTCGGTCTCGTTGTCGAACACCCAGCCGAGCGGACCTCCCCTTTCCCATCGCCTCAGCCGCGAGGCGATGCCCTCGGGATCGGTGTTGTTCAGGAAGGTGCGCAAGGCGCCAATGGAGCGGCGCTCGGCAGGAAGGTCAGCCAGACCGTCGACAGCCGAGGCGATGTCGCGCAGCTCGGTGACGGTCAGTTCCCGCGTCGCCGCTCCCACTAGCCTGCCAACCCAGCCTGTGAGGAACACTTTGTTTTCCGGCGTGAGGTCGAGTGCCTTCAACGGTGCGCAGCCGGTGGGAACACCGTTCCGAAGCGGCAGGTAGGTACCGCCCGCGGCCCGGACGAAGAGATCGGCGCCCCGATCCTTGTCGAAGAAGACCATATGCGGATCATGTTTTTCGAGCTGTGAGAGCATGAAGTTCAAGAGCACCGTCTTGCCGGCGCCCGACGGTCCGCAGACGAAGGTGTTGCCGAGGTCGCTATGATGGAAGTTGAAATAGAAGGGTGAACCGGAGGCGGTCTTCAGCATGGCGACGGCCGGTCCCCATTCATTTCCGTCCTTTCTGCCGGTCGGATAGGAATGAAAGGGAGAGAGTGCTGCAAAATTTCGCGAGGTGATGGCGCCGGATCTTGCCCGGAAGCGGAAATTGCCTGGCAACTGCCCCCACCAGGCCGACTCGAGCCCGAGATCCTCGCGGGCGACGACCGCACCGCCGTTGGTGAGGTATGCCCGTGCCTTGGCCATGTGGTCGCTAAGCTCCTTCACTGAAGGCGCGAAGACCGAGAGCGCGAGATGATGCTCACCGAGGACAAACCGGTTCGACTCCAGATCGTCCATGGCATCGCCGAGCTCTTCGATCTGCGAGGCCGCCTTGTCGCCGGCGCTGACCATCTGGTTCTGTTTGCGCCCCATGATCGTGCGCGCGTCGGCTTTCGAGACGAAGGCGAAAGACTGCGTCAGGATGAGTTCGAAGGGGGCGGTCAGGATGCCGTCGAGCATGCCGCCGCGGGTCGTCGCCGGATATTCCTTGAACCCGAAGATGCCGGCATAGCGGCTATCGGCCTCATGACGGATCTCGATGGTTTCGCGCCCGACGATCACCCGATCCGAATAGATCGCCGAAGATATCCTGCCCTCCGTCAACGGGACGCACTCCCGCCGGCCGCCGACGATCTGGTGCAGCACCTCGCTCGGTTCGGAAAAGAGGATGCCGTCCTGCTCGTAAAGGGAGAGCACTCGAGGCTCGAAGCGCCTCAGGCCCGCGGTGACGTCGGATACTTTGTCCTTCAGGTGCTTCAAGCCATCTTCGTCGACTTCGACGCCGGCGCGGCCTGCCCTGCGCAGGCGAGAAACAAGGTTGGCGGCTTTTTCGGCTGGATCCCGGCCCGGATGCCAGACGAGCGAGAGGTAAAGATCGTTTCGAAACAGGTCCTCATCGATCATACGTTCGCGGTATTTTGCGTTCAGCCCCCGTGAGAATGGATTGGCAAACTCTCCATCCGGATAGGCGTTGTCGCGACGGCGAATGACATGTGTCCACAGTGCCAGTCGCTCGTCGGCGATGTTGCGGTAAAGCGTATTGAGGTCGCGGTGAAGGCTGTTCAGGTCCAGAACATCAGCGGTTTCGAAGGATACGCCATCAAGCGCGAGCATCACCATCAGCGCTCTGGACTTCAGCGCGATCGTTGTCTCGTCGACATGGCGGACGTGCGGAATGAAGGTTTCGGGGCCGAGTTCGCGTGAGCGAAGCGTTGCGATGCTAGGCAAGGCTCAGATCCCTTTCGTCATAGTGCCGGATGAGCGTCAGCGGCGAGACCGTGGCGCCGCCCCAATAGGCGGTGTTGCGTGACCGGCCGCGGGTGTCGATCCACGAGATCAGGATCCGGAACATGTTGTGGTCGTGCTTGACGAGCGTCCGGAATATGAAATGAAAGACGACGCCGACCAGTGCGTAGGCGATCGATCCCGCGGTGATGTAAAGGATCGTCGTCAGCATGACGTTCATACCCATCGCCTCCATCGTCACGCCGGCAATCATCGCCGGGCGGGTGCAGGCAAGGAACAGGGTGTCTTCCTCGATGGCGGCAGCTATCACCATGTCATCAGCTTCCGACGATCGTATTGACGAGTTCCGTCGCCCCGAAAATCCCGCCGATGCCGATGATCCAGAACCCGGCGCGGCGCAGATCCATGTAGCCGAACATCCAGGCGATGCAGATGATGATGACGGCGATGACGGCAAGCAGCCGGGCGATGTTGCCGGTCAGCATGTCGACGATGTTCTGCAACACGGTTTCGACGCCGGCTGCCTGGGCAAAAGCCGGTTCTGCCAGGCAGGCGACAATGGCGACTGCCATCAACGCGGGAGCCGCGACAGGGCGAAGGGTTGCTGTTGAGATCATTGGCTTTGCTCCAATCGTTCATTCTGAAACACGAGAACCTGAGTCTGCCGCCGGGCGTTGAAGACGTCCCACGATGCGGCTTCATTGGGCTGCGGAATGGATTCTTTGATTACTGACGCCTGCCGCCTCTCTGCCGATTCATCAGGAGGGCTTTCTTCGCGCGGTTCGCCGATGGCGACAGAGGCCAGGTTGGAAGACAGGCGGACCATTTCCTTGCGGACCTGCTCGTCATATCTGACCATCTGGCCGACCGACGGGTCGTTCCGGCCATAATAGGATTGGAGCATGACCTTCTCGGCCTGCGTGGTATCGGCGCCGGCATGCAATGCGAGGCGATAATAGCTGTTGAGCAGAGTAGCCGTCGCCTTGAGGTTCAGGCAGGTATCGAACGCATCCGAAATCGAAAGCTTCAGCTTGCGCAACTCTTCCATGCCGATGCCACCTAGGCCGATCTGGATGTCCTGATGATCAGCGGTAAGCGAGGTCGCAAGCTCAATGGCTTCCGCTTTCGACGCGGGTTGACGCTCAAGCGGTGGGCCACTGTTGATACGAATGGCGAAGGGCTTGAAGCCGCTCTCGAGACTGATGACGGCGGCAAGCGTTCTCACCTCCACCATGGGTGCGCAGTTCTGCGCGAGATCCACGAAAGTGACGGCCATCGTTCAGTACCAGACCCGCTGCGTTGCCGCGCCGTCGATGGTGACGTCGACATAGTGGGGCTGCGGGCGTACGTTCGGGCGAGCCGTCGAATAGCCCATGCACCGGCGGCGCCCATCCTCCCGTTGCCAGCGTGGTGACCGCACCAAATCCTTGTTGAATTTGTGATCATCTCCAAAAACACTGGGGCAGTATGCATTGCTCACCGGCTGGAGGGACGTCGACACGCAGGTAGTTTCCTGTCCGCGAGGACCATAATCGGTTTCCAGCCGGTAACCCGTTTCGCAGTAATAGGGCTCATAGCCGGGGCGCGAACTTGTAAAGCCGGAGCCGCTGCATGTCGGGAACGGATGTCCCTGGGCAAGCTCGCGCCACAGCTTCTGGATCGGCGGGCGGCATGCCGCGAACTGCGTCGCACCTCCAGGGTTGGAAAGGCACAGGATAACCTCGCAGCCCCATTCATTTGCCTGAGCCTGGCCAGGTGAAGTAAGGTAGGGTGGCAATATGCAGCAGGTCGCGACGACCGAGTTGAGCAGAAGGTTTTTCATGAGTACGACCCTCCAGAGGACAGCCCATAGCGGAAGAGGTGGCTTGCCTGTAACGGCGTTTATACTGATTTATATAACACAGTAAAAGAGCATGACAAGAGCACTTACAACCCAATGGCGCAATCTGGCTTTCTCAGGTCTCATCCTGCACGAAATCCTCGACCATCCGCTCGAAGACGAGACGCCTCAGGCAAGGCTGAAGCAGGTCGGCATGATGACGGTTCTGTACAGCATGAACCAGGCGCATCAGAAGCTAACCCTTTCCAACATCATGGAAATCACCGCACTAACGCGCAGCGGCGTCAAGGAGACGGTCGATCTCCTGGTCAAACGGGGGATGCTGGACGAGACGATCGTCAAGAATTCGATGGGACGTGGAACGGCCCGTCAGTTCGAGATTTCAGAGGCTCTTCTGGAGAAACTGAACTCGTTCGGAAGCGGATGAAATCGATTTAACTGGCGTTTTTGGTCGTTCTAAATCAGCCAATTGAGAAGTCACCGCAGGGCTGGGACATGATTGCAACGCCTCGGCCGGTTCTCGACACATCGAACAGAGAGCCGCCTTTTCGGGGGCCGAAGTGATTTCGAAATACTGCGCCACCGATGCCAGCTTCACTGCGGAACGTCGACAACTCGCTCGGCGCTGTTTTCGATGTCATGAGCCAGCCCAAGGCATCGTGCACCGCCAGCAAAAGATTGCGGATCCGGTCGCATGCGCGGTCAGGAATCAAAGAAGTCCTTCGCGGCGACTTTTGCCAGCCCTGGCCAGGTCAACGGTTCCAGGCCGGCCGGCATAGGAGAACAATCGGTCAGTGCCTAAAGTCTCACTCAGCGGGAAAGTCTCGGTGATCGGAAGGATCAAGCCGACCGGCTGGCCTGATGCGCTGATCGGCGCGTTTGACCAGTGCCGCCCGCTGGACGCCAACGCGCGACACTGCCATGCGAGTGCAGAGAGAGTTGATATGTCGTCCTGCAAATATCCATAACTCGCAGACATATACGATTTGCGCACGAAACACGGATTCGACAGTCGGCATTTGCCCGGAAAACATAAAAATTAACAGAGACTTAAGCAGTTTGGATACTTCTTGCACATAAGTATGACTTTATGTGGCGGTGGCTGTTTTGGGCTCGGGTCTTTCATATTCATTTGCTAGAGCCTTCAAAGGCTTTCACCGTCTCGGCAAGGACAGGGGCGGCAATGTGGCAATCGTCGTTGCCCTCACCTTGGTGCCGATGATCGTCGCAGTCGGCGCGAGCTTTGACTACATCAGGGCTTACAATGTCCGCCAGAGGATGCAGAGCGACCTGGACACGGCCCTGATCGCGGCGGTCAAAGAGATCGATACCGACGACGCCGTCGCTCTCAAGCAAAAGGTCTCCGACTGGTTTCACGCGCAGGTGGAAAACAGCTATACGCTTGGCGACATCAACATTGACACGTCAAACCATAAGATCACGGCGACGGCCAGCGGCACGGTTCCGACGACGCTGATGAAGATCGCCAACATCGACACCGTTGACGTCAGCGTGGCAAGCGCCGTCAAGGGGCCGGCCACCTCCTATCTCAATGTCTATATTGTCATCGACACATCGCCGTCGATGCTTTTGGCGGCGACAACGGCCGGCCAGGCGACAATGTATTCCGGCCTCGGATGCCAGTTCGCCTGCCACACCGGCGATGCACACACGATCGGCAAGACGAAATACGCCAACAATTACGAATACAGCAAGGCCAAGAGCATAAAGCTTCGCACCGATGTTGCCGGTGATGCCGTCAGAGACGTGCTTGACATGATCGACACGTCCGACAGCAATCATCAACGTATCAAGGTCGGATTATATAGTCTTGGTGATACCCTCACGGAAGTTCTGACCCCGACGCTCAGCACTGACACGGCGCGCAATCGCCTTGCGGACGCAAGTTACGGCCTTACCAGCGCGACCTCGAAGGCAGCCACCTATTTTGACGTGTCGCTTGCGACGCTCAAGCAGAAAGTCGGCACCGGCGGGGACGGAGCCTCCTCGGGCTCGCCGCTCAAGCTGGTTCTCCTGCTGACGGACGGCGTCCAGTCGCAGCGGGAATGGGTGACCGACAAAGTGACATGGAAAAACGGAAAGGCCACCTACGGAGCATACTGGAACAAGGTGGCGCCGCTCAATCCGGACTGGTGCGCCTACCTCAAAAACCAGTCCGCCACCATGGCGGTTCTTTACACCGAATACCTGCCGATCACCTCGGATTGGGGCTACAGCGCGACAGTCGGCTCGACCATGGCAAGCGCCAGCTGGAAGAGCACTTACGGCGGCACCATGCAAACCGGCGTGTCGAACAGCATCACCAGACGCGACTACATCCCCTATGCTCTTTCCGACTGCGCATCTTCCAAGAGCCTGTTCATATTCGCGTCCTCGTCGACCGAGATCACGGCGGGCCTGTCGGCGCTTTTCAACCAATATCTCGCATCCGTCCGGCTGACCCAATGAGGCAAGGGAAACGCTTCGCATCGTTGCGCCGCCTGCTTGGTGATCGCAAAGGGGTCGCTGCGATCGAATTTGCGATCCTGGCTCTGCCGCTCTTCATCATGATATTCGGCATTATCGAAGTGTCGCTGATGTTCTTCGTCAACTCGGCACTGGACGCGTCCGTGCACAAGATCTCCCGGATGATCCGCACCGGCGAGGTTGCGTCCTCCAACATCACGCTGGCAGACTTCAAGGCCAGAATCTGCAACGACATGCTTCTGTCGTTCAGCTGCTCCAGCGGTCTCCTGGTCAAGGTGATCGTGCTTTCCGACCTCTCGTCCGCCGCCAGTACCGACCCCATCGACGACAGCGGCAATCTCGCTGTCAGCGAGACCTATGATATCGGTAAGGGCAGCGACTACATCCTGGTTCAGACGTTCCTGCCATGGACAGCCGTCGTCAACTTCTTCAGCCTGTCGAGCGCCCAGCTTTCCGACGGTCGCTACCTCCTTGGATCTTCCGTTCTGTTCCGCAACGAGCCTTTCTGACATGATGAACCGGAGCCTGACCTTCTTTCGCCTTGCCCGATCCCGCGCCCGTCATCTCATGCACGACCGGTCGGCTGCATCGGGTGTGGAGTTCGCGCTGGTGTTGCCGATCCTGGTGATGCTGCTGTTCGGCACCGTCGATCTCGGCCATGCGCTCACAGTCAGCCGGAAGATAGATGAGATCGCCTCTTCCACCGGCGATATGATTTCACAGCAGGGCTCCTGGACGAAGTCCGACGTCGCCAAGCTTCTCTCCGGCGCCAGCTTTATCCTGCAGCCCTATGACACGACCGGGCTGACGATCACCGTCGCGGTGGACGATATCGCCAAGAGCGGCAGCGCGACGGTCAACTGGTCTGCAGCACTCAACACCTCCGCACTTAACTCCGGCTCGGCGAGCACGATCGAGGTCCCTTCGGAGATCCAGGATGACGGTGTGCAGGTGGTGCTGACCAGGGTGCAGTACACATTGACGACGCCAGTCTCGGCGTTCTTTTCAAATTTCACCGGGCAGAATGGCTACAGCTTCGATCGCCATTACTTCAATCGCCCAAGGGTCGGCGACAAGATCACTTACAACTAAAGCTCCAGGATCTGTCGAATTGGGCTGGAGGCTTCCGCGAGTTTGTGGAGATCGGCGATCGTCCGTCCGCCGAAGCGCATACCGGCTTTGGGGCAGACAGCATTGACCCGCAGCTTGTCGAGTGCATAGTCGCGGGCGAGGTTCTGGTGAAGGCGGCAACCGCCGCCTTTGCCGTCTTGTAGGCGATTTGGTTCGGCGCAGGGATGTCGCGCTAGGCCCGCTGCGGGCTGCGGAGTAGTCAAATGAAAATCGACAGTATCGGATTCGTCGGCACCGGCGCGATTACCGAAGCGATGGTTCGCGGGCTTCTCACTGAGCCGGCCTATGCCTCCGCAATTCACGTGTCTCCCCGAAGCGCTCACATCGCCGCGACGCTGGCCGACGAATTCGCCGCCGTCAGAATTGCCAAGGACAACCAGGACGTCGTCGAGCGCAGCGACATGGTGTTCCTGGCGATACGGCCGCAGGTCGCCGAGGAGGTCGTGCGCGCGCTATCGTTCAGGAATGGCCAAATGGTCGTCAGCCTCGTTGCGGCGACGGAGCGCCAGGCCCTCTTGGAATGGATCGCCGCCGACGTGCATCTGGTGCAGGCGATTCCCTTGCCCTTCGTCGCCGACCGGCAAGGCGTCACTGCCATTTATCCGGCCGATACCGCCGTCGCAGCGCTTTTCGATGCGCTCGGAACGGCTGTTCAATGCCAGTCGAGGAAGGAATACGATCTTCTCGCGGCAGCGAGCGCAATGATGTCGACCTATTTCGGCATCATGGAGCAGGTTGCCGTCTGGCTGGAAAGAAGCGGCCTCGAAAAAGCGAAGGGACAGGCCTACATCGCCCCGCTCTTTGCAAGCCTCGCGCAGAAAGCAAACAGCCCCGGCAACGAACCGTTCAGCGCGCTGAGCCGCGAATTCGCGACCAAGGGCGGACTGAACGAGCAGGTTTTCTCCGACTTCGAGAAGAAGGGCGGCCTTGCCGCGCTGGCCGCTGCACTCGACGGGGTGCTTGCCCGCATCGAGGGCAAGAACTAGAAAGTCGGCGGCGTGCAGGCGCTGATGACCTCGCAGGGCACCGGTCCGACGCAGCGGAAGCGGTGCGGGCGCCGGCTTTCGAAATAATAGGCGTCACCCGCTCCAAGGATCCGCCGCTCGTCATCGACCGTCACCTCGAGCCTTCCCGAGAGCACGATCCCGCCCTCCTCCCCTTCGTGAACGAGGGGAACCTTTCCAGTGTCGGCGCCCGGCTGGTAACATTCCTTGAGTATTTGCAGGCTGCGCCCGAAGAGATTTTCCCCAACCTGCCTGTAGGAAATGGCGCCCTTGCCGATCTCCACCAGCTCCTCGGCCGCATAGAAGGCCTTCCTGGGACGCTTGGGCTCGAAGGCGAAGAATTCCGCCAGACCGATGGGAATGCCGTCCAGGATTCGCTTCAAGGCCCCGACCGACGGGTTGGAGGCGTTCGATTCGATGAGCGAGATCGTCGAGTTCGGCACGCCGGTGCGCTTGGCGAGCTCGCGCTGGGAAAGCTTATGGGCGATGCGGAGATGGCGAAGGCGGCTGCCGATGTCGACTGACATGATACGGTTCGTTTGTGTTGTCCAGAATATCCAAAATCATATCTTTCGATCTGTTTAATTTCAACGGCTTGCGCCGACAAAGAAAAGGACTTGCTTGAAAGGGAGGAATTGTCATTCTCGGCGCCATCCCAAAGGAGGCCAGGATGGACCAGCTCAGCAAAACGAACGCGCCCGTACTCGAAAATTTCTGGATGCCGTTCACCGCGAACCGGCAATTCAAGGCCGCGCCGCGCCTTTTGGCAGCAGCGGAGGGAATGTACTACACCGACATCGATGGACATCAGGTGCTTGACGGCACGGCCGGTCTCTGGTGCTGCAATGCCGGCCACGGCCGCAAGAAGATCGCCCAAGCCGTCGAGCGACAGCTTGCGACACTGGACTATGCGCCGACCTTTCAGATGGGGCATCCGATCGCCTTCGACTTCGCCGCGAAATTGGCTGCGAACGCGCCGGGCGGTCCGCAAGCCAAGCTCGACAGGATCTTCTTCACCGGCTCGGGCTCGGAATCGGTCGATACGGCGCTGAAGATCGCCATCGCCTATCAGCGGGCGATCGGCCAAGGCACCCGCACGCGGATCATCGGACGCGAGAAGGGATATCATGGCGTCGGCTTCGGCGGCATTTCCGTCGGCGGTCTCGTCAACAACCGGCGGGTCTTCCCTCAAATACCGGCCGACCACATGCGCCACACGCTCGACGTCGAGCGTAATGCGTTTTCAAAGGGCCTTCCCGCCCACGGCGTCGAACTGGCGGACGATCTCGAGCGGCTGGTGCAGCTGCACGGCGCCGAAACAATCGCGGCTGTTATCGTCGAGCCGATGTCGGGATCGGCGGGCGTGGTCCTGCCGCCGAAGGGCTATCTGGAGAAGCTGCGTGCGACGGCCGACAAACACGGCATCCTGCTGATCTTCGACGAGGTCATCACCGGTTTCGGCCGTCTCGGTACGCCTTTCGCGACCGACTATTTCGGCGTCGTGCCCGACCTCATCACCACGGCAAAGGGCATCACCAACGGCACGATCCCCATGGGCGCAGTCTTTGCCAGCCGCAAGATCTACGACGGGCTGATGGTCGGACCGGACAATGCGATCGAGCTTTTCCACGGCTATACCTATTCCGGCCATCCGGTCGCCTGCGCAGCCGGTCTCGCTACGCTGGAGATCTACGAGGAGGAAGGCCTGCTGACGCGCGCATCCGACTTGGCCGAGTACTGGCAGGAGGCCCTCCACTCACTGAAAGGCCTGCCTCATGTCGTCGACATCCGCAATCTCGGACTGGTCGGCGCAGTCGAACTGGCTTCTCGTGACGGGGCGCCTGGAACCCGCGCCTATGACATCTTCGTTGACTGCTTCAACAAGGGCCTGTTGATCCGGGTAACCGGCGACATTATTGCCCTCTCCCCGCCGCTCATTATCGAGAAAAGCCAGATCGACACGATCGTTTCGATCCTCAGCGACGCCTTGAAGCACGCAGCATAGACCCGCACGGCTTGCCGTTCCCGCCGGCGATCGGACACCTGGTTCATCGTCGGCGGAACCATCCGGCACGTTGAAATGGAGCTCAGCGCTTCAATGTCTGTGACGGCAGCTGGCCGAAACGCTTTCTGTATTCGGCCGCAAATCGCCCCAGATGCGTAAAGCCCCATCTCAGGGCGACGTCGGCAATGCCTTGGTTGGCATTAGAATCGAGCAAATCGCGATGGGCGGCGGCCATCCGAAGGTCCTGCAGGTAGGACATTGGGGTCGTATTCCTGAACTGCCGGAAACCTTGTTGCAAAGTCCGAACGCTTACCTTGGCTGCCATCGCGATGTCGCTGAGCGAAATCGGTTCGGCGATGTGTTCCTGCATGAAGTCGATGGCCCATTTCACATGGCGTGGAGCCGGTGCCGGAGCGGGGAGCGCAAGCTCGTTCGAATAGCGATTGGGGCAGGTCTCCAGAAGCAGATAGATCGCCGCGTCGCAGAGCGAGCTGGCGGCCAGCGGCGACCGTTGTAGCGGTCCGTTCCCGCTGAGGCCGCGATGGAGGCTCGAGACAATTTGCTGCAACACGAGCCCCGGGCCGCTCGTCAGATCGATGTGAGGATGAAAATCGATGTCGCCGCTGATCGTTCTCTCGAACATATGCGTGAGGTGACTGACGATCTTCGCCTGATCGACGAACAGGCCGAAGTGACGGCGTGGCCCAAACAGCCGGGCACCGGCGGCGCGACCTGCCTCCAGGATCGTACCGCGGGCTGGAACCGAATAGATTTGCTCCCGCATGCCTTCGAAAGATGCGTTTCCTTCCATCGGCATAAAAACGATCATCCTGTCGCTGGGCGCCTCACGCCTGATCAGGATTGTGCCTTCGTAGGTGCAGTCGGCTACCGTTACCTCTTCTCCCACGGAAACGAAATTGCAGCGGTATGCAATCGGCATATTGCCTTCGGCCGCAACCTTGATCGGGGAGTTCGGCGTCGACAATATTTCCGAGAGCTCGTCCGGGTCTGTTCCGCTGTGTGCCGTCTCCCGAAACGACATGCCCTGCTCCGCCAGCTGTCGGGTGAGGCCGCCGTTGTTCCGGATATGAGAATTGACCGACATTCGGGACCTCTGAATTCGATTTACACAATGATGGTGGACTTGCGCAATCATGCTCATCTTGTTTGCGTTGCCAGGACAGGTTCAGCCGTAGCGGTTGATTGCGAGATCCTTTGCGTCGATTTCCGGCCGGCCGCCGCTGACGAGATCGCTGATGAGCCGGGCCGAACCGGTGCTCATGGTCCAGCCGAGTGTGCCGTGACCGGTATTGAGAAACAGGCCGGCAACATCAGTCCCGCCGATGACCGGCGTGCCGTCAGGCGTCATCGGACGCAGGCCGGACCAGAATGAGGCCTTGGAAATATCGCCTCCGGGGAAGAGATCGGTGACCGAATATTCCAGCGTGCTGCGGCGGGCGAGGCCAAGGTCATTGGTGTAGCCTGATATTTCGGCCATGCCGCCGACACGGATGCGGTCGCCGAGCCGGGTGATCGCGATCTTGTAGGTCTCGTCCATGACGGTCGATTCCGGCGCGCGTGACGCATCGGTGATCGGGATGGTGAGCGAATAGCCCTTGACGGGATAGACCGGCAGCCTGATGCCGAGCGGCTTGAGCAGCAGCGGCGAATAGCTGCCGAGCGCGACCACCACCGCCTCCGCGCTCATCCGCTCACGATCGGTGATGATCCCGCGCACCCGGCCGGCCTCGACATCCAGCGCCTTGATCGTCGCCCCGTAAGCGAAACGGACGCCGAGCGCCTCGGCTTTGGCCGCCAGCGCGTTGGTGAACTTGAAGCAGTCGCCGGTTTCGTCCTTCGGCGTCAGCAGACCGCCGACAATCTTGTCGCGCACATGCTTCAGTGCTGGTTCGAAGCGGATGCAGCCGTCCCGGTCCAGCACCTCATAGGGAATGCCGTCGGCAGCCAGCGCCTTGACATCCTTTGCCGAGGCATCGAGCTGCTGCTGCGTGCGGAACAGCTGCAGGGTCCCCTGCATGCGTTCGTCATAGGCAATGCCAGTCTCGGCGCGAAGATCAGCCAGCGCAATGCGGCTGTAATCGGCAAGGCGCAGCATGCGACTCTTGTTGATCGCGTAGCGCTCGGAGGTGCAGTTCGACAGCATCCTGGCCATCCAGGAGAGCATGGCCATGTCGAGTTTCGGGCGCAGGATGAGCGGCGCATGTTTCATGAACAGCCACTTCATGGCCTTCATGGGAATGCCGGGCGCCGCCCATGGCGAGCAATAGCCGAAGGAGACTTCGCCGGCATTGGCAAAGCTCGTCTCCAGCGCCGGACCCGGCTGCCGGTCGACGACCGTGACCTCATGGCCGGCCTTGGCGAGCTGATAAGCGGATGTGACGCCGACGATGCCGGCTCCTAGAACGATGACTTTCATGATTTTCCCCATGATGGAGCCGCCGGCTCTTAGCGATATTGCCTGTCGTAACGATCGCCCAGGCCGGTTAGGATTTCGTAAGAAATGGTGCCGGCGTCTCGAGCGATGTCGTCGAGCGTCTGATGGCAGCCAAGCACTTCGACGAGACTGCCAAAGGTCAGCGCGCCTTCGGGCAGTGCTGATACGTCGACGGTCGCGCTGTCCATCGACACGCGGCCGACGATCGGCAGGCGGATGCCCTTGAAATAGACGGCGCCGCGGTCGCTGAGGCAACGCGGCAGGCCATCGGCATAGCCGGCGGCAATGGTGGCGAGACGCGTTTCCCGTTGCGTCACATGCGCGCCGCCATAGCCGATCTTCGCACCCGCGGGCACAGTGCGCCTCTGCACGACGGCGACATTGAGGCTGACGACCGGCTCCATCGGGTTCTTCTCGCCGGCGTTCGGAGCGCCGCCATAAAGCGCGATGCCCGGGCGAGCGAGCACGCCGTGATAGGCGTGGCCCAGGAAAACGCCGCCGGAATTGGCGAAGGAAACATCGAAGCCGGGAAATTCCTCGGCGATGCGGGACATCTCGGTAAACTGCTCGCCGTTCTGCTCGCTGTCGATGTCATCGGCCGAAGCCAGATGGCTCATGATGAACAGGATTTCGACATTGCTGCCATCGCGAAGAGCCGCCGCCAGCTCTGCTCGCTCTTCCCGGGGAAAACCGAGCCGCGACATGCCGGTGTCGAACTGCAGGACGGCTGGCAGGCAGCGCTTCAGAATGCGCGCAGCCGCCGACCATTGCCGCCACTGCGCCAGTGAATTGAGAACCGGGACAATGCCCATCTCGGCGCAGGCGATCTCGTTGCCCGGCTGCAAGCCGTTCAGCACGAAAATCTGGGCGTCGTGCGCAAGTGCCGGCCGGAGCCTCACGGCCTCGACAAACTGGGCGACGAAGAAATGCCTGCAACCTTCACTGTGAAGCGTTCTCGCCACCCGCTCAGCGCCAAGGCCATAGGCGTCAGCCTTGACGACGGCGCCGGCGCGGACCGGCGCCAGCATCGATACGAGCTTGCGATAGTTTCGGCCAAGGGCGGCAAGATCGATTGTCAGATAACCCGTGGCTCCCTGCGTGGTCGTCGCAATGCGTGTGCGGGAAACCAAAATATCGCTATCCATGTCCACCCCTTTTCGATCTCAGGAAGTTTATGAAATAATGAGCGAAATTGCCGATCATTCAGTAGTTGATTATTGCATGATCTGCCTGTTATCCGCATAATCGATAAAAATTTGGAATGATCCACTATGCCCGCTCTCGACGCCATCGATCGCAATATCCTGAGACTGCTGCGCCTCGATGCCCGCATGAGCAATGCCAAGCTCGCCGCCGAGATCGGTCTCTCTCCATCCGCCTGTCTCAGGCGCATCAAGATCATGGAAAAATTAGGCGTGATCCGCGGCTATACGGTGCTGGTAGACACCGGCAATGCGGATGAGATGATCGCCGTGATCATCAACATCACTCTCGAACGACAAACGGAAGACTATCTCGACCGCCTGGAGGCGGCGGTACGCCGGCATCCCGAGATCCGCGAATGTTTTCTGATGACCGGCGGTTCGGATTACCTGCTGCGCGTGGAGGTCGCCAATGCCGGCGAGTTCGAGCGGATCCACAAAGAGATCCTGTCGACCTTGCCCGGCGTCCTCAGGATTCATTCCAGCTTCTCGATCCGCAATGTTCTGGCGACCCGCACGAGGGGCAGACGCTGAACCGCGGCCACCAGGCGGCGGCCTGACTGCCTGCCACTAAGAGCCAGTCTTCTACTGCGCCGACAGGCCAGCCCCCGTGCCGCGCCCTAAAAAGTCAGCTGTACCTTGCAGGCGGCCGCACGGTCGCCAGCGAGCGTGAAGGCCGCGTTGGCTTCTTCGAGCGGCAGGCTATGGCTGATGATCGGCCGCACATCGATCTTGCGGCTGGAGATCAGCTCGACGGCCGTACCGAACTCCTCGTGGAAGCGCTGCGTGCCGTGAAGTTGAAGCTCCTTGCCGACGATGGCGTTGAGCGGGATCGGCACGTCTCCCGTGACGCCAACCTGCACGATTGTCCCACGCGGCCTGATGGCGGCAATCGCGCCGCGGATGGCCGGAGCGGCGGCCGAGCATTCGAAAACGAGATCGAAATAGCCCTTTCCCGCCTCGTATTCAGCAAGCGCCTGGGCATTCTTGGAAACATTGATCGTGCGGGTGGCACCCATGGCTTTTGCCCTGTCCAGCGCTGCGTCGGCGAGATCTGTGACCACGATCTCGCTTGCGCCGTGATAGGAGGCAACGGCAACCATCAGGGCGCCAATCGGGCCGGTGCCGGTGACCAGCACGCGTTTGCCTGTGATATCTCCAGCGCGCGATGCCGCGTGCAGGCAGACCGAGAGCGGCTCGCTGCAGGCCGCCTCCGCCGCAGGTGTCGCAGCTCCGACCGCAAAGCATTGCCTGGCCGGCACCACCAGCCATTCCCGGAACATGCCCTGCTCATGCGGCAGGCGCATCGCACTGCCCATGAAGCGCATTTCCAGGCAGTGGATCGGCATGTTTTTCTGACAATATTCGCAATGCCCGCAGGGCTGGCTTGGATTGACCGCCACCAGCGTCCCGGCCTTCAGGTCGACCCCCTCGCCCGTCTGGCTCACAGTCCCCGAGGCCTCATGGCCGGGTATGATCGGTTCACGAACACGGACCGGCCCGAAACCGCCGTCCTGATAATAATGCAGGTCGGAGCCGCAAATCCCGGCGGCCGCCATTTTGAGAAGCACCTCGCCGGGACCGGGGGCCGCAACCGCGGCGGTCTCGATCCTGAGATCGCCCTTTTCGTAAAGCCGTGCCACACGTGTCCGCATCTTGCGCTCCTATCTTAGCAGCCCGAGTTGCTGCGGCAGCCACAGCGATACCGCGGGCACGAAGGTGATCAGGATCAGCGCCAGGAAGAGCGGCACCAGCCAGGGCAGGATCGCCATGGTCGTGCGTTCGACGGAGAGTTTCGCCACCCTCGACAAGACGAAAAGCACCATGCCGAGCGGCGGGTGCAGCAGACCGATCATCAGGTTCAGCGTCATGATGAGGCCGAACTGAACCGGATCGATCCCGAATTTCAGGACGATCGGCAGAAGGATCGGCACGAGGATGGTAATGGCGGCGATCGTATCCAGGAAGCAGCCGACGAAGAGCATCAAGAGGTTCACCAGGATGAGGAAAACCCATTTATTGTCGGTGATCGACAGGATCGCATCGGAGAGCAGCTGGGCGGCCTGGCTCACCGTCAGCAGCCATGCAAAGACCGATGCCGCGGTGACGATGAAGAGAACGGATGCCGTCGTCTCGATCGTATCGAAACTTGCCTTGGCGAGCGTTGAGGGCGTCATCGTGCGGTAACGCACCAGACCGAGGAACAGAGACCAGAGGACGGCTGCGACGGCAGCCTCCGTCGGCGTGAACCAGCCCATCGTCATGCCGCCGATCAGGATGACGGGCGTCATCAGCGCCATGACGGCGGAGAAGCGGAAATACCAGTCGAGGGCAAGAAGGACGAGAAGAGCAATGCCCGCTGCGGCATTCACTGACACACCTGCACGTATCATCAGATAGATGGCCAGCGGCACCGCCAGGACGACGACGATTTCCATCCCGGCCGACAGCAGCTGCCTCACATCGAACGGCGCGTCCGAGCCCCAGCGCTTCTTATAGGCGAAGGCGGCGACAGTGATCATCATCAGCAGTGTCATAACGATGCCGGGCAGGATGCCCGCCATGAAAAGAGCGCCGATCGAGACGTTCGCCATCATGCCGTAGATCACGAAAGGCAGCGACGGCGGGAAGATCGGGCCGAGCGTGGCTGACGCCGCCGTCACGCCGACCGCAGCCTCGACCGGATAGCCGTGATCCTTCATCGCCTTGATCTCGATCGTACCGATACCCGCCGCATCGGCGAGCGCCGTGCCGGACATGCCGGAGAAGATGACGGAACCGATGATGTTGACCTGCGCCAGACCGCCCTTCATCCATCCGACGAGAGCCACCGCAAAGGAATAGATGCGGCCGGTGACACCGGCCGAGTTCATCAGGTTGCCGGCGAGGATGAAGAACGGCACGGCAAGCAGCGGGAAGCTTTCGACGCCGGCGATCATGCGCTGGGCGACAATGATGTCGGGAGCGACACCGTAAAGGACGATGTAAAGCACAGATGCGACGGCCATCGAGATGGCAACGGGCACCCCGACCAGCATCAGCACCAGGAACGAGCCAAGAAGCAGCAGCATCAGATCAACCCTCGATCGTCTGGAATTCTTCGGGGCGCTCCAGAACGGAGTAGCCGCGGCGGATATTGGCGATGAAGACGATGACCGCACGGATCAGCATCAGCACGAAGGAGACGAGAACGGTGTAGAAGACGATATTGCGCGGCAGGTCGATGGTCACCATCTGCTCTTCCGCCACGATGTCGACATAGCGCCACATCAGATGGCAGCCATAGGCGAAGAAGCCGATCCGGACGATATCGACGAAAGTTGCAAGCACACGCGCAAGACCTGCGGGCATATAGTGATAGAATACATCGACCTGGATATGCCGGGATGTGCGCACGCACATGACGGAACCGAGAAAGACGACGCCGATCAGGCAGTTGATGGCGATCTCTTCGGTCCAGGCGTAGCTGTCGTTCAGCACATAGCGCGTGAAAAACTGCAGGAAGACGCAACCCGCCATCAGCCAGAAGACGATCAGCGTGATCCAGTCCTCGATGGCATAGTCCGAAACGTTTGCGGTCGGCGCATGCCCCTCGAACTCCTGGCCGATTTCTTCAGCGGTGATTTGCGTATGAATTTCTTGCGACATGATCGATCCTGTTCCGGTTCGGAATGAAGGAGCGCAGCGCCTGCAGCAGCCACAGTGCGACAGCGTGCTTTGCGCGTCCGAAAGACGCGCGGCGCCTTACGGCGCCGCGCCACGGAGTTTACTGGATCGCGCGGATTGCTTCCCAATCGGCCTTCTCGTAGCCGAAATCCTCGAAGTTGACCTTTTCCATCACGGTCTTCTCGAAGTCGGCCTTGTCGACCTCGGTGACATTCAGGCCTTTTTCCTTAAAGGTCGCAATCAGGCTGTTTTCCTTGCCAGCGATCGTCTTGCTTGTGCGCTCGGCCGCCTCCTGCATGACCTCGCCGAAGATCTTCTTGTCCTCATCGGAAAGACTCGCCCACCGTGTCTTCGAGACCACGGTGTTAAGGTGATCGACGATGTGACCGGTGAGGATGATGTTCTTCTGGACTTCGTAGAACTTCTTCGCCTCGATTGTCGTCAGCGGGTTTTCCTGCGCCTCGACCGTGCCGTTCTGCAAGGCGAGATAGACCTCGGCAAAGGCGATCGGCGTCGTGTTGGCGCCGCAGGCGCGCGGCATGGCGAGATAGGCGGGAACGTCAGGCACGCGGATCTTCAGGCCCTGCATATCGGCGCATTTGGCGATCGGCTTGTTTGATGTCGTATGGCGCGTGCCGTAATAGCTGACGGCGGTGATGTGGTTGCCGGTCTTGTCTTCATAGCCTTTCGCAAGGCGCTTGAAGACATCGCTCTTGGTGTAGGCGATCAGATGATCGGGACCGCGGAAGATATAGGGAAAGTAGGTCACGCCGATCGGCTTGTAGTCGCGGGCCGCAAAGCTCGATCCCGAGATGATCATGTCGACCGTCCCGAGCTTGAGGCCCTGGTTGATGTCTGCTTCCTTGCCGAGCTGCGATGCCGGATAGACCTCGATCTTGTAGCGCCCGTCGGTGCGCTTGTTGATCTCTTCCGCAGCCCATACGGAATCCGTATGGAAGGGCTCGGACGTTTCATAGACATGCGCCCATTTCAGCACTGTCTGAGCTTGCACAATCGCGGTGCTCGCCATGATCGCGGCTGCGGTGCAAAGTATGGTTGCCAGTCTGCTCTTCATTGCTCTCTCCTCCTGAGCTTGGGTTAAGTCTTGTTCATTCCTTTCGACGGCCGCTCGTTGCGGCCGCGCTCCTCTTCCCCCGAAAACTCCTCCCCGAAGCTCTCGGAAAACCTCTTCTGCGACATGGTCAGATGCGCGCGCATAGCAGCCTTGGCGCCGCCTGCATCGCCGGCTGCGATCGCATCGCGGATAACCCGATGCTCGTCCAATGCCCTTCGCCAGGTCGTCGGCCCCTCGAAGTGGCTGGCAAGCCTTGCAAAATACGGGGTCATGCGCATGTCGAACATCTCGCCCGTCACCCGGATCAATGTTGCATTTCCGACGATGGCAGCAATTCCGGTGTGGAAAGCGCGATCGGCATCGAGCACCGCGATTGCATCGTTGACGACGCCACTCATGCGCGTCAGAGCTTCATCGAGCAGGGCGATATCGTCCGGTTTGGCGCGACCGGCAGCTTCTTCGGCGATGGCGCATTCGATGAGGGCGCGCGCCTGCAGCAGCTCGAAAGGCCCCTCTACAGGCTCCCGTTCGGCGCCTGCGACGATCGCGGCATTCTGGCGTATCACATAGATCCCGGATCCCATGCGGATGTTGACAAGACCTTCGACCTCCAGGACGATCAGCGCCTCACGGACGGTCGGGCGTGAAACCGACAGTTGCTCCGCCAGGTCTCGCTCGGCCGGCAGCCGTTGACCAACAGCAAGCTCGCCGCTTGCTATCATCAAGCGGATCTGATCTGCGACCTGCCGATAAAGGCGGCGTGATTCAACAGGCGAAAACATGATGGCCTCCCCGGCGGACTTCTCCTCAAGCCCCGCAGCTGGTCAACTGGCCTGACCAATTAATCTAGAGGTATCATTCCGCGGGTGGTGCGTCAATGCGCCGCGCAACAAACAGGCCGGCAGGATTCGACGGTCATAACCAACATCCGCTCGACGGAGAGATCCACGCGTGCAGAGACGAAGCCGGCTGCTATCGCGTCTCCGGACGAAACATGTTTGTGATACTGGGGTCGGATTTTTCGCAGCGCGGTTGGCTACCGCGATTGGCCGCCTAACCCGCCCGGGGAGATCCAAATTGTTTCAAGGCGGCGGGAGATCCACGCTCTGACAAGGCCATTTGCCTTTGCCGCCAACTTCGTTGGAAATCGATTAAAGCCATGCGGCGCCTCCGGAAAAACGGCACAGTCGGCGTTGCCGTTTTGCTGTTGCCAGTGGAGGCTCATTGACAGGCTGTCATCGATGATCGGATCGAGTGCTCCAGCGATGAACAAAGCGGGTGGAAGGCTGGACAGATCGGCAAACCGGGGGCCGCGAGCTTGCCGTCCGGAAAGGCTCGGCGTCAAACGCTGCAGGTTTCGAAGTGCCGATGGTCCATCGATGACAAGGCTTCTTCCCGTTGACTGTCGCAGACTTTCCGAGCCCGTCAGATCAAAGCCGCCGCACATGGAAATGAACCCCGCGACGAATTCCGCCTTGCCGCGTTGGCGCAGATGAAGCAGCGCCTCTGCCGCAAGATGCGCGCCTGACGACTCTCCACCGAGGATGATGCGCTTGACCTGGAGTTCGGGGAGATGGTCGACGAGCCAATCGACTGCCGTCCTGCAGTCGTGCACAGTGACGTCGAGACGATCATCGATGGCATTATGAAAATCGACGGCGGCCACCAGTGTCTGGCAACGCCGTGCGATCGGGCGGGTAATGCCGTCGTCGAGACGGGCATTGCCCATCACCCAGGCACCACCATGGAAATGGACATAGAGACCATGGCGAATCCCCTTTGGAACGATCAACCTCAAGCCGATCTCCCTGCCGTTGGCAACGACGACGCGACTGACGGCTTCGCCGCGGCGTATCGGTCCGTCGGGCACGAGCGACTGCGCCGCCTTAGTCATTGTTTGAACGCATCTGGCGTTCCAGCGCCGGTCGACATGATAGCGGGGAAGAAGGCCGAGGAAGGCATTGAACTTTCGGGCGCCGCTGAGTTCCTGCGTGGTGAAGGACAGTGTCCCGTCGCCTGCTTCGTCCCCGATCGTCGCTCCTCTCACTTTGAGGTCAGCCCTTCTATCCTCGTCAGATGCATTCTCAGATCGGGCAAAATCTTCTGCGAGGCGCGCTTCAATGCCCCGTCCGGGCCATTTTTCGAATAATCTGAAAAGAGCGCCACGGCCTCCTGATGCGCGGTCACTTGCGTCGAAAGATAGGCTTGGTCCAGGTTTTGCGGATCGCTTTGCTGCAGCGCTTCGAGCTTCTTCTTGTGCTCGTCATCGAGGCCAGCGGGCAGTTGAACGCCATCTTCCTTGGCGGCGTCCGCCAGAATCGGGCCGGCTCGCCCATGATCTTTCAACATGTCGCCTGCAAACTGCTTTGCATCTTCGGCCGCGCCCTTGGCGACTTCAATCTCGGCTGCTTTCAGCTCAAACATGTTTGACATGGCGGCGCGGGTGGCGAAATCCACGGCCTTTTGACGGGCAGCGTCATCGGCAGCAAAGGCCGGCGCTGCAACGAACAAAAGAATGCAAAGATTGAACGTGAGCTTCATCATTGTTCTCCAAATGCGCAGGGCGAAGGCGAGCGACGACTGGTCGCCCGCCCACTTGCCGGCTCAACTCTGCTCGGCTTGTGCGCCGCTATCAGGCTTTGCCGGCCCAAGAACGGGCTTTTGTCCCATGGGCTGCGGCACCATTGTCTTGAAGCTTCCTTTGCCGTCGATTGATTTGCCGTCCGACCATCGTCCCGGAACCGGCTCGCTGCCATCCTGCTGAAACCCGAGATAGGCGTAGCTGAATTCCTGCAACTCCTGCTCCTGAGGGAAGCCGTTGGGGATCGGGAAGACCTTCGATGGCCCGCCAAGCTCCTCGAGTGCCGCCATCCACTGGTTCTGGTGCATGGTGTCTCGGGCGATGAGGTAGGAAAGCATCTCCTTCATCCCGCGATCATTGGTGAGATTGAACAACCGCGTCGCCAACACGCGACCGGTGGATTCCGCCGCGACATTCGCGGTCATATCGGCTGCGATATTGCCGCTGGCATAGATGTGCGACATGTCGAACGGGACGCCATCCGAATCGACGGGCATCGCCGAAAGACCTGCCGAAAGAAGGTTTTTCATATTCAGTCCACCGAGAACCGCGCTTGCCACGGGGTCACCCGCAACTTGTTCCTTGACCGAGACAGGCGCGCCTTCGAGGTTTAGCGCCACCGCGGTCGCCAGCATCTCGATATGCCCGAGTTCTTCCGCCGCCGTGTTCATCAACAGGTCGCGAAACTTCGGGTTGCCGCGGGCGCCGCAGGCTTGAAAGAAATATTGCATGGCAACCCTGATCTCGCCTTCGACCCCGCCGATCGCCTGTTGCAGCGCGCGGGCGAAGTGGGGATCGGGGGTCTCGACCCGAACCGGGAACTGCAGCTTTCCGTCCGTGTAAAACATCGATTTCTCCTTCTTGAGGGTTGCTCGCCACGTTCGGCGAGTGGACCTGACATCCAGAAGCGGCCCCAACAAGAAATGTGAGAGACGGTTCCCGCCTCTTGGAAATATCCTGGAATTGAAGCTGTTTTCCGGGCTGAGGTCGCGGAACCAGGGCGGTTGATCGCAGTTAGGCATCAACCAACAAGGAGGACCTAAAATGCCAGGAACCGACATTAGGGACATCTTCGTCGCCGGTTTGAAAAATGCCCATGCGATGGAAAACCAAGCGCTTAGCATCATGAAACCGCAGCTCAAACGTATAGAGAATTACCCGGAGGTTGCCCAACGGCTCGACGCCCATATCCGGGAAACCGACGGGCAGATCGTCCGTCTGGAGGAAATCCTTGACAGTCTGAACGAGGACAATTCGACGCTGAAAGATATGGCGCTGTCGTTCACAGGATCGATGGCAGCCCTCGGCCATACGGTTGCAGGCGACGAAATCCTGAAGAATTCCTTCGCCAATTTCGCCTTCGAAAATTACGAGGCGGCAGCTTACAAGTCGCTGTTGGTGGTTGCCGAGGCAGGGGGACATGGCGCCGCCATCACTGGCCTTCAGGCAAATCTGAACGAGGAGTTGGCAATGGCCGAATGGCTCAATGACAATCTGGCCGCGGTCACGGCAAAGTTTCTCTCGCTGCGGCAGGTGGGCGAAACGGCGAAGGTCTAGGTCCGGCATGGTGAATCAACTTCCTTTGTCCGAGACGGACCTTGCCCCGACGCAGAAATCGGCGGATGGAACAAACGTTATCGCCGCCGATCTCGCTTATCGCACCATGTCGATCGTCAACGTCGTCTTCTATGGCGATCCGATGAGTCCGGAGCCTTGGGTCCTGATCGATACGGGACTTTCGCCCTCGGCCGACAAGATCAAGGCTTGTGCGTCCCTGCGCTTCGGCGACGCGCGACCTGCCGCGATCGTGATGACCCATGCGCATTTCGATCACGCCGGTTCCGTCGAAAGTCTCGCTAGCTTTTGGGAGGTTCCGGTCTTTGCGCATCCGCTGGAAAGGCCATATCTGGAAGGACAGGCGTCCTATCCTCCCGCCGATCCCATGGCTGGCGGAGGTGCGATGACGTTGCTTTCACCACTTTACCCGCGCTCGCCGGTCGACGTCCGCCCGTGGCTCAAAATCTTGCCCGCCGACCAAACCGTCCCTGGAATGCCGGGATGGAAATGGATCCACACGCCCGGCCATTCGCCAGGCCATATCTCGCTGTGGCGCGAAAGCGACCGCACGCTGATTTCAGGCGATGCCATTATCACGACAGGACAGGAATCGGCATATGAGGCGATCGTGCAGACCCCGGAAATGCACGGGCCGCCCCGGTATTTCACGCCCGACTGGGAAGAGGCGGAAAAATCCGTGGCACTTGTCGCTTCGCTGGAGCCGGAGCTTATCATCAGCGGACACGGCCTACCGGTAAAAGGCCAAAATGCCAGGGACAAGCTGCATCGTCTAGCCAAGTCGTTCCGCGACATTGCCGTGCCAAAAGGCGGTCGTTACGATCTTGACCCGGCAAAGCCCGGCAAATCCGGTAACGACGCCTTTCGCTGAAACTGTCGGATACTTTAAACGAAAACGATTGCAGACCGAAACGCCAAGGGCTGGGTCCTGTAACACACAGGATCCAGCCCTTGAATCTTCTCGGTCGATAAACCGTCCCAATTACGGGGTCAGTCCATCCGGCGAGGTTTGCGTGAAGAGGTCGATCAATTGTTGTGGGCTGCGCAGGCTTCGTCCATCGGGGTGGCATTGCTCGTGCCGCCCTGCGTCTGAAGATTGGCAGAGTTATTGACCGGATTGGGGCACTTGACCTTGTCCTTCGTGCCGCTGGTGGTGGAACCAGTCGTGGTGGTATCCGTTGCCATCGGCTTCTTGGCCTTCGTGTCTGTGCCTGCGCCGCCACCCTGGTCGGCCTGGCTCTTATCAATGGTCGCACCTGCCGGCGCCGGATTCGATTGTGCGAAGGCGGATGTGGCCATGCCGAGAGCCAAAAGTGACGCTGCTACGAGTTTCATACGCATTGTGATGTCCTCCTTGGGATCCTTGCATACTTGACCCACTCAGAACCTCATTCTTGGATCATTGTTCCGGCTGCAGCCGACAAAATGCACTGCCGCGCCCACAGCCATCGCGCAGTCGGGTTGAGGTCTGAAACAGCAAAAGGGACAGCTATGACGCGCAAGGGGAATGGCGACTACTTCGCGTAAAGCGCTCGCGACCGCTCGAGATGCTTGAGGAGCGCCGTTTCCGAGCCATCGACGTCGTTTGCTTCAAGGCGGTCGACGATCTCGTCGTGTTCGGCGAGAGTGAATTTCTCCTTGCCGGTCCAGATCAGCATCTCGGTATGATATTCCTTCAGCCAGGCAAGCATCGCTTCGCTGACGGCGATGTAGATCGGGTTGCCGGATATCTGCGCGATGCGGGTGTGGAATTCCATGTCCGCGTCGATGAACTCTTCGGCCCGGCCAAGCGACATTCGCTGGCGCTCGATAATGTTCCTGAGGTCGGCGATATCATTTGCCGAGGCGCGCTGCGCGGCCTCCCGCGCCATGCCCCGCTCGAAGAAGATGCGGGCGCTCTTCAGATATTCCAGCGAGTCCGACGATTGCGACAGCATGATCTTGGCAGTGAGATCGACCTGGCGGAATATCGATTTTGCCGTCAGCCTGAGGACCTTCGCCCGCTCGCCATGCGAAATGCTGACAAGACCTTTATTGGCAAGGGACTGCATGGCCTCCCTGATCGCCGGCCGGCCGACGCCGAAGCGTTCCATCAGCACGCGCTCGGACGGCATTTCGTCGCCGGGCTGAAGCTCGCCCGAGGTGATCATTCGCTCAAGTCGATCAAACACTTCGTCAGAGAGTTTCCGGCGGACGATTTGTTCGAGGGGCTGGGTCATCACATCTCGCTGGCTCAAAATGTTTCCTCCTAACAGTTTCCGGGTCGAGAACAAAGCTGTCGGCGAAAATTTGCGGATCCGGAGATTCTACTTTTCATAATTTGGAATACTCATTATACCAGATCACGAGTTGACGCCACGGCAATCTGCGTGGCGAGAGGAGCAACCGTCCGTTTCATGATGATTACCCTGACCTACCGCATCGAAACGCCCGGCAACGTCGAGGCGATGGCGGAAAAGATCGCGAGCGACCAGTCGACCGGAACCTTCGTTCCGGTCCCCGGCGAGACAGAAGAGCTGAAATCGCGCGTCGCCGCCCGTGTGCTGGCGATCCGCCCGCTCGAAGATGCGCGTCATCCGACTTGGCCCGAGGTCGCGCCCGGCACGCTGCTTCATCGCGCCGATGTCGACATCGCCTTTCCGCTGGACGCGATCGGGACAGACCTTTCGGCATTGATGACCATTGCGATCGGCGGCGTCTACTCCATCAAGGGCATGACCGGCATCCGCATCGTCGACATGACACTGCCCGAAGCCTTCAAAAGCGAGCATCCCGGACCGCAGTTCGGCATCCCCGGAAGCCGCCGCCTCACCGGCGTCGAAGGCCGGCCCATCATCGGAACGATCGTCAAGCCGGCACTTGGTCTCAGACCGCACGAAACGGCGGAACTCGTCGGCGAGCTGATCTCATCCGGCGTCGACTTCATCAAGGATGACGAGAAACTGATGAGCCCGGCCTATTCACCGCTCAAGGACCGCGTTGCGGCGATCATGCCGCGCATTCTCGATCACGAGCAAAAGACCGGCAAGAAGGTCATGTATGCCTTCGGCATCTCGCATGCAGACCCAGACGAGATGATGCGTAACCACGACATCGTCGCCAAGGCCGGCGGCAATTGCGCCGTCGTCAACATCAACTCGATCGGCTTCGGCGGCATGAGCTTTCTGCGCAAGCGCTCCAATCTGGTGCTGCACGCGCATCGAAACGGTTGGGACGTGCTGACACGCGATCCGGGCGCCGGCATGGACTTCAGGGTCTACCAGCAGTTCTGGCGGCTGCTCGGGGTCGATCAGTTTCAGATCAACGGTATCAGGGTCAAGTATTGGGAGCCGGACGACAGCTTCGTGTCCTCCTTCAAGGCTGTCAGCACGCCGCTCTTCGACGCCTCCGATTGCCCGCTTCCGGTTGCCGGCTCGGGTCAGTGGGGAGGACAGGCGCCCGAGACCTATCAACGGACCGGCCGCACCGTCGATCTTCTTTATCTCTGCGGCGGCGGCATCGTCAGCCATCCCGGCGGCCCGGCGGCCGGCGTTCGGGCCGTGCAGCAGGCCTGGCAGGCAGCCGTCGCAGACATCCCGTTGGAGACCTACGCGAAAGATCATCCGGAGCTCGCCGCTTCGATTGCGAAATTCAGCGACGGCAAGGGCGCGTGACCGCCATGGATGGACCTCTCATCAGCTATTACGGGGACGACTTCACCGGCTCAACCGATGTCATGGAGGCCCTGGCCTCGAACGGTATCCCGACCGTGCTCTTCCTCGACGTTCCGACGCCGGAACTGCATGGACGCTTTGGGAATTGCCGGGCAATCGGCATTGCCGGGACGAGCCGCAGCGAGACCCCCGCATGGATGCAAGAGCACCTTGCGCGCGCTTTCGAGTGGCTGAATTCGCTCGGTGCCGGCATCTGCCACTACAAGGTCTGCTCGACCTTCGATTCCAGCCCCGAAATCGGCAACATCGGCAAGGCGATCGAAATCGGCCGATCGGTATTCGGGCAACCCGTCGTGCCCGTCATCGTCGGCGCGCCGCAATTGAAACGCTACACGGCATTCGGCAATCTCTTTGCCGCTTACCAGGGCCGGGTCTTTCGCATCGACCGCCATCCCGTCATGAGCCGCCATCCGGTGACCCCGATGGACGAAGCGGACCTTTCGGTCCACCTGTCGAAGCAGACCCGGCTTCCCGTCCTGGTCGCCGATCTCGTCGCCATCACCGCGACGGACGCGGATGCGCGTGTCGACGATCTGGCGTCTGCTTCAGAAGGGATCCTGCTCATCGATGTCGACTCCGAGGCGACGCAGGAGGCCGCGGGCCGACAGCTGCTTCGTGTCACCGGCCGCTCGGGAAGTTTTGTCGCCGGCTCCTCCGGGGTTGAATATGCCATGCTCAGCGCTTGGCGGCGGAGCGGCTTCATCGCCAACGCCGGCGCCGAGTTTCCGGATGTCGGCCCGGTCGACCGCCTCGCCGTCGTGTCGGGCAGCGTATCGCCGACGACCGAGCGCCAGATCCGGACGGCTGTCGAGAACGGCTTCGAGAGCATCGCGCTCGATCCCCTTGCGCTGGTCTCGGAACATTGCGAAGCCGCGATGGATGCGGCGGTAGAGGCCGGCATCCAGAAGCTCAGGCAAGGCAAGAGCGTCATCCTGTATACCGCGCTTGGCCCGTCTGCGGACCGTGGCGCCGACATAGACAGGCTTCCGGGCGCTCGTCACCGGCTCGGGAGCGCGCTCGGCACGATGTTGCGCCGCCTGATCGAGAACGAAGCACTATCACGTGTGGTCGTCGCCGGCGGCGACACATCCAGTCACGCGCTCAGGCAGTTGAAGATCGACGCGCTGACGACGCTCCTTCCACTGCCTCAGACGCCAGGCTCTCCGCTTTGCCTTGCGCATGGCGATTATCAACCGACAAACGGCCTGCAGATCGCACTCAAAGGCGGCCAGGTCGGGACTGACGGTTATTTCACGCAGATCCGCGAGGGAAGGAAACACTGATGGTTTCCCTGATCCGGCTCGACCCAGAAAAACGTGTGGATCATATTATTTAAGTGATATGGTGATTGACTCATCATACCAGTATATGATCCTATCCAGAAACGGAAAAGGTGAGGAAACATGACTAAGATTGCCCTCTTCGGCGCAGGCGGGAAAATGGGATACCGGCTCGCCAAAAATCTCAAAGGCTCGCGTTTCGACGTCCGCCATGTCGAGGTGAGCGACGCAGGCAAGGCCCGTTTGAAGAATGATCTCGGTGTCGATTGCGTGCCCGTCGATGTCGGGCTCGATGGCGCCGAGGTGGTGATCCTTGCCGTGCCGGACACGGCGATCGGCAAAGTCGCGGCAGGCATCGTCGATCAGCTCGCATCAGGTACCATGGTGATCGCGCTGGACGCTGCGGCTCCCTTTGCCGGCCACCTGCCGAAGCGTGATAATCTCACCTACTTCGTCACCCATCCCTGCCATCCGCCGATCTTCAACGACGAGACGGACATGCAGGCGAAAAAGGACCACTTCGGCGGCCTCTTCGCCAAGCAGCATATCGTCTCGGCACTGATGCAGGGTCCGGAAAGCGCCTACGCGCTCGGCGAGGAAATCGCCAAGCTGATCTGGGCCCCTGTCATGCGCTCGCACCGGGTCACGGTCGATCAGCTTGCCATGCTCGAACCAGGCTTGTCGGAAACCGTCTGCGCATCGCTGCTCGTCGTCATGCGACAGGCCATGGACGAATGCGTGGCACGCGGCGTTCCGGAACAGGCCGCCCGCGACTTCCTGCTCGGTCATATGAACGTGCTCGGCGCGGTCATCTTCAAGGAAGTCGACGGCGTATTCTCGGATGCCTGCAACAAGGCGATAGAGTTCGGCATCCCGGCTCTGATGCGCGATGACTGGAAAAAGGTATTCGAACCGCAGGAGATCGCCGAAAGCATCCGGCGCATCACCTGAACCGGCTTGGGGAGGCAAACCCTCCCCTCAACCGCCCCAGGGAGAAGGGGCTTCATTCACAACAGGGAGGAAACAATGAAACTGACGCGCAGACTGACACTTGCAGCTTTTGCCGGAGCATTGGCGCTCGGAACAGCTCTTCCGGCCTTTGCGGCCGATCTCATCGCCATCATCACGCCGGCGCATGACAATCCTTTCTTCAAGGCCGAAGCCGTCGGCGCTGAAGCCAAGGCGAAGGAACTCGGCTACGAAACGCTCGTCATGACGCATGACGACGACGCCAACAAGCAGTCCGAAATGATCGACACGGCAATCGGGCGCGGCGCCAAGGCGATCATCCTCGACAATGCCGGCGCCGACGCCTCCGTCGCCGCCGTCAAAAAGGCAAAGGATGCAGGCATTCCCTCCTTCCTGATCGACCGTGAAATCAACGCCACCGGCGTTGCCGTCGCCCAGATCGTCTCGAACAACTACCAGGGCGCCCAGCTCGGGGCGCAAGAATTCGTCAAGCTGATGGGTGAGAAGGGCAATTACGTCGAGCTCGTTGGCAAAGAGTCCGACACCAATGCCGGCATCCGCTCGCAGGGCTATCACGACGTCATCGACGACTATCCGGACCTGAAGTCCGTCGCCAAGCAGTCTGCCAACTGGAGCCAGACGGAAGCCTATTCGAAGATGGAAACCATCCTCCAGGCAAATCCCGACATCAAGGGCGTCATTTCAGGCAATGACACCATGGCCATGGGCGCGATCGCAGCGCTGCAGGCGGCCGGCCGCAAGGACGTGATCGTCGTCGGCTTCGACGGTTCCAACGACGTGCGCGACTCCATCAAGTCGGGCGGCATCAAGGCAACGGTCCTGCAGCCCGCCTATGCACAGGCTCAGTTGGCGGTGGAACAGGCAGACGCCTACATCAAGAACAAGACGACGCCAAAGGAAGAGAAGCAGCTGATGGACTGCGTTCTCATCAACGCCGACAATGCCGACAAGCTCGAAACCTTCGCCCTGAAGAACTGATCAGCAGCGACTTGCGGAGGGCGCAGCGCTGCGCCCTCCGCAGTGCATTTTGCAAGACGTCGAGGTTCAAAGCATGCTGAGAGTGAAGGGCGCCCTGCTCGCTGCCGTCGTGGCGGCAGCATTGCCCGGTTGCAAGATCATCAAGACGCCGACTGCCGAGGAGAAGGCTGCGGCAGCGGCCAAGACCGCTTTCGACCCGAATGCCAAGGTCGAGGCGATCTGGCAGTCCGAGGCAGTACCCTATTTCGAGAAGCGCGCCGGCGACCTGAAGGACGTCATGCAGCTTTCCGCTTCCAGTCCCGACGCCGCAGGCGAGAAATACGGTAATCCCCGCAAGCAGAGCAGCTCGCCATGGACCTATGCGGTGAAGATCACCGGCAAGGTTGTCGCGGCCGATACAGCCTCGCGCGCGGCAACGCTCGATGTCGACGCCGATGGCGACGGCAAGGCCGATGCGAAGGTGCAGATCGGGCCGGCGCTGCGCGGCACGGCGCTGCGCGACACGCTGGAATTCGTCAATTTCAACGAATTCAAGAACCAGATCGAGTGGGCGCAGTTCGGCAAAGCCTTCAACGAGAAGGCCAATACCACCTTTCTCTCCGCCATCCCGCGAGAGGACCTCGCCGGCAAGACGGTGACCGCGATCGGCGCCTTTCCGTTGCCGAAGAGCGGTGAGCTGCCGCTCGTCACACCTTCGGAACTGAAGGTCGGCCCATGACCGAAGGAGAGGCACAAAAAAACGATGTCATCCTGCGCCTCGACGATGTGTCGAAGGTCTATTCGGGTATCGTCGCCGTCAAGCGCGCCAATCTCGAGCTGCGCCGCGGCGCAGTGAACGTCCTTGTCGGCGAAAACGGAGCAGGCAAGTCGACGCTGATGAAGATCATCGCCGGTGTCGAGCGTCCAACGCTCGGCCGCATCATTCTGGACGGCAAGCCCGTATCCTTCGACAGTCCGGCGCACGCGCAGGCGAATGGCATCGGCATGATCTTCCAGGAACTCAATCTCTTCGCCAACATGTCGGTCGCCGAGAATATCTTCACCACACGTGAAATCACACGCGGCATCTTCGGGATCGATCACAAGGCACAGGTGCAAAAGGCCAATGCGTTTTTGAAGCGTCTCGATGCCGGGATCGAGGCGGATACGATGGTCGAGGACCTGCCGATCGGCCAGCAGCAGCTCGTCGAGATCGCCAAGGCGATGTCGCTGGACGCCCGGATCCTGATCATGGACGAGCCGACGTCGGCTCTTTCGGCAGCCGAGGTCGAAATCCTGTTCAAGGTGATCGCGGAACTGAAGGCCCAGGGTGTGGCAATCGTCTATATCTCGCACCGGCTCGAAGAACTGATGCGGATCGGCGATTACATCACGGTGCTGCGTGACGGTCAGGTCACCGGTGAGGCAATGGTCCGCGACATCGACACACGCTGGATCGTGCGCTCGATGATCGGCTCGGATGCCAAGGACTTTGCAAAGTCCGTGGACCACGCCCTCGGAGCCGAGGTCTTTCGCGCCGAAAATATCAGCCTGCCGCGGCCGACAGGCGGTCTTTCGGTCAACAATGTCTCCCTGTCGGTCAAGGCGGGCGAAATTCTCGGCATCTACGGCCTGATGGGTGCCGGGCGCAGTGAATTCTTCGAATGCGTGATCGGCCGTCACGCACACTCGACCGGCAAGATCTTCATCGACGGCAAGCATGTTCGCGCCCGCGACACCACGCGGCGTATCCGCCGGGGCCTTGCGCTCATTCCGGAAGACCGGCAGCGGGAAGGTCTGGTCCAGGTGCTCTCGATCGCCTCCAATCTGACGCTGGCGAGCCTTGGCCGCTTCACCCGGCTCTTCCATATCGACAGGGGTGCGGAAAAGAATGCCATTCGCGATGCAATCCGCGATCTCTCGATCAAGGCGCCGAACCCGGAATTCGAGGTGACCTCGATGTCGGGCGGCAACCAGCAGAAGGTCGTCATCGGTAAGGCATTGATGACCAATCCAAAAGTGCTGCTGATGGACGAGCCGAGCCGTGGCATCGATGTCGGCGCCAAGGCCGATGTCTTCCGCACCATGCGGCGGCTGGCGGCAAACGGGCTCGCCATTCTGTTTTCGACTTCCGACCTCGAGGAGGTCATGGCACTTTCCGATCGCATCGCGGTCTTGAGCAACGGCCAGCTGGTCGCCGTCTTCGACCGCAACGAAGCCACGGAAGAAGCCATTATCGCGGCTTCGTCCAAGGGACACGGACATCAAGGGAAACTCGCGTCATGATGGCGGCTAGATCAACCACTCTCGCGCCGAAGGGCGCCAACGGCTCCGTGCTTCTGACGCTGATGAAGCTCAGGACCTTCATCGCGCTGTTTGCCGTCATCATCTTCTTTGCGATCTTCGCCCCAAACTTCACCTCGACCGCGAACATGATCCTGATGTCGAAGCATGTGGCGCTGAACGCCTTCCTGGCCATGGGCATGACCTTCGTCATCATCACTGGCGGCATCGATCTCTCGGTCGGATCGATCGTCGGGCTTTGCGGCATGGTCGCCGGCGGCCTGATCCTTTACGGCATCGAATTGCCGATCGGCTACACGATCTTTTTCAACCTCTTCGAGATCGTGCTGATCACCTTGTCGATCGGCCTGCTCATCGGTCTGATCAACGGCCTGCTGATCACCAAGCTCAACGTCGCGCCCTTTATCGCCACACTCGGCACACTCTATATCGCCCGCGGTCTGGCTTTGCTGTCGTCGGACGGCCAGACATTTCCGAACCTTGTCGGCCGGCCGGAATATGCGACGACCGGCTTCGATTTCTTCGGCGCGGGACGCATTCTCGGCCTGCCGGTGTCGATCTGGATCCTGATCGTGCTGGCGCTGCTGGCCGCCTATGTCGCCCGCTCGACGCCGATCGGCCGTCACATCTTCGCCGTCGGCGGCAATGAACGGGCCGCGCGCATGTCCGGTATCCGGGTCGATGTCGTGAAAATCTTCGTCTACATGTTCTCCGGACTGTGCGCGGCCATCGTCGGCGTCGTCATCTCCTCCGAACTGATGGCAGCCCATCCGGCGACCGGCGAAAGCTTCGAACTCAATGCGATTGCCGCAGCGGTGCTCGGCGGCACCTCGATGTCCGGCGGCCGCGGCACGATCGGCGGCACGATCATCGGCGCCTTCGTCATCGGCATCCTATCCGACGGATTGGTGATGATGGGCGTCTCCTCCTTCTGGCAGATGGTCATCAAGGGCCTCGTCATCATCATCGCCGTCGTGGTCGACCAGGCGCAGCGCCGCCTGCAGCAGCGCGTCACCCTCATGCAGATGGCAAAGGCAGGTTGATATGACGGAATTGAAAGGGGCTTTGATCGGTTGCGGTTTCTTTGCGATCAACCAGATGCATGCCTGGAACGACGTTCGAGGTGCCGGCATCGTCGCGATCTGCGATCGCGATCCGGAGCGGCTGAAGATCGTCGGCGACCAATTCGGCATCGATCGTCGCTATAGCGATGCCGAGGCTTTGTTTGCCGATGGCGGTTTTGATTTCGTCGACATTGCCACGACGGTCCAAAGCCATCGCTTTCTCGTCGATATGGCGGCTCGGAACAAGGTGCCGGCCATCTGCCAGAAGCCGTTCGCCAAGACCCTGTCGGACGCGAAGGCGATGGTCGAGGCTTGCCGCAATGCCGGCATACCGCTGATGGTGCACGAGAACTTTCGCTGGCAGACGCCGATCCAGGCGGTGCGCAAGGCGCTGGAGGCCGATGTCATCGGCACACCCTTCTGGGGCCGCTTCTCCTTCCGTTCGGCCTATGACGTCTTTTCCGGGCAGCCCTATCTGGCCGAGGGCGAACGGTTCATCATCGAAGACCTCGGCATTCATACGCTCGATGTCGCCCGCTATATCCTTGGTGACGTTCGATCGCTCACCGCCCGCACCAAGCGGGTCAATCCGAGAATCAAGGGCGAGGATGTCGCGACCATTCTGCTCGATCACGAAAACGGCGCCACGTCGGTCGTCGACGTCAGCTACGCCACAAGGCTTTCCAGGGAGCCGTTTCCCGAGACCTTGATCGAGCTCGACGGTTCTGAGGGCACGATCCGCCTGACCCAGGGTTACGGCCTCGAAGTCACCAACGCCAAGGGCATCACCACCATGGACGTGTCGCCGAAGCTTTTGTCATGGGCCTCGCGGCCCTGGCACAATATCCAGGAGAGCGTCTACGCGATCCAGCAGCATTGGGTCGACCAGCTGGAGCGCGGCGCGGAGCATTCGACGTCAGGGGCGGACAATCTGAAGACCTTCGCCCTGGTCGAGGCAGCCTATGACAGCGCTGCCGGGGGACAGACAATCGATGTCGGAGCGATGCTGCGATGACGATCGATGCGTTCCAGCTCTACGGCACCCATATCGTCGATCCGCCACCGGTTCGCCTGAGAGCGGGAAAATTGGAAGCCGATCTCGCCAACGGCAACCTCCGCACGATCCGCTACGATGGAACCGAGGTGCTGAGGGGGATTTCCTATCTCGTTCGCGATCGGGACTGGGGCACCTACAGCCCCGAGATCGCCGATCTCAAGATCGAGCAGAGTGACGATCGTTTCGAGGTCACCTATCTCGCCCGTTGCGATGGACCGGATGATACCAAACTCATCATCGACGTTCGCATCGTCGGGAGTCCGGACCGGCTTGCCTTCGAGGCCGAAGCCATCGCCCCGACCGGATTCGAGACCAACCGTTGCGGCTTCTGCATCCTGCATCCGATCGTCGGCGTGGCGGGTTCACCGGCGACGGTCGAGCAGGTCGACGGGCAGATCGTGGCGACACGGTTTCCCGATGTCATCGAGCCGTGGCAGCCGTTCAAGGATATGCGGGCCATCACCCACGAGGTCATGCCTGGCGTTCGGGCGGAATGCCGGATGGAGGGCGACACCTTTGAAATGGAAGATCAAAGGAACTGGTCGGACGCATCCTATAAGACCTATGTCAGACCGCTCGCGCTTCCCTGGCCGTATGAGATTGTCGCCAATCGGCCCGTTCGGCAGAAAACGTCGCTTGTTATCAAGGATATCAGCCGTTCCGCGCAACGCCCTCCGGCCGCGACCTCGGGTGTCCCCATAAACCTCGAACTCGGGACGCGAACCGGCACCATGCCTGATATCGGCGTGATCATTACGCCCGAGGAGGCCGATGCGACGCTGTCGGCAAAGTCCGTCCTGGCGGAGATCGCTCCCCAGGAACTCCTCTTCCATTTCGACCCGGGCGCTGGGCACGGAACCGACGCGCTCAGACGGTTTGCTGCGATCGCCATAGTCCATCGCGGCCGCTCAACGCTGGAGATCGCCCTTCCCTGCAAATCGTCGCCGTCAAGCGAGGCGGCCGAGATCGCCCGCCAGATGCGGCTGGCGGAATTCCGGCCGGATGCGATCATGATATCGCCATCCATCGACCGGCAATCGACGCCGCCCGGCAGCAAATGGCCGGACTGCCCGCCGCTGGATGAGGTCTATTCCGCCGCCCGCACTGCTTTTCCCGATATTCGCATTGGCGGCGGTATGCTGAGCTACTTCACCGAGCTCAACCGGAAGCGTGTGCCGGACGGACAGCTCGACTTCGTCAGCCACTGCACCAATCCGATCGTGCATGCGGCCGACGATCTCAGCGTCATGCAGACACTGGAAGCGTTGCCCTTCATCACGCGGTCGGTGCGTGCGATCTACGGCGACAAGCCCTACCGGATCGGCCCGTCGACGATCCCGATGCGGCAGAACCCCTATGGCAGCCGTACGATGGACAATCCGGTGGGCGCACGCATCCCGATGGCCAATCGCGACCCGCGTCACAATGGATGCTTCGCGGAGGCCTTCGCGCTCGGTTACGCGATACGGGTGCTCGATGCCGATCTGGAATGCCTGACGCTCTCGGCCTTGTCAGGCCCGTTCGGTTTGATCGCCGGTCCGGCCGAACCGACCGAGCAAGGCGGGCTGCGCCCGTTGTTCAACACCGTGCGGACATTGTCCCGATTGGCTGGCGCATCCTGGCAGGAATGCGTCTCCTCCTCGCCCTCCGAGGTCCTGGCTTTCACTGCACGAGATGCCGCAGGCGCCAGGCTTCACGTCGTCAATCTGACGGGCGAAGAACGAAAGGTCGATAGCGGCGCATGCCGGCCGGCAGATGCGGGCAAAGAGTTGCTGCTCGCGCCGTTTGCGACCGCAGCCCTCCCGCTGGCGGATTGACCTTCGGCGGTGCAACCGCATTTATGCAGGTGGAGCTCGCACTGGGAGGATCAGCATGAAGACGAAGAAGCTTATCAATGCCGGCGCAGATGCCGTCGATGAGATGCTGCAAGGCGTTCTGGCGGCGCATCCGCGCCATCTGTACGCCGTGGAGAACATGCCCCGCGCGATCATTGCCAGAAACGGACCCCGCAAGGGCAAGGTCGGCTTGGTCATCGGCGGCGGATCGGGGCACGAACCGACATTTCTGGGGTTTGTCGGCAAGGGGCTGGCGGACGCGGCCGCAATCGGCAACGTGTTCGCGTCGCCGCCACCCGATCCGATCATCGCCTGCGCCATGGCGGTCGACGGCGGCGCCGGCGTGCTGTTCATGTATGGCAATTATGCCGGCGACGTGATGAACTTCGACATGGCTGCCGAAATGCTTGCGCTTGACGAGATCGAGGTACGCACCGTGCTCACCACGGATGACGTGGCATCCGCCCCTGCCGATCAGAAGGACAGGCGACGGGGCGTGGCGGGCAACGTCTTCATCTTCAAGGCCGCTGGCGCAGCCTGCGATCTTCTCTACTCGTTTGACGATGTCGAGCGTGTCGCCCGCCATGCCAATGCGCGAACCTATACGATGGGTGTGGCGCTTTCGCCCTGTTCGCTGCCCCAGACCCTCCGGCCGAACTTCCTGATCGGCGAAGGGGAGATGGAGATCGGAATGGGAATCCATGGGGAGCCTGGCGTGGCGCGCGAGCCGCTGAGGCCGGCCGACGAGGTGACCGACGAACTCATGGACAGCATTCTTCGCGAGATGAAAGCAGTTCGGGGCGATCGTGTCGCGGTACTCGTCAACTCGCTGGGCTCGACCCCGATGATGGAACTCTACATTATGATGCGGCGCGTGAAGTCCCGGCTCGACGATGCCGGGCTCATCCTCCATACATCGCTCGTAGGAAATTACTGCACCTCGCTCGAAATGGCCGGCGCGTCGATCACGGTCATGCATCTCGACGACGAGCTTCAGCAATTGATCGACTACCCCTGTGATTGCGCGATGTTTGCGAGGTAATCGATGACGTTTACGACCGAAGACCTGCAGCGCATGTTTGCCGGGATTGCAGAGGATATCGCGGCGGAACGAGATCAACTTTGCGACCTGGACGGTGCCATCGGCGATGGAGATCACGGCCTTGCCATGGATGCGGGCTGCCAGGCCGCGGCGAAAGCGGTCGGCGAGCTTGACGCCGGGATTGCCCCGATAACCGCATTCAATGTCGCGGCAAAGGCATTCCTGAATGCGGTCGGCGCTTCGTCCGGCCCTCTATATGCCACGGCCTTCATGCGCGCCGGAGCGGCCGCCAAAGACAAGCAGGTATTGAGCGACGACGACTTCCTGCGTGTCTTCGCGGCGATGGCGCAGGGAATCCAGGAACGCGGAAAGGCCGAACCTGGTGAAAAGACGATGGTTGACGCCTGGAGACCCGCGGCTGACGCGGCACTTGATGCCTGGCAGTCGGGAAAGCCCCTCCCCCAATGCTTCGAGGCAGCCGAGCGGGCAGCGCGGGCAGGCTGTGAAGCGACCAGCAATATGACGGCGGCCAAGGGACGGGCTTCGCGATTGGGTGACCGCGTGATCGGGCACATCGATCCCGGCGCCGCGTCCGCCGTCATCATCATCGCCGCGATGGCCAAATTTACTCAACGTCGTAATGGTTAGCTCGTCATACCAGTTGACATGTCGATGACTATCTGCAACAAGGGGCCCGGCTTTACAAGAGGAGGACGGTAATGCTGACCCTTTCTGCGAAATTGAAGAATGCGAGCATCATTGCGATCGCCGTGGCGTCGCTATCGGCCACGCCGGTTCTTGCTGAAGACATCACACTGTGGACCCTCAACTTCGACAACAATGCCGCCAATACGGCCCTGAAGAAGGTGGCGACAGACTTTGAAGCTGCAAACCCCGGGACGCATGTCGAGATCGTCCAGCGCGCCGTCGACGAGCACAAGACTGCCTTGCGCGTCGCTGCGGGCTCCGACAAGGGACCTGACATTTATTTCAGCTGGGCGGGCCTCGGCCTCGGCGGCGAGTATGTGAAGGCCGGACTGTCCCTGCCGCTCGACAAGTACTATTCCGAATATAAGTGGAACGACGAATTGCTGCCCTCCGCAGCGGCTTTCGCGGACCTCTATCCCGGCGGCAAGCACGGCGTCCCCTTCACCTTCAAGGGTGAGGCCGTCTACTACAACAAGAAGCTGTTCGAACAGGCCGGCATCAAGGAAGAGCCGAAGACCTACGAAGAACTCCTTGCCGCAGCCGACAAGCTGAAGGCCGCTGGCATTCCCGCCTTCACCTTCGGCGGTACGGTCAACTGGCACGTCATGCGTCTCATGGACGTTATTCTTGAAACGAAGTGCGGCGCTGAAAAGCACGACGCGCTGAAGGCGATGACGCTGGACTGGACCAAGGAACCCTGCGCGGCGGACTCATTCGCAGAATTTGCGAAATGGACAAAGGACTATACGCTGCAGCCATTCATGGGCATCGACAATAAACAGTCCTACAGCCTCTTCACCGCAGGCCGTGCAGCGATGATGCTCGAAGGCGACTGGCTGGTCAGCCAGCTTAACGGCTCCGGCGCCAATCTCGACGACTACGGGATTTTCCCCTTCCCGACCAACACCGATCGTCTCTACGGTTTCGCCGAGTACAACTACATCAGCACCAAGAGCAAGAGCCCTGACGTAGCGGCGAAGTTCCTCGACTACTTCCTGTCGACGAAGGTCCAGCAGGACCTGCTCGGCCAGCTGAGTTCGACCTCCGTCAACAAGAACGTACAATATGCCAACCAGAAGCCACTCGAGGCGGAATGGCTGGGGATCTTCCAGAAATACGGCAAGGTCTACATGAACGGCGACCAGGCGTTCCCGCTCGATGTCACGACGGAATATTTCCGCGTTATCAATGACGTCGCTTCCGGCAACACCGAGCCGGCCGATGCCGCCAAGCAGCTGCAGAGCTTCATCGCAAGCAGAACCTGATTCCTCCCGAGGTGCCAGTCGATCGACCCAGCTGTCGATCGACCGGCACATTCTTTCATCAGCTGGCAGCCGCTTCACTGCCAGGAGGAAAGCATGTCACTTCGACAATCGACACATGATCCGCGCGTACAAGCGCTCATCCTGCTCGTGCCAGCCCTGGCAATCTATGCCGTCTTCGCCCTCTATCCGATGCTCAATGTCGTCATCTTGAGCTTCCAGAAATGGAACGGGCTGGATCCACAGCGTCAATTCGTGGGGCTTGCAAACTACGCGGCGATTTTCACCAAAGATCCGGTCTTCTGGGTTGCCTTCCGCAACACCGTGATCTGGACCGTGATGAGCCTGATCTTTCCCCCTATGGTCGGACTGCTGCTGGCGCTCAGCCTCAATCAGAAGATATTCGGCCGAAATGGCCTCAGGGCCATCTTCTATCTGCCTGTTATCATCGCGCCGATTGCCGTCGCCACCATGTGGAAGTGGATGTACGATCCGTTCTTCGGCCTTTTCAGCCAGTTGCTCACCTCGTGGGGCATGCAGGGCTGGATCAATGACTGGCTGGGCAACAGGGATATCGCCCTTTATTCGGTCTTCGTCGCCTATCTCTGGCAGACGGTCGGCTTCTCGATGGTCCTGTTCCTGGCGGGCCTGCAGAACGTCTCTCAGACACTCGTCGAGGCCGCCCGCATCGATGGCGCCGGCCGCTGGGCGGTGTTCAAGCATGTGACATTGCCGGCCTTGCGCCCGACCATCACGATCGTTCTCGTTCTTTCCGTCATCTCCTCGCTGAAGGCCTTCGACATCGTCTATGGCCTGACCGGCGGCGGGCCGGCGCAGTCCACCCAGATGCTGGCGCTCTGGGCATTCACGCAGGCGATGCAGATCTTCGATTTCGGACGAGGCGCGGCGATTTCGGTCGTGCTGCTGCTGATCACCATGGCTGTCGTCATTCCCTATCTCAAATGGACCCAGAAGCACGAGGAGGTTGAATCGTGACAGCAGTACCGACCGACCAGACCGCAGTGCATCTGCAGGTCGAACCATCGTCGGTGAAGCGGGATCCGATTCTGATCGGCCTCTGGATCACGCTTGTCATCGTGGCGCTCGTCTGGGTCGCGCCATTCGTCTTCATCGTCTTCACCTCCTTGAAGACGCCGGCGGCGGTGACAGGTACGGGCGCCTTCGTGCCGCCAACCGAGCTCGCTTTCGAAAACTACAGCGCCGCATGGAGCCGCGGCAACTTCGCAAACTCCTTCTTCAACAGCGTCATCATCACCGTCATCAAGGTGCCGCTCGGGCTGTTCCTTTCGGCGATGGCCGCCTATGCCCTTGCCAAGATCAAGCTGAAGATCACCAAGGCCCTGCTGCTGCTCGTCGTGTTCGGCACGATGATCCCCTTCCAGGTGATGCTTGCGCCGCTCTTCACCCTGGTCAATTCACTCGGCCTGATCGACACCTATCCCGGCGTCATCCTTCCCTACATCGCCTTCGGCGTTCCCTATCAGGTTTTCATCCTGCACGGCTTCTTCAAGAGCATTCCCAAGGAGCTGTCGGAAGCAGCACTGATCGACGGTGCCAGCCACTTCATCATCTTCAGACGGATCTTTCTGCCGGTGTGCCTGCCCGTGCTCGCCGCACTGCTCATCCTCGACTTCGTCTCCACCTGGAACGAATTCGCCATGGCGCTGGTGCTGCTCCAGGATCAGCACATGTGGACCTTACCGCTCGGCCTGATGTCGTTTCAGGGGCAGTTCTCGAGCAATTACGGCCAGCTCAATGCGGCCATCGTGATGACCGTCCTGCCGGCCACGATCGTCTATCTCATCTTCCAGCGTTACTTCGTCTCTGGCCTGACCTCCGGCGCCGTCAAAGGCTAGCGACCACAAAAGCATGCACGAGGAGAATATTCTATGTCTGATGCAACAGTCGAAAAATGGGGCGTGTTCGAGGCCTCCTTTGATGGACCCTCCGATGGAAATCCCCATCTCGACGTGGCATTCGATGCCGTGTTCACCCACAAGAGCCGCGAAGTTCGCGTGCCGGGCTTTTATGATGGCAACGGCACCTACCGCATCCGCTTCATGCCGGATAGTGAGGGCGAATGGTCGTTTCTGACCCGTTCCAAGACAACCGCACTCGACGGCAAGACCGGCGCACTGATTGCGACCAGGCCTTCGGCCGGCAATCACGGCCCAGTGCGCGTGCGCAACAAGTTCCACTTCGCCTATGCCGACGGCACCCCCTTCCTATCCTTCGGGACGACCTGCTATGCTTGGACGCACCAGCCGCTCGATATGCAGAAGCAGACCCTCGAAACCCTCAAGAAGGCCCGCTTCAACAAGATGCGGATGGGCGTGTTTCCGAAGGACTATCCCTATAACGTCAACGAGCCGCTGCACGCCTGCTTTGAACGCGGGGGCGACGGAAGGGAAGACTTCGACCGTCCGAACCCCGCCTCGTTCCAGCACTTCGAAAAGCAGGTCGCAGCGCTCTGCCAACTTGGGATCGAAGCCGATATCATCATCTTCCACCCCTATGACCGGTGGGGCTATGCCGACATGTCGGCCGAACAGGATTTTCGCTATGTCGAATATCTCGCCGCTCGTCTCGCCGCCTACCGGAACGTCTGGTGGTCGCTTGCCAATGAATATGATTTCCTCATCGATACGAAGCCGATGGAGCAGTGGGATCGCTACTTCCACATCCTGGAAGAGAACGACCCCTACCAGCACCTGCGCTCCATTCATAATGGCGACGTGACAGCGAATTTCGATCACCGCAAGCCATGGGTCACGCACACCTGCATTCAAAACCCCGACGTCAAGCGGACCCAGGAATGGCGCGATGCTTACGGCAAGCCTGTCGTTAACGACGAGCCGGAATATGAAGGCGACATCCTGCAGTCATGGGGCAATCTCAATGCGCAGGAGCTCGTGCATCGCTTCTGGATCACCATGGCACGCGGCGGCTATGCCGGCCATGGCGAAACCTATTCCCATCCCGAGGACCTGATCTGGTGGGCCAAAGGCGGGGAACTGCGCGGCGAAGCGTGGAAGCGCATCGCCTTCCTCCGCGACCTCCTGGAAGCCGATGTCAAGCACGGCCTCGAACCGCTGGGCATCATCGGCGAATGGCCCTGGTCCCGCGTGTCGGGCGCGCGCGACGGCGACGGCGATTTCCGCCTGATTTATTTCGGCGAGCATCAGCCGGTGATCTGGTCCACGGGTCTGCCGGTCGACAGCGACGATTATGATGTCGATCTCATCGACACGTGGGAGATGACGATCACACCGGTCGAAAAGGTGGCGGCTCCCGTTCCGCATCCGACGCGCCATGGCTCGGTCGTGCGCGGTGGCAAGCCGGACGCAGCCTTCGGCGTCAAAATTCCGCGCAAGCCGTACCAGGCGCTGCGTGTGCGCAGGAAGCGCTAGAAGATGACAAGGGGTACGAAATGTCTGGCTTGAGTATCAGAAACGTCAAGAAATCCTTCGGTACGGTCGATATCATTCATGGTGTCGACGTCGAGATTGCCGACGGTGAGTTTACCATTCTCGTCGGCCCCTCCGGCTGCGGCAAGTCGACATTGTTGCGCATGATTGCCGGGCTCGAGGATATCACCGCCGGTCAAATCAGCATTGACGGCCGGGTCGTGAACAATCTGCAGCCGAAGGATCGCGATATTGCGATGGTCTTCCAGAACTATGCGTTGTACCCGCAGATGACGGTTTCCCAGAACATGGGATTTGCGCTCGAGCTCGCCGGGGTCAAACGGCCGGAAATCGAACAGAAGGTCGGTGAGGCTGCAGCAATTCTCGGATTGCAGCCGCTTCTCGATCGAAAGCCGGCGCAGCTGTCGGGCGGACAGCGACAGCGCGTCGCCATGGGCCGAGCCATCGTTCGAGATCCGAAAGTCTTTCTCTTCGACGAGCCGCTCTCCAATCTGGATGCGAAACTGCGGGTGAAGATGAGAGCGGAGATCAAGGCTCTGCACCAGCGCCTGAAGACCACGATCGTTTACGTCACCCATGACCAGATCGAAGCCATGACCATGGCCGACAAGATCGTCGTGCTCCACGGCGGTCGCGTCGAACAGATCGGCAGTCCGCTCGAACTCTACGACCGGCCGCGCAACATCTTTGTCGCCGGCTTCCTCGGCTCCCCCGCGATGAACTTTCTCGAGGGAACCCTTGAGGGCGCAGGCAACCCGGCATTGTCGCTGTCGGGTGGGTCACGCGTAGCGCTTTCGCGGGCTCCAGCCAATTCCGCCAACAGGCCGCTGACGCTGGGTATTCGTCCCGAAGACATCACCCTCGGTGGCGAAAACGGTGTGGATGCCGTGGTCAAGGTGGTCGAACCCACGGGATCGGAAACCCATGTCGCGGTGGAGCTCGAAGGCAGGGAGCTGACATGGGTCGTTCGCGAACGTGTCGAGCTGGTGCCGGAACAGCCGGTGAAGCTTTCTTTCGAAACGGCCAAGGTTCACTTTTTCGACCGGCAGACGCAGCAGCGTTTGAGCGCCTGAAGATGAAGGGCCCGGAGCAAGTCCGTCGAACACGAAACCGGAATTTGACGGCATCGGGCGTGCTTCATGATTCCTCGTCTTCGCAGCGAATTGGCGACTTGCAATCTCTGATCTCGCCGATAGGCTGTACCTCCAAAACGAGGTAGCCAAGGCATGCACATTCGAAGGGCCGTCTCCGCCGACGCGGCGGAGCTGAGCAGTCTCCTGAACGAGATCATCCTTGCCGGTGGAACGACCGCACTCGAAACGCCGCTTTCGGCTGCCGAGTTCGCGGACTGGTTCATCGACGGCGAGTTTCCGCTTACCTGCCATGTTGCAGAGCACGATAAGTTACTCGTCGGCTTTCAATCGCTCAGCTTATACGGCGATCCGCCGGAAGGCTTCGCCGACATCGCGACCTTTGCCCGCATGAATCCAAGAACCCCGGGCGTCGGCACCGCTCTCTTCCCCGCAACCCGAGCCGCAGCGGAAGAGTTCGGGCTCGAATTCATCAATGCCATCATTCGCGCCGACAATGTCAGCGGCCTTGGCTATTACGCAAAGATGGGCTTCGAGACCTATGACCGGCTGGTCCAGGTTCCGCTTCAGGACGGGACGCCCGTCGACAGGATCAAGAAGCGTTTCAGACTAGACGTCAGACACCTCACGATACCCGACGCCTGAAACGTGTCGATGGCGCTGTGGGAGCGCTTGGCATCCAAGGGCCGGACCGCCTTGCCCAGCGTCGCCTGCTGTAAGGGAACGGGGCCGATACGTAACTGGAGCAGATCTGGTGGCACGGGGGATTCCGATTTTTTGTGAATCATGATTCACTTCCTTTATGACGAAGCGCCGCCTCCCGATGGTCGAGCATGCTGATACGCTGTCGCTGAAGGCGCTGCGGGAATTGGTGACGGGACTTGTGGCGCGGGCTGATCGGGCAGAAATCCGGACCGAGAAGCTTGAGGCTGACAACCGAAAGCTTCGTGAAGACAACGACCTGCTCAGGATAGAGAACACGCGGCTGAAGGTCGACAACCAGCTTCTGCGCGACGAGATTGCGCGGCTTAAAAACCTCCCGCCGCGCCCACCCTTCAGGCCGTCGGGCATGGAACAGGCAACGAGTGACAAAACGGTTGCCGGCAGCCGAAAGCCTGCGCGGCGTCGCGGCCCGAAAGGCGACAAGGGCAGCGTCACGCGCGAAGAGGTGCTGCCTGCCAACGCACCACCCGGATCGCGCTTCAAGGGCTACAAGGATTGCGTGGTGCGGGATCTGGTCGTGCGGGCCGAAGTGGTGCGCTATCGCCGCGAATGCTGGGTGGCTCCGGATGGACGCACGATCGTCGCGCCGCTGCCTGCGGGGATAAAGGGCGGCTACGGCGCCAGTCTGCGTCGCTTCTGCCTGATGCTTCATAGCCATGGGCAGGTGACGACGCAGCGATTGACGACCTTGCTGAACGATGTCGGTGTCGAGATTTCCAAACGTCAGGTCATCCGGTTTTTGACAGAGCGGCTGGATGGCTTTCATGCCGAGGATGCTGCCGTGCTGCATGCGGGCCTGGTCTCGGCTCCCTTTGTCACGGTTGACGACACTGGCGCCCGTCATGCCAACCGCAATTTCCATACGACACAGATCGGAGGCGAGCATTTCACTGCCTTCCGCACGGCGCCGTCGAAGTCGCGGCTGAACTTCCTGGCCCTGCTGCGCGGCAACTATCAGGACTATGTTCTCAACGATGCCGCCTTCACCTTTCTGGAAAACCGTCAGGTGGACCCCGCCCTTCTGGCGCGGTTGAAGACATGTGAGCCGCGGCGGTTTGCCAATCAGGTTCCGTTTCTCGAGTATCTGGCCGCCAATGGTATCGACATCTTCGACAAGGACATAATCCGCCCGTTTGCCGAGGCCGGCATCTGGGGCGCCATCCGCCATCACGGTCTGGTCGGCAATGCGGTGATCGTATCCGACGATGCCGGACAATTCCGCGTCGGCACCCATGCGCTGTGCTGGGTCCACGCCGAGCGGTTGCTGCACAAGCTGATGCCGGCGACGCCCGGCCAAGTACGGCATGTCGAAACCCTGCGGGATCTCATCTGGCGCTTTTACAAGGCCCTGAAAGCCTATCAGCGAAGACCTGATCCGCGTGCAGCCCGGGGCATTCAGGCCCGGTTCAATCGGATTTTCTCGCTGCGCACCGGTTATGGCGACCTCGACAAACTGCTGTTTCGACTGAGACGCCGCAAGGCAGAACTGCTGCGGGTTCTCGAGCGGCCTGAAACCCCGCTCCATACCAATGCGTCGGAAAGAGATCTGCGCGGATTTGTCATCAAGCGAAAGATTTCCGGCGGCACGGTCAGTCGCAACGGTCGGCAGGCGCGTGACAGCATGCTCGGCCTGATGAAGACCTGCCAAAAGCTCGGCCTGTCGTTCTGGCACTATCTCGGCGATCGGCTGGGGATCAGTGACGAAGATCATGCTGTTGCACCCCTCGCCTCCCTGGTTGCAGCTCGCGCCTGAACGCTCTCGGCCCTGCGAGCACCCTGCTCTGCGTCAGACATGCTGATTGTCTCGGCATCGCCACCAAATCAGCCCCGCTTACGGCCGATACTGCATCGTTGCAGGCCACGCATCGAGTATTAAGCTTATGAAGTAACAACGTAGTTTTCCACAATGGAAGAGAAGTGACCTTTAACTTCCGTCATGAGTTCCTACCCATGAAATCAAGCATTTGGGATAGAGATGGATTTGGAGCCGCAAGGACGTAAAAAGGGAACAGGTCAAAGCCATGCCCAGAGATTTGTCCATGCCAACTGCGATGTTTACGGCCGACGAACTGGCGGTGATCCGCCGCGCTTACGCCCATCAGGTGGTGGCAACCGCCGCGACGACGAACCCGCGGATCGAAGCCGCCTTTGCCACCGTCCCGCGCGAAAAATTCCTCGGCGCGCCGCCATGGCAGATCGCCAATCTGGGCGGAGGATATCGCCCCCTCCCCTCCTCCGACTTGGTTCTGGCCTATCAGGACGTGCTATTTGCCTTGCAGACCGACAAAGGTGTCAACAATGGCAGTCCCTCACTGCATGCCCGACTCCTGGCAGAGCTGGACATACAAATCGGGGATCGCATCGCGCATATCGGTGCCGGCACCGGCTATTACAGCGCCATTCTTTCGGAGCTTGTGGGAACTTCCGGTCATGTCTATGCCGTCGAGATGGATCCCGATCTGGCTGCCCACGCTCAAACAGCACTTGCCGATCGCGCCAATGTCAGCGTCATAAACGCCGACGGCAGTCAATGGCCGCAGGAAGAGGTGGATGCGATCTATGTGAATTTCGCCGTCGCGCGACCCGCGGAACCCTGGATCGAAAGGCTTCGGCCTGGAGGGCGCCTCGTGTTGCCACTCGGCGTGCCGCGCCAGGACCGACCGCCGAAAGGCGGCCGTCATGCATCCCATGGGGCCGCCCTTCGGATTGAGCGCGGCGAGAGTGGATTTGCGGCGCGTTGGATCGGCACGGCCTATTTCGTCTGCGCCAATGGTGGCCTGTCTATCGGTGACAACGAGATCGAGGCGCTGACAGCCGCATTTAGGCGCGGCGGCATCGAGTTCGTCAAAAGCCTGCTCTGGAAAACGGAGCCACGGATAGGACGCTGCTGGTATATCGGCGACCAATGGGCGCTGTGCTATGACGACGAATGAACCATCCGTGCGGCAGTCCACTGCCTGATCTCAGCGAGGAACGAGAGCGACGTGGTGCAGTTCGCCAAAGAGCTCGACGTTCTCGAGGCGATACTGCCTTTCGATCGACGCAGTCAGCTCGCCTCGTTTCTGGCCGACGGCGCCGTCAACACACCCACATCTGGCGCAGGAGCACGCACGGCAGCACGCTCAAAAGCAGGCTCGGAACTGGACCATTTCTAGCTCCGCGCAAGCTGGCTATCAGAGCCCTGCCCTATCCGGTGCCGGAGAACCTCCAGCCTGAGATTTGTCGGCCTTCATCTTTGATAATCGGACCAAAGAACGCCAGATGCCTGTACATCTTACCAGGAGCGGATCGATTCTCATGGGAAACGAGGCTTCATTGCCCGCCCGCCGGGCATTGCCAGAATGACAAAAGCCCGGCGCGGGAGAGGTGCGCCGGGCTTCGATAGGGACCGACAGCCTGGGAGGAGGAGTGCTGTCCGTCGGACCGAAGCGGCTCGGAGGGGTTAAGCGCTTCGGTCTGTCACGAGGTAGTGCCGCAATGCGGCAAATTCAAGCCTAGCGGCCGCACCGATATCATAGACGAGCCACAGGCGAATTCAGCCTTTTCTGGCACGCGATTGGGCCTGGGCGCGCGGGTTGTCCGCGGACAACTTGCCGAGCGGGGGATCTGGGGCAGCGATTCCCTCCGACTTCCTGCAGAACGATCTGGTCCACCGCGAAATAATTGATGGGGCACCAGGATCGCACTGTGGGTGCACCAAGCCTGCCGCGAGGGAGATCGTCTCAAAGATCGACAACGATCCGTCTTGGCCGCGCAGTGCCCCATCCTTCGCCCGATCATGATGTTGCCTCACTTATCTCCACCCGACTGACGGCCGAATTGGTCGAGGCGCCGGACAAGGCGATCACCAACCTGACAGATCGGGCGCCGATCACCAACGACGGCGACAACAACCACCATCCGCCCACACTTGCGAATGCTGCGGCCGGCGCTCGGCTATCCGCTGCATCACCCAAGGGTTCAGCCTTTGGCCTACAGTGTCTGCCGTCACGCGCCACCCTCTCTACCCGGACTGAGGCGGCCAGCGGGAGCCTCGAAGGACGGGCCTGCCCGTCTTCCCGATCAACTCAGTTGGGGCACCCGCTCTGCCGGAGCGCCGCGTTGCCCTTAGTCAGCCAGCTTTTCCTTAAGCGATGGGAGCCATCGATTGCCGCCCCACCATGGGGACGCAAGAGCCGCAAGGACGATGGGGCTGCGGCTGCCCGCATCCTTGCCGTACATCTCTCTCGATGAATGAAACCGAAGCGCCAACAGCCCCGCATTTTTTCGACTGGACGGCGCTCTTCTCCTCGCCAAACATAGTACAGGCTTAGGCATTGCGGAGCTGTCAGAGATCTTCAAGCCGTATACGCCACGCCTGTTCGGCCGGCGTATGAAACCGCTTTTCGATGACGTCAGGCAGAGCCGTTGACGCGGCCGCAATACCCTTGCGAACCAGTTGCTGCGGAACCCGCTTCGCGATCAAACGACCTGGCGGAACATCCGGTTGTCCGCGGACAACAACAGGATGAGCCAACGCTAGGCCTTGCAGCTGGGATTTGGGGATTTCACCGGGGAAAGGGCGGAGGGTCGGCTGCTCCATCGGCCATGGAGTCGGCTCCTTAGAAGTCGGCCAGCAGTCCGACCGTCTCGCTGTCATGCGTTTCTTCGTACGGCCGAGCGGAAGGGCAGGGGCATCCTTTCATTCTGCAGGATCGGCAGCTCACGCGGTCGAACCCGTCGGGCGCATCAGCCCATTGCGAACAGGCATTCGCTGAGGTAAAGCACGTCCGTCAGCGCACCGACGCAGCGGCGACTATCGTCGATATGCCTGCGGCAGCGAGCCGAGCATATGTGGGGACAGCGTTGGGTCCACTTTGTCCTGAGATCGCCGACCGTAGAGCCCAGACCGTCCCACATGCCCGAATGGGCGGCGCCCGTCTCCGATACAGGCATTTGATAGCGTGCCGGCCCGCTGCCAGCCACTGCAGAAGAGCTGCGTTCATCCCCGGCCGATACGCCGGAAGATGTTCCTGCACCTACAAACGGGATGCCGGAGCAACTCTTGCAGTGCCGGTCGGGGAGGGGCCGCTACCGCAAAGTAGCGCCACGCTGTGTCCGAAGCGGCGCGCACCGCATCTCCACCACCGGGCGCTCAGCTCAGCCCACGCGTGGCCACTTGATCGATTTAAGCGCGTACCGCCGAGACACTATCAAGCAACCACCGACGCCATCGAGATCGCGTCTGCAGGCGGGCATTCTCTCGGTATCACCGACGCTTGCCACGGGGTACACGGAGCGAAAACAATCGGCTCGCAGCCACGGATCGGCACTTGCGCGTTGAAGCCAGAAGCGGCTATTGCACGTCGTTGTCAGCGGCGCTATTGTTTTGCGGACCGATACAGAAAGCATCGTTGCAGATGCCTGATAGGCGCGGGAATCGGGTGACAGCAAGGGCCAAGCGCCGCTTCCGATTTTGGCTCCGCACCGGATCTACCCTCTGGCGGCGCCCAAGCACCAGCAGGCAGCAAGGGAACTAAAGCCCTCGTTTGCTTCCGCGAATGGTGATTTGTGCGGCAATATCAATGTATTATGATTTCTGAAACTACACCATTGGCCTTGCTTTAGGAGATACTGAGCGCAGTGGCGACGCGGCTCAATCGTTTCAATCCCTGCTTCCTCACCCGATTAGGGAAACGGACGATCTCGGTCTTGCATCAAATGTCCGCAGAAAAGCAATGGCTTGCATCCTTTAGCGACGCGCCGCGTTATCTCCGCACTAGATCGGAGACCATCCACATGCGTGATGTGGTTCAACGTAAGAGATTCTCCACCGCGGCTGCAATGATGGCCGCAGCGATCGGCGCGCTTGTCTACATGCAGGCAGTCGAGCGCAGGTCGGCCGCTCCGTCTGCGGATACTGGCCACGCAGGTGACGATCATGGCCGCAGCGCCAGTACGCCCGAGGCTATCCCTTTCAGCGGCCTTCGCGACGTCTTCTGGCGCGTCTTCCATGAAATTTTAGACGACCGCGTCACTCTCATCGCGGCGGGCGTGACCTTCTATCTCTTGCTGGCGATATTTCCTGCCCTGGCGGCCCTCGTCGCTCTCTATGGGTTGGTTGCCGATCCGGTTACCATATCCGAACATCTTCGCGAGTTGGCTGTCCTCTTGCCACCCGGCGCATTCGATCTTCTTGCCGATCAGATCAAGGCGCTCGTCGAGCGGCGCGACGGCACACTTGGCCTAACCTTTTTCGTAGGCCTCGCGGTCGCGCTATGGAGCACCCATAATGGCACGCTGGCGATATTCGACGCTATGAACGTGGCCTACGAGGAAAAGGAGAAGCGAAGCCTGGTGCGGCTTAATCTGACGGGCCTCTGCTTTACCCTATGTGCGATAGCTTTTGCGATCGTCATGGTGGCCCTCGTTGGTGTGATGCCAGTTGTGCTCTCCTATCTTTGGCTCGATCAATTCAAGGAGCACATGGCTCTTCTCCTTAGGTGGCCGCTGCTTCTGCTCGTGGTTGCGGTGGCCGTCACAATGGTCTACCGCTTTGGCCCAAGCCGGGAGGCTGCCAAGGTCCGGTGGATGACGTGGGGCGCGGTTTTGACCACGGTCGCCTGGGCCGCCATGTCGCTCGGCTTCTCTTTCTATCTAGAGAATTTCGCCAATTACAACGCGACATACGGCACGCTCGGGGCGCTGATAGGCTTCCTCATCTGGATCTGGCTTTCCGTCGTCATTCTCATCGTCGGAGGAGAGCTCAACGCAGAACTAGAGCATCAGACCGCGAGGGACACGACGACAGGAACGCCGCTGCCAATGGGAGCGCGAGGCGCCTATGTCGCGGATACTTTGGGCGAGATCAGGAACTGACCGCGAAGATTGCTCCTCTCCTATAGTTTTGATGTATTCTGACATTTCGCCAGTCCCGATAGAGGAGACGATGATGACTGCCCCGCATCCTTCCAAAACCCATATCGGCAATCATGCCCTGCATCCCGAAACCCAGATGCTGAATTACGGCTACGATCCGGAGCTCTCGGAAGGGGCGGTCAAGCCGCCGGTATTCCTCACCTCCACCTTCGTGTTCAACACGGCCGAGGATGGCCGCGACTTCTTCGATTACGTGTCTGGCCGCCGCGAGCCGCCCGAAGGGAAGGGTGCCGGCCTCGTCTATTCGCGCTTTAACCACCCAAACAGCGAAATCGTCGAAGACAGGCTCGCCGTCTACGAACGGACGGAAAGCGGCGTGCTGTTTTCATCCGGCATGGCGGCGATCGCCACCACTCTGTTCGCCTTCGTCCGGCCGGGGGATGCGATCCTGCATTCACAGCCGCTCTATGGGGGAACCGAAACGTTGCTGGCAAAGACTTTTCTGAACTTCGGCGTCGCCGCTATTGGGTTTGCCGACGGCATCAGCGAAGGATCGGTGCAGAAGGCGGCTGAAGAGGCGATGGCCAACGGCCGCGTTTCCGTTATTCTGATCGAGACGCCAGCCAATCCCACCAACAGCCTGGTCGATGTGGCGATGATCCGGCGCGTGGCCGACGCGATCGGTGCAAGACAAGGCCACATGCCGATTATCGTCTGCGACAATACCCTGCTCGGGCCGGTCTTCCAGCGGCCGATCGAGCACGGAGCCGATATCTCGCTCTATTCGCTGACGAAGTATGTCGGTGGTCATTCGGATCTGATCGCCGGCGCCGTTCTTGGTCGCAAGGCGGTCATCAAGCAGATCAAGGCCCTGCGCGGCGCGATCGGCACCCAGCTCGATCCACATTCCTGCTGGATGCTCGGCCGTTCGCTGGAAACGCTGCAGCTGCGCATGGAACGGGCAAACAGCAACGCGCGGGCCGTCGCAGACTATCTGCGCGACCACCCGAAGGTAGAGAAGGTCCACTATCTGCCCTACCACGATCCGGAATCGCCGGCCGGCCGGACCTTCATCGCGCAATGCACCGGCGCCGGCTCCACCTTTTCTTTCGACATTCGCGGCGGTCAGCCAGCCTCGTTCAAATTCCTGAACGCGCTGCAGATCTTCAAGCTCGCGGTCAGCCTCGGCGGCACGGAATCGCTTGCGAGCCATCCTGCCACCATGACGCATTCCGGCGTGCCCGCCGATGTCCGCCAGCGCATCGGCGTTCTGGAATCGACGATCCGCCTTTCGATCGGCATCGAGCATCCGGACGATCTGATCGCCGACCTGGAGATAGCGCTGCAGGCTGCGTGATCGGGAGGAAACGATGCCCGGCGGCGGCGGGCATCGCGTACCACATTATTTGTCGTCGATCGTCAGTTCTGTCTCGTCCGTGTCCAGCACGAAGACCGCAAGCAGGCGCGCCGGCTTGGTGTCGCTGGCGTTTGCGCTGACGCTGTGATGATCGCCGGGAAATTCGGCGAAGCTTTCTCCGGCCTTATATGTTTTCACCGGTCCGTCGTTCACCGCGCTGCGGATCGCCCCTTCGAGAACCGTGGCGTAGATGAAAGCGGAATTCGGATGGGTATGGCCGGGCGACATGCCGCCGGGCGCATATTCCACCATCACAGCCCTCATGCTCTTGCCGGGAACATTGGGAAGCTTCTGGTCGAAAACGACGCTTATCTTCGCTTTCCCACCTCCGGCGTGAGCCTGAGTGCCGGCGGCAAGGACAAGGGCGAAGGCCGCTGCCGAGATCATTTTCCTGAGCATGTCTGGTCTCCTTTCGTTGATAAACGAACGCACCGGCGCACCAAGTCCGTCAGGCGCTCTTTTTCTGCGGCGGCTGCCGGCTGAGCCAATCGTCGAAGCGGATCTGGCCAAGCCGCGCCTTGGCTCCGGTCACGAGCGAATTGTCCTCGAGCTCGACGCCGAAATAGCGGGCGTGCGGATCGGCGACCACCTGGCGCGGATCGTTCGTCGCCTTGAAGAGACGCGTCACGATTTCGGTGAGGCGGACTTTCTCCGGCCCGCCGATCTCGATCGTGCCGTTCACAGGCGTACCGAGCGCCACCTCGGCCATGACGTCGGCGACGTCGTCCGAGGCGATCGGCTGCACGTAGGCCGGCGATAGATGCACGGTCTGACCGACGGTGCCTGACTGGGCGATGCCAGCCATGAATTCATGGAACTGTGTCGAGTGCACGATGGTGTAGGGTATGCCGGACGTCTTGATCAGCTCTTCCTGGGCCATCTTGGCGCGCATGTAGCCGCTGCCCTGCAGCCGCTCCATGCCGACGATCGACAGCGCGATATGATGCTTGACGCCGGCGGCAGCCCCTGCCTTGAGCAGATTGCGGCCCGAGGTCTGGAAGAATTCCAGGACGGCCTTGTCCTCGAACGAGGGCGAATTTGCGAGATCGAGCACCACCTGCGCGCCAGAGAGCGCTTCGGCCACGCCCTTGCCGGTGATCGTGTCGACGCCCGAATTCGGCGAAGCCGCCAACACCTCGTGCCCCTTTTTGCGCAATCTTTCCACGGTCTTCGAGCCGATGAGGCCGGTGCCGCCGATAACGACGATTTTCATGGGTAGTCTCCTTGTCCTTTACGAGGAGTTTCCTCTGTTGACTTGCCTTTGTTGACTTGAAAGCGAGCAGGCGACTGCTCGGCGTGGCGAAACCGCGTCCTCTATGAGTGAAGCGGCTTCATCGGGACCGTCGCCGGTACGGCCGGTGTAACCGATGGGCAGAGAATGCGCCCGATCGCGGTCCCAAACTATTCTCCCTCGGTCGCTGTCACCCTATGCGAACGCAGTAGGCCAACTGGCTCTGCGACGAGCCGGTTGGCTGAAATAGAGGACCATCACGTCGACAGGCATGGGCCGAACCTACCGTCGGGGCAGATGACGGACCCGGAAGGCAAGGCGTATTCACCGGTCTGCAAGCCGGTGACTTCGGCCGTCAATCCTCACGATGGAGATAAGAATGACCAAGCGTCTGAACTTCATGGCCCATAAGAACAGCGGCATCGACGGCCTCGTGGCTGTTGAAGCCTGGATTGCCAAGAGCTTCGATCCGAAGCTGCTCGAACTCGTCAAAGTGCGTGTTTCCCAAATGAACGGATGCGCGCATTGCCTGCACATGCACCGCCAGGACGCACTGAAGCTCGGCGAAACGGATGACCGGCTGCTGCTTCTCAATGCATGGCGGGAGTCGCAGCTCTTCAGCACACGGGAGCGGGCGGCACTCGCCTGGGCGGAGGCTCTTACTCAGATCGCGAAAAGCCATGCGCCAGATGATGTTTATGAAGAGGCACACACCAACTTCTCGGATGACGAGCTCGTGGCGCTTTCGATCGGTATTGCGATGATCAATGCCTGGAACAGACTAGCGATCGGCTTTCGGCTTCAGCATCCGGCCGATCACAAACGCGCCGCCGCCTGACGGTCTGCGCCATCGCCGGGTCAGGAAAGCTGGGCAGCCTCGAACATGGCGGTCAGCCCGATGCCGCCGCCGATACCGATCATGGCCAGGCCGGTCGCGCCCGGCGCCCATCCGCCGATGTCGCGGATCAGCTGGCTGTATAGTCGGGTAACGAGGATTGCGCCGGAGGCTCCGAATGGATGGCCGAGCGCAATGGCTCCGCCGTCCTTGTTGATCGCGTCGGCAGGGATAGCGAGCTGGTCCAGCGATGCCAGAACCTGGGCCGCAAAGGCCTCGTTGAATTCGATGGCATCGATGTCTACAAGTGAGAGCCCGGGCTGACGCTGCAGCAACTTCCTGGTCGAGGCGACCGGGCCGATGCCGAGCAGATTGGGGTCTACGCCGGCAGCGGCGCCGTCGATGAAGGCAAGGCCCTTTTCGAAGCCGAGGCTTTTCGCCATGCCACGGCTCATGACGAGCACCAGGCAGGCGCCGTCGTTCAGCGGGCAGGCATTGCCGGCTGTCACCGAACCATCGGCCAGGAAGACCGGCCGGAGGTTTGCGAGCGCCTGGAAGGATGTAGCCGCACGTGGGCATTCGTCCCGTTCGATCAGACCGTGGCCGGTGGAAATGTCAACGATCTCGGGGCGAAAGATGCCTGCCTCGGCCGCCGCTACGGCGAGCCTATGGCTGCGCAGGGCGAATTCATCCTGTCTCTGCCGCGATATGCCGAACTGACGGGCGACGTTTTCGGCAGCAACACCCATTTCCGGGTCGCCGATCGTGTCAGGCGAAAACCGGGCGCGCCCGTAAAAACGCGGCAGCGCCCCATTCGCCTTTGGTCTTTCGACGCGCCATGGCGCGGTGCTGACACTCTCCACGCCGCCGGCGAGAAAACACGCGCCTGCTTTCGCCTGGATCAGGCGGGCTGCCATGATGATCGCTTCCAGGCCCGAGCCGCATTGCCGATCGATCGCAACACCTGGAACCGTCATCGGCAGGCCTGCGGTCAGCGCTGCCAGCCGCGCGATATTTCCACCGCCGCCGGCGGCATTGCCCACCAGCACATCGTCGATCCTTTCGGGCGCAATTCCCGTCTCGGACAGGATCCGATGGATGATCGGCGCAAGCAGGTCTTCCGCCGCGACGGTCGACAGCGATCCGAACGCCCGGCCGATCGGCGACCGGTAGGCGGCAACCACGACTGGCTGCCAATCCTCGTCAGGCTGAAAGGCGTAGGACAAGATCATCTCCAGAAATCACGGCCTGCTCCACTTGCCCCCTCGAGATCTTGCCGCTGCTCGTCATCGGCCAGGACCTTATATGGTAGAATTGCTTGGGGATCTTGTACTTCCCGAGCATCTGCGCGCAATGATCAGCCAGGATTTTCGGGTCCACCGTCTCCCCCGAGACGACAGCGACGATCCGCTGGCCGAAATAGGCGTCCGGCAGTCCGAAGACAACGGCATCCTCTACCCCGGGACAGGCTTTCAGCGCGCTCTCGACTTCGGCGGGATAGATGTTGTTGCCGCCTGATATCATCATGCCGCCGGCCCTGCCGATCACCCGCAGCATGCCATCGGCATCGAGTTCGCCGAGGTCTCCGACCGTCGCTCCCGCTTCTGTGACCCGGAAGGCCTGACCATCGTCGCCCCAGAGATATCCATCAGCGATCAGGTCGCTCCTGACGAATATGGTTCCCGGCACATCGGTCCCGACGTCGTTTTCATCGGGGTCGCGAATGGAAATTTCTACGCCGGGATAGGCCTGTCCGACCCGCTCGATCGGAAAATCGATCTCGCCGCCGACAAGGGTCGAGACCGTCATGAAACCGAGCTCGGAGGCGCCGTAATATTCCCGGATACGGGCATTGGGAAACAGTCGGCGCATGGAGTCGACCTCGTTCCTGTCAAGCTTTGCGCCGGCGGTGAGGACATCGCGCAGAGAGGTCAGAGCGGGTTCACCCGCCCAGGCCGTTGCAATTCCGGCTATATGGGTGGGCACAGCAACCAGCCGTTCGACTTGCCAGGAGGAGAGCGTGCGTGCGACCACGCCCGGATCCCATTTCCGGACCGAATGAAAGGTCCCCCCGGCATCCAAAGCTTCGACCAATGCATAAAGCGCCAGGCCATGCGCGAGGGCTCCGGGGCACATTGTCGACGGCGCGTCTTCGAGTTCGAAAACGACGCGTCCGCGATCGAGGCTCCGGCGCCACTGTTCGCGCGAGCGATAATAGGCCTTCGGCTCGGCGGTAGTCCCTGAGGTGAAGCCGATCAGAAAGATCTTGTCGGCATCGAGCGGCAGCTCGGCTTCACCTCCCGCCGCGGCGAGGTCGAAAGCCTCCGCTCCGGCGACGACGAGGGGGATGCCGAGTCTTCGGGCAATTTCAGCGCTCGGCCCCGCATCGTCGTCGACGATCAAAACCTCCGGCGCCAGGCGCTCGATGATGCGTTCGACCGTTTCCGACGGCATCATCGGGTCGATGACCGCGCAGGCGTTCGGGAAAGCCGTCGCCGCCGCAAAATACTCGGCAAAGCCGATATGGTTGCCAAGGCTGAGAGCGGCAAGCGTCTCAACGCCGGGCAGATCGAGCATGCGGCGGTTGGAGCGGGGCAGATCTTGGAGAAACCGATAGATTGCCTTGGCGCGCGAATAGAGCTCGCCATAGCTGAGCGAGTGCCCGTCGATCACCAGCGCCGGCTTGTCCGGTGTCACCGTTGCATGTCGAAGGAGCTGCGCATGGATCGGCATGGACACCCGCTGGTTTGAATGATCGGCAATCAGCCGGGAGACAGAGCGGCTCTGGTCGCTTCCGGGATCGGCGTCGGGCGGCTGTCGGAGAGGCCGACGCAGACCCAAACGAAATGGGCCGATGCGCAATGGGCGCCATCGCGCTGGCGAAAGAGTTCTATGGCAAAGGACAGGCTCGTGCGCCCGATTTTCTCCACTTCCACCTTTGCCTCGACAACATCATCGAGGTCGATCGGGCTGTGAAAGGTGATCTCCGCCTTCTTCACGTGATAGGCAACGCCGGAGGAAGTGTGACGAAAATGGCTGAGAATTTGCCGTTGCCGCAGGAACTCGACGACCGCATCTTCGCAATAGTCGAGATAACGGGAGTTGTGGACATGACCATAGATGTCGATGTCTCGCATCGAGACCCGGAACGATGCTAAAGGCCTGTCGTCAAAGTTCATTCGATCACCAATTCGACGGGGTGATCTAACCGCAGTGTGTGGGGGATGCAATGCAATATCAGGCGGTCGTGCGAAAATTCGGCTCGGCTCAGGATGTCGTCGAGCTCGAGCGGGCTGCGCTGCCGCTGCTGCGGCGTGACCAGGTGAGGGTGCGCCTGCTGGCGCGGGCGATCAATCCGTCCGATATCATCACCATATCAGGAGCCTATAGCGGACGCACGACATTGCCCTTCATTCCCGGCTTCGAAGCGTTCGGCGTGGTCGAACAGTGCGGCGAGGAGGTTCATGGGCTTTCCCCGGGAACACGCGTGCTACCGGTGCGCAGTGCCGGTGGCTGGCAGGAATTCAAGGATACCGATCCCGATTGGTGCCTTCGTGTTCCAGACGATCTCACCGACCTCGAAGCTGCTACGAGCTACGTCAATCCGATGACGGCCTGGCTTATGCTGCATGCCAAGATCGGACTGAGGCCGGGCATGCGCATCGCCATCAATGCCGCCGCCTCTTCGATCGGAGCGATATTGATCGGTCTCGCCAACGCCGCAGGCGTGGAGCCGGTCGCCATCGTCCGCAGCGAAGGATCACTTGAGCGCCTGCTCGGCCGGGTCGAGGCTGTCATCATCGATAGGGAAGAAAGCGAAAGTGATCTGGTTGCCGAGCTCGCCGGTCGGCATGGGCTCGACGCGGTGCTCGATTGCGTCGGAGGCGCGCGCGCCGCAGTCCTCGCCGATGCGCTGCGGCCGGGCGGACGCTTCGTGCATTACGGCCTGCTTTCGGGCCAAAGCATCCCGGCTTCATTCTGGGCGTCCCATCCCGATATTTCCTTTTCCTATTTTCACCTCAGGGAATGGGTTCATTCCGAAGCCATGGACGACGTGCAGCACGCCTATTCCAAGGTCGCGGCGCAGATCGTTTCGAAGGTCATCGCGACCGAGGTGCGGGAGGTATTCCCCTTGGAAAAGGTCCGGCAAGCCCTGCAGTCCGCGCTTCCCTTGCGAACGGGCGGCAAGGTGCTCCTGGCCTGATAGGGCTTCGCCCTAGGCGTCTTCGTGCCGTTGCCGCGCGATGGTAATTGCCGCATGGTTCTGCTCGGCCCATCCGATCAGGGTTTTCATGGGGATGAGGAAGGATCGCCCCAGCTCCGTCAGTTCGTATTCGACGCGAGGCGGAACCTCCGGATAGACGGTGCGCCGCACGAAGCCGTCCTGCTCCAGATGCTTCAACGTCTTGGAGAGCATCTGTTTCGAGATGTCCCCGATCTCGCGCATCAGCTCGTTGAAGCGTTTCTTTTCGCCTTCCAGTGCCTCGAGGGTGAGCAGGCTCCATTGGTCGCCGATACGATCGAGCACGCCTCTGATCGGGCATCCCGCCCCGGGCTGTTGTTTCGGCTCGTCCGTTTCCTTGGGCATGCTCCGTCCTCGGTCATCGTCGGCTGACCTTGCCACTAAAACCTGCCTTCTTGCTCGGCATGCCGCGGTTTCATAGACCAGCTCTCATAGTCTTCCTTCTAGACTAGATCGCGAATCCACACCAAGGAGCTTGATGCATGACATTCGGGAAATCGCTTTTTGCACTCGTCATTTTGGCAGGTGTCGCCGCGCCGGCCGGCGCTTTTGCTGAATCGGCCTCGCGGGATTTGAAGATCGAGGAAGCCAACCGGAAGCTAGTGGTGGAATTCTACGACAGGTTCTTCAACAAGCACGATATCGAGGCCGCCTCGGTCGTCGCTGACGACTACCGGCAGCACAATCGCCAAGTTCCCGACGGGAAGAAGCCTTTGATTTCCTTCTTCACCGGCTTCTTCAAGGAGAATGCCCAATCGAAGGCCGAGATCGTCCGCAGCGCCGCCGATGGCGATCTCGTCTGGCTGCATGTGCACGCGACGAACGGCGCCGACGACCGCGGCCAGGCGATCGTCGATATTTTCCGCGTCAAGGACGGCAAGATCGTCGAGCACTGGGACGTGATCCAGGCCGTTCCGAAAGAGGCGGCAAACAAGAACACCATGTTCTGAGTTGTGCGGGGCCGGCGTCCTGACTGGCCCCCATTGTCGGCGCGATCCGCATCAATCAATCCGGGGACGCTCCGATTTCGGCGTTGTCAGTCCGTGTTTGGCAAGCTCCAGGGTCAGGATGCGGGTTTCGAGAAGGTTGAAGATGCGCAGAATGGCCTCGATCGCATCGAAGGGCTTCGTCAGAAAGTCCTTCGCGCCGAGAGAAAGCGCCCGCCGGCGCGTCGGCAAGGTCGCATCGGCAGTAAGCACCAGGATCGGCAGATAGCTGTTTTCCGGGATGAGCCTCGCAAAGGTCTCGAGCAGGGCGAAACCGTCCAGATCGGGCATCATCAGATCGAGAAGAACAAGATCGACAGGATGTTCGCGAAAGAGCCGCAAGGCCTCGCGTGGTTCGGTGGTGCTGATCAGCGCCGTAAAGCCTTCGCGCTTGAGGATACGCTCCAGCAGCGAGACATTGGCGGGCTCGTCGTCGACGATGAGGATTGTCGATCGGCGCACGATATCGGTGGAATCTGTCATGGACCCAATATTTCGTTGAAGCGATGCCGACTGATATCAAGCGGCGCGGCCAAATCAAGGGCGATGCCTTTACGGCGGGCTTCCCATCGAAACCGGTATTGCCTCTACCGCTGCAGGCGCGCGCGGCAGATCGACGTGGAAAGTGGCGCCGCCTTCGCGGTTGCTGAAACCGAGCGTTCCGCCCATGGCGTCTGTTAGATGTTTCGACAGCGCGAGCCCGAGACCCGTTCCATCCTGGCTGATCCGTTCTGCTCCCAGCCGATCGAAGGGGGTGAAAAGCCGGGAGACGCGTCCGGCCGGAATGCCGGGACCGGTATCGCTGACCTCGATGCGGATACGGCCGCCATCCATCGCGCGGTGGCTGACGGTTACGCTTCCCCGGGGGCGATTGTATTTCACTCCATTGGAGAGGAGGTTGAGGAACACCTGCAGCAGACGCCGTCGGTCGGCGAGCACCGAAAGATCCGGCTCGGCCGGCTCGACGACCTCGATCGTGATCTGCTGCTTGCCGCAGAGCGGTCTTGCAAGCGACACGGCTTCATCGATCACCTCGGCGACGGGCTGTGCTTCGACAGCGAGATCCATGTGCCCGGCCTCGATCCTCGCCATGTCGAGAACCTCGTCGATGAGGCTGAGCAAATGCCGTCCGGCCCTCAAGATCTGCGCGACGCTCTCCCTGGTCTCGGTATCGGTGACGTCCATTTCCAGAAGCTGCGCGAAACCGAGCACGGAATTGAGCGGCGTGCGCAGTTCGTGGCTCATGCGCGACAGAAATTCGCTCTTGGCGTTACTCGCGCGGATCGCGTCCTCACGGACACCAAGCAGGGCTTCTTCGATTTGCTTGCGCTCGGTTATATCGCGCGTGATCTTGGAAAAGCCGCGCAACCGCCCCGTCTCGTCATGGAGTGCGGTCACGACGACGTGCGACCAGAATTGCGATCCGTCCTTGCGAACGCGCCGGCCTTCCGTTTCGGTGCGTCCGTGAAGAGCTGCTTCCGCAAGCTCTTCTGCCGGAAATGTGTCCCTGGTTTCCTTGGGATAGAAGCGGGAAAAATGCTGCCCGACGATCTCCTCGGCGCCATAACCGGTGATCCGCTCGGCACCCGCATTCCAGCTTATCACCCGTCCTGAAGTATCGAGCCCGAAGATGCCGTAGTCGCTGACGCCTTCGACCAGTTGCCGAAAACGCTCCTCGCTCTCGGTCAGGTCCGCCTCGCGTTTTTTCAGAAGGACGCTTGCATCCTCGAGCGCCTGTCCGAGGCTTCCGAGTTCATCGCGGAAGGGGTCCGCCACCGTCACGACCTTGCCTTGCGACAGCCGATGCGCCTCAGCTTTCAGCGCATGCACACGGCGCACGATGCTTGCCGAAAACAGGAAGACGGCGACGAGCGCGCCGGCAAAACCAAGAAAGCCGGCTGCGATCATCAGGCTTCGCGACAGAGTGCGAACCCGCTCCGCGGCCTCGGTCCTCGCGTGAAGCAGATCCGCCTCCCGCCGGCTCATCGCGTCGATTTCCTGTCTCAGCTCATCGAGGACCTGCTTGCCCTCGATGAGCTTGGCCGCAAGGTCCTCGCGTCCATCGGCGCGCAGGATGTCGGCCTGTTTCAGGAGTTGAAGACGATCGACTTTCGCGACGACGAGGGTGCGGATGCGTTCGAGACGGCTCTTTTGCTCTTCATCCCGCAACCGCCGACCGACCTCGTCGAGCACGACGGGCAGCCTGTCTTCGGCCCGGTTGAAGGGATCGAGAAAATCGGTTCTGCCGGTCAGCAGATAACCGCGCATCGCGGTGGCCGCTTCGGCGATCGAGGCGTGGATCTCCTGGATGCCCGACTGGATTTCGAGCGTGACCCGCACCTGATCCTCGGCAATCCGGCTTTGCCGGTCGGCCACGAAGACGGAGGCGAGAGCCGCAAGCAGCAGCGCCAGCGGCACCGTGATGATGACTATGCCCTTCGCCCTCAGCGGCAGATCGGCGAAACGCAGGGTCATGGCTCTTCCTCCCGGGATGTCGCGACGAGCCCGCCGCGGACGGCCATGACCGCGGCCTGCGTCCGGTCGCCGGCACCCAGCTTGCCGATGATGCGCTCGACGTGAATCTTCACGGTGCCGGGCGAGATCTTCAAGGCTCTGCCAATCTCCTTGTTGGTCAGGCCCTCGGCCACCTTCGACAAGACTTCGCGCTCCCGGATCGTCAGCGTCTCCAGGGCGCTGCTGTTGGTCTGCGGCTTGGTGGCGGCGCGGCGCAGCAGCTTGGCAACGAGAGGACCGTCGAAGAAGGCGTCGCCCTGAAGCACGCGGCGGATCGTGCGGAGAATGCCTTCCCGGCTGGCATCTTTGAGCAGATAGCCCGTGGCGCCTGCTTCGATCGCCGCTTCCAGGTAATCGAGACTGTCATGCATCGTGATGATCATGACACGTGTTGCCGGCGATACGCGCCGGATCTCCCTCGTCGCGGCGAGGCCGTCCATGCGCGGCATGCGGATGTCGAGCAGTGCCAGATCCGGCTTGTGGTGAGCTGCGGCTTCCACCGCTTCGACGCCGTCGCGCACATCTAAGGCGACATGGAAATCGTCCTGACCGCCGATCATGGCGATAAGACCTGCGCGGGCGATGTCGTGATCGTCGGCGACAAGGATCGATGCCGTCATTCTGATGTCGTGTCCTGCGCAAGGGGGGCGGCGGCGCGGACATGCGTGCCGCCCGAAGACCCGGCGTCGATCTCGATCCGGCCGCCGAGCAGCGCCAGCCGTTCCCGCATGCCGACGATGCCGAGTTGCCCGCCCCGCATCTGGGGATGGCGCAACTCGCCGATGCCTTTGCCATCATCGATCACTTCGAGATGCGCTTCGCCCTTGCCGTCCTCGAAGAGGCGCACTACCAATCGGCTCGCCTCGGCGTGCTTGATTACATTGGTGATCGCTTCCTGCGCGACGCGATAGAAGATGATCCCGGTCGATGTCGGCCAGCGGTCGGAGGCGGCATCGAGGTCGGCGATCACTTCGAGACCGTCGAGCGCATCGAGACGCGTGCGCAGCGCAGCAGCGACACCGAGATCATCGAGTTCGGGCGGGCGAAGATCGGCAATGGCCGCCCTGAGATCGGCAACGGAATGGCGCGCCAGTGCAGCGAGTTGGTCGATCTCGGGCTTCAGGACATGCGCCTCGCCGATGCGCGCCGCGAGGTCCTGCAGGCGATAGCTGAGGCCTGCGGCCAGCTGTGCCGAGCCGTCGTGAAGATCGAGCGCCACCCGCTGCCGCTCTTGTTCCTGCGCCTGGATCAATTGCGCGACAAGGGCCGCGAGTTCACTTCGCTGCCGCTGGAGATCGCCGAGAAGCGCTTGGTTTTCCGCTGCCTGCCGATTGAGATTGTAGGCGTCATCGAGTTGCCCCGCCACCACCTCCAATGTCTGCCGGTCGTCGGGATCCATGGCGCGCCCTCCCGGCGACCCGATAAGCATCAAACGAAGATTGGAACCGGCTTGCGAAGCGAACAGGATGCCGTCGTGCCCCGGGTTCGTCGACTTGCCCACCGTCAGCTGCATGGGCGGCGCGGTTCCCTGCAGTGGCGGAAAACCGAGCCTGGCGTACGATGCTCCCGCGAAGTCGGCAAGCCGGGACAGAACTTCCTGGGCAGCCGTTTCGAATGCCGCGGCGTCGAGAAGGTTCTGCACTTCGATGATGAAACGCAGACGAGCCGCCCGCGCTTCCGCCGCCCGATAAAGCGCCCTCAGTTCCGCGACACCAGGCGAATGCGTCGTACTTGTATCGTGCTCCAAACAGGATTGCTCCGAAGATGAATGACGCCGGCACGATAGTCATTCCGGCGGGAATGTCATCTATGCCGTTCGGCAGACCCGATCGGAGCCACCCGGCAGATGGGGCGGCGGCACTGGGCGCCTTAGATGTCGATCATGCGGTCGACCGATGCGATGTCCGCCGGAACCGCCACATAGGAAGTCAAAATGCGTACCATCATTGCTGCCGCCCTCGTTCTCGGTTTCGTTCAGGTCCAGTCGGCCGCAGCGGCTGCCGAAACCGCAACCTGTGCGCCGACAAGCGAGGCGGAAATCGCCAAGCTCTTCGACCGCTGGAATACCTCACTCGCGACGCTGAGCCCCCAGGAGGTCGCCAAGAACTACAGTGAGGACTCCGTGCTGCTCGCGACGCTGTCGAACAAGCCCCGCCTCACCCAGGCCGAACGGATCGATTATTTCGAGCACTTCCTGGCAAATGAGCCCAAGGGCCATGTCGACAGCCGCGACATCAAGATCGGCTGCAACTGGGCCGTCGACCTTGGCACCTACACCTTCACCATGAAAAACGGTTCGAAGGTTCCCGCCCGCTACACCTATACCTATGAGTTCAAGGACGGGAACTGGCTGATCACCTCGCACCACTCTTCGATGATGCCGGAGAAGTAAGGCTTCACCAGCCTGCCGGTCCGGCAGGGAGATCCCCGTATTCACCTCACGCGGGATCTCCTGACTTCCAGCCACTCGGTCGTCGCTCTCTCGCGCTATTGCCTCCGGTCGATGGCAGCGATCCCTTGGCGCTGCGGTCGCTTTCTTGCCGAACAGCAGCAGGACGGTTCGAAGCTTTGACGGCGAAGCGGGATCGGGAGTAGCATCCATGCGGCAGCGGCAAGGTGGTCAAAGCGGCCGGCCCGGTGGAGATCCAATGATGAAGCACAAACCTTTCCTCCTGACGTTCGCGGCGCTGGCATTTTGTTCCGCATGGCCAATTTCTAACGTTTTCGCTGCGGCGCAGCCTATCTTCTGGAGCGCTTTACGGCCGGCCGATCAGGCCAAGGCGACGGTGCCGCTGTCGGGCAAGGCGGCGAACGGCCCAGAGGGAGAAACACTCGCCTGGCATGGCGAGGAGCATCCGATCGAATTGACGGGCTTCGTTCTGCCGATCGACCAGGACGGCGATCTTGTCTACGAATTCATGCTGGTACCTTGGGCCGGAGCCTGCAGCCACATGCCTTCCCCTCCGCCCAACCAACTGGTTCGTGTCGTTCCGGAAGAGCCTCTGCACCTGGCAAGAATGTACGAGACCGTCACCGTGACGGGAACTCTGCGGCCCGGCCTGGATCAGGCGCAATTCTTCATGGTCGACGGTGACCGCGTCCTCACCTACGGCTACAGCATAAATCATGCCCAGGTAGCGACAGTAACGGCGGCGACCGATCCCGATCTGCTGTCACTTTCGCCTTTCGGCATTCTGCCTCGCTAGTGGAAGTCTCAGAGACGGTTTCTGGCATGGATGCCGCCAAATGCGTATATACTACGGCATATATAAACTGCGGAGGTTCTCATGCCGCTATATGCGCGTGTATTCCAATCCGGCAATTCGCAGGCCGTCCGGCTGCCGAAGGAGTTCCGCTTCGACGTGGACCAGGTGGAGGTGACGCGGGAAGGGGATGCTGTGATCCTTCGGCCACGGGCAGATCGCGGCGTGCGGTGGGCATTGTTGCATAGCGCCTTGGAGCGCGGCCTCAGCGACGATTTCATGGCGGAAGGGCGAGAGCAGCCGAAGGGGCAAGAGAGGCCTGGTCTTCAGGATCTGTTCAAGTGATACCCATCTCATCGACTGGACGGTCGGGCGGTAGGTCCGGTCTCCGATAAAAGATGCCCGGGCGCAGCCGAAACTGCGCCCGGGCAAAATGCTGCCGATCAGACGAGATCGAAACGATCGGCGTTCATGACCTTGGTCCAGGCCGCGACGAAGTCCCTGACGAACTTCTCCTTGGTATCGGCCTGGCCGTAGACTTCGGCAAAGGCGCGAAGCTGCGAGTGCGAGCCGAAGATCAGGTCGACGCGGGTGCCGGTCCACTTGACTTCGCTGGTCTTGCGGTCGCGCCCTTCGTAAACGCCGTCCTTGCCGGCAACGGGGGACCACTGCGTGGCCATGTCGAGCAGGTTGACGAAGAAGTCGTTCGTCAGCGTTTCCGGACGGGACGTGAAGACGCCATGTTCGGGCGCGCCGGCCTTCAGCACACGCAGGCCGCCGACGAGAACGGTCATTTCAGGTCCGGTCAGCGTCAGCAGTTGGGCACGGTCCACCAGGGCTTCTTCCGGCTTCATGAACTGCCGGCCGCCGATGTAGTTGCGGAAACCATCGGCGCGGGGTTTCAGCGCCGCGAAGGAATGCGCGTCGGTCTGTGCCTCGGAAGCGTCCATGCGGCCCGGCGTGAACGGCACGCTGACGGCATGACCGCCGGCCGCTGCCGCCTTTTCCACACCGGCTGCACCACCCAGAACGATCAGGTCGGCGAGCGAGATCTTCTTCGCCCCGGTCTGGGCGGCGTTGAAGTTTTTCTGGATGCCTTCAAGAACGCCGAGGACCTTGGCGAGCTGCGCCGGCTGGTTGACCTCCCAGTCCTTCTGCGGGGCAAGGCGGATACGCGCGCCATTGGCGCCGCCACGCTTGTCAGAGCCGCGGAAGGTCGAGGCGGACGCCCAGGCGGTCGAGACCAGTTCCTGCACGGTGAGACCCGTTGCGAGCACCTTTGCCTTGAGGTCGGCGATATCCTTGTCGTCGACAAGCGGATGATCGACGGCCGGGATCACGTCCTGCCAGATCAGGTCTTCGGCCGGAACCTCCGGACCGAGGTAGCGCACCTTCGGCCCCATGTCGCGGTGGGTCAGCTTGAACCATGCGCGGGCGAAGGCATCGGCGAACTCGGCAGGGTTCTCCAGGAAGCGGCGCGAGATCTTTTCGTAGATGGGATCGAAACGCAGTGCCAGGTCGCTGGTCAGCATGGTTGGCAGATGCTTCTTCGACGGATCATAGGCATCCGGAATGGAGGCATCGGCGTTCTTGGCCTGCCACTGATGCGCGCCGCCCGGGCTCTTGGTCAGCTCCCATTCGAAAGCGAACAGGTTTTCGAAGAAGTAGTTGCTCCACTGGGTCGGCGTCTGGGTCCAGGTCACTTCGAGGCCGCTGCCGATGGCATCGCGACCGACGCCTGTGTTGAACTTGCTGGTCCAACCCAGGCCCTGAGCTTCGAGCTCGCCGCCTTCCGGGTCGACACCGACAAACGACGGATCGCCAGCGCCATGTGTCTTGCCGAAGGTATGCCCGCCGGCGATCAGCGCCACGGTTTCTTCGTCGTTCATCGCCATACGGGCGAAGGTTTCACGAATGTCGCGGGCAGACGCCAGCGGATCCGGAGTGCCGTTAGGGCCTTCCGGGTTGACATAGATGAGGCCCATCTGCACGGCGCCAAGCGGCTCTGCCAGCTCGCGTTCGCCGCTGTAGCGCTCGTCACCCAGCCAGGTACCCTCAGGACCCCAGTAGAGTTCCTCCGGCTCCCAGACATCGGCGCGGCCGCCGGCAAAGCCGAAGGTCTTGAAACCCATGGATTCGAGCGCGACGTTGCCGGTGAGTATCAACAGGTCAGCCCAGGAGATCCTGTTGCCGTATTTCTGCTTGATCGGCCACAGCAGGCGGCGGGCCTTGTCGAGGTTCACGTTGTCAGGCCAGCTGTTGAGCGGCGCAAAACGCTGCTGGCCGGCCCCGGCGCCGCCGCGGCCATCGGTGATGCGGTATGTGCCGGCGCTGTGCCAGGCCATGCGGATGAACAGGCCGCCGTAATGGCCGAAATCGGCCGGCCACCAGTCCTGCGAATCCGTCATCAACGCGTGAAGATCCTTCTTCAGGCCGTCGAGATCGAGCTTCTTGAACTCCTCGGCATAATCGAAGGCCTGGCCGAGCGGGTCGGCGCGGCCGGAATTCTGGTGAAGAATCTGCACGTTCAGCTGGTTCGGCCACCAGTCGCGATTGGATCTGCCGCGAGGCGTATTGCCGTGCGCGACAGGACATTTGCCTGCGCTATCAGTGGGATTGTCCATGATCGTCTCCTTGATTGCTTGATCTGTCTGCGGTGCAAAAAGATGAGCCGAGCTGGCGCCCCACTCTCTCCCTGCAGTCTTCATATCGGAAGCGCTTCATAAATTTAAGTTTGATTTACTGATCGTTGCGATAAGCTGAGGTTATGAAGAACCTTACCCTGAAACAGCTACGTTATTTTGAAGCACTGGCAAGAGATGGCCGCTTCCGACGCGCTGCCGACGCCTGTGCGATCTCCCAGCCGGCATTGTCAATGCAGATCAAAGAACTTGAGCAAGAGTTGGGCGGTGAGCTTTTCGAACGCAACGCACGTGAGGTGAAGCTGACCGCTTTCGGTCAGACCGTCGCTCTCAGGATCCGCGATATCCTGCGTGGCGTGGACGAACTGGCGGAACTGGCGCGCGCCGCGCGCGATCCTTTTCTGACGCGGCTGCGCATCGGCATCATTCCGACGATTGCGCCCTATCTGTTGCCGGCAATCATCAACGATCTGAACAGGAGCTTTGCAGGCATTCAGATCGAAGTGCGCGAAACGCAGACGTCGAAGCTGGTTCAGGAGCTGGCGCAAGGTCAACTCGACACGGCAATCGTTGCCTTGCCCGTGTCGGAACCCTCCCTGGCAGAACTCGAGCTCTTCAAGGAAGAGTTCGTGCTGGTTCGGCGGCCCGAAGACGAGGGTAAGCCGGTGCCCGAACGCGAGGCGCTGCGCGAAATGCGGTTGCTGCTGCTCGAGGAAGGCCATTGCTTCCGCGATCAGGCCTTGTCATTCTGCAAGATAGGGCAGGCCCGTCCCCGGGAAGTCATGGAAGGCAGCTCTCTCTCCACCCTGGTCCAGATGGTCAGCGCCGGTATCGGCATCACCTTAATTCCCGAGATGGCCGTTCCCCTCGAAACGCGCTCGGCGCATGTCTCGATCTCCCGTTTTCAGTCTCCGCGGCCGTCGCGAACGATCGGCATGATCTGGCGCAATTCGACGCCCATGGCCAAACAGCTCCAGCAGGTTTCCGAGGCGGTTCGCCGGTCGGCCGACAGCATGCGCGAACAGTATGCCGCCCGGTGATGGACCTGATATGGCCCCGCCTCAAGATCGCCGTTTGAACGTATGCTCCGCTGCCGGAAACTGTCGCGATCGGACCTCTTCGGCATAAGCGGCAGCGGCGGCCGAAATCCTTTTGCCGAGTTCGTCGTAGCGCTTCACGAAGCGCGGAGTGAAATCGTTGAAGAGCCCCAGAATGTCGTCGGAAACCAGAACCTGACCGTCGCAGGCGGAAGAAGCGCCGATACCGATGGTCGGGACGTGCATCGCGGCCGTCACTTCCCGGGCCAGCGGCTCCACCGTGCCCTCGATGACGACGGCAAAGGCGCCCGAGCCGCCAATGGCGTGGGCATCGCGACGGATTTTCGACGTCTCGTGTTCGGAATGGCCGACGGACCGATATCCGCCTGCGGTTTGGACCTGCTGCGGCATCAGGCCGATATGGCCCATAACCGGTATCCCCCGCTTCGTCAGAAAGGCGATGGTCTCGGCCATCTCCTCGCCGCCCTCCAGCTTGACGGCATCGCAACCGGTTTCCTGCAGGATGCGAACAGCATTGCGGAAGGCGGTCTCCTTGGATTCCTGATAACTGCCGAACGGCATGTCGACGACGACGCAGGCCTTGCCGACGCCGCGCATCACCGCCTTGCCGTGTGCGATCATCATATCGAGCGTGACGCCGATGGTGGTCTCCATGCCGTAGAGTACCATGCCGAGCGAATCCCCGACCAGGAGGAGGTCGCAGTGCTCGTCGAGCAGCCGCGTCATGGGTGTTGTATAGGCGGTCAGGCAGACGATCGGCTTGCCGCCCTTCATGGCTGAGATGTGCCTTGGTGTAAGGCGCTTCTGAATTCCGACGGCACTCATCTGGTCACTCCCTTTCCCGGCAAGCCCGGCCGGCCGATAGTCCTGTTGTCGAGCAGCCGCGTCGAGCCGACTCGAACGAAGAGCGCCACGACGACAGGATCTGCGATCGACGTGACCGGCTGCAGTGTCGAGGCATCCCTGACGGCGACGACTTCGGGCTTTGCCAGCGGCTCGCGATTGAGAAATGCCGTGAGCCTTGCCTCTAGTTCCACCGGATCGGTAAGGCCGTCGGCGACCAGACGCTCGGCCTCGTCCAGGGTCTGAGGGATGATCACCGCGGAACGCCGCTCTGCCTCGCTGAGATAGACGTTGCGCGACGACAATGCGAGGCCGTCGCTGTCCCTGACCGTCGGCACCGATATCACGCGCACCGGCATGGCCAGATCGTCCACCATGCGCTTGATGATGACGACCTGCTGGTAATCCTTCTCTCCGAAATAAGCGGTCTGCGGTTGCACGATGTTGAAAAGCTTGCAGACGACAGTGGCGACGCCGGCAAAATGCCCGGGCCGTACCGCTCCTTCGAGTTCGCGCCCGAGATCGGGAACGTCGACGACGGTCAACATCGGGCGGGAATACATGTCCTCGACGCCAGGCGAAAAAAGGAAATTGACGCCGGCTTGCTTCAGCATGGCGGCATCGCGTTCCAAATCGCGCGGATATTTGCTGAGGTCTTCCGCAGGGCCGAATTGCAGCGGATTGACGAAAATCGAGACGACGACGATGTCATTCTCGGCTCGAGCGCGCGAAACGAGCTCCATATGACCGGCATGGAGATAGCCCATCGTCGGAACAAGGCCGACGGTTCGCCCCTGCCGCCTCAGCGCGTCGAGCGTGTGGCGCAGCTCGTCAATGCTCGAGAAAACCCGCATATATCCTCCCCTGGCCGGTCACTCCATCTTGGGCGCGGATAAGAAGTGTAATCGATGCGGCAGGTCAATGCATATTCCTCGATAAAAACGATTAGATGAAACGCCAAGCCGATGACACCGGACCATATCAGCCCCGGGGAACTGATTTTCGTCACTTGGCTCCTGTTCCACATCTCACCTGCTTGCAGTGGAACCGACGATGTGCGACTTCCGTTACTCGCCCTGTCCGTCAAGATACCATCACAGTCGATCGCTATGGACGTTACATGGAGGACGCATGGACAAGCCCTGGAAGATCAGCCGCGGACCGATTGCGGCAACCGAGCTCGACGTGGAGAAGGCAAACGCGATCAATGTGCTGTTGATCCGGCCGGTCGGCGTCCTTCCGGCCAAGGCGGGAGATCCCGTCCTTCCTTTTGCCGTCGGCCTTTTCAACGAACTCCGTCCGCTCCTGAAGCCCGATGCCGGCGTCACGACGCTCAGGCGAGCGACCGCGGCCTATGTCCACTGCCGGCGCTACTATTTCGCCAGCGCCCAACCCGATTCCATGCGCCATAGTCTTGACGGTGAACCTGTCGAACCACTGTCGTCCGAAGACCGGCTGGTCGCGCAAAAACGCTTTCTGAGCCTCAAGCAGACCACCGGTAAGACAGACGCGCCCGAGCAAACAGCACCGATCCCCGCTCCCCTGTTGAGCAAAAGCGAACAGATCCGCGCAGCCCTCCTCGGCAAAAGGAACGCCGCCAGCTAGAGCGGGATGACATTAGCGTCTCGCTTGCAGTCATTGCGCGGTCTTGCGTCGTGCGACCGTCCTTCACAAGGGCGACGGAGTCGCTCTCTGAACTTGGCCGCATCGGGGGCGCGGAAAACGCGCCCCCGGCCGGCGCCGACCGAAGGGGAGGGGCAATCGGCCGGGTCAGTTCAACGGGATTTCGCCTGATGTGATCCGCTGCTCGTCCGCGCCAAACAGGTGGACGGTATCGTGGATCGGCGCGATCCTCAGCACCTCGCCGGGGGCTGCCCTGATCCGTTCCCTGAAGACGCAGGTCAGCGTCTGTGTCCCCAGCCGGACGATGACCAGCGTTTCCGAGCCCGTCGGCTCGACGACCACCGTCGTGACCTCGATGCCGCCCGGGTCCAACCGGATATGCTCGGGTCGAATACCGTAGGTCACTGCTGCAGGCGGATGCCGGTCGCTCGGCAGGAGCAGGCCGTCGGCGGTTCGAAACCCGTCTTCCGTCATGCTGCCGCTGATGAAATTCATCGCCGGTGAGCCGATGAAACCGGCGACGAAAAGATTGTTCGGACGATCGTACAATTCCAGCGGAGAACCCGACTGCTCGATCAGGCCGTCCTTCATGACGACGATCTTGTCGGCCATGGTCATGGCTTCGATCTGGTCATGGGTGACATAGATGGTCGTCGTCTGCAGCCGTTGATGCAGTTCCTTGATCTCCGAGCGCATCTGCACTCTGAGCTTGGCGTCGAGGTTCGACAGGGGCTCGTCGAAGAGGAAGACGGCCGGGTCGCGCACGATCGCCCGCCCCATCGCCACACGCTGTCTCTGGCCACCCGACAGTTGCTTGGGATATCTCTCTAGGAGAGTTTCGAGACCGAGGATCTTCGCGGCGTTGCCGACCCGCTGATCGATCTCCGTCCTCGGCATCCGTTTCAGCCGCAGCGAAAAGCCCATGTTCTTGGCAACGGTCATATGCGGGTAGAGCGCATAGTTCTGAAACACCATGGCGATGTCCCGGTCCTTGGGGGCAAGCTCGTTGACGATATGCTTGCCGATCTGGATCTGCCCCGAGGTGATGCCCTCAAGGCCGGCAATCATCCTCAAAAGCGTGGATTTGCCGCAGCCCGAAGGGCCGACCAGAACGACGAACTCGCCGTCGCCGATGTCGACGGATACGCCTTTGATGGCTTTGAACGCGCCGTAATCCTTGCGCGCATTGTTGACCGAAACATGAGCCATTGCCGTCCTCCCGAAATCGCTGTCAAAGTCCGCTCAGGACATTTCTCAAATAATCGAGGCCGAGGCGCTCGCCGTCCTTGCGCGCGGCTAAGTCCTTGCCCGGCCAGCCATAGGCGGCATCCTCGTGTTCGATCGACAGCGTGCCGTCGAAACCAGCCCCGCGGGCCTGGCGCAGAAACCTCGGCCAATCGATGAGGCCGAGCCCTGGCAGCTTGTATTGCCACCAGCCCTTGCCATGATAGCCGACAGCCTGCAGGTTCTCCGGATCGATTGCCGTGTCCTTGGCATGCAGGATGGCGATGCGATCCTTCACCGCCTCCATCGCCTGATAGGGATCGACGCCGATGCGGATGAGGTGCGAGGGATCGAATTCCAAGCCGAAGCGGGGGTTCTCGATCCTTTGAAAAAGCTCCTGCCATCCTTTCGGCGTCGTCCCGATGAAATTGTCCTTCGGACCCGGCCAGTTCTCGATTGCGAAGGTCAGGCCATAGGGCTGCGTCTCTTGGATCAGCCCGTTGGCGAAATCGGCGAAGTCATCATAATTGGCTTCGTCGCTTGCTGTGTCGTCCCGGCCCGGGAAAATCACGAAGATCGGGACACCTGCTCGCCCGATCGCGTCGGCAAATTCGGCGGTCTTCGCCCGAAGTGCCTCACGCTTTGCGCGGTCGGCATCGAGCTGATTGCCGAAATAGGTGATCGACGACACGAAGAGGTCGCGGCTGCGTGCGAGCGCGACGGCGGCCTCCACCCGATCGGGCGTCTTGATATGACCGCCGACATCGATCTCGATGGAGTTGAAACCGGCCGATGCTGCGAAATCCACCACTTCTTCCAGAGGGCGATCGTTGAATGTCGAAGTGTAAAAGCCGATCTTCACCAAAATCCTCCTTCACCAAAATCCGTGGGCCTTGCGGCCGTTTCAACCGTTCAGGCGATCCATGTTCTTGAGTGGCGAACGTGTGCGTTGCGCAGCGTCCGCCGATGCGAGCATGAGGGCTGCTGCCATCGGCATGACCGCCGCCCCCATGGCAGAGGCATCCTCTCCGAGCGAGGCGCGATGAAGCGAGGGAAGGTTGGTGTCCTCGGCATCGAGATGCTCGTGCACATAGCGCAGCAATTCGTCGACGATGCGGATCGGCAATCTGCCGCCGACGAGGACGGCGTCGGGGTCGACGACCATGCCGATATGCTTGACGGCGACAGCCAGATGCGCGCTCATTTCCTTCAGCCATTGCGACACAAGGCGCCTGCCATGCGCATCCAACGTCAGGAGATCGTGGGGAACACTCACCTCGACGCCGTGCCGCGCGAGGAAATCATAAAGGAAGAACAACGAGAATATCTCGCCGAGAAGCTGGACCTTCTGGGCCTTCCCGCCCCCGCCATCGGCAATCGGAAGCCAGCCGATTTCGCCGCTGAGGCCCATGGCGCCACGATGACCGTTGCCGTCGAGCACGAGGCCACCGCCCGGGCATGGATTGATGGCGATGTAGAAGAAGCTGCTGCTTTCAGCACCCAGTCCATAATCGAGTTCGGCAAGGGCTGCGGCATTGGCTTCGTTTTCGATGAAGACGGGATGCTGTGTCAGGTTCTCCAGTGCGGCGCGCACATCGAATTCCGTCCATTCCTGATAAGCCTCGGGCTTGCCGAGGAGCGAAATTTCGCCAAGCCAATCCGGCATCGCCAGACCGATGCCGGCGAGGCGCGCGTCGTCGATGAGCCGGCTGCGCTGGAAATGCGAAATCGCATCGGCGGTGAGCTGCAGGAATTCCGCCGGCAGGATGAAGCGTTTCTCGTGATGCACGCGGGCGCGGACATTGCCGACGGCATCGACGGCCAGGATCGTCAGATGGTCGCGATCGATGTTGATGCCGATGGCAAAACAGGCATCCGGATTGATTTCGAGTTCGATCGCCGGCTGACCTCTCAGCCCATGCCGCCGGCGGGCTTCCATGATCAGGCCCTCGTCCAGCAGGCGATCGACGATCCGGGCGATCGCCGGTTTGGTAAAACCCGTCCGCCTGGCGATTTCAGCTCGCGAAATCGGCGCCTGGCGATGAATGCAGCGCAGGACGACAGCCCTGTTGTGCTCACCTGCATCTTCGACATTGGCGCCGGTCAGATCCGGGGAGAGCCTGGCGCCGAGTGTCTGGTTCATGCCCGAAATCCTTCCTTGCGCATAGCTTGAACCACTCGTCATCCCTTGACCGCGCCGCTGGTCATCGCACCGAGGATCAACCGCTGGAGCGACAGGAAGGCGACGATCGCCGGAACAACCGCGATCAGGCAGGCGGCGGCAAGCAGCTGGATGGATGAGTCGGTTTGCATGCCGCGGAAGTTAAAGATGCCGACGCCGATCGGCATCAGATCATTTTTCGTGAGCAACAGAAAAGGCACCAGAAATTGCGACCAGCCGGCAATCACCGTGATGATGAAGACGGAGGCGATGCCCGGCGCCGATAATGGCAGAATGATACGCCAGAAGACCGAAAATCGATTGCAGCCATCGATCATCGCCGCTTCGTCGAGGCTGCGCGGGATGCCGTCGACCGAGCTCTTCAAGAGCCAGGTCGCCAGCGGAACGCCAAGGGCGATATAGACCATGACGACGGCAAAATGCGTATCCAGCAAGCCGAGGCGGTTCATGTAGCGGTAGAGCGGCACCATGATGACGAGCGGCGAGATCATCTGGAAAAGCAGCAGCCCCATCATCGACAGGCCCTTGCCCCGGAACTGAAAGCGGGAAAAGGCGTAAGCCGCGGGCAGTGCGACGATCAGGACGCCCAGTCCGCTGAGGGCGGCAAGCTTGAGGCCGTTCCAGAGATAGATCGGGAAATAGCTGTTGTTCAAAACGGTGATGAAATTGTCGATGGTGGGGTTGTTGGGAATATACCGCGCCGCGCCGCGATAGATCTCACGCTTGTCGCGCATCGCCATCGACAGGAGATAGGTGAGGGGGCCGGCGAAGAACACGAACATCACCAGCATGAACAGATAGCTCATGGCATCGCCGAGCCGCGTTCCGGTCCGTCCACTCATTGCTCTTCCTCCTTCGGCAGGAACGACGCATAGATAAAGGCTAGCCCGAGGCTGATGATCAGCATGAGCACGGAGAGCACGCTGCCGCCGGACAGGTCGTAGTTTCTAAAGACGATATTGAACACGTAGAGCGAGATAACCTCGGTCGCACGCCCCGGACCGCCGCCCGTCAGGGTGATGATCGCATCGAAAGTATTCACCGTCTGGATCGTGATGAGGATCATGTTGACCAGGATCGCCGCGCGCAGCTGGGGAAGCGTCACGAAGAAAAACTGCTGTGATGCCGTCGCACCGTCGACCTCGGCCGCTTCATAGAGCGAGGGATCGATCGACTTCAGCGCCGCATACATGACGACCATCGAAAATGCAGTGCCGCGCCATATGTTGGAGATCAGGGTGGACCACGGCGCAATAGCAGGGTCCGAGAGCCAGGCGACAACAGGCATGTGCATCAACCGCAGTATGCTGTTCAGCGCACCATAAGGCGCTTCGGAAAAGAGCATCTGCCAGATGATGCCGCCGGCAATTCCGGGAACGACCCACGCAACCAGCGCCGTTGTCCTCAGAATGGTGGTGCCGAACAGGCCGCGCTTTTCGCCGCGGATGACCACGACGGCGACCGCAAGGCCCAGGATCTGCTGACCGATGACGCTGCCGCCGACGAAGATCAGGGTCGCCCACAAAATGTCGGGCAGCTGCGGCGAACTCAGCGCATTGGTGATCGACCCCAGCGTATAATCCTGATTGTCGCCGATCAGCGTGGCATTGGTGAATGAAAGCCTGAAAACGTCGATGACGGGGTAAAGATAGAAGATGCCGATGACGACGATCACAGGCATGATCCAGGGCAGGGGCGCACCGGCGAAACGGCGCATGAACGTTCTGCTTTGAGGCGGGCTGTCAGCCTCGATGGCAATGGGGCTCATTGGCTTCTCTGTGCGGGGTTTCGCAATGTCGACGGCGCCTGGCGGGCAGGCGCCGTCACGGTCGGAAGCACTAGAGACGCTTGTAGGCCTCCAGCGCCGCATTGAAGGCGGCATTCAAGGCGTCTTCCGGCTTTTTGGTCCCCGAGAGCACGTCGCCCATCATGATCTGGATCTGGTTGGAGATTTCAGGATAGATCGGCACACCCGGGCGTGCCTGTCCATCGACCAGAGCCGCGGCGAAGGTCTTGTTGGCTTCGGTGGAGAAGACCTCATATTTGTCGAAAAGCGACTTCCTGGTCGGCAACTGCTGCTGCAGCGCATTTGCCGGCCCCATATAGACCTCGCGTGCGAGGTTGGCGCACATCTCGATCTTGTCCTTGTCCTTGCTGAAGGAGGCGATCGTCCAGCCACCGGTGCCGGTCGAACGCTGATCGGCGCTGGGGCCGGGGATCGGCGAGAAGGTCCAATTGTTGAACTCGTCCTCGTCGAGCGTGGCCTTCAGCTGCGCATATTGCCAGTTGCCGCCGATGAAGAGAGCCGTCGTCGCCGCGGCGGCCGCCGCATTCATATCGTCATAATTCGCGATCGTGCTGACGCGCTTCGGCGCGGCACCCGAATCGACGAGATCCTTGAAATAATTCAGCGCCTTCAGGAATTTCTCCTTGTTCTCGCCTTCGCCGAACACTGGCTTGCCTGAGTCGTCGACGAGCTTGCCACCCAGCGCCCAATAATTCGCGAGCCAGTCGAACGTCGTTCCTTCCCAGCGCCCGCCGTTGAAGAGAACGCCTTCCATGCCTTCCTTGGTGGAGGCAAGCGCGGCCGTTTTCAGGTCGTCCCATGTCTGCGGCGCATCCGCAACGATCGACTTGTTGCGGTAAAGCACACGAAGATCGGTATCCCACCACCAGGCACGGACCGTCTGGTCCTTATCCGTGATGCCGCTGCGGATGAAGGGGAACAGGTCATCCACTTCCTCCTTCGAAAAATACGGCGTGAAGTCCGCAAGAACTTTATTGACCATGAACTGCGAGAGGACGAAGGAGTCGACAGCAGCGCAGTCAGGCGCGTTGCCGGCCTTGGCCTGCTCCAGCATCTTGGCCTGTTCCGTGCCGATGTCCGACGACATGAATTGCATCTGCAATTTCCAGTCCGGATGCTTCTTGATGAAATCGACGAACAGCTTCTGATAACCTTCGGCGATCGCCGGATCCGAATTGTTCGGACTATCGTTCGTCAGACGGACGACGAGGGATTTCGGCGCATCGGCAAGGCCGATCCTGTCCTTCGTGGCAAGTTCCTGGGCAAATGAAACGGATGCTGAAAATAACATGGTGCTCAGCGCAAATGCGCTGACGGTGGCGCTCTTCATGATGGGTCTCCTCCCCATTTTGAACGGATGCAGCCTGGCGGTCAGTTGACCTCTCCTCATTTCCGTGCTGCATTAATTAGATTAAGTTACTTTGATTTGATGTCAAGCCACAGCTTGGAAGGCCAGACCTGGGAGGTTGAGATGCTGGCGACAATCAACAGCAGCTAGCGCACAGTTCCGGAAAATCGAGATCGATTTCCGGAAAACAACGTGCGCCGTGAAAGTGATGGAGCGTCCCGCGGCACGCGCGGCGCATCCACCGCAATTTTCCTGAAGAAGAGCACGAGGCAATCGCGGATGGCTGCGATGGCGCGAGTGCGGTTTTGCCCGGCTGAGCTGCCGCGGGCAGTTAATTCCATGGAGGATAAGATGCGTCTACTCATTCTCGGTACCGGCGGAATGGCCAACCAGCATGCCGCCAACTTCAAGGCGATCGAAGGCGTCAATGTCGTGGGCGGCGTCGATGTTGTCCCGGAAAGGCTCGCGGCCTTTTGCACCGAACATGGCATCGCCAATCATTTCACGACCCTCGAGGATGCTCTCGCCTGGGGCGAGTTCGACGCAGTGGCAAACGTCACGCCGGACCGCATTCACCACCCGACGACGCTGCAGGCGATCGCAGCCGGCAAGCATGTATTCTGCGAAAAGCCGCTCGCCACCGATGCCGTCAAGGCCATGGAGATGACCGAGGCCATCGAGCGATCGGGCAAGGTCGGCATGGTCAATTTCACCTATCGCAATTCGCCCGCTCTTCAGAAAGGCCGACAGATGGTGCTCGCCGGCGAAATCGGGGAGATCAGGCACGTCGAGGCCTCCCACCTGCAAAGCTGGCTGGTCGGTCGTCACTGGGGCGACTGGAAGAGCGAAAGCAAATGGCTGTGGCGGCTGAGCAAGAAGCACGGATCCAATGGCGCGCTCGGCGATATCGGAATTCATATCGTCGATTTCGCATCATACGGTTCCGGGCTCGACGTTGCTCATGTCTTCGCCCGGCTGAAGACCTTCGATAAGGCGCCGGGCCACAAGATCGGCGAGTATGATCTCGATGCGAATGACAGCTTTACGATGAATGTCGATTTCTTCGGCGGAGCGATCGGGACGATCCAGGCGACGCGCACGGCGGCCGGACAGATGGATCAGCTGCGCCTCAGGGTCTATGGCGAAACCGGCTCGATCGAGATAATCTACGACACCGGAAAATCGACGCTACGCGCCTGTCTCGGCGAAGACGTCCACACGGCGACCTGGCGTGACGTCCCCTTCGATCCGGTCGAGACGAACTACCAGCGTTTCGTCCAGGCCGTGCGGGCGGGCAGGACCCAAGAACCCTCGTTCCGGCGGGCGGCCAATATCCAGAAAGTCTTGGACAAGGCGCTGGCCTCCGATCTCAGCCACGCCGATGAAGCGCTCGGCTGAGTCACGCCAAAGCGGCTGGTTGGGCCATCAGGCCGAAGCCGGCGGCGGCAGCAACGTGTTGAGGAAGGGCAGGAGGGCTGCACCGAGCGCAACGCCGCCGCCGCTGAAGCTCGCGGGTTTCATCGGCGAAATCCAGGGCGTCAGCAATGGTCTCGTCGAGGTGTCGCGCCGCTCGATCGAAAGCTGATGGATCAGCGCTTCGATCACGCCCTGCGGCAGGTCGCTGCCGATCATGACGACGCTCGGGGCGAGAAAACCGGCCATGGCGATGATCGGGTCGAGCAGATGGCCTGCGGCTTCGCGTATCCATTGCGACAGTAACGGCGAGGAGAATTCCTCTCCTTGCAGCAGGCGGGTGAATGCCTGGTCGCCGATCCGTGATCTCAGGGATTCGAAACCGACGACGGTGTTCAATTGGACATTGTCCGGGCCTGTCAGCATTTCGCCGATGCTGCCTGCCCGGCCATGCACGCCGGAATAGGGAATACCGCGAATGAGAAAGCCGGCCTGAACGTCGTCGTCGATGATGATCATCGCAAGTCCGCCTTCCCTGCCGGAGCTGCCGATCGTGCGTTCGGCGAGAAGGCTCGCCGTGCACTCGTTCTCGACATAGGGACGCGCGATCGTCGACATCGCGGCGATCTGCTCGCTTTGATCCTCTGTCCAGTCGTTGGCGGCGATGCCGAGGCCGATGATCGGCAATGCGGCGTGGTGATCGACCATATCCATGACCGCCGCATGCACCACGCCGACTTTGTCAGCGGGATCCAGCTCGATGTAGACCCGGTCGTGGACCTGGCCACTTAGATCGATGAGCACGGCCTCACCACGTCTTTGGCGAAGCTTGACACCGATCGAGAAAGCACCTTCCGGGCGCAAGGCAAACTCGGTAGCGGTGGCCCCTCCGCCAACGCCGTTGCGGCGGTTGGAGGTGACAAGCTTTTCGTCAGCCAACCGGCGGAGAATATTGGTAATGCCGGGGCCGGTCAGGCCGCAATGCCGGCCGAGTTCCATCCGCGTCAGCGGGCCATGGCGGCGGATGGCTTCCAGAATGACGCGAATGTTTCGATCGGCGATTTCGCCGGACCGCAGACCGACCGTTTTGGCGCGCTGGGCGCCCATCTCCTGAGTGTGAAGCCGACGCGGCCCTGACCGAAGATACCGCATGACTGTCTTTCCTAGAGCCTTTCCGGGTTGTGTACTTCATCCACGGGCTATGGGAAAGCCGCGCTTAGCAGCCGCTTTTTCAGCTGAACGTCCTATCAACCGGGATCAGGGCCATCACGGCGCTGACGAAGCGCCGCGGGGCGAATGCCGCAAAATGCGTCAACAGACCTCGAAACGACACGGCAATCGGAGCTTCACTCTATCGGTCGTTAGTAGCTGCAAGGACGATCATTGCCGAAGCCGTCGCGGCAGGCAGGTCTGAGCCCATAGTCGACGCTGCTATATCCAACCGAGCCAGTTTGCATCGAATCATTCGAGGCCGTCGTGCAGGATGACGACGATACGGCAATCACGATGACGGCTATCGTGGCTGTCAATAATTTGCGGACTTGAAACATCCCACCCTCCCCAGCTGCCTGAAATCTGCCATATCAGTGCAATTCTCGGTCAAATAGGGCCGACAGGGGTTTCGATAACTATTGTCCTCGATCAAGATCTCGTTATCCGGTGAAGGCCCATCACCGGCTTCCGATCGAGAACGGCTGGGACGACCGCAAGCCCGGAGCGGTTCAGTTCTTCCGGGCTTGACGGGAAATCAAAGTTACTTAATCTAAGACCCTGCAAGCCCGCTTGGAGGAGGGGCCGGGCAATCGCGACGTCGGTCGCGCCATCTTCATCTCCCCCAAACCAATGACCACGACCCCAAAAGCATGACGACAAGATTGTCAGCCGTCGATTTTTCAACAGGATAAGCCATGCCTCTGACCATTGCCCAGCGCCTCGATCGTCTGAAAGTTCGCATTGCCGAGTTGGCGCATTGGCGAGATCGACAAAGTGCTGCGATCGACGGCTGGACTTTCGAGGGCGAGCCGATTGGCCATCACCAGGATTGGCCGCACCGCCAGGGAGTGGTGCATTTTGCCGCGACCGCTGAAGCGCCGGAGGCGTGGCCTCTCGAAGATATTCGCCTGCAGCTCGACCTCGGCGGCGAGAGCCTGATTACGCTCAGCTACCCCGACGGCGAGACGGAAACATTCGGTCTCGATCCCTACCATCAGGAATTCCCGGTAAAGGGCCGCCGCTTTTCGATCGCAACGGAAACCGTCGCCCGGTTTCCATTCGGCGAGCCCAATCGCGCTCCACGGCTCAACAAGGCCCAATTTATCTGGCTCGATGGTCCAGCTCACCGCCTGCACCTTCTGTTAAAGCAGGTTGCCGAGGCAATCGATGTGCTGGGCGAGCATGAAGTCGTGCCGCACCTGATGGATGCCGCCGAGCATACGTTGCGCAGCCTCGACTGGCCGTCGGATACGGCGGCCTATATCTCCCGCACATCGAGCGCCGTCATGCAGCAGAAGATCTGGGAACTACCGGAGCTTGAGGCAAATCCTGCAGGCCTCACGGAAGAGCAGAGCGGCTCGGCAGCCACGGCCTTCGAGGCTCTGACGGCGCGGTTGAAGGAGCTGCAGAAGCGCTTTCCCCCGAACGGAGAACTGCTGCTGACGGGCCATGCGCATATCGATCTCGCCTGGCTTTGGCCCTATCGCGAGACGCGGCGGAAAATGCGGCGCACCTTCAATACGGCGCTCTCGCTGATGGAGCGCTCCGACGATTTCCGTTTCAATCAATCGACCGCTCATTATTACGCGCAGATGGAAGAGGAAGACCCGGAGCTTCTCGAGCGCATCAAGAAGAAAGTCGCGGACGGAAAGTGGGAAACGGTCGGCGGCATGTGGGTGGAGCCCGACACGAACATGCCGACCGGCGAAAGCCTCGCCCGTCAGGTTCTCTATGGCCAGCGTTATTTCGAAAAAACCTTCGGCACCCGCCATACGGTCTGCTGGCTGCCAGACTGCTTCGGCTTTTCCGGCGCGCTGCCGCAGATCCTGAAACAGGGCGGCATCGACAGCTTCTTCACGATCAAGGTCAACTGGAGCGAGACCAACCATATCCCCTCCGATCTCTTCTGGTGGAAGGGCCTCGATGGCAGCCAAGTGCTGACCCACACGTTCGACAATCCGATGCAGGGTTATAACGGCTTCGTGCAACCCGATTGCTACGTGCCGACATGGAAGAATTTCCGCGGCAAGACCCAGCACGATACTTCGCTGCTGGCCGTCGGCTATGGCGACGGCGGCGGCGGCGTCACGCCGGAGATGGTCGAGCGCGAAGTGCAGCTGCGCGATTTCCCGGCTATCCCGCAGGCACGCTGGGGCACCGTCAAAAGCTATTACGAACAGGCGCACCGCACCGCTGGGGAAAAGAGCCTTCCCGTGTGGGATGGTGAAATCTATCTCGAACTGCACCGCGCCACGCTGACGTCGCAAAGCGGCGTCAAGCGCAAGCACCGCCAGGCCGAACGTGCGCTGATCACCGCCGAAACCATTGCTTCGCTGGCGCATATGCTCGGAGCAGATGGGCCCCGAAGCCTCGAGGCGGATTGGCGCGTGGTGCTGAAAAACGAGTTCCACGACATTCTGCCAGGCTCGAGCATCCGTGAAGTCTATCAGGATGCCGAGCAGGAACTGGACGGCGTCATCGAACATGCCAAGGCCGAACAGGTGGGGGGATTGCAAGCGCTGTCGGCCAAGCTGCCGAAGGGTGGGGTTGGGGATGCCCTCGTCGTCGTCAATCCGTCTCTTGCGCCGAGGCCGCTCAGCGCGACACTCTCCGATGGCACGGTCATCGCAGCTGCCGATCTCGTCGCGCCCTTGTCCGTCGCGGTCTTCGACAAGGGCTCGCTCAAGCCGGCGGGCGAGCTGAAGGCGGGCCCCGAGCGTCTCGAAAACGAGCACCTCTCGGTCTCCATCGGCAGGGACGGGGCGGTTGCAAGCCTCGTTCACAAGGCCACAGGCCGGGAGGCGGTCGACAGCTCGGCAAATCAGCTCTGGGTCTATCCGGCCGACAAGCCGCGCAACTGGGACGCCTGGGATATCGATGCGGATTATGCCGAAAAGGCCGTCCGCCTCGATGCGCCTGATAGCATCACCCTCGTGGAAGACGGCCCGCACCGCGCGGCGATCCGCGTCGTTTACCGCTACCGGAATTCGAGCGTCACGCAGACCTATGTGCTGACGGCCAACGCCAGGCGGCTCGACATCGAAACGACGATCGACTGGCATGATCGCCGCACGCTTCTGCGAACCCTGAACCCGGTCGCCGCACAGGCCCGCAAGGCGACCTTCGAATGCGCCTTCGGCATCGTCGAGCGGGCAACGCACACGAATACGTCCTGGGAACAGGCGATGTTCGAGGCCGTCGCGCACCGCTTCGTCGATATCAGCGAGCCGGACTTCGGAGTCGCGCTGCTCAACAATGCCAAATACGGCCACAGCGCGCGCGGCAACGTGATCGGCATGAGCCTCGTGCGCGGGCCGATCTATCCGGATCCGCTGGCCGATGAAGGCGAGCAGAGCTTCACCTATGCGCTGATGCCGCATGAAGGCGCCTGGCATGAAGGCGGCGTTCTCGATGAGGCGATCGATCTCAACCAACCGCTCGTCTCGGCTGAATCCAGCGGCCTCTCCGCCGGCACTTTCACGCCGCTTGCGGTCACCGGCATCCCCGTTGCTTTCTCAGGCCTGAAACCGGCGGAAGAGGGCGACGGCCTCATCCTGCGTCTTTACGAACCGGCCGGCCGGCGCGGCAGGCTCGCCCTCGACCTACCTTCCGGATGGGCAGCATCACAGCCGCTGAACATTCTCGAAGAGCCGATGGAGCGGAAGGGACCTGCCGACATCATGCCGTTCGAAATCCGGACCTGGAAGCTGCGAAATGGCTGACGCCATGTCTTGGCAGATGGCCCCTTCGGTGCCGCGGAATGATCAACGGCGCTCAGCCAAGCTCAGCCCTCTAAACCAAGGCTCGCCAGCAGGCGGCCGACATAAGCTTCCAACCCGCCGACCATGTCGAAGCGGGTGGGATCGCGCAGCCAGAGCATCTGAAGGCCATCCATCACGGCGATCAGTTCAGCCGCCATCGCCTTGCCATTAATCTTGCGGTCGATCGAGCCATCGGCGACGGCCAGTTCGAAGGTGGCGGCGATGTCGTTCTGCAGCTGGGTGGCACGATCGAGAAACCATGCCTTGGCCGGGTGATCCTTCATAAGGCTCTCGGCGTTCAGGATGGCGAAGGCCCTGACGACCTCAAACATTTCGGCGTTGCGGCGGAAGACCTGGATCATGCCCTTGAGCAGGCCGCGGAGATCGGAACGATAGGGCCCGATGAAGCTTTCACATTCGAGATCGCGCTTGTCCAGAATGGCAAGCAGGAGATCGACCTTGGTCGGAAAATGGTGCAGCAGGCCCGGCAGCGACAGGCCGACGTCGCGAGCCACATCGCCGATAGCCGAATTCTGGTAGCCGTCTTCGGCAAAACGTTGCATCGCAGCCGACAGGATCTCCGTGCGGCGTGCTTCGCCCTTGCGAGATCGGCGCCGTCGCTTTTCGTCCTGTCCGGTATTCGATTCGGAAACCTCTGCCATCGTCTCTTCCGCCTGCCTCTTTCTTCCGTCCTCCATCCATACATCACAACTCGACAGTTGACATCTTAAAAATACCGAGTAATCGGTAGGTTTAAGAACTGCATGGCGCGTGGAGAAGTTGGCGTCGCCGCCGGATGAACTGGCATCGAGCGTGCTCGCCCAGCACTTCGCAACGCCCGAATTCCATTGAACGAGAGGTTTGCATGATAGATTCCATTCTCGACAAGATGACGCTCGAGGAGCAGGTCTCGCTGCTATCAGGCGCCGATTTCTGGACGACCGTTCCCGTCGAGCGTCTTAATGTGCCGAAGATCAAGGTGACGGACGGGCCGAATGGGGCTCGCGGCGCGGGTTCGCTGGTCGGCGGCGTCAAGGCGACCTGCTTTCCTGTCGCCATTGCGCTCGGCGCCACCTGGAATCCCGATCTCGTCGAGCGCATGGGCGTGGCGCTTGCCCACCAGGCAAAGAGCAAGGGTGCCGCCGTGCTGCTCGCCCCCACGGTGAATATCCATCGTTCCGGCCTCAACGGGCGAAATTTCGAATGTTATTCCGAGGATCCGATGCTGACCGCGGAACTGGCCGTCGCCTATATCAAGGGCGTGCAGAGCCAGGGGATCGCAGCAACGGTCAAGCATTTCGCCGGCAACGAATCTGAGATCGAGCGGCAGACCATGTCCTCCGATATCGACGAGCGGACGTTGCGCGAAATCTACTTTCCGCCCTTCGAGCAGGCTGTCAGGCGCGCCGGCGTAATGGCCGTGATGTCCTCCTACAACCGCCTCAACGGTACCTATACGAGCGAGCATGCGTGGCTGCTGACCAAGGTGCTGCGCGAGGAATGGGGATTCGACGGGATCGTCATGTCCGACTGGTTCGGTTCGCATTCGACGGCCGAGACGATCAATGCCGGTCTTGATCTCGAAATGCCTGGCCCGGCGCGTGATCGCGGCGAGAAGCTGGTTGCGGCCGTGCACGAGGGCCGGGTCAAAGCGGCGACCGTGCGGGTGGCGGCACGGCGGATCCTGCTGCTTCTCGAGCGGGTCGGCGCGTTCGAGAAGAAGCCTGACCTTACGGAGCAGGCGGTCGACCTGCCGGAAGACCGGGCGCTGATCCGGCGTCTCGGCGCGGAAGGCGCAGTCCTGCTCAAGAACGATGGCATCCTGCCGCTTGCCAAGACGTCTCTCGACCGGATCGCCGTCATTGGACCCAACGCCGCGAGCGCGCGCGTGATGGGCGGCGGCAGCGCGCAGATCGCGGCGCATTATACGGTCAGCCCGCTCGACGGCATTCGAGCGGCCCTTTCCAATGCCAACAGCGTCAGCCACGCCGTCGGCTGCCGCCATAACCGTCTGATCGAGGTGGCCAGGGGAAAGATCACCGTCGAATATTTCAAGGGGCGCGGCTGCGGGGGCAATCCGCTTCATGTCGAGACCGTCGACAAGGGTGAGTTCTTCTGGTTCGAGTTGCCGTCAGGCGAACTCGACCCGGCCGATTTCTCGGCGCGGATGACGATGCAATTCGTGCCGGAGGAAAGCGGCGATCACCTCTTCGGCATGACCAATGCCGGACTGGCGCGGCTCTTCGTCGATGGCAGGCTCACGGTCGACGGCCATGACGGCTGGACACGTGGCGAAAACTATTTCGGCACCGCCAATGACGAACAACGCGGCACGATGGCGCTCGATGCGGGCAAGGCCCATACCGTAACCGTCGAGTACGACACGCCGGTGGCGACCGGGGAAGGGATCAACCTCACGGCCATCCGCTTCGGCGTCGAAAAGCCCTTGGGCGAGGCCGATATCGAGGACGCCGTCGAAACGGCGCTGAATGCTGATGTGGCGCTTCTCTTCGTCGGCCGCGACGGCGAATGGGATACGGAGGGTTTGGACCTGCCCGACATGCGGCTTCCGGGCCGGCAGGAAGAGCTGATCGAGCGGGTTGCAGCCGTCAACGCCAACACCGTGGTCGTCCTGCAGACCGGCGGTCCGGTGGAAATGCCCTGGCACGGCAAGGTTCGCGCCGTGCTGCAAATCTGGTATCCTGGGCAGGAGCTGGGCAATGCCGTCGCTGATGTCCTCTTCGGCGACGTCGAGCCCGGCGGACGCCTGCCGCAGACATTCCCGAAGGCGCTTGCCGACAATTCCGCCATGACGGGCGATCCGGCCGTCTATCCGGGTAAGGATGGACATGTGCGCTATGCCGAAGGCGTGTTCGTCGGCTACCGTCACCACGATACACGCGCTGTCGAGCCGCTCTTCCCCTTCGGTTTCGGCCTTGGCTATACACGCTTCAGCTGGGGCGAGCCGCGCCTGTCGACGAGCGACATGGGTGCCGAAGGCGTGACTGTCTGCGTCGATCTGATCAATATCGGCGACCGGGCCGGGTCGGAACTGGTCCAGCTCTATGTGCGTTCGCCAAAGTCCAAGGTGGAGCGGCCGGACAAGGAACTGCGCGCCTTCGCAAAGCTTTCGCTGCTGCCCGGTGAAACAGGGACAGCCGTGATGAAGATCCTGCCGCGTGATCTTGCTTATTTCGACGTTGAGGCCGGCGCCTTCCGCGCCGAGCCCGGCGGCTACCAGCTGGTCGTTGCGGCAAATGCCGCGGATATCAGGTTCATCATCGATCTGCCGTCACCGCTCGACACCCTGTTGCCGCCTGCATACGCAGCGGCCACCCTCTTCGGATAGCTCGCCGCCTCGACTATTCCGCCTATTCGACCGACGAGGTGCGCGCTCGACAGGGCAATTTCGGGCGCGCCGATCTCTCAACTGAATTTCAACCGGCTTGGGCCTTGGACGTCAGGGAAGCGCGCGTCGCAGTCCTTTCCCGAGGTGGTCCTTCGCCATCAAGGGCTTTGAGCGCGGCGAGGATGTCGGCATAACGCACCGGCGACGGTACGCCAGGCGGCTGCCGTAGAGCCGGAGCGGACTCAATCGCATAGAGATCCGAAGCCCACGACGCCAGGATCGCTCTCTTCTCCTGCGCAGAGATGTCGGCGGCGAGAACTTCGTTCGGAGAGGTGAAATGGTGATGGGGATGAAGAATGTGCGAGGCAGAGATCGCCTCGATAACGCCATCCGGAGGCGTCGTGCTGATGCTTTTGCCGGTCATGAACTTCTCCCAAAAATTTCCACACAAGCGAAGAACATCTTCAGGCACCATTCGATTTAGGTGAAGGAAAACAGCATTCAAGCGGCTTACAGCCGGCCTCGAGCCTCGGCCAAAAAAATTTTTGATGTCCTCTTGAATCGAAAAACGCGCAAAACCAGATCATTTTCGTCGACAGCGCAAAGTCGGGTCGACCAGACCGGGGACGCGTTTTCGACGCGTCTCCATTCCATGTTGCTTTACGGAGGATATGGCTATGAGAAACGAACTTGACTTCGCACCCCTTTACCGGTCCAGCATCGGCTTCGACCGGGTCTTCAACCTCTTGAACAATGCGCAGCGGCTGCAGGCGATCGAGACCTGGCCGCCCTATGACATCGTCAAGACGAGCGAAGACGACTATCGTATCCAGATGGCAGTCGCCGGTTTCGCCGAGGCCGATCTCGAGATCACCCAGGAGCGGAACGTGCTCGTGGTGAAAGGCCAGAAGGCCGAAGGGAAGGATGGCGAATATCTGCATCGCGGCATTGCCGGGCGCGCGTTTGAACGTCGCTTCGAACTCGCGGACCACGTCAGGGTCGAGAATGCCTCCCTGACGAACGGTATTCTCTCGATCGCGCTGAAGCGTGAGGTGCCGGAAGCCATGAAGCCGCGCAAAATCGCCATTGGAGACGGCTCCTTTCAGCAGGCGCCTCTTCAGATCGAAGCAGAGCGCCAGGTGGCTTAAGGAGCGCTTCTCGATGAAGTCCCGGAAAAAGCCGTTCACGGTCGAAATCAGGAAACGCCGCGGGGCAAGTGCAAAGGACGCAGGAAAGCGTGTGCTCTCGAAGCTTCTTGACAAGCTCCGCTCGGGAGCCTCGGCTCCGGTAGCGCGATCCTGAATTGAGTTGCATGCAAGGAGGGCCGGCTTGGTGGCCGGCCCTTTGTCCGACGGACCACCATAATGGCTTCGCCGCATCCCCCGCAAATGCCCCTAAGCGACGTCGTCTTGCCGCGAATTACGTGGCTTCATCCCCTTTTGCACAAGGAGCATTCGCGAAGAGATCAGACAGCGTCGGGCTGCTTGCGAAGATTGGAGACGACGCGCCGGTTCTGCACTTTGCAGGAGCGCTCCGTGCAATCGCGGACTTCGCGCTCGTTCCCGTAACCCTTGGCCCACATCCGCTTTGCGTCCACGCCCTTTGAGATAAGATAAGCCATTGCCGCGTCGGCACGCTTCTGCGACAGGGTCTCCATATTGGACGCAGACCCTGAATCGTCGGCGAATCCTTGCAGCTTGAGCATCCAGGTAGGATTGTTGTTGAGCCAGCTGGCTTGTTTGTCCAACGTCGCCATGGCGACGGAATCGAGCTTGGCGGAGTCCTGCGTAAAATAGATCCGTCGGCCGACATTCAGGATAAAATCTTGCTCGCTGCCAGCCGCGACGTTTTCGAAACCAGGCGCCGGATCGTTCGTCTGGCCGGTCATTGGCACCGCCGCAGGTTCTTCGAGCGAGGCGAGTTCGGTGGTGGAGCAGGCGGCAAGCGCCAAGAGCATTGTCGCGGCGAGAAGGCGCCTCGTAAATCCGGTCGCAATAGAGATCAAGGTGATATTCCTTATTCGACCGGGGTTGTCTGGCTGACCTGAGTGGCGCTTTCAGCCTGGTCTGCGATATGCGGCAGGACCTGCACCGCAGTGCCGATGGGGCAACGCTGGTAAAGATCGATGGCGTCTTCGTTAAACATACGGATACAGCCGCTGGAGGCATCCTTGCCGATGCTCCAGGGCTCCAGCGTGCCGTGGAAGCGATAACCGGTATCGACGCCGTCGCGATGCAGGTACATGGCGCGTGGCCCGAGTGGGTTTTTCGGTGAGCCTCCCGCCACGAATTCGGGCAGTTCCGGATGGCGCTTGCGCATCTCCGGCGGCGGCGTCCAGCGCGGCCACAGCGATTTGCTGTCGATCGTCGCGCGGCCAAACCATTTGAAGCCCTCGCGACCGACGCCGACGCCGTAGCGAATGGCCGTCTTGTTCTCCATGATCACGTAGAGAAAATGGTGCCTCGTGTCGACGACGACGGTGCCGATCGGCTCGCTGCTGAAATATTTGACAACCTGGCGGTGCCACTGTTTGTCGATCTTGGCGAAGTTGGTCCTTCGGAACGTCACGCCATTGTCGACAGCGGTGCCGTCGAAATAGGAAGACGCCGCGGCAAATGCGGGTTTCCGGATTGCACCGACGCCAAGTAACGCCAAACCACCCAGCACAATATTTCTGCGAGTCCACGGCATCGGCAATATCCCCCTTAAAGCCAAGCAGCGAAGCGTCAGTAAATCAGATTTTTCATTTGCCACAACAGAAAAATCATCTCCTCCCCAAAGGCGGAGATCGGGTCACAGTCCTCCTGTGTCTGGTATTGCCCATCGTTACTCTGGAATGCCGCGGCGCTTCGAGTTAAGGAGCCGGGCATTCATCTCCTCTGAAGATCGGCATGTACTCTTCCGCAACCGCCTGCGAGCCGATGCTCCTCACACGCGGCAGTTCCGCTTCTTCGAATGCCTCCACAAGAGCACAAAGCATCTCTCGCGCCACGCCAGGGACCACATGATGGGGCAAGTGCCCGACACCTTCCAGCAATCTGACGATCGGCCTCGGATGCTTCCTGCAAAGCCAATCAATATGCCAGTGCGGTGAAATCACGCGGTCCGCCACCCCGAAGAGAACGTGCAGGGGGAGATCGCCAGGCAGATCTGGAAGGCGCTCCATGTCTCGGTTGAAGGCGCGCAACTCGTCGGCCATCGTGCGGATGGTAATGGGATTGACCACGTGAGAGGCCGGCAGGCCCGAGAGATGAGAAGGCAGGGGATTGGGAAAAGAGGACGACCTCAGACCTCGATCCAGAAAGAATGCTGGCCACCGACCGATGACGTGCTGGCGGATCAACGGCCCGACCACCGGAGCGACCGCCGATCTAAGCACAATCAATGGCTTCGATGGCACAGGGGCGCAACACGGGGACATGAGAAAAAGTCCGCTGACGAGGTCTGGTCTTCTTGCAGCAAGGTGTAACGCCGCTGCGCTGCCGATCGAGTGCGCGACGATCCTCACCTCCGGCAGATCAAGAGACGCGAGAAGGCGTTCAAGCCAGAAGGACTGTCCCTCAGGTCCGCGCTCAGCCGGTGCAAGCGGCGTGCTCAGTCCATAGCCAGGCCGGTCGGGTGCAATGATCCGGAAATCGCTGTTGTCGAAGGGAAGCAAAATTTCCTGCGCAAGGCTGCCGCAGCCATGCAGGAGGAGGACTGGGATGCCATGTGAGTTGCCACCGTCAAGGATGTGAACATCCTGATCTTCAACGTGAATTGTTGTTCCGAGCGTCGGCTGGAGTGGCTTCACTAACATGAACCGCATAACTAAAATCCGAAGAAGAAGTTCCGGCCGGTTGGGGGACGGCGCCTACGGCAATGAACGGTTAGAGTAGGATGGAAGGGAGGCCCAGCGTTGCCGCCTTATCTGTGCTACCATCATCGCGGTCTCGAAGCGGAAAGATCGAATGCTCCTTCAGCGTGTCAGTTTCTATGTGCTTCTGGTCCTCGTGACCATAGCGTTCGTCGCCGTCGTGCTACCGTTCTATTCGGCGATATTCTGGGCAGTCGTCCTCGCTATCATCTTCTTCCCGCTTCACGCCCGTATCGAGGCTCGGCTGGGTGGGCGCGGAAACCTTGCTGCAGCGCTCTCTGTGTTGATCTGTCTCTGCGTCGTTATCATTCCCGGGCTGATCGTCCTCAGTTCACTCGTCCAGCAGGGCAACCATCTCTACCAACGTATGGACACTGGCGAGATCGACGTCCGGAGCTTTATTCATAATCTGCAGGAAGCATTGCCCTTGTTCCTCCGCGACTGGCTCCGGAGCATCGAGCTGAACGGCGTCGATACGTTACAGGATCGCGTTTCCTCGGCATTGATGCAGGGCGGCGGTTTTTTTGCCGGACGCGCCTTAAGCCTCGGTCAGAACACCCTGCGGTTCTTCGTCACCTTCGGCGTGATGCTCTATCTCCTGTTCTTCATGTTCCGGGATGGGCGCGCCGTTGCCCGCGCCATCAGAAGAGCGCTGCCTCTCAGCGATGCCCATACCCTTCGCTTCACTTCCAAATTCACTTCGGTCGTTCACGCGACCGTGCGAGGCAATATTATCATCGCCATCATCCAGGGTTCGATCGGCGGCATCGCCTTTTGGGCCCTCGGCGTCGAGCCAGCCCTTCTGTGGGGCGTACTGATGAGCTTCCTGTCGCTGCTGCCTGCGGTCGGCGCCGCATTGATCTGGGTGCCCACGGCCATTTACCTGGCCCTGGCCGGCTTTTGGATGAAGGCGATTGTGCTGGTTGCGGTCGGCGCCCTCGTCATCGGTCTTGTCGATAATCTTCTGAGGCCATCCTTGGTCGGCAGGGAGACCAAGCTTCCCGACTATGTCGTCCTCATTTCCACCATTGGCGGCATCTCTCTCGTAGGCATCAATGGTTTCGTGATCGGCCCGTTAATAGCCGCTCTCTTCATCGCCGCTTGGGGGATATTCGTGGAGGAGGAGGGCACGTCGGATTCCTGACGATGCGGCCGGAGCATTTAACGATGGCTTCCGGAACTTTCATCTCCCTCAATGGTTCAACAGATTCGAACCATCATCATGGAGGTGAAGCCATGAGCGCTTCGGGTGTCGCCGTCTTCGATAAGACGCTGCAAACCACAAATATATGGCTCGACGATCTGATGGCCGACCAAGGACCTGATCGGCAGCTCGCCTGGCATGTGCTTGGCGCGGTTCTTCATACGTTGAGAGATCGTCTGCCGATCGATCTGGCTGCGCATCTGTCGGCTCAGCTGCCGCTCCTTGTGCGCGGCGCCTATTACGATCGATACGATCCTTCCAAACAACCCGTCCGCTCCCGTTCCCTGGATGAGTTCCTGGAGCAGGTGAACCACGAGCTTTCATCGACGCATCCGGTAGACGCGAAGGAGGCCGTGCGGTCGGTTTTCCGTGTGCTTTCCCACTACATCGATCCGGGCGAGGTGCGGAAAGTGCGCCACGGACTGCCGGCAGAAGTCCAGGCGCTCTGGCCGGATCCGGATATGCGCCATTAGGGCATCAAGAGAGTGGCAGGAGCCGCAACCACATCGTTTCGGAAACGACTCTCACCGGAACATTCGACGTCCACTAACCGCAAAAGGCAGGAGGAAAGACCATGAAAGTGTCAGAGATCATGTCGCGCGATGTAGAAATCGCCAACCCTAACCAGACGATAGCCGAAATCGCGAGATGCATGGCCGACAGGCAGATCGGCTTCCTGCCGGTCGGCGACAACGACCGGCTCGTCGGAACCATCACCGACCGCGATCTCGTCGTGCGCGGGCTTGCCGACGGATTAGGGGGCGATGCAAAGGTGCGCGAAGTCATGTCGCGCGATGTCAAATATTGTTTCGAAGACGAAGATGTCGACGACGTAACCCGCAATATGGGGCAGGTCCAGGTCCGCCGCCTTCCCGTCGTCAATCGTGACAAACGCCTTACCGGCGTCATCTCGCTCGGCGACGCGTCCCTGGCGGACACCGCTGCAGCAGGAGCCGGGTTGAAAAAGGTTTCCCGACCGGGCGGTGCTCATGCACATTAGACGAGGATGATTTTAGGCCTGAAGCAATCAGCATCCTGTCGTTTGAGATCATTCATCGTTGAGGTGGCAAGCCGACAGGTGCCCCGGTGCAATTTCCTTTTTCACCGGCGCTTCCATATGACAGCGGTCCATCGCAAACGGGCATCTCGGATGGAAGTGACAGCCTTTCGGCGGGTTTATCGGGCTGGGGAGTTCGCCAACGACGGGCTTGAACTGCCGCTTGCCGGGTTCGATGCGCGGCACCTCGGCCAAGAGCGCTTTCGTGTAAGGATGATTGGGCCGCCTGAAAACCTCCTCGACGGGCGCCTCTTCGACGATGCGGCCGAGATACATGATCGCAACGCGATCGGAAATATGTTCCACGACGCCGAGATCATGGCTGACGAACAAATAGGTCAGGTCGAGCTTGTCACGAAGTTCCATGAACAGGTTGATCACCTGGGCCTGGATGGAAACGTCGAGTGCGGCGACGCTTTCGTCACAGACGAGGAATTTCGGCTGCACGGCAAGCGCACGCGCAATATTGACACGTTGCCGCTGGCCACCGGAAAACTGGTGCGGGTATCGCTTTTTCATGGCCGGGTCGAAACCGGCCAGCATCAAATATCTGTCGACATAGACGTCGCGTTCCGTCGAGCGGGCAAGCCCATGCGTTCGAGGCGCCTCCCAGATAAGCTCCTCGACGGTCATGCGCGGATTGAGAGCCGCCATCGGGTTCTGGAAGATCATCTGGCTGGCGAGACCGAACTGATGGTGCTCGCCTTTCGACATGGCGCTTCGATCCATCCCCTTCCAGAGAATCTGGCCCTGGCTCGGCGAGGTGATCCCGGCAATGGCGCGGCCGAGCGTCGACTTCCCGCAACCGCTTTCGCCGACGAGGCCGACAACCTCTCCGGGCCGAATGCTGAGGCTGACATTATCAAGCGCGTGAACGACAGGCGCCGGTTTGGCCAGTTTGAGCTTGAGCGCGATCTTAGCGGCGAGATCGGGCTTGGCTCCGAAGCGCTGCGACACGTTCCTCGCTTCGATCAGGGGCGCGGCGGTCGCCGTCATCATGCTACCTCTTTCGTTACGGGATGAATGCAGCGGAAGGAGCGATCGCCTTCCGGCACGAGCGCCGGCATGACCAGACAGCCGTCGGTTGCCCGATCACAGCGCGTACGAAAACTGCATCCCTGTGGGAGGCGGTTGATGGCCGGCGTCATGCCGCGGATCTGGCGAAGCGGCTCTCCGCGTCTGTTTTGCGAAGGAACGGACGCGATCAGACCGGCCGTGTAGGGATGATGAGGATCGGTCAGAACCTTGCCCACGGGTCCGGTCTCGACGAGGCGGCCAGCATACATGACGGCGATCTCGTCGGCCAATCTTGAGACGATCGCCAGATCGTGGGTGATCCAGATCACCGCCGTATTTCCCTCTTCGGTGAGCTTCTGGAATTCGGAAATGATCTGGCTCTGGATCGTCACATCCAGCGCCGTTGTCGGTTCATCGGCGATAATAAGGTCCGGCTTGTGAAGAAGCGCGATGGCAATCGCCACACGCTGGCGCATTCCGCCGGAAAACTGATGCGGATAAGCGGCAAGCCTTTCTTCAGGGCTTGGTATTCCGACCAGCGCCAAAGCATCGCGCGCCCGCTGCCGGGCAGCATCCTTCGAGACTCGCTCGTGTGCCTGCACGGCTTCCACCATCTGCGTGCCGACCGTCAGAACCGGATTGAGCGTCATCATCGGATCCTGGAATACCATGGCGATCCGTTTGCCGCGCAGCTGCCGCATCTCTTCGTCCGAATATTTCGCGATGTCGGCGCCGTCGAAGATGACGCTGCCGCCGACAATCCGCCCGGGCTTATCGAGGAGCCGCATGATCGAGAAGCCGGTCACCGACTTTCCGGATCCGGATTCTCCCACAAGACCAAGGACCTTGCCGCGCTCCACCGTGAATGACACATCATTGACGGCGCAAAGGCTGGGCCGTCCCCTGCCGCCGCCGAATTCGGTGACGAGATTGCTCACTTGCAGCAATGGGGTCATGACATGTTCCTCGGGTTGAGGACATCGCGCAGCCGGTCGCCGACGAGATTGATCGCCGCGATCGTGACCAGAAGGGCAATGCCGGGAAAGAAGCTGATCCAGTAGAGGCCCGTCAGAAGATACTGGTAGCCCGTCGAGATCAGCATGCCGAGCGAGGGTTCGGTCACCGATGCACCGAGGCCGAGGAAGGACAAGGTTGCTTCGAGGCCAATTGCCCTGGCGATCTGCATGGTGGCGATGACGATGACCGGCGCAAGACAGTTCGGCAGCAGGTGCCTGAAGAGGATGCGCCATCCGGGCAGGCGCAGCATCCGGGCCGCCTCGATATACTCCTTCTCGCGCTCGACCAGAGCGGTGCCGCGGACGGTGCGGGCATAGGTCGCCCACTCGGCGATGATCAGTGCGATCACGACATTGGGCACGCCCTTGCCGAGCACAGCGAGCATCATGAGCGCCATCAATATGGTCGGAAACGAGAGCTGAAGGTCGACGAGCCGCATCATCGCGGTTTCCGTGCGACCTCCCATGTAAGCGGCGAACAGTCCGGCCGAGGTTCCGATGATGGCAGCAGCGAAAGCCGACAGAACGCCCACCAGCAACGAGGTGCGCAGGCCATAGAGGATGCCGGACAGAATATCGCGGCCCTGGCTGTCGGTACCGAGGTGATAGACAAGCCCGGTCATGGATTCGGACCCCGGCGGCAGCCGTCCGTCCATGATGTCGAGCTGCATCAAATCATAGGGGTTTTGCGGAGAGATCCATGGCGCGAACAGCGCCAGGCAACAGATGATCACCAGCGTGAGGAAGGCGATCGCGGCTGCAGGAGAGCTGAAGAAATCCGCAATCCCTTTCGACAGACGACTGGGTTCGGGCGCTGGAGCGCTTGTGTCTTGGGTGTTTGGTTCGGCCATGGGTCAAGCCTTTCCTTCCAGCCGGACCCGCGGATCCAGAAGGGTATAACAGATATCAATGATGAAATTGAGGACGACGAAGAGCAGCACCATCATCATCAGGTAGGCGACGATGACAGGGCGATCGAGAAGATTGATCGAGTCGATGATGAGCTTGCCCATGCCGGGCCACGCAAAGATGCTTTCGGTGACGACCGAAAAGGCGATCAGTGACCCGAACTCGAGGCCGATGATGGTCACCACCGGGATCATCAGGTTCTTGAGAACGTGCACGGAAATGATCCGCCGCTCTCGCAATCCCTTGGCGCGGGCAAACTTCACATAGTCCTGGGGAAGGACCTCCTGCACACCGGCGCGGGTCAGCCGAAGAATGAGCGACGTTTTAAACAGAGCCAAGTTGAAGGCGGGCAATAAGAGGTGCCTGATGCCGTCTGCGGTCAGAAACGACCATTGTACGCCAAGCAGTTCTTGCGTCGGGCCGCGGCCATTCGTCGGCAACCAGCCGAGCTCGACGGAAAATACCATGATCAGCATGAGACCGACCCAGAAGGTCGGAAGTGAGAAGCCCAGAATCGAACCGCTCATGATGAGCCGGGAGGAAATTCGATTGGGGTAGAGCCCTGCATACAGCCCAAGCGGTAAGCCGAACAGCAGCGCGATGCCGAGAGCCGTGATCGCCAGTTCGAGTGTCGCTGGGAGACGTTCAAGGATCAGACCCAGCGCCGGCCGCCCATAGACGAAGCTGTTGCCGAAATTCCCGTGCAGAAGTCCTTGGAGAAACAGCAGATATTGTTTCCACAGCGGCTGATCCAGGCCGTAATGCGCGATAACGAGTGCCCGCTCCGCCTGGTTGGCGTCCGGGTTGATCAAGATGTCGACCGGGTTGCCAATCACATTGACGCCGATGAAGACAATGATCGTCATCGCGACAACGACGAGCAGCGCCTGTATCAACCGCCTGATAATGGATGTGACCATTGAACCTCTCCCACAGCACCGCGCGTCTTTTCGAGAGCCGCAAAGGACGCTGTAACATTTTTGAATCTAGGCGACGGAGATCGCCATCCCGTCGCGCTGCGGATCGGCCGCGCCTTTCGAGATGCCGCCGTCAATCTTGATCGCGTGGACTGCGGCGAACGCATATGTCTGCGGCGACCGCGCCACCTGGTAGCCCTGCGCCCGCAACTCATCTTCGACAGAGTGGCGAATGCGATTGCAGATGTCGATCGTGTTTGACACTCCTACGATCCTTGGCGCCGAGACGGCCTCGATCACGGACATGTCGAAATCGATCATGTTCATCAGGCATTGCGCAACGGCCGGCGCGATATAGCTGCCGCCTGGCGCTCCGATGACGATGCTGGGCTCGTCGCCCTTAAAGACGATCGTCGGTGCCGCCGAGCTGGGACGCCGCTTGCCGGGCGCGATGGAGCCGGGCTTGCCCGGAAGCGGATTAAAGCGGCTCATCGTGCCATTGTACATGAAGCCGAGGCCATCGGTGATCGCGCCCGAGGGACTGCCGAGGGTGTGGGTCATCGCGACGGCATTGCCATCCTTGTCGATCACCGAGATATGGGTGGTGTCGCGTTGCGACCCATCAAGGCGCGATACGCTGGCGATCTCACCCGCCTTGATCGCGCCGGCATGCGCCTTTGCATGCTCTTTCGAAACCAGCTTTTCATAGGGCACGTCGACATATGCGGGATCGCCCATATGTGCGTCCTTGTCGATCGTCATCCGCTTCATCGCCTCGAACAGGATGCGGACATGCTCGGCGCTGCCATGCTGCAGCGAGCCGACATCGAACTGCTCCATGATATGCAGGAGTTCAAGCATCGGGAAGCCCGAGCCTGGTGGAGGCGAGGTGGCGATGCGGTTGTCGCGGTAGTCGCCCCAAACGGGCTCTACCTTCGACAATTCGTAACGCGCCAGATCCTGCCGATCGATCAAGCCGCCATTTGCCTTGAAATCGTCGGCGATCTGCTCGGCCAGTTCGCCGTGATAGAAGATGTCCGAGCCGCCGCTTCGCGCGATGCGTTCGAGGGTCTGTGCCATGTCCTTGTTGACGAGCAGGTCGCCGACATTCTTGAGCGTGCCGTCGTCGTGGAAATAGACTTTCCGGCCCGTTGCAGAAAAGCGCAGCTTGTCGAGCGTGTTGGCAAAACCGTCATTCGACTGGTCCTTGGCCCAATACCAGTGCATGTGGTTTCGGATCATGAAACCGTTACGGGCCAGGCGGATGGCCGGCTTGACGAGATCGGCCCAATCGAAGGTGCCGTAATTGCGTAGCGCGGTCTCATAGCCCTTTAGCGAGCCGGGAGTGCAGACGGCAAGGTAGCCGATATCGGAAATATTGCCTTCAAGCACGTAGCCGAAGCCGTCGCGGCTCTGGTACTTGATCTTGTCGAGCCACATGTCCGGCGCAGCCTTCAACGGCGCGCGCGCATAAAATTCGAGGATCTCGTGCACGCCCTTTTTCGGCATATAGACATGCATGGAGCCGAAGCCGCCGATGCCGGCCATCTGCGGGTCGACCACACCTTGGACGAAAGCACAGGCAAGTGCTGCGTCGATGGCATTGCCGCCGCGTTCGAGAACTTCCGCGCCGGCTTCGACTGCCTCCGGCTGAGGCGCCACGATCGTTGCATTTCTCATTTCGCGCGACGGCCCTCCAGTACCTTTGCCAGGAAGGTCTTGACGTGACCGAGAACCTTCATCCGGTCGTGAGAGACGCCCGGAACACGATCGAATGTCACATCGACACCCGCTTTGCGGAATGAGCTCGCCAAGGCGGCAAGGCGCTCTGGCCGGGTTTTGCCGGCGTCGTTTGCGCCATCCATATAATATTTGCCGCCCGGCTTATGGGTGATTTCCCAGGTCTCCAGATCGGCGTCGCCGACGATCATATGCACCGGCACCTTGGCGAGATCCTCGGGCCGGAAGGCCTTGCCGAAGCGTGCCTCCAGATCCCGAATGCCGACCCACCAGTCACGCGTCGGATCCAGAAGGGTGACGGAACCAGGTGCGCCGATCGATGCCGCCCAGAGCTTTTCCGGATGCAGGATGGTGAAACGGTGCACGAAATGCCCGCCGCCGGAGAAGCCGAACATGGCGAATTTGGACCAGTCCTGGCGGTATTTGTCGGCCATCTCCGCGACCATGGCAAGGACGACCTGATCGTAGCGGATGTCGCCTTCCTCAAGAAACTTGTAGCCGGAACGCGCACCATCGCCGAGAACGCCAACCGGGAAGATCGGGCAAAGGATGGCGCAGTCGTTGTAGAGTCCGAATTCGGCAAAACCGTCGCGGAAGTCGATGGCCGACGTGCGCCCGGTGCCGTGGACCGCGACTAGGAGGTCGAGCTTGCGGCCGTCTGCCGCCGTCGGCGGCACATAAAGCACCATATGGAGGCGGGGATCGGCCTGAGAGGCGAAGATGGCCGTCTGGCCATAGTCATAGATGGCCTTCGCCCGGGCGACGGCTTCGCCCGTTCCAAGTTCCTGCATGAATGTCTCCTGGGAGATGAAGAAAGGGTGGCCTCGGGGCGGCCCCATGCTGCTGTTTTAAACCGCGCCGCATCGATTGGATCGATGCGACGCACTTCAAATCTTTATTTGTCCCAAAACCGCTGCACGCTTTTGGACGAGATGCATCAGTCCGCCGGCTTCACGTCGTAAGCGAGCGTATATTTGTCGCCGCGCGGGGTGTAGGACACGGTCTTCTTTGCGCCCAGCACGACGTTTTCGTAATGCATTGGGAGGAGCCAGAGGTTGTTGAAGGTCTCTGTCGACAGCTCCTTGAGAAGGGGCGCGCGTGCAGCTTCATCGAGTGTCGAACTCGCCTTGGCCAGCACCTCGTCGATCTTCGGATCGGACACGCCGCCGCCGTTATATCTGCCGGTCCCCTTTTTCTCGTCGCGCGTGGCGACGAGTGCAACAGTCGGATTGGTGGTTTCGCCGGTGTTCACACCCCAGGAGCCGAAATAGGTGCTGTAGGTGCCCTTTGAATAGGCTTCCGAATACATCGACCAGGGCAGGACCTCGACTTTCGATTTGATGCCGATGCGCGTGAACATCTGGCCGACCGCCTGCAGAACTTCGGCATCCTTGACGTAACGGCCAGAGGGGCCATGCAGGGTCAGGCTGAAGCCATCCGGATAACCGGCCTCAGCCAGAAGCGCCTTGGCTGCAGCAGGATCATAGCCCACCTTCTCGACTTTTTCGGAATAGCCCGCATAGCCTTGGACGACGAATTGGTCGGCCACCGTGCCATTCTTCTGCATGACGCGGTCGACGATTGCCGGCCGGTTGATCGACATCAGCATTGCGCGACGCACCCGTTCATCCTTGAGCGGGTTCTTGTCGAGATCGGAACCATCCGCAGCCTTCACGAAAGGTGAAACATCGCGGCTGACATCGAGCCCAAGATAGACGAAGCGGGAAGATAGGCCGTTGATGACTTGCAGATTATCGCTCGCTTCGACGCGTGCCATTCCATCGGCAGGAAGAGTTTCGACAATGTCGATCTCGTTGGAAAGAAGCGATGCCAGACGGGCGCCGTCATCGGGCAGGAAGCGCAGCGTGACGTTCGACCAGTGCGAGGGGCCAGCGAAATAGCCGTCATTGCGCTTCAAGGTCAGGTTGCTGCCTGGCGAATAGGAGACGAAGGAATAGGCCCCGGTTCCGATTGCACATTTGCCGTTGTCGAAATCCTGGACCGGCGCCTCCTTGCAATCGGCGCTGATAATGCGAATTCGGCTGACGGAATTCAGCAGGATCGGATCCGGAACCTTCGTCTCGACGACGATGGTATAGGGATCCGTGGCCGTGACATTGACAATATTGCGGGTGTAGGAAGCAAAGCTCTGGCTGGGCTTGTCGCGGGCACGCAGAAGCGAAGCGATGACGTCATCGGCGTTGAACTCGCTGCCGTCATGGAATTTCACGCCCTTCCGCAGCTTGAATTCCCAGTGGGTTGGGTCGACGACCTTCCATTCGGTGGCGAGCTCCGGAGCATTTGCCGAGGTTCCCGTGAGGTTTATGAGGCTGTCCCAGATATGGCGCGAGGTCGCATTGTTTGGCGCCGAACTGTCTTCATGGGGATCCAGCGTCGTCGGCGTCGTCGACATCCCGATCGTCAGCGGGGCTTCCTGTGCGACGACCATTGCAGGAATAGCAATCGTTCCGAGCAGCCCGATCGCTGCCCGCGTCAATGTTTTTGCGGCCATTTCATCCATCCCGGTTTAGCGTTTTTGGGCCGACCTTGCTTGGTCGGTGCGAGCAGGTTCCCGTCCGCTCTTGACACAAATTGGTAAGGGGGCCTCAAGGGGGCTGTCAAACGGAAAACAAGCGCGTTACGATAGGCGTAACTTGAAAGTATGCCAATCCTTCGACCTTAGTCGCGGAGAAACTTCTGGTCTTATGGACAAAAGACAACCATCAAAAAGCGATACCGTGCAATCTGTTGATGTCTGCATTGACGTATTGCTGAATGTCGCCAAAAACCCGGATATCAGACTGACTGAGGTGGCGCAGAACCTCGGGGAAACCAAGCCGAGAATTTTGCGCATGTTACGCACACTGGAACGGCGCGGCCTGGTGCGGAAGAGCGATACGGGCACTTATCGGCTGGGGACGACTGCGATCATTCTCGGGACCGCTGCCTCGACACAGGTTGATCTGGTGCGAATAGCCAATCCTATCCTTGAAGAAGTCGGCCAAAAGGCGAACGAAACGACCCAGCTCAGGATCATCGACAATGGGGAATCCCTGTGCATTGCAAAGTTCGAACCGATGCGCGACTTGCGGGTGCAGGCGATGATCGGTCGAAGACGGCCGCTCACGGCCGGCTCGTACAAGGTGCTTCTCGCCTATCTCCACCCCCAGGTGCAGTTACAAATGATCCCGGAGACTTTGCCGCGGCTGACCAAGCGCACGATCACGGATCGTGGCAAGCTGGTTGCTGAATTGGATAAAATCCGCCGCCAGGGATTTTGTGTGAGTTATGGTGAAGTCAGCGAGCAACTCGTCTCCGTCTCAGTGCCGGTTCTGGCATTCGACGGGTCCGTGATCGCCGCGGTGAATGTCGGCGCCCCGGCCTTCCGCACACAAAAAAGCGACGTCGACCGCTTCATCGTTCTGCTGAAGGAGGCCTCCAGCAAGATATCCGCCCGGCTGGGATGGTAGAAGTTTTCGTTGCGCGCCATGCGGAAAGGCCCCTTCTTTAGGCAAACTCAGGGGAAAAGATCGGGGAGTTCGGCGCGTGCGATGCGTCGCAATCTGACCGCTTCTGCCATGTCTATCGAGCGATAGGGAAACCGCAAGCGGGTGCTTACGGGTCCCCAATTGCCGATCGCACTCAAAAGTTTGTCGAGAGCGGCGTTCGAATAGCCAAATTCCTGGCGAAAGGGGACGATATGCGCGTCCATAAACGTGCAGATGCGTCGCTCCAAATCGAGTGCGGCGTCTATATCGTTTCGCATCGAGACCGTCCAGGTCTGAGCACCGCGGGGACTAAGGCAGGCCACGTTGGAAAAAGAGCCTGCTGCCACACCTTCCTTGGTGCCGGTTGCGAGATGATGGCCGGGGACGAAGAGCGACAGCCCGGACAGATACAGGCGCGCCTCGACATACCAGGAAGCGTCGCCATCGGCGAGCTTGATGCCGATCACCTCAGACACCGCCGCGCAGACCATGCCGAGGTCCTTTGGCGCCAGCACCCGTTTTGCATGCGGCGGATTGTAGAGGATGAGCGGAATGCCGTCGGCAGCCTCGGCCGCTCGTTTGAGGAAGTCGACCGCTTCGGCATCGTTGAGCGGCCACCAGTCGGGCAATATGACCTGAATGGCGCGGGGATCGAGCACGGCGGCGCGGCGGACGCGATTGAGCATGATCAGCGGGTCGGGCTGGCAGGCACCGATGACGAATGGCGTTGAAGATGCCTTGCAGCGTTCGGCCAGCATTGCCTGGATGCTGTCAAACTCCGCCTCCGTCTGATTGTGGAATTCGCCGGCAGTGCCGTTCGAATAGATACCATCGACGCCGGCATCGATGAGGATGTCGATCTCTTCACCAAGCTTGTCGAATTCGATGCTGTCATCGGCTGCGATCGGCAGAAGCAGGCTCGCCCAATTTCCGCCGATGGCGGGACGCGGCGTCTTCGCATTCATCTCTTGTTTCTCCGATGGATGACGGATCAGTTGAGGTCGTCGCGGATGCAGGCCTTGAAGTGGCCGGGAGCGATTTCCCGCAGTTGCGGAACGGCGCCCGCGCAGGCTTCAAGCGCGCTCGGACAACGCGTGCGAAAAACACATCCGCTCGGCGGATTGGCCGGGCTTGGAATATCGCCTTTCAGGATCTGCCTGTTACGGCGGGCATCCGGATCAGGCGACGGAATCGCCGAGAGAAGCGCGCGTGTATAGGGATGCTGCGGTCTCGCATAGAGATCAACACTCGGCGCGATTTCCATGATGCGGCCGAGATAAAGCACGATCACCCGGTCGCAGATATATTCGACAACTGCAAGGTCATGCGAGATGAACAGCATGGTCAGGCCAAGCTGCTGCTGCAGATCGCGCAGCAGGTTGATCACTTGCGCCTGGATCGACACGTCGAGCGCCGAGACCGGCTCGTCGGCGACGATGAATTCTGGCGATAATGTCAACGCACGGGCAATGCCGATGCGCTGGCGCTGGCCACCGGAAAATTCATGGGCATATCGATTGATCGCATCGGCGGGCAGGTCGACCTGGGTCAAGGCCGACTGCGCCCGTTCGAGCCTGTCACGGGCGGTGCCGATCCCCTGGATCTTCAGGCCTTCCGTCAGGATCTCGCCGATCGTCATACGCGGCGACAGGCTAGCGAAGGGGTCCTGGAAAATATACTGCATGCGCGGCCGTTGCCTTCTGAGCGCGGAGGCGGAAAGTGCCGTGAGTTCTGTGCCGTCGAAACGGACGCTGCCTGACGACGGCTCGACCAGGCGAAGGACAGAGCGCCCGATCGTGGTCTTTCCGCTGCCGGATTCGCCGACAAGCCCGACGACTTCACCCTTGCCGATGTCGAAGGAGATACCCTCAAGAATGTTCAGCCGCGTGCCGCGGGAAGTATAATGTTTCGAAAGGTCACGGACGGAGAGCAGCGGTGCACTCATCTAGATCTCCTGCCATCTGATGCAGCGGCTGCGATGCTGCGGATTGACCTGTTCGAGTGCGGGAACGGCAGCGCGACAGGCATCGATCGCGAACTTGCAGCGCGGGGAAAAGGCACAGCCGCTCGGCATGTTCATCAGGCTCGGAACCATGCCGGGAATGGCCGCAAGCTTTTCGCCGGCCAGCTTCATCCGCGCGGCATCGCCAAGGCGCGGCATGGAGGCGAGAAGGCCCATCGTGTAGGGGTGCTTGGGATTGCGGAAAACCTCGCCGACCGGCCCTTCTTCGACGATCCGGCCGGCATACATTACCGCGACGCGATGGGCGATTTCGGCGACCACGCCGAGATTGTGGGTGACAAAGAGCATGGCCATGCCGCGCTCGCGCTGCAGTTTGAGGAGCAGGTCGAGAATCTGCGCCTGGATCGTCACGTCGAGCGCCGTTGTCGGCTCGTCGGCGATCAGCAGCGCCGGATCGCAGGCGAGCGCCATGGCGATCGTGGCACGCTGCCGCATGCCGCCCGACAGTTCGTGCGGATATTGGCGGGCGCGGCGCTGGGCATCCGGTATGCCGACGCTTTCAAGCAACGCGACGGCTGCGTTCATCGCCGCCTTGCGGTCCGCTCCGCGATGGATGCGGATCGGCTCGGCGATCTGGTCGCCGATGGTGAAGACGGGATTGAGGCTCGACATCGGCTCCTGGAATATCATGCCGATGTCGTCGCCCCTGATCCTGCGCATGCTCTCGTCATCTAGGGAGACCAGATCTCTGACCACGCCGTCGCTGGTCGCAAGGCGGATGCTGCCTGCAGCGATCACGCCGATGTTGCGGGTGAGCAGCCGCATGACGGATAGGCTGGTGACCGACTTGCCGGAGCCGGATTCGCCGACCAGTGCAAGCGTCTCACCGGCGGCAACGGTCAGGTCGATATTGTTGACCGCCGTGATCTCGCCGCCGCGGATGCGGAAGACCGTTCGCAATCCCCTGATGTCGAGTACGGGTTCGGCGGTCTGTTCCATCAGCCGGCTCAGTTCAGCAGACCGGTTGCACGCAGGATCTCGTCGATCCGCGCCGTTTCGGCATCGTTGAGGGAGGCACGCGGCCGCGGCATGACGGCGGAATCAATGATGCCGAGGCTGCGCATCGCCGCCTTGAAGGCGCCGATGCCGGCTGCGCCGCCGCTGACGCGGCCCTGCGCGACCCAGACGATTTCGAACAGGCGGCAGAGACGCTCCTGTTCCTTCCTCGCGGCGACCCAATCACCGCGCTGGGCAGCATCCCAAAGGCGGACATAGCCGTGCGGATCGACATTGGCGATACCGGGAACGACGCCATGGGCGCCCATCAGCAGGGCAGTATCGACGACGATCTCGGAGCCGGTCATCAGGAAGACGTCCTTGTGTTCGGCAAGATCGAGGAGCGCGTAGCGGAAGTTGCCGTCGTCGCCGCTGGAATCCTTGAGGCCGATAATCGCGCCTTCCCTGGCGAGCGTGACCACGGTGTGGCGCTGCAGCTTGACGTGAACGCAGACGGGAATGTCGTAGGCGACCAGCGGAATGTCCACCGCGTCGCGGATATAACGGAAGTGGTCGAGGATCTCGGACTGGCTGGTGACCGTATAAAATGGGGCCGTCACCACAACCGCATCGGCGCCGGCGGCCTTTGCGACCTTCGCATGGGCGATGACGCGATCCGTGGTCGGGTCAATGACGCCGACGATCAGCGGCACCCGGCCATTCACCACCTTGGCCGAATGTTCGATGATTTCCCGCCGGGTCTTTTCGTCATGGAAGATCACCTCGCTCGTCGAGCCGAGCACGAATACGCCATGGCAACCGGCATCGATCAGATGCTCGAGCACGCGTGTATAGGATGGATAGTCGACGGTGAGATCGGGATTGAGCGGTGTTACGACAGGGGGGATGACACCCTTGAATTTGGTCATTTTCGATTCTTTCGATTGTCAGTTCAGTTCGGCACGCGGGTCGAAGGCATCTCTGAGGCCATCGCCAATGAAGTTGATTGCCAGGACGGCAAGGATGAGCGCGGCGCCGGGGAAGAGCCATTGCCACGGATATTGTTCGAGCACGGCGGTCGAGCGGGCCGCGTTCAGCATGTTGCCCCAGCTTGCCGCCGGCGGGGCGATGCCGAGACCGAGAAAGGACAGGCCCGCCTCGAGCAGAATGGCATTGGCGATCTGCAGCGTTGCATAGACCACGAGGATATCGATCGAGTTCGGCAGGCCGTGGCGAAAGAGCAGATGTCCGATGCCGGCGCCCATGCCGCGGGCGGCCATGACGAAGTCGCGTTCACGCAATTCCAGCAGCCGCGAACGGATCATGCGCGCCAGCAGCGGCCAGGAAAGCAGCGAGATGACGAGCACCGTCGGCCAAATGCCGGTACCGGCAATCGAGGCGAGCACAAGCAGGAAGATGACGGGCGGCAGGGTCATTACCAAATCGACGAAGCGCATCGAGACGGCGTCCGTCCATCGTCCTGCAAGCGCCGAGATTGCCCCGAAGAGAAACCCGATGACTGCCGAAAGCGCGGTCGATGCGACGGCGACCAGAAGCGAAATGCGGCCGCCTTCGAGCACGCGGGCGAAGACGTCGCGGCCGACGCCATCGGCTCCGAACCAGTGCGTTGCCGTCGGGCCGCTATTCATCGCCAGAAGATCGATGTCGTTCGGCCGGAAAGCCCACCATAGCGGATAGGAGAGGATCAGCAGCAGCATTGGAATGGCAATACAGACGCCGGCAACGGCTGCGCGGTTGAGCAGAAACCGACTGAAGGCGCGAGCCAATGGTCCGGGGCTCCGGCGTTCGGAAGAGCGTGCCAGCATGATCAGCCCACCTTGATGCGCGGGTCGACGACCGCATAGGTGATGTCGGTCAGAAGATTGACGACGATAACGCAAGCACCGATGACGAGCGTCGCGCCCATGATGACGGGGTAGTCGCGAGTCTGCACGGCATCGACAAGCAAGAGACCCATACCCGGCCAGTTGAAGACGCTCTCGATGAAGATGGCGCCGCCGATTGCAAGCCCGATGGTGGAGCCGATCAGCGTCACGATCGGAAGAAGCGCATTGCGCAAGGCATGCTTGGTGATGACCCAGAACTCGCGAACGCCCTTTGCGCGGGCCGTGCGCACGTAATCCTGGTTCAGGACTTCGAGCAGCGACGCGCGCATGTAACGCATGATCAATGCGGCTTGCGCGACAGACAGAAGTGCCGCCGGCAGGATCAGATGGTGGAGGAGATCACCGAGCGAGAATTCCTCGCCCGGCGTCAGCATGCCGCCGGATGGCATCCAGTGCAGGCGGACGGAGAAAATATAAAGCCCGATCAGCGCGCTGAGGAAGGCAGGGCTCGAAATGCCGGCAAGCGCAACCACCGACAAGGAGAGATCGGCAAGCGAATTGCGGCGGACGGCGCCGATCACCCCGAAGGTAATGCCGGCGACGATGGCGAAGGCAAGTGCGGTGCCCATCAAGAGCACTGTCGGGCCGATCCGTGACAGCACTAAACCCAGAACCGGCTGATCGAGACGCTTGATCGAATAGCCGAGATTGCCGGTCAGCGCCTGCTGCAACCAGCCCAGATACTGCACGGGCAAGGGCTGATCGAGCCCGAGGCTTCGGCGCAGATCGGCAAGATCTGACGGCGACATCGGCAGATTCGGATCGATATAGGCATCGATCGGATCGCCGGGTGTCAGGCGCAGCAGCAGGAAGATCAGCATGCTCAGGGCAACGAGCATGCCTATTCCTATGATCAGACGTCTGAGACTGTATTGGAGCATCGGCAATCCGTCTTATCGGGCCGTCTTGTGAGGGTGGCCGAGGCCACCCTCGAGGCTTTCCCGGCAAACGCCTATTCGGCAATCGACCATTTCTGCGGATTGGCTTGGTAGGGGCCGCCGCCCGGCGCCGGCGTCCAGACGAAATCCTTCACCTTGGTCGAGACGATGCCGTAGCGGTTTGCCACCCAGAGCGTCGCCCAGGGCAGGTTCGTGTTCATCGCCTTGCAGACGTCCTGGTAGGCGGCATCCCGCTTGGTGCTATCAGGCTCGGCCAAGGCACTATCGAGCGCCTTGGTGAGGTCAGGCATGCGAACCCTGGCGACATTCGGTCCGGCCGGAGGGATCTGCTTCTCGTTGAGGCCGACATTGATGCTTCCGGCATCCGGCCCGTTCTGCAGCCCGGCATAAACCAACTGGAACTGGGCAATATCCGGCGTCGCATTGAGCACGATGCTGTTATAGGTCGGCGCATCGACGGCGCGCGGGACGATGTTGATGCCGACCTGGGCAAGCATTGCCTGGACTGCGGCAAGCACGTTGGTCGCCAGCGGCGTAGTGTAATAGGTCAGAAGCGTGATCGGTTTGCTGCCGTTGATCTGGTCCCAACCGGCTTCCGTCAGCAATTGCTTGGCCTTCTCGGGATCGTAGGTATAGGTGTCGATGCCCTGAGGTATCAGCTGTTCGGCGACATAGGCGCAATTGGCAGGCTTGGCCGCGCCGCCATAGAGGCTCTGGATGATGGCATCGCGATTGATCGCGTACATCACCGCCTGGCGGACGCGCACGTCCTTCCAGAGCGGGGAATCGTGGTTGAAGCCGAGATAGTTGACGACGAAAGAGTTGCCTTCGATGACCTTAAAGTCCTTGTTGTCCTTGAAGGTCGGCACGTCGTTGGAATCGACATAGGTGAACTGGATTTCGCCGGATCTCAGCGCCGCGATCGCTGCGGCCGGGTTGGCGAAATAGCGATTGATGACGCGTTCCAGTGCGGGTTTGCCACCGCGGTAATCGGTATTTGCGGCAAGTTCGACATATTGATCCGAGACGTATTTGGTGAATTTGAACGGACCGGTGCCGATCGGGGCCGTGGACCACCACGCGTTCTTCGCCAGTTGGTCGGCCGGAATCGAGGAGAGGGCATGCTCGGGCAGCATCATCACCTTGGTCATCGTGTCGGGAAAACTGCTGCTGGGGGCGCTGAGCTTGATGACAACAGTGTGATCGTCCGGTGTCTCGACCGACGATATGCCCTTCAGCCGGGCAGCGAGCACCGAGCCGGTTTTCGCTTCCATCGCAAGGCCCATGGTGAACTTCGCGTCCTTGGCGGTGAACGGTTTGCCGTCATGCCATTTGGCGTCCGCCAGCTTGAACGTGTAGGTCATCTGGTCGGAGCTGACCTCGTAGGAGCTTGCCAGCGCGCCGACGACCTTCTGCAGCTTCTCGTCATAGGTGATCAGCGGTTCGTAGTAGACGCTGAGCCAGGTGAAGCCGGCGGTCGCGGCGAGCGGATTGAAGTTGCCCTGGAAGCCTCCGGGGCCGACATCGAAACCGCCCGACAGCGTGGCTGCCTGAGCCTCAGCTGCAACGCCCGAAACGACAAGAGCCGGAACGGCAGCCGTCGACAGCAGGGCGCCAAGCGCAATGACGGATAATCTAGACAGTCTTTTCATGTGTTCCTCCCACGTTTGAACTTGTCTTGTTGTTGGCAATCACCCGGGCAATGCCTTCGTAGTGACGATCCAGGCGTCTGCGCGCCTCCTCCAGATCTTTTGCCTCGATCGCATCGACGATCGCGGCATGGTCGCGCCACGTCGCCATCGGATCGGCATTTTCAAGGTTGACGAAATCCGACGCCTTATAGAAGGCGAGCCAGAAGACATCGATCAGCCGCACCAGCGTTTCATTGTCCTGGCAGCGAAACAGCAGTCGGTGGAACAACTGGTCGTCTTGCGCAAAGGTTTCGCCCCGCTCAGCATGGGCGCGCATCCGATTGACGGTGGCGCGCAGCTCGGCGATGTCCTCCTCGCCGATCACGTCGATCGTCTTGCCGATCAATCCCACTTCCAGCGTACGCCGGATTTCGAGGACCTCCTCGATCTGCCGCAGGGCGCCGCCGAGGCCATAAGCGAGGTTGTCGAGAAGCGGCTCGAAGGAAAAGGCCTTCACGAAGATGCCGACGCCGCGCCGCGTCTCCAGCACGCCGAGCGATTCCAACGCCTTTATGCCTTCCCTCAGCGAATTGCGGCTGACGCCGAGCTGGGTGGCGAGCTCTCCTTCCGCCGGAAGCAGGGTGCCGGGCGCAAGGCCATTGTCGTCGATATAGGCGCGCAGACTTTCCTGCACGGAGACATGCAACAGCGGCGCGCGCGTTAGCGGCTTCATCGATTTCAATGTCATGCCGGTCACTTTCCCGCATCGCCGATAAGATTGAAGTTACATATCGACTTGTAGGATATCTGTCAAATGGTCAGGTTTGGAGAGCTGCCGCCGAACCCGGCTGGCAGCCGTTTGAGGCGGGAGTTTTTGGGCACCGGAAGGACCACAAGAACGGCGCACTTTTGCCGGAATTACTTCATTGGAGGCTTTGATCGACCTCTGGAGAGTGGACCACCACGCGGTTGCGGCCGGTCTTTTTGGCAAGGTAGAGGGCCGCATCCGCTTGTCGCTGCATGTGCTCTGCTGACACGGGTTCACCGTTTTGCATCGATATCGCTAGTCCGATGCTGACAGTGACCCAGGGACCGACGCGGGAAGTAGGATTTGGAAGAGACGCAGCTTCTACTCGGCTGCGAATTCTCTCAGCGATCACCCCGGCCTCCTGTTGATCGGAGCCTGGGAGAAAGACGAGAAATTCTTCGCCTCCGTACCGGGCGACCTGGTCCCGCTCGTCTCTCATGCTGCTCTGAATGATGCCGGCAACTTTCACCAGGCAGCGGTCGCCTTCGGCATGTCCGAGATTATCGTTGAGATGCTTGAAGTCGTCGACATCGCACATCAGCATCGCCGCGCCGTTCGTTCTTTTGAGGTCTTCGTTCCAGAAATGATTTAGCGTTTCCATCATCGAACGCCGGTTGGCGACACCCGTCAACGGGTCGGTCCGCGCCAGCAATTCCAGCTGCGAGTTGGCGTCTGTAAGCTCCGCGAGGCGACTTCGATCTCGTAACTCGAGCAAGAAAGTCTTCTGAGCGAAGATGGTGGCGGTGCGGCGGGCAACGACGGTTGCAGCCACACCGCTTGCGAAAAACAGCGTCCCGGCCAGAGCACTTCCCGCTTCAATGTCTGGATTGCGCAGCTGAAACACAAGGTAGAGACCGAGGGCAGCAGCGCCGATCGCCATCGCCCAACTGAGTGGAATCGGAAATATGATAATAGCAGTGACGGCCACAAAAAGCATGATGGTCAAATGCCGCTCGTAAAACTCACCACCGCTGTTAACCCCAACCAAGGCTACCGACAGGAGGATGAGAAAAACGGCCGAGAGGAGGAAAACTCCCTGCACCCACAAAGCATGCGGCCGCAGGAAGGCTATCGCGGCGACAAGAGCCGCTGGGGGAAGGATAGACGCTGGCCAAAGCATCGACATGACGGTTTCGGTCGGAAGCAAGATCGCGTTGAGACCCAACGTCAGGACGTCGAGCACGATAACCCAAACCATCCACGCGCGGATGATCTTGGCAGTCCGCGGCCAGGAGCGTTCGCCAAAAAGCTGGGCCAGTTCCCCATTGAGGCGGATATCACGCGTGCGTCCACCGAGCAGGCGCTCGACTTGCTCTACAATGGCCGGGCTCAACCTCTGAAGAGGTTTCCGCGAAGACGCCCTTACCGGTTTGATAGGAGCTGTGGTTCGCTCGGTATCCATGTGTCGGATCTAGGGAGCAGACGACTGGAGGCAAGACGAGCCGCGAATTCCGCCCCAAAAGACCATATGCTTGCCCTAATGATTTTGTACCACGGGACAACAGTATGTCGTTACCGTATCATATTGGGTCAAAGTCTCGTTCGTGCCAGGCCGAACTCACGATTCAATTCTTTTCACGGCGATCACCTTTCAGTCGGTAGACCGACACGTGATTTGCCCTCCGTCAGAGCGGGATAGTAAGCGTTCGACTTGACGTCTGGTTTCCGAATGACGGCCGCTCACGCCGTGACCTGATTTCCAGCCAGCCCTCGTTGAGCAGGATCTTGACCGTCTGCACTGCGTTGTGGTGCATCTCGATGGCTGCTCCTTCCCATCGCTGACATCGGCATCTATGACAGGACAATACGGGCCTCTTGACCGGCGGCTGTAATGGGAGTGGCAGTTGCTCAACTGAGCGCGATAGGGTTTTGCGCAAATCCGGCGGACGACCTATCCGGCGAGCCACTTCAGCGGCAAATGGACGGTGGATGACGGCTGCAATTTGTCGCAGTTCCAAAAGCGCCATTCCAAACCACGCGAGGAGTTGCCAGGTGATATCGCACTCCATATATTGATAGCATAACCATCAGCCTTAAGGGAGTGCAATCGATGGCTGCAGTTACAATACGCAATTTGTCTGACGAGACACACCGTGCCTTAAGAGTGAGGGCAGCTCATCACGGCCGCAGTACAGAAGCAGAAATCCGTGACATCCTTGAAACAGCGGTACGGCCAGCTGAGCGCGTCATGTTGGGCTCGTTGCTAGCATCGATCGGCCGCGAGGCAGGACTTTCCAACAACGACGTGGATAATCTGCAGCTAGTCCGAGACAAAGCAGCTGCGGAACCTATGAGTTTCGAATGATCCTGATCGATACCAACGTCATCTCGGAGCCATGGAAGCCCACACCCGATTATCAGGTGCTGGCGTGGATCGATGCTCAAGCAGTGGAAACCCTGTTCGTTTCGGCGATTACAGTAGCTGAGTTGCGGTTCGGCATTGCCGCGATGCCTAGCGGAAGACGAAAGACCGTCCTCTACGATCGACTAGAACAGGAAGTTCTGCCTCTATTTTTAGGGCGCGTTCTATCCTTCGACATGGCTGCGTCACAGAGCTATTCGGAATTGATGGCGCGAGCACGCCTAGCAGGTCGGGCAATCGGTAAAGCAGATGCCTATATCGCCGCAACTGCCGCTGCGAACGGATTTATTGTCGCCACCCGCGACACTAGTCCCTTCGAAGCCGCAGGACTTAACGTTATCAACCCGTGGTACGCACCAACATAGCAGCGACAAAGCGTCAGATGATTGCGGAGCCGCAATCGCCAGCTCGACCCATCAAGAGCGGTAGGTTGACAGTCGTCTCGGTCCCCTGTTAGGCCCCTTCCTCGCACGACAGAACCGCCTGCGTTGGGCATTTCACCTAGCACAGAATGCTACGAGGCCTCGATGCTACGTGCAACCTCTTCGAGAATGTGGGCGCGGGAATCTATGGATTAAAAGGTGACTAAAATAATCATCTTATGTTGACAAGGCCAATTTCGCTCCATAGGTTCCGCCCGCATCCGTGACGTAGGGACCAAGCAATGGCTTATGTTTTTTTGAACGTTTCTAATAATCTACTAACAATTTACAGAGAGACGCTATTTGCCACGACAGCGATCCTCCTGATTGGCGTTGCGGTGCCGCCGGCCTTCGCCCAGACCGCTTCCGCAGATGCCAACGCGACTGCGCTGGAACCGATCGTCATTCAAGGTGCAGCCTCTGATAGCAAGACCGACCGGACGTCGGTGACAGCCAAAAACAGCGCCGGCGCAACCAAGATCAGCACGCCGCTCGTTGAGACGCCGCGTTCGATCTCGGTGACGACGGAGAAGGAAATCGAGCAACGCGGCGCGCAGACGGTCATCGAGGCCGTGCGCTATTCGGCCGGCGTGACGACAGGAACGAGCGGCTTCGATCCGCGCTTCGATCAGATCTACATTCGGGGCTACAACGCCACGACGGTCGGCGACTATCGTGACGGATTGCGCCAGCCCTATATCAATTACGGCACGTTCCGTACCGAACCCTATCAGTTGCAGCGGGTCGAAGTGATAAAGGGGCCGGTTTCCGTTCTTTACGGTTCTGGTTCGCCGGGCGGCCTCGTCAACAAGATATCGAAGCTTCCGACCGAGGAGCCGATCCGCGAAGTCGGCATTAGCTACGGCACCGAGGATCGGGTGCAGGGGATGTTCGATTTCGGCGGGCCGATAAGCGAAGACAACGAGGATTTTCTTTATCGCATCGTCGGCGTCGCCCGCCGCGGCGACACCAATTTCGATATTGCCGACGACCGCTATTTGCTAGCGCCGTCCTTTACCTGGAGGCCTGACGAGGGCACGTCCTTTACGGTTTATGGCCTGGCGCAGGCCGACGAGACCGACTCTAACGTCGGCGCGATCACGACCTCAGACGGGAGGATCCTCGACATTAGGGCGAGCGATCCCGACTATGACTACCAGAAGGTCAAGCAGCAGCAGGTCGGCTATCAGTTCGAGCATGAATTCGACAATGGCCTGACATTCCGGCAGAACCTGCGTTATTCGCATCTCGATCTCAGGGCTCGCTACCTCGGCGTTTCCAGCTGGACCGGGACCGTCGCGCATCGTGGCACAAATGCGATCCGGGACGAAATGAACGTTTTCCAGGTCGACAATCAGCTCGAGGCGAAGTTCGACACAGGCCCGCTTGCGCATACGATGCTGTTCGGGGTCGACTACACCAATCTCCAGTCGAGTTTTGGCTATGGCGCCGGAGCCGCCGATCCGGCATTCGACTTCGATATCGCCAATCCGACTTATGGAGTCTCGGGCGCCACGCCGGATTATAATGTCTTGGCTTCCGATGCCGACATGCGGCAGGTCGGCATTTACGTCATGGACCAAATCGAGGTCGGAAACTGGCGCTTCAACCTCGGCGGCCGGCAGACCTGGGTGAATCAGACGCGAGATGCGACCTTGCCCACGGTCAGCTCGGAGGAGGTCGACAAGAACGCCTTCTCTGTACAGGCCGGCGCCCTTTACCTCTTCGACAACGGCATCGCGCCATTCGTTTCCTACGCGACCTCCTTCGATCCGGTCACCAACCGATCGGCTACCAACACAATTCTTCCGCCGACGAAGGGCGAGCAATACGAAGTCGGCGTGAAGTACCAGCCTCCCGGCTCCGATATCCTGCTGTCGGCCGTCGCCTATCACATCGTCGAGCAGAATAAGCCGAGGCTCGCCGACCCATTGACATTTGCCTACGATTCTCAAGGAGAGGTGACCGGAAAGGGCATCGAGCTTGAAGCCCGCGCGGCGATCGCCGACGGTCTCGATATTATTGCGGCCTATACCTACAACGACTCCGAAGTGACCGGGGGCAACAACGTCGGAAATACTCCGGCCATCACCCCGACCCATATTGCAAGCCTTTGGGCGAACTACACGTTCCAGGAAAGCAACCCCTTCAACGGTCTGTCGGTTGGCGCCGGCGTCCGCTACATCGGTGAGACCTGGACGGATGTGGCCAATACCTCGAAGAATCCTGCGACTTTCTACGTCGATGCATCGGCCTCCTATGATTTCGGCGCTGTCGACAAGAAATACGAGGGCCTGACAGCCGCCTTCAACATCCGCAACATAGCCGATGAGCGCGAAACAGTTTGCGAAGAGGGCTTCTGCTATCTCGGCCAGGGCCGCAACATGACCGGCACCCTGAAGTATCGGTGGTAAATACATGGCGGCGGAGACGAATGGAGCGCTCCAGCCCGCGACGTTGATCGCTGAACACCCCGTCGCTCATCGGGCCGTCGACCTCGACGGTCTGGTGGGCGACGGCGCGTTCTCCTATTGCCGCGGCAAGCTGATCAGCACTCTCCCGCAGACGGGCATCGTTGTTTCCTGCAGGGATCTTTGCGACCCGGCGATCTTCGACGAGATCATTGGCCGATATGCGCAAAAATTCCCGGGCAGCGACCGTCGTGCGATCGTCTCCATGTGGACGCTCTATTATTTCAGCATGCTGACGATTGCTCCGAGCGTCCATATGTTCATGAACCGCATCGCGCTACCGTTGGAGGTCGATCGGCTTTCGCTCGTCTGCAACGAACAGACAGGCGAGCCGGAAGCATTCGTGATGTCAGGCAGGCCCGAGGTGACGAGTGACCCGGCCGGCGAGCTTCACCGGCTGATGCTCGGTCATGCCGAGCCCGTCATCGCGGCGATCGCCGTCAATGCCGGCGTTGCGCCGAAGCTTCTCTGGAACAATGTCGCGGCCTATCTCTCCTGGATTCTGAAAGAGATCGCTCATCGCCATGAGCCCGCCCTCGTCGAAGGCGGCCTGGCGCTGCTGGAAGAAGCTCAATGGCCGGGCGGCGGGCGCAACCCGATGTTCGGCATGATCCGCATTGCGCGCCAGCAATGCGGGCTCGAATTCGTGCGCCGGAAAGTCTGCTGCCTGCGCTATAACCTGCCGGGCGTCGGCGGCTGCGGCGAAGCCTGCCCGCTGCCGGAGGGGCGCCACTAGCTCCTAGGCCCACCGCGCGCAGAGACGGTGCCCTGCGCCCCAGTTATTGCCAATGCCCGCCAAGCAGAAAGTCTCGTCGTCTCAAAGCATAGCCTCACCTGCCTCGACGTCGGCGAGTGACTTGACCATGAACAGGCATGGATGGTCCTCGTGCCAGAGCTTTGCAAAGACCTCCGCCCGCACAAAGCCGTTCCGGTCATAGAAGCGCCGCGTCGCCTCGAACTGCGGTTCATCGAGGCCGCGCGGGGCGAGCGTCTTGACCGTCAGCAGCCGCGCACCCAATTCATGGCCGAAACGTTCGGCCGCATCGATGAGATGGCGTCCGGCGCCGCGACCGTGATGTTCCGGTCGGGTCGCAATCAGCGCGATCTCGACGGCGTCGGGCGGGTGCGGCTTCAAGGCGATCAACGCGGTCACGACATTCGCTTCGACATAGCCGAACACCGGCAGGTCTTCGATCGCGTGGGCGCTCGCTTCGATGACCTCAGGTTCTGAAAACCAGTCGGGTAAAGCCCCCATGATCGATCGGCAGAGCTCTGCCTTGCCGGTCAGGATCTCAATTGTTTTTCCCATTTTCTCTCGCCTCCGATCGGTCGATTTAAACTTGACTCCTGTTATCACCTTAAAATAGACACTGCAATCAAGTCGTGTACTTTCCTCGAAAAAGGATGGCTAAGACCGAACCAGCCAGCAACGACAGAGCCTGATTTTCCATTTGTAAAAAGGGTACAGGACAATGCACACATTGCATCGTGATGTGAACGGAAATGCCGTAGTCAATGCCATGATCGAAAACAAGGACAAGCTCCTTAAAACGATTGAAAGCGTTGTCAAATCAAGGTCATATTCCGAGGATATATTTCAAGATGGAGTCATCAAAGCCTATGGGGTCAAAACCGACGACATTCGTTGCCCGATCGGCTACGCCTTCCGGATGGTCTATAATCTCGCACTCGATGAGAGCCGCCGGCGACGCCAAAAGATGAACAACCATAGGTCGATAGACCAGATTCAGGAGATCACGGCTCCCGTCCCCACCGTGCTCGACCAGCTCGTCGCTGCCGAGACCCTGCGCAATGTGCTTGCCTCGCTCGAGGCGCTGCCGAAGCGAACCAACGATGCCTTCATTCGCCATCGCCTCAACGGCGTGCCGCAGAAGGATATTGCAGCCGAGCTCGGCGTCTCAAGGACGCTCGTCAACTTCATGATCAAGGCGGCAGAGGAACATTGCCATCTGGCGATCGCCGAACCTGCCTTCCGCCCCGATCATGCACACCGGCAGCAGCCTAGCGTTTCGCCGCGTGCAGCGCCTGCTGCAAATCGCTCCACAGCAGTTCCGGCTCTTCCAGGCCAACGGCGAAACGAACCGTCTGCTCGCTCACGCCGAACCGGATGAAGGAGGTCATCCGGTCGGGGATCTGCAGCGCGACCTTGGCGGGGACCACCAGCGTTTCTGGTCCCCCCCAGCTGACACCGAGACGGATGTCGCGAAGGCTATTCACAAAGCGTGCGACATCGATATCGGGATGGAGGTCGAAGGCAAACAGCCCGGCATAACCCGTCAACGTCGCCCGCCCGGGGTGCTCCTGAAACGCCGGGTGACGAACGCGTCCGATCGCAGAATGCTCCTTCAACCGCCCGGCCAGCAAAAGCCCGCTGCGCTCATGCTCCTTGAGACGGACACGCAGCGTGCGCATGCCGCGCAGCAGCAGCCAGGCCTCGAACGGTGACAGTTTGGCACCGACATAGGGGTAGGATGTGGCATTGATCCTGGCGATGGCCTCTTTCGAGCCGACGACGACGCCGGCGACCGTATCGCTGTGACCGCCGAGATATTTCGAGGCGGCGTGAATGACGATATCGACGCCATGCTGGATCGGTTTCTGAAAGAGCGGCGTTGCCCAGGAATTGTCGATGATGGTGGTGACGCCGGCCTCCTTTGCCATGGCCGACAGCGCCGCAATGTCCTGAAGCTCGAAGACGAAGGATGTGGGGTTTTCAAGGTAGAGCAGCTTGGCACCCGACAGGGCCTTGCGGACCTCGTCGTGGTCGGCGGGATCGACGAAATCCACCGCGACGCCGAGCCTGGCAAGCAGCTTCACCAGAAGGCGGTAGACATCGTTGTAGAGATGGCGGACCGCAACGACCCGGTCGCCTGCCTCAACAAGGCTGAGAATTGTCGATGTAATGGCAGCCGTTCCGCTGGAGAAGGCACGTCCGTCCTCTGCTCCCTCGAGGCGGGCGACCAGCAGTTCGAATTCGCGAACCGTCGGATTGTCGCCGCGCGAATAGATGTAGTTGCGCGTGCGTCCGGCAAAGACATCCTCCATCGCCTCGTAACTGTCGTAAGTGAAGAGCGACGTTTGGAAGATCGGCGGAGACACGGCGTTGAATGCCGCCGGATCGACAGGCGTGAAGAGATCGTCAGCGACCGCATGGGCGCCAAGGTCGTGCGGGTTGATCGACTGGTTCATGGTCATCCTCTCATGGACAAAAGCTGGGATATGGACGGATGGAGGTCAGATGGTCGGCAGAGTGCTGCCGGAGCGCGCTGAGCGTCCTCGCCAGGCAGACGGCCGACAACAGGCCGGTCAGGACAGAGGCCAGGAACATTGCCGCCAGCAAGCCTGAAAAGCCGAAGAACGGCGTGAGAAGAGCAAGCAGCGGAAAGAGAAGATAGCCGTTCTGCGCCAGACCGATGGCAACCGCCGCTTTTGGTCTGCCCTGGGCCTGGAAGAGGATCAGCACCGTTTGCCGCAGGCCGAACAGCAGAAGCGGAAGATGGGTCGCGATGATCGCTTGCCCTGCGATCCCGATCACCACCGCATCGTCGGTGAAGAACGAGGCAAGTTCTTCGGAGAAAACGAGCGCGGCCAATCCATAGGCGCCACTCATGGCAGTTGTGACCACTGTGAGGATACGGGCTGCCGACAGCATCCGGGCGGTATCGCCTCGACCCCAGGAAAAGCTCAGGATCGACTGGGCTCCGAGCGAGATGCCGATGACGGGGAGGGTTCCGACCGCCAGCAGCCGCAAGGCAATCCCGACGCCGGCGATGCCGGCTTCTCCGTGATAGGTGCCGGCGAGCGATACCATTGCCGCAATCGCGCCTGCGGTTGCGAGACTGGTCAGCGTCGTCGGTGCGCCCACAGCAAGGACAGGCCTGAGAAAGCCGATATCTCCCCACCGCCAGCCAAACGTCAGCCGGACCGTCCCAAGTCGCCTGGCGTGGTAGGCAGCATAGATGCAAAGCGCGACGAGCTGGGACAGGATGGTTGCGATTGCAACGCCCTGCAGGCCGAGGCCGAAGCCGAAGATCATGATCGGGTCGAGAATCATGTTCAGCGCAAAGCAGGCGACCAGCGTCCACATGCTGAAGCGGGCATTGCCCTCTGCGATCGCCAGGAAATCGAGAATAATCTGCGCCATCGTCAGCGGCACCGAGATCGCAATGATCATCAGATAATGCTGCGCGAGCGGCTGAAGGGCAGGCGTGGCGCCGAACAGCAAAAAATCTGGAAATGCGACGATTGCGATGGCACTGGCCGCGCCGAAAACGACGCCGGCAGCAAGACTGATCGAGGCAATGGCGCCGGCCCGGGATCGGTTGTCGGCTCCGAGCGTGCGTCCGACCTCCGTTGCAACACCGACGCCGATCCCCTCGCCGAAGGCGGCTATGAGCATGAGGATCGGCAGGACGATCATGATCGCCGCGATCTGGTCTTCACCGATCATGCCGACGAAGATCATGTTGATCGTATGATGGGCGGCGTTGATCGACAGCCCGAACATGGCCGGCAGTCCGAGCCGAAGCAGCAGCCTGAGAAGCTCAGGACTGGCAAGGTCCTCTGGTGCGAGGCGCTGCCGTCTCCGAAAGCTGCCGCTGACGTCGCTCATATCGTTCATGACGCAGGCACCCAAAGACGATCGCCGAAGAAACGCTCGCGGCCGAGCATCACCAGGAGCGCCCGCTTGTGCGGAAAATCGAAATGCTTGACCTTGGCAAAACCCGAACGGTCGAGGTTGCGGATCTGCTGCTCGTGACTGGCGCGCGGCTCACCGACGATGCGCATCGTGCGTGGATCGTCGAGGAAGATGAAATGCATTAGCGAGGGAAGCCATGCGCTGATCCATTTCTTGCCGCGATAATCGGGCTCGCCGATCGCCACATGCCATCCACGATCATAGTCGTCGGCGTCGTAAAAGGGGCCGAGCCGGTTCTCTTTTGCCCAATAGACTTCGAAATAGCCGAAGGGAATGTCCGCGAAACTGCCGATCAGCGGCAGGACATGCGGATCTGCGATCCTTTCTTCCAGGATCTCGCGATGTTTGTCGATCGAACCCGCATCCTCCCAGATCGTGTTGACCTGTTCGTCGTTCATCCAGCGATGAAATGCTGCGAGATCGGTCTCGGGATCGGCCACCGTGAAGGCGATTTCCCGTTCCAGCCAGGGGATGAAACGCCTGTAGATCGTGCCCTTCGGCTTTGCGGGTCGACGCGGATGATACCGGCCCGCAGTCATCCCCTGCACGGGCGGCAGCGGATAGGACAGCTGCGGCAGCCACAGTGAAGGCCATTGCCACAAGATCACCGAATCGAGAGTTCCGTCTGCATCCGCAATATGGGGTGGGAGGCTTGCCTGATGCCCTTCGAAGACAACTGAGGTGATCGAGCGATCTTCTGCCGTTACGGCTTCGGCGGCCGCCATGAGAAGCTCTGCCGATTGCACCGAATCGCCATGGTAGAAGGTCACCGACGCGATGCCGGCCTCGACCTCGAATGCGGCTTCGTGGTGGCCGTAAGCGGTCTTGAGGTGGATGAGATTGGGGGCGAGGCTGACGTAGCTGCGCGACTGCAGAGCGCGCCTCTGTTTGACGGCGTCGAAATCCATGATGTTCTCCTTAGCCAGTCGGGGTTCGATCGGGCTTTTGGCACTGCGAGCATGAAGCGTGCTCATGCGCCGATTTAGTAGAATGACGATCCATCTCCCGCTGGGTTTAGGGATAAACGAAGAAAAAAATTCCCATCGATTTTCTAAACTGCAGCCTGCCGGATCCGTCACTTGCGCATGACCATCATCACCGCAGGAGCTGCGAATGGACAATCTTGAACCTCACGACGATCTCTGGATCGCCGTCATCGACGCCGAGCGTCGCTACTCGGTCTGGCCGCAGGACAAGCGGATTCCCCTGGGCTGGGAGCCGGCGGGCTTTGCCGGTTCGCGCCAGCAATGCCTGGCGCATATCGCTGACGTCTGGGCGGATCCGCGCCCCCTCTCCTTGCGCTCGGCAATTGCCGGCGATGCACATCTTTGAAAACGGCTGGATGGCACGGATGAACAAACAGATCACAAACTTCGCAGATGCCTACCCGACCGATGTCGCGACGGACGCAGTCTTCGAGAGCTTCCCGCTGACGATCGCGCAGAAGCGTATCTGGTCGCTGGAGCAGATCGGCAATGACACGGTGTTTCCCGACCAGGTCATTTCGCTGCGATTGAGCCCGGCGGTCGGCGTCAAGACCATTGCCGGCGCCTGCCGGACGCTCGTGGCGCAACATCCGTCGCTTGCCACCCGCTTCCGCCGGCTGGCGGGCGGCCGCGTCGAGCAATACTGCGGCGCATTGACCGCAGTACCGATCGAGATTGTCGACGAAGGCGCTGCTCTTGCGGAGGCCGACGCGTTGGCTGCCCAGAAAGCCTTCCGCGACAGGCGCTTCGATCTCCTTGCTGGTCCACCGGCGCGTGTTCAGATTGTCTTGCTTGCCGATGGCCAGTCGCTTCTGACGATCGTGCTTCATCCTGTGATCTCGGACGATCGCGAGAAGTCTATTCTTGCCGGCTCCCTGACGCGAATTCTCGACGGCGCACCCGCCGGCGACACGCAACTGACTGAGACCTTGGCCGGAGCGCGGGAGGCTGAGTGGCTGCAGTCGGAGCAGGCGCAGGAATCCCTCTCATACTGGCGGAACACGATCGGTCTCGACTATTCGGCATCGACCTTTCCAACCCGCTTCAACAGCGGCGGGCTGGCAGGTGTGGCGCGCGCGCAGCATCGATTTTCGATCGAGACCGATCTCTGGACAAAAATCGGTCGACATGCGCAGCAAAAGAGATATCAGGTCGAGCGCGTGCCTCATGCCGCTTTTTGCGCGCTGCTGGCACGTTACAGCGGCAATTATGCTTTGCTGACCGGGCTCCTGGTCGCGCGGCCGGGGAAAGAACACCTTGCGAACCGCGGCCGTGCCGAACAGGTCCTTCCCCTCATCCTGTCGCTGACATCAAGAAGCTCTCTCGACGATGTCATCGCAGCGATCTCATCGGCAACGGAGGAGGGGTTTGCCCGGCTCGTTCCGCTGGAGCGCATCACCCAGGAACTGGTCGTCGACGAAGCCGCTGCCCAGGAAGCCGTGGTCAAGGCCCTGTTCGAGTTCCGGGAGCCGTATCCGGTCCCCAGGCACGCAACCAATCTGGAGCCGCTGGGGGCGCGCGCCGACAGCGAGTTATCCCTGGTGATCGAGGCGGGCCGGGATGGCGCCGCATACGGGCTGATCGATTATGCACGGGATCTCTATGACAGCGCCCTGATTGCCCGTGTCTCCCGGCATTTCACCCTTGTGCTCGAACAATTCGTCGCACAGCCGAATGTGCGGATCAGGGACATCGAACTCGTGGGGAGCGATGAGCTCAACCAGCTGTCGGCACCCTACGAAGACGAGGTGGTCAACGATGACAGGCCGGTGCACGAGCTGATCTCGGCCCATTCGCGCCGGACGCCCGAGAAGACGGCGATCGTCTACGGTGACGAGGAATGGAGCCATGGCTGGCTGGAGGCCAGCACCAACCGCCTCGCACATCGGCTGCGGCAGCTCGGTGTTCGCGCCGAGGTGACGGTCGCCATCTTCATCAAGCGATCGCCGGAGGCCATCGTCGCAATCCTCGCGACGCTGAAGGCGGGCGGCGCCTATATCCCGGTCGAGCCCGACCATCCACCGGTCCGCAACCATCACATTCTGCGCGACGGCGGTGTCAAAATCGTTCTGACCCACAGCTGGCTTCGCCATCGGCTGCCGGAAGAGCTCGACACCATTATCCTCGAACTCGACAAGATCGACCTCGACGGCGAGCCGGATACGCCGCTTGATATTCCCACTCACAACGATCAGCTCGCGTATGTCATGTACACCTCCGGATCGACCGGATTGCCGAAGGGCGTGGCTGTCGAGCACGGTCCGCTGACGCACCATCTGCAGAACACCTCGCGTGTCTATGGCATGAGCTCCGAATCCCGCGAGCTGCCGTTCCTGCCTTTCAGTTCGGATGGCGGCCATGAGCGGTGGATGAACCCGCTGATGGAGGGCGGCAGTATCATTCTTCCCGACCAGCCGCTCTGGACACCGGAAGAAACATTGACCGCCATGCGCAAGCACGGTGCCAACAATGCCAGCATTCCCACAACCTATCTGCAGCAACTGGCGGAATGGGCTGACATAACAGACGGCGCGCCGCCGATGCGGCTTTACTCCTTCGGCGGCGAGGGGCTGGCGCAACCGACCTTCGATCTTCTGTCGCGGGTGCTGAAATCGGAATGGCTGATCAACGGCTACGGGCCGACCGAAACCATCATGACGCCGATGGTCTGGAAGGTGAGGGCCGGAACGAAGTTCCAGGGTGTCTATGCTCCGCTCGGTCGCGCTGTCGGGTTAAGGCGCGTCTATGTGCTCGACCCCGATCTCAATCCGTGCCCGATCGGCGTGACCGGCGAGCTCTATATCGGCGGCGAAGGCATCGCACGCGGCTATCTCGGCAAGCCGGACACGACGGCCGATCGCTTCATTCCCGATCCGTTCTCGAGCGATGGCGGCCGGCTTTATCGCTCCGGCGACCTGACGCGTTGGCGTGATGACGGAACCGTCGAATTCGTCGGCCGTGTCGACCATCAGGTGAAGCTTCGCGGCTACCGGATCGAGCTCGGCGAGATCGAAGCGGCTCTGCTCCAGCAGCCCGGCGTCGGCGAAGCCCTGGTCGTCCTGCGCGATAACGATGCCGGCGGCGACAAGGCGCTCGTTGCCTATGTCGTTCCCAAGAAACACGAGAGGTTGGACGTCGAGACGATCCGCGCCGGCCTCGAGCGCAGCCTGCCATCCTACATGGTGCCGGCGACCGTGATCGAACTGGAGAAAATGCCGACCAATCCGAACAGCAAGCTCGATCGATTTGCGCTGCCAGCGCCACAACCGGTCAAACGCACAATCGTCGAGCCGACGACCGCGCTCGAAGAGGAGGTGCTGGATGTCTGGCGGCAGGTTCTCAAGCTGGAAGCAATCAGCGTCGAGGATAATTTCTTCGCGATCGGCGGCAATTCGCTCGGCGCGATCCGCATCCTTTCGCTGCTGCGGCAGCGCCGGCCGAAAATTCGGCTCATTGTCGCCGATATCTTCAACAACCCGACCATACGCTCGTTTGCCGGGGTGATGGAGCAGGGGGACCAACGGGATCTGTCGGAGGTGATCGTGCTGCGCGCTTCCGGCGCCAAGCCGCGGCTTTATTGCTTCCCGGGCTTGCTCGTCAGCACCCGCGAATATGTCAAACTCGTCGACTATCTCGGGGCAGATCAGCCGGCGACCGGCTTCATTTGCCACTCGCTTTCCGAGAAGAAGGAGGTTGGCGCTCCGATCGAAGAGATCATCGAGAGCTATGTCGACCATATCAGGACACATAGTCAGGGAGCACCCTGCTATTTCCTCGGCTGGTCCTGGGGCGGTCTGCTGGCCTACGAGGCTGCCCGCACCCTCGGCAACGAGGTCGACGTCAGGATGATGGCGATGGTCGACGTTTGCGATCTCGGATCGGAATTCGCGATCGGCGCAAAGCCGAAGTTCAGGCCGGGCGAGCGCCATGCGCTCCATCGAGACGTACAGGCATGGCTTGGAAAAACGGCGATGCGCCCCGAATGGGACCGGCTGCTGTCAACGATGGACGCGGATACTTACGATCAATTCCTGCGCTTCGTCGGCGACGAGAAGGACCCGCTTCCGAACGACGGGCCTGATATCAGCAGCCGGGAGCATACGTTCTGGGTGCTGATCGACAATGCCCTGATTTTCCGCAAGCACCGGCTGGTTCCTCACGATGTGCCGATCTATCCCTGGGCTGCCGACGACAGCCTCAATCGCGGCCTCAACCTGATCGACTGGCGCCGCCTGTCGCCGCGGGCACGTGCGGCCGAAATCATCACCGGCACCAACCATCTGCACATGATCGGGTCTCCCGCCTTCCACTCAAGGCTCGCCCTGCGTCTCAAGGAAACAGAGAAGGATATCGCATGACCGTCGCTTTTGCCCGCAAGGATGCCGAACCGCTGGATATTGCCGGGATCGGCATCGGCCCCTCCAATCTGAGCCTCGCCTGCCTGTTCGAGTCGGTGCCCGAGATCAGAAGCCGTTTCTTCGAGCGACGAGACTCGTTCGACTGGCATCCGGGCATGATGATGCCCGGCGTCGAGCTGCAATCGTCCTTTCTGAAAGACCTCGTCACTCCGGTCCTGCCGACCAGCCGCTGGTCATTTGTCTCCTATCTGGTTGCCCATAAGAGGCTCTACGCCTTCCTGAACGCCAATTATGACGCCGTTCCCCGGCAGGAGTTCGCGCGCTATCTCGCTTGGGTCGCTAACGGCGTGGACGGCCTGCGCTTTGGAACGGAGATCCGCAACGTCGAGCACCGCGACGACCGCTTCTTCCTGCGGTTCGACAATGGGCAGGAAGAGGCGCGAAACCTGGTGATCGGCACGGGGTCTTCACCCTTCGTGCCCGACTGGGCAAAACCGTTTCTAGGCGCCGACTGCTTTCATAACAGCGTGGCCAAGTCGCGTCTCAGCGATCTCGGCGCCGCCCGCATCGTCGTGGTCGGCGGCGGTCAAAGCGGCGGCGAGGTCGTCGAAGCCTTGCTTGCCGATCCCGGTTCCATGAAGGAGCTGACATGGATCAGCCGGCGTCATAATTTCGAGCCGATCAACGATACACCGTTTTCAAACCAGGTCTTCTCACCGGAATACGTGCAGGCCTATCTGAAGCTTAGCGGCGAGCAGAAGCAGGCCGCGTTGAGGAACTCGATCCTGACCAGCGACGGCTTGTCGATTTCGACGATTCATTCGATCTATCGCCGCCTTTATGCGTTGCGTTATCTCGAACCGAGCACGCTCAATGCATCTCTGGCGCCAAATCGCGATGTGATCCAGATGGAGCGGAACGGCAATGCCTATCGGCTCATCGTCAGGAACCAATTCGACGGTGGGATCGAGGTGCTTCATGCGGATGCGGTGGTTCTGGCAACCGGCTACCGGTTCCGATTGCCGGATGCTCTCGGCTCGCTGGGCGACAGGATAACGCTCGATAGAAATGGTTATCCGCTTCTCAATGACGACTACACGATGCAGTGGACGGGTCCGAGGGCCAACCGGCTGTTTGCGCAGAACGCGGGGCGGTACTCGCACGGTATCGCCGACTCGCAGCTGAGCCTCATGGCTTGGCGCAGCGCAACCATCGTCAATACGCTTCTCGGCCGGCAGCATTTCGATGCGGAACCCGACAACGGGCAACTCGCCTGGGCGACGGAGATCGCTTCCGCAATGCCTCATCAGCTCCGAACCGGCTATTCGGACGGCATGCTGTCGTCCTGAAACAGGCGTGTCGAAATGCCGGGAAACCCGGATTGAGAGCAAACAGCCAGCGCAACGACGTGCTGGCTGCCACTTTCGACCAGACGGTGATGCCATTGCCGGTCACGATCGCCGCCATCGACCATGACGGGGATGCTATCCTTCCAGGAAAAGGCGACGTTGCGGGGATCCTCGCGCAGCCCGACGCCGAGTGCCTTCAGATGGCTCTCCTTGAGCGTCCAGAGTGCGACCGCCGCGCGCCCGCGTTCGGGCGCAGGCAATTCCGCGAGCCAGCGCCGTTCGTCTGCGCTGCAATAGCTATCCACTGCCGCCGCTTCGATCTCGGTATCGGCGCGTTCGCAGTCTATTCCCAAGTGATCACATCCAGAAGCGACAGCGGCCGCCACAAGCCCGTCGGCATTGGCGAGGCTGAATTGCGGCCTTTCATGCCCCTCAAGCCTCAGCTTGCCGTGGTTGTCCGGGGACAACAGAAGCTTGGCCGGCGGCGTCCCAGTTTCCATGCTCAACAGCCGCCGCAAGAGATACCGGCCGGCAACGAAAGAGGCCCGATCCCGGTCAAACAGGTAGGTCGCGGCGCGCTCCCGTTCATCCGCTGAAAGCGACTGCATCCAGCGGTTTCGGTCGCCTTCGTTCTTAGAATACTGCCAGAGCGCGATTTCAATGCCGGCAGGTTGGTTTTCAGGTTGGTGCATTTTCGCTCGCCGTGGCTGCTATCTCCCTGAATTTTCAAGAACTCAGGGTCGTAGCGCGTTTAATTGATCGCGGAAGTATGGGTCAACTCAGAAGATCTTCGAAAATGAGGCCGGAACATTTTTTAGTTAATACTAAATTATTGAATCCGGTGCGAGATCTTGCATCAGCCGGCACGCCGGTCGTCCCAGCTACCTTCGAGGAGACCCGCATGAAGCGCCCGAGCATCAAGCAAGCCCTGATCTTAAAGCTTTCGATCATCAGCCTATTCCTAGTTGGTCTGTCCTATGTCTCGCTGAGCACGATTTCGACACTTCGCGCCAATACCGAGCAGATCGGGACCTTCTGGATGCAGAGGCTTGTGACGGCTCGCGAGATCAAGGATGACTTCCTCGACCTGAAATTGGTCTATGCCCAATACCTCCTTGAGGATACAGCGGAAGAGCGGAATGTCGGGCAGCAAAAAATCGATGCCGCCGGCGCCGCGGTCGAGAAAGTTGTCACCGAATACGAAAAGGGCGTCCGCACCGAGCGAGGGCGCGAACTGATCAATCAGATCAAGCCGGAACTGGCCAAATATCGCGCGCTGGCAGCGCAAATGATCGCGTTTGAAAATGGCGGAAAGACGCCTGAAGCAATCCGTTTCTTCAAGGAAAATATGGAGCCACAAGCCGAGCTGGTGAACAAGGCGGTGGCAGATCTGGCCGCTTTTATTCTCAGCCAGGCCGAAGGCTTTGTGGCCGCGAGCGGTGCTTCCGCACAATCCGCTTTCATGCTGACGGCCACGATCGCAGCGCTGGCCGTGCTTCTTGCCGTAGCCGGCATCTTCTTTGCTATTTCGGGCATCGCCAGCCCAATCCGAAGCATCGCCTCCGCCATGAGGCGCTTGTCCGATGGCGATCTTGACAGCGATATTCCCTATGCCGGTCGCACCGACGAAGTCGGCGAAATGGCCGGGGCGGTTGAAATCTTCCGTCATAACGCCCTCAACGTCGTCAGGCTCGAGAAGGAAGCCGCCGAATCCCGCAGCGAGAGCGAAGCAGCGCGCGCCGCAGCCCAGCAGCGCGCCGAACGCGAGGCGGAACAACTGCGCTTCGCGACCACGACATTGGGCGAAGGTCTCCGGCGGCTTGCATCAGGCGACATATCCTTCCAGCTTTCGGAGCAATTTGCGGCCGAATACGAAGCCTTGCGCGAAGACTTCAACGCTTCGCTCCGGCAATTGGGCGCGACGATCGGCGCCGTGCTCCAGACGGTATACAGCATCGATAATGGCACTGGTGAGATTGCATCTGCCGCGCAGGATCTTTCCAAGCGCACCGAACAACAAGCCGCCTCTCTCGAGGAAACGGCCGCAGCCCTGGAAGAGATCACGTCGAATGTGACGATGGCGACCAAACGCACCGACGAGGCGCGCAATGTCGCCAAAGAAGCCGATATCAGCGCCCAGCGGTCGGCAAATGTTGTCTCTCAGGCGGAACAGGCCATGCGACGCATCGAGGACAGTTCACAGCAGATTTCGAACATCATCGGTGCAATTGATGAAATCGCCTTTCAGACGAACCTGCTGGCGCTGAATGCCGGCGTTGAGGCTGCTCGTGCGGGTGAGGCGGGCAAGGGTTTTGCAGTCGTCGCCCAGGAAGTCCGTGAGCTTGCCCAGCGTGCCGCTCAAGCGGCCAAGGAAATCAAAGGCTTTATTCAAAAGTCATCAACTGACGTGGAAAATGGCGTGAAACTGGTTCTTGAAACCGGAACCTCGCTGAAGTCGATCGGTGAGTACGTGGTCCAGATCAACCAACTCATGGATGCGATTGCCACATCGGCGCGCGAGCAGTCGACTGGACTTGCCGAGATCAACACGGCCGTCAATCAGATGGACCAGGCGACCCAGCAAAATGCAGCGATGGTCGAGCAGTCGACAGCTGCCGTTGCTTCATTGTCCTCCGAGGCAGGCCGCCTGCGGGATCTGGTCAACCAGTTTCAATTGGACGGCGACAAAAGCGCGGCGGGCGGGCAGCGCAGCGGACGGGCCTTTGAAGGCAACAGCCGAATCCACTTGGTCGCTCAGCGGCGCGTGATGCAAAGATGACGCGCAGCCGTCGCAAGCAGCGCGGACAGAGCAAAAATGAGCAATCTAGAAAGCGACTCGGCAGGTGTCAGGTAGGCGACGCAGACGACGGCCGACCGGCTATTCAAAGAGAATAATGCTTGCCGGAGTTGGCGGCATCGATTTGACCGTAACGCCGGCAAGACCGGCAAGTCTTGCCATCTCAGTCAACTCACTTTGCGTATAAGCCTGGCCAGCCGGCGTGCTGGCGAGCATCTCCCAGGAGAACGCTGCGGGAAAAGGCGGCGACACGCCATCTTCGTTCGGCACGAAATCGACCGCGACGATCCGACCATGCTCTGCAAGGCTGGCGATGATCTTTCGTAACAGTTGGGCACATGTCGGCAAATCGAAGTGGTGCAGAAAATTCGGAAGCAGGACAAGGTCATAACCCGTGCCCCACTCAACATCGAAAGCACTGCCGGCTATCGTCCGGTACCGGTCAGCCACGCCGGCTTTTTCCGCATTCTGCCTCGACAGCTCCAACACTGCGGCCCAGTCGACGGCGACGATCTCCGCCGTTGGAAAGGCCTTCGCAATTTCGATCCCGAAAACGCCTGGACCTGCAGCGATGTCCAAAACCTTTTTGGGAGGCCTCGGCCAGCCGGAGATTTCGCCAGCCAGCATTTTGGCGCTGAGCCCGGTAAAGGAGCCCATGCCGCGCGCAAACTTCAACCAGACGGGGTTGTCTGCCGACACGTTGGCAAGCCCGGCCGAACCGCCGTTTCGCACTACGGCGGCCGGATCGCGCAGAAAATTATCCAGTATTTCCGGTGCGGCCGCGAACTCGACGGCCGCGCCCATATAGGCCGGCGAATTGCGATCGAGGAACATTCTGGTCGAGGGCGTCATTCGGTACTGTCCGCTCTCCTTTGTCAGGAAACCATGGACCACAAGGTAGTCGCACAGGATGCGCACCCCACGCTCCGATGTGCTTGTTGCCGACGCTAGCGATGCTGCCGTCTTGCCCTCGTTTATATGAGTAAAGAGATCAAGCTCGATGGCCGCCCTCATCGCCGCCGTCTTTCGGCACGCAAACAGTGCATCGACTACGAGTTCGGGCGACACTACGCCAACACCGGCGTCTTCGACGATTGTTTCCATGGGATCTCCAGAGCCCTCGATCAATCTTACCTAGCAGCGGCAGCCGCGGAAATTATGCGCATATCCGCATATTCTACAATACTTACCGCGCTAACCCTATCGGGTGCCCGCCGACACTATGGGCAAGCGTTGCGGACCGGCGAGGCTGAGGTTCAATGCGGCAGGACTCAAAGAGCTGTCGACGCGCTTCGGTATTGTGCGGGCGCGCGCGAAGCGATGGAGAAAGGACCGCTAGGCTTCGAGGTCATCGATGTCGGCGTACCGCTGTTAGATGGTCAGCACCATACCGTCGACAGTTCGGAACACGCCTTCCGGACAGCGTCGAAAATGGGGGTGCGACAGGCGCTTTCCAAAGGATCGACGGTGTTGATGCAGCCGGTCTTCCGCGGCGAGTTCCACATCCCGGCGGTCTTTTCAGGCAGCCTTGTCCAGATCGTCTCCGCTCTCAACGGTCAGGTTCTCGGCTTCGACCGTGATGAAACCGCCAAGGGATGGGACATCTTCCGGGCGCTCGTTCCGGGTGGCGCACTTAACGATCTGGCACGGGCGCTGCGCTCGGCAACACAGGGCATTGGTTATTTTTCCAAGACCTTCGATCATTTCGAGGAACTATACGGCAAGGAAGCGGACGCCATTGTGAGGGCAAAAAGAAACCAGGAACCGCACACTGAAACGTTCGCACCACTTCATGCTCGTTCACAGAGCCGGGCTCACGCCCGCCCTTCCGTGCCTGGACCGTTTGCAGTTGTAGTAGCATGGGGCCCGCGGGATGGTGTGCTGGGTACTTGATCAGTTCGCCGATGGCGATCATGTGGAATTCGACCGTATGCGGGCTCAAGTCGTTTGGCAAACCAACCGCGTTGCCGATTACCGGCAGGTGAAATCCGCCGTCGGCTGGCCCGTTTCTCTCGATGAGTTTCGCTTGATCCCGTGCTGCGTGAATTCGATTTCAAACCAGGCATTTGCTCACCTGGTAATCCGTGCCTAAAGTTCGATTCCTTTCAACTGCAATGCATTCCTTCCGTTTGTTAGAAGCTGGTCGGCTTGGCGGCGCGATGGAAATGTATACAAACTTGCTTTCGCTTCCCTCCTGATCAGGTACCCTCCGTTGAGGATCAGCCAGGTCAGTTCCGGTGACCGCCGCGAAAGCTTCAACAGCGCCTGCGTGGCCTCTCGCCTACCTCATGCCGCAATCTGGCATGCTACCTACTTTGGGTTTCTCGTTTCAATCAGCCGCCATGTGGATTTCAATCGGTCATCACCGTAGCTTCAAACAGTCATTAAAGGAATGAAGCTGTGGCGCTGTAGCCAATTTCGGCGTTGTGGCATTAGCGCCTGCGAATTTCGCTTCAGTCTCCAGACCCGAGCAGTCCTGAAAATTCGACGGTGTCGATGAAAGCAGGCCCGAGGTTCGATCCCTTCAAGGCGAGCCACCTGGCGGATAGCTGTGCCCGCGGTTTCCTTGCTATCAAGCGCTGTAAGCATGCCAAGCGCTATGCACCGCGGGGCCGATGCCAATTGAGTTAGCGCGGGTCATAACGCCGTCGAACCCGCAGTCGGCCGCCGCCTGGCTGTTCGCGATTGTCGTCTTTATGAGAATGGGTCGGCGCAACCGTTCATGTTTGTTCCTCCAACAACCTGATCCGGCTGTCGAACTCGCCACGGTCGACATAAAAGCCCTTGAGCAGCCGGTGACCTGTCATCGGATCGAAAGCGGTTCGGCCATGTAGGATCCGCCTGTTGTCGAAGACGACCATCTCTCCAGGCTTCATTTTGAATGTGATGATATTGGCCGGGTCACGCGTCTCCGCCATGAACCTCCGGTAGGCGGCATAGTAGTCGGCCATCACGGTGTCGGGTATATCGAAGCTGTCCATGAGATGGGCGCTGTAGCGGACATCGAAAACGCGGTCCCGCTCATCGACGCTGACCATCGGTCTGTGCACGCGAATATCATACTGGCGATCGTGGAAGCGGTACGGAATTGGTACCGACGTCAGCAGCCGAAACGCCTCGGCGTCCTTGCGGCGGACCTTCTCGGCAATCATGTAAGCGTCCGCGAACACGGACTCGCCGCCTTCCGCGCCGTTCCGCACACAGTGAAGGAATTGGTATCCCGGCGGCATTTCCTGGTTCGGAAGGTCGGTATGAAGGGGCAAGGCGTGCGAGGTGTACGCAAGATTGTTGGGATCGGGAATGGTCTCGACACGGAAAGTCAGGCCGAAATTCGTGCGCCTCAGAAACCCGATGCGTTCCCCGAGTGCCACGCCTGCTTCCTCGTTATCATCAAGTCCGGTGACCACCGAAAGACCGTGCCTCTTTGTGCTGCAAAGCCATTCAAAGAAGACGCGGTCCTCCGAGAGATCGTCGACGGACACTTTGGGAATCTGTAAGTCCGCTTCCCAGATCTCGGCGGCTATATCGGCGGGGTCGGCCGCGCGTACACCCGGGCGATGGTTGTAAAGCCAATCAGCGGCCAGTGTCGTTCTGTCGTTATCTCCTCGCCAATCGATGTGAACGGCGTCGCCATCGAGCGTGACCGCTTCGGCTGTCAGGTCGAGCGGCACGGACAGCAGATCGAACTGCCGTTCACCGGTCTGTGGGTGGAAGCCCTTTTGGTCGTTGTCACGCAGGAAAAGGTTTGGATAGAATGACGTGGTGCCGTCAATCCAATGCACGGCGATAACGCGTTCTCGCGCTTCTACACGTTCGATATTCATGAAATTTCTCCGTCGGTTTCAGGATCGCGTATGAACCCGAAATTCCGACGGCGGCGGCCACCAGCCCCCGCGCTTGACATATCCGTATGTGGACACAAGCAGCTTCATGGAACGATTGTTAATCCTCCATGCGCGCGAGGACAATAGATTTTGCGCGATCGTCGTCTGACTCGGTCGAGGACACGATATTCGATTTTCAGCTAGGAGGCGCGTCCGTCGGTCATCGCGTCTATGAACTCAGCGAATGTCCGGGCCAGCCCGAGTTCCTACCCATTGCCGACGCAACGACCTCTCCCGGCTTTTTCGTTGCAGCTAAGGCGATTTCTTTGCCCCTGAGGTAGGAAAACAGGCAGCCGACATCGCTGCGAACGGCTATACGCTGATCAACGGTCGACGTGGGAGTGACGTTGTCAATCGATGCTGCCGGACATGTCACCGATATCATGGGTTCGGGGTCAGGCGTCACCTCACAGGTGATCACCAAGCGACTTCGTAGATCTCGGCGGCATCCGACAGCGACATCGTGCGCGGATTGTTGACCAGCAGGCGGGTCTGCTCCATCGCACTTTGCGCTAGCAGAGGAAGGCCGTCCTTGGGAATTCCGATATCTCTCAGGCGAACGGGCAGGTTCAGGCGCACAGGCAGCATCGCCAATCCTTCGATGAAACCGGAAAGCCGCTCGGCCTTGCCGGTGGGTTCAAGGTGAGGAAAAAGGCACGGCGCCAGTTCCGCATAGGCATCACCGCACGCGATCACGTTGAAGCGCAGCACATGCGGAAGGACCAGACTGTTGGAAAGGCCATGCGGAACGTGATAGCGGCCACCGATCGGGTAGGCGAGAGCATGGACGGCAGCGACCGGTGAATTGGCAAAGGCCTGACCGGCCAACATGGCGCCGAGCAGCATCGCCTGTCGGGCGGCCAGATCAGTTCCGTTCATCACGGCGATCTCGATATTCGCCCCGAGAAGCCGAAGCGCCTCTTTGGCAAGGGCACGGGAAACAGCATTGTTGTTCGTACTCGCAGAGGTAAAAGCCTCGATGGCGTGCACCATGGCGTCAATCCCCGTTGCGGCCGTCACGGCTGGAGGAAGGCCGAGGGTCAACTCAGCGTCGAGAAGTGCCGCATCCGGCAGTAGCACCGGCGATACGACGCCTTTTTTCTCGTGCGCACCCGTGGTGACGATGGAAATCGGCGTGACTTCGGAGCCGGTGCCTGCCGTTGTCGGCACGAGCACCAGAGGCAAGCGATGCCCGCTTACTTTGCCTACGCCATAGATGTCATCGAGTGCTTCACCGCTTTTGCAGAGCAGGGCCACCAGCTTTGCCACATCGAGCGACGAGCCGCCGCCAATGCCAAGTACACCCGTGGCGCCGAAACCGATCGCCTGCGCCACAGCCGCATGAATGATAGCTTCCGGCGGATCGGCGACAACGCCGGTGAAGACCGATATTTCAGCGCCGCCGTCCGCAAGGTTTGGCAGGGCCGGCTGAATGAGCCCCGCCTTGACGACGCCTTCGTCCGAAATCACCATGACGCGCGGCCCAAGCCGGGTTTTCGTCAGCTCCGAAAGTCTGGCGATGCAACCCGGTCCCGCGATGATCTGCGGGACGGTCGCGAATGTGAATGTGGACATTTTGCCGGTCTCTCACTGATGCCATTTGACGAGCGGCTGATAGTGATGCGGTTGGCGCATGACGACAAGATCCTTTCGCCGGACGATGTTCGTCGGATACGGCGTATCGAGATTGGTGGTGTCGACGGTTGCCGCCGCAATCCCGTCCTCGTCCAGTATTGCCGATTCCTGGCGCGGAAAGGCAAAGGAATCCGGCCCGAATACCGCACTCTTGCCCAGGTATCCCCGCGCCGCATCCAGCACATTGGCGAAGGCGAAATAGAGGTTGTTTTCGCCGCCGCGCACGCGCAACGCATGCCAGTGATAGGGATCGGCGCCCTTGGGGATCGGATAGTTATGCGGAATTTTCGTGCCGTTGTGGCTGCCGGTGAAAGTGCCTGCTATGGCTGATGGGCAAGCGACCACGTCGCATCCCATCAGCGCGAGCGAACGGATGGCTTCCGGATAGAGCGCGTCATGGCCGACCGCCAGGCCGACCCGGCCGATGGCAAGATCGTAGACTTTCCATTCGTCGCCGGCCGTCGCCCAGCTGTCGGCAATGCCGAGATGCGTCTTGCGATAGCTGCCCACGAGCCCCTCGGGGCCAGCGAGAACGGCGCTGTTGTAAACCTTGTCGTCATCCGCCTCGGCAAATCCGGCGACAAGATAGAAACCAAGCTTCATCGCAAGACGAACGAAGGCCGATACCGTCGGGCCCGAGAGCGGTTCCGCCCGGCTGTGCGGGGCCTCCAGTCCGGTCAGCGACAGTTCCGGGAAAACCAGAATATCCGGTGCTGTCGTTGCCTTCGCCTCGGCTGCCAGATCGGCGATGCGGGCGAGATTGTCGGCGATGACGGAGGTGGGGGCGAACTGGGCGACGGCTGCGCGCGATGCGCGTCCGCGCGGGATCGGCTGGTAGCCATAGAGACGGAAGTAGTCGCCCGGATTCCAGGTGAAGCTGTTGGTCATCATGTTCATGTAGAGCTCGGGCCGGCGGGACTTGAAGACCGGTTCGAACAAGACCTCGCGGCGGCGGGCGCGGGCAAGATCGATCGTGCCGTAGGCAATCCCGTCGCCCGTATCGATCGATGCGGCAACCGTACCGTCGGGCTCGATCAGGCAACTTCCGCCTGAGAACTGCACCGTTCTCTCCAGCCCCCAACGGTTGCTCTCGATGACGTAGCAGGCGTTCTCAAAAGCGCGGTTGATCCAGTATGGTGCCGGCGTGCGCTCCTGCAGCCAGTTGGAGATATGGCAGATGATGTCGGCACCGGCGAGTGCCTCCAGGCGCGCTGTCTCGAAGAAGTGCAGGTCCATGCAGACCAGCATCGAGATCCGGCCGATCTCGGTTTCGAATACTTCGTGGACGATGTCGCCGTTGGCAGCCCATTTCGGCTCCGCGATATAGGGATGCGATTTGCGATGCCGGCCGACGACGCCGTCTGGACCGATCAGAACGGCGGTATTGTAGTAAAGATCACTTGCAGGGTCGACTTCCGGCATGCCGACGACGATATAGCAGCGGTGTTTGCGGGCAATGGCCTGGAAAACATCCGTGGTCGCTCCAGGGATAGTCTCGACGAAAGGTTTCACCTCGGCCCTGTCGAACCAACAATAGCCGGTCGTGCCCATTTCGGGCGTGACGATCAGGCGTGCGCCTGCCTCCGCTGCCTCTTCGCAAAGGGCTGCAAGCCGGCTGATATTGCGCGCCTTTTCGAACATGGTCGGTTCGAACTGGATGGTGGCCGCAGTGTAGCTTTGTGTCGATGTCATGGTTGTTCCCATTGTCTCTATGAAAGGATATCGGTTTGTTTCAGACAGCCATATGCCGGTGAACAAGCGCGTCGGAGAGCGTGTCGATGGCGCCGGCCGCGACCACGCCTCCCTTCTCCAGCATTGCGAACTGGTGAGACGCGTGCCGCGCAAATGCGACGTTTTGCTCGACGAGGATGATCGTCATGCCGATCTCGCGATTGAGCCGAATGATGATCTTTTCGATCTCCTCGACGATGGAGGGTTGGATGCCTTCGTTGGGTTCATCGAGAAGCAGCACTTTCGGATCTGCGGCCAGCGCGCGGGCGATGGCGAGCTGCTGCTGCTGGCCGCCCGAAAGCACGCCGCCCGGCCGATCGAGATTGGCCATCAGGTATGGAAAAAACTCTGGCACCAGCGCAGGAATCTCGCGTATGCCATCGGTGCGGGCAAAGGCGCCCATCAGGATGTTCTCACGGATAGTAAAATCGGGAATGATCTCCCGGCCCTGGGGGACGTAGGCAATGCCGGCCCTTGCCCTTTCATGCGTTGGGGATGCGACCAGGTCCTTTCCCTGCAGACGCATCTCGCCCGTCATGCGGTCGGTCAGTGCCATCAGCGTTTTCAACAAGGTCGTCTTGCCGGTGCCGTTGCGGCCGAGAATGCTCGTCACCTTGCCGGCCGGAACATCGAGCGTGACGCCGTGCAGGATATGGCTGCGGCCGTAATAGCTGTGCACGTCTTTCAACGACAACATCAGGATATTCCTTTCGAACCGAGATAGGCTTCGCGAACCTTCGGGTTGCGTTCGATATCTTCGACGCTTCCTTCCGCCAGAACCTCTCCGAGATGGAGAACGGTGATGCGCTCGGCGATTTCGCGGACGAAGCCCATGTCGTGTTCGACAACGAGAATCGTATGGCGACCTTTGAGATTGTTGATGATCTCTGCCGTCTTGCGGGTTTCAGCCTGGGTCATCCCGGCTGTCGGCTCGTCGAGCAGAACCACTTTGGGATCCTGAACGATGAGCATGCCGAGCTCCAGCCACTGCGTCTGGCCGTGGCTCAAATAGGCGGCCATCACGTCCTGCTCGGCATCGAGGCCGATAAGGGCAAGGACGTCGTCGACACACCTTGCCTCGGCGCGCGAAAACCCAAACCGCAGATTGGCGAGCACTGAAGGGTTGCGGCAATTGGCGACCTCCAGATTCTGTCGAACGGTAAGATCGCGAAAGACACTGGGGATCTGGAATTTCCGGCCTATGCCGGCGCGGGCGATGCGGTGTTCGGGCCAGTTGGTGATGTTGGTGTCGTAGACGAAGACCTTGCCCTGCGTACTGTGTGTCTTGCCGCTGACCAGATCCATCAAGGTCGTCTTGCCGGCGCCGTTTGCGCCGAGCAGCACACGCAGCTCGCCGTCGAAGACGGTGATGCTGACATTGTTGACGGCGCGGAAACCGCCGAAATCGACGCTGAGACCGTCGATGGTCAATGCGATTGCACTCATATCACAATGCCTCGCTTTGTTGCTGCAACGATGAAGGTGCAGTGCCGGGTTTGAGCCGGCGGACAGACTGCCGCAGCACATCATGCGCAAGGCCGCCAAGGCCACGCGGCATGAACAGAACGACGAGCACGAAGATGAGGCCGATAATCGCTTTCCACGCCTCGACCAGCGCTTCGGTTTCGCTGACCTCAGCCTCGATCATGTTGATTAGGATCGCGCCGATGCAGGCGCCAAGCAGGGAGGAGCGGCCGCCGACGGCAGCCCAGACCACCATCGTCACGGAAAAGGACAGGTCCATGAACGTCGGAGAGGCGAACTCCGCGACGACCACGTAGAGCATGCCGGCAACGCCGGCGATACCCGCCGAAATCACGAAGAAGAACACCTGGTAGAGCGAGACATCGAAGCCGAGATAGCGGGCGCGCACATGATCGTCGCGGATTGCCTGCAGAATCATGCCCGCGCGGGTTTCAACGATGAGACGGGCACCGATAAGCGTCAGCGACAGGCATGCGGCGCACAGATAATAGGTCGCCCGGCTGTAGGGATCGAATTCGATGCCGCCGATCGTCAGCCAGCCAAGATCCGTCAGGCCGTTGAAGCCGTTTGTCACCGGTTGCGCATCGACCACGACGAGACGGACAAGCAGAACAAGCGCCAGGGTGATGATCGAGACGAAAACGCCGGAAATGCGCTTGCGGAAAACCAGCATGCCGAGTGCTCCGGCAATCACTACCGGAAGCACGATGCCGAGCACAAGCCCCACCGACTGGCTTTGAAACGGAAGCCAGAGAAAGGAGCCCTTGTTGATGCAGCAAAGTTCCGTCGGCGCGCCGGGCTCGGCATTCCAGAGCATGAAATCAGGGACCGGCTTGTCGGAGCCCTGTTGGAGACTGGTCAGGCTCGACAGCTTCAGCGACATGGCCAGCATGTATGCGCCGAGACCGAAAAACAGTCCCTGGCCGAGATTGAGAATACCGGCATATCCCCATGTGAGCGCGATGGCGACGCCCAGCATGCCGTAGACCAGGTATTTCGAAATGCGGTTCAGCCAGAATTCGTCGCCAAAAACGGGCGCTGCAAAAATCACCGCGATGAAGAGCACATAGGCTGCGACCTGGAATTTCCGTTCGATGCTCATGTCAGCGCCCCTTGAACGAGAACAGCCCGCTGGGCTTGACGAGAATGACGAGAATGACGACCCCGAACACGACGGCACGCGCCAGGATGTCGTTCGTACCGATGGCGACCAGCGCATTGATTTCGCCGAGAAGCCCTGACGACAGGATGGTGCCGAAAAGGCTGCCGACCCCGCCGGTGACGACGACCATGAAGCCGTCGACGACCATCGTCGTGCCCATGTCGGGAAAGACCGTCTTGAAGCCGGACATCATGACGCCGGCAACACCGGCAAGGCCGGAACCGAAAGCAAATGTCATGGCGTTGACACGTTTCACGTCGATGCCGCAGGCTGCGGCCATATTCGGGTTCCGGATGATGGCGCGAACCTGCATGCCGGCCGCCGTCCGGTAGAGAATGAACCATGTCGCCAGTGTCAGCGCGGCGGTAACGGCGATGATGAAGGTGCGGTAGGCGTTGATGTCAGCGCCGGCAAGTCTGAACGTGCCCTGCAGGTAGGCGGGCACTGCGACGTTCTGCAGGCCGGCCCCAAGACCTTCGACATGAATGCCGAAAAAGGACAGGCCGAATTCGAGCCGCACGGCCTGTTGCAGGAGGATGGCGATCCCCCAGGTGGCGAGAAGCGTGTCCAGCAGACGGCCATAAAGCCGCCGCACGACCACCCGCTCGATCAGCAGACCGAGCAGGGCCGTCACAACGAAGGCCAGCGGGATCGCAAACAGAAGGTTTGCCTTCAGCCAGATGCCTGAGAGGACGGCGACATAGGCGCCGATCATGACCATCTCGCCATGGGCCATGTTGATGACGCCCATGGCGCCGTAGGTGATGGCAAGGCCGAGCGCCACCAAAAGAAGGATCGAGCCGAGACTGAGGCCGATAAACAGAATGTCGAGCATAGCGCCACCGTTCGTGAGAAGGACGGGCCGAACTCTCCTGCGCTTTACCCATCCTGACGGCAGGATGACAGCTCGCGGAGGAAGAGGGGGCCTGCCTTCGAGACATGATCCCGCCACCCATGGATGGCGGGACGACGCGGGGAGGGGTCAGCCCTTGAGTTTTGCGGCGTCGAGACCGTTGCTGGTGCAAAACAGATTGTTCTCCGTCTCGCCATAGGCCGAATAGGGCAGCGGCTTGATCGGCGCCGGATAGGCATTGACCACCTTGCTCTGGCCGTCCGCCTGCCATTGCCCGATGCGCGGCGTCAGCCAGCAATGCAGGTTGTCGGGATCGGTGGTCACCTTGCCGCCGGGCGCTTCGTAGGTTTGGCCGCGAATGCCGGCTCTGATTGCGTCAGCCGAAAGATCGCCGGATTTTTCCACGGCCTGCTTCCACAGGAAGACCTGGAAATAGGCGGCTTCGAGAGAATGGTAGGTGACGGCTTTCGGATCGTTGACGAAGCTCCTGAAGCGGGAGATGAAGCTCTTGTTCGCCGGAGTGTCGATCGACATGAAATAGGGGAAGGAGGTGTAGCTACCTGCCGCATATTCGGCGCCCATCGCCGCGATTTCGATTTCGGAGGTGACCGTCGCGCAGATCGGCAGAACCTCCTGCGAGAGCCCTTGGTTCTTGAACTCGCGGTAGAAGGCGATGATGGAGTCGCCGACCACGTTGGACAGGACCACGTCGGCGCCCGACTCCTTGATCTTGCTGACCATGACGGCCCATTCCGAATGGCCGAGTTCCAGATATTCATCCGCCACCCATTCGGCGCCGGCTGCCTCGATCAGCTTCTTGGAAACCTTGGCCATTTCGCGCGGATAGACATAGTTCGAGCCGACGATGAAGAATTTCTTCTTGCCCAGTTTCTCGACGATCCAGGGAATGTAGTTGGAGAGCTGCTGGTTCGGAACGGCGCCGGAATAGACGACGTTGCGCGAGCACTCGAAGCCTTCGTAATGCGTCTGGTAGAACAGCATCGCGCCGCGTCGCTCGAAGATCGGCAGCACGGCCTTGCGGCTTGCTGATGTGTGGCAGCCGAACACGGTCGAAATCTTGTCCTTGAGGATCAGTTTCGAAGCCTTCTCGCTGAAGGTCTTCGGATCGGAAGCACCGTCTTCGACGACTACCTCGACGGGGCGACCGAGAACGCCGCCGGCCGCGTTGATTTCGGCCACGGCCATCATGACGCCGTTTGCCAGAAGCTTCTCGGCAACGGAAAGCCCGCCCGTCTGCGAGTAGAGCGCGCCGACCTTGATGGCATCGGCTGCGAAGGCGCGGCTGCCCAGAGACGGCAGGGCGAGTGCGGCGGAAGCGGTCGCTGCGGTTTTCAGAAATTCTCGTCTGTTGAACACCATCTTGGTTCCCCTTTTTTGATTGGCGCGCACGGCGGCACGGCCCGCCGAACGGCAAGGCTTTCATGCCGGAAATGAGTAGAGAACTGACGTCACTGTCAGCAGACAACAAAAAACCCGCGAGGCTTGTCACAGCCTGCGGGCACCCTTGCCATCACCGCATCACGGCTGCGCCGCGTGCAACAGCGGCACATGGCTTCGTCAAACGAAGGGATGTGCCGGAGGTGTTTTGTTGGAAACACGTGAAAAACTAATCATGTTTTTGGGACGGGCGCAAGAGCTGTTCGGCGTTGATAATCGAATTGGCGATTTCATCGATCGGCACGCGCCGAGCCATCGCCTGGTCGCGCATTTCGCGGTACGCCTCATTCTCGCTTGTGCCGCGATTGGCCATCAGAATGGCTTTGGCCCGGGCAAGTTTCTGGTCTCCCAGTACCTTGCGCTTGTATTTGCGTGCTTCCTTGACCAGCTTTTGGCGCTCCAGCCAGAGGTTGCGGGCGATGGCGAGATTTGTCAGCAGACCAAAGGGTTTGATCGGTCTTTCGACAATGGCGAGTGCCCCACTTTCCAGGACGATCTGCAAGGTCGAGGGGTTTTCGTAACCGACGATGGCAAGCATGGTCGGGGCAGGATTGGGGAAAGACTTCAGCAGGCGTTCGATTTCCGGTCGCGCCTCATCTTCCATGGCAAGGAACACGACATCGGTGCCGTGCGGCAACTCGGCAGGCACCGGCCAAAGGCAACTGACCGTACAACCGATACGGCGCAGGTGATCGACGAGAAACTCTCCTTCGGATGTCCAGGGATGGATGACCAAAACCTTGAGATCCCGCAAATCTCTGAGAAGGGCGAAAGACATCGTCGCTCCCTCTCAAACCTGAACACGATGTGGGAAAGTCTGCGTCAAGTCCGGGCGATATTCTCGCATGAAGGGGTCTGGCGCCACCCGGAGCGATGGATCATAGACGATGTCGTAGTCGCCCTGTGGATTCACCCTTGCCACTCTTGGCCACAGATGCGTGTGGTTTGTCATCGGGTCTATCTTCACCGCGCCCTGCGGGGCATCGTACTCGACATCATAGAGAGCCGGCAGAAGCTGCTCAAGCCCGTCGCCACCGGCACGCTGCAAAGCAGCCGCATAGAGATAAACCTGGAAATAAGCCGCTTCGGCCGGCGCGGTTGGCAGCATCTGTAGGCCGTATCGCTGTTGGTAAGCCGAGACGAAGGCGCGAGCGCGGGGTGTATCCAGAGAGGCAAAGAAGGGGGCTGCGGTGATATGACCCTCGGCCACCTCCGGTCGCATACGGATCACGTCCGCCTCGCTGGTCGACTGGCTCGCGATCGGCATTTTCACCGAATCGAATCCGGCCTCCTTGAACGCCGTGTAGAAGGGAATAATACCGTCGCCGACAATCGTCGAATAGATGACATCCGGCTGTGCCGCGCGAATGTGCCGGATGATCTTGGCAACGTCTTCGGTTTTGAGGTTTAGGGGAACATACATCTCGTCCAGGACCTGTCCACCCAGCTGAAGAAACAGGTCGCTGATCGTCCGGTTGGATTCATAAGGATAGACGTAGTTCGATCCCACAAGGAAAACCCGCTTACCATAGTGCTCGGCCAGGAAGTCGACGAGCTGGACGGAGTTCTGGTTGGGGGCAGCACCTGTATAGATGCAGTGACGGGAGTATTCGAACCCCTCATAGAGCGTCGGGTAGAACAGCAGTGCATCACGAGCCTCGATGACGGGCAGAACAGCTTTGCGGGTGCTCGACATATGGCAGCCGAAAACGACCCGGACCCGGTCTTCGTCGCAAAGCTTGACTGCAAGTTCCTTGTAGAGATTGGGCGTCGATTGCGGATCGTAGGCGATGGGTTCGATCGCCCGGCCGAGCACGCCGCCCGCCGCGTTGATCTCATCGATCGCCAGCACGGTCGCGGCCTTTTGGGTTTTTTCTACGGCTCCGGTCACACCCGTTTCGGAGAACAGCACACCGACCCGCCAGTTTTCTGAATGCATCATCGCCCACCAAAAAATAAAAAAGCTCCCGCCCGTTTCCGGTCGAGAGCTACCCTGCTCATGGAATATCAGCGGCTCATTGAAGCCTGCCGATCCATGATGTCAGTTTCCGTGTCCAGTGACAATAGCGGAACGAAAGGCCGTACATGGTTATCGGCGTGCATCCTCAAGGACCATCGCAGCACCTTTCATCGCGATCATCGCCGTCGGGGTATTGGTATTGCCGGAGGTGATCGTCGGCATGATCGACGCATCGATCACGCGAAGACCCGCTATCCCGTGGAGGCGCAGGCGTGCATCAACGACAGACAGCGGATCGTCCGCGCGACCCATCTTCGCGGTCCCGACCGGATGGAAGATGGTGGTGCCGATATCGCCGGCGGCCTTCGCAAGCGATGCTTCATCGTCGCCGACGGCAATGCCCGGCAGAACTTCCTCCGGCCGGTACGGTCTCAGCGCGGGCTGTGCCATCAGCCGCCGCGTCGCACGGATAGCGTCCGCTGCCACCCGCCTGTCTTCCGCTGCCGTCAGATAGTGCGGGGCGATGAGCGGCGGTGCGTAGGGATCGGCTGAGCGCAGCCGCACCTCGCCGCGCGACGTTGGCCTCAGATTGCAGGCGCTGACGGTGATCGCAGGAAAACGATGCAACGGTTCGCCGAACCTGTCCAAAGACAGGGGCTGGACGTGAAACTGGATGTTGGCGCGATCGTGCGACCGATCAGAGCGCATGAACAGACCGAGTTGGGACGGCGCCATGGTTAGCGGTCCACGGCGACGCAGGGCGTAGTCGATCCCCATGAGGCCACGGCGCAGAAGCGAGTGATAGGTTTCATTAAGCGTACGGGCGCCGCTGATCCTGTAGACGGCGCGTTGCTGCAGATGATCCTGGAGATTGCGCCCGACGCCGGGCCGCGCGAGAGCCGGCTCTATGCCCGCGGTAGAAAGCCATTCAACCGGCCCGATGCCAGACCGGTGCAATAGCTGGACGGAGCCGATGGCGCCGGCACTCAGCACGACTTCACCTCTTGCCCTCGCCGTTCTTAAGACGCCGTCGCGGATATAGCGCACCCCCGTTGCCCGCCCGTCTTCGATGACCAGCCTGTCCACCAGAACACCTGTTTCAAGCCGCAGGTTCGCCCGCGCTAAGACCGGCTTCAGAAAACCCCTTGCCGAAGACCACCGACGACCACGTTTCTGATTGACGTGAAAATAGCCGGATCCTTCATTGTCACCCGTATTGAAATCCGCGATCTTTGCGACGCCTAGTTCCGCTGCAGCCTCCCGAACGGCGTCGAGGATCGGCCAGGAGAGACGCGGGGCTTCGACGCGCCAGCCGCCGCTTATGCCGTGATGCACGCTTTCCCCCATAAAATGATCTTCCATCTGCCGGAAATGGGGCAGAACGTCCTGCCAGCCCCAGCCCGCAAGACCAAGGCTCGCCCATCCATCATAGTCCGCCGCCTGACCACGCATGGCGATCATTGCGTTGATCGCGGAGGAGCCGCCGATGACTTTGCCGCGCGGGTAGGACAACGAGCGGCCGTTCAGGCCGGCTTCGGCCTCCGTCTTGAACATCCAGTCGGAGCGGGGATTGCCGATGGTGAAAAGATAACCGACGGGGATATGAAACCAAATCCAGTTGTCCTTGCTGCCGGCCTCAAGGAGCAGCACGCGGTTTCTGGGACTTTCAGACAGCCTGTTCGCAAGGATACACCCCGCCGTCCCTGCCCCCACGACAATGTAATCATAATCCCCCTCCATCGCTTTTCTCCGCCTTACGATCGATATCCCAAACCGGTTTATCGGCGACGCCGCTGAAGACAAGGCGCGAAGAAGCACATACTATGTGTAAAAAGGAGTTCTGGAAAAATGGATTGGGACAATATCAGGGTATTTCTGCACATTGCTCGAACTGGCCGGGTTATCGATGCGGCAAAGGCCCTGGCGCTTGACCACTCAACTATCAGCCGCCGTCTCGCCAAGCTCGAGGAGAGCCTTGGGGTTCAGCTATTCGAACGGGCCGGGCGGCGATTGCGCATCACGTCGGCCGGCGAAGATCTCAGACGATCGGCGGCCAAGCTGGAATCGATCGTCCTCCAGGAGATCGGCGGGCTCGGTGCCGAGACGACGAAAGGCATGACGGGCCGCGTGCGGATCGGTGCACCGGAGGGGCTCGGCGTAGGTTACCTCGGCGGACGCATTGCAGCCATCATGCAAGACTATCCGAACCTTGACGTCGAGCTTGTTGCTTTACCTCAGACTTATTCGCTTTCTTCGCGGGAAGCCGACATCGCTATTTCACTCGATCGCCCGGAAGAAGGCAGCCTGGCGACACGCAAGCTGACCGACTATGAGTTGGGCTTTTACGCCACCCGTGACTATCTCGGGCGAAACGGCGTTCCCCAGACGCTGGACGATCTGACCGGCCACACGCTCTGCGGCTACATCGCGGGGCTTCTGCACACGAGGGAGCTTGCCTATCTCGACATTGCGGATTTGAAGCCGGCGATGCGGTTCACGAGTACGAGCATCATTGCCCAATGCGCCATGATTGAAAGCGGCATGGCAATGGGCGTTCTGCCGGCCTATCTGGCTGCCGGAAAACACCTGCTTGTCCCGGTCCTGCAGCGTTCGTTCCTCTTGCGCCGCAGCTACTGGCTGTCGGTTCATGAGGACCTTCGGCGTCATGCCCGAATTCGCAAGACTGTCGACTTACTCACCGCGGCAGTTCGAAGGGAAAGATCGTTGTTTGCTAAGGGTTCTTCGACACGCGATACGGCAGCGTCGTAACATGCCTCTATCCGGACAATCAAAAGGGTTTCACCATAGCGTCCTATATTGTCCGCCTGCAGAGGCAGTCCGTCCTTTGGAATTCATCCAGCGCATGGCAGGCTGGCGAGTTCCCAAAGCCTTGTCCGGCGAGCATCGATAGCAGCAGCGCCTGCCCGGGGTGGATCATCTTGATCGAAGATTGAGCAGCCGCGGTGGAAGGAGGACCATCAAGCTAAGGGGCACGGCCCAAGGCGCTAGCTGGCCTCGCTTGCTTTGGCCGGTACCAAGAAAGGTCGCTCGCGAATGGTGCCTTTTGTGTTTCTGGAGACCTAATCAGGCTTCGATCAGCCAGCGGCCTTGATGCTGGTATCTTCTCACATTTCATCAACAGGGAGCCCATATATGACCAGACTCGCGCCACGCAGGCCTTCAGTGGTATTGGGACGTGCAATTTAAATTGGCCGCCTCTAGACTTTAAATTAGGCGGGATGTGAACTAAGAATGGTCGGATGAAGACCAATCCTAAGGCAAAGTCCTACATAGAAAGAAAAGCTCGGCCCATTGTGGAGACCGCGTTGGCCGACACGCGCGTCGTTCTTATATTGGGCCCGCGTCAAGCGGGGAAGACGACGCTCGCACGGCAGTTTGCCGACGGCAATCGTCCGTACATGACCCTGGACGACGCTGGTACGCTGAACGCCGCGAAGTCTGATCCAACCGGCTTCATTCGCGGCATCGACCGCGCTGTCATAGACGAAGTCCAACGTGCTCCTGATTTAATGCTCGCCATCAAGGAAAGCGTAGATCGTGACGAAAAGCCCGGCCGGTTCTTGCTAACTGGATCTGCCAAGCTTGCAACGGTGCCGGGTATTGCCGATTCCCTGGCGGGACGAATGGCAGTCGTTTCACTGCTTCCATTTGCACAATCCGAAATTCTCTCGACGCCTGGCCGGTTGCTGGATGGCTTGTTCGCTGGTGATGAGCCGACGCCTAGTGAAGGGGCCGTTTTTGGTGATGATTTAATGAATGTCGTCCTAAAGGGAGGATATCCTGAAGTTCTACGCCGATCGACACCGGCGCGCCGGACGGCCTGGCTTGAGGACTACGTGTCTCTCATTCTCGATCGTGACGTGCGGGATATAGCCAACATCGACCAGCTTGACCGGCTGCCGCGATTGCTTGACGTTCTCGCTGAACATTCTGGGCAACTGGTGAACCACAGCAGCTTCGGATCAGCGCTCGGATTGTCGAGCGTAACGGCCCAGAAATATGTAGCAATCCTTGAGCGGCTCTTTCTGGTGCGGACTATCGCGCCGTGGTCGAACAACCGCCTCAGCCGCCTCGTGAAAACCCCAAAGCTTCACTTTGTCGATACCGGCCTTCTCGCTAGCCTCCGGGAAGACGATCTGGAAACTCTGCGACGCGACAGAACCAGGTTTGGAGCACTTCTGGAAAGCTTCGTGGTTTCCGAGCTTCTGAAACTCGCGTCCTGGTCGGAGCGGCGCCTAACCTTCTCGCACTACCGGACCAAGGATCAGGACGAGGTGGACGTGGTAATCGAGGACCGTCGCGGGCGGATCGTCGGAATTGAAGTGAAAGCATCAGCCACGGTCAAATCGGACGACTTCAAAGGGTTGAGGCAACTGCAGGAAGCTGTTGGGGAGCGCTTTATCCGTGGCCTGGTGCTCCACGATCATGATCGCGTGACCCCGTTCGGAGAGAAGTTGCACGCCGCGCCCCTTTCAATTCTCTGGTCGATGTGAAAACAACGAAAGGCGCTGAGCACTGTGCCGCGGTGGGCTGGTCCGGTTCCGCGGTTCGTTACCTTTCACGGCGGTCGTCCTGCTTTTTGTGGCAAAGCATTATGGACACAGCGATATTCTCATATTCCGCCGCATCCTGTAGGCTCCATATCTGCAGCCCTCAGGAATTTCAGATCGATGAAGAAGACCTTCAATCCGACCTCGGTACGCCGGCCTTTTGGAAATTACAATCACGGCCTGCTGGTGCCGCCCGGCGCATCGCTCCTGGTCACTTCGGGCCAGCTTGGTATCGGTCTCGACGATACTGTTCCGAGCGACATCACTGCTCAGGCTGAACTCTGCTTCAAGGCGATCAAGACGATCCTCGAAGAGGCGGAAATGAGTTTTGCCGATGTCATCCGCATTTCGGGCTTCGTCACCCGCCGCGAGGATTTCCCGGCCTATATGGCTGTGCGGGATCGCTATACGCTCGATCCGAAGCCGGTTTCCACCTTGCTCGTCATCGGCGGCTTTACGCGCCCTGAGTTCCTCGTAGAGGTCGAAGTGACGGCCGCGAAAATCTTCTAAAAGCGCTCCATCGCGTATCCGACGCGGGCGAGGAATTTTGCCCGCGTTTCCGGCGTGCAATTGTTCATGTCGTAATGGGCGAGGAACGTCACCGGCCTCACCGGATTGATCTGCGCCCGCAGCACGCGCTTGACGATCTTCCGCGGCGGGTTGCCGGCGGCAAACGCCCGGAAAGGCGTTGCGCCATAAGTCAGGACGGCTGCCAGCTTGCGGATGTGGCGCAGCCGCGATTCCACCTTGCCGTTGACCAGTTCGAAGGAAACGCCCGGCAGCCAAACTCGGTCGAAATATCCCTTCAGGATTGCCGGAAAGCCGAAGTTCCAGATCGGGGTGCAGATCACCAGCCCCTCGGCCGCCTTGAGCCGTTCGACGTGCGATCCCACCAGCTTCAAGTTTTCCGGATAATCGTGATAGACGAGCCGGTCGTGGCGCGAGAGCACTGGATCGAACTGCTCTTCATAGAGGTCGCAGCCATCCACCGTATGCCCGGCCTTGCGGAGGCTCTCGACGGTCTGCCGGTAAAGCGCCTTGCCGTAACTTTCCTCGACCGGGTGAGAGTGGAGGACGAGAACCCTCATGAAGCCTCCATCAGGGCCGCCAGGCCGGGGAAGAGATAGTTCTTGCCGGCGTTGAAGTCGAAATCGGGATTTTCCCACGCGATCATCTTGCCGGGATTGAGCAGGCCCTTCGGATCGGTTTCCTGCTTGAAAGCGAGTTGCACCGCGTCGGTGCGCTTCATGCCGCCTTCTTCGAGCGTATAGCGGTGCGGGTTGAAGATCGGGCATCCATTGTCCTGGTGGATCTTGATGATCTCCTCCAGCCTCTCCTCGGTGGTATAGCGCACCAGCGGCAGGCCGGAGCACTGGATCTGGCCGCCGAATTTGATGAATTCGAGATGACCCGGCACTTCGTCACCAAAGATTTCGACCATCTTCCGAACCTTCGCGACATGATCCGGTCCGGGATATTGAACCTGCAGATAGGTGAAGCTCGGGTCGACCTTCAGCGCGCGCAATGTCGTGTGGTTCCAGGCAAGCTCATAGGCGTGCGGGATGCCGCGCATGCTTTCCACCTTGTCGGAGCGGAACATGATCTCGCCCTTCTGCGCCGCCGTAAAAGCCAGAAAGGCATCCAGGGAGTGCGGCGCGATCATCAGCACGACGATCGACTGGCCCTGACGGATGTAGGGCTTGTGGCGGGTGAAATAGTCGTAAGGAATGGGAGCGGCGATCGGCGCGATCTCCTTGACGAGGATGCCGTTGCATTTCGCCAGCGCGTCGGAAAAGCGCACGGCATCCATGAAATCATCGTAGCCAACCAGGACATCGACCCAGTCATAGGCAGGTGCAAGCGGCATCTCGATCTCGGTGATGATGCCGTTGGTTCCGTAAGCGTGGCTCACCTTCTGGAGATCCCAGCCGGTGAGGTCGAGCACGCGCGGTTCGGCCTCCATGGTGACGACGCGCAGGCGCAGGATGTTTCCGAGGTCGCGCAAGCCGCCCCAGGTGATCGAGCCGACGCCGCCCGAGCCGCCGGCGATGAAGCCGCCGACCGTCGCCGTCTGGGCGGTGGAGGGGTGGAAGCGCAGCTCCTGGCCGGAATGGGCCTTGGTCTGCTTGTCGAGATGGGCAAGCACGATGCCGGGTTCGCAGATGACGCGGCCGGGATGGATCTCCTTGATCTTGTCCATGGCGGCAAGGTTCAGCACGATGCCGCCGGAAAGCGGCATGGCCTGGCCGTAATTGCCGGTGCCGGCGCCACGCGGCGTCACCGGCACGCCATGGGCATAGGCGACCTTCAGCGTCCTTATGACCTCTTCCTCGGTCTTCGGCGTGACGACGAGATCGGCGGAAACATTGTCGAGCTGCGCCTTCAGGATCGGCGAGTACCAATAGAAATCCCGGCTCTTCTGGCGAACGAGCGCCGGATTGTCCTCGACGGCGATGCCTTCGAGCTCCTTTTTGATCTTCTGATAATCGGTCATGTCAGGCTCCAACGACGCTATCGAGTTCACGGTAATCCGGCAGGCTGCGGTCGATCACCTTGCCGCGGCGAAGCACGACGCGGTCAGACTGCGGACGGGAAAGGAATTCACTCCAGCGCCGCGCGCTGAAAAGCACGAGATCGGCCGGATCGCCGGCGGCGATGCGGCCCTTGTCCGGCCGTGCGACGATGGCGGCGGGCGAGGTGGTGACGACACGGGCGGCGGTATCGAGCGGATGGTCGAGATGCAGAATCCGCACCGCCTCGCGGAAGACTTCCACCGGGTCGAGATCGCCATAGGCATAGAAGGGGTCGCGGGTATTGTCGGAGGCGACCGCGGTCGCGACGCCGGCGGCGGCCAGTTCCTTGAACAGGGTGACGCCGCGCCAGCGCGGGGTGCGGCCGGGATAGCGGTCCTGCAGATACATGTTGCACATCGGCAGTGCGATGACCGCGATACCTGCCTTGGCGACCAATTCGACGGTCCGCGCGGCGGTGTCTTCGTCCTGGCGGGCGAGCGAGCAGCAATGGCCGGCGGTCACCTTGCCCTCGAACCCGTTGCGCAGCACGGCCTCGGCAATTGCCTTCAGCGTCTCGGCGCCGCGATCATCCGTCTCGTCGACATGCAGATCGATATCCAGGCCATGCTCTGCGGCAGTCCTGAAGAGCGTGTCGAGCTGCCAGACAAGCTCCGGCCCCATCCTGGTGACACCGCCAAGCAGGCCGCCGGTCTGTCGGATTGTTGTGACGAGATCGGCAAAGAAGATGCCGTCTGCCATGGCATCCAGCGGGAGGAGGGCAACCGCCTGCAGCGCGATCCTGTCTTTCCAGGCATCCCGGATTTCGGCAAAGACCTCGAAGGAGATGCGATGCTGGGGCGCAAGCGAATCCAGGTGCGTGCGGATCAGGCTGGTGCCATGGGCATAGGCGGAGCGCAGCGAGAATTCCATGCGCCGTTTGACGTCTGCCGCCGACCAGTTGGCTTCCCGGTCGGCCCTGACCGCATCGAGCGCCCCCATGAAGCTGCCGTCGGGATTGGCCTGGCGCGGCCAGATATGGCCCTTGTCGAGATGGGTATGGATATCGGCGAAGCACGGCCAGACCATGCCGTCCTTAAGATCGGTCCTGGCATAATCGGCGGGTGCGGCGCCGGCCGGCCGGATGGCGGCAATCATGCCGTCACTGATGACGATATCGACCGTTGCCAGCCCTTCCGTGACCGGCACGTCGACATGCTCGAGGCTGACGGCAGGCACTGTCGCATTGCTCAGCACGAAGCGGGCCGCGTTCGGCGGGGATATGAAGGAATAGGTCATCAGTTTTCCCGTTTGATGCTGCTCTCATGCCAGCGGTGCAGGCTCAGCCAGGCGATCAGTGTGGTGAGGCCGAAGATCGCTACGCCAAGCATGGAGAGCATCAAAAGGGCTGCGAAGAGCCGCGGGATGTTCATCCGGTACTGCGCTTCGAGCAGGCGGAAGGCGAGGCCGGAACCGGCACCGGCCGAGCCTGCGGCAAATTCGGCGACGACGGCGGCGATCAGCGCAAGGCCACCGCCGATCCTGAGGCCGGTCATGAAATAGGGTTGGGCGGCAGGCAGTTTGAGAAAGAGCAGCGTCTGCCAGCGCGAAGCGCCGTAGAGCTCAAAGAGGTTGATCAGATTGTGGTCGACGCTCTTCAGTCCCTGGACCATATTCGAAAGGATCGGGAAAAAGGCGACGAGGAAGGCGCAGATGAGCAGAGCGACCTGCGTCGACGGCGCATAGATCAGGATCAGCGGCGAGATGGCGACGATCGGCGTTACCTGCAGGATGACGGCAAGGGGATAGAAGGCAAGCTCGACCCAGCGCGACTGCACGAGAAAGATCGCAAAGCCGACGCCGCCGACAAGCGCCAGCATCAGCGACATGAAGGTGATCTTGGTGGTGACCCAGAGGGCAGGGGCAAGCGTACCCCAATCCGTCACGAAGGCGTTTGCCACAGCGGCCGGTCCTGGCAGGATATAGGGCGGCACGCCGGACATTTTCACATAGGCGTACCAGACGAGGATCATCAGGGCGATGACGAGGAAGGGGATGGCAATGCGCAGCGCAAGATCGCGGCGCCTTGCGCTTGCGGTACCCTTAACGAGCAGCGGCGATGTGTCTGTTTCGTCACTCATCAATGATCCCCTGCCGAATTGATCGCCCCGATCAACGAATGCGACACCGTTTCGCAGGCCTTGCGGTATTCTTCCGAGGTGCGGTAGTGCGCGTCGCGTTCGAGGCTTGTGATCAGCGGGACGTCGGCATGCACGCGCCCGGGCCTTGCCTTCATCACGACGATACGGTTCGAGAGATAGGCGGACTCAAAGACCGAGTGCGTCACGAAAATCACCGTAATGCCGGTCGCCTTCCACAGCCGCAGCACGTCGTCGTTGAGCTTCTGACGGGTGATCTCATCGAGCGCGGCGAAAGGCTCGTCCATCAGCAGCAGCTTCGGCTTTGTCACCAGCGCACGGGCGATCGAGACGCGCATCTTCATGCCGCCGGAAAGTTCGCGCGGATAGGCCTTGGCAAAATCCTGAAGGCCGACGGTGGTTAGAACTTCGATGATCTGATCATGCGCGGCGGCCTTCGAAACGCGCCTCAACCTCAGCGGCAAATGGACGTTGTCGAACACGTTCTTCCAGGGCATCAACGTCGGCTCCTGGAAGACAAAGCCGATATCGCCCTCCGGCAGACCTCTGGAATTGATGCGCGAACTCGGCCAGTCGATCGTTCCCGAGGTGACATCGCCGAGACCGGCGATGATGCGCAGCGCCGTCGACTTGCCGCAGCCGGAAGGGCCGAGCAGGCTGACGAACTCGCCGCTTTCGACCGTGAGCGACATGTTCGAAAGGGCGACAGTGCCGCTGGAAAAGACCTTCGAGACCGACTGCATGACAACAAGCGGCCGCTTGCGCGTCTCTTTCGGGGATACCGCCTGGGCGTCTGCTGGGAGCATTGCTGTCTCGTTCATGCGGGAGGATACGGCCCGCCACATCGTCGATGGCGGACCAGGAGAGCCGTCGGTCGGCCTACTTCTTCAGTGCCATTCCGGCGCCCTTGCAGACGAACTTCGTCGTAAACGCTTTGGTGTAATCCGTTTCCGGTTTGAAGACCTTGATCGCCACCATCTCGTCGAAGAACTTCTTGTAATGGGCGTCGGTGATGCAGCCGATGCCCTTGTCGAGGCTGTCGCCGGATTCGATAATGCCGTATTCCTTCATCTTGGCGATCGAATAGGCGATCTGGCCCTCCGTCATTTCAGGATTGTCCTTCCTGATCAGTTCGTTCGCCTTGGTGTTGTCGCCGTAGAGATAGTTGTACCAGCCTTCGATCGAAGCATCGACGAAGCGCTGCACGACATCGGACTTGCCGTCGATCATCGCCTGCGTCGTCGTGATCATCGTCGAATAGGGCGAGTAGCCGTTGTCGGCGAGCAGGAAGACCTTCGGCTCGAAGCCTGCCTGCTTCTGGATCTCGTAGGGTTCGGAGGTCAGGTACCCCTGCTGGGCAGACTCCTTGTCTGCAAGGAAAGGAGCCGGACTGAAGTTATAGGGCTTGTACTGCTCATCCTTGAAGCCCTTGAAGTTGGCCTTCATCCATTCGAAATAGGTGAGGTAGCCGTCTTTGCTGAGGAACAGCGTTTTCAGCTTGGCGAGATCCTCGAACTTGTCGACGCCGTTGTCCGGATGGGCGATCAGCACCTGCGGATCCTTTTGGAAGATCGCGGCGACATCGACCAGCGGAATGCCCTGCTCGACGGCGGATATCTCTCCCTGAGGACCACCCATGTAAAAATCGAGCTTGCCGGAGATCAGCAGCGCGCTGCCTGCAGCATTCGGGCCGCCCTGGACGATGGTGACGTCGAGGCCGTATTTCGCATAGGTGCCATCGGCGACGGCTTGGTAGAAGCCGCCATGTTCCGCCTGGGCAAGCCAGTTCGTCCCATAGCTCACCTTGTCGAGGGCAAGCGCCGGCGCGGCGGCGGCAAGCATCGAGGCGAGGCCGAGGCAGCTCAGGAATTGCATCTTCGTCTGTGCTTTCAACATGGTCGGCAGTTCCCCTTTTGTAACCGAGGGAAGCCTTATCCGGCTCCCTTTTGAGAGAATTTGAGCCATTGCCATGCGCTTTGAAAAGCATCAAAATTCGTGCGCATTGATGCCTTTTTGGCATCCCTAGGAAAGCTGAAGATAATTTGGGCGGCCTGCGCAAAATTTATGCATCGGAGAGATCATGCTGCACTCAAGACGCCTTCTCTACATCAACGAGATCGCCCGTTGCGGTTCGATCCGCAAGGCGGCCGCGCGCCTCAACGTGGCGTCATCGGCGGTCAACAGGCAGATTTTGGCGCTGGAGGAGGAGATTGGGGCGCCGCTTTTCGAGCGGCTGCCGCGTGGCCTGCGGCTGACGGCTGCCGGCGAGCTCTGCATCGAGCATATTCGCGACGTGCTGAAGAATTACGAGCGCCTGGAGGGACGCATCCGCAGCCTCAAGATGCAGCAGGCAGGCAAGGTGCGGATGGTGACGACCGTTGGGCTAGCCGCCGGGCCGCTGCCTGAAATCATCGCGCGCTTTCTGTCAGAGCATCCGCGCGTCTTCGTCCAGCTGCGCAACGACACCGGCGGCACGACGGCCAGCCCCGTTGTATCAGGCGAGGTGGATATCGGTCTCGGCTTCAACATCCCCGCCATGCCCGGCATCCGCACGCTCGGAAATTTCGATATCCCGATCGGCGTCGTGCTGCCGCCGGGGCATCATCTGATCGGTTCCGGGCCGATCAACCTCGCCGATGTCACCCAGGAAAAACTGGTTCTGGCGCAGCCGGGCACCAGCCTGCGCGAGGTGATCAACCTTGCTTTTGCGCGCCTGCCCATCTCGGTCGAGCCGGTACTGGAAACCAATGCATCGGAGATGCTGAAACAGCTCGTCAAATGCGGCACCGGGCTGACGCTGCTCAATCCGCTCGACGTCATCACCGAATGCCGGCGCGGTGAACTTGTCTTCCGGCCGATCGCCGAGCCGCATGCGCGTTACCAGCAGATGAAGCTGTTTGCCCGTGCCCGTGCGCCCCTCGACGCGGCCACCAGCCTTTTCGTCGAATATCTGCTCGCCGAACTGCTCGGCCTGGTAGAGGAATTGCAGGCCAAGGGTCATATCCTACCAGATGTGAAACCGGCGGCTGATCCTATTTCACATAGAGATTCGAAAGCGGATAGGCCTTGAGGTCCCGGAGCAGCTCGACGAACCCGTTGACTTGATGGCGGCAGATCGCCTCACCCTTTTCGGCAGTGGCAATCGAGGCATCGCCGACCACACCGAAGGGATTGAGGTCATGCGCGATCCAGGCCAGCGAATGCGGCGGCAGAGGCTGAAGGAATTTGGATTGCTCCCGCATCCCTTCGGCTTTCGAGGTAAAGTTCTGCGCCTTGTCCATCCGCACCAGCTCGGGGCGGAAGTGCAGCATCAACGACGTCTCGACATCGCCGCCGTGGATGCCGTATTTGCTCTCGTGATCGCTGACCATGCCTTCCGGATGGCCGAAGCGGCCCCATTGCGTGGAGACCACCGCCATTTGATAGCGCACGCGCAGTTCGCGCGCGACGATGCTCATGATGTCGACATTGCCGCCGTGGGAATTGACGATCACCATCTTCCGCACCCCGGCTTCGGCAACCTTTGCGCCGATAGCCGTCCAGAAGGGGATGAGCAGTTCTGCACTGAGCGACAGCGTGCCGGGGCCATAGATGTGTTCGTTGGCCTTGCCGATCTCCTGTGTCGGAAGGACCAGCATGTCCAGATCCTCCGGCCGCTGCCTCTTCAGCTCCGCCAGCATGCCGGTCGCGATGGCGACATCCGTTGCGATCGGCAGATGCGGGCCGTGCTGTTCCGTCGAGGCGATGGGCAGAACGGCAATCGTGGTCTCGGGGGGGAGGCCGGCAAAATCATATGTATTGAGCTCGTTCCAGTAAAACGGCGTGGGCATGCGGTCTTCCCCTTTCGTCACCTGCTTCGATAGGGAGTAGGAAATAATGATGAGCCGGAAAAGCATCATTTTTTGCGCATGGCGCTGCTTTTTTTCGCGCGCATCGGCGGGCGTTGCTCCGCTGGCGCTTCCGCGTCCAAGGCAACTTCATTGAAGTTGTGGCTCGCGGCATCTTATGACCGCGGCTCGGGGAATTCATGAGCCAGATCGATAACCGTATGCAGAATAAAGGACCTAATCAGAAGGCAGAGTTGCACTAAGTCTGCAGACGGCGTTGACGCGCGCCTATGTCCAACGAGCAAGGTGGAACAGTTCATGCCAAGCCAGACACAACTGGAAATTTCCCGGCGAGACCTACTTATCTCGTCGGCCGCAACGATTGCGGTCACCGGAGCCGTCGCGCCCGCGGCGGCACAGTCCCCAGGAAATGACATGGCCTATACATCGAAAGTTTCCTTCTCAGTTAACGGTGAGAACCGCGATCTCGAGGTCGACAACAGAACGTCGCTGCTCGACGCGCTGCGCGAGCACCTGCATCTGACCGGCACGAAAAAGGGATGCGACCACGGCCAATGCGGCGCATGCACCGTCATGGTCGACGGCCACCGCATCAATTCCTGCCTGACGCTGGCGGTCATGCACGAAGGCGATCAAATCACCACCATCGAGGGCCTCGGCCAGCCTGAAAACCTTCATCCGATGCAGGCGGCCTTCGTGAAGCATGATGGCTTCCAGTGCGGCTACTGCACGCCGGGACAGATCTGTTCCTCCGTGGCGGTGCTCGAGGAGATCAAGGCGAATATACCGAGCCACGTCACCGGCGATCTTACGGCTCAGGCGGCCGTCACTCCGGCCGAGATCCGCGAACGCATGAGCGGCAACATCTGTCGATGCGGCGCCTATTCCAACATTGTCGATGCCATTGCTGAAGTCGCGGGGATCAAAGCATGAGAGCCTTCACCTATGAACGCGCCTCCTCCGTTGAGGCCGCGGCCAAAGCAGCCGCTTCCAATCCCGAAACAAAATTCATCGCCGGCGGCACCAACCTCCTCGATCTGATGAAGCTCGAGATCGAAACGCCAACGCATCTGATCGACGTCAATGGTGTCGGCCTCGACAAGATCGAACCCACGCCAGAGGGCGGGCTGCGCATCGGCGCTTTGGTCCGCAACACCGATCTTGCCGCCCATGAAACCGTTCGCCGTGACTACGGCCTGATCTCCAGGGCGCTTGTCGCGGGTGCCTCCGGGCAATTGCGCAACAAGGCAACGACTGCCGGCAACCTCCTGCAGCGCACGCGCTGTCCCTATTTCTATGACCCGAACCAGCCGTGCAACAAGCGGCAGCCGGGCAGCGGCTGTTCCGCCATCGGCGGCTTCAGCCGCCAGCATGCCGTCGTCGGCACAAGCGAAGCTTGCATCGCCACGCATCCGAGTGACATGGCCATCGCCATGCGGGCGCTTGATGCCGTTGTGGAAACGGTCAAGGCCAACGGCAGTCGCCGCTCGATCGCGATCGCCGACTTTCATCGGTTGCCCGGCGACACGCCCCACATCGAGACCGTTCTCGAGCGCGGCGAGTTCATCACGGCGGTCCTGCTGCCGCCCCCGATCGGCGGCAAGCACATCTATCGCAAGGTGCGAGACCGCGCCTCCTATGCCTTCGCACTCGTCTCGGTCGGAGCGGTCATCCAGCCGGACGGGACAGGACGTATCGCCGTCGGCGGCATCGCCCACAAGCCGTGGCGCATCGAGGCAGCCGAAACCGAGCTGCCTAAAGGCGCGCGAGCGGCTGCAGGCGTTCTTCTTGCCGATGCCCATCCGACCGAACAGAACCGTTTCAAGGTCGACCTGGTCGAGCGTACGCTCGGCGCGGTCATTGCCGAAGCAAGGGGTTGAGCCATGCAGTTCGATACGCCAGCGACAACCAACCCGATCGACAATCTGAAGGTTGTCGGCCAGCCGATCCACCGCATCGACGGCCAGCTCAAGACCACCGGCCGGGCGATGTACGCCTATGAGTGGCACGATCCGAACATGCGCTACGCCTATGGTTATCCCGTTGGCGCGGCCATCGCCAAAGGCCGCATCACGTCCATGGACGTTTCCGCCGCCAAAAAGGCTCCTGGTGTGCTTGCGGTGGTGACGACGCTCGACGTCGGCGAGCGGAAGAAGGGCAAGTTCAACACCGCCAAGCTCTTCGGTGGCGACGAGGTTCAGCACTATCACCAGACAGTCGCCGTCGTCGTTGCCGAGAGCTTCGAGCAGGCGTGTGCCGCAGCCGCTCTGGTCAAGGTCGATTACGCCGAAGAAAAGGGTGCGTACGACCTCGGGCAGGCAAAGGATAACGCCGTCAAGCCGGACGAATCGCAGCAGCCCGATACTGCGGTCGGCGATTTCGATGCTGCCTTCAAGTCAGCGCCCGTCACTCTGGACGCGACCTACACGACGCCCGACCAATCCCATTCCATGATGGAGCCGCATGCTTCCATCGCCGCCTGGAGCGGCGATGAACTGACGGTGTGGACGTCAAGTCAGATGATCGACTGGTGGCGCACGGATCTGGCGACCACACTCGGCATAGACAAGGAAAAGGTCCATCTCATGTCGCCGTTCATCGGCGGCGGGTTCGGCGGCAAGCTCTTCCTGCGAGCCGACGCCGTGCTTGCCGCGTTCGGAGCGAAGGCTGTTGGGCGTCCGGTAAAAGTCGCTCTTCCACGACCGCTCATGCCAAACAACACAACTCATCGGCCGGCGACAATCCAGCGGATCCGTATTGGAACCGAGCGTGACGGCAAGATAACCGCTATTGCGCACGAAAGCTGGTCCGGCGACCAACCCGGCGGCCAGCTCGAGACCGCCGTCAATCAGACCCGTCTTCTCTATGCCGGGGCAAACCGCATGACCGCGATGCGGCTGGCGACACTTCACCTTCCCGAGGGCAATGCCATGCGCGCTCCGGGCGAAGCCCCCGGACTGATGGCGCTCGAAATAGCCATCGACGAGGTTGCCGAAAAAGTTGGGATCGATCCTGTGCAGTTTCGGATCGTCAACGACACGCAGGTCGATCCGGAAAAGCCGCAGCGGCCTTTTTCCCAACGCAATCTCGTCGGCTGCCTGACGCTCGGTGCCGAGCGGTTTGGCTGGGGTGAAAGGGGAAGGCCGGGTTCCAGGCGGGACGGCAACTGGCTGGTCGGCATGGGCGTCGCCGCTGCCTTCCGCAACAACCTCGTCCTTCCCTCCGGAGCAAGAGTAAAGCTCGACCAGGAAGGCGTCGTAACGGTCGAAACCGACATGACCGACATCGGGACGGGCAGCTACACGATCATCGCCCAGACCGCCGCCGAGATGATGGGAGTGACGATCGACAAGGTCGCCGTCCAACTCGGCGACTCGCGTTTTCCGGTTTCTGCGGGCTCCGGCGGACAGTTCGGCGCTAATTCTTCCACGTCTGGCGTCTACGCAGCCTGTGTCAAGCTGCGTGAGACCATTGCCAAGAAGCTCGGCTTCAACTCCGAAGACATCGTCTTCGAGAATGGCGAGGTCCGCTCGGGCAATCGTTCGGTGCCGCTTGCCGAGGCTGCCGGTCCCGATGGCCTTGTCGGCGAGGACACGATCAAATGGGGCGAGCTCACCGAGACCCATCAGCAATCGACATTTGGAGCACACTTCGTGGAGGTTGGCGTCGACGTTGCCACAGGAGAAAGCCGTATTCGCAGAATGCTCGCAGTCTGCGCGGCAGGTCGGATCCTCAACCCGATCACGGCCCGCAGCCAGGTCATCGGCGCGATGACGATGGGGGCGGGCGGCGCGCTGTCCGAGGAACTGGCGGTCGACACCCGTCGCGGCTTCTTCGTCAACCACGATCTCGCCAGCTACGAAGTGGCGGTGCATGCCGACATTCCGCACCAGGAGGTGATCTTCATGGACGAGACCGATCCGATGTCCTCGCCGATGAAGGCCAAGGGCGTCGGCGAGCTTGGCCTTTGCGGCGTGGCGGCCGCGATTGCTAACGCGGTCTACAACGCAACCGGCGTCAGGGTTCGGCATTACCCGCTGACCCTTGACAAACTGATCGGCGGCTTGCCGGATGTGGCCTGATTAGTCGGCGGCGGCCTTAAAGCCGGACCGCCGTCAATTTCTGTAGGATCTTGCATGGATCAGACACTTGCGCCCATTGCGGCACCAATTCCCGTCAGGGCCTCGTCCACCGACGATCCTGCGGAACTGCTTCGCTTCGCGATAGACGCCCGTTGCCTCGGCGCGGCGGCTCTTGCAACCCTTGTCGAAATCCGCGGTGGCGCTGCGCGCTCGCTTGGCGCCCATATGGCAGTTGCCGCGGACGGGCGTTTCTGCGGCTATGTCTCGGGCGGATGCGTCGAAGCCGCCGTCGCCGCAGAAGCGCTGCTTGCCATGAAAGACGGACAGGACCGTACGATCAAGCTCGGCGAAGGTTCGCCCTTCTTCGACATCGTTCTTCCCTGCGGCGGAGGAATCTCCATCGCTATCCATGTTCTGAAAGATGTCGGCGCTCTGCAGCATGTTCTGGATCGTCTCGGACAAAGGCAGTCAGCCGGTCTTGTCTACTCGCCGGAGCGGCAGACGCTTATATCGGTCGACCCGCCGGTGCGGACGTGCTGGACCGAGGGTGATTTCCTGACCGTCTATCGTCCTCGTACTCGTGTCGTCCTTTCCGGACAGAAGCTTGAAGCGCGGGCCGTCGCACGATTGGCCGAGGCTTCCGGCTACGACGTGATCGTCAGAGGACGGGGCGAGGGTGCCGCCGACACCATCGACCCCTTCACCGCCGTCGTGCTCCTACATCATGACATCGACGCCGAAGCCGCCATTCTCGAGGCCGCGCTTCACTCGCCGGCATTCTATATCGGCGCGCTCGGCAGCACTCGGACGCATCGTCGGCGTGTCGAGCGTCTGACAGCCATGGCTTTCGGACAAGACGACATCCGTCGTATCAAGGCGCCCATTGGGATGTTCGGCCCGACACGGGATGCAACCTCGCTCGCCCTGTCGGTTCTTGCTGATATCGCTGCGGCAAGACTGGTGGCTTATGCGTAAGGCGTCAGTCGCGATTGTCATTCTCGCTGCCGGCAAGGCAAGCCGGATGGGTGAGGGCGGGAAGCACAAGCTGCTGGCCGAGTTCGACGGCGTGCCGCTCGTGCGGCGGTCAGCATTGACCGCGCTCGCTGCCGATGCAGCCTCCGTTATTGTCGTCACGGGGCATCGCAGGAGCGAGATCGAGGCCGCGCTCGATGGGGTCGATCTGACTTTCGTCGACAACCCCGATTACGACAGCGGCATGGCGAGCTCACTCATCGCGGGATACTCATCAAGGTGGGCTGACAGCGCCGAAGGCATTCTCGTCATGCTGGCCGATATGCCCGACATTTCCACGACGCATCTCGACGCCCTGATTTCCGCCTTTCGCAACTCGCGCGGCGAGGCCGTCGTGCGCGCCGCTTCACAGGGCAAGCCTGGCAATCCCGTTATCCTACCACGCTCTCTCAACCAGGCAGTCCTCCGACTTCAAGGCGACGTCGGCGCGCGCGACATCATCGCCACATCAGGCCTGCCAGTGCTTGATGTCGATGTTGGCGACGCGGCCCTGCTCGACCTCGACACGCCGGACGAGGTATTGGCGGCCGGCGGCGCAATGAACTGACCCGCGGAAGACAGCGCGCAGCACCGGTCTCGCGCCGCTATCGAAGCCTGAATAGGAAATCAAGCACCTCACTGCTGCCTGCGGAGGCTGCCCAGCATAGCCTTAAATCCCGTAACCGCCCGCTTCGAAACCGCCTCCGGATTCTCCGCATTGGCGATCCAAAGCGCCATGTGGCTGCTGGCGCCATTGATGAGGCGAGCGGCGGTTTCGGTGTCGATGTCGATGATCTCGCCATCGGTCTTGAGACGGTCGAGGCTGCGGGAGAGGGCGGCGATACAGCCGGGGGTGTTCTGCCATTGCGAGATATCGCCGAGGACAGCCGGGCCATCGCGAAACATGATACGCTGGATTTCGGGCTCAAGCGCCATTTCGATATAAGCGGAGCACTCGTCGACAAAGCCCTGCCAGCGCGTGGGAGCGGCGGCCGAGACCTCGTTCAGCCGCTCCGTCATTTCCGCGTCGATTTCCATGATGACGGCCTGGAGCAGGCCCCTCTTGTCACCGAAGTGGTGATAGAGGGCGCCGCGCGTCAGTCCCGCTTCGCCGGTGAAATCGTCCATCGAGGCTTCCGCGTAGCCGATCGTACCAAAGGCACGCCGCCCGGCTGCAATAAGTTTGCCGCGGGTCTCTGCGATCATCTCCTGGCGCGGTTTGCGCATGTCTTCTCCATTGGCATACGCCGCGTATCTTTTTTCATTGACATACGGAACGTATGCATTATCTAAACGCATACGCTCCGTATATAAGTGTTCTACCCGATATCTGGAAGGATCGTCCCATGTCAAATCCGTATAAACAAATATTCGCGGCACCTGGGGCCAAGGGCTTCTCCGCAGCCGGCTTCTTCGCACGTCTTCCCATCGCCATGGCGCCGATTGGCATCGTCGCCATGCTCTCTCAGGCACATGGCGAATATTGGCTGGCAGGCGCCGTGTCGGCGACCTATGCGCTTACCAATGCGGTGATCTCGCCGCAGATTTCGCGAGCGGTCGACCGTCTGGGCCAGACCGCGGTCGTCGTTCCCACAACCATCGTATCCGTGCTGGCCTTCATCGCGCTGATCGCCGCGACCAACCAGAACTGGCCGGTGTGGACGCTGTTTGCCTCAGCCTTCCTCGCGGCAGCCATGCCGAGCATTCCGGCGCTGATGCGGGCGCGCTGGACGGAACTGTTTCGCAACCGGCCCGAGCTCAACACCGCCTTCGCGTTCGAAAGTGCCGCGGACGAACTGGTCTATATCGCCGGCGCCTCGCTGTCGGTCGGGCTGGCCGTCGCCCTATTCCCCGAAGCCGGCATGATGGTGAGCACAGCTTTTCTGGCGCTCGGGACGGTCGCCTTCATCCTGCAGCGCGGCACCGAGCCGAAGGTGCGTCATGTCGCCGGCGCGGCTTCGGTTGGCTCCGCGATCCGCCAGCGTCCGGTGCAGATCATCACGCTCGCGCTGATCTTCGTCGGCGCGATCTTCGCAACGGCGGAAGTGAGTGTTGTCGCCATCACCAAGGAGCTTGGTCAGCCGAATGCGGCAAGCCTGGTGATCGGTGTCTATGCCCTCGGTTCCTTCCTAGTGGGTTTGACCCTCGGCGCGCTTAATCTGCGCATCCCCTTGCACCGTCAGCTGCTGATCGCTGTTGCGATCCTCGCACTGACCTCGCTACCGCTGCTCGTCGCCGGCAGCTCGGTAACCCTGCTTGCTGTCGCCGTCTTCGTCAGCGGCATCGCGATCTCGCCGACCTTTATAACGGCCTTCGGACTGATCGAGCGTCGCGTGCCGGAATCGGTGCTGACCGAGGGCGTCACCTGGGTGATGACCGGCATCGGCATCGGTATGGCGCTCGGCGCCTTCGTCTCGGGCTGGGTCGTCGACACCTACGGTCCCCAGAGCGGATTCTGGGTGTCTGCGGCCGCCGGGGCCGTAACCGTCCTTATCATTACCCTCGGTCAGCGTACCCTCTCGGGCGAGTGCACCGGCGGGGAAGATTGCGCGATGCTGGAGCCGGCGCAGTAGAAGGGCGGACGGTAGACAGGAGCGACGCAGGAGGATTCGCCTTGAACGGTTCGAAACCGTTCAAGGTGAAGGCAGTGGCTCACGCAGCTTTTCGGGAGAACTCACGAGCTAAGTCGAGGAATGCTCGGACGCCGGCCGATAGATTCCGGCGTCCAGGATAGTAGAGGCATAGGCCTGGATAGGGCGGCGTCCAATCTTCCAGAACACGAATAACGCGCCCCGCCTCTATGTCCGAGAGAATGTCTTGTTCGAAGAGGTAGCCCACGCCGGCGCTTTCGAGCACAGCAGTCCGCGTAAGGCTGGCCTCATCGAGTGCGATTGGCCCCCGCACGTCTATCTGCACCGGCTCGCCGTCTTTTTCGAACCGCCATCGAAACAAGGAGCCGTCCGGCAGGCGCACACGAATGCACCTGTGATTGAGAAGATCCGGAGGCACCATGGGCTTACCATGTTTCCCGAAATACTCGGGAGACCCAACCACTGCGTGTCGCTGAGGCCGGCCGAGCGAAACGGCAATCATGTCGCTGGGAACGAGGCCCTCAACCCTGACGCCCAGATCGAACCCGTCCTTGACGATATCGACCAACTTACCCTCGGTGACGATATCGACATTCATGTCGGGATAGCGGCGCAGGAACTCCAGCACGAGCGGTGAGATGATGGCGCGCGCCGCAAACGGCGCTGCGTTGATCCGTATTGTTCCGGAAGGAGTCTCGCGGTGGGCGCGTACCAGATCCAGAGCAGCATGGAGATCCTTAAGCGTGGGCCCTACCTGCTGCACAAACAACCGGCCGGCATCCGTCAGCGACACACTGCGGGTGGTACGGTTGAACAACCGCACGCCAAGTCCAGCCTCGAGCCGGCTTATCGTATGGCTCAACGCGGTCGTGGACATGCCGAGATCAATGGCCGCTGCTCGAAAAGTCCCGCGCCTCGCAATTGCAATGGCAGCTTCAAGTTCCTTCAGGCTGGCTAGCTCCATTGTCCCGCACTGTTCATCATCGCATGCCGGTTTATCCCACTTATTTATGCAATGGTCGAGGGATAAGTATCGGTTAGGTTATGAGGAGAACACAATGGATACGCCCGGAATCATAAACACGTACTTTGAAGCAGACCGTCGCAATGACGCGGATGCGCTGCTGGACACCTTTGCGATCGAAGCCGTCGTCGAAGACGAAGGAGCGCGCCATCAGGGCGTCGCCGCAATCCGAGAATGGTGGGTGGCTGCGAAGAAGGCGGCTCAGTACGTTGCTGAACCTTTGGAATGCACGGTCGACGGCGACAAAGCGCTTCTCCGAGCCAAGGTGAGCGGCCAGTTTCCCGGTAGCCCGGTGACGCTCGCCTACGACTTCGCCATCAAAGGCGGCAAGATCGTCAGCCTGGAGATCCGATAATGACTGACTTTCTCGATTTGGAAGGCAAACGCGTCCTCATTACGGCTGGGACCAAGGGCGCCGGCGCTGCGTCCGTTAGTTTGTTTCGGGAACTCGGCGCGCGGGTTCTGACGACAGCGCGGGCGCGTCCGGAAGCCCTGCCGGATGAATTGTTCGTTGAAGCGGACCTGACCACCGAGGAAGGCTGTGCAATGGTCGCGGATGCCGCGCGCCAACGTCTCGGCGGCGTTGATATCATCGTTCACATGCTGGGCGGTTCGTCAGCGGCCGGCGGTGGATTTTCCGCTTTAACAGACGACGAATGGCAAAAGGAGCTGTTTCTCAATCTGTTTCCAGCTGTTCGACTGGATCGGCTGCTCGTCCCGGACATGGTCGCCCGAGGGAGCGGCGTGGTCGTGCATGTCACTTCCATACAGAGGGTGCTGCCGCTTCCAGAATCGACGACCGCCTATGCTGCAGCCAAGGCAGCACTTTCTACCTACAGCAAGGCCATGTCCAAGGAGGTGTCGCCGAAGGGTGTCCGCGTCGTTCGGGTGTCGCCGGGCTGGATCGAAACGGAAGCCTCCGTTCGCCTTGCTGAGCGCTTGGCGAAGCAGGCCGGAACTGACCTTGAAGGCGGCAAAAAGATCATCATGGATGGGCTTGGCGGCATTCCGCTCGGTCGTCCGGCCAAACCGGAAGAGGTCGCGAATCTGATCGCATTCCTCGCCTCCGACCGCGCTGCTTCGATCACCGGTAGCGAATTCACGATTGATGGGGGGACGGTCCCCACTGCATAGATGCTGCCATGCACGTGCAGATCAGGCGGGTGCGTCCCACCCGCCAATTTGGGAATAGATTGCATTGCGGAGATGACGTACGTCGCGGTTCAGCGCGGCCAACTCATGCGGTGTTTGGGTCGAGACTGCAAGCAAAGTGTCGCTGAGACAACCTGCCTTGTGCTGCAAGGCGCGGCCTTCTTCGGTCAACGCGATCACCACTTGCCGCTCGTTGCTCAGGTTTCTGGTCCTGCGCAGCAGGCCGGATGCCTCGAGGCGCTTCAGAAGCGGCGTCAACGTGCTGGATTCCAAAGCAAGGGCGTTGGCAATTGAGCCCACCGTTTGCCCATCTTCGCTCCATAACACGTTGAGCACGAGATACTGCGGGTAAGTCAGGCCCAACTCATCGAGAAGGGGCTTGTAGGCACGCTGGATGGCGATGCCGGCGGTGTAAATCGCGTAGCACAATTGGTCGTGTAAAGGCGGTGGATCGTTGTGAGGTTTGGTCATTTTAAGCTCCTGTAGACCTCCATATAGCCTATGCAATAGCAAAATTAAATATCGCGATAAGAATTATCTTGACGAGCAATCTAAAGTCTGCGAGCTTACATATATCGCGATAACAGTTATCGCAGTTATAGGAGATAGCCATGACACGCAAGACCACGACCACCGTAGCCGCAATTGCTGCTGCAGCCTCACTGTCCGCTGCCGCATTGCCGGCGAACGCAGCGGACACCATCCCTCAAGACCAGTCCGTCAGAAACGTTGTGCTTGTCCACGGCGCCTTTGCGGACGGTTCTGGCTGGAAGGGTGTTTACGACAATCTCACCAAGCGCGGCTATCGCGTTACGATCGTCCAGAACCCGCTAACCTCCCTCGAAGACGACGTTGCCGCCACCAAACGTGCGTTGGAACGGCAGGATGGTCCGGTCATTCTCGTTGGACATTCCTGGGGCGGCACGGTCATCACGGAAGCGGGCGTCGACGCAAAGGTTGCTGGCCTCGTCTATGTTTCTGCTCTGTCCCCCGATGCCGGCGAGACAACGGCACAGCAATACCAAGGATTTGCTCCTGCATCGGCATTCGTCATTGAGACCACGAAAGATGGCTTTGGATATGTCAGCCCGGAAAAGTTCAAGACTGGCTTTGCTCATGACGTCAGCGATGCGGATGTTGCATTCATGAGGGATGCGCAGGTTCCGATCAACATGTCGGCGTTCGGCACGAAGTTGGAAAATGCTGCATGGCGCACCAAGCCGAGCTGGGCCGTCATCGCTACCGAAGACAAGGCATTCGATCAGGCGATGCTGATCCACATGGCAGAGCGCATCAAGGCGAAGATCACCAAGGTTTCGGCAAGCCACGCCCTGTTCATGACGCAGCCGAAGGTCGTCGCCGATACCATTGATCAGGCCGCTAAGGCCGTCTCGGCGAAGAAGCAATGACAGACGTAGCCTCATCGGGACAGTCCGCACTGTCCCGATGACGACGAGCAGGGGCTGTCGAACCGAGCGAGGTCGGGCCGAAGCGCGCACATGGAAGGCCGCACGATCTCGGACTGGGATCCATTGCCCGCATTCGCCCCCGGGATCCCCAGCAATTTCGCTATTATTTTGAATCCATTCACGGAGGTAGTCACGTGAAGCTGAATAGTCATGACCAAAATGCACCCGAAAATCCGCCCATTCCTCAGCGCGAGGTCGGTGCTGTTTTCGACTTCATCGTCTGCGGCGCCGGGTCCAGCGGCTCCGTTGTCGCTGCGCGACTGGCAGAGGATGGGAACGCGAGCGTTCTGCTGCTCGAGGCAGGTGGGGACGATGCGGCCGAAACCGTTACGGACCCTGCGCAGTGGCCGCTCAATCTCGGCTCGAGCCGGGACTGGGGTCTTGTTGGACAACCGACCCCCGGCCTAGATGGACGACGTCTCCCTCTCAGCATGGGCAAGGGGCTCGGTGGCGGTTCGAGCATCAATGTCATGGTGTGGGCCAGAGGACACAAGGGAGATTGGGACCACTTTGCCGCTGAAGCCGGCGATGACGCGTGGGGCTACCAGTCGATCCTCGGCTACTATCGCCGGATCGAAGACTGGCACGGCGCTCCGGACCCAACGCGTCGCGGCGTGGGAGGACCTGCCTACGTAGCGCAGCCGCAGGCGCCCCAACCGATCGCAGAGGCCCTGTTGCGTGCGGCATCCACTATCGGCATTCCCGTCTACGATAGCTCGAACGGTGAAATGATGGAGGGGCCAGGAGGGGCATCGATCGCTGAACTGCGGATCCGCGATGGCAAGCGGGAATCCGTGTTCGGATCCTATGTGCGTCCGCTCATGTCGCGGCCGAACCTGACGGTGCTGACCGATGCGCTGGTCACGCGTCTCATCTTCGATGGCAAGCGGGTGATTGGGGTCGAGGTTCTCGTCGAAGGTCAGCGACGTCAGTTCACGGCGCGTTGCGAGACGGTGCTTTCGCTTGGCGCGATCAACACGCCGAAAGTTCTGATGCAGTCCGGTATAGGCCCGGAAGATGAGTTACACGCTCATGGCATTCCTGTCGTTCAGCACTTACCTGGTGTCGGTCGCAATCATCAGGATCACCTCGCATTCGGCTGCACCTGGGCATATCGAAAACCTGAAACAATCGGTGGTAGCGGCTGCGAAGCAAAACTATATTGGAAGAGCGACTCGCGTCTTGCCCAGCCGGACATTCTTCAGTGCCAGCTGGAGTTCGCAGTGCCATCGCCGATCGAGACGGGTCTCGAAACGCCCGAACATGGCTGGACTATGTTTAACGGTCTCGCCCAACCGCAAAGCCGTGGCCGACTACGGCTTTCCGGGCCGGATACAAACGATCCCATCCTGATCGAACCCAACTCTTTGAGTGAACCAGAAGACATGGCTGCTGCCCTGGCCGCGGTGGAGCTATGCCGGGAATTGGGAAATAGCGACGCTTTCAAGCCCTTGGTAACGGCCGAGACTGCTCCGGGTGCGCGCGACCGATCGGGGATGATCGACTTTATACGGCGTTCGGCCGTCACCTATTGGCATCAATCCTGCACAGCCAAGATGGGGCGCGACAGCATGTCGGTGGTCGATAACGAGCTCAAAGTGTATGGTATTGATGGCCTTCGCATCGCAGACTCTTCGATCATGCCTCGCATCACCACCGGCAACACGATGGCGCCTTGTGTTGTCATTGGAGAGCGGGCGGCCGATCTGATCCGGGAAATGCATGGCCTTACGGACTCGAGCGGAGGGTTCAATCAGCTCATATGATGAAGAGATTTATGTGGAGCTCGGCGGCGCATGCGTGGGCCGCCGAGCTTTTTTAGCAACGGGTTTGTACTGGTTCAAGGCGACTAACCTCACGGCACCTGCGCCCCACTCACGGCGACATAGACCGAATAAACCGACCGCGTCGCCGCAATGAACAGCCGATTGCGTTGAGGCCCGCCGAAAGTGAGGTTGGCGACGGTCTGGGGTACGCGGATCTTGCCGATCAGTTTGCCCGTCGGGTCAAAGCAATGCACGCCATCGGCCGCACTCGACCAGAGGTTCCCGTTGACGTCTGTGCGGATGCCGTCCGGAATGCCGTTGTCGATGAGACAGAAGACGCGGCCGTTTGCCAGGCTGCTGCCGTTAACCACGTCGAAAGCGCGGATGTGGCGCGGCAGGCTTTCGTCATGGCTGGCGGCTGAGTCTGCGACGTAGAGGATTGTCTCGTCAGGCGAGAAGGCGAGGCCGTTCGGCTGGGTGAAATCCGTGACGACAGCCGCAAGTGCGCCTGTCGTCGGATCGAGCCGATAGACGTTGCGCGTTGCCTGCTCCGGCTCGGCGCGAAAACCTTCGTAGTCCGACATGATGCCGTAGGTCGGATCGGTGAACCAGATCGAGCCGTCTGATTTCACCACCACATCGTTCGGCGAATTGAGCCTGGCGCCCTCGAAACGGTCCGCGAGCACGGTGATCGAGCCGTCGACCTCGGTGCGGGTGACGCGGCGCGCCCCATGTTCGCAGGAGATCAGCCGTCCCTGCCGGTCGCGCGTATGGCCGTTGGTGAAGTTGGACGGCTGCCGATAGACGGAGACGCCGCTGTCAGGTGTCCATCGCAGCATGCGCTGGTTGGGAATGTCGCTCCACAACAGCTGGTTCGCATCGTTGAACCAGACCGGACCCTCCGCCCAGCGGCAGCCGGAATGGAGTTCGTCGAGACCGGCGCTGGTCACGATCATCTGCCGGAAGCGCGGGTCGTGGATTTCGTAAATGCTGGCCTCGGCCATGGCGGTCTTTCCGTTTATCGCATGCCGGCCCGGCGACCGCCGGCGAGCATGATGACGCTGATGATGATGAGGCCGGTCATGATCAGGCGGATGCCCGCGCCGAGCCCGTAAGTGTTGAGCATGGAAACGACCAGGAACATGAAGAGCGATGCGCCCCAGATGCCCGGCACGTTGGAATCGCCGCCGGCGACTGCCGTGCCGCCGATCACGACGACGGCAATCGACATCAGCAGATATTCCGAGCCCATGTTGAGCGCCGCGCCGCCGGAGAAACAGGCGAGCAGATAGCCTGCGACCGATGCGAGCACGGCGCAGAAGAGATAGGTGACGAAGCGCGTGCCATCGACCGGTATGCCGGCCATGCGCGCAGCCGGCATGCTCTGGCCGATCGCCGAGATCCAGCGCCCGTAGATGGTCTTTTCGAGCAGGAACCAGGCAAGCAGCGAGATGAGGGTTGCCACGATCGCCACATTCGGCACGCCGAGCGTGTTCGACGTGGTGAATTCCGCCAGCACGCTCGGAGGCTTGATGCGCAAGCCCCGGTTCGTCCAGATGGCGGCGGACTGCACGATGAAGCTCATGGACAGTGTGGCGATGATCGGCGGAATGCGCAGCGCCTTGATGAGTGCATAATTGCCGAGACCGACGACAACACCGATGATGATGGCGACGAGAAGGCCGGGCAGGATCATGCCGTTTTCGACATTCATCAGCTTCAGCGCCACCGTGCCGGCAAGCGTCATGGTGGCGGGAACCGAGAGATCGATATTGCCGGGGCCGAGCGTGATGACGAACATCTGGCCGATGCCGACGATGACCGAGAAGGCCGCGAAGGTGAGGGCTGCCTGCGACAGGCCAAGAGCGCTGGCGCCGAGCGTCACCATGATCGTCAGGAACCAGACGACAAAGGCGGCAAGCCACGACCAGATCCAGGGTTTGCGGAATAGGCGAAGGAGCGGGGTCATCGGCGTTTCTCCCGCTTCTCCAGGCGGTTCAGCATCAGCCGAAGTGCCAGCACGATGATCAGAATCGCGCCCTGAGCCCCGATCTGCCAGTCCGGCGAGATGCGCAGGAAGGACAGGAACGAGCCGGCAAGCGTCAGCGTCAGCGCGCCGATGACGGCGCCGATCGGGGAGACGCGGCCGCCGATGAACTCGCCGCCGCCGAGGATCACGCCGGCGATCGACAGCAACGTGTAGCGCAGCGCGATATTGGCATCGGCCGAGGTGGTCAGGCCGACGAGGGCGATGCCGGCGAGCACGGCAAAGAGGCCGGCAAGACCATAGGCGGCAGCGCGCGCTCCGACAATCGACCAGCCGGCGCGCTCGACCGAGCGTTGGTTGCCGCCAATGCCACGCATCAGCACGCCGAGCGACGACCGCATGACGAGAAGATGGGCGACCAAGGCGATGACGATGCTGGCGACGATCGCCATCGGCGCCAGCGGCGGCTTGACGGTCATCAGCCAGCGCACCCAGTCCGGCGCCTGCCCGCCCGGTGCCGGCAGCAGCAGGACGGCAAGGCCGCCCCAGACGAAGCTCATGCCGAGGGTGACGACAATGGACGGCAGGTTGCGCAGATAGATGACGACGCCGAGGCCTGCATAGGTTGCGATCGCGCCTGCAAGGATCAGCACGCCGATCACCGGAGCATCCCGCAGAAAGGTCGCGGTGACGCAGGCGACGAAGCTGACGAAGGCGCCCATCGAGAGATCGAGATCGTTGACCGCCATCACGATCATCTGGGCGATCGTCGCAAGCGCGATCGGCACAGCCAGGTTGAACAGCAGGTTGAGCCCGACATAGCTCATGGCGCGCGGCTGCAGCCAGAAGACGGCGGCGAGCAGCAGCGTCAGCGATAGGGCGGGAATGGCTAGACGCAGGGCGTCGGACGACAGCCGGAACGTCATGCGGCGACCCCTTCGAAGGAGGCGGCGATGATGTTCTTCTCGTTGACGGCATCACCGGCGAGTTCGGCCGTGATGCGGCCTTCGCGGAAGACGTAGACGCGGTCGCAGAGGCGGACCTCGTCCATCTCCGTCGAGTACCAGATGAAGGTGCGGCCGCGCGCCGCTTCCTCGCGGATGATCGCGTAGACCTCCTGCTTGGTGCCGACGTCGACACCGCGCATCGGATCGTCCATCAGGACAACAGGCGCGCGCGTTGCAAGCGCGCGGGCAAAGAGCACCTTTTGCTGGTTGCCGCCCGAAAGCGACAGGATGCGGTTGTCCATATCGGGCGTGCGGATCTCGATCCGCCGCTTCCAGTCGGCGCCTTTCGTGCCCTCCTCGCCCGCGAGGATGAGGCCGCGTCGGGAGAGGTCACCGAGCGAGGCGATGGAGAAGTTGCGCAGGATGCTCCAGAGTTCGAAGATGCCGTTGAGGCGGCGGTCGCCGGCGACGAAGGTGACGAGCGGATCGCGCTCGGGCAGCCAGTTGCCGGACTGGGCGGCATGCAGGGCGAGCAGGAGCTCCGTCTGCCCATGGCCCGCCAGACCCGCCAGGCCGATGATCTCGCCCTTGCGCGCCGCAAAGGAAAGGCCCTTCCCCTGATGGGATAGGATGACCGGAGCGGCGGACAGTTCGCGCACTGAGCGCTGCCCTGTCTCCTCCTTCGCAACCGTGCCCATGGCTTCGACGAGGCCGTGTTGGTCAAAGCCCCGCGCCGGGCGCTCGGCGACGACGCGACCGTCCTTCATGACGATGATGCGGTCGGCGGTTTCGAGGATCTCGTGCAGGATATGCGAGATGAAGATGACGGACCCGCCCTCGGCAATGAAGCGGCGGACATGGTCGAGCATCTGGCGGGCAAGGCTTGCATCGAGCGACGAGGTCGGTTCGTCGAGGATCACCAGCCTCGGTGCAATGCCGGAGTCGGAAAAGGCCATTGATATCTCGACCATCTGCCGCTCGGCGATCGAAAGATCTCCCACGGCCCGGCTGCTGTCGATGCCGTGGCCGGGAAAGACGGCGTCGAGGCTCGTCTCAATGATTTTTGCGGCGCGCTTCCGCCAACCCAAACCACCGAGATGGCGATGCATGATGCGCGTGTTCTCGATGATCGAAAGGTTGGGGCAGAGCGAAAGCTCCTGGAAGACGCAGCGCACGCCGCGGGCACGCGCGGCGTTGATGCCGTAGCGCTCCAGCCGCTCGCCGTCGCTCGCCACACTTCCTTCATGCGGCGCGAGACCGCCGTTGATCACGCTGACGATGGTGGACTTGCCGGCGCCATTGTGTCCGACCAGCCCGACGCATTCGCCCGGCATGACGTGGAGGGTCACGCCATCGAGTGCCCTGACTGCGCCGAAACTCACCTTGGCGCCATCGACGGCGATCACCGCCTTCAAAACGTCATCCATGCTGCCCGCCATGCCTGCTGCAAAAAATGCCGCGCGACCTTCTGCGGCCGCGCGGCAGTCGCCGGGAGAATTACTTTGCCGACTCTATGACCTTGATTGCGTCTGCCTGCGTGTATTCCACGTTGGCGACGCCGCCGGCCTGGGTATTGGCGAGGTTGGTTTCGAGATTATCCTGGTCGATGCGCAGGAAAGGCACGACGAGGTCCTTCTTGACTTCCTTGCCGTCGAGGATCTGTTGTGCCACCCAGAAGGCGAGCGTGGAAACGCCGGGCGCGATGGACACGGACATGGTCTCGTAGCCCTTCGCGTCCTTCTGCTCCTTCCACCACTTCAGTTCGTCTTCGCGGTTGCCCATGATAATGATCGGCATCTTCCGGTCGGTCGCGGCAATCGCCTGGGCGGCGCCGTAGCCGTCGCCGCCCTGCGTTACCACACCGACGATGTCGGGCAGGCTCGGAAGGATGCCGGCGACAGCCTTCTGCGCCACGTCCTGCGCCCAGTCGCCATGAACGGAGCCGACAATCTTGAACTGCGGGAACTGCTTGACACCCTCGTGAATGCCGGCAGAGATCTCGTCGTCCACGAAGACACCGGCAAGGCCGCGGATCTCGAGCAGGTTGCCACCATTCGGAATTTTCTTCGACAGGTACTCGACCTCGCTCCGCCCCATTTCCTTGAAGTTGACGGCGATGCGCCAGGCGCAGGGCTCGGTCACGATGCCGTCGAAGGAGACGACGGTGATGCCGGCGTCGCAGGCCTCCTTGACCGCGCCGTTCAGCGCCGTCGGCGAGGCGGCGTTCAGCACGATGGCGTCATAGCCCTGCAGGATCATGTTCTGGATCTGCGCGGCCTGTTCCGTCGCCTGGTTCTCGGCGGTGGTGAAAGGGTCGGCTGCGGCAACGGTGCCCGCCTTTACGGCTTCGCCCGTCACCTTGCCCCAGCTCGTCAGCATGGCCTGGCGCCACGAGTTGCCGGCATAGTTGTTGGAAAGGGCGATCTTCTTGGCCGACGTGTCGGCAAAGGCGGAAACGGGCATCGCGGCGCAAGCAATAGCGGCCGATGCCAGAAGCATCTTACGGATTGTCATGTCTTCCTCCCTGATGATCGCGCTGGTCGGCGGATCGCTTCACTCCTGCCGGCCCAATTGGGTCTGAGTGAAAATTGTTCTTGCACTGAGCTTCCTCCTCTCAGTAAGGGCAGGATGCGGGAGATCGACCGGCCTGTACAGGGGCAAGGCGGCAATCCGTTTGCGGGATTTGCGCAACAAGCTGCGGGTTTACGCAAGACGGCGGCGCTTCCGCGGGCGCTTACTGCGAAGGGTCGCGGCCGGTTGAGGAGCCTGCCGCCGCCTCGGGGAGGAACTGACGATGCTGCATCTCGTACCCGCAGCCATGTTCGACCATTATCTCGGCATCTCCCGGCTGCTAGCGGGCCAGCTCGACTTTCGCTCGGCTATCCGTTCCGTTGCCGCCGAGGTCGCCCATATCATCCCGCACGACCACCTCGATGTCTGCGTGCTGCTTGAGGGCGGCAACTACCACACGGCCTACGAGACGGGCATCGAAACTGCCTGGGGCGGGCTTGCCGGCGCGCCTGTTGTCAACAGCCCCATCCGTTCGCTGCTCTGGGGCGAGGTGGATTTTCTGCTGGCGGACGACGCCATGACCGACCCGCGTTTCCACTTCGAGGGCGCCTTCAAGCGGCCGATCGTCGAACAGTCGCTGAGGAGCCGCTTACATGTGCCGATGAAAGTGCAGGGCACGATCATCGCAGCGCTCTCCTGTTCGTCGCACAGGGCGGGCGTCTATACGATGGAGGATATTGAACGCGCCCGCATCATCGCCGACCTGCTGACGCCCTATTTCTTCGCGCTGCAGGCGGCCGAGCAGGCGCAACGCTCGGCCATTGTCGAGGCAGAGGCCCGCGCCCGCGAGGAGGGTTTGCGGCAAGGTGCGCTGAAGCTTACCGAAGCGCTGGAGCAGGAACGCCAGCGCATCGGCATGGACCTGCACGACCAGACGCTCGCCGACTTGACGCGGCTCGCCCGCCGGATCGATCGGCTGTCGCGCAACGGCGAGGTGGCGCCCGAGGCGCTGGAGCCGATCTCCCGTTCCCTGCAGCATTGCATGCAGGATCTGCGGCAGATCATCGAGCAGGCAAAACCCTCCGTGCTCCAGCTCTTCGGCCTCGCCCAGGCAATCGAACATCATCTGGACCGATCGACCCGCGACACGGGATCGGGGATCGAGTGGGGCCTTGTCGACGAGACGCACGGCGCACTGGAGCGACTGGAACCGACCGTCAGCGTCGCGCTGTTCCGGATCGCCCAGGAGGCGATCAACAATGCGGTGCGCCATGCCGCGCCACTGGCCGTCACGGTGCGGCTCGAGGCCGATGACGACCGGCTATCGATCGAAATCTCCGACGACGGAACCGGCCTCGCCAAGGCGCGGGGACGGATCGGCGGCGGCATCGACAATATGAAGACCCGTGCGCGGCTGATTTCGGCGCGGTTCACGACCGGCCCCGGCCACAACAATCGCGGCACTGTGGTGCGCGTCGTGCTACCGCTCGTACCGAACGACCCGCCGAGCGGGCCAAACTGAGGAGAAGGGCATGATGAAGGTTCTGATCGTCGAGGACGACCCGCTGCACCGGTCCTATCTGCACGAGGCGGTCAACGCGGCTCTGCCGGAATGCGACACGGTGATCGAGGCGGAGAACGGAACCGTCGGCGAGAAGCTCGCCCGCGACCACAAGTCGGCGCATATCGTCATGGACCTGCAGATGGCGAACCGCAACGGCATCGAAGCGGCGCGCACCATCTGGAAGGAGCGGCCGGAGACCCGGATCCTGTTCTGGTCGAATTACTCGGACGAGGCCTATGTGCGCGGCGTCTCCCGCATCGTGCCGGATGGCGCCGCCTATGGTTATGTGCTGAAATCCGCCTCCGACGAGCGACTGAAACTTGCGCTACGCTCGATCTTCATCGAGAGCCAATGCGTCATCGACCGCGAGGTGCGGGGCCTGCAGCAGAAGAGCCTCGGCCAGACGAACGGCTTTACCGATTCCGAATACGAGATCCTCGTCGATATCGCGCTTGGCCTCACCGACCGGGCCATCGCCAAACGTCGGGGCCTTTCGCTGCGCAGCGTGCAGAACCGCCTGCAGCAGCTCTACGACAAGCTCGACGTCTACCAGAGCGCTGGCGACGACCACGAGGACGGCCGCTTCAATCTGCGCGCCCGCGCCGTCACCGTCGCTTTCCTGCGCAAACTCCTGAACTATAGCGCTCTGGAGCGGGCCGAGGCAGAGCTGCAGGAGTGGCTGGAGGGAAAGTAGTTTCCAGACATGGGAGGAATGACTGGGGATCAGAGAGGCGGGCTGCGGCCCTGCCTTTCACGGCGCATGAGCCAGCGCGATCGCATCGGCGGCTTCCTCGTAGCGATCGCCGAGCGTGCTGGTCGCGACACGGATATGACTGCTTGGCAGGACCGAGAATTTGCTGCCCGGATTGACGGCGATATTGCGTGCGGCGAGCGTCACCATCGCGAATGGTTCGGAGACGACGGGCACCCAGAGGCATAGGCCCTGGCCCGCCGGTATCGCTATGCCCCGTTCGCCGAGCGCGTCGGCAAGAGCGTCCCGCCTCTGCTGATAGATCTCACGCGCCTCGGCGATGAGCTGCCAGGTTGCCGGATCGCGCAATAGCCAGGCGGAGGCACCTTGGAGGATACGGCTGGTCCAGCCGGCGCTGAAGGAACGGTAAGATTGGATCTGGTCGACGATCGGCGCGGAACTCGACAGGACCGCGAGACGCAGATCCGGGCCGAGGCTTTTCGAGAGTGAGAGGATATGGATCGTCCGCTCCGCAAACCGGCCGCCCAGCGACTGCGGAGGTGCCGCTGACACGTCGCCGACGCCGTCATCCTCGATGACAAGCGTATCGCTGTCTTCCAGCACATCTCCGAGCTGATCGAGGCGGGATGAACTGACCGTAACGCCGGTCACCGAATGCAGCCGCGGCTGGAACAGAAAAGCCGTCGGACGCTGCTGCAATGCTTCGCGCAGCGACTCCGGCAGGGGGCCTTCGCCGTCGCAGGCGACAGGGATGATTTTCACGCCGAGATCTTCCAGAATATCGAGCAGCCGCATCGCGGTCGGATGTTCGATCGCGACCGACGAACCTGAGGACACCAGTGCATGCAATATCGTATAGACGGCGTTGTAACCGCCATTGGTGGCCAGAAAGGCTTCCGCCTCATAGGGCCATCGCTCTGAAACGGCGTCCTTCAACTCAGGGACGATCCGGCTGCGCTCATAGCTGTTGAGGTCATCAACGGACGCGCCATAGGCCATTGCTTCGGCGAGACGAGGAAGAAGTGCTGCATCCGGTCCGGCTAAGGTGAGGTCGAGCACACCTGCCGCATAATTTCCCGAGCTGGCGAGACGTTCCGGCTTGGCGACAAAGCGGTCGCCGCTGACCCAGGTGCCGTTGCGCCCCCGGCCGCTGATGATCTTCTGCCGCCGCAATTCGCTCCAGGCTTCGGAGATTGTTGCCGGACTGACTTGCAATTCGTAAGCGATATCGCGGATCGCCGGCAGGCGCGTCCCAATGGGCAGGACACCGGCACGGATCAGCGCACTCGTTTCGAGAGCGATCCCCCTGATGCTCCGGTCGGCTATTTTTTCGGCAAACCAGGAGGCTTCGACCGCGTCGCCCATTTTTTTCTCACTTTAAATGTTCAATAACGTAATAACATTTGTACTCACCATTTTGAACATTTAATTTGCCCCTCGTCGAGCAATTTTGTGAGTTTTTGCATGCCTGTGACGCTTCGCATCGCCCTTAGAGACTGGGATTACATGACACCGCTTGTGCTCGGTGATGTCAGCTCTTCCCGCCTCGATATCAAAGTGGATCGTGTGGGCACGCTGGTCTCCAACCTTGCCGATGACATAGCGCATGACGCCGCGGAAATGTCCTTCAGCCGCTATTCGCAGATGCGTCATGAGGGCGATGATCGGGTCATTGGCATGCCGAACTTCATCATGCGCGGCTTCCGCCATCGCTGCATTATCACCGCCAAGGCCAGTCCGATCCGCAAGCTGTCCGATTTGGCCGGTAAGAACATCGGCGTGACCGGCTGGCGTGATTCCGGAAATACCTGGACCCGTGCCGCTCTGCGCCGGGAAGGCGTCGGCGTTGAGGATGCCATGTGGTATGCCGGGCGCCTGACGGAGGCTCATCCGATCGTCGACCGTCTCGATGGTTTTGGACGGCCTGGCCGCATCGAGGCTGCTCCCGGCGAGCGCCCGATGGTCGATCTCTTGCTGGATGGCGGGCTCGATGCTGTGTTCACGCCTTTCATGCCGAAAGGTTTCTTTGATCAGGAATCGCCGCTCCGCCAAGTGCTGGATGATTTCCGCGCCGCTGAAGTCGCTTACTTCCACGAAGTTGGCTACATCCCGGGCATGCATCTGATCGGCTTCAAGGCTGATATCGTCCAGGAGCATCCCTGGATCATGGATGAACTCAGTGCGCTGATCGACGAGTCCCAGCGTCTGTGGCTGGAAAAGCGTGAGAAATACGCCGACACCACGCCCTGGTTGATCGACGAACTGCGCCGCTGCGCGGCTGATCTGCCGCCGACCTGGAGAGCCAGCGGGCTTGCTGAGAACGAGGCAATGATCGCCGACTTTGCCGAGGAACTCTACGAACAGAAGATCATGCCGCGCCTTTTGACGCCCGCCGATCTGTTTCCGTGGCACACCAAAGCCCGATGAACAAGGCCTTGGGAAACCCTTCGCAGGCCTCATCGCTGAATTACCATTTTCGCAAAACCAAAAAGGGGAATGACATGCATTCGAAACTGATCGCTTCCGCCGCTCTGCTGGGTCTGATGATGACGACGTCGGTCTTCGCCCAGGAGGCGGCCGTGCCAAAGCAGACCGTCAACGACGCTCTTCGCGCCCGCCTGCCGGAGAAGATCCGCACGGACGGCAAGATGATCTCCGTCAACAACGGTTCCTTTCCTCCCTATGAGATCGTCACCGGTACGAAATTGACCGGCGCCAGCGCCGATCTGACCGATGCAATCGGCCAGATGCTCGGCGTTACGATCGAGCACGAAACCGTCAGCGGGTTGAGCGCGTTGCTCGCCGGCATCAATTCCGGCCGATACCAGTTCGCCTTCGGCCCGATCGGTGACTTCAAGAGCCGTGAAGAGGCCAATGATTTCGTCGACTGGGTTCAGGAATACGTGGTCTTCTCCGTCCAGAAGGGCAATCCGAAGGCCATCACCTCGCTCGAAAGCGCCTGCGGCAATCGCATTGCAGTTATGGCCGGCGGCTCCGCCGAAAAGGTGATCCAGGCCCAGGTTGAAAAATGCAAGACGGACGGCAAGTCTGCGCCCGAAGTGCAGTCCTATACCGATCAGCCGAGCTCGATCCTGGCAGTCCGCTCCAAACGCGCCGATGCCTTCTTCTCCTCGCAGGCACCGCTGACCTATTTCGTGTCTCAGGCAAATGGCCAGCTGGAATTGAGCGGCGTCGGCCAGAAAAACGGGTTCGAGGATCTTTATCAGGGCGCCGTCGTGCCGAAGGGCTCGCCACTCGGCCCCGTTCTGCTCGACTCGATCAAGGCGTTGATGGATAACGGCGCCTATGCCGCCATCATGAAGAAGTGGGGTCTTGAGAACAACATGATCAAGCAGCCCGGCATCAATCTTGGTGGAGCCCTGCCGAAATGAGCAACGATCGCACGACTGCTGCACCGCCTTTGGGCGGTGCAGACTTCCGGGACGTTGCCCATGCCCACAAGCCCTTTCAAACGGGCCGGCTCGTCCTATGGGTGGCCGTGCTCTTGATTGCCGCGAATTTCCTGTGGATCGTCGCTCATAACGAGAATTTCGGCTGGCCGGTCGTCGCGACCTATTTCTTCGATCCAACTGTCATCAGTGGCCTTTATGTCAGCCTGGGCCTGACAGTGGTCGCGATGGCCATCGGCATCGTTCTCGGCCTCGGACTGGCGATCGCCCGGCTGTCGAATGACCGGCTGGCACGTTCGCTGGCGTCGCTGTTCATCTGGTTCTTTCGCGGCACGCCGCTCCTGGTGCAGCTGATCTTCTGGTACAATCTCTCGACCCTCTTTCCCGAACTTTCGATCACCATTCCGTTCGGCCCGACCCTCGCCAGCTGGGAGACCAATTCGGTGATCACGCCGATGACGGCGGCAATCGTCGGCCTTGCCTTGAACGAAGCGGCCTACATGGCCGAGATCATCCGCGGCGGCCTGCTCTCAGTCGATCGCGGCCAGTTCGAGACGGCGGAAGCCTTCGGCATGACCAAGGCGAGGGCGCTGTGGCGGATCATCATTCCGCAGGCGATGCGCTCGATCGTGCCGCCGACGGGCAACCAGCTGATCAGCATGATCAAGGCAACCTCGCTCGTCAGCGTCATTGCCATGGCCGATCTGCTCTATTCCGTCCAGTCGATCTACAATCGCACCTTCGAGATCGTGCCGATGCTGCTGGTCGCGGTCCTCTGGTACTTGCTTATCACCTCCATCCTCAATCTCGGCCAGAGCTATATCGAGGCCTATTACGGCCGCAGCGAACGGCGCAACAATGCCACTGCCGCCAAATCCGAGACCCTTGCCGAGGAGGCAAGCCATTGACCGGTGCCGAAATTGCAAAGCCTCTCGTCAGAGCCCGCAACGTCCACAAGTCCTTCGACCAGCTCGAAGTGCTGAAGGGGATCGACCTCGACGTCATGCCGGGTGAAGTCGTCGTCGTGCTCGGCCCGTCCGGGTCGGGAAAATCGACCTTCCTGCGCTGCATCAACCATCTCGAGGCGATCGACAAAGGGTTCATCGAAGTCGATGGCGAACAGATCGGCTATCGCCTTCGCAAAGACCGACTGGAAAAGCTGTCCAGCAACGGAATCGCCAGCCAGCGGCGCAAGATCGGCATGGTGTTCCAGCAGTTCAATCTCTATCCGCATATGACGGTGCTGCAGAACATCGTCGAGGCTCCGATCGGCGTGCACGGAGAAAGCCGCACGGCCGCAACCGAGAACGCCCTGCGGCTTTTGGAGCGGGTGGGTCTGTCGGAAAAGGCTGGCAGCTATCCCCGCCAGCTCTCCGGCGGTCAGCAGCAGCGCGTCGCCATCGCCCGCGCCCTCGCGATCAAGCCGAAGCTGATGCTGTTCGACGAGCCCACCTCGGCGCTTGACCCGGAGCTGGTCGGCGAAGTTCTCTCCACCATGCGCGATCTCGCCAAACAGGGCCTGACGATGATCGTCGTGACCCACGAGATCGGTTTCGCCCGTGAGGCAGCCGATCGGGTCGTGTTCATGGACGGCGGCAATGTCGTCGAGATGGGCAAGCCCGAGGATGTTATCGGCAATCCGCAACATCCCCGGACCCAGGCTTTTCTCGCCCGTTTTCTCTGACTGATGTCAGCTTCTGCTTCGACACTTAGGCCGGAGCAATGCCCTTTTCGATCAAGACTGGATGTTTTCATGCCCACGCTCGACAATGCCTATGCCCGCGTTTCCGACTTCGAAGCCATGGAGGCGGAGCTGAAAGCGACCCGCCAATACCTGCATGCTCATCCGGAACTCTCCTTCGAAGAAGCGGAAACGGCCCGTTACGTCGCGGAAAAGCTGGTAGGCTGGGGATATGACGTGACCCGCAATGTCGGCGGTCATGGCGTCGTCGCCCGACTCAGCGCGGGCAAGGGCACCAAGAGCATCGCCATCCGCGCCGATATGGATGCGCTGCCGATCGTCGAGGAAACCGGACTTGCCTATGCCAGCGGCACCCCCGGCAAGATGCATGCCTGCGGTCATGACGGCCACACGACCGTGCTGCTCGGCGCAGCCGAATATCTCGCCCGCACCCGCCGCTTCAACGGCACGGTGACGCTGATCTTCCAGCCGGCGGAAGAGGCGAGCAAGAATAGCGGCGCCCAGGCGATGATCGCCGACGGCCTGTTCGAGCGGTTTCCGTTCGACGCGATCTTTGGCCTGCATAACCACCCCGGCGCTCCCGAAGGCACCATCCTGCTGCGATCCGGCCCGATGATGGCGGCGTCGGACACCGTCGAGATTACGATCAAGGGCAAAGGCGGCCATGCGTCGCGGCCGCACCTGACCGTCGATCCCGTGGTCGTGGCCTGCAACCTCGTCGTCTCGCTGCAGACCATCATCTCGCGCAACCTCGATCCGGCCCAGACGGCGGTCATCACCGTCGGCACGATCCATGCCGGCGATGCAGTCAATGTCATTCCGGAATATGCCAAGCTCGCATTGAGCGTGCGCTCCTTCGAGCCTGGCATTCGCGACCTCCTGCAGCAACGCATCACCAAGCTCGCCCGCTCGGTGGCAGAAGGGCACAATGCTTCCATCGAAATCGACTACGATCGCGGCAATCCTGTCGTGGTCAATTCGCCTGATGAGACGGATTTTGCCCGGATCGTCGCGATGGAACTGGTCGGCGAAGACAAGGTCGCGACGTGCCCGCTCATTCCCGGCAGCGAGGATTTCTCGCACTTTCTCGAGCACAAGCCGGGCAGCTTCCTGCGACTTGGCAATGGCATGAATTCCGCCATGCTGCATAGCCCCAAATATGATTTCGCCGATGCCGGCCTGACGGTTGGCGCGGCCATGTGGGCAAGGCTCGCGGAACGCTACCTCCAGGATGATGCATGAAGTCCCGGTCGCCCAGTTTGACGGCATCGCATTTGGAGCTTGCACTTTCAGTAGCGCAAAAGGATTTTGTAGCGAGACCATCACGTCAACATCTCTCGCCGCAATGCAGGATGCGCAGCATGATTGCCAACTATAACGACGCCGGACTCGACCTGTCATACGACCCCGAATTTTACGCCCTTATGGCGGAAAGCTTCGAACGAAGCGTAGGACGCCGTCTGGCGCCGGAAAGCCAAGGCGCCGAATGGCTTTACGACCGGTCGCCGGCAGTTGTCCTTGCCCACAACACCGACGCCGATCCGCGCTTCATCTACGCAAACCGCGCTGCCCAGGCCTGCTTCGAATATTCATGGGACGAGTTCGTCACTTTGCCATCGCGTCTTTCGGCGGAGGCGCCCGATCGCGCCGAACGTGAGAGGTTGTTGAATGCCGTGGCGGCGAATGGCTTTATCGCCGACTACCGCGGACTTCGCATCGCCAAGTCAGGGCGGCGTTTCTATATCGAAAAAGCCATCGTTTGGGATCTTGTCGACCGCAGCGGATGCCGTCGCGGTCAGGCTGCGACATTCGATTCCTGGCAAGACGTGCAGGCGGATTGAGCGCCGGCTGCGGAGACGCCGACCAGGCGCCGGATATGTCCGCAGCTTTGCAAACCATGTCGTTTGCCATTTGGTTGCCAAAAAACCATGATTGCGTCACATAGATCGCACATCGACACTCGGCATCAAGAATTGGATCAACGCTGAATGCGCATAGCCTACTTTTTCCTTGGTGCATTTCTTGCAATTGCACAGTCCGCATATGCTGAAGTTGCATCACCGCCTGCTCTGGCGCCGCTAAAGCGACAGGCGCAAGCCGCTGAGTTGAGCGCGCAATTTCTTTCGCGGTATAGCTACAAGCCCGTCCCACTCGACGACGCCTTGTCGGCTAGGATCATGGATGGGTTCATCAAGTCACTTGATCCGGACCGCATGCTCTTCCTGCAAGCCGACATCGACGGATTCATGTCCGACCGCAGCGAGATCGATGATGCCATCGAGGAGAGAGACTTGAAGATCCCGTTTGCGATCTTCAAAGCGTATCAGCAGCGCGTTGTCGACCGCATGAACTATGCGCGCAACCTGCTTAAGCAGGACTTCGATTTCAGCGCGCAGGAAGATTATTCGGTGCTGCGCGATAAAGCGCCGTGGCCGCAGTCGGAGGCCGAGAGCAATGAGCTTTGGCGCAAGCGCGTCAAGAGCGACTGGTTGCGGTTGAAACTGGGCGGCCAAAACGACGCGGCCATTCGCGAAACACTCGACAAACGTTATGAAAACACACTCGAGCGCGCTTACAAGTTCAAAAGCGACGACGTTTTCCAATCGTTCATGGACGCCTACGCAACGTCGATCGATCCGCACACGGACTATTTCGGTACGGCCGCTTCAGCCGACTTCAATGTCTCGATGAAGCTTTCGCTGTTTGGTATCGGTGCGGTCCTGCAGGAGCGCGACGATTACACGACGATCCGCGAGCTCGTGCCTGGCGGGCCGGCACAGCTGTCCGGCAAGCTCTCGGTCGGAGATCGAATTACCGGCGTTGGCCAAGGCAAGGACGGCGCAATCAAGGACGTGGTGGGCACGCGCCTTGATGAAGTCGTGCAGATGATACGCGGGAAAAAAGGTTCCGTCGTGCGTTTGGACATCCTGCCGGCAGATGCCGGAGCTGAGGGCACGCATCGCGTCATCAGCCTGGTGCGCGATAAGATCAGTCTCGACAAGCAGGCCGCCCGGAAGACTGTACTGTCCGTAAAAGCGGGCGACGTCACGCGTAAAATCGGGATCATTACTCTGCCGGTATTCTATGAGGATTTTGAAGCCAAGCGCAAAGGGGATGAGGATTACAAAAGCGCAAGCCGCGATGTCGCCAAGCTTCTCGACGAACTGAAGGAAGAAAAAGTCGACAGCGTTCTCATCGACCTGCGCAACAATGGCGGCGGTTCATTGGACGAGGCAATTGATTTGACCGGTCTGTTCATCGGCAATGGCCCGGTCGTTCAGCAACGCGGCAGCGATGGCAAGGTCGAGGTGAGGAGCTCGGAGCTTGCAGCGCCCGTCTGGACAGGCCCGGTGGGTGTCCTGATCAATCGCGGGTCGGCGTCGGCCTCCGAGATTTTTGCCGCGGCAATCCAGGATTACGGCCGAGGCGTGATCGTCGGCGAACCAAGTTTCGGGAAGGGCACCGTTCAGACCGTCGTCGATCTTGACCGGATCGTCCGCAACAGCAAACCCGAGTTAGGGGAGCTAAAGGTGACGATTGCCCAGTTTTTCCGGGTCAACGGCGGTACGACGCAGCTGCACGGCGTGACGCCCGATATCAGCTTGCCAGGACTTTTCGATCCGGCGAGCTTCGGCGAGACCAGTTATGACAATGCCCTGCCGTGGGCGCAGATCAAACCTGCGAAGTACACGGCTGTCGACACGGTCACGACGTTGCTGCCGACATTGCAAAGCCGCCATGATGCGCGGGTTGAGAGCGATCCGGACTACCAACGCCTGATAAAAGACATTGCCGACCTCAAGGTGCAGCGCGAAAAAGGGGTCGTTTCCCTCAATGAAGTCGAACGTCGCAAAGAAGCGACGGCTCGCGAGAAACGGTTCAAGGATCGAGCGAAAGCAGGGGATGGCGAGGATCTTGGAGATGACGGCCTGGAGGCAGGCGAGCGCAGCCTGAGCGCTGATATTGCCATCGAGAATGCCCGCAAGAATGCAAAAGACGTCTTGCTGAACGAGGCCGCCGCCATTCTTGCAGACGAGGCGGATCTGCAGGAAGGCGTGCTCAAGGCAGCCGCAAAACAATCGGGCAACACGGACGGAAAGTAGTCGTACCGGAACGGCGCAACGGGTCCACGATCAGGATCTGCAAGCCACCGGCCCGGTTACCGCATTATCGCTGAAGGTTATGATGCCGAAATTCTGCTGCGCTGGGGCGATGCCGTGCTGCCGGGTGCCCCGCAATTCGATCCGGCGAAGCAGACGGCCGATGCACAGAACAAGCAGTTCGGCTACAACAATGATTATGTCGGCTTCATTCCGCTCGAAGGATCCAGCGAGCACGGCCTGCTCGTCGTCAATCATGAATACACCAACCCGCATCTGATGTTCCCCGGCCTCGTCCAGGTGGTCGACGGCAAGATCAAGCAGGGCGCGCTCAGCAAGGAACAGGTGGATGTCGAGATGGCGGCCCACGGCGGCACTATCGTCGAGATCCGCAAGACGGGTGGCAAGTGGCGGGTCGTCGCCGACGGCAAGTATAATCGCCGCATCACCGCCAACACGCCGATGGAAATTACCGGCCCCGCCGCCGCAAACGATCGCCTGAAGACCAGTGCCGACACGACCGGCACCCGCGCCATCGGCACGATCAACAACTGCGCCGGCGGCGTGACGCCCTGGGGCACCTACATCATGGCCGAAGAGAATTTCCACGGCTATTTCTCCGGCGCATTGCCGGAAGGCCACAAGGAAGCCCCGAACTATAAGCGTTACGGCGTTCCGGAAGGCGCCTACGAGTGGGCCAATTTCTACGACCGCTTCGATCTTTCCAAGGAGCCGAACGAGCCGAACCGTTTCGGCTGGATCGTCGAGGTCGACGTCATGGACCCGACGTCGGCGCCGAAGAAGCGCACGGCGCTCGGCCGCACCAAGCATGAGGGCGCCGAGTCGATCGTCGCCAAGAACGGCAAAGTCGTCTTCTATCTCGGCGACGACGAGCGTTTCGACTATGTCTACAAGTTCGTGACCGACGGGACATTCAACCCGAATGATCGCGCCGCCAACATGAACCTGCTCGACAGCGGCACGCTCCATGTCGCCAAGTTCAACGAGGACGGCACCATGCAGTGGCTGCCGATGGTCTTCGGCCAGGGTCCGCTGACGGCGGAAAACGGTTTCACCAGCCAGGCCGACGTGCTGATCGAATGTCGTCGCGCCGGTGACGCGCTCGGCGCCACCAAGATGGACCGCCCGGAAGACGTCCAGCCGAACGGCGTCAACGGTAAGGTCTATGTCATGCTGACCAACAACACCCGCCGCAAGGCCGACCAGGTTGATGCCGCCAACCCGCGCGCGGAAAACGCCTTCGGCCACATCATCGAGATCTCTGAAAACGACGGCGACTTCACTGCCACATCAGGCAAGTGGGAAGTGCTGCTGAAGTGCGGCGATCCCTCGGTTGCGGCCGTCGGTGCGACCTTCTCGACCGAGACGACCAAGAACGGCTGGTTCGGCATGCCCGACAACTGCGCCGTCGATGCTGCCGGCCGCCTCTGGGTGTCGACCGACGGCAACAACAACAAGGCCACCGGCCGCACCGACGGTCTGTGGGCCGTCGATACGGAAGGGGCGGCGCGCGCCACCTCGAAACTGTTCTTCCGCGTGCCGGTCGGCGCCGAAATGTGCGGCCCGCTTTTCACGCCGGACGACGAGACCGCTTTCGTCGCCGTGCAGCATCCCGCCGATGGCGGCGAGGACTGGCCGGGCCATGGCCGCCCGTCCTATTACGAGGACCTTTCGACCCGCTGGCCGGACTTCAAGCCCGACATGCCAGTGCGACCTGCGGTCGTTGCAATCACCAAGGCCGGCGGCGGCAAGATTGCCGTCTGACGGTTGAACGCGGCGTCGAGGCGCAATGGGAGTGGTAGTCAGGCTACCAGCTAGCTGTGAAGGCCAGTTAGCTGCCGGGATGAGGGCATCATCCCGGCGCCCTTTTTTTTGAAGCTATCTGCACCTGTTCACGCTGCGTCGCCGTTTAGGTTTTCGAGCTACACACAGACCGTAGCAGGCCCGAAAATCATAGATCTTTCCACGAATGAGAGTTTATCCATTGGTGCCCGGCAGGCCGAAAGCCTGCTGAAAATATCGGCGAAAGACATGCATGGCCGGAGTGAAGTCGGTGTTGGCGCGCCAGGCGAGACCGACATCCATCGGTGGCACCGGATCCGTGATGTTGATCGTCTCGATCCGCCGGCCTTCCAGCGACCAGGGGCGGTGCACCATATCGGACAGGATCGCCACGCCGAGGTTGTTGGCGACCATGGAGCGTACCGCCTCGATCGACGAGGTGCGCAGCATCACGCGGGGTTGATAGGGCGTCGTGCTCCAATACTTCAATGATGAATAGGCCGCCTCGTCCACCGTCAGCATGATGTAGGGCTCCTCGGCGACGTCTTGCAGGCCAACGCCCGCGCGCTTCAGCAGCGGATGCTGCGCCGGCACCCAGAGCCTGCGGACGGAACGCAAAAGCGTCTCTGTGGTAAGTGCGTTATTCAGGATATTCGAGGTCAGCAGCACCGAAATGTCGTAGCGGTTGACCAGCAGGCCTTCCTCGATCGACTCGCGGTTCACCTCGTAAAGCTGGATACGGAGCTTGGGATAGAGCCGGCGCATGCGCTCGATGTGGAGTGGCAGAAAATAGCCGATGACGGTGTAGGTGGCCGCGACAGTCAGATCGCCCTCGATGTCGCTGCTGACATAGTTGAGGTGCGTCGCCTCATCGACCTTGGCGAGGATCTCGTAGGCGTAGGAAAGAAACTGCCGGCCAGCGACGGTCAGTTCCATGCCCTGTGGCATGCGGGTAAACAGTGCGACGCCGATTGACTTTTCCAGTTCCTTGATTGCGGTCGTTACTGCCGATTGCGAGATAGATAGTTGTGCAGCCGCATAGGAAATCTGTCCCTGCTCGGCCGTTGTGACGAAATAGCGGAGTTGGCGGAAACTGAGGCTCATGGTTCGGTATTTCCCATCAATTTATCTGAATTCAACCTCAAAAAATCCGATCGGCTGCATTTAGTTTATGCGCAGGGCCTCGCACTTCGGAGGCGAAATCAAACTAACTCTTTGGAAATAAACAAAACGCTTTTGCCTTTGATTTGAGCGCTAGTATCTATTTTATCGATAACGATGGCGCAAAAATTGAATTTTTCAATTCCCGTTTCGTCGCGTACGTTTTCGTCAGATGACAATGGCGGGAAGACAGTTTGAAAGATATCGTCGACATCAACTGCGATATGGGAGAGGCCTTCGGTCGCTGGCGGATCGGCGATACGCAGGATTCGCTGCTGATCTCTCACATCAGCTCGGCCAATATCGCCACCGGCTTCCATGCGGGCGACCCGAACCTCATCGACGAGACCGTGGCACTGGCCGCCGCCCATGGCGTCGGGATCGGCGCGCATCCCGGCTATAACGACCTGCAGGGCTTCGGCCGCCGCAAGATTGTCGGCAGCAGCAAGGAACTGGTCAACGACATCATCTACCAGGTGGGGGCGCTGCGCGAGTTCGCCCGCCGTCACAGCGTGCCGGTGCAGCATGTCAAGCCGCATGGCGCGCTTTACATGGAGATGGCGGTCAATTCGGATTTCGCACAGATCTTCGTCCAGTATCTGCGCACCGTCTCGCCGAACGCCTTTGTCTTCTGCATGGGCGGCTCGGCGACGCACAGGGCGGCGCTTGATGCCGGCCAGCCTGTGGTGCGCGAATTCTACGCAGACCGCGACTACGACGACAGCGGTTCGATCGTCTTTACTCGCGATGCCGGCCGCCCGGACCCGATGGTGCTGGCGCAGAAAGTCCTGCGCGCCTGCCAGGAAGGCAAGGTCCGCACGGTCACGGGCAACGATATCGACATCGACTTTGAATCCATCTGCTTTCATTCCGATACGCTCGGCGCGCTCGATATCGTTCTCAGCATGCGCGAGCTTCTGATCGGTGCGGGAATCCGGATCGCGCCGGTGTCGCAGATCCTTGGCCAATAGATTTTGCGGAGACCGACCATGAGCAAGATTGAAATTCGTTCGCCCCTGCCGGGCACTTTCTACCGGGCTTCCGCGCCCGATGCTCCGCCCTTCAAAGCGGACGGTGATGACGTCACCGAAGCCGAGACGATCGGCGTGATCGAAGTGATGAAGACATTCCAGGAAGTTCCGGCCGGTGTTACCGGCAAGACGATCACCTTCCTCGTCGATAATGAGGAGCCTGTCATGGCCGGGCAGATCATCGCGGAGGTCGAGGCATGACGATCCGCTCGGTGCTCATCGCCAATCGCGGGGAGATCGCCGTTCGCGTCATCAAGGCGGCGAAGGCGCTCGGCATCCGGACCGTGCAGGTGTATAGCGCAGCAGACGCAGATATGCAGGCGGTGCGGCTTGCCGACGAGGCGGTGAACATCGGCCCGCCGGCGCCGAAGAAATCCTATCTCGATATTGCGGCAGTGATCGCCGCCGCCAAGGCGGCCGGCGTCGATGCCGTGCATCCGGGCTACGGCTTTCTGTCCGAAAACGGCGATTTCGCCGATGCGGTGCGCGACGCCGGCATGATCTTTATCGGCCCCTCCGGCGATGCGATCCGCACGCTCGGCGACAAGGTTGCGGCGCGGCAGGTGGCAAAACGCGCAGATGTACCGACGGTACCCGGCAGCGACGGGCGTGTCGCCGGGCTCGACGACGCGCGGTTGCTCGCAGGCGAGATCGGTTTTCCCTTGATGATCAAGGCAGCGGCCGGTGGCGGCGGACGCGGCATCCGGATCGCCGACAGCATCGCCGAGCTCGAGCAGCAGCTTCCGCTGGCTTCGGCCGAGGCGCTGGCCGCTTTCGGCGACGGCGGACTTTATCTGGAAAAGGTCATCGGCCGCGCCCGGCACGTCGAGGTGCAGATCTTCGGCGACGGACAGAATTTCGTGCACTTCTTCGAACGCGAATGCTCGCTGCAGCGGCGGCGCCAGAAGGTATGGGAAGAGGCGCCCGCCTTTCTGCTGCCTGCCGACATACGCGAACGGCTTTGCATGAGTGCGGTGGCGCTCGCGCGCGAGGTCGGCTATTGCGGCGCCGGCACGGTCGAGTATCTCTACGACGACGAAACGGGCGACTTTTACTTCATCGAAGTCAACACCCGCATCCAGGTCGAACATCCTGTTACCGAGATGATCACCGGCTTCGATCTGGTGCAGGAGATGTTCAAGGTCGCGGGCGGCGCGGTCCTTTCGGTCGCACAGCGAGACATCGCGGTCAGCGGCCATGCGATCGAGTGCCGCATCAATGCCGAGGATCCGTTCAAGGCCTTCCAGCCGTCGCCGGGCATGATCACGTCGCTGTCCATTCCGGAAGGCGAGGGCATCCGGTTCGATACGATGCTCTACGAGGGCTACACGATCCCGCCTTTCTACGATTCCCTGCTCGGCAAGCTGATCGTGCACGCAGAGACACGCGAGGCCTGCCTTGAAAAGCTCGCCGCAGCGCTCGCGGCACTCACCATCGAAGGCGTGCCGACGACAGTGCCGCTGCATCTGGCGCTCGCCCGCGCCGCAATCGTCGCCACCGGCGCCTTTCATACCCGCTTTCTCGAACAATGGCTGGAGCACGATTTCCCCGCTTCGGCCGGCCGGACCCAGGAGGTCGCCTGATGCCTGCGCGATATACGTTCGGAGGTGACGAACACCTCTTCGTCGAATGCAGCAACGAGATGTCACTCGAGGCCTTCTTCAAGAGCCTGTCCATGGCGACGGCGGTCCGCGAAAGCCGGATCAAGGGCGTCACCGAGATCTGCCCGGCCAATGCCTCCTTCCAGGTGAAGTTCAATCCCGATCTCATCAAGCCTGACGACATCCTGCAGGAGGTCCAGGCGATCGAGGGCGTTGCGGAAAAATCCGAGCCGGTCCTGAGGACCCGCATCATCGAGATCCCGGTCTTCTACAATGATCCATGGACGCACGAGACGCTGATGCGCTTTCGCGAGCGGCATCAGGATCCTGGTGGAACCGATCTCGATTATGCTGCGCGGATCAATGGCTATGGCGCTGTCGAGGATTTCGTTGCCGCGCATGCGGGTTCGCCCTGGTTCGTGTCGATGGTCGGCTTCGTGGCCGGGCTACCCTTCATGTACCAGATGGTCGAGCGGCAGCGGCAGATCGAAGTGCCGAAATATCTGAGACCGCGCACCGATACGCCCAAACTGACGGTCGGCCATGGCGGCTGCTTCGGCTGCATCTATTCGGTGCGCGGCGCCGGCGGCTACCAGATGTTCGGCGTCACGCCGATGCCGATCTTCGACCCGACGCAGCAAACAAGTTACCTGCGCGATTTCATGGTGTTCTTCCGTCCTGGCGATATCGTCAAGTTCAAACCGGTCGATCGCGACGGTTACGACACGGCAGTCGAAGAGGTCGACAAGAGGCTCTTCAGCCCGCCGATCCGCGAGGTCCGGTTCGACCTTCGCGAATTCAGCAAGGATATCGACGGTTACAACGCCGCGCTGGAGGGCGTTCTCCATGGCCATTAAGGTGCTGCACCCGGGACTGTCGACCAGCGTTCAGGATCTCGGCCGTCCGGGCTATTTCCACCTCGGCATCCCGATCGGCGGCGCCATGGACCGCTACGCCATGCGCGCCGCCAATCTGCTCGTCGGCAACGACGAAGGGGCGGCGGGTCTGGAGGCGGTCTTCATGGGACCGAAGCTCGAATTCACCGAGGATGCTCTGGTGTCTATCACCGGCGCCGACATGCCGGCCAAGGTCGATGGTGTGGCGCAGCACGGCTGGACGGCTTTCAAAATCAAGGCCGGCCAGGTGCTGAGCTTCGACTTCCTGAAATCCGGCGCGCGCATTCTGATCGCGGTCTCGGGCGGCATCGATGTGCCGGAAGCACTGGGCAGTCGCTCCACCTATCCGATCGGTGCGCTTGGCGGCTTCAAGGGCAGGGCACTGGCGGCCGGTGACGAACTGCCGGTCGGAAAGGCCGACCTTGCCGAAGAAGGAAAAACCGTCGCCGAAGAGCTGCGGCGCAAGCCCCGAACCCCGGCAGAGCTGCGCGTGCTGCCAGGGCTCTACTGGGACCGGCTGACGGATGCCGCCAAGGCGAGCTTCTTCGCCGACGAGTGGAAGGTGGCGCCTGAGGCCGATCGCATGGGCTACCGCTTCCGCGGCGGGCGCAGGCTCGAATTTCTGGACCGCAAGCAGCCCTTCGGCGCCGGTTCGGATCCGTCGAACATCGTCGACAGCTGTTATCCCTACGGCTCGATCCAGATACCAGGCGGGACGGAGCCGATCATCCTCCATCGCGACGCGGTCTCTGGCGGCGGCTATTTCATGGTCGGCACGGTGATCTCGGCGGACATGGACCTCATCGGCCAGTTGCAGCCGCATACGCCGGCGCGCTTTGTCGAGGTGACGATGGACGAAGCGCTGAAGGCGAGGGCCGATCGAGCAGCACTGCTCGACCGCCTGCGCCAAAGCCTGTCGTGAGGTGATGATGAGGGCCGGTCGATCACTCGACGTGCGTCAGGTAATCGGCAGTCACGCTGGGGCCAGGGATGATGGCAACGATCTTCATCTGGGCGATCATGCGCTTCATCGAGGCGTCGAGATGGGTCTCCAGCATGGCCGCGGCCGCATCGACGGCGCCGCGCATCAAAAGCTCGACGATCAGCCGCATCTCGGTGATTGCGGTCGGATCATCAGGCAGGCCGAGATGACGCAGCAGCCGCTCAGCGGCGTTGACGGGCAAAAGGTTGTTGCGGATCAGTTCCCGCGTCTTCTCGTTTGCCGTCGTCAGCACGCAGATGTCGATCATCTGCTCCTGGAGTTCCTCGAGCTTTTCGAGGTGGTCGACCGGCTGCGAAGCTTCAAGACCGGCCAAGCGGGTGAAGAGTTCGGTCAAGCGTTCGCGATCGACGGCGGCAGCGCCAGCCTTAAGCGCCGCGGGCTCCAGCATGCGTCTGAGCGTGAAGTGATCCTTGATCGTCTGGGCCGTCAGCGGACCGGCGATCCAGTGGGAGCTCTGATTCTTGCGGACAAGGCCGCGCTCCTGCAACCGGCTGAGGACGTCGCGCACCACCGTGCGGCTGACCTTGAAATGATTGGCGAGTTCGATCTCGATGATGCGGTACTGGCCAAAGACGACGCAGCCGGCCACGTCGCGCTCGACGGTGTTGTAGATGCGCGCCCAGGACGACCGGCTTTGCAACGCCTCATCGGCATGCTGGGCTATGACCAGGCCAAAGGACTTGATGTCCGTGCGGTTCGGCGTGAGACCCTCATCCTGAGGGCCGACCAGGAAGCCACGTCCCTGGAAACGGTGGACGAGGCCATCGGCCTCCAGACGGAGGAGGGCGCGCTGCACCGGCGCGCGCGAGGTTTGGAGAATATCGGCGATCGGCCCCTCGAGCAGGACCAGACCCAGCGGCAACTGTCCACCGACGATATTGTCGCGCAGGATATGCTCGGCAATCTCGTACCGACGCTGGGCCGTCTGTGCTGGGAGATTGCGTATCATTGGGCGGGGCATCCTCCATCCAATCGCGGATGGCAACAAAGTCGGAATTCTCTTTAGTGTATTTTGCCGTTCCGGACTATGTCAAAATAAATGTCTTTTGCATACCAAAATTGCATTTTCTCGCAGAGCGTCGCGTGAGGCGGCATTTCATCTTCGTCTAGGCCATTTTGCCCTGCAGATGGTCAGACGGGGCGAACAGCCCTCGCGTCGAGGCTCGGATGATGCAGAAATGCGCGGTTTCTGGCAACGATTCGCTGAAAAGCCGCGCATAACCGCGCATCTCGTTCCTTTCAGGATCCCTGCATGAATGCCCCGATTTTGTGATTTGTTGTTGCTCTGCACAAAATGTCGACTGTTTCATGAAAAGCCTATTGAATACAAAAATCATTTATGTCATCAATTCTGCATAGGGACGCTGCTAGAAGCATTCCGAGGGTGAACGACAAAAAACGTCAGACTGCCGATCGATCTTCCGTCGTGTGCCTTGCCGCCCACGAACGATTTCGGCTGCCGTTTCGCAAGGCGCGCGGCGGCATAGGAGCGATCCGTGGCTGGTGCAAAATGGAGAGGCTCTTGTCTTCGGTTCTCAAGCTCGCAGGTGTCACCAAGGCTTATGGTACGCTGAACGCGCTCGACGGCATCGACCTGTCGCTGCCGAACGACAGCTACGTTTCGCTTCTGGGGCCGAGCGGATCGGGAAAGACGACGCTGCTGCGCGTCATCGCCGGTTTCGAGCAGCCGGACTCCGGCACGGTGATCTTCAAGGGCCAGCGTATCGAGACGGTACCGCCGCACCGGCGCGACATCGGTTTCGTCTTCCAGAATTTTGCCCTTTTTCCGCATCTGTCGGTCTCCAGGAACATCGCTTTCGGGCTGGAAAACCGCGTCGAAAATCCGGTGACCGATCCTGCTATCGTGCAGGCTAGGGTCAAGGACATGATTGCGCTTGTCGGCCTATCGGGCCTTGAGGATCGTGGCGTCGCGCAGATCTCTGGCGGTCAGCGGCAGCGCGTGGCGCTGGCCCGCACGCTGGTAACCGAACCGTCGCTGGTGTTGCTCGACGAGCCGCTTGGCGCACTCGACGCCAATCTTCGTGCCCGCATGCGCAGCGAGCTCAGGCTGATCCGCGAACGCTGCGGCGTCACCTTCCTGCACGTGACCGGCAGCGAGAGCGAGGCGCTTGCCATGGGCGACATGGTGCTGGTGCTCGACAGCGGCCGGATCGCGCAGGCGGCAGACGCCGATACGATCTACAACCAGCCGAAGTCGCTGTCGGTGGCGGGCTTTCTCAACTGCTACAATCTTTTCGAAGGCCGGCTCGCCGGGGAGAGCTTCCTCGGTCCCTATGGTGCTTTCCCGCTCGGCGACCAAATGCAGTTCCGCGACGACCGCACCGGCTACGCGATCCGCTACGACCGTGTTGCGATCCGCCCGGCCGAAGCGCCTGTTGCCGATGACGAGGTGAAGCTCGAGGCGACCTTCGTCGCCGACGAATATTCGGGCGCCGCGATAAACTCCTTCTTCTCGCTCGATGACGGTCGCGTCTTCGAAGTGGAATCGCATCTCAGCCAGAGCCTGCCACCTGCCTGTCGGCCGCAGTCGCGCTACGCGCTCGTCTGGAAGCGCCGGGATGCCCTCGTTTACGCCTGACACTCTTACCGCGCAGCGCGGGACGGGAGACTGATTGATGTCGATAAGTGCCACAACAGCCGAGACCGAGACCACCGTGGAACCGTTCAGGAACGCATCCGGCAAGACGCTCTGGCTGTTGGCGCCGGGCGTCATCTGGATGCTGCTTTTCCTGGTAACGCCCATCCTGATGATGATCTACGTGTCCTTCTGGACGCAGACCACCTTCAAGATCACGCCTGATCTGACCATCAAGAGCTGGGTGACCTTCTTCACCACGGACACCTATCTCAGCGCGCTGTGGACGACGGTCAGGATCTGGTTGATCGTGCTTGTCTCGACTCTGGTCGTCGGCTATCCGGCAGCCCTCTATGTCGGCCTCTTCGTCAAGAACAAGACGATCCAGACGGCGCTTCTCGTCCTCTGCGTCATCCCTTTCTGGACCTCCTTCCTGATCCGCGTGCTCGCCTGGCGGCCGATGCTGGGCAAGGAGGGGGCGATCAATCTCATCCTGCAGGGCCTCGGCATCATCAATCAGCCGATCGAGGTGCTGCTGTTCTCCGAACTCTCGGTCATCATCGGCATGACGCAGATCTATTGCGTCTTCATGGTCGGGCCGATCGCCTTCATGATGGGCCGCATCGACCAGAGCGTCATCGAGGCGGCGCAGGATCTCGGTGCGGGCTTCTGGCGCATCTTCCGCACCATCATCCTGCCGCTCACCATGCCGGGCGTGGTGGTCGGCGCGATCTTCGTCTCCGTCATGGTGCTTGGTGAGTTCGCGACCGCCGCCGCCCTCTCCGGCCGCAAGGTAAACCTCCTCGGCAATATCATCGTCACCCAGGTCGGATCGCTGAAATGGGCCTTCGCCGCCGTCGTCGGCGTCGTGCTTACCGTGCTCATGGGCATTGTCGTCGCAGCACTCCTGCGCGTCGTCGACCTCAGGAAGGAGCTCTGACATGCAGGCCGGCGGCATCAAGCTCTCACTCGGCGTCTACACCGCGCTCTTCCTGATCTTTCTTTACGCACCGATGGTGGTGCTTGCCATTCTGTCCTTCCAGACAGGGCCGGAAGGCGGACCGCAGTTCCCGATCATCGAATGGTCGACCTACTGGTACAAGCATCTCTTCGGCCTGACGCCACCGTCGCGCATCGCGCCGCTGCCGATCAACGAAGCCCTGGTCCGCTCGCTGGCGCTCTCGGTGATGACGATGATCGTCTCCACCGTGCTCGGCGTCACCTCGGCGCAGGCCTTCCGTCGCCGGTTCCCTGGCTCGGGCGTCGTCTTCTACCTGATCGTTCTCGGCATGATGGTCCCCGGCGTTCTGGTCGGCCTCGGCATGGCGCTCGTCGCCAACGCGCTCGGCATCGACCGGCACTGGTGGGGAACGGCCTTCGTGCTGCACGTGGTCTACACCTACCCCTTCGCCTTTCTCGTCATGCTGGCGATCCTCAACCGCTTCGACCAGAGCGTCGAGGAGGCGTCGTGGTCACTCGGCGTGTCGCCGGCGCGTACCTTCCGCAAGGTGACGTTCCCGCTGATCTTTCCGGGCGTGCTCTCGGCCATGCTCTTTGCCTTCACGCTGTCCTACGACGAATTCTCGCGCACGCTGTTTGCGTCCGGCCGCGACCTGACGCTGCCGCTCGCCATTTACGGCACCTTCTCGGTGGAGGTGCATCCAAACGTCTTCGCCTTTGGGGTGCTGACGACGATTTTCTCTTTCGCGCTGCTCGGCGTCTACGCCGTCCTGATGATGCTTTCCATACGCCGCGCCAAGCGAGTAGCGATCCAGGAGGAAGCGTGATGCCGATACCTTCAGCCATCGTCACGGGCGCCGGTTCCGGCATCGGTCGTGCCATCGCCATCCGGCTGTCGCAGGACGGCTATGCCGTGCTCGTTAATGATCTCCATCTCGACCGCGCACAGGCGGTAGCCGACGAGATCGCAGTTGCCGGCGGCACGGCCGCGGCGGTTGCCGGCGACGTCTCTTCCGAGACGGATACGGCGCGCGTCTACGACGTCGCAGTCTCGGCCTTCGGCCATCCCCGGTTGCTCGTCAACTGTGCCGGCATCGTCCACCAGGCACTGTTCGAGAACCTCGAGCTCGCGGATTTCGACCGGATGTTCGCGATCCATGTGCGCGGTACCTTTCTGATGACCAAGCTGGCTTTGCCATCGATGCTCGCCGTCGGCGATGGCGTCATCATCAACGTCGCCTCTCAGCTCGGCCAGATCGGTGGCATCGAACTCGTCCATTATGCCGGAGCCAAGGCGGCGATCATCGGCATGACGAAATCGCTCGCCCGCGAGGTCTCGAACCGCGGCGTGCGCGTCAATGCCGTCGCCCCGGGGCCGATCAACACGCCACTGGTGCGCGAACTCTCGCAGGAATGGCGCGTCCGCAAGGCTGCCGAGCTGCCGCTCGGCCGTTTCGGCGAGCCGGAAGAGGTTGCCGCCACCGTTTCGTTTCTCGCATCGCCCGCCGCCAGCCTGTTCGTCGGCCAGACGCTTGGCCCGAACTCCGGCGACGTCATGCTCTAGTCAGGAAAACAGAATGACCACGATCTCTTCGACACCCCGCATCGTACTGATCACCGGCGCCGGCATCGGCATCGGCAAGGCGACCGCCAAGGCATTCGCTGCGCTCGGCGACCACGTGATCGTCACGGATGTCCTGAAGGTCGAGGGGCGCGCCGCCGTGGCGGAGATCGAGGATGCGGGCGGCGCGGCCGAATTCATCGAACTCGACGTCCGCTCGACGTCGGCCGTCGATGCCCTGGTCGCCGACGTGGAGAAACGTTACGGCCGCCTCGACGTGATTATCGCCAATGCCGGCATCGCTCACAAGGCACCGCTCGATGTGCTCGACGACGACAAGTGGGAGCTGACCTTCGACATCGATCTCAAGGGCATCTTCCGCGTGGTCCGTGCGGCCGTACCGGGCATGAAGGTACGCAAATCAGGCGCGGTGGTGGCTCTTTCCTCGATCATGGGTGTTGCCTACGGTTGGGACGAGCACGTGCATTATTCCGCCGCCAAGGCCGGTGTCGTCGGCCTCGTGCGCGGCCTGGCTGTCGAACTCGCCCGCGACGGCATCCGCGTCAACGGCATGGCGCCCGGCTACATCCGCACCGCACAGCTTCTATCGGAAGAGAACTCGCTCGGACCGAAGGGCGCGGAAGCGGCAAGCGCCTTCATCCCGATGGGGCGGCTCGGCGAACCGGAGGACATTGCCGACGTGATCGTCTTCCTGGCGTCAAACAGCGCAAGATACATGACCGGCCAGACGCTGGTCGTGGATGGAGGGCTCCTCGTGGGCCGATACTGACGGCGGGCGCGTCAGGACCGATCCCGTCCTGACGCCGAGGCTGGACGAGAACGATGGGTGGTCATGAAGGCCATCCCGGGGAACAAAAAACCGGAGAACGACAATGACAATTTCGATGGACATGAATCGACGTTCACTGCTGAAGCGATCCGCAGGCGCGATGGCGCTTGCCATCGGCGGCGGCACGCACTTCCTTTCTTCGCGGGTAGCCTATGCGCAGGCCGCCAGCCTCGCCGGCGAGCAGTTGCGCACGATCGGTCTTTCGGTCACCGTGCAGGAACGCATCCTGGCTGACTTCAAGGCGGCAAGCGGCGTCGGCACGACATCAGGCACCGCGGCGACCTTCCCGGACGCGCAGACCCGGATCCTCTCCGGTTCGAAGGACTATGACGTCTGGGAAACGATCGGCGAGCGCCTTCCCTCCGTTGTCATGACCGACAATGCCGACCCGATCGAGACCTCGGGCCTGAAGAGCTGGTCGAATATCCGCGAGATCTTCACCAAGCCTGATCCGAAGTTCGACCCCAAGGCGCAGATCGTCGGTCAGATCTGGACGGACGAGACGCAGACGGCGCTCTGGATGGTACCTTCGGTCTTCAACTTCGATTCTGTCGGTTACAATCCGGAGGTGCTCTCCGACGAGGAAGCCAACAGCTGGACGGCGATCTTCGACAGCAAGTACAAGGGCAAGTCCGGCCTCAACACCGACCCGCTGACGGCCTTCGGCCAGGCGGTCATGGCGATGAACACGCTTGGCCTCTCCAATGTCAAGAACCCCGGCAATCCGACCGCCGCGGAAATCGACGAAGCCGCGAAGTTCCTGATCTCGAAAAAGAAGGAAGGCCAGTTCCGCGCGCTCTGGGGCGATTTCGGCGAACTCGTCAACTTCCTGGCATCCGGCGAAATCGTCGTCTGCGACGCTTGGCAGCCGGCGGTTATGGCCGTCAAGGCGCAAGGAAAGCCCTGCAAATACGCTATCCCGAAGGAAGGCTATCGCGCCTGGTCGATCGGCAACACCATGCTGAAGGGCACGCCGAACAAGGAAGCCGTCGTCGCCTATGCTGACTATTGGCTGTCGGGCGAACCGGGCATCACGGTCTCCGAGCAGGGCTATTATTCGCCGACCACCAACATCAAGGAGAAGATGGCACCGGAGAAATATGCCTTCTGGTACGAAGGCAAGCCGTGGGTCGGTGCGGCTGAGCGCGGCATCAAGGAAGGCGATCTCCGCGACGGCGGTTCGCTCGAAACTCGCGCGGCAAACGTCGCTTACTGGCACCAGTGGCCGGATGAATACGACCACCTCATCCAGAAGTGGGACGAATTCCTCAGCGCTTGATGCGTACTCCCAGCGCCCGGGCATCCCACGCGAGATGCGGTGAGGGCGCCACCTGGCAGGCGGCTCCGGTCGCCTGTCCTTTACCCGCAACCCGGAACGACCGACATGATACATGACCTCGAACTCTACCAGATCGGCAAGGTCTACGATAACGGAACGCCGGCCGTGATCGACTTCAACCTCACCGTCGACAAGGGCGAGTTCATCGCGTTTCTCGGTCCGTCCGGCTGCGGCAAGACGACGACGCTGCGGATGATCGCCGGCTTCGAGAGCATCTCCTCCGGCAATCTGATGGTCAGGGGCGAGCGGATCAACGATATCGGCCCGGCGCAGCGGCCGACCTCGATGATCTTTCAGAATTATGCGCTCTTCCCGCACATGACGGTGCGCAACAATATCGGTTACGGGCTCGATGTGAAGCGCATGCCGAAGGCCCAGCGCAATGCAAAGGTCGACCGCATTCTCGAAAAGCTCGGTCTTGCGGACGTCGCCGACAAGCGCTGCGACAAGCTTTCCGGCGGCCAGCGACAGCGCATCGCGCTTGCGCGCGGCCTCGTGGTCGAGCCTGATATCCTGCTGCTAGACGAGCCGCTCGGCGCCCTGGACGCCAACCTGCGCAAGACGATCCAGAGCGAATTGAAACTGCTGCAACGCGAGCTCGGCGTGACGTTCGTTTTCGTTACGCACGCGCAGTCCGAGGCGCTGGCGCTTTCCGACCGGATCGTCGTGATGAACCAAGGCCGGATCGAACAGATCAGCCCGCCGCATCAGCTTTATACGCGGCCGAACACGCCTTTCGTCGCGCAGTTTATTGGCCGGAATACGATCTTCAAGGGTGCGGTCAAGGGTCATGAGAAGGGGCATGTCATGGTCGACACGCCGCTCGGGGTTCTCGCCGGCGATGCCAATGGCGCGGTCGCGGACGGAGATGCGGTGAGCGTCGTGATCCCGGCGGAAGCGATCGAGGTACATGCGCTCGACACGGGCGGCCGCGACGCGATCACTGAGGCCTCCGGCGGCAATGTCATCGACGCCAGGATCCGCCGCTTCGACGTGGTCGGGCATATCTCGCATCTTTCGGTCGCCCTGCCGGATGGACGCCTGCTGGCGCTCGAAGCCCATGTCGACAAGTATCCGCCCGGCGCCTTTCCAGTCGATGCGCCGGTCGCGCTCGCCTGGAGGCCGGAAAACGCCACGGTCATTCCCGCCCACTGAACAGCCGGCCGATCAAAGCCGGACCAACGAGAACATCACAAGGAGACCCCGCAATGGCAAAAGAAATCTTCTGCAGCTTCGGCATCGACGTGGACGCCGTTGCCGGCTGGCTCGGCTCGTATGGCGGCGAAGATTCGCCGGACGATATCTCGCGCGGCCTGTTTTCCGGCGAAGTCGGCAGCCCACGGCTGTTGAAGCTGTTCGAGCGTTTCGGCATCAAGACCACCTGGTTCATCCCCGGCCACTCGATCGAGACGTTCCCGGAGCAGATGCAGGCCGTCGCCGATGCCGGCCACGAGATCGGCATCCATGGCTACACGCATGAAAATCCGATCGCCATGACGCGCGAGCAGGAGACGGAGGTGCTCGACAAGTGCATCGAGCTCGTCACCAAGCTCTCCGGCAAGCGGCCGACCGGTTATGTGGCGCCCTGGTGGGAGTTCTCCAACGTCACCAACGAACTCCTGCTCGAGCGTGGCATCAAGTACGACCATTCGCTCATGCACAACGACTTCACCCCATACTATGTCCGCGTCGGCGACAGCTGGACCAAGATCGACTATTCGAAGAAGCCGTCGGACTGGATGGTGCCGCTGAAGCGCGGTCACGAGACCGACCTGATCGAGATCCCGGCATCCTGGTATCTCGACGACCTGCCGCCGATGATGTTCATCAAGAAGGCGCCGAACAGCCACGGCTTCGTCAACCCGCACGACATCGAGCAGATGTGGCGTGACCAGTTCGACTGGGTCTATCGCGAAATGGATTACGCCGTCTTCCCGATCACGATCCACCCTGATGTCGCCGGCCGGCCGCAGGTTCTGATGATGCTGGAGCGTCTCTACGCCCACATGATCAAACATCCCGGCGTCAAGTTCGTAACGATGAACGAGATCGCCGACGACTTCGCCAAACGCTTCCCGCGCAAGAAGTAAGAGGCAAAGCCGATGTGTTCGCTCTGCGGCATTTTGGGTGGCAACGAGCACTGGGCCGACGCGGTCGCGCGGCCCGGGGTCTATACCCGCTCCGCCGAGCGGATCGACCGCCGGCGCGAGCGCGCCCGCCGTGTTGCGATCGCCAACTGCATTCTCGAGACCTTCGGTCTCTCCATCTCCGACTGGCAGGGATCCTCCTTCCTGCTGTCGACCCGGACCGGAAAGACCGAGATCATCGAAGATCTCGGACATCTGTGGCCGGCGGCCGAGCGGCTTGCGGGCCGGCCGCTCGATCCGCTGGCCGAGCCGCTTCTCGACCGGTTGGAGGCGAACGGCCATGGATAACGCCTTTCCGGCCTTCACGCCCGTCACGTTGCTGACCGGCTTTCTCGGATCCGGCAAGACGACGCTGCTGCGCCGGCTGCTGACCGATCCGGCGCTCTCGAACGCCGCTGTGCTGATCAACGAATTCGGCGAGGTCGGCCTCGACCATCACCTGCTCGAGCGCATCGATGAGAACATGGTGTTGCTGCAATCCGGTTGCCTCTGCTGCACGGTGCGGGGCGAACTGGCCGATGCGATCCGCGATCTGCATTCGAAGCGCGAGCGCGGCATCGTCCCGCCCTTCGACAGGATCATCATCGAGAGCACCGGGCTTGCCGATCCTTTCCCCGTTCTTTCCACGTTGAAGGCCGATCCGGTTCTGCGGCATCATTTCAAGCCCTCGGGCGTGATTGCCACTGTCGATACCGTCAATGCGGGGACGCAGCTTGCCGGCTATCGCGAGCCGATGCGGCAGGTGGCGGTGGCCGACCTTTTGGTGCTGACCAAGACCGATATCGCCGAGGTCGGCCAGGTCGCGCGCGTCACGGCGATGATCCGGCGGATCAATCCGGATGCGCCAATCGTCCTGGCATCGGACGACGCCTTCGGTGTCGCCAGGCTGCTGGAGGGTACAACAACCGGCCGCGCCGAGGCGATGCAATCGCCGGGCGGCTTCTATTGCGACGACCCGGGGCCGGTCCTTGCCGGCGAACATTCCGCCGGCATCCAGTCCTTCGTGCTGGTGAGCGAAGGCAGGGTCGACTGGACGGCCTTCGGCATCTGGCTGACCATGCTGCTCAACCGGCACGGCGACCGTATCCTTCGGGTCAAGGGCATTCTCAACATCGAGGGCGAAGACTTTCCCGTGGCGATCCACGGGGTGCAGCATCTGGTCCACACGCCCGTTCATATGCGATCCTGGCCAGGCGAGGACCAGCGCTCCCGCATCGTCTTCATCGTCGACGGCATCGCGCCCGCGGCGATCGAGCGATCGTTCAACGCCTTCAACGGGCTCGGTGCGGCACAGGTTGCGCCGCGGCGGGTCGAGGAACTGCAGCCATGAGAAAAATGCCGACGCCGAAGAGCTTTCCGACGCCCGCGCTCCATACAGAGGGCCGGATCAAACTGCGCATCCTCGGCACGGCGATTTCGCTGCTGGAGGAACTCCGGCTCGGCGCCGAGCGTGATCTCGGCATGGACATCGAATTCGACAACCAGGACTTCATGACCGCCCAGCACAAGGCGGCGCTGGAGCCGATGACCTATGACATCTACGACCAATGCTTCCACAACCTCGATATCGTCTGGTATTGGCGCGCCGTGCAGCCGATCGACATCGGGCGGATCACCCTCTGGGACGAGATCACCGATCTGACCAAGACGGGCCGCATCGGCCCGAATGCACGGATAGGGCAGGGCGATGCGCCGGTGACCAAGCTATTCGTGCAGCCGAACCTGGCGCTTGCCGAAACGCCGTCGCGACGCATCTCGATGCTGCCGACGACGCATAATTTCGACAGCTTCGCCTACCGGACGGATGCGGCAAATTCCAACCAGATGATCTCCTGGGCGGCACTGCTCGACCGCCGCTGGCATGGGCGCGCTGCCCTCGTCAACGAGCCGGCGATCGGCATCTTCGACGCAGCACTTGCGGCGCAGTCGGCCGGGCTGATGACCTTCCACAACCTCGGCAACATGAGCATCGAGGAGATCGATCGGCTGCTGGATATTCTCGAAGAGCGCAAGAAGGCCGGCTTCTTCCGCGGCTTCTGGCGTTCGGCCGAGGACGCGGCGAACCTGATGACGAAGAGCGACACGCAGATCCAGTCGATGTGGTCTCTCGGCATCAGCAAACTGAACCTACGTGGCTTCCCCGTCGAACTCGCCAATCCCGCCGAGGGCTACCGCGCCTGGCATGGCGGGCTCTGCCTTTCGAAGCGGCTTTCCGGCCGCATGCTCGATGCGGCCTACGACTATCTCAACTGGTGGATCTCGGGCTGGCCCGGCGCGGTCGTGGCCCGCCAGGGCTATTACATGTCGACGCCGGAACGCTCGCGGCCGCACATGACGCCGGCCGAATGGGACTATTGGTATGAAGGCCTGCCGGCTGCGACCGACTTGCCCGGGCCTGACGGGCTCCTCCGCATCAAGGCGGGTGCTGTGCGCAGCGGCGGCTCCTACTGGCAGCGCGCCAACTCGATCGCCGTCTGGAACACGACCATGGATGAACACAATTACCTAGTGCGCCGCTGGGTGCAGTTCGTGGCGGCTTGAGCAAAGTGGAAAAGACAGAATGACACTCTCTTACGGCGCTCTCTCGATCGCTCAGCTGTCTGCCCTCATCCAGGGTGGCAGCGTCGATCCCGTCGCTGTGGCGGAACAGGTCTTGGACGCGATAGAAAGCCATGACGACAAGACTGTCTTCATCTCGCTGACGCGTGAGCGGGCGATGGCCGAGGCGCATGCTTCATCCAAGCGGCTGAAGGATGGCCGTTCTCTTGGCCGGCTCGAAGGTATTCCCGTTGCCTGGAAGGATCTTTTCGACGTCGCCGGCAGCGTCACGGCGGCGGGGTCCAGGCTGCTTCTACGTGATCAGGCACCGGCCACAGGCGATGCCGCGGTCGTCTCCGCGCTGGCTTCGGCGGGCATGGTGGCGACGGGCCGGGTCAACATGAGCGAGTTCGCCTTTTCCGGCCTTGGCATCAATCCGCATTTCGGCACGCCGAAAAACCCCCGCAGCACCGATGTCGCCCGCATCCCGGGCGGCTCGTCCTCCGGTTCGGGCGTGGCCGTGGCATCAGGTCTCGTGCCAATCTCGATCGGCTCAGACACAGGTGGCTCGGTGCGCATTCCGGCGGCGCTAAACGGTATCGTCGGCTACAAGGCGACGCGTGGGCGCTATCCGATGGCGGGCGTATTTCCGCTTGCCGGCAGCCTCGATTCGCTCGGGCCGCTCTGCCGCTCGGTACAGGGTACCGTCTGGATCGACGCCGCAATGCGTGGAGGCGCGGCACCGGCGGTCGGTCGCAACGCACTTGGCGGGCTGGAGGTCGTCATTCCGACCAACGTCGTCTTCGATGATGCCGAGCCGGGTGTCGTTGCCGCCTTCGAAGCGGCGGTTGAGCGTTTGTCCGCCGCCGGGGTCATGTTCACGCGGCTGGAAATCCCTGCCTTCGCGGAAATTCTGCAGCTGATGGCAAGCCACGGAGCCCTGGTGACGGCGGAGGCCTACTGGCTGCATAGAACGCGGATCACCGGGCCGGACGCCGGACTGATCGACCCGCGTGTGGTCTCGCGCACCCGCTTCGGTGAGGAGATCACCCTTTCGCACTACCTCGACATTCTCTCTGCCCGCACGCGGCTGATCGAGGCGGTGGACCGGCTGGTCGGTGGCCGGCTGATCGCCTTCCCGACCGTCGCGCATGTGGCACCGCTGCTCGAGCCGCTGAAGACCGATGACCAGCTTTTCGTCGCCACCAACGGCAAGACACTGCGCAACACGCTGCTCGGCAATTTCCTCGACTGGTGCGGGGTGTCGATCCCTTGCGGGGCAGGCGACGCCGGCATGCCTGTCGGCTTCCTGCTGTCGGGCCTGGCGCACGCCGATGAGCGGCTGCTGTCGGCGGCGCTCATCGCCGAACCGATCATTCGCGGCGAGACACTTTGAAGGCAGTCGCTCCGGCTGCGAACATGAACAAGGAGAGTTGCAATGTGCATGGCGTGTTATGTCGACGAAGCGACCAAAAGCAAGATTATCGCTTACAATGCCGAATTCCATAAGGTGACGAAGAGCCCCTATGGCAGCGACGACGAGATCGGCATGCTGAACCTGATCGACGCCAATTCGCGTTCGGCCATCATCGGCCGCACCGATGCCTCGAAAGTCTTTGACCTTTCGGTCGACCATTTCGTCGGCATGCCCGGCTGGTTCGGCGCCGGCGACCAGCCCTATCAGATCTGGATGACACACACGCCGCAGGGCGAGATCGTCGCCAACACCATGGGCGTCACGCGCCAACAGAACGAGCTCGTCGCCTATTCCGGCGACAGTATCTCGATGTACACCCATTGCGGCACGCATATCGATACGTTCAATCACTTCGGCTACAATGGCGAAATCTTTAATGGCTTTACGGCACGGGATCACCTCGGCAGCCGAGCCTGGGATATTTGCGGCCCGGAAAAATATCCGCCGATCTTTGCACGCGGCATTCTCCTCGATATCGCGGCGATGCACGGCGTCGACACGCTGCCGCCGAGCCACCCGATCGGCAAGGCCGACATAGAGGGCTGCCTGAAGAAGCAGGGGCTGAAGATCCTGCCCGGCGACGTGGTGCTGCTGCGCACCGGCCAGATGCTGCTTTGGCCGGATATGGCTTTCACCAGGAATACGCCCGGCCTCAACCGCGAGGGCGCGGAATATATCGCCAAGCACGGAGCGATCATGATCGGCGCCGACAATCTGACGCTGGAGCAGACGCCATCGGCGCATGAACTTAATTTCTTCCCCGTCCATACCTACCTGTTGGCAGAAGCAGGCGTGCCCATACTTGAGATGGCCCATCTTGAAGAGTTAGCCGCCGAAAAGCTCTACGAACTCGCGTTTTTCGGAGCTTGCATCAAGTTGCGCGGCGCTACGGGAACACCGATGCGGCCAATCGCGATGCCGCTGCGTTGATCGCGAGCCGCGAGAGATGCCACTCAAGCCGACCGATCGCGCACAGTCGCGGGAAAACAGGATCTCTGACGTCGTCTGGCCCGGACGATCTCGAATGATCTGGAATGCGCCTGTTGCCCCGTTCCAGTAGGTTGGCTTTTGAAGACCTGAGTTCATGAATCGCCGTTGGTTCAGGTCCCATCAAAGCGAGGGAACTCGTGCGGCGTCCGATTCACGCGCCGTCTCGGCGATTTCTGGATCGGCGTGATGACAGGCAGTCAGAAGACCAGAGGCCGCCGTTCGCGCGGTCAGGACAGGCTCCTGTTCTGCGCAGATCGACGTTGCTTTCCAGCAACGCGTTCGAAAACGGCATCCGCTGGGCGGATTTGCGGGGCTCGGCAGATCTCCCTGCAGGACGATGCGCTTGTGCTGCGCGCGACGCCTCGGATCCGGTGTCGGGACCGCCGACATCAGGGCCTGCGTATAGGGATGGGCCGCCGCGCTGAAGATCGATTGCTTCGGCCCCGTTTCGATGATCTTGCCGAGATACATGACCATGACACGGTCCGAGACATGCCGCACGACGGCGAGATCATGCGCGACGAACAGCATCGCCAGATTGCGCTCGCGCCTCAGTCCGGCGAGCAGATTGATCACTTGCGCCTGGACCGAGACGTCAAGGGCCGAGACAGGCTCGTCGCAGACAAGAAGTGTCGGATTGAGGGCGAGAGCGCGGGCAATTCCAAGGCGTTGCCGCTGGCCGCCTGAAAATTCCGAGGGATAACGGTCCGCATGCTCGGCGCGCATCCCTACGGATTCGAGCAGCTTGACCGTCTCTTCACGCCAGTTGCTCCTAGGCACGACCCCCGGGTGCAATGCCCAGGGTTCCGAAATCAGTCGGTCGACCCGCATGCGGGGATTGAGCGACTGGTAGGGATCCTGGAAGACGACCTGCATCTTGCGGCGCAGTTCATGCAGCGGCCGGCCGCTGGCTGTCGTAATGTCCACGCCGTCAAGCAAAGCGCTGCCGCTTGTCGCCGGCCCAAGCTTCAAGAGCGTCCGAACCAACGAGGTTTTGCCGCAACCGCTTTCGCCGACGAGGCCGAGCGTCTCTCCCTTGGCAATCTCGAAGCTGACATCGTCGACGGCACGCACCGGCGCCGAGGCGCTGCCGAAGTGTCGGGAAAGGTTTTGGACCTTGAGCAGAGGTTCGATCATACTGGTGATACCGGGAAGTGGCAGGCGGCCTGGCGGCCCGGCCCTACGATTTCGAGATGGGGGACGACCTCGGCACAGAGCCCTTCGGCGCGTGGACAGCGGGTTCTGAAGGCGCAGCCGGAGGGCAGGGCGACAGGATTGGGGGCGGAGCCGGGGATCGGCACCAATTCGTCTTCATCCGTGTCCATGCGCGGCTGCGAGGCAAGCAATCCGACGCTGTAGGGATGGCGGGCATCTTCGAACAGTTCGAAGACGCTTGCGGTCTCGACGACGCGGCCGGCATACATGACGGCGACCCGATCGGCGAGTTCGGCGACGACGCCGAGATCATGGGTGATGAAGATCATGCCGGCATCGCTGCGCTTGCGGATCGTCCCCAGAAGATCGACCACCTGCGCCTGGATCGTGACGTCGAGCGCTGTCGTCGGCTCGTCTGCAATGATGACATCCGGTTCCAACGCCACGGCCATGGCAATCATGATGCGTTGGCGCATACCGCCCGAAAACTCATGAGGATATTGCTTGGCACGGCTTTCAGGGTCAGGAATGCCGATGGCCGTCAGAAGGTCGATCACGGCTTTTTCGACACCGCCTTCCGGAGTACGGCCGTGAATGCGGAACATTTCAGCGATCTGCCAACCCACGGAATAGACCGGGTTGAGCGCTGCGAGCGCATCCTGAAAGATCAGGGCGATCCGATCGCCGCAGAGATCGCGCCGCTCGTTTCGCGAGAGCTGCAACAGCTCGACACCGTCGAACCGGATCGATCCTCTATTGATTTCGCCCGGCGGGTTGGGAACGAGATCCATGATGGCCGATGCGGTCACCGACTTGCCGGAGCCGCTTTCGCCGAGAAGCGCCAGGACCTCTCCACGCTCGAGCGAGAAGGAGACGCCGTTAAGCGCCAGGATGCGGCCCGCGGCCGTATCGAAACTGACCTGCAAGTCCTCGACTTCGAGAAGAGCCATCAGCGCCTCCGGCTGACAAGACGCCAGTGCTGCGACGGGTCATTGACGATCCGGAACCAGTTGGCGAGGAGATTGAAGGACATGGTTGTGAGCATCACAGCCAGGCCGGGGAAAAAGCCCAGCCACCAGGCGGATGAGAGATATCCCTGGCCCTGCGCCACCATCAGACCCCAGCTCACTGCAGGCGGCTGGATGCCGAGACCGAGATAGCTCAGCCCGGATTCGAACAGCATGACCATGGCGAGATTGACCGAGGCGAGCGTCAGCATCGTGGGAGCGACGCTCGGGAGAATGTGTTTGCGCAATATCCAGACAGGCCCGCCGCCGAAGACGCGCGCTGCATCAACGAAAAGCCTCTCCCGGACTTCCAGAGTTTCGGCTCTTGCGACGCGGATATAGGCAGGCATGCGGGTAACGGCGAGCACGATGATGAGGTTGCCGACGCTCGGGCCGAACAGGTAGAGCCCGAAGAGCGCCACCAGCAGCGTCGGGAAACCCAGGATGATGTCGCAGATCCGCATGACCAGGTTGCCGATGATGCCACCGAAGTAGCCGGCGATCACGCCGAGCAGCGTTCCGCCGATCAGGCTCGTCAGAACAGTCACAAGCGCTATGCCGATCGTCGTCGATGCCGCCTGGATGAGGCGAACGAGGAGTGGGCGCCCGAGGGCGTCGGCGCCTAGCCACAACGTCCAGAACTGGCCGAAGTCGAAGGGCGGCAGGTTGCGCGCCTTCAGCGAAATGCGGTTTTCGCCGAGCAGCGACGATGCATCCGCAAGGATGGCAAGGACGACGATCAGCAGCCAGATTGTCGCGGCGACCGCCATCGGGTCGCCTGCGAGCGCGCGCATGAACCACAAGATGCGGCGGCTGCGGCGCTCGCGGGCCGGGAGGAAGTCGGCGGACGTGCTGGTCATTCGACCCTCACACGCGGATCGATCGACGCATAGAGCATGTCGACCAGGATATTGATGAAGAAAATGACGACGGCGACTGCGAAGATCGATGCCTGGACGATCGCGAAGTCGCGCTTCAGGATGCCGTCGATCAGCAGCTTGCCGATGCCGGGAAACCCGAAAACAACCTCGACGACGCCACCGCCACCGGCGAACTGGGCGGCGAGGTCACCGGTGACGGTCACCGCGGGCAGCAGGGCATTGCGCAGCGCATGCACAAAGGTAACCCGGCCGCCACGCGCGCCCTTGGCCCGCGCAGTCCGAACAAATGTAGCGTTCAGTGCTTCGATCATCGAGCCGCGGACGATCTGTACCAACGTCCCGAACGGTCTGGCAAAAAGACAGGCAACCGGCAGGATCCAATAGATCGGACCGCCGAAACCCGATGTCGGCAGAATGCGCAAGGTGACGGCAAACAGCAGGACGCCCATCAGCCCGAGCCAGAAATCCGGCACGCTGGCCGCTGCCTGCGACAGCACGTTGATAGCCCGGTCGATCCAGCCGCCGGCGTTCACAGCGGCAATCGATCCAATGATGACGGCAGCGATGAAGGCCAGGGTCAAGGCGATGGCACCGAGCGCCAGAGTATTCGGCAACGCCTCCAGGACAACGTCCATGGCCGGGCGGTTGTGCCAAATCGACGTGCCGAAATCGAGGCTCAGCATGTCCCCGGCCCAGTCGAGGAATTGCCACGGGAGGGAGCGATCGAGACCGAGACGGACACGCATGGCTTCGCGGGCCGCATCCGAGGCATCGACCGGCAGGTAGAGATTGACGGGATCGCCCGTCAACCGCACCAGGAAGAAGGCAGATGTCATCAGTGCGGCAAGTGCGAGTGCCGCAAAGGCCGCACGTTTCAGGAAGTAGGTGAAGGACATCCGCTCTCCTCAAGGGACGTTCGGCAACCAGTCTGCGCCGTCAGCGGTAGCTGATCGATTTAAGCTTGATCTCGTTGCCGGCCTGCACATCGGGCGTATAGGTGACGTTCTCGGCGACGCGGGCAATCGTGACCATGTGGAACAGCGGGACGATATTGACCGCATCGACGGCGATGTAGCTGAACGCCTCCTCGAACAGTTTTTTGCGTTGGTCGCCGGTTGCCTTCGACGCGTCGCCAATCAATGTGTCGAGCCTGGTATCGGCGATGGTCGACTGGTTGCCGTCGGTGGTAAAACGGTTCGGCAGCGTGAATACGGCGTCGCCTTCGGTGTTGTCGATCTGCGTCTGCAGGATCGACGGCTGACGTTCCTTGTCCCAAGGTTTCAGCAGCTTCTTCAGCCACGGACTCGTTTCAAGCATTTCGAGCCGGGCATTGAAGCCGGCATCCGCGAGCATCGCCTGAATGGCTTCCAGGCTTTCGGACGAATTGGGATAGATGCCGATGCGGCCGTAGATGACGATTTCCTTGTCGACCGGCACGCCATCGGCTTTGGCCGCGGCGAGCAGGGATTTCGCTTTTTCGGGATCATACGTCCAGATGGGGATGTCGGGATTGAAGCCGAAGACGGACGGCGGCACCGCCTGCATCGCCTTTTGGGCATCCTGGTGGAAGATGGTGCCGACAAGGCCGTCCCGGTCGATCGCAAGATTAAGGGCTTCACGCACGCGTTTGTCGTTGAGCGGCGGAATTTCTGCGTCGATCCTCAGCAGCGAGGTTTCGGCGTTCGGGAAGGCATGATCCTGTTCTGTGGTGCCGTCCTGGGGCGCTATTTCATATGCGATCTGCGCCTCCCCGGTGGCGACCATCGCCGCGCGAACAGCGGATTCGGCCCGCCAGATGATGGTCGCGTTCTTGATCGCCGGCTTGTCGCCCCAATAGCCGTCATAGGCCACGAGGTCGACTGATTGCCCTGGCGTCCACGCTGCAAGCTTGTAAGGTCCGGTTCCGGCCGGGGAGCGCGACTTGCCGTCGTTCGCGGTCGCCGGCGAACCGATGTCCACGGCGGACATCTTGTTCGGCAGGATCGGCTCGACGATATCAGTTTTGATGAGGAGGGTCGTCGGGTCCACCGCTTCTGCATTGAACTTGACGCCCTTCAACGTCGCAAGACCGACTTCGCAGGCCAGTGCCGGATCCTGCGCCCGCTTGAGAGCGGCAACGACTGCATTGGCATCGAACGCCTTGCCGTCGTGGAAGGTGACGTCGCCGCGGAGCTTGAATTCCCAGGTCAGCTCGTCCACTTGCCGCCAGCTGGTGGCAAGGCTCGGGACGACCGATCCGTCGGCCGGGCTCAGATTGACGAGCGCTTCCGTGATGTTGTTGTGCAGAATGCGAGAATTGCCCGAAAGGTCGGTGTCACAAGGATCGAGCGACTTCGGTTCGTCGGTCACCACCACCGTCAGCTTATCCGAGGCAGCGTCGGCGCGAATTGCGGTGCCCGGAGCCAGCAAAAATGCCAGTCCGATGCTCAGCGCGCCAATTCCCTTCATCTTCTTCATGAAATCCCTCCTCCAGATCCAAACGAGCGGCATCCCGTCCATCGCAGTGCCGTCTTGTGAAACCCATCCGGTTGCGCACCGCCGCAGCGGGTATCCAAATGGCTTTACTTCCTCCGCCAAGCGCGTAGTGTCAAATGTGACACTCACAAGACTGAGCATGCTCGCTCAGTCCTGCGAAGTCAATATTATAATTCTCATATGGAATTTGTAGTTCATGATTGAACCGAAACATGGATCACCCGTCGTCGAAAAGACCGCCCACCTGCTTGAGGCCGTTGCCGATGCGAAGACGGGAATTTCCTTGGCCGCGCTGGTTGATCAGCTGGGAGTTCCGCGTTCGACCGTCTATCGGATCCTCAATTCATTGGCCGCGCATGGGCTTGTCGCGCGGGTGAATGGTGGAGCGTCCTACGAGTTGGGGCCAAAATTCGTCGAGCTTGCGCGGCGCATCTCGCCCGGCGCCGACAGGGCAACGGTGATCGAGGCGGCAAGGCCGATCCTGACGGCTGCGGCTGACCGCATTTTCGAATCCTTCAGGCTGGCCGCCCCCGAAGGCAACGAGATGATGACGATATTTGCAGCCTCCAGTCCCGGCGATTATTCGCTTTTCATCAAGGTCGGCAGCCGCTCGCGCAAACATGTCGGCGCCGCCGGCAAGCTCGCTCTTGCCTATTCGGACTACGGTGACATAGAGGCCTATTGCAGCGGCGGACTGGAGTCGAAGACGCCATATACGATTACCGATCCGGAGGCGCTGAAGGAAGCACTCGTTGAAATTCGGCGCAATGGATGCGCCGAGGACAATCAGGAATCCAACCTCGGTCTCCGGGCCTTTGCCGCGCCCGTTTTTGATTCCGACGGTCGACTCGTCGCGACGATCAGCGTCCCGTTTATCGGTGAAGCGACGCCGGACAGGGCACGGGCAATCAAGCGCGAGGTTGTGGAGGGTGCCGCCATCTTGACAAAGGCGATTAACGGCAAGCAACCTTTATCCAAATAAGAAACATAAAATTCTTTATTGAACTATCTTCTTGTTGTGGTAGAGCTTCCACCGGACAATGGAGGATCTCATGACGGCTTTGGACCCATCAGTTTACGCAAAGCTTTTGCGGACGAATTCTGCAAGTCTCAGCACTCTGTTGCTGAAGCGTGGCCTGAAGAACACCGCGGTTCGCGGCGTGCGGCCGCTGGCCAGCGCCGGCAAGCCGATGATCGGCCCTGCCGTCACCGTACGTTACATTCCCGCCCGGGAGGATATCGACGGTTCGACTTACAGTTCGGATCCATCCAATCAACAGCGCAAGGCCATCGATACGATCCCCGACGGCCATGTTCTCGTCTTCGATTGCCGTTCATTGGCGGAAGTCGCCGGCATTGGCGCCATGCTTGCCCGTCGTCTTGTCTATCGTGGCGCCGCCGGCCTCGTGCTCGACGGCGGCGTCCGCGATACGGCCGATATCGCGCAGCTGGGGCTCCCGACCTACTGCATGGGACCGGCAGCGCCGGCGAACCTGGTTGCCCACCATGCGTCAGATATGAACCAGCCAATCGCCTGCGGCGGCGTCGCCGTTTATCCCGATGACATCATCTTTGGCGACAGCGAAGCGGTGATCGTTATTCCGCGGGAATATGTCGATGACATTGCCGAAGAAGCTGTTGCGATGGAGGAGCAGGAAGAGTTTCTCAAGCTGGAAATCGAGTCAGGCAAATCGACCTTGGGAGTATACCCGCCCAACAGAGAGACCCTCGAACGTTATGAGGCCTGGCGTCAAGCGCGTCATATGACGGCATGACACCATTGCTTCAAAGTATTGTCTAAGGCTGCCGTCTGCTCGCAGATTGCGTTCGTTCTTTGAAACGCGCCGATGCTGCCGACATTGCAAAGCCGCCACGGGAATATTAGGGGACGAGCGCTATCCACTGGGGTAGCTGCTTGACGCTCCACGCACGCGACTTCACACTTGCAGTGTCGAAGGTGAGTCGGACAGACGGAACCGTTTTTTCGCATCCGTTGCTCATCTCAGGGGGAGTCGTCAGCAGGGTTGATTGGTCCATGCGCCGACTGACACCGGTTGATCGGCAAATAGGATCGAGATTGATTGAGTTCGAACTCGCAGCCGCTCCTATTTGCTTGTGAGGTCGCGCCGTGGATAAAGTGCCATCAGCAGTCGATCCTCCTCGCGACAGCCCGCCTTGGCACGGGAATTTCCCAATGCCGAGGAACCGCTGGTCCCTGCTTTGGCCAGGGCTTTTGATATTAATTTTGCTTCTTGCAGGCACCGTCGTTTTTTACCGTGAAATCCATCACCTCGAAGATCCGGTCGGCCCCTTCGAAAATCGAGTTCTCAATAAAGCTGCCCGATCACCTCGCATAGCCGCCCGCCCTGATCCGGCGGCTCCTTCTCCCCTCCCGCCGACGCCGATATCGCTGCAGCTGATCGAGATCCCGAAGTTGGAGTTGGCAAGTCAATTTCTGCGGATGTGGCGTGTCTCGGGGTCGAACTTTTGCGGTGCTCTTCGAGAAGCCGGCATCGATATGAGCGAATGGAAAGCCGCATCGATGCGCAATCGCAGCTATGAATGTTATTTTCAGCGCATCTACGAACGGGACGAGGTGCGTCCACTCAGCTCGACCTTCGTTAAGGTTCGTGGAGATGAATTGGGCAATATTCTTGAGCTCCGCGCCAAGATCATTGGGCCGACGACCGACGCTCAGGGGCGTCTCGCCCCAGCCGTCCTGCGGATTTTCGAGATCATCGTGAAGCAGGCGTGCTGGCGTGATTTCGAGGATGCTCTTGCGTCCATCCAAAACCTTCAAGATGTCGAATACGAACGATTCGGCTCCTATCTCAGCTTCACGCGCGAAGCCGGCAGCGGAAATATCTTCAATTTTCTTCTTGGTCTTAAGGCGACTTCAGATTCGCAGGTGAGGACTAAGGCGTATTTTTCGACCGAGCGCTGGCTCCGAATGCCCGTCGTGTTCCAGCGAGCTTCATCCTCAGGGAGCGCTCGGGCACGTCCATATCAGCCACCTGCGCTCAATGACGTCGCTAGCACCCGTCACAATCCAAGATCAAGCAACTGTGGCTGAACATCGACGATTTCATCGTATTGAGCGATGAAAGCGTCACGCCGAGCAGCCGAACTGGACGCTTGAAGGATAATGGACGGGCAAGGGGTCAGGAGGTCGCAAGCCCGCCGAAGGCCCTCGAAGTAGTGTTCGCTGAACCATTCCATGAATGCTGCGATCATCTCAGGAACTTCTTGTACACATACTATGTGTACGCTACATTGCGATTAAGGAGATAATTATGCCGAGAACCGCGGACAACAAAACCGAACGCTACCAGCTCCGTATCCCGCCAAAGCAGAAGGCAATTATCGCGCGCGCGGCTGCCCTCTCGAACAAGGATATGGCAGATTTCATTCTCGATAAGATAGTACCTGAAGCCGAAGCCGTCATCCAGGCTGCTGAAGTTGAGACCGTGTCGAGCCGCGATTTCATCCGCATCCTCGACCTGCTTGAACACCCGCCAAAACCGAACGCGAAACTACGCGCTGCGATCTCTGCTCTACCGGATGCCCTGTGACCCTCCCCGTCTGGCATGAAGAGCCGATCGCTAAGTCGCACGATCGGGCCTCATTCGATTGCGGCGATGGGGCAATGAACGAGTTCATTCGGCGCTTCGCTCGGCAGAGCCATGAGCAGAATGCGGCGAAGACCTTCTGCGCCATCGACAAGGCCCAACCTGATCGCATCCTCGGATTCTACACAGTCGCGCCTTCGGCCGTTACACATGAGGCCGTGCCTCCAAAGCTGACGAGAGGCCTCGCACGCCATGAAGTCGCAGGCTTCAAGCTTGCGCGCTTGGCAACCGACATAAAGGTGGCGGGAAAGGGTTTAGGCGGCCAGCTCATCGCTGCTGCAGCGCTCCGTTGCCTGCGGCTCGCCAGCGAGGGCGGCGGGATCCTGCTCATCATCGATGCCAAGAGCGAACGCGCCGCCCATTGGTATGCCAGCTATGGCGCCGAACCGCTGCAAGGGAAACCACTCACCCTCGTTATGCCGCTTGCCACCTTCGCCGCCGACTTCAAGGCCAAGGGGCTCTTGTAGCCGGTTAGCCGCCAAGCCATTGATATCCTCGATCCAGCAAAACAGGGCTCTGCGCGTTGCGGGCGGGAGGTGCCGGCTTGAACCGCGACATCTCACACCATCAGTCAAAGCTGTTTGCCAGCAGAACCGCGGAGAGCTTTTTTATTCCCGCGGCAAGTCCTATCCAGAAATCCTCGGCGACTAAGATTGAGGCGATGCCGCCGAACGCATGGACAGGCCCGGAAAAGAACATATCTTCAAGAGGCCTTCCTTTCTGGAAGCCTCGATCCAAACAGCACGGGCAAACATCCAATGACCAAAGGCTCCGATCTTCTAGTGGCAGCGCTTGAGAACGAAGGTGTCGAGCGCATTTTCGGCATCCCAGGCGAAGAGAATCTCGACGTCGTCGAATCCATCCGAAAGTCGTCGATTGAGCTCGTCCTCACCCGACACGAACAGGCGGCGGCTTTCATGGCCGCGACCTATGGCCGCCTGACTGGAAAGCCCGGCGTCTGCCTGACGACGCTCGGGCCTGGTGCTCTGAACCTCTCGACGGGTGCCGCCTATGCCTTGCTCGGCGCGATGCCGATGGTGATGATAACCGGTCAGAAGGGGATTCTCTCGTCCCGCCAGGCGCGTTTCCAGGTGGTCGATGTCGTCGCGTCGATGAAGCCGCTGACCAAGCTCGCAAGGCAGATCGTGTCGCCGCAGATGATCCCGACGACGGTCAGGGAGGCGTTCCGCATCGCCCAGGAGGAAAGGCCGGGGCCGGTACATCTGGAGCTTCCGGAAGATATTGCGGCTGAAGAATGCCAGGAAGTGGCACTGATTGCACCGCATCAGCTCGAACTGCCGACGGCAAGCGATGCGGCCCTCGATCGCGCCGCCGCCCTCATCGCCGCAGCCAAACGTCCGCTTCTGATGTTCGGGGCCGCCGCCTCGCGTCCCCGCTCGACATCGGATATTGCGCAGTTTGTGATCCGTACGCGCATTCCGTTCTTTACCACTCAGATGGGGAAGGGAACGGTGCCCGGCGGAACCGAACTTTATATGGGCACCGCCGCGCTGTCGGAGCGGGATTATGTCCACGAGGCCATCGAACAGGCAGACCTTATCATCACGATCGGGCACGACACGATCGAGAAGCCACCCTTCATCATGGGCAAGGGCGGCCCGAAGGTCGTCCATGTCGGATATCAGCCGGCGACCGTTGAGCAGGTCTACTTCCCGCAATCCGAAGTCATCGGCGACATCGGCCCTTCGCTGAAGGCGCTGGCGGATCGCCTCGAGGGCAAGCTGCCAAACGCGCAGGCGCTTCTTCACCTGCGGGAGCGCATTCTCGAGCGCATTGCCGCGCGGGCGACGGAGGATCGCTTCACGCCGCAGCGACTGGTTTACGATATAAGAGAGGTGATGCCGCATGATGGCATCCTGGCGCTCGACAACGGCATGTACAAGATCTGGTTCGCGCGCAACTACCGAACGCGGATGGCGAACACGCTGCTGCTCGACAATGCTCTTGCAACGATGGGAGCCGGGCTGCCGTCGGCGATGGTTGCCTCGATGCTATACCCCGAGCGGCGGGTCATGGCGATCTGTGGTGACGGCGGCTTCATGATGAACTCCCAGGAACTCGAGACCGCCGTCAGGCTGAAGCTCAACCTCGTCGTTCTTGTCATCGAGGACAATGCTTATGGGATGATCCGCTGGAAGCAGGCCGTAGACGAATTCCCGGATTTCGGGATGACCTTCGGCAATCCCGACTTCGTGAAATATGCCGAATCCTACGGCGCCAGGGGAACCAGGGTCGACGATATCGGCCAGTTCAAACAGGTTCTCGAAGAGGCATTCTCCGGAGGTGGCGTCCATCTGGTGAACGTTCCGGTCGACTATTCGGAAAATGAGCGCGTGCTGGTGAAGGAGCTTCGTGAACGGCTCCCTGATATATTGGAGGTCTGAGAGATGGCCGACGGATCAGGCGGCACTCCGCCCGGAGGTTACCGGCGGTATTAGCAGCCGTCCTCGTCCGTGAGCAGGATGGCTACGGTGTCGAATATCCCGCAGAATTAGATAAGCGTTGGATAAGAGCTTGTTAAGCCAGGATAGGCTTGCCTCGCCTGATATCGGGAGGCATGGTCTGTCGCGGAACAACGGAATCGCGAACCGCGGACGAGGCCTACTGCAAAGCGCTACAGTGTCCTTGCGTGTCCGAAAAGACGCGCGGCGCTGGAGGCCATGCTCGAAAGCTCGCGGCGCATCGCAAACATGGCTGATTAATGTTTTCCTTCCTGCACAGTTCGGACCTTCATATTGGCAAACGATTTGGCAATCTTCCGGAGGATTTGAGAGGGCGCCTGCGCGAGGCGCGGCATGGCGTGATCGCCAGGCTTGCCGGTGCGGCACGTGAGCATGGGGCAGGTGTCATCCTGCTCGCAGGCGACACGTTCGATACCGAGACGCCGACACCTGCCGTGCTTCGCCAAGCGCTTGGCGAGATGGCCCGGAATACGCCGCTGCGCTGGGTCCTGCTTCCTGGCAACCACGATTCGCTGCTGGCGGACCAGCTCTGGAGTGCTGCGCGCAGCGTGGTGCCCGACAATGTCATCCTGGCGATGGAAGCGGCGCCCCTTCCGCTTGGACCTGATGTCATCCTGCTGCCGGCGCCTTGCACGGCCAGGCGGCCGGGCCGCGACCTGACCGAATGGATGACGGGTGCAGCCACGCCGGACGGCTCTATCCGCATCGGCCTCGCCCATGGCCCGATCCAGGAATTCTCGGAGGATGCCACGGCCACCAACGTGATTGCGCCGAACCGCGCGGCGCTGGCCGGCCTCGATTACATGGCGCTCGGCGATTGGCACGGCTCGGTCGCGGTCGACGCCAGAACATATTACAGCGGCGCGCCCGAGCCCGACCGGTTCAAGCATGACCGGCCGGGGCAGGCGATGGTCGTTTCCATTGCCGGGCAGGGGGCGATGCCGACGACGACGGCTGTCGCGACTGCCAGCTTTTCCTGGCAGACATTGCAGCTTCCGCTGCTGGCGTCAGAAGACGGTGTTGAAGCGCTGAAGGCGGCACTGCCGGAACCGTTCGCGCGGCGACAAACCCTGTTGCGTGTCGCGCTGTCCGGCCGTGCCCGATTGAACGGGCGCACAGCAATGACCAGCCTGCTGCAACAGGTCGCGCCGGAATTTGCGCATCTGGAGATCGATACGGAACTGCTGGGGACCGATTGCGAGAGCGATGATCTCGAGATCATCGACCGAGCCGGTGCGCTGCGCGATACTGCGGAGTTGCTGCTTGCCGAAAGCCTCGACCAATCCCGATCGGGCGATGACAGGGGTGTGGCGCGTGAGGCGTTGATCCGCCTGTTTTCCTATTGCGAGGCGATCGATCGATGAAACTCAACGCTCTTCGCCTTCATAACGTCAAACGCTTCGCTGGCCGCGGCATATCTGTCGAAGGAATCGCCGACGGCGTCAACGTGCTGAGCGCTGCCAACGAACACGGCAAATCAACCTGTTTCGAGGCGCTGCATGCGCTGTTCTTCCAGCCGCACGGCGGCACGCCAAAGAGCGTGCAGATGCTGCGCCCCTATAGCGGCGGCAATCCGATCGTCGAGGCCGATATCACGATCGAAGCCGGCCGCTACCGCCTGACCAAGCAGTTCTATGGCGGACGGCGCGCCAGCGTCACCGATCTCGGCAGCGGCCGGCTCGTCGCCCAGGCCGACGAGGCCGAGGCTTTCATCGGCGATCTCATTTCCGGCGGAACTGCCGGCCCGGCAGGCCTGCTCTGGGTGCGCCAGGGCGTCACCGGCATCGAAAATCGCAGCAAGAGTGAGGAAGAAAACGACAAGCGGGTGCGCGAAAGCCTGCTGTCTTCGGTGCAGGGCGAGGTGGAGGCGCTGACGGGCGGGCGGCGCATGTCGGCAGTGCTCGAAGCCTGCGAGGATGAACTCAATCGCCTGGTCACCGCGACGCTCCGGCCAAAGGCCGGAGGCCGCTTTGCCGCCGCGCTCGAGGAGTGTGACCGGTTGCAGGCGGAGGAGGCGCGGCTGGCCAAGGAGGTGGAGATGCTGCACGGCGCACTCGATCGCCGCCGCTCAGTGCAGGCGAGACTCAGCGAACTGGAAAATTCGGACGAAGAGGCCGGCCGGAAGACGGCGATTGCCAACGCCGAGTCGGTGCTCGAAGCCGCTAAACTGCATGACAGGGAACTCAAGGCGCTCGACGCCGAGGCTACTTTGGCCGCCAGTCGCCGCGATGAGGCGCAGCAGGCATTCGACCGCTTCCACACGGCATTGAACCGCAGTGGCGAACTCGCGCGGCGTTTCGCCTTGGCGGAAAAGGAGCTTTCAAATGCAGCCGAGCGACGCACGGCATCGCTGGCCGAAAGCGAGGCTGCAACGACGGAGGTGCAGGCGGCCGAAGAGGAGGAGCGGTTAAACCGCGAATTGCTGGCGCGGCTGGAGGCAGCGCTACGTTCGCGCCACGCCGCCGAGCGGCTGGCCGAGGTTCGTCTGCATCTCGAACAGGCGGAAGCGGCGCGGCAGCAGATCGAGGACGGAGAGGCTGCGCACGCAATGCTCGCCATTCCAGCCGACGCCATCGAACGACTTGAAGCACTCGACATCAAGATCGTCGGCTTGCGCGCAGCCGCCGAAGTCGGCCTTCCCTCACTCAGGATCGATTACCTGAAGGACGTCTCCGGATTGGTGAGCATGGACCGCCAGCCTTTGCATGGGGGCGAGGATAAGAGCTTTGCCGGGATGGCGAGGCTCGACATAGCGGGCGTCGGCACGCTGACCATCCATTCCGGCCGGCAGGCCGATCACAATGGGGTGTTGGAGACCGCGGAAGCCACGCGCCAAACATTGCTTGCCAAGCTCGGTGTCGACAGTCTGCGGACGGCGCGGCAGCGCGATATTGCTGCGCGGAATAAGCAGGAGGAACTGGTGCGGGCGCGCCAGCGGCTCGCCGATCTCGCCCCGAATGGCATTGACGAGCTTCACCTCGACGCCGCACGCTTTGCCGAACTCAGCCAGGGTGCGGTCGAACTCGACGCCAACCCGGAAGAGGTGCGTGCCGGTCTCGCGGATGCGACACGGCGCATCGAACTGGCGCGCAACAGGGCGCGGGAGGCGTCAGTGATGCGCACGGAAGCCGGCGAGGCCATATTGCGGGCGCAGACCGAGCACGCCAGGCTTGGCCAGGAACTCGAGGCGATCGAGATGGTCATCGGCCCCGAAGCCGGCCGAACTGAATTGCAACGGGACCTTGCGGCAAGGCTTTCCAGCGCCAAAGAACAATGCGACGCGGTTGAGCTCCGGGCCGGGCCTTTGCGCAGGACAGGACGGGACCTCGCCGGCGCAGAGGCCGCCCTTGCCAGGGCGCGCTCGGTCGCCGACGCCGCAAGCCGCGAAATTGCCAGGCTTCGCGAAGAGCTTGCCGATCTCGGCGGTCAGATCCGCACCCGCTCGGACAGTGCGGTGGAAGAAAACTGGTTGGAAACTCGCGGTTTGCTTGACGCGGCGCGGGAACAGGTAAAGCGCTTCGAGACGGAGGTCGCCGTGCTCGATCGCCTGCGCAAGGCGCTGACGGCGACGCGGGCAGCCGCGCGCGACCTTTATCTCAAGCCTGTTATGAACGAACTCGCCCCGCTGCTCGGCCTGCTGTTCGACGATATCTCGATTACCTTCGACGGCGACACCTTGCTGCCGCAGATCGTGCGCCGCAACGGCCTGGACGAGGATGTCGACCGGCTGAGCGGCGGTATGCGGGAGCAACTCTCGGTGCTGACCCGCCTTGCATTCGCAAGGCTGCTTGCCCGCGACGGCCGGCCGGCACCCGTCATCCTCGACGATGCGCTTGTTTATTCCGACGACGACCGGATCGAGCGGATGTTCGATGCGCTGCACCGCCAATCGCGCGACCAGCAGATCCTCGTCTTCTCCTGCCGCCAGCGCGCCTTCGCCAAGCTGGGCGGCAATGTGCTCACCATGCAGCCATGGCAGCCGGAATAGGGCGAGCAGCCGATCTGTCGTCTGGATTAAGTCGTTTGCTCATTATCGTCGAAGCGGACGTCTTGGCCGCGATGGAAAACACGCAGGATAGATACGATGTTCTCTTCCACCACAAACGCGATGCTTGCCTTGCCGCAATACCCAACGACGCGCAGTCCCGGCCGTAGGTCGTCACGCACGGCGCCGCGCTCGGGAAACGTCTCAAAGCTGAGGCAGTAATCCACGATCTGACCGACGCAGTTGCGAGCCGTCTCCGGCCCGGCCTCGTCTATCAGGTACACCAGCAGGTTTTCGAGGTCGTCGCTCGCCTGGGCGCAAAAATGACGTTGTAGTTCATGCCCTGCGCTATTTCTTGGCGTGAGCGGCTATACGGGCATCGAGCCGCCGGCGGACTTCCTCGACGGAGAGGGCGCGCTCGGGGTGGGCTTTCATCTCGTCATAAGTAGGCACGACCTCGTCGCGCAGCCATTTCTCAACGGCGGCGTCGCGGGCGGCCAAGGTGCGCAGACCGTCGCGGATGACTTCGCTCTCGGTCGCATATTCGCCGGAGCTGACTTTGGCCTTCACCATTTGCGCCATTTCCAGCGGGAGCGTGATGGTAAGGGGTTGGGTTGTACGCATAGTGTGTCCTCGGTTATCTCCTTATAACCCACCGTATGATTAAATCATACACTTTATATGTCGGCGACCCCTGGAGCGCTGATCGCGGAGACTAGCAGCTGGGCGCGGCTCTACACTTAAGCACGGACTGTGCCTCCCTCAAGCCACAGATACGCGGCGGCCGTCCAGGAGAAGCCGAGGCCGCCGCAGCCTTCTCCGGTGACAGGGTTGAAATATTCGGCGAAACCCTCCGTTTCGATCGCTGCGATCGTCGATTTCCGCAGTTCCTCGGCCGCATCCGCATGCCCATTGCGCCTGAGTCCGTCGATCAGCAGCCAGTTGATGATCGCCCAGGCGGGGCCGCGCCAGTAGCGCTTCGGCTCCCAGCTGGCGATGCCGGGTTTGGTGGTGGGGAAGGCAACTTTTAGACCCTTGGACCAGGCCTTCATTTCCGAGACCAGGGCGTTCGCAACCTGCTTGTCGAGGTCCAGCGAGAGGAGGGGGATGAAGCCGGCTTGCGTCGCGGCTTCGACATCTTTGCCGGAGACCAGGTCGCGCGAGACGAAGCGGGCAAGCTCCGGCCGCCACTGGGCCATTATCGCCGTACGGCTGCGGTCGTTGAAGGCAGCGATCTCGATCGCGTCGTCGGTCCGGCCGAACAGGCGGGCAAGATGCTCAAGGTCCTCGCCCGCCTTGAGAAGGATGGCGGTCGTCTGGATCTCGGCGACCTTGAAGGACGCCTTTTCCCATTGTTTCGCCGGATCCCAGCCACAGGCGGCATAGGTATCGACCAGATGAATGAAGCGGCGGTAATCCTCGTCGCGCGGGCGCATGTCGGCATCCACATGACCGATATCCTTACGCACGACAGGCGTGTCGGTTGTGACGGGCACGCGGGCAAGCGCGATGTCCCAGGCGGGAGAATTGTCGCTGCCGCTTTCCCAGGGATGCAGGAGTGCTACAAGCCCCGTCCCTTCAGGGTCGCGGGCGGAATACCACCAGCGGTGCCATTTCAGCGCCGCCTCGTAAAGGGGCAGGGTGCGCGTCTCGTCCTCCTTGCCGGCGACCTCATGCAGCTTGCGCAGTGCGATCGCGAAGACCGGCGGCTGGGTTATGCCGGAGGTCGGGATCGTGTGGTGCGTGCGCCAGACATCCGACCCCGGGAAATAGGTTTCGCTTGGCGCGTGGAAGACGATATGCGGGATCATTCCATCCGCCCACTGGCCCTCGACCAGCCGTTCCAGCTCGCGATAGGCGCGATCGACATCGTAGAGCGCGAAGCCCATGGCGACGAAGGCGGAATCCCAGTTCCACTGGAAGGGATAGAGCCGGTCGGTCGGCACGGTATAGCCGCCACGATCGTTCTGGGCGAGGATGCGCTTCGCCTGGTCGATATGCGTGTTCATTCTGGATGCTCCGGTATTCTTAGGCCAAAACGGCCGGAAAGGACTTGCCGCTTTCGGGCGAAAGCCAGGTGATGCGCTTTTGGTCGAGCTTTAGGCCGATCGTCTCGCCGCTCTTCACGGTCTCCGAAGCCGGCAGGATGACGCGGACCGGCTGGTCATGGATCGACCCAGTCAACAGCAGATGCGAGCCCATCGGCTCGGCAACGCGAACCCGCATTTCGAGACCCTGCGGCAGCGGCGCGAGTTCGACGGCCTCGCCGCGCAGGCCGAGGACGATTTGATCGCCGGATTCCTGCGGCGCCACGAGCCATTCGGCGCCTACCGCCACCTGGCCGTTCGAAACCGGCACCTGGATGAAGTTCATCGGCGGATTGCCGATGAAGCCGCCGACGAAACGTGTCGCCGGGTGATTGTAGATCTCGACCGGATGGCCGACCTGCTCGACCACGCCGCCATGCATGACGGCGATGCGGTCGGAGAGGCCCATCGCTTCCGTCTGGTCGTGGGTCACATAGATCGTCGTGGTGCCTGCCGATTGCAGCACGGTCTTGAGTTCGGTGCGCATTTCGAGACGGAGCAGCGCGTCGAGGTTCGAAAGCGGCTCGTCCATCAACAGAACCTTCGGTTCGACGGCAAGGGCGCGAGCGACCGCGACGCGCTGGCGCTGGCCGCCGGAAAGCTTGTTCGGGTAGCGGTCGAGATATTGTTCGATATGCAACAGGCCGGCGGCCTTTTCGACCTGCGCCTTCACGCGTGCGTCGTCGGCCTTCTGCATCCGCAGTCCGAAGGCGACGTTCTCGTAAACAGTCATATGCGGAAAGACGGCGTAGTTCTGGAAGACCATCGCAAGGCCACGATCCTTGGGAGGCAAGCCGATCACCGACTTGTCGCCGATACGGACATCGCCTGATGTTGCGGTCTCGAGGCCGGCGATGATGCGCAGCAGCGTGGTCTTGCCGCAGCCGGACGGACCGAGCAGCGAGACGAATTCGCCGTCGTCGATCGTCAACGAGACCTCTTTCAGCGCCTGGAAGGCTCCGAAACTCTTGCGGATGCGGTCGATGACAATATTGGCCATGTCTCTGGTCCCGTTATTTGGAGGAAATGCCCCAGATCGCGAAGAGGTAGCGTCTGACCGCGAAGATGAAGACGACCGAGGGAAGGATGAGCATCAGCCCCCCGGCAAAGCGATAGTGCATCGGGCTTTCCGAAAGCACGGTCAGCAGGTAGGCCGTCAGTGTGCGGTTGCGCACCGTCAGCACCGAGGCGGCAAAAACCTCGTTCCACGAGATGACGAAGGCAAAGACCGCGGTCGCGACAATGCCGGGCAGAGCGAGTGGCGCCACCACCTTGAAGAAGGCCTGGATGCGGGTGCAGCCAAACACCCAGGCGGCTTCCTCCAACTCCTTCGGCACGCCGAGGAAAATGCCCTGCGTAACGAGTGCGGCGAAAGGCAGGGCGAGGACCGTATGAATAAGGCCGACGCCGAGGATCGTATCGTAGAGGCCGAGCCGGATGAAGGAGACCGTCAGCGGCAGTGCCAGGATCGCCAGCGGGAAGGCGCGGGTCAGCAACACCAGGAGGCGGTAGCTGTCCTTGCCGCGGAAATCATAGCGGGCGAGCGCATAACCTGCCGGTGCGCCGAGCAGGATCGAAAGCCCCACCGTGATGCCGGCTGCCCCCAGCGAATTCAGGAAGGACTGGACGACGCCTTCGGTCTTCAGGAAGAGAATGAAGGGCTCGAGCGATATGCCCGTGGGAAGGCCGGTCTTCGGCCAGATATAGACGCCCTGGCGGCCGCCAAGCGCGCCGAGCGCGACCAGATAGATCGGCACCAGCACCCAGGCGCAGAGTGCGGCGATGCCGCTCCACAGCAGCCAGCGCCGCGAGGAGACGAAGCCGGCGGCGTTGCGGGTGTCCGCAGCCGTGTTGACGGTATCCGTGGTCATGGCAGGCGCTCCGGATCGACCTTCAAGGCCTTCAGATAGATGAGCGTGGCGGCAAGCGAGATGATCATGATCAGCACTGCGTAGGCGGCGGCGACGCTGTAATTCTGGTTCTGGTTCTGCCAGTTATAGGCCTCGCCGACGAGAACCGGAAAGTTGCGTCCGCCGAGCGCATAGACCACCGCGAAGACCTCGAAGGCGAGCACGGTGCGCAGGATCAACGCCGATTGCAGGGCGGGGCGGATCAGCGGCAGGGTAATGCGCCAGAAGCGCGTCCACGGGCCAGCCCCGAAGATTTCGGCGGCTTCTTTGAACTCCTTCGGCACCTGATTGAGACCAGCGACGATGATGACCATGACGATTGCCGTGCCGCGCCAGATTTCGGCAACCGCAATCGCGAGGAAGAGCGCGACCGGCGTCTGGTAGGAGAGCCAGCTTGCCTGCCTGCCGATGATGCCGAGGCCGAAGAGCAGCGAATTCAGATAGCCGGTGTTCTGCAGGATCGACAGCCAGACGAGACCGGCGGCGAGATCGGAAATGCCGAGCGGAATCGTCCAGATCCACAGGATCGTCTCCCGCCCACGGCCGACCTTGGCGACCATCGTGCCCATGGCCAGCGCAATGGCGATCTGCACCGGCACGACCGCGATCGTCAGCAGGAAGGTGTTCTTCACCGAGCGGGTGAAATTGATGTCGGTGACCATGCGCTCGGCATTTGCGAGCGATGGCGCGCCATTGTCCGAAACCGCCAGCCAGATCGTCTGTACCAGAGGCACGACGAACAACAGCGCCAGGAAGGCGACGGATGGCAGGATCAGCAGATAAGGGATCCAGGGTCGGCTGTTGGTCATCGGCTCCGGCCTAGACGAGCAGAGGGTTGAAAGAGCGCCCGGGCATTCCGCCCGGACGCTTGCTAAGCGGATTTATTGAACCGGGCAGGGGCCATCGCTCTTGGCATCGGGCGCCCAGCAGGCAGCCTTCGTGTCGGTCATCAGCTTGGCCATCGTCGCGCCTTGGGTCTTCAGCACGTCTGCAACGGGCTCGTTCTGCAGCACGATGCGCTGGAAACTATCCATGTAGACCTTGTTGAACTCGCCGCCCTTGTCGCCGAGACCGACCGGGAGCAGCGAGATGACCGCGTCCTTGGAAGCCTGGGTGGCGGTGACCGCACCGGCGAGCAGGGCGACGCCGGCATCGAGATCCGGCGGCAGCTTGACGTTCAGGGTCGGGAAGAAGCCGACCTTGGAGGCGGTCAGGAGCTGCGTCTCCGGCATGGAGAGGTGTTCGATGATTTTTTCTGCACCGGCCTTGTCGGGCGCACCCTTCGGAATGGCGAGACCGGCAACGACTGGCATGTAGCCGCGACCCTTGGGACCGGCGGGGGCGGGGAAGACGACATAATCGTCAGGTGCTGCGGAAATGGCATTCTTCAGGCGGGCGATATGATCCCAGGCGACCATGACTTCGCCGGCGGCCAGCGGCTCCTGCATGAAGTCGTAGCTGGTGGAGTTCGGTGTCACATAGGCCCACAGCGCCTTCAGCTTCTCCCAGCCGGCAGCCGCGTCGGCACTCTGGAAAGTGCGCACGACGCCTCCGGTGAACGACGGATAGAAATAGCCCTGGAAGTAACGCGCCATCAGCCCCTTCGGGCCGGCCGGGAAACCGATCTGCGGCTGGCCCGTCGCTTCCTGCATGTTCTTGCCCCACTCGATCAGCTGATCGTAGTTCAGCGCGTTCACGTCGGCGCCGGCAGGCAGGTATTGCAGGGCTTCCTTCTTGGCAGCCATCACATAGGTCGCCTGCATCCACGGGATATATTGCTGGGTCGACTTGCCGAGCTTGCCGAGGTCGAGCAGCGACTGCGGCATGCCGCTCGCTGCCAGCTTCTTTGCGAGATCGTCGAGCGGTTCGAGCGTGTCCTTGTCGGCGAGCGGCGAAAGCTCGCCATGGAGCGCACCGACGAGGCTGACGGTGTGCTTGCCAGCCTGGCGTTCGGCCTCCATGCGGACGGCAAACTGCGGCGGCTCCTCGACCACGTAATCGACCGGGCCGACGTCCTTCAGGAGTTCTTCGCGGACGACGGTCGCCTCCTCGATCGGACGAAGCTGGGTGGACACGAAAACCGTCTGGGCAAGCACCGGTGAGGCGAAGGCCAGCACGGTGGAAGCCAGAATTCCAAATGACATGATATGTTTCATCTTCTCCTCCTTCATTGTTCTTTGTTTGAGATGCACTGCTGTCTATGCCGCTCTAAGCGGACGGCGATGGCTGTCGCGATCGACAAATTCGATCGCATGAAGTTCCTGGAGTTCTTCGGCGGTTTCGCCGGCAATGGCACGCAGCAGCAGCGAGGCGAAGCTTGCGCCGAGGTGTTCGCCGGTCATACGCATCGTCGAGAGCGGCGGGCTGGTGAAGGCGCCCATCGGCAGGTCGTCATGGCCGACAATGCTGATCTGGTTGCCGCCATCGACCTCGCGCAGCGCCCGAAGCGCCCCGATCGCCATTTCGTCGGTGGCGCAGACGAGGGCGGTCGGACGCGACGGTTGGCGCAGAAGTTCGAGTGCTGCGAGATAACCGCCCTGTTCCAGCGGCGCGCCTTCGGCGCAGAGGTCGGTGGCCAGGCCGCATTCCTCCATCGCCGCCCGCCAGCCGCGGCAGCGGTCATGTGCGAAGTAATATTCCTGCGGGCCGGCGATATGGCCGATGCGGCGGTGGCCGGCAGCATGGAAGCGCAAGGTCGCGGCCCGGAAGCCGGCAAAGCCGTCGCCATCGATATAGGGATGGGGCGTCAGGCTTTCGGTGCGGCCGTTGGTGACGAAGGGAATGCCGCGCGACTGCAGGAATTCGACGCGCTCGTCCTTCCGCTTGGTGCGGACGAGAAGCATGGCATCGACGCGGCGGCCATCGACGAAGCGGCGGCAGATGTCGAGTTCGCTCTCGCCGCGCGGCACCGGTGCAATCACCAGATTGAGGCCGGCAGCAGCAAGATGTTCGGCGCAGCCGGACAACATATCGAGGAAATGCGGAGGGCCGATATGGCCGGGATCGCTCGGCAGCGTGACGGCAACGAGCTCGGCTCGCTGCTTGCGGAGGCGGCGGGCCGAAGCATTCGGCCGGTAGCCGACCCTGTCGGCGGCCTCGCGAACCCGCTCGCGCGTGGTGGCCGACACATCGGCATAACCGTCGAGCGCACGCGACACCGTGGTGATCGACAGTCCCAGCGATTGCGCGAGTTGTTTGAGATTGGCCAAGACCTTCCTCCCGAAGTGAGAAAAAGATTCTCCAAAACGTTTTGGGAGTCAAGCCAAAACGTTTTGGAACGATTATCTCTAGCCGGGAAAAGCGCGGGAGCTGTAGGAGACAGCTAGGAACGCTCAACGCAGGTTTGGCGGAACCACTATCTTGTGTATCTGGATACGCTCCGGAAGTTCGCACAGCAGTTCTGCATCTCGCGCCAGATGATGAACCTGCTCCGGATCACCTTTCGTAAACGCCGTCATCGATTCCATGTCGGCCCAGTAGGAGATCGTCGTGAACCATGTTTCATCCTTTCGATCTTCGCGCAGCAATTGGACGCCGAGTGCCGTCTTTTGTAGCGGCGGAACTCCCTCAGCGCGATTGTAAGCTTCGTATTCATCAGCAAATTCCGGCTTCGTGCGACCGCGCCAGATACGGGCGATAGTTGGAACTTTCGTCATGTTCTGCACCCCGTGACATTTGAATGAAGCAAGCCGACGGTCAAGGACGTCTGCCTCAAACGGCATGGCATCGTGGAACAGGGCACCAAGCCCTGCCAATCAGAGGCGATTATGCGCCAGGCATGCGCCAATCCGGGCATCACACCCATTCAGCCCGGAACGTCTGTTCCACGAGCAAAAGGAGATGAGTCCCACGATCGATTATTCAAGGCCCGCGTGAGCCGATCGACCCTGCCTCTGGTCTGGACTTTCTAACTCCGCTTCGGGGCTCGGCCGTTGATGGCTCGCGAGTGTGTCTATTCGATCAAAATCTAATCAACGGCGTAACCTGATTTGAAAGTCGGTTTGGTAGGCAGGGTCTCCTTCCGGGAAGTAACGTCATGATCCTTCAGTTGCAGAATGCCATTCTGGAAATGATTGCCAAAGGGGAACCGCTGGCAGCAACGATCGAGCAACTTTGCCTCAGGGTTGAGGCCGCCGTTCCTGGAATCATCGCTTCGGTGCTGACGTTTGATGGGAGTCGTCTTCACACACTTGCTGGCCCCTCCCTTCCGCCTGACTATTCAGCGGCTGTCGACAATCTTGAAGCCGGTCCTCTTGCGGGCTCCTGTGGCGCTGCCGCCTATTTCGGAGAAGCGGTCGTTGTCACCGATATCGAGACCGATCCTCGTTGGCAGGACTTCAAGTCCCTGGTCCTTCCGCTGGGGTTTAAGGCCTGCTGGTCCAGCCCGATCAAGCGTGGCGAGCGGGTGATCGGCACCTTTGCCTTCTACTATCGAGAACACGGCGGTCCGAAGGCCGTCGAACGAGACCTCGTCGAAGCTTGTGTCCATCTCTGCACAATCGCCATCGATCGCGAAGAACGGGTGATGGAACGTCAGCGGCTGACATATAGCGACGCCATGACGGGACTGTCTAATCGCGCTCGTTTCAACCAGCTTCTCGCCGAAGAGCTGCCTCGATCCCGGCGCGCCTGGGGCATCCTGCTTGTTGACATCGACAACTTGAAACTCGTGAACGACACGTTCGGGCACGCAGCCGGCGACGCATTGATTCAAGTGGTTGCAGACCGGATCGCCGCAACAGCAGGCGCCAAAAACACCTTTAGGCTTGGCGGAGATGAGTTTGCTGTCATTGTGTCGGACGACAAAGACCTTGATCTGAGTGCGAGGGCCTCCGACATCCTCAAACCGCTGTCTTCTCCTTCAACGTGCGACGGTCATGTCGTCTTTCCCGCCGCGACGATTGGCGGTGCGTTGGCAGAGACCGAAACAAACCCTGACCAGATCCGCCAGAACGCCGATGTGGCGCTCTATCATGCGAAAGAACACAACCGCGGTCGATACGTGCAACACTATCCCGGCCTGGGCACCGCCCTGACCAGACGCTTCAGGGCGGTTCGGGACGTGGGCGTCGCCCTGGAAGACGATAGGATCGACGCGCATTACCAACCGATCTTGCGCCTTGATACGCGGGAAATTGTCGGTTTCGAAGCCTTGTGTCGAATGACCACGCCTTCAGGCGAAATCATAGCCGCAGCGCATTTCCATGAGGCGACAAAAGACGCGCATATTGCTGCTGAGCTGACCCAACGGATGTTGCTGAGGGTTGCGAGAGACATCCGCAGCTGGCTCGCCCGGGGCCTTCCTCTCCAGCATGTCGGCATCAACCTGTCCGCCGCAGATTTTCGTGGCGGCAATCTGCAAGACAGGCTGTGCCGAATTTTCGGGGAAGCGGAGGTTCCTCTCAAGCATATCATCCTCGAAGTGACGGAATCGGTTTATCTCGGACAACGGGACTATGTCGTAGCGGACGAGATAAAGGCTCTTCGGTCCAGGGGTTTGCGGGTTGCCCTCGACGACTTCGGCACGGGCTACGCGTCTTTGACCCATCTGCTGACGGTGCCGGTCGACATCATCAAGATCGACAAGTCCTTCATCGACCGCATGGTGCCGGGCGACGCTGGGACCTTCATCGTTGAGGGCCTGATCGGAATAGCTCACAAGCTGGGGATCCGGGTCGTCGCAGAAGGCATTGAAACAGAACCCCAAGCTGTTCAATTGAGCCAGCTCGGCTGCAAGCTCGGGCAGGGCTATCTGTTTTCGAAAGCAGTCGATCGAACGGTTGCCGCGGCCATTTTAGAGCAGCATGGACAACGGCTCAACCAAGACAAGCCCCGTGCCGGAGCCCGATAGCCTGAGCGAGGTTTTCGCGCTCGGGCCAGCCCCGGATAGCTGAGACAACGCTTGAGTACCAAGATTATTTTGAACGGATCAGAGATGCGAAAACGGATACATGTCAGCCAATTGCGGGTAGGAATGTATGTCGAGGACGTCGAAATCGAGGGAGAAGACAGGACACGCCGGTTCAAGCCGTTCCTGATCTCGGCCGCCGGTCAGGTCGAGAGTTTGATGGCAAACCGCCTGATGACGGTTGTTATCGACGTCGGAAAAGGCGCGGATGTCGACCCGGGCGGGGCACAGGACATCGACCGGACTGCGTTTGAAGCCCAGCTTCGTGCCGTGTTTTCGGCAAAGGATATCAAGCAGGCGAGGGAATGCGTCGAGGATACGAGACCGCAGATCCGTCAAATGCTTGCCCACGCCAGGATCAAAGCCTCTTTCGCCAGTGATGCGGCAAGCGCAGCTGTGGAGCGGATCATGTCGGCAGCCTTCGACAATGCCGGCGCGCTTATCGCAGTCGCAAAGCTGAAGGAAAAAGATGAACTGACGTTTCTCCACTCGCTGGCGGTTAGCGCATTGATGATCACCCTAGGGCGCAGCCTCGGTCATGGAGAAGAGGATGTGCGGGTCCTGGGACTCGGCGGACTGGTTCACGATCTTGGAAAAATGGCGCTGCCGGACGAGATTTTGACGAAACCCGGCAAGCTGACGGCCGAGGAAATGGATCTTGTCCGCGGGCATCCTCAGCGGGGATATGAGCTGGTTTCCCATGTCGCGCATATCCCGAAGCCGGTGCTCGACATTTGTCGCTACCACCACGAAAAATTCGATGGCTCGGGCTATCCTGGCCGGCTCGCCGGAAAGAAGATCCCTTACGTAGCCCGGCTTGCGGCGATTTGTGACGTTTACGAAGCGCTGACCACAATCAGGCCGTATAAGCGCGCCTTCTCGCAAGCAGAGGCGATCAACATGATGATGAATTCGCCGGGCCATTTCGATAGCCAGCTTCTTTCCGCATTCGTGTCAAAAATGGTGATCAGCGGCACGCTCCACTAAAGCCGTACGGCGGTCGCACTGGGGGAACATGGTGAGAAGCGATATTCTGCTGGCAGGGGCGATCTTGCTTTCCGCGATCATCGTTGGTGGCGCGATCCTCATCCGCCCCTCCGATTTTGATCGATGCCTGGCGGTGATTTCCGCCGAGATCTATCGCCGGGATCAAACGGCGACGCTGGATCCGCGTGAGGTCGAAGCGCAAGCCGCACGCATCTGCTCAGGCAACGAGCCGAAATAGATGGGCACCCAGAGCCATCACGAGCCCCGTCTGTTGGAATCTCATCAGGGCGCTGGAGTGTTCTTGGAGTTCACCGCTTCCCGGAAATGACGGGGGGTCGTACCCGTTCGCTCCTTGAAAATCTCGTAGAAGCGACTGCTGGAACCAAACCCGCAGTCAAAACCGATCTGGAGGACCGGATCGTCCGTGTCCGTCAGTAGCTGCATCGCCCGGGCAATCCGATGTCGGGTCAGGTATTCGTTGACTGATATTCCCAAAACCTTTCGGAAAGCGCTGTTGGCGGTGCTTGGATGCATTCCCGCAAGCTTGGCGAGATCGGCTACGCTTACCGGATCTGCGTAGCGGGAATTGATGAGGTCGATCAGCAGCTCGACGTGGCGCACCGCGTGGCCGGCCAACGATGTCGGAGAGACATGGGTCGGCGAATTGTCGCATTCAGCATTGTCCAGGATCAGACGCCGTATTCGCAGTCGTGCTTCCTCCACGACCAGTTTCCGTCTTGCCGCACTGCCGCACTGCCATTCCTTTTCCCATCGTGGGAGGGTCGAAGCATCCATCGTTTCCTGATTTCCCTGCGCCAGAAATCTCCCCTGCATGATCGACTGCCTTGCCTTTCTGTCCACCGGCAGACTCAGGAAATCGACAAGAGGAAGATAGAGGCACACCAGCGGGGCGTTTTCGGCAACAGCGATCGTCTGATGCGGAATCGCGGCCCAGAATAAGACCAGGCGGCCGGCCTCCACCTGTTCCCGCCTTCCATTAAAAAGGTAGGTCATCTGGCCGGCCATGAGCAGGTTTATTTCAACATGGTCGTGCCAATGCGGTGCTGCCATCGCATCAGCGATGTGACGCTCGACCAGGAACTCCCCTCGGGATCCAATCCATTCGCCGCGGCTTTGGGTATGTTTCATGCGTCCAAGACTCGAATTCCGGAATTAATAGGCCGATGCCGGGAGGAAATTCTGACCTAGAAGGAGCACTAAGCAATCACAACCGATAGGGAGATTGCAATGCCGAAGATTTGCCTGGTAGGCGCTGGTAGCACCGTTTTTGCACAGAACATTCTGGGAGACGTCCTGTCCTCGCAGAGAGGCGGCGACTACGTCATCAGCCTCTTCGACGTCGATCCAGAGCGACTGAAGACATCAGAGATCGTCGCTCGCCGGATCTGCGAGTCGCTTAAGCTTTCAAACGTCAGGATCGACGCCACGCTCGACCGGCGGGAAGCGCTGCGCGGTTCCGATTTCGTGATCCTCATGATGCAGGTCGGTGGCTACAAACCGGCGACCGTCACGGACTTCGACATTCCAAACAAATATGGCTTGCGTCAGACGATCGCCGACACCCTTGGCATCGGCGGCATTTTCCGCGGTTTGCGGACGATACCAGTCCTTGAGGCGATCTGCCGAGACATGGAGGAGGTCTGCCCGCAGGCTCTTCTGATGCAGTACGTCAACCCGATGGCCATCAACTGCTGGGCGATCAAGGATCTGGCCCCGGAAATCCGCACCGTCGGCTTGTGTCACAGTGTGCAGCACACAGCCGGGCATCTCGCCCAATGCCTCGGCGAGGACATTGCCGACGTGAACTATGTTTCGGCTGGGATCAACCACGTCGCCTTCTTCCTGAAATATGAGAAAATTCATAGCGACGGACGGCGGGAAGATCTTTATCCGAGACTGAACGCTCTCGCCGCCGATGGCCGCGTTCCGCCGGACGATCGGGTGCGGTTCGATGTTCTCAAACGGCTCGGCCACTTCGTCACCGAATCCAGCGAGCATTTCTCCGAGTATACCTCCTGGTACATCAAGGAGGGACGAGGGGACCTGATCGATCAGCTCAATATTCCGTTGGACGAATACATCCGGCGCTGCGAGGTGCAGATCAAAGAGTGGCATGCCCTTCGCAAGGAACTGGAAGGCGATAAGCCGATCGAGGTGTGCCGCAGCAACGAATACGCGGCCGGCATCATTCATGCCGCGGTAACTGGCAACCCGGCGCTGATATACGGCAATGTCCCAAACAACGGCCTGATCGAGAATCTGCCCGATGAATGCATCGTGGAAGTGCCTTGCCATGTCGACAGAAATGGAATTCAGCCGGTCCGGGTCGGTCGGATCCCTTCTCAGCTTTCCGCCGTCATGAACCTGAGCGTTTCGGTTCAACAGTTGACGGTCGAGGCGGCTCTTACAAAAAACCGCGAGCGCATCTACCAGGCCGCTCTGCTCGATCCGCATACGTCTGCGGAACTGTCGCCAGACCAAATCTGGAACCTTGTCGACGACCTGATCGTCGCACACGGCGATTTGCTGCCGAGATATCAGTGAGATCCCGTGGATAAGCCAGCCACAAGCGTATGGCATTCGTTTAGACGCGCCGTGAATTCACGGCGCGTTTTTTTCATTCCAGCCATCATCCGATAAATCACAAAACGTCAGAAAATTGATTGACACTGATCATTTGAAATGAAACCATGATCGAAATTGGGATCGGCCGTGAGGGAGGTTTTCGTTGAGCCAGGCAGTTGGAGTGAAGGTCGATCGATTGGATGCCATTCGCAGCCACCTCTACGCGAACGGCTTTTCGACCATTCAGGCGCTTGCCGATGCGATCGGAGCATCGCTTGCCACGGTTCGTAGAGACCTGCAGATCCTTGAGCAGGAAGGCGCCATTGATCGCGTGCATGGTGGAGCGCGCATTGCCGAAGGATCGTCGGTTGAGGTTGCATTTCAGGAGCGCGAAAAGCGCCACCTGTCAGCCAAACGGGCGATTGCCACCGCGGCCTATGGCTTGCTTCATCCGCGTACGGCGATCTTTCTCGACGCGGGAACCACCGTCCTGCAGCTTGCGCGCCTCGTTCGCATCAACCCCATGCCGCTCAGGATATTCACCAACGGCCTGACGGTAGCGCAGGAATTCCTGAATATTCCGAATTTGGAGGTGGTGCTTCTCGGCGGTCAGCTGCGTAGCGAAAATGCGTCGCTCGTCGGACCTCAGGCGGAGGCAATGCTGGAAACATTATGGTTCGACCAGCTCTTTCTTGGCGCCAGCGCCATCAGCTCCGACGGCGCGATCTACAGCGTGGACAGTGCGGAGGCGAGCCTTAACCGGCGCATGCTGGCTCGGTCGGCCAATCGTTTCGTTCTGGCCGATTCCTCGAAATTCGGAACCACCGCGACCTACAAGGTCGCACCGCTGGACACCGCGAAAGTCATTACCGATTCCGGGCTTTCGCGGCATTGGCGTGACGAGCTCGTCAACTTCGGCGTCGACGCAACGATCGCGGATCTGAGGGCGAAAGAGTGAGCGACGCGCTGATCCTCGGCATCGATGGTGGCGGAAGCAAGGTGCTGGTTGCCCTCGCGGACAAGCGTGGCCGGATATTGCGGCGTTCCCGCGGCCATGGCGTCAATCCCATGGACAATCCGAATTGGCTCCATGAGCTGGAGCAGCATCTCCTTCCCTTTCGCGATGAAGGAAATCTGGCGGCCGTCGCCGCAGCGCTGCCCGCCTACGCCGAGGTTGAGCGCCTGTCGGCTCTACAGCGCGATGCGATCGAGCGGCTGTTCCCAAACGTCCACCGGCGCGTCCTCAACGATGTGGACGCGGCGCACCTCGGTGCTTTTGCGGGCGAGCCGGGTATCCTCATTCTTTCCGGCACGGGTTCAATGGCATGGGCGCGTAACTCCGAAGGCCGATCGGCGCGCACCGGCGGCTGGGGAGATCTCATCGGTGACGAGGGCAGCAGCCATTGGATCGGGCAGAGGGCGCTCAATCTCGTCAGCCAAAGCTTGGATGGGCGTGCTTCGGCAACAGCTCTCGCGAAGGCCCTGTTTGACCACCTTCGCATCGACTTGAGCAATCCCATGAATGGGCTCGGCGATTGGGCCAGCTCCCTGGCAAACCCACGGGCGGACATTGCAGCAATTTCGACCCTCGTCGATCAGGTCGCACTTGGCGGCGATAAAGGGGCGGTCGGGTTGATCGAGCAGGCGGCCGATGAACTGGCGAAGCATCATGCGGCAATTGCCGGCCATTGTGATCCGGATGCCGACTGGACCTATGCCGGCGGTACTTTTTCGAGCCGACTTCTTTTGGAGGCGCTTGAACGGCGAATTGGCAGGCCTGCGGCTTTGCCGAAACTTCCCCCGATTGGCGGCGCGCTCCTGGCTGCCGCCCAACTTCTCGACTGGCCGTTAGACGACGGCTGGTTCGGGCAAATCGTGGCCACGGCCGAAGGCGGTGACTGCGCATCCCAGTAATTGAGCTCAAGAATAATGAAGGATGGGAACATGCATAAATTGATCTTGCCTCTACTTGCATCGGCGGCCTTGGCAATCGCCGCACCGGCTCTTGGCCAGGACGCCAAGCCGCTTGCCGGTCAGTCGATCACGGTGCTCATGCCATCGCCGCAGGGACCGAACATCGCCGCTGACTTCGAGGCCGAAACCGGCATTCACGTCGACCTGCAGACTCTGTCGTGGGACGACATCCGCCCGAAGCTGGTGACAGCCTTGGTTGCCGGTACAGCGCCAGCGGATGTGACCGAATTCGATTGGTCCTGGACCGGTCAGTTCAGCGCGGCCGGTTGGTATATGCCGCTCAACGACGTGATCGACGCCGATACGGTGAAAGATATCGGCGTTGCCAAGATCTTCACGGTCGACGGCAAATTATTGGGAATTCCCTACACCAACGACTTCCGGGTGATGCTCGTCAACAAGAAGCATTTCACGGATGCAGGCATCACCGAGATACCGAAAACATTGGACGCCCTGGTCGCTGCAGCCAAGAAGATCAAGGAAAAAGGCATTGTCGAATATCCGATCGGCCTGCCGGTTTCGGCAACCGAAGGCGCGTCGACGAGCTGGTACCTGCTGACGAAGGCCTTCGGTGGCGAACTCTTCGACAAGGATTTCAATCCGCTCTTTACCTCGCCGGATTCGGCTGGTTACAAGGCGCTTGCTTTCGAATTGATGCTTCTCAAGGACGGGCTGGTCGATCCGGCGTCAACCGGCCTGAAGGACAGCCAAATCAATGAGAGCATGTTCGCGCAGGGCATCACCAGCATCATGATTTCCGGCGAGCCTGGTCGTCTCGGCCAGATGAACGATCCCAAGCAGTCGAAAGTCGCCGGCCAGGTAGAAGCGATCCTCGTGCCGACGGCAAGCGGTGAAACGCGCAGTTTCGGCCTTCCGGAAGCGCTGGCTATTCCAAACGTCTCTCCCAACAAAGAGGCGGCGATCGCTTTCGTCAAATGGTTCACCAGCAAGGACTTCCAGAAGCAGAATGCTGTAAATGGCTTCCTGCCGACACGCACGTCGGCGCTTTCCGAACTGAACGAATCCGGAAAGCTGAACAGCGGCGACGCTCTCGTGGCGCAGTCGAAGACGGTTGAGCCGCTGTTCCCGCAGGGCACGCCGCCTTGGTACCCGCAATTTTCCAGCGGCGTAAACACGGCGATCAACAGCGCTGCCAAGGGACAGATGAGCGTCGACCAGGCGATGGAGGCCATCGCTTCCGCCGCCAAGCAGGCGATGGCGCAATGACCGCTTTGGCGTCCGAAGGGGCCACGAGCAAGAGTGGGGTCGGCTTCAACGCCGACGCCACGCTCGGCTTGCTGTTGGTGTCGCCCATCGTTCTCACGATGGCAGCTTTGGTCTTCTACCCGATGGGAAGAACCGTCTGGGACAGCCTGCACAGGGTCAACCCCATGCAGGCCGGCACGCCATTCGTTGGCCTGGAAAACTACAGCCGAATGCTTTCGGATGGCCAGCTCGCGACGACCTGGAGCAACACGCTGACATACGTTGTTCTGGCCGTCGTGGCCGAAACCGTGTTCGGCGTTCTTGCTGCCGCTCTCATCAATCAGATCAAGGTCGGGCGACAGTGGGTGCTCGCAGCGGTGATCTTGCCCTGGGCGCTGCCCGGCGTTGTGAATTCGGTCATTTGGCTTTGGATTTATCAACCGGGCGCGGGCCTGTTGAACGGCATCCTTTCGGCGCTCGGGCTCCCCTTCGAAAATCACGTCTGGTTCAACGATCGCACCAGCGCCATCGTCGCCGTAACGGTGGTCCACGTCTGGCGCATGATGCCTTTGACGATCGTCATCGTCCTTGCCGCGATGCAGAGCATCCCTGTTCATCTCTATGAGGCTGCACGGATCGATGGAGCCACGCGCGTTCAGATGTTCGGGTGGGTAACGCTTCCGCTGGTTCGCAGTGCGATCGCTGTCGCCATGACCAACGCAACCGTGAACGCTTTCAATCTCTTCGACGAGGCCTGGGTTCTGGCGGGCGCCAGCCTCGAGACCCGACCGGTGCTCGTCCAGATCTACCTCGAAACCTTCCAGAATCTCCGCTTCTCGTATGGCATGGCGCTATCGGTCGTGATCACTCTCGTGTCTCTGCTGATTTCGCTGGTCTACGTCCTTCGTGTCTATCGCAACACACGGTTCGACTGATGAGATCCACTATTGCCTATCGAATGATGATTTGGACAGGTGTCGTCGTCCTGTTGATCTGGTCTCTGGGGCCGATCTACTGGACCATCGCAAGTTCGGTAACGCCCAGCGAAGACTTTTCAACCCGACCAATCAACTTCTTTCCGCAGCACTTTACGCTCGATCACTACTCGCGGCTGCTTGGCATCAATATTGCGCGGATCGGAGGTGTGGAGGTGTTCAAACAGTTCCGGGCCGCGTTGCTGAATAGCGTGGTGACATCGATCGCCGCCACGCTGCTTTGTGTCGCGATATCTTCTCTGGGGGCGTACGGGTTCACCAGGCTTCAGTTTCCTGGCCGCAAAGCGCTTTTTGTCGCCGTTGTCGCGACGCTGGCCATTCCCGCCTACGCTGTCTTGATCCCGCTCTATCAGATCATGATCAAGCTGCATCTCGTCGATACCTATCTGGGTGTTTCGCTGATCTATGTCTCGGCCTTCCTGCCTCTGTCGCTCTGGCTGTTGCGGAGCGTGTTCGAAGCTCTTCCGATCGCACTGGAGGAAGCGGCGCAACTCGACGGAGCGGGCCGGCTCTACATCTTCTTCAACATCGTCCTGCCGTTGGCCGGACCGGGTCTGACGGCAGCGGCAATCCTTACGTTTCTGGGCGCCTGGGGACAGTATCTCGTACCGCTCATTTTTTCGCCGCAGGCGACGAAGCCGCTAACGGTTCTGATTCCGGAATTCGTAACGAAGAACTTCATCGACTACGGCCTCATCACCGCGAGCGGCTCGATCGCCATCGTCATCCCCGCCCTCGTCGTCATTTTCCTCAACCGTTACCTCGTCAGCGGCCTTCTGGCTGGTTCCGTCAAATAATCGGAGACTTCATGAACACGACCGAAAAAGTCATTTTCGAGCAATTTCCCTATTGGGAGAAGGCCATTGGATTGAATTCAGCCGACGACCGCGCGGAGCTGCTGGTCTTCGTCGGTTGCGGCACCTCCTTCAATCTTGCACTCTCGCTGGCAGCCTATGCCAATATGGCCGGACGCAAGGCAATCGCGGTCCCTGGTGCGGAATGGCAAAACCGGCCCTCGGCCTTCTGGCCGGAGTGGCGCAACACACACGTCGTTGCGCTTTCCCGAAGCGGCGAGACGACGGAGACAGTCGCCGCGGCAAAGGCAAGCCGCGCCGCCGGCGCCTTCGTGACGGCGATAACCGTCGAACCGGAAAGCTCTCTCGCGAAAAATTGCGATCGGATGATCGCGGCCGAAACCCATCCGGACGAAGGTATCGTCATGACGGTATCGGCTAGCCTCATGGTCCTTCTCGGTTTGCAGATGATCGGGCAGAAGGTTCCTGCCTCTGTCGTGAATTCCGCCCGCCAGCTCGCGAGCGCTCTCGATGCGGCGCTTCCTGGAATTATCGCCGACCGGTCGCACTTCGTCTTTCTCGGTGGCGGGCCGCTCTTCGGCATCGCCCTGGAGGGAGCGCTCAAGCTCATGGAAATGAGCCAGATCATGACCCAGGCCTTCCACCCGCTGGAATACCGTCATGGGCCGGTCAGCCTCGTTGACGCAAAGACGGTTGCGGTCATGCTGTACAGCTCCGACCAGAGGGAGGCGGAGACGAAACTGGTGGGAGAACTGAGAGAAAAAGGCGCGGTCGTCGTCGGTGTGGGTGGTCCAGGCGATCTGGAACTCGCCGTCGATGTCGATCTGTCGCTTGCGGGCCTCGTTGTCCTTCCGGCGCTGCAGGTCCTCGGCGAACGCGCCGCGCAGGCCCGGCAAATCGACACGGTCTCTCCTCGTCACCTGACGAAGGTTGTAACGCTCGCATGACGTCGATCGAAGAAAACCGCCAGACCGCGCTGCGAAAGCTTTTCGGTGCCCGAAACCTGCCTTTTCCCCATGGCGTCACTTCGGTCTGCTCGGCGCATCCGCTGGTCATCGAGGCAGCCCTTCGGCGTGCCGGCATGGAGCACCGGGCGGTCCTCATCGAAGCCACCTGCAATCAGGTCAATCAGGAGGGCGGCTATACCGCGATGACGCCGGCGGACTTTCGCCGGTTCATCGAGGACATCGCCGCAGCGGCTGACTTTCCAGCCGAACGCATCATCCTCGGAGGCGATCACCTCGGCCCCAACCCCTGGAGAAAACTGGCGGCCGAGGAGGCAATGCTGCGCGCCGCGGCTATGGTGACGGCCTATGTCGAGGCAGGGTTCGAAAAGATTCACCTGGACGCGTCGATGGGCTGTGCCGGTGAACCAGCGGCGCTCGATGACGAATTGACCGCGGCGCGGGCCGCTCGATTGGCAAAGGCCGCTGAGGAGGCCGCTCTTCGTTCAGGCCGCCCTCCGCCGGTCTATATCATCGGAACCGAGGTGCCGCCTCCAGGTGGTGCAACGCACGCACTCGAAGACATCGAAATTACCCGGGCCTATGCGGCGATGAAAACGCTGGCGGTTCACAAGGCGTCGTTTGCCGAAGCAGGTTTGGCGCCGGCGATGGAGCGGGTCATTGGGATCGTGGTTCAGCCGGGCGTGGAATTTGGCAACACCGACGTGGCGCTCTACAAGCCTGAACGGGCCACGAGCCTCATTCGTTCGCTGGACGACATGCCGGGCTTGGTTTTCGAAGCACATTCCACCGACTACCAGCCGGCCGAAGCGCTATCTGCTCTCGTCGACGGCGGCTTTGCGATCCTCAAGGTCGGACCAGGGCTGACTTTCGCGCTGCGCGAAGCGCTGTACGGCCTCGATGCGATTGCTGACGTGCTTACAGGGAGGACGCCACGAGCCGGACTGGTGAGGACCATGGAAAAAATCATGGTCGAACAACCGGCAAGCTGGGCGGCCCATTATGGCGGCAGTCCCGATGAGCAGCGACTGCAACGGCATTTCAGCTATAGTGATCGAATTCGCTATTACTGGCCGGATCCCCGCGCATCCGCCGCGGTCGGCGAATTGTTCAGCCGGCTCCCCGATGAAATTCCCGAAACTCTGATCAGCCAATATCTCGGCCGACTCTATTCCGACGTGGTTTCAAAGCGGGTCGCTCCGAAGGCCCGCGAACTCTGCCTTGCTGCGATCGACGCGGTACTGGCGCCTTATTCAGCCGCCACGGCAAGCCGATGAGCAATCGACGCCGTGTCAGACGAGCGGCTGCGTCCCGAAGATACCAACATTCAGCCGGAGAAAGTTATGGCGTCAGTAAATGTGGCGAATGCCCGCAAGAGCTACGGTCACTTCGAAGTTCTGCATGGAGTGGATATTGATATCCAAGACGGAGAATTCGTGATCCTGGTCGGTCCGTCCGGGTGCGGGAAGTCGACATTGTTGCGGATGATCGCCGGCCTCGAAGAGATTTCAGCCGGCCGGATATCGATCGGCAGCAAGGTCGTGAACAATGTCGCGCCAAAAGAACGCGATATCGCGATGGTTTTCCAATCCTACGCGCTCTACCCCCATCTGACAGTCGAGGCGAATATGGGTTTTTCGCTGAAGCTGGCGAAAGCCCCAAAGGAACAGACCAGGCAACGTGTTCGGGAGGCCGCTGAAATTCTGGGGCTCGGGCATCTGCTCGACAGATATCCGAAAAACCTGTCGGGTGGCCAACGTCAACGTGTGGCGATGGGCCGTGCCATCGTTAGAAATCCGCAGGTCTTCCTGTTTGACGAACCATTGTCGAACCTGGACGCGAAGCTGCGTGTGCAGATGCGTTCGGAAATCAAGCAACTGCACCAGCGACTGAAGACAACGACCATTTACGTCACCCACGATCAGATCGAGGCCATGACGATGGCCGATCGGATTGTTGTGATGCGGGACGGCTTCGTCGAGCAGATAGGCTCGCCACTCGATCTCTACGACCGGCCGGCAAACCTCTTCGTTGCGGGCTTCATCGGTTCGCCGGCGATGAACCTTATTCGAGGCCAGGTCAGCACTTCAGGGCCGCTGGAGTTGATCGCGGACGGCGGAGGTAGGCTGCCACTGCCCGAAGCAGCGTCATTGGAACGCGGTGCACAGCTTATCTACGGCATTCGCCCTGAGCATCTCACAATCGGACAAGGTCCCGTTGCCGTTGAGGTCGTTCTCGTCGAGCCCACCGGCGCTGAGATCCAGGTCACCACGAAGTTTGGTGAGGATCATCTTGTTGCGACGGTAAGGGAGCGCCTTGATCTCCGCGCCGGCGACCGGATCGTCATTGCCCCGGATCTCAGTAAACTGCATCTGTTCGACGCAAAAACCGAGCAACGGTTGAAGTCTGTCTAACGTGACTATTTTCTCGGGATGGCGGAACGCGGAGGTCAAACTGATGACAGGTCGGAGAGTTCGCCAACGCTGGCCAATGGTTCGTTGAAAGTCAGCGTTCAAGGCTGCCGGCGGCGGCGATTATCTCCGCCGCAGTCGGGAAGATGCCAAGACCGTTCGGCCCGTCCAGCGCCTCGATTTGCGACCAGGCGATGGTGCCGTTCGCATTGACCAGGAAGTGCCCGACGAGCTGGGTAGCGTGGTTCGCCAAGATCGCCATATCGGCTTCATCAAGCTCGAAGCGGTCCTTGGCGTTGAGTATAGTATTGGCTTCCATGGGTTGTAGCAATTCCGGCAACTCGCCCGTGGGGTTGATGCGCGCCGCCTGGAACTGCGCCATCGTCGCGCTATAAGGCCATTCGGGCTGCTTGCTGCTCCCATCGGGCAGGAACTCAGCATGGGGCACACCATAGGCCCGATGTGTGTGGCAGTCGGGATCGCATAGCAGCGTTACTGGCGTCGGACGGTGGCGGAAATACAGGCGAGCGCGTTCTACCGGTGTGTTGATAACGGCCACGGTCTCCACTCCGGCGGCGCGCAGGGTGGGCTGTATGCCAGCAAGCTGTTCGACCTGGCGCCGGCAGAACGGGCAGTGCAACCCGCGAAAGAACCCGATCACGAACGGGCGACCGCTCAAATCGGCGAAAGAGACGGTTCCGTCGAAGTTGGCCGTGGCGAGCGCGAAGGCGGGGGCGGTTTCTCCTGGTTGCAGCGGGCGTTTCTGGTCTTCCATGGAATAGTTCCTTTGTCGTATCGTCCAGGTAGACGACCGAAATTTAACTATATCACTTGTCGCAAGAAGGCCCAGCGTTCGATGCTGAGATCGCCGAATGTGGTTCGGCATGCCATTTGGCCTTCCGACCGGCGTCGAGAGCCTTGCCGGTATCGATCGCCGCTCCTATCTTATTTAGAATAGACTGATGGAGCAACGAGATGGCGGAGCTTGTGGCCGACACTCTAATCGACATGACGATCGAGATCATTCCACCGGAAGACACAAAGGAACAACCCGATAGTCGTGCTTGCCTTTGCTGTAAGCGCCGGCGTCAGTGGATGGACGATGACGGCTGCGGCATCTGTGAGGAATGCTTGGCCTCCTGATCGACAAATGAAGGGCACAAGGCGATGGCAATCCGCAGCGCCGGACTTCTGCTATACCGGCGTGTTTCCAGCGACATCGAAGTGCTTCTCGTCCATCCGGGCGGCCCTTTTTGGGCTGGGAAAGACGAGGCTGCGTGGTCGATCCCGAAGGGGCTGGTCGAACCTGGAGAAGATGAGCTTGCGGCGGCAATAAGGGAGACGGCCGAAGAGCTGAGTGTAGCAGTCGATGGCAGGTTCACACCGTTGGGCGAATACCGACAACCCGGCGGAAAGATAGTCGTCGCGTGGGCGATCGAAGCCGATCCGATACTCGACGTGAATGCGATACAAAGTTGCCAATTCGAAATGGAATGGCCACCACGGTCGGGCCAGGTAAAGAGCTTTCCTGAAGTCGATCGGGCGGGGTGGTTTTCCCCTCCCGACGCAGCCATAAAGCTGTTGAAAGGGCAGCGATCGATGCTTGCCGACCTCCTGACACATCTGGAATGATAGGCTCGAATTATTGATTGAGCCGCGCCATTTCGCTGCACCCATGCATGACGTGCGCGGCAGCCATGAGTTGCTTCTGAAGACAGCCATCCTATCTGACAGTCACCGCCATATGACTGAAATCGAGAAATCGAGCTGCGATCCGCCTTGAGCACGCGCGAGGAGACAATCATGAACGGCATTTCCAAAACCCTGAACGACATGACGCTTGTCGAACGCTCGAGCCTGCTCGACACCGTCGCCGATGCCTTGGAAGCAACGGCCGAGGAGGCGGAAGGTGAGGGCGACACCCGCTTCGTCGCCAACTCCATCTGCGTCGCCAATACGATTCGCGGTCTATCCGGGGACATGACGCCCCGCGATCTGCAGGCGGCCGAGTTGCTCCTTGAGCAGGGCATCATGCTCGTCCACCAGTTCTCGAACCGGGCGAAGACGAACGGAATGATCCACTAACAGTGAGCGAGGCGCTCCCGTCAGCAATGCGCTCTGTCAGTGTGACGGAGGCTGAAGGATTGAGATAAAGCCGTTGATCCGTACCGGGGAATAGCGGATGCCGCCGGCCCCTGGCGAGAACGAGTGGTCTCCGCTGCGGCAAACCGCGGCAGCGGGAGAATTGCAAACACGCCAGGGAAGGCTTTATTTCCAATGGATTGCCGGTTCAATGCGCTACCGTGTCGAGTGGCCGATATAGCAGGGTTCACCTTTGTTCGGTCAGGAGCAGCGTAATGCAGCCTGGTCGCACAGGCCTTGCCGTCTGCTTGATGGTGGCTGCCGCTTTTTTAAATAGTTTCGACGCGGTCATTGTGCGTTTGCTGGCCGGCGACGTGCATCCCTTGATGATCGGCTTTTTCCGGTCGTTTTTCGGGCTTCTTGTCGTCACGCCCTGGATCGTGTCACGGGTCGACCTGAAATCCTCTCCCTATCGTGTTCTGCATGTCGTGCGTGCAGGTCTGAAGCTTGCCTCACTGGTTGCTTTGTTCGTCGCCTTTGCGCACGCGCCACTCGCCGATGCCACGGCGATCAATTTCACCATGCCCATGTTTCTCGTTCTCGGCGCGTGGCTGGTGCTCAAGGAGCATGTCGGCATCTCCAGCGTGGCCGGCATTGTCGCAGGTTTTATCGGCGTCATGATCATCATTCGCCCTGGAGCGTCCGGTTTCGACCAATGGCTGCTTTTTGCGCTGGCAGGAGCGGTCTTGACGGCGGCCAGCCAATTGATGCTGCGGCGGATGGCGTTGAGGGATAGTGCCGACCGGCTGGTTGCATGGAATCTGATAGCGACGGTGCCGCTTGGCCTGATCATCATGCTGCCGGTCTGGTCAATGCCGACCTGGAGCCAACTCGGACTGCTTGCCCTGCAAGGGGCACTCGGCGCGCTCAACATGACACTGATCACGCGCGCCTTCGGTATGGCGGCCGCAAGCGTTCTGGCACCGCTCGACTTTCTCCGACTGCCCGTCGTGGCCCTTATGGCCTTCTCATTTTTCTCGGAAGTTCCGGCCGCACAGACGTGGATCGGCGCGGCGGTGATCATCGGCGCGGCCATTATCGGAACGCGCGGCATGACATGGCGACGCAAGCCGCCGGTTGACAAGCCCTGATCATTTTTGGGGTTCACAAAAATTTTAGATGCACTAATATTTCAGTTCTAGCGACTAGTCGTCGAGCTGTGCCTGTTGCCGGAGGGGTATCACAGGCAGCACAGACGAAGACGAAACCGGACATCACGACCCCCATGGGGTTCACTCGGGAGGAGTGCATGAAGAGTTTCATCGGCAAACGCGCGATCGCCAGTGGCGTATCGCTCGTGGTGCTTATCGTCATCGTGTTCTTCCTGTCCCGGCTGACGGGCGATCCGACCGACCTCTATCTGCCGATCGATGCGACCACCGAAATGCGCCAGCAATTCCGTGAGATGAACGGTTTCAACGATCCGTTGATCATCCAGTTCGGTCGTTATGTCTCGGATCTTGCCCAAGGCAATTTCGGTCAGTCACTGCGACAGGCCCGTCCGGCCATGGATGTCGTGCTGGAGGCTTTCGTCTGGACCTTCTGGCTGGCTGTCATCACCATGGCGCTGGTCACGGTCGCCGCTATCGTCATCGGTTCGCTCGCGGCGTTTCGTGTCGGCGGCGTCTTCGACCGTCTCGCCACTTTCTTCTCGCTGATCGGCGCTGCGGCGCCGGACTTCTGGCTGGCCATCGTGGCGATCGTCATTTTCGCTGTCAAACTGCATGTCCTGCCGACATCGGGAACAGGAACGTTCTGGCACTGGGTCCTGCCGGTCAGCGTGCTGTTCATCCGGCCTTTCGGCCTGATCCTGCAGGTGGTCCGCGGCTCGATGATCAGTGTTCTGTCTTCCGCCTATGTGAAGACGGCCCGCGCCAAGGGGGTCCGATCGAAATCAATCATCTTCATTCACGGACTGCGCAACGCCATGCTGCCGGTGATCACCGTCATCGGCGACCAGGCGGCCGCCATCTTGAACGGTGCCGTCGTCGTCGAGACTGTTTTTGGCTTTCCGGGCATCGGCAAGCTGATGATCGATTCCATTTTGCTTCGCGATTTCGCCGTCGTGCTGGCCGTCATCATGGTCTCGGCACTGGCGATCTTCATCATGAACCTGTTGATCGACATCGCCTATGCGCTGCTCGATCCACGCATCCGGTATTGAGCGATGACGATGGCCGACACACAAATCCTCGCCGAGAAAAAACCAAGCGGCCCGATCGGGCGCTGGCTGACGATGCTGTGGGCGGACAAGCTCGCTTTTTTCGCGGCTCTGTTCCTCTTGATCGTTCTGCTCTGTGCGCTGTTTGGCCCGCTCCTGCTGGAGGCCATCGCCACCAAGCAGAACCTGCGGGGCCGGAACGCGCCGCCGTTCGATATCACCCGCGGAATGCTTTATGTCCTCGGCGCCGATGCGCTGGGCAGGCCGCTTCTTGCACGCGTCATCGTGGCGGCGCAAAATACCATCCTGGTGGCCGCAGCAGCCGTGCTGGCATCATCCGTCGTCGGTACGGCGCTCGGTCTGGTGGCAGGTTATAGCCGCTCTTCTGCTGCTCAATGGATCATGCGCCTCGGCGACGTCATCATGTCCTTTCCGTCGCTGCTTCTGGCGGTGATCGTGCTCTACATGCTCGAGCCCTCGGTCACCAACATCGTCCTCGTCCTGGCGATCACCCGCATTCCCATCTATCTGCGCACCACGCGCGCCGAAGTGCTGGAAGTGCGCGAGCGGATGTTCGTGCAGGCGGCGAAGGTCATGGGAGCATCGTATTGGCGCATTGTCTTCCATCACATCCTGCCAGTGATCTTCCCAACACTGGTGACCATTGCGACGCTGGATTTCGCCTTCGTCATGCTGGCGGAATCCTCCCTGTCATTCCTGGGCATCGGCATTCAGGCGCCGGAGATCACCTGGGGTCTCATGGTTGCTCAAGGACGACCCTATCTCACCAATGCGTGGTGGCTTTCCTTCTGGCCGGGCCTTGCAATCATCCTGACGACGCTGTCGCTGAACCTTCTGTCGAATTGGCTGCGCATCGCGCTCGATCCGACGCAACGCTGGCGCCTTGAAATGAGGGGCAGGAAAAATGGCTGAACATCTGTTGGAAGTGCGTGACCTCTCGGTCGAGTTTCACACCGCCAGCGGGACCGTCAAGGCGGTGCAGGATGTCAGCTGGCATCTCGATCGCGGCGAGACGCTGGCGATCCTTGGGGAAAGCGGTTCAGGCAAATCCGTGTCGGCCTCGGCGGTCATGAATCTGATCGACATGCCGCCCGGTAAGATCACCAGCGGCGCCATTCTCCTCAACGGGCGCGACATGCTGAAAATGACGCCCGAGGAGCGGCGCTCGATCAACGGCGCCAAGATCGCCATGATCTTTCAGGACCCGCTCGCCCACCTCAATCCGGTCTATCCGGTCGGGTGGCAAATCACCGAGATGATGACGACGCATGGCCAGTCGGCGGAGCGCGCCGGCGCGAGGGCGCTCGAATTGATCGGACGCGTCGGCATAACCGATCCTCAGGCGGCGATGCGAAAGTATCCATTCCAGTTCTCCGGCGGCCAGCGGCAGCGCCTGATGATCGCCATGGCGATCGCCTGCAAGCCCGATATCCTGATCGCGGATGAACCCACCACCGCGCTCGATGTGACGGTACAGGCGCAGGTGCTCGAACTTCTGCAGGAGTTGCAGCAGGAAACCGGCATGGGCCTGTTGCTGATCACTCACGATCTGGGCGTCGTTGCCGAGATCGCCGACCGGGTCGTGGTGATGAATTCCGGCTGCGTGGTCGAAACCGGCAATGCGGCCGAAGTCTATCGCAACCCGCAGAACGCCTACACGAAGAAGCTGATAGCCGCCGCACCGGGGAAGGGTGCGATGGCGCAAGAGCGCGACCGGCAGGGCGAACCGCTGCTGCGCGCCATCGGCTTGAAAAAGAGTTTTGGCGCATTCCAGGCGCTGAAGGGCGTGGATTTCGTCATTATGCCCGGCGAGACGGTTGCCGTTGTCGGTGAGAGCGGTTCCGGCAAGTCAACCCTTGCCCGGGCAATCGTTCGCCTCGATGATCCGCAGGAGGGCCAGGTTCTCTACCGCGGCAACGATCTGCTTGCGATGACCCCGAGGGAAATATTCGGGCTGCGTCGCGATTTGCAGATGGTCTTTCAGGACCCGACCCAGTCACTGAACCCGCGGATGAGTGTGTTCCGGTTGATTTCGGAGGCCTGGGTCATTCACCCGGATATCCTGCCGAAAGCGAGATGGAAGGAGAGAGTGGCCGAGTTGCTGGTCAAGGTTGGCCTGAAACCGGATATGGCCGACCGGTATCCACATCAGTTTTCCGGCGGCCAGCGCCAGCGCATCGCGATTGCCCGGGCGCTGGCGATGGAGCCGAAACTGATCATCTGCGACGAGGCGGTTTCGGCACTCGACGTGTCGATCCAGGCGCAGGTGATCGCTTTGCTTGAGGGCCTGCGTCGCGAATTCGGCCTGTCCTACCTCTTCATCGCACACGACCTGCCGGTGGTTCGCGATTTCGCCGATCGCGTCATCGTCATGAAGGCCGGCGAGATTGTCGAGGAGGGTCCGGTGGAGCAGATCTTCAACGCGCCCTTCCACCCCTACACGCAGGCGCTTCTTGCCGCGAGCCTCGATCCCGATCCTGAGATCCAGGCCACCCGACGCGCCGCCCGCCAACGACAGGAAGGACTCGTTTCCGCATGAAGCCCGATGTTATCGTCGCCTATCCGCTCCGGCCCCATCAGATGGCGATGCTGGAGGAGACCTACACGCTGCACCGGCTCGATCTGGTCAAAGGCGAAGAGCGGGATGCTCTCTTGCAGCAAGCCGGCCCGATCTCTTCCGCGCTGGTCTGCAACGGCCATGTGACGATCGACGAAGCCCTGCTTTCGAAATTGCCGGCATTAAAGCTTGCCGCCTGTTCCTCGGCTGGCTACGACCAGATGGACGTCGAGGCGATGACACGGCGCGGCATCAAGCTCACCAATACATCCGAGGTGCTGTGCGACGACGTTGCCGACATGGCACTGCTTCTGATGCTTGCGGCACGCCGGCGCCTGCCGGAAGGCGATCGCTATGTGCGCTCCGGCGACTGGGGTCAGAAAGGGATGATGCCGCTGACGACATCGACGTCGGGCAAGAAGGCCGGGATCGTCGGCCTCGGCCGCATAGGGATGGCGATTGCCAAGCGATGCGAAGCTGTCGGACTGACGGTCGGCTATTACGGCAGGACGAAGAAAGCCGGCAACGATTTTGTCTATTTCGACACGCCGGTAAAACTGGCGGACTGGGCCGATATCCTGATCGTCGCGACGCCTGGCGGGCCTGCCACCGAAGGATTGATTTCGGCGGACGTGCTGAATGCGCTCGGGCCAACGGGCAGCTTCATCAACATTGCCCGCGGCACCGTGGTCGATGAGCCGGCCTTGATCAAGGCCTTGCAGGAAAGGCGGATCGCCTCGGCCGGCATCGATGTCTACCTCAACGAACCCAATCCCGATCCGCGCTTCGCAGCGCTCGACAACGTTGTGCTCTATCCCCACCATGCCAGCGGTACCGAGGAAACGCGCGACAGGATGGCGCAATTGACGGTCGACAACCTTGCAGCCTTCTTCGCAGGCAGGCCGCTGCTGACGCCCGTCAATTGACTCCGGCAAAACCCGCGGCGGGGCGGATCAGACGAAGTAGTCCGGGAACTCCTTCCGCAGGTCTTCCACTTTTGCGACGGTGCGGCTGAGATGCTCACGGATCGCGTCGACGGCACCCTGTTCGTTGCGCGCGGCAATCGCATCGATGATGGCGTGATGCCCATCGAGAATGCTGACGATCTTGCCCTTTTCGGGCAGATGCAGGCGACGAATACGCTCGAGATGGCCGGAGCGCTCGCGTATCAACTGGTGGAGGCTGCTGCGCTTGGCGCCTGCGAACAATGTCTGGTGAAAGAGCTCGTCGAGCTCCTGGAAGATCGCGATCTGATCGGCGTCGTCGGCGACTGCCGCCTGCATCTTGATGATCGACCGGGCGCGGGTAATGATGCTCGGATCCGGGTCCGGATCGGTTGCGAGGCGGCGGCAAACTTCGGTTTCCAGTGCAACGCGGAGGAAATGCGCCTCGTAAATCTGCAGGACGTCGATCCTGGTCACCACAGTGCGGGACTGCGGATAAATGCGAACCAGACCCTCCTGTTTGAGAAGCTGCAATGCGTCACGGATGGGAGTCTGGCTGACTTGATAAGTCTCGGTGAGCTCGGTGCGCGACAGCGTGGTGTCCGGCGGCAACTGAATGGTGATGATGCGCTTGCGCAGATCATCATAGACTCGCTGGACGGTACTGCCAGCGACGACCGGGAAGCCGGGCGCGGTCAGGCCGAATGTAGAGGCGAACTGGGAATTCATGTGAGGCGTCCTTTTCGGCTCCATTCATAGCTTTGCACGACCTAATGCACAAGAACGCAAACTTTCCATTGATATATATGTCAAACTAAAATATCAGTTGGTGCAAACGCTGAAATAAGCAAGCGAAAAGGTGGGAGAAGGCCGTGACCGCGAGGAAAACCTACGAGCAATTGCGGTCCGCCCGATGGATGCTGCCGGATGATCAGCGCTCGTTCGGTCACCGGTCGCGGACCATGCAGATGGGTTACGCACCGGAGGATTGGCAGGGAAAGCCGATCATTGCCGTGATCAACACCTGGTCCGATGCGCAGCCGTGCCACATGCATTTCCGTGAACGGGCCGAATGGGTGAAGCGGGGAATTCTTCAGTCGGGTGGGTTCCCCATGGAACTGCCCGCTCTTTCCCTTTCCGAAAACTTCGTCAAGCCGACGACGATGCTCTATCGCAATATGCTGGCGATGGAGACCGAGGAACTGTTGCGGAGCCATCCTGTCGATGGCGCCGTTCTGATGGGTGGCTGCGACAAGACGACACCAGGCCTTGTCATGGGCGCAGTCAGCATGGGCATTCCCTTCATTTATCTGCCGGCCGGCCCGATGCTTCGCGGTAACTATGCCGGCAAGACGCTGGGCTCCGGTACCGACGGCTTCAAATATTGGGACGAGCGCCGCGCCGGCATGATCACCCAGGAGGAGTGGCAGGGCATCGAAGGCGGAATCGCCCGCAGTTACGGCCATTGCATGACCATGGGCACAGCATCGACGATGACGGCGATCGCCGAGGCTATGGGGTTGACGCTGCCGGGCGCATCCTCGATCCCCGCAGCCGATGCCAACCACCAGCGCATGTCGGCGGCCTGCGGCCGCCGCATCGTCGATATGGTGTGGGAGGATCTGACGCCGGACCAGATCATCACGCCCGCGGCCGTCGACAATGCGGTCACCGTCGCCATGGCGACCGGCTGCTCCACCAATGCCATCATTCACCTGATTGCCATGGCGCGGCGCGCTGGCGTCCCGCTGGAGCTTGATGATCTCGATCGTATCGGTCGCACGACGCCGGTTCTCGCCAACATCCGGCCTTCCGGTTCGACCTACCTGATGGAGGATTTCTTTTATGCGGGTGGCCTGCGCGCTCTGATGAAGCAGCTCGGCGACAAGCTTGATCCCACCGCGATCACCGTGACGGGAAAACCCTTGGTGGATGGTCTGGACCAGGTGAAGATCTACAATGACGACGTTATCCGGCCATTGTCGAACCCGGTCTATCACGAAGGCTCGCTGGCCGTGCTCAAGGGGAACCTGTGTCCCGACGGCGCGGTCATCAAACCGGCGGCCTGCGACCCGAAATTCCATCGCCATTGCGGCCCGGCGCTGGTCGCAGACAGCTATGCGGAGATGAAGAAGATCATCGATGATCCAAACTATCCGCTGACGCCGGACACCGTTCTCGTGCTCCGCAATGCCGGCCCCCAGGGCGGACCGGGCATGCCGGAATGGGGCATGATCCCGATGCCGAAGGCGCTGTTGAAGCTCGGCCTGCGCGACATGGTGCGGATCTCGGACGCCCGCATGTCCGGAACCAGTTTCGGTGCCTGCGTGCTGCATGTCGCACCGGAATCTTATGTTGGCGGGCCTTTGGCCCTGCTGAGAACGGGGGACATGGTCGAGCTTGATATTCCGGCACGCAGCCTCAATATGCTGGTTTCCGAAGAAGAGATCACAGCGCGGCGAGCCGGGTGGGTGGCGCCGACGCGGCATTATGAGCGCGGCTACGGCTTTATGTTCTCCGGCCATATCGAGCAGGCCGACAAAGGCTGCGACTTTGATTTCCTGACCACGCAATTCGGTGGCAAGACGCCGGAACCGGCTATCAACTGAGGCACCACGATGTTTGATCCCGATCGACGTACGATTCCCGCACAGCCTCCCAAGGCTGGCTTCGCTGCCGGTCCGTCCAAGCTGGACGCCATCCGATCGGTCACCCTGTCGCTCGTTTACCTGCCTTTGGCGCGGCCGATCAGCGATGCCAAGGTTTTGACGGGCCGACAGAAGCCGCTGACCCAGGTGGCCTTTCTATTTTGCGAGATCGTCTCCGAGGCCGGCCATAGCGGTCTCGGTTTCAGTTACTCGAAGCGGGCAGGCGGACCTGCCCTTTATGCACATGCCTGCGAGCTTGCCGACAACCTGATCGGCGAAGACCCCAACGACACCGCGCGCATCTGGGACAAGCTCTGCTGGGCCGGAGCCTCGGTCGGCCGCTCCGGCATTGCAACACAGGCAATCGCCGCCATCGACATCTGCCTCTGGGACCTGAAGGCGAAACGCGCCGGCTTGCCGCTTGCAAAACTGCTTGGCGCCCATCGCGACAGTGTCGCCTGCTACAACACCTCCGGCGGCTTCCTGTCATCGAGCGTCGAGGAAATCCGCGATGCCATCGACCACTCGATCGCCTCCGGTATCGGCGGCATCAAGATCAAGGTCGGACAGCCGGACCCCATGATCGACCTTCGCCGGCTTGATGCGGTGACCAGCCATATCGATGGCCGTGTCCCGCTGATGGTCGATGCAAACCAGCAATGGGACCGCACGACGGCCTTGCGCTTCGGCCGGCTGGTCGAACCGCTCAACCTCGAATGGATCGAAGAGCCGCTCGATGCCTATGACGCCGAGGGCCATGCCGCACTGGCGCGGGAACTTGCCACGCCGATCGCCACCGGCGAAATGCTGGCAAGCGCCGACGAGCACATGGCGCTGATCCGGGCCGATGCGGTCGACTTCATTCAGCCGGATGCGCCGCGTGTCGGCGGCATCACGCCCTTTCTGCGCATCTGCACGCACGCCGAGGCGAAACGTATGCGCCTGGCGCCGCATTTCGCCATGGAAATCCATCTGCACCTGGCGGCCGCCTATGCGCATGAGCCGTGGGTCGAGCATTTCGATTGGCTGGCGCCACTGTTTAACGAACAACTCGAGATCAAGGACGGCCGAATGATCGTGCCGGCTCGTCCTGGACTCGGCTGCAGCCTGACAGGCAAGGCGCGTGATTGGACTGTGGAAACCCGCAGCTTCGGCGCCTGAACGAGAACGAGGAGGAGGAAATATGAACCCCGCAACCCGTGAAAAACTGATGGGTGTCTCCGTCGCGACGCTCTGCTCGGCCCTGTTCAAGCGCGGCCTGAGAAACCAGACGATACAGGATGTTCGGCCGGTCCAGCCGAAGGGTCGCAATATGGTCGGACCGGCCTTCACGCTGCGCTACATGCCGGCGCGCGAGGACCGCAACGCGATGAACGTCTTTCGGAACCCGAAACATCCGCAACGGCTTGCGATCGAGACTTGCCCGGACGGCGCTGTTCTGGTGATGGACAGCCGCAAGGATCCGCGCGCAGCGTCTGCCGGCGACATCCTGATTACCCGCCTGATGATGCGCGGCGGAGCCGGCGTCGTCACCGACGGCGGCTTCCGGGACGCCATGACGATCGGTGGCCTTGATATCCCCGCCTATCACCACCGTCCCTCCAGTCCGACGAACCTGACGCTGCACGAGGCAATCGACATCAATGTGCCGATAGGCTGTGGCGATGTTGCGGTCTTCCCGGGCGACATCATGGTTGGCGACGACGACAGCGTGATCGTCATCCCTGCCGAGATCGCCGACGAGATCGCCGATGAAGCAGTGGAGATGACCGCTTACGAGGATTTCGTGACAGAACGCGTCAAGCAAGGTCACACGATCATTGGCCTTTACCCGGCCACCGACGAAAGCAATCTGACGCTCTTTGCCGAATGGCGGAAGGTGAATGGCCGCTAAGGCGGCGCATCTTGAACACCACTTCACGTATCAAGACGGAGCAAGGCTCCGCCGAGGAGAATAACAATGAGCTGGACCCCTTCAGGCAGGCATTTCATCGCCGGCGAGTGGATTGCCGGAACGACGACATTTCGGTCCGAGCCGGCGCATGGGCAGGCACATGACTTCGCTGTCGGCACAACGGAACTGGTCGACCGCGCCTGCCGCGCTGCTGAAGCTGCCTTTGCAGCATTTTCGGCAACGACACGCGAGGAGCGCGCCATTTTCCTCGAGGCAATCGCCGAGGAGATCGACAAGCGTGGCGAGGCCGTTACCCTCATCGGAACGCAGGAAACTGGACTTCCAGAGGGCCGGCTCAACGGCGAACGTGCTCGTACCACCGGCCAACTCAGATTGTTTGCCGAGCATATCCGCAAGGGCGCGCATCTCGACGCGCGCATCGATGCGGCGCAACCGGACCGGCAACCGGCACCGCGCCCCGAGATCCGCCTGGTGCAACGGCCGATCGGCCCCGTCGCCGTCTTCGGCGCTTCGAATTTTCCGCTGGCATTCTCGACCGCCGGCGGCGATACGGCAGCCGCGCTTGCGGCGGGCTGCCCGGTCGTGGTGAAGGGACATTCAGCCCATCCCGGCACCGGAGAAATTATCGCCGAGGCGATCGCCGCTGCTAGCGAACGCACCGGAATGCCGGCCGGCGTCTTCAGTCTGATCCAGGGCGGCCGCCGTGATGTCGGAACGGCTCTGGTGACCCATCCGGCCATCAAAGCAGTTGGCTTTACCGGCTCGCTTGCCGGCGGGCGGGCGCTCTTTGACCTTTGCGCCCAGCGCCCTGAGCCAATCCCCTTTTTCGGGGAATTGGGCAGCGTTAATCCGATGTTCCTGCTGCCGGCCGCTACCGCTGCCCGGGCGGAGGCAATCGGTTCAGGCTGGGCTGGTTCACTGACGCTTGGTGCCGGCCAGTTTTGCACCAAGCCCGGCATCGCCGTTGTCGTCGACGGGCCGGAGGCGGACAAGTTCACCAGTGCCGCCAAGGCGGCTCTTGAAAAGGTGGCGACGCAGACGATGCTGACCAACGGCATCGCCACAGCCTATCACGACGGTGTGGACCGCCTGCGGGCAAGCAATGCCGTCGCGCCGGTACTCGCTGCAGAGAGTGCCGGCCGGGACGCAGCGCCGAACCTGTTCGAGACCAACGGCTCGGCCTGGCTTGCCGATCATTCGCTCAGTGAAGAAGTATTCGGTCCTCTCGGTCTCGTCGTACGCGTCGGCTCGCCTGAAAAGATGCTCGCCCTTGCCGAAAGCTTCCAGGGACAGTTGACCGCGACGATCCATATGGACGATGCCGATCTTGGCCTTGCCCGCGACCTGCTGCCGATCCTCGAAAGAAAGGCGGGCAGATTGCTGGTCAATGGCTTCCCTACCGGTGTCGAGGTTGTCGATTCCATGGTGCATGGCGGGCCCTACCCGGCCTCGACCAACTTCGGCGCAACAAGCGTCGGGACCATGTCGATCCGCAGATTTCTGCGACCCGTTGCCTACCAGAATTTCCCCGCGGACCTGTTGCCCCAAGACCTGCGCAATTGAAGGAGTGCCAAATTGATTGCCCCGACTGAACTTCGCGAGATCATTCGCAACGGCCTGCTGTCCTTCCCTGTCACGCCTTTTGATGCCGAAGACCGGTTTGCCGCCAGGCCATTTTCAGCGCATCTGGAATGGCTGTCATCCTACCCCGTTGCCGGCCTGATCGTTGCCGGCGGCACCGGCGAGCTATTCTCGTTGACGCCGGGTGAGGTGGTCGAGGTGGTAAAGGCCGCCCGCGCCGTGTCCGGCGATGCACCCGTTATTGCCGGATGCGGCTACGGCACGCGGATTGCCTGCGACATGGCGCGCGACATCGAGGCGGCGGGCGGCGACGGCATTCTTCTGCTACCGCATTACCTGACCGAGGCGCCGGCAGATGGCATTGCCGCGCGTGTACGGGCCGTTTGCAAGGCCACCAATATGGGCGTCATCGTTTATAATCGTGGCCAGGCGCGGGTTTCGGCCGAGCAGCTTGCTCAGCTTGCCGACGAATGCCCAAATCTGATCGGCTTCAAGGATGGAACCGGCGACATCGATACGGTACGCCGTGTCACGATCGCGCTCGGGGACCGCCTTTCCTATATTGGCGGCATGCCGACACACGAACTGTTTGCTCAAGCCTATCGCGGAGCCGGCATGCCGACCTATTCCTCGGCGGTCTTCAATTTCGTGCCTGAAACGGCACTGAGATTCCACAAGGCATTCCTCGCCGGTGAAGACGCGGCCTGTGAGCAGATGCTGCGCGATTTCTACTATCCCTTTGCCCGCATCCGCGATCGCAAGGCCGGTTATGCTGTTTCTGCGGTCAAGGCAGGCGTGCGTTTGCGCGGCTTTGATGCCGGTCCGGTGCGGGCGCCGCTGACGGATCTTACCGACGAGGAAGTCGAGATGATGCGCGAACTGATCGCTTCGGCCGGGTAAAATTTCGCGCCTGCCGAGTGGATGCCGGAGCACCGGAAAACGGGACACAGATTTACTGTGAGGAGCGCCAAAGGCGCATGGGAGGAGAACGAAATGAAACTGCATTTGTTAGCTGCCTGCTTTTCAACAACGGTGCTCGCGCTGAGTTTCGGCTCGGCTCAGGCGCAGGATGCCAAGAGCAACGTCACTATTGTGCTTGCCGAAACGGTCGATGTCGTCGAGCCCTGTATGGCTGCCCGCCAGGACGTCGGCCGGGTCATTTCTGAAAACGTCAACGAGATGCTGGTGGAATTCGACTACGTCAATGGCGGCCTCAAGCCCCGCCTGGCGACGGAATGGTCGAAGATTGACGACGACACCTGGGAGTTCAAGCTGCGCCCGAATGTCAAATGGCACGATGGCAAGCCGTTCACCGCCAAAGATGTCCAGTTCACCATCGAACGCAACAAGAACAAGAAGCCCAGCTGTGAGACCGGCGGCAAATATTTCGGCGGCACCGAGTTCAGCTTCGAAACGCCGGATGCCAACACGATCCGGATTACGACAAAACCGGCGCAACCGATTCTTCCGCTTCTGATGACCGTGATGGCCGTGGAATCGGCCGAGGCGACACCAGCAGACGAATTCACCCGCAAGCCGATCGGCACTGGCCCCTATACGTTCGACAAATGGGAAATCGGCCAGTCGATCGTGCTGAAACGCAATCCGGAATATTGGGGGGAAAAGCCGCAGGTGGAACAGGCGACCTATCTGTTCCGCTCCGACAGCGCCGTTGCTGCCGCCATGGTCGATGCCGGCGAAGCCGATATCGTCCCGGCCGTATCCGTGCAGGATGCCACCAACAAGGAAACCGATTTCGCCTATCCGAATTCGGAGACGACATCGCTGCGCATCGATACGCGCGCAGCACCCCTTAACGACCGGCGCATCCGTGAAGCGATGAACCTCGCTATTGATCGTCAGGCGATGCTCGGAACACTGTTCCCCGAACAGGCCAAGATCGCGACACAGCTCGTCGTGCCGACCACGATCGGCTACAATGCCGATATTCCCGCCTGGCCGTATGATCCCGAAAAAGCAAAGGAACTGGTCGCAGCAGCGAAAACGGACGGCGTGCCGGTCGATCGCGAGATCCGCATCATCGGCCGTAATGGGCAATATCCCAATGCCACCGAAGCGATGGAAGCGATGATGGCAATGCTTCAGGAAGTTGGGTTGAACGTAAAGCTCGACATGTATGACGTTTCCGTGTGGAACGGCTACTTCGTCGCACCCTTTGTCGCCGATTCCGGTCCGACGCTGACCCAGTCGCAGCACGACAATGCGACCGGCGATCCCGTCTTCACCGCATTCGTGAAATACGCGACCGACGGCTCGCACTCCATGGTTCGCGATCCTGCCGTCGACGCGCTGATCGCCAAGGCGACGTCTGCCACCGGCGACGAGCGAACAAAACTCTGGAAGGAGCTGTTCGCCAAGGTGAATACCGAAATCATCGCCGACATCCCGATGTTCCACATGGTCGGTTTCACCCGCGTCTCGCCGCGTCTCGACTTCAAGCCGACGATCGCGACGAATTCCGAACTGCAGTTGTCGCAGATCCGCTTCAAGTAAGCCGGGTTGCCGCACTTAAGCACGGGCCGCCCGCAAATAGCGGCCCGTGCTTTCCATGACGTGAGGGAGGAATGCCTATGCCGCTGATTGACCGCATTGCCCTGACCCAATTCGCCGAGCAGATATTGACCCGCGCCGGCATGGAGCCCGACAAGGCCGAAACGACTGCCGCCGTCCTGGTGGAAGGCGACATGATCGGTCACGAAACCCATGGCGTCAGCCTTTTGAACTGGTACGTCGAGGCGTTGGAGGACGGTTCCCTTGCGAAGTCCGGCAGCTATGAGGTCGTCAATGACCGCGGCGCAGCCTTTGTTTGGGACGGCAAATCCCTCCCAGGCGCATGGCTGCTGACGAAGGCGATCGAGCAGGCCTGCGAACGGGTCGGCGATCATGGAGTTGTCACCGCCGCGATCCGCAACTGCCATCATACCTGCGCTCTTTCAGCCTTCATGCGGCAGGTCACCGACCGGGGCCTCATCGTGCAGCTGTCGGTCTCGCATCCCGCGGCGAGCCGTGTCGCGCCCTATGGCGGCACGAAGCCGCTTCTGACGCCAAACCCGATGGCGGCCGGCTTCCCGACGTCCAGGGATCCGATCCTGATCGACGTCTCGGCCTCGATCACCACCACGACCATGACGCAAAACCTGGCGAAGGCCGGCAAGAAATTTCCTGAGGCCTGGGCTCTCACCGCCGCAGGCGAGCCGACCGATGATCCACGCGAAGTGACCGAACGGGGCGGGACAATGATGCCTCTTGGCGGCCAGTTGAAGGGGCACAAGGGTTTTGGGCTCGGGCTGATCGTCGAATTGCTGGGGCAGGGGCTTTCCGGCAAGGGACGGGCCAACACGCCGTCCGGTGTCTTTTCGCAAAGCGCTTTCCTTCAGGTCATCGATCCCGCCTTTTTTGCCGGGCTGGATGCCTTTACGGCGCAGTCTGACTTTCTCGCCTCTGCATGCCGCAGCAATCCTCCGGCGCCCTGGAACAATGGCCCCGTTCGCATGCCGGGCGACAGCGCCGCACGAAAGCGCCGCTCGGCGTTGGAAGAGGGCGTGCCGGTCGGCGAGGTGGCTTGGCAGAAGCTTTGTAAACATGCCGAGATCCTGGGTTTGCCTCTTCCTGACGTCGCTGCTTGACGAAAACATCTCGGCTTCGAAACTTCTATCGGTCGCCGCAACGCCCGGTCAGGTGCAATCAGATCGGCCAGACCAATAGCAGGATCGGCACACTGACGACCACCACAATGAGCGAGAGCGGCAGACCCAATCGCGCGTAGTCACCAAACCGATATCCGCCCGGTCCCATCACGAGCGTGTTGCACTGGTGTCCGATGGGGGTGAGGAAGTCACAGCCGGCTCCAATTGCCACCGCCATCAGAAAAGCATCGGGTCTAAAGCCCAGCTGCTCGGCAAAGGTCGCGGCGATCGGGGCCATGACCAGAACCGTCGCTGCGTTGTTCAAAAACGGGGTTACGGCCATGGCCGCAACCAGGATGAGAGCCAACGCACCGAAGGGCGGGAGCATTTCGGCGGTTCGCGAGAGGAGGTCCGCGATGATGTCGGTGGTTCCTGTGGTCCTGAGCGAGTCGCTGATCGGAATGAGAGCGGCCAGCATGATCAGAATGGGCGCATCGAGATGCTGATAAACTTCCCGCAAAGGGATGGATCCGGTGACCACCATCAAAAAAGCTGCGGCGAAAAACGCCGTCGCAACGGGGATCCCGCCAAAGGCCGTGGCCGCCATCGTCGCCAAGAGGATGATGACGGGGACCAGGCCATTGCGGGCGCTGCCGAGCTTCAGATTTCGTTCGACGAGCGGTAGGCATCCCCACTCGCGCAAAAGATCCGGTAATTTCTGCAGGTTGCCCTGCAGGACCAAGACGTCCCCGTTGCGGATCTTGATCTCCCCCAGACGCTCGGTGAAGCGTTTGTCGCGGCGGCTGACGGCAAGAAGGTTGAGGCCGGTATTGTCAAAAAGCGAGACGTCTTTTGCGCTGACGCCGATCAATCGGGAATGTTCGCCGACAATGGCTTCGACAGAACCTATGTCGCGGCGCGCCTCCGGCTGGTGCTTGCGATCGGACAGTTGAAGCTTGGCTTCGCTGACGATCTTGTCGAGCGCGCTCTGCTCGCCCTCGATAATAAGCAGGTCGCCATCCTTGAGCACGGTGTCGGGAAGGGGCGTGCGCTTTTGCCCGCCGCCGCCGATAATGGCGGTGACCATCGCATCGCCGCCGGCAGGTTTCTGCAGCCAGCTGACCGACTGCCCGATCGCCCCGGACGGCGCTGCGACCTTGGCTTCGGTGGTATAGTTTTTGATCGCTACCGCCTCGTCCATCGATGTCTCTACACGCGATCTTTCAGGCAGCAGCCTGTAGAAGAGCGCCAGAAAAACAACGCCGGCGACCGAGAGCGCCAGGCCGACAGGCGTATAGTCAAACATCATGAACGGCTGCCCGGTGATCTCCTCGCGCACCCGGGACACGATGATGTTTGGCGACGTGCCGATCTGCGTCATGAGCCCTCCAAGCAGGGAGGCGAAAGACATCGGCATCAAGAACACGGACGGCGATACGTTTGACTTTCGCGCCATTTGCACAGCGACCGGAATCATGATCGCCAGCGCACCGATGTTTTTGATAAAGGCTGACAGGGCTGCGACTATGGCAACCAAGATGATCAGCTGCATCCTTGGCCCACGTCGTTCGGGCGAAAATCTGCGCAAGGCGACATCCATGATCCCCGATCTGGATATCGCCGCACTCACGATGAGCGCGCTGCCGACGATAATGACGATGTCGTCGGCAAAGCCGGTAAAGGCATTTTTGGCGGGGACGACCCCGATAATGATCGCGATGAGAAGTGCGCTCACGGCGACGATATCATATCGATAACGATCCCATAGAAACGCACCCATCATCAGCGTGATGACGAGAACGGACAGCCATTGATCCCAGCGCATCTTTGCATCCTGATGGTAGCGATTAACGCTTGAGCATGGATAACGATGCTTGGTGAGGTGAATTTTTTGTTCCGATACTCACCGCTCTATCTTCTGACAGTTGCGGCGGGTTGATCCCAGGACGCATGCCGAGGCAGGCGCTACAGGAGCTGGACGGGCCAATGCCGGTATCGAGAAGATCATCTGAGAGACGCTTCACGGCGGTCCTTGAACCGTCGGCGCACAGCCACAATATCATTTCGTCAGGACCATTGGTGGCATGAAAGGAGGAAAAGATGCCGCTGAACGATGTTCCATGGATCCGGCCGGTGACGATCCGGCTGCAGTGCGGTTTAGAGCGTACCTTCACAGGCGTTTACGACGCCTTGGATTTTCTCGAGAACGAATGGCCGCTGCGTCATGGAGAGCGCCATGAGCGAGCGGTGAAGACGTGCCGCGGCGCGCTTAACGGGATCATTCCCGGCATCGTCGCGCGTGAGGCCTTCGTGGCGGCCTGTCTCGAAGTCGGAATGCCGGCCGTCCTGGTCCCGTGGAGGAGGAAGCCCGCTCCGCATCCGCCCCGGCCAGCGCGTCACGCGGCCATCTAGGGTATCAGTGATGACCTCGCCTCCGATGAGGCGAGGTCTTGCCGAAGCGCGCGTTTTCCCGATGAGCGCCGGTATAAACGCCCTGATGGAACTTCCAGCTGCCAGCCGGCATTTCGCTGTCGGGGCTGCTTTCTGGAGCGATTATGGCCAGCGACAAACTATCGACTTATCGATCGAAGCGCGATTTTCAAAAAACGGCCGAGCCGAGCGGCGAAAAGCGCCTGACGCGCAGCAACCGCCGTCGCTTCGTCATCCAGAAACATGATGCCACCCGGCTGCACTACGATCTGAGACTCGAGTTGGACGGCGTCTTCAAGTCCTGGGCTGTCACGAAAGGGCCATCCCTCGATCCGCACGACAAGCGGCTGGCCGTCGAGGTGGAGGATCACCCACTGGACTATGGTGATTTCGAAGGCACCATTCCGAAAGGCCAGTATGGCGGCGGCACTGTCATGCTGTGGGATCGGGGCTATTGGGAACCGGAAGGAAAGAAGAGCCCGGAGCAGGCGCTGGCAAAAGGCGATTTCAAGTTTACGCTGGAAGGCAAACGCCTGCACGGCAGCTTCGTGCTGGTGCGGATGCGCAACGATCGCGACCGTGGCAAGCGCACCAACTGGCTGCTGATCAAACACCACGACGAGTTCTCCGTCGACGAGAACGGCGCGACTATCCTCGAAGAAAATCAGACATCGGTTGCCTCCGGCCGAACCATGGAAATGATCGCGGCCGGCAAAGGACGAAAGCCCAAGCCTTTCATGGTCGAGGGCGGCGATGTTCGGGCCGATGCGGTCTGGGACAGCAATCAGGGACTGGCTGCCGACGAGAGAAAAGAGGATGCCCGAACTGGAGGAGACTCCAAGACGGTGACACAGGTCGATTTGCCGGATTTCATTGCGCCGCAGCTCTGCCAGACCCTGGAGCGCCCTCCGGCAGGCACCGGCTGGATTCACGAGATCAAGTTCGACGGTTACCGGATCCAGATGCGCGTGCTCGATGGTGAGGCGACGCTGAAGACCAGGAAAGGGCTCGACTGGACTGCAAAATATCCCGATATCGCCGAGGCGGCATCGGCATTGCCCGATGCGATCATCGACGGCGAGATCTGCGCCCTCGACGATAGTGGCGCTCCTGATTTCGCGGCCCTGCAGGCTGCCCTTTCGGAAGGCAAGACCAGCGAACTCGTCTATTTCGCCTTCGATCTACTCTATGAGGGAGGGGAGGATTTGCGATCTCTGCCGCTCGTCGAGCGCAAGGCGCGGCTTCAAAGCCTCCTGTCCGGCGCCGGCAGCGATCCGCGCATTCGTTTCGTCGAACATTTCGAGACTGGCGGCGATGCAGTTCTCCGGTCTGCATGCAAGCTCTCGCTGGAAGGCATCATCTCCAAACAAGCGGATGCACCCTATCAATCCGGCCGTACTGAAAGCTGGGCGAAGTCGAAATGCCGCGCCGGCCATGAGGTGGTAATTGGCGCCTACGCAAAGACCAACGGGAAATTCCGATCCCTGCTGGTCGGCGTCTATCGTGGCGACCACTTCGTTTATGTCGGCCGCGTCGGCACTGGATATGGCGCAAAGAAAGTCGAAACGCTGCTGCCGAAGTTGAAGGCGCTCGAGACGGCGAAATCGCCTTTCACCGGTGTCGGCGCACCGAAAAAGGAGGCCGAGGTCACGTGGCTGAAGCCCGAGCTCGTGGCGGAAATCGAATTCGCAGGATGGACCTCAGACGGTATTGTCCGGCAGGCGGCCTTCAAGGGGCTGAGGGAAGACAAGCCGGCGAAAGAGGTCAAGGCTGAACGGCCGGCGAAGCCCGCGCGAACTGACGTGCCGCAGCCGGCGGTGCAGGCGAAGGCCAGGCCCGTCCGCCGAAAAAGCGCCAAAGCCGAGGTCATGGGGGTGCTGATTTCAAACCCGGACAAGCCGCTATGGCCGGATGCGAATGACGGCGAAGCGGTCACCAAGGAAGAGCTGGCCCGCTACTACGAAGCCGTCGGTTCCTGGCTGATCGAGCACATCAAGGGACGCCCATGTTCGGTCATCCGCGCACCCGACGGGATCGGCGGCGAGCAATTTTTCCAGCGCCATGCGATGCCCGGCACCTCGAACCTTCTCGAACTGGTCAAGGTGTTCGGCGATAAAAAGCCCTATCTGCAAATCGACCGGGTCGAAGGCTTGGCCGCCGTCGCGCAGATCGGCGCGGTCGAGCTGCACCCCTGGAATTGCGAACCGCATCAGCCCGAGGTGCCCGGGCGTCTCGTCTTCGACCTTGATCCAGGTCCGGACGTGCCGTTCTCCGCTGTGGTTTCGGCGGCCCGGGAAATGCGGGACCGTCTCGACGCGCTGGGCCTGATCAGCTTTTGCAAGACGACTGGCGGCAAGGGTCTGCACGTTGTCACTCCGCTCGCGGTCAACAAGCGCAAGCCGCTTTCGTGGGCTGAAGCGAAGGGTTTTGCGCACGATGTGTGCCAGCAGATGGCGCGCGACAATCCCGATCTCTATCTGATCAAAATGACGAAGAGCCTGAGGAACGGCCGGATCTTCCTCGACTATCTGCGCAACGACCGGATGGCGACGGCGGTGGCGCCTTTGTCACCGCGCGCCCGGCCGGGCGCCACCGTCTCGATGCCACTGACCTGGACCCAGGTCAAGTCGGACCTGGACCCCAAGCGCTTCACCATCCGCACCGTTCCTGCTCTTCTGGCGAAATCGTCGGCCTGGGAAGACTATTGCGACGGCCAACGGCCACTGGAACAGGCGATCAAACGCTTCGCCAAGGCGCGGGTCGCGGCTTGATTGAGGGGCTTACCGCGGACCGGGTTCGAGGTGATAGTTAGCGCGAACCGCAATTGCTTTGGGAGTTCGCGCCCGGCGATCCACCGTGGCGACAGCCGGGCCAGGCGTCGGATTAATGCCATGTGTTCAAGTTGGATTTGTTGCAGGCAACGACACTCGCCTGGCCACGATCGACAGTTTCCGTGGAGCAGTCCGAAAAGTCCATCGGTCGGAGGCTTTCGACGCTGATTGCTTTATCGCATCGTCGAGAGGTCAGTCGCCTATCGAGCCGCTGCCTCGTGGTACAGCTTCATCGCGTCTGACGCGGTTTCGCCATGCGTACCCTCCCTCGGAAGCAGGTTTACCGCCAATCGAACCACGGTGTCAGCAAGCCCGTCTTGCGCCGATAGGCTTCATATTCGGATGCCAGCGGTGATAGGGAGAACTTCCTCTCCTCATTGCGGGCTGCAATCACGTAGACAACCGTAAAAAATAAGACCGGCAGGATCGACCATATCGACCAAGATGCGAGCGCCCACCCCGACCAGAAGAGCAGGTAGGACGTGTAAAAAGGGTGCCGCAGGTAGCGATAGGGACCGTCGGTGACAAGACTATCTGGATGATCGAGGGTGAACACAAAGCGCAACCTGGCCTGTCGCGAGGCCGACACCGCCCACCAGAACAAGCCCGCCGACCCGATTTCAAATCCCAGTCCTACTACCTGTACCCATAGCATCTGGGTCCCGGACCAAACCAGGTACAGGAAAAACGCCGTCGTCGCGATGACGCCGACGGTGATCAGCTTTGCTCCGGCTTCCATCTTCGGTGAGTTGAAGTGGCCTCGCAACGACCACGCGTAGGACCCGACGATAGTCAGGCTGGTGATCGAAATAATGAAGTCCAGAAGAAATTGCATCTCGATGCCCGGCTTGAAAGGTTGGTTACAATTGCTGCTGCGACAGACCTAGCCCGTATACAACGCCTAGGCAAATGATTGATGTATGATACGCAACCGCACTGAAACGAGTCATGATTGCACGACCTGGTTTAGATCTGGTTTACGATGATCATGCACCGGCCGTAGATATTTTCGTGCAAGACTTCGGGCTGGGCTTTAGGGGTCGCAGCTTATGGACGTATTTCACTGTACAATCGACACCAGCCACGGCGCCGTGGGCATCAGTGACACTATCGATGGCGCTGCACCACTGGTTATGATACACGGTTCCGGCAGCTCACGGACGGTCTTTTCACGGCAACTACACAGCCATTTGTCCCGGAATTGGCGTCTGATTGCGCTCGATCTTCCGGGACATGGCGAATCGAGCGACGCTCGAGATCCGCAGTCAACTTATACCGTCACCGGTCTTGCCGACTGCATAGGAGAGGTGGCAGCCCGCCTGGGGCTTCATCGCTTTCCCGTGCTGGGATGGTCGCTTGGCGGTCACGTCGCGATTGAGATGGCGGGCAGCGGCAACAGCATTTCGGGCCTGATGTTGTGCGGCACGCCACCGGTCCCCAGCGGTCTCCTCGGAATGCTGCGGGGATTCCATCCATCATTTGATATTCTTCTGGCATCAAAAGAGAACTTTACATCGCGTGACGTGGAGCGGTTTCAGTCTCTTTGCTTTGGAGACACGAGCAACCCCTCCTTTCGCGACGCCATAGCGCGCGCAGACGGGAGACTAAGGAGCGTTTTTTCTCGCGCAATGTTGCGGGGGCAGGGGGTGGATCAGCGCCGCACCGTCGAACAGGCTGATATACCCATTGCTTTTGTGAATGGATTTCATGACCCCTTTGTCAAACTCAGCTATTTTTCGGGCCTGAACATCCAGTTGCTCTTCGAAGGCAAAGCGCATGTAATGGAAGGTGCTGGTCACGCGCCTTTCTGGGAAAAGCCGGAGAGCTTCAACTCGATGCTCGACCGGTTCCTGAACACAGTCGCCGCTCATGAAGCCAATATCGATCTGAAGAATCATCACTTTCTTTCGAACAGATCAGTGTTCTAAGAGCAATACGCGGAGCTGCGGTCTCCTGTGCTTACAGTTTCCGAAACATGTTGCGGGAAGATCGACGAGCGGCTCGAAAGACGACACAGGATCTTTCAGGGCAGGTAATCGGATCGGAATGCGAGGGATGTGGCTCGCCATTTGCCGCGGCCACGAGCTCGTACTGCAAACGACGTGGTTTCCATCGGTCGTAAAACAATATTTGACGTCTAAGTTCATTATCGACGGTCATGGTCGGGCAACCGCCATTGCCTTTCCCGCAGACCGATCCCGCCCTATCATTCAGAGGCGCCTGCATGAAATCCAGGGAGATGGGAGAGCGATGCAGAAACGTTTAGGCCTGTTAGCGGCAGGAGTCTTTCTCCTCCAGCCATGCTCCTTCGCCGCACAGGCACCGAATGCCCTGGAGAGGGCCATCGGAGATGCGCAGCCATGCAGGTCGTTGAAGACCAAGGTATCGAGCTTCGGTATCAGTGTGGAGGTAGGCGTCGACAAGCTCGATTCGGTGAAGATCGAAAACCTGCAATTGTCGGTCAATGGCAACACCGCGGAGGCGAGCGCCCGCGGCACGCTTGCTTGCAAGACCTCGGACGAAGCGCTGGTACAAGGAGGGTTTTCAGCGACCGCTGAGATTCGGCTGAAGGTCGACCTTACGACCTGCAAGATGACCGAGACCTCCATCGAGATCGTGAAGACCGGTGGCCGGTTCGGCGACATCGTCAAAGGACTTGAGACTGAAATCTCTGGCGCCCTCCGGCGAAGTCTGGAGAGGAACGTGGCCAAGCTTTGCGAGAAGTGATCAGCGGATCGACACCGTTAGACAGGAAGGGATCGAAGACTGCGTTGCAGAGGTGCCGCCGCCTCAGCGGAGCAACCCATCGCGACAGAACTCTTCCCAGCCGAGAGGTTTCGAACGTGACGCATCGTCGGGGTCGGCATCAAGTTTCGAAGGGGTCTTGGCCTTGGTCTTCAACGAACGCGTCAACTTCGCTTTCAAGGCTGCCCGTCGTCGTTTCTCGGCCGTCGCTTCAGCATCCTCTTCGCGCCAGACTGTCACCATGTCTCGGTCGAGGATGTCCTCCACCACGCGCGGGTCGAATACGTGGAAGGTAATCTTCCTCGCCCGCCCACGCAGCTTCACCGTGCGGGTTCCTGCACTGGGCAAGCGCCCGTCGCTGAGCCAGCGATGTCTCTCGGTAGTAGAGATCGTCAGGATATCCTGGATTTCACGGGGGATCACAGGCAGGCTTTCGATGTCTTCGAGCGCGTTGGAAACGACTGACGAAGCAGCACGGAACGCACTCTTAGCCGTTTCAGCCATCGCCAGTGTCAGAGCACCCGCCTCGATTTCGAGCGACTTTCTCACCGCCAAAGGCAGACGTGCGCGAATCTCCAGCAGAATCCCCTTCGCGCGAACGGATGATCCGAGCGTGGCTGCGGTCGATAGGGGCCACTCCTTGATCAGCTCCGCATCGTCGGTGGTTTTGGGTTTTGCCATGTACGAGTAGATGGGCCTTCCGCTCTGCAGCGTCAACGACTACGTCAGGACGGAAGGCATCATGTGATTACGCCCAGTCGCGGTACTCGGGCATCTGTTTGAACTCGTCCTTGGTCCAGCTCGTAACGGCATGAACGTCGCCGTCTTCATCGCGCATGACCGCGGAGCCGCCGGCGCCCGCGCCATGGATATGATCGACCTTGCCGACCTTGTGATCGTCGGCTCCATAGATGGCGGCACCTTCGAGGACGGCAGGCGTAAGTTCTGATGTCGTCAAGCGTACGTGGTTGGTGTGTTCCCTGATCGTTTCCTCTTTTGTGGAGGAGGGGTCCGCCCGTCCGGCGATGTGATCAGCTGGTTTTCGCGGCGTGCTGATATTGCCATTCGCAAAACTGCTCCAAATAACGGTTTGGTAAATCGCGTGCCATCATGCGTTGACAATCCTCTTTTGCTCAGGTCTACTGGTCCACTTACCGGACCAGTAGACCTGAGCGCGGGGAGGGGAAAAGCAATGGACGTTCGAGCGATGCTCGAAGACGAGGTTGCGGCGCTCGGTGGAGCGCCGAAGAAGTCGATGAAAGACTTCGTCGTCCAGAAGATTGCGACCTTCATTGCCACCGGCATTCTCAAGGTGGGCGATCCGCTGCCAAGCGAACGTGAACTCGCCTCCGCACTCTCGGTCAGCCGCGAGACCGTCCGTGGGGCGATCCTTATCCTTTCCACGCATGGGATTCTCTCGGTTGTGCACGGAACGCGCACGGTGGTGGCATCAGAGGACGTGGGCGAATTGGCCGTCCAGGCTGCGCGGTATCGCGACATCGCGGCCTACAGTCTCGACAATGTTCATGAGGCTCGGCTTCTTATCGAAGCACAGGTCGTCAGGGCTGCCGCGCTCAAGATGGAGCCTTCAACTTTTGATTATCTCCGCAAGTCGATCGCAGCGCAGGAGACCGCCTGTGACGATCCTGTGCGTTTTTTGATATGTGACCGGGAATTTCACACCGCCATCTACCGTTCCAGCGGCAACGCGGTGCTGGCTGATATGGCCGCCGACCTTTATTCCTATCTTCTGAGCCACCGAAGGCGCGTCGTATCGCAGCCCGGGAGTATCGCAACGAGCATCGCCGACCACCGGATGATCCTCGCCGGCTTGGAGACGCGGGATCCGGACGCCGCATGCGCGGCCTTCGCGATACACGAAACCCGCATTTATACGACCACCAAACTGCTCTTCTCGTAGTTCGCAGGGAGGCGAAACACGATGCATATTCTCATTATCGGGGCGGGAGGAATGATCGGCGGGAAGCTCGCCGCCACACTGGGGCGCAGCGGTTCCCTCGGCGCTCATGCAATCACGCGCATGACGCTCTCGGATGTCACGGCTCCGCTGGTGCCGGCCGGCGCCTCCGTGCCGGTCGAAGCACTGGCTGCCGATATTTCCGAAAGCGCCGCAGCGGAAGCCCTGGCGGCTCGCCGGGCCGACGTTATCTTCCATCTCGCCGCGATCGTTTCCGGCGAAGCCGAGCGCAATTTCGAACTCGGCTACCGGGTCAATCTCGACGGCACGCGATCGCTGTTGGAAGCGATCCGCCGGGAAGGAAGCCGCCAGGCCTATGTTCCCCGCTTCGTATTCTCCTCATCGATCGCGGTCTATGGCTCGCCGTTTCCCGATCCCATTCCCGACGATTACGTGCTGGCGCCTCTGACCAGCTACGGAGTCCAGAAGGCGATATCCGAGCTTCTACTTGCCGACTATTCGCGGCGCGGCTTTATCGACGGCGTCGGAATTCGGTTGCCGACCATCGTGATCCGGCCGGGTGCGCCGAACGCCGCCGCATCGGGCTTCTTTTCCGGAATCCTGCGTGAACCGCTCGCAGGCCAGCGGGCTGTTCTTCCGGTCGAAGAAACGGTCAAGCACTGGCTGGCAAGCCCGCGATCCGCCATCAACTTCCTGATCCATGCTGCGACGCTCGACACGGCGGCGCTGGGTGTTCGGCGCACGCTCACCATGCCAGGCGTCGCCGCCACCGTTGCCGACCAGATTGCCGCCTTGCGCCGTGCTGCCGGTCCCGAGGCGGCGGACTTGATCGATCACCGCCGCGACGAGGTCATTGAAGGGATCGTCGCCGGATGGCCGAAGTCCTTTACGCCCGAACGCGCGACGCAACTGGGTTTTTCCGCCGAAACCACGGTGGACGAGCTGATCGAGGTCTATCTCGCCGAAGACGCTCCGGGTGCGTCCGGATGAGATTGGGCTGGGCTAAAACCGCGCCATAGGAGGAGAGTACCGCCAGGGCACACCCGCATATGCGGGATTGCAACGGCAGAAGGACTTGAGAAGATAAGGCCGCCGGCAAGATATACGAAAATACGAAGACATAGCATGTAGCGCTCGATTTCTGGGAGGAGTGGGTATGGCAGGCGTTCAATTCGCGGATGTGCGGAAATCATTCGGGTCGTTTCCGGTGATCAAAGGCGTGGATATCGACATTGCCGACGGGGAGTTCGTGATCCTGGTCGGCCCGTCGGGTTGTGGAAAGTCCACTCTTCTGCGGATGCTGGCGGGACTTGAGAATATTTCCGGCGGTGAGATCAAGATCGGCGGGCGCGTGGTCAACACGCTGCCGCCCAAGGACCGCGACATCGCCATGGTGTTCCAGAACTATGCGCTCTATCCGCATATGACGGTACAGGAGAACATGGGTTTCTCGCTGATGCTGAACAAGGCGCCGAAGGCGGAAGCCGAGAAGCGGGTGAAATATGCCGCCGGCATCCTCGGTCTCGACAAATTGCTCGACCGTTATCCGCGCCAGCTTTCCGGCGGCCAGCGCCAGCGTGTCGCCATGGGCCGCGCCATCGTCCGCGATCCGGAAGTCTTCCTATTCGACGAACCGTTGTCCAACCTCGATGCGAAACTGCGCGTTGCCATGCGCGCCGAAATCAAGGAACTGCACCAGCGGCTGAAAACGACGACGGTCTACGTCACCCACGACCAGATCGAGGCCATGACCATGGCCGACAAGATCGTGGTCATGCATGACGGCGTCGTCGAGCAGATCGGCACGCCGCTCGAGCTTTACGACAAGCCGGCCAATCTCTTCGTTGGCGGGTTCATCGGCTCGCCGGCGATGAACATGATCAAGGGTAGGCTCGACCCCGAAAACCCTAAAAGTTTCAAGGCGCCGGACGGCACGGCGCTCCCGGTTTCCAATCCGCCTGCCGACGCCCTGGGCCGCGACCTCGTCTATGGGCTGCGCCCGGAATACATCCTGCTCGATGCCGATGGCCTGCCCGGCGAAATCGTGGTGATCGAGCCGACCGGCTACGAGACGCATCTTATCCTCAGGCTCGGCGGCAGCGACCTCAGCTGCGTCTTCCGCGAACGCGTCAGCGCGCGGCCGGGCGAGACCCTGCGCGTTGCGATCGACGCCGCGCATGTTCATCTCTTCGATGCCGAGAGCGGCCGGAGATTGACCAACTGACGCCGTCCGGCGGCTGCGCGGGGCGGAGGAGCCCCCGTCGCCCGCAAGCCGGCAGCACCCCGTTTTAGGGATTCAAGGACCGTCGTTCACAATGCGGGAGGTGAACGTCGGGGAGTTCGCACCCGCTTTTCTGAAGAGGAGGAATATCATGAGTTTTAAGAGACGTGACTTTCTTGCCGCCTCGGCTGCCGTTGCCGGCGCCGCCGGCCTAGGCATCCGGCCGACCTTCGCGCAGGCCGAACCGACCTATACACCGGAAAGCGGCGCCAGCCTGCGGCTGTTGCGCTGGACACCCTTCGTCAAGGGCGATGAGGAGGCCTGGATTGCAAACACCAAGAAATTCACAGACGCGACCGGCGTAGATGTGCGCATCGACAAGGAAAGCTGGGAAGATATCCGCCCAAAGGCTGCCGTCGCGGCCAATGTCGGTTCCGGCCCGGACCTCATCATGTGCTGGTTCGACGACGCTCACCAGTATCCCGACAAGCTGGTCGACCTGACCGAGCTCGCCAACTATCTCGGCAACAAATATGGCGGCTGGTATGATGGTGTGAAGGGCTATGCGGCGCGCGGCGACACATTCATCGCCATGCCGCTGGCCGCAATCGGCAATGCGGTGGTCTATCGCGACACTCACGTGAAGGCGGCCGGCTTCAGCGAATTCCCGAAAGACACGGCAGGCTTGCTTGAGCTTTGCAAGGCGATGAAAGCCAAGGGCACGCCGGCAGGCTTCCCGCACGGCAAGGCCGTTGGCGACGGCAACAACTACGCCCATTGGCTGCTTTGGAGCCACGGCGGCAAGATGGTCGACGAAGGCGGCAAGGTAACGATCAACAGCCCGGAAACGCTGGCTTCGATCAACTATGCCAAGGAGCTCTATGCGACCTTCATTCCAGGCACGGAAAGCTGGCAGGACGTCAACAACAACCGTGCCTTCCTCGCCGGCCAGGTTTCGCTGATCGCCAACGGCGTCTCGGTTTATTACACAGCCAAGAACGACCCGAAGCTCGCCGAGATCGCCAAGGACATCCGCACGACGAATTTCCCGGTCGGCCCGGTTGGCCAGAGCGTCGAGCTTTTCCAGACGAGCTCACTGCTTCTCTTCAAGCACACCAAATATCCGGAAGCGGCGAAGGCCTACATCAAGTTCATGATGGAAGCCGACCAGATGAATGCCTGGATCCAGGGCTCCAGCGCCTATTGCTGCCAGCCGCTCAAGGCTTTCGCCCAGAACCCGATCTGGACATCCGATCCGATCCACGCGCCTTATGCGCGCGCCTCGGAAAAATTGCGCCCGAACGGCTATGGCGGCCCACTCGGTTATGCCTCGGCAGCGACCATGGCCGACTACGTTCTGGTCGACATGTATGCGGCCGCCGTCACCGGCCAGATGTCGCCCGAAGATGCGATGAAGGAAGCTGAACGCCGGGCAAACCGCTACTATCGCGTCTGAGGCGCGCTTCAAAGCAAGCGGCATGCCGGCTTCGGCATGCCGCTAGCACTCTGCGAGTTCAAAACGTAATCTGGAGATAAGCAATGTCGATGGTGAATCCGGAGGATAGACGCGGGCCGATCTCTTCGCTCCTGCAGAACAACAACGTGCTCGGCTTCCTGTTCATGCTGCCGGCGGCGGTGTTCCTCGTCTGCTTTCTCACCTATCCGCTGGGGCTCGGCGTCTGGCTCGGCTTCACCGATACGAGGATCGGCCGCGACGGCATCTTCATCGGGCTGGAGAACTACCAGTTCCTGATGGACGACGGCGTCTTCTGGCTGTCGGTCTTCAACACCATTCTCTATACCTCCGTTGCCTCGGTGCTGAAATTCGCGCTCGGCCTCTGGCTGGCGATGCTGCTCAATCAGCACCTGCCGTTCAAATCCTTCTTCCGGGCCATCGTGCTGCTTCCCTGGGTCGTGCCGACGGTGCTTTCGGCCCTGGCCTTCTGGTGGATCTACGATTCCCAATTTTCGATCATCTCCTGGTCGCTGATGCAGCTGGGACTGATCAGCGGGCCGATCAACTTTCTCGGGGACCCCATAAATGCGCGCATATCCGTCATCGTCGCCAATGTCTGGCGCGGCATTCCCTTCGTGGCGATCTCGCTGCTTGCGGGGCTGCAGACGATTCCGGCGTCGCTGCAGGAGGCCGCCTCGCTCGATGGCGCCACGAGCTGGCAGCGTTTCCGCTATGTGACGCTGCCGATGTTGACGCCGATCATCGCCGTGGTGATGACTTTCTCGGTGCTCTTCACCTTTACGGATTTCCAGCTCATCTACGTGCTGACCAAGGGTGGACCCGTCAACGCGACGCATCTGATGGCGACGCTATCCTTCCAGCGCGGCATTCCAGGCGGTCAGCTCGGCGAGGGTGCGGCCATCGCGGTCGCCATGGTGCCCTTCCTGCTCGGCGCCATCATGTTCAGCTTCTTCGGGCTGCAACGGCGCAAATGGCAACAGGGCGGCCAGGATTAAGGCCAGGGTTAGAGCCAAATTGGGGTTAGGGAGAGTGACGATGTCGATAAATTCAAACGCCGCCGATCAGGTCGTGACCGACAATGCCGAAGGTATGAGCTATCTGAACCGCCTGCCGCGGCGGATCGTGATGCTCTACCTGCCGATGGCGGTCTTCGTCGTCGTGCTGCTCTTCCCGTTCTACTGGATGGCGATCACCGCGGTGAAGCCGAACGATCAGCTGACCGACTATAACAACTACAGCCCCTTTTGGGTCGTGGGGGCGACGCTCGATCACATCAAATACCTGTTCTTTGAGACATCCTATCCGGGCTGGCTGTGGAACACGATGCTGGTGGCGGTCTGCTCCACCTTCCTCTCGTTGGTGGCGTCAGTCTTCGGCGCCTATGCGATCGAGCGCGTCCGCTTCACCGGCTCGCGTTCGGTCGGCCTCGTCATTTTCCTCGCCTATCTCGTGCCGCCGTCGATCCTCTTCATCCCGCTTGCCTTCATCGTCTTCAAGCTCGGGATCTATGACTCGCGGCTGGCGCTGATCTTCACCTATCCGACCTTCCTCATTCCCTTCTGCACCTGGCTGCTGATGGGCTATTTCCGCTCGATTCCATTCGAGCTGGAGGAAAGCGCGCTGGTGGACGGCGCCAACAGGTGGCAGATTCTCACCAAGATCATTCTGCCGCTCGCAGTACCCGGGCTGATTTCAGCTGGCATTTTCGCCTTCACGCTGTCCTGGAACGAATTCATCTATGCGCTGACTTTCATCCAGTCGTCGGAAAACAAAACCATTCCTGTGGGCGTACTGACCGAACTGGTGCGCGGCGACGTCTTCGAATGGGGGGCACTGATGGCGGGCGCATTGTTCGGCTCGCTTCCGGTGGTCATCCTCTACTCGTTCTTCGTGGACTACTACGTCTCATCGATGACCGGGGCGGTGAAGGAGTGACATTCTACCCCGGACACGCCCTTGCTTCCTGCAGCATGCGACTGCTTGTTATTGCAGGAGGCGTGTCCGCGAAAATGGGATCACGTGCCTTCCCATCATGTATCGAAACCTCGTCTTGCCGAGATCGAATAATTGTAAACTGTCGCGTAGCTCGTCGATACGAGCAGCGGAAATGCGATGGTCTTGAGTATTTCCGGTGTGCCGGTCGCCGCATGGATTGCCACGAGAATGCTGGCTGAGCCGAGACAAGCAATGAGAGGCGGCGCCCAAAATCGTACCGATCCGACGAAGCGCTTGGAAAGCCAGTCAATCACAGATTTCAGGAAAAGCGTCAGGCAGGCGGATATCGTACCCTGCACAAGCCCGGCATAGAGCGGCAATGGCATGGCGTGCGCCCGATTGGCGAAGACCGCCCAGCTGCCCATTACCAAAGAGGCGAAGAGAACATGGACAAGGCCGCTGCGGAGAAGCCGGTGCAGTGCATTCGGCATCACAACGACCACCCGTGGCGGACAAGATGGTGCAACAGGGTCAGAGCCTGTTCTTCATCGCGGCGCGCAAAATGTCGTTGATCCGATCCTGCCAGCCAGGGCCATCTTCCTGGAAATAGGCAAGCACATCACTGTCGATCTTGAGCGAAACAAGCTCCTTTGTATTCGGCAGCGCCGGCCGCTCAACAGCTTGTTTCGGCTTCTTCTTCGCGGGATTGAACAACGCTTCGGCAGCATCCATTGGATTGACAGGTCTGCGGGGCGAGTTTGCCATCGTTATGACTTTCTATTGCCTGTCGGATCGACATATGAGCGGCATACGGGATCTCGGCTGCTTCGTCGACTATTTAGCTCGTTTCATCAGGGCGATCTAGCCGACCTGCTCGACCGCCGGTCTGCGGGAGCCATTGCCGGCAGGTTCTGGATGCCAGACCTGCCGACAATCTGGGCGTCAATCAGCCTTTTTGCGATACAGCAATGTCATGAGTGCGAGGACGCATCCCAAGACTCCGACGGATGCAAAGATGTAGAAGTTCCACTGCGGAGCCAGGCCTGCACCCAGAACCGCACCGCCGATGGCCGGTCCTATCATGCCTCCGATACGGCCGATGCCGAGCGAGAAACCAAGGCCGGTTCCGCGGATCTCGACCGGATAGAGGTTTCCAACGAGAACGTTGGCGAGGATCTGCGTACCGATCGTTCCCGTACCGGCAAGTGCGACGAGACCATAAACCTGGAGGCCCTGATCCACCTGCGTCAGCAACCAGATCGAGCAGGCACCGAGAAGAAACATCCCAGCCACGACTATTTTGACATTTCCGCGGTCGGCAATCCTTGCGCCGATCAGGAGGCCGACGGCCGCTCCGAGATTGAGCGTTACGGAGAAGAGGAGGGCAGAACCGAGGTCATAGCCCATCTTGTTCATGATGGTCGGAAGCCAGTTGACCATGCCGAATGTGAGCAGAAGCGAACAGAAGTGAATGCCCCATGCGTTCAATGTCGGCAGCAGGCGACCTTCGGAAAACAGCGACCGGATGCCCACTTGTCGAAACGCAGCAGGCCTGGCTATAGGATTGGGCAGCCCGTACTGGTTTGCAATCTGGTTCGCTTCGGTCTGGCGGTTCTTCGTTGCCAGCCATTCGGGGGACTCGGGGATGAGACGGATGAAGAAAGGCAGAAGCAGGATCGGTGCACCGCCGATAATCATCAGTGGACGCCATCCGTATTTCTGTATCAGCAGCATTCCGAGGATACCCGAGATGATGCCGCCGGCCAGGTAACCCAGAAGAGCAATCGAATAGGCCATTGCCTTCCGTTTCGGCGGAGAAAACTCGATGATTAGAGCGGTTACCGTCGGAAAAAGAGCTCCAAGGCCCAGGCCGGCGAGAAAACGTGTTCCCTCGAAAGCGATAAAGTTCGGCGCAAGACCGCTGCCGATCATCATCACGGAAAAGCTCAGCAGACTGCCGATGATGACCTTGCGACGACCTATCCTGTCAGCAAGTGTTCCGGCAACGAGAGCGCCCAGCAGCATACCGAATAGGGTGATGGAGGCAGCCCGTCCGACCATGCCCGGCGTCAGGCCCCAACTGGCTTCACCGAGCAAAGCCGGCGCGACTGCGCCGTAAACGATCAGGTCATAGCCGTCGAACAGGATCAGCAGACCGCAAAGGGCGATGATGATATTCGGGCTGCGAACGCGTTCGTTGATAATAGCGAGATCTTGTATGGCCAATGTTCCCTCCCCATACATTTGCGTACAGGAAGTACGCTCCTGCCAGCGGCAGGTCCGCGTCGATCCGTGTACAAATCCTCCTGGATCGTTGCCGGCGTGGTTCCTCCCAGCGCCAGACTCACCCGCAAACGGGCTATGTCAAGACAACGATGACACGCTATTAAATACTTGCGAATAAAATATTTGCAACTGCAAACTTTTCAGCTCGCAACTTTTCCCTTTCCGGACATTGCCGGCAGGTTGCTGTGCATGCGGCGCAGCGCCTTCTTCAGTGCTGCGACCTCCTCGTCCGACATGTCCTGAACCGCGGTGCGTTCAAGCTCGACGGCAAGCGGCATGAGCCTTTCGGTCAGCGCCTCGCCCTGCGGGGTCAGCCTTACGATGACGATACGGCCATTATCTTCCGGACGTGTTCTCGACACCAGCTTCCGCTTGGTCAGTGTGCCGACGAGGCGCGACAGCGTCGAAATCTCGACGGAGACGACGTCGGCGAGATCTCCAAGGGTGCTCTCCCGGCGCTCCTTGAGCATGGCCAGAACGCGGTACATCGCCACGCTGAGATTGTCTTCGGCGATTCTCTGCGCGAATACCTCGGCTATCCGCACGCCGGCGCGATTGAGAAGATAAGGAACGGAATCGGTAAGTTTGTACATGTCTCTGTCTGCTGGCGGGATTTCGCTTGCTGAGGGCTCTCTCCGACATGCACCTAAATGACCGGAAAGACAACACGATTGGCTTTCAGCCGTCGAGAAAGGTCGAGTAAGGCCAGCATTTTCCCGCTCAATTTATAAACTTGCATTGACAATAGTTGCAAATGCAATAATCTAGATGCCGAGGAGACACGGGAGGAAATCATGTCTGCCACTGCTGCCCTCGGCATAGCGCCGGACCCCGCACCGATCAGCGATGCGTTTCGATCGACCATGCGCCGTTTCCCGGCGACGGTGACAGTCATTTCTGCTTGTCGCAACGGCGCGGATCATGGAATGACGGCGACCGCCGTCACATCACTTTCGATGGATCCGCCATCTCTCATCATCTGCCTGAACAATCGCACCTACCTGCATGACATGCTGCTTGAGGTGCCGGAATTCGCAGTCAGCATTCTGACCGACAGGCAGGCAGCCGTATCGGAAGGTTTCAGCGGCAAGATCGCGCCTGAGCGTCGGTTCGACGCTGCCGATTGGGTTCGCCATGAGCGCGGCATGATGGTGCTGAACACCGCTCATGCCTCGGTTGTCTGCCGCCGCATGGGCGCAGTTCCCTATGGAACGCACACGATCTTCATCGGGCAGGTGGTGGATACACGCCATTCCGAAAACACGATCGCGCTGATGTACGAAAATTCGAAATATTGCGCGCCGCAGCACGCGCTTCCTGCATCCCAGAACTGAAGGTAGTCCCATGAACAATACAGCCGCCCTGTTTCCCGCCTCGGCGCGGGTCAAGACCGCATGTCTTGCAGATCGCATCGCCCCGGTGCTGGACGAAATCCGTGCCGGCGCGCGCGATACGGAAAAATCCGGCCGTGTGCCGGTCCGCTCTATCGATCTGCTGCGCTCCGCCGGCTATTTCGATGTCGTCAAGCCGGCCCGTTTCGGCGGCGACGAAGGATCCTTTGCCGAGCTTGTCGATGCAAATATCGAGCTATCGTCGGCCTGCGCCTCCACCGGCTGGGTTGCCGGCCTCCTTTCCGCGCATCAATGGCTGCTTGCCATGTTCGATGAAAGGGTTCAGCAGGACGTGTGGGGCAGCAATCCGGATGCGCTGCTCTGCGGTTCCTACGCGCCGGTCCGCATGGCGGAACGCGTCGAGGGTGGTTTCCGGCTATCCGGCGATTGGGCCTTTGCGAGCGGATGCGAAAATGCCCAATGGGCGCTCTGTGCGGCGATCATTCCGCCAAACGGCGAGGGGGAGCGTCCTGTACCGGCGTTTCTTCTGGTTCCCGCCAGCGACTATACCATCGCCGAGACCTGGGACGTCGTCGGCCTCGCAGGCACCGGCTCAAAAAGCCTGATCCTTAAGGATGTCTTCGTTCCCGAATACCGCATATTGAGCTTTCCGGATGCGACCTCCGGCAGAACGCCGGGCGGACGTGGCTACAAGGGTATCGGGCTTTTCAACATTCCGCTCCTCATGGGAGTTCCGTTCTGCCTCGGCAGCGCCGCCGTCGGTGCGGCCAAGGGCGCACTGGATAGCTATATCGACCAGATCGGGACCCGTGTGACACGTGGTGCAGTGGCCGGTGGCAACAACAAGATCGCGGAGTTTCCGACGATCCAGCTTCGCGTGGCGGAAGCCTCCGCATCGGTGGATGCCGCCCGCGAAATCATTCTGCGCGATATTGCCCGGGCGCAGCAACTGGCCCAGGCCCGCGAGGATGGCACCGGCGAGATCACCGAGGAAGATCGGATTCTTGCCCGCCGCAGCCAGTCCTTTGCGGTCAGCCTGGCCCTTCGGGCGGTCGAAGCACTCAATGCATCGACAGGCGGCCTCGGCCTCCAGATGTCCAACCCCGTCCAGCGGGCGTGGCGCGATGCAAATGCCGTCGGGCGCCACATTTCCATGAACTGGGATGCCGTCGGCACCATGGCCGGCCAGCAACTGCTCGGTCTTCCGCCCAAGGGACAATTCTGATCCGCCATCCTCAGCATTTCGATTTAAGACAGGAAAGAGAACATATCGTGCAAGGCAAGATCGCGCTTGAAGAACATTTCGCCATTCCCGAGACGCTGCAGGATTCTGCCGGATTCGTGCCGGGCGACTACTGGACGGAACTATCCGCCCGTCTCCTAGATATCCAGGAAAAGCGTTTGCGGCTGATGGATGCCCACGGCATCGAGAAGATGATCCTGTCGCTGAACGCTCCGGCCGTGCAGGCGATCCCGGACAAGGCAAAGGCGCTGGAGATTTCCCGACGCGCCAACGACTTCCTGGCGGAGCAATGCGTCAAGAACCCGAACCGTTTTCTGGGATTTGCAGCATTGCCCCTGCAGGATCCGGATGCCGCAGCGCAGGAATTGCAGCGCTGCATGACGACGCTGGGTTTTGTCGGCGCGCTAGTCAATGGCTTCTCGCAGGAAGGCGACGGAACGACGCCGCTCTACTACGACCTGCCGCAATACCGCCCGTTCTGGGCCGAAGTCGAAAAGCTCAACGTTCCTTTCTATCTGCATCCGCGCAACCCGCTGCCGCAGGATAGCCGGATCTATGCCGGCCATTCCTGGCTGATGGGGCCGACCTGGGCGTTCGCGCAGGAGACCGCTGTTCATGCGCTGCGCCTGATGGGGTCCGGCCTGTTTGATGAACATCCGGCCTTGCGGATCATCGTTGGCCACATGGGCGAGGGACTGCCATACATGATGTGGCGCATCGACAACCGGAATGCGTGGGTCAAGGTGGAAAAGAGCTATCCGGCCAAACGCCCGATTGCTGATTATTTCAACGAAAATTTCTACATCACGACGTCGGGGAACTTCCGCACCCAATCGCTTATCGATGCTATGCTGGAAATCGGCGCGGACCGAATTCTGTTCTCGACAGATTGGCCATTCGAGAACGTCGACCATGCTGCAAACTGGTTCGACAGCACGACCATCTCCGAAGCCGACCGTCTGAAGATCGGTCGCACCAACGCGGTTTCACTCTTCAAACTCGATCGATAGCATGGTTGTACCTTTCAGATACACGGCCAGCGCGGCCCAGGTGATATTCGGGAGCGGCTCGTTGAACCGTCTCGCCGAGGCGATTGCAGGGCAGGGCGGCAAACGCGCCCTGATCCTTTCGACCCCGCACCAGAAAGCGGAGGCTGAACGGATCGCCGCTTCCCTCGGCCCGCTTGCGGCTGGACTATTCCACGATGCGACGATGCATACGCCGGTCGATGTGACCGAGCGCGCGATGGCGGCCTATAACGCAGCCGGTGCCGATTGCGTCGTCGCGATCGGCGGCGGATCGACGATCGGTCTCGGCAAGGCAATCGCCTATCGCAACGACGCGCTGCAAATCGTGGTGGCGACGACCTATGCGGGGTCGGAGGTAACACCAATCCTCGGTCAGACAGAGAACGGGCAGAAGACGACGGTCCGCGGGGCCGGCATCCTGCCTGAAGTGGTGATCTACGATCCTGAATTGACACTGGGATTGCCGGTCAACATCAGCGTCAGCAGCGGGCTCAATGCGATGGCGCATGCGGTCGAAGGTCTCTACGCGCAGGATCGCAACCCCATTTCGTCGATGATGGCGGTCGAGGGCTTGCGCGCGCTGAAGCAGGCTTTGCCTCAAATCGTCAATGCACCTGGGGACATCGAGCCGCGAAGCGAAGCGCTGTACGGTTCCTGGCTGTGCGGCACGGTGCTCGGAGCGGTTGGCATGGCCCTGCATCACAAGCTTTGCCATACGCTGGGCGGTAGCTTCGACCTGCCGCATGCCGAAACCCATGCGGTCATTCTTCCCCATTCTTCTGCCTACAATGCCGCAGCCGCGACGGATGCGCTAAAGCCCGCTGCCGATCTTTTTGGCGGCTCGCTGGGCGGCGGTCTTTATGATTTTGCCGCTTCGATCGGCGCGCCCATGGCGCTGCGGGATCTGGGTATGAAGGAAGCCGATCTGGATCATGCGGCGGAACTCGCCGCCCGGAATCCCTACTGGAACCCGCGCCCGATCGAACGGAAAGCGATCCGGGCTTTGTTGCAGAGCGCCTGGGAGGGCGCGCGGCCGCGTTAATGCTTTAGGAGGATGGCGACGTGACTGAATATTTCACCGAAGAGAGATCCGTGGAAGCCGTCAACTCGCGGATGGGGCAGGGCGTTGATCCGCGCCTTGCCGAAGTCATGGAGTCGCTCGTCAAGCACCTGCATGCCTTTGCCAAGGATATCAGCCTGACCCAGGAGGAATGGGAGCTGGCAATACACTTCCTGACCCGTACCGGCCATCTCTGTCATGATGAGCGACAGGAGTTCATCCTGCTCAGCGATACGTTGGGTTTGTCGATGTTGGTGGATGCGATCAACAATCGGCATCCGCCAGGCGCCACGGAAAATACGGTGTTTGGACCATTCCATGTCGAAGGGGCGCCCGTACGGCAGATGGGTGAAAAGATCTCGCTCGACGGCAAGGGCGAGAGTTGTCTCTTCATCGGCCGGGTGCTGGATCTTGACGGCAATCCGGTCGAGGGAGCCCGGATCGATGTATGGTCGGATAATTCCGATGGCTTCTACGACGTCCAGCAGCCGGATATCCAGCCGAAGTGGAACAACCGTGGCATTTTCGTCACCGGCGCAGATGGCGTCTATAGCTTCGTTGGCATAAAGCCGGTTTCCTATCCGATCCCGGATGACGGCCCGGTCGGCCAGATGTTGGCGTCCCTCGGCCGCCATCCCTACCGTCCAGCCCATACCCATTACCTGATTACGGCTTCAGGTTATCAGAAGCTCGTCACCCACACGTTTGTCGGCGACGATCCTTATCTGGAATCCGATACGGTGTTTGGCGTTAAAAACAGCCTGGTCGCGCCTTTCGAGCGTGTCGATCACCCGACGGTCTGGCGCTCCGATTTCGACTTCGTGCTGACGCCGGTGGAGAATAGACAATGATCGTCGCCCGCTACGCGGTATCCGACCCCTGCAAGGCTGCCGAACGCTCGCGATTGCTCGATGAGCACAAGGCCTATCTGCATGGCGCGCCGATCCGCATCCTGCTGTCCGGACCTTCTGCACCGCCGTCGGAGGGCAAGGGTTCCACCGCAATCGTGATCGCGCAAGTCGAAACGCTCGCCGAGTTCGGGGCGTTCAGCGCAGGAGACCCCTTCGTCCGCTCCGGCATTTACGCGAGCGTCGATATATTCGAATGGCGGCCCAGTTTTGGGCTTCTTCTCGAGAACCTCTGATCGGCGTTTTGACCTTAGAGCAAGGATGATTTTAGCTCATATCGAAGACGGCGGCGTTGTCCTGAACCTCGCGCAGCCCCTTGTAGGAGGCATGGCGGAGATTGCCGTCATCCGTCCAGCCGCGAAACTCGATCTCGGCGATCAGCGTCGGCTGCACGAGGACAAGACGCTTGCCCTTCAGGGGAACGGCAGGCCGGCTCGTCTTCAACCGGTCCAACGTCTTTTTCAGGTATTCAGCATCTCTGGCACCGAAACCGGTTCCGACCGACCCAACGTAAATCCAGTCGAGCCCTTGTCTGCCGGCCAGCAGCAGCCTGCCGATGCCGCCGCGGGCGGATGCCGACTGCTCATAACCGACGATCATGAAGCTCTCGCTCTGGACGCATTTGATTTTCAGCCAATCGCCCGTGCGACCGCTGCGGTAGGGCCGGTCGCGGTGCTTGGCAACGATGCCTTCCAGATGACGATGGCAGGCGTGCTCGAGGAGGTCTTCGGCCGGCAGCTCTATCTCTTCGGAGATGCGGATCGTCTGATCATCGCCTTCCGGTATCAGGTCTTCAAGCAGGTGCCGGCGTACGTCAAGCTCGGTGCCGGTCAGATCGTGTCCATCGAGATAGAGAAGGTCGAAGGCAACGAGGATTGACTCGGTCGACACCCGCTTGCCGCCCCGCCCGCCGAGAGAACGTTGCAGGGCGCCAAAATCCGATCGGCCGTGATCATCGAGTACAACGGCCTCGCCATCGAGAATGGCGGTCGTCACCCCAAGCTCTTTTGCTGCCGCAGCGATGGCGGGGAAGCGATGGGTCCAGTCATGGCCGCCGCGAGTAATGACTCGCACGCCCTTCGGTTCAATATGGATTGCCAATCGATAGCCATCCAATTTCACCTCATAGAGCCAATCCGGCCCCACGGGCACAGTCGGCTTCAGCAGTGCGAGGCACGGCTCAATGCGCGACGGCATTGGATCGAAGGGCAGACTGGGCTGGTCAGGATCGCGCTTGCGGATCGGACGAGAGTGCAGCGTTGAGTGAGATTCGTCGAGCAAGGGCAGAATTGGGCGGCGCGGGCGCGTCATGATCAGGTCTAGCGCCTCCCCGGGCGGTTTTCCGCTTCGACCGACTTGCGCAGGGCATCCATGATGTTGATGACATTGCTTGGTGCCGGCTCTTGTTTTTCCTTGGACTTGGACGCTGTCCTGCTCGGCTTTTTCATCTGCTTCTTCTTCGCGTCGATGATGTCGAGGAGTTTGTCCTGAACCGGATCGGAAACCATCTTCGGGCTCCAGTGCTGCGTCTGCTTTTTGATGAGCTGCTGGACAAGCGGCATCATTTCGCTGTCGGCAGGCTGGTCATCGACTCTCTCGAAATAGGTCTCTGCATCGCGCACCTCATCCCCATAACGCAGCGTCCAAAGTACGATGCCCATGCCGCGTGGCTCCAACATGACGGCGCGTTCCCGTCTCGAGATCACCAGTCTCGATATGCCGACCATATTCTCGGCGGCCATGGCGTCGCGAATGACTGAAAACGCCTCCTGGCCGACCGGATCGTCCGGAGAAAGATAGTAGGGCGTATCGAGCCAAATCCAGTCGACGCCGTCGCGCGGTGCGAAAACTTCGATGTCGATTGTTTTGGTACTGTCGAGCGCGATACTTTCGAGTTCCTCGTCTTCCAGAATGACATACTCGTTCTCGCCGCGTTGATAACCCTTGACCTCGTCCTCATCCTTCACCTCCTTGCCGGTGACGGAATCCACATAATGGCTGACGACGCGGTTCTGCGTCTCTCGGTTCAAGGTGTGGAAGCGGACCTTCTCGTTTTCCGAGGTCGCGGGCATCATCTGCACGGGGCAGGTGACAAGCGAGAGCTTGAGATAGCCTTTCCAGTGGGGACGAAGGGCCATTGCATCCTCCGATCAGCTGGCGCGGCGGTGTTGAGCGGCGCCGGTGCCACGCGACTTCGCCGATGTAGCACGCGCTGCCTTCTGGCGCGCTTTTCCGGCATTTGCGTTAGCTGCGGTGCGCTTGTTCTTGGCGGGCGCGGGCACTCCGGCACTTTCACGCAGCGCCTGAAGCAAGTCGCTCGGCTTTGATGCGGGAGGCGCCTTCTTCTTCGGCAGCGTACGGCCCTCTATCTTGGCCTTCACCAGCTCGGCGACGGCCTCCTCATAGCGATCATCGAACTGCTTCGGATCAAATTCACCTTTCTTGGTATTGATGATGTGCTTGGCAAGTTCCAGCATCTCGCCTTCGATCTTCAGGTCCGGCATTTCCTCGAAAGCCTTCTGCGACGAACGGACCTCATAGTCATAGTTCAAGGTGGAGCCGACCAAACCGTTGCCGTGCGGCCGAATGAGAACGGTACGCAGACGCCGGAACAAGACCGTACGAGCAATTGCAGCAACCTTGGCCTTTTTCATGCCGTCGCGCAGCAGCTTATAGGCGTCTCCGCCTAATTTGTCGGGAGCAAGGTAGTAGGGCTTGTCGAAATAGACATCATCCACTTCATCGCAGGGAATGAACGCCTCGACGGTAAGTGTCTTATCGCTGTTCGGAATCGCGGCCGCGACTTCGTCGGGTTCAAGGACGACATATCGCCCGTCCTCGATCTCGAAACCTTTGACCTGATCCTCGCGCTCGACGGGATCGCCGGTTTCGCTGTCGACGAACTCACGCCGAACCCGATTGCCAGTCTTTCGGTTAAGGGTGTTGAACGCGATCCGTTCGGACGAGGATGCGGCCGTGTAGAGCGCGACGGGAAACGCAACTTCTCCAAACTTGATGTAGCCTTTCCAATTCGCCCGCGGGGCAACCATCTGCGCGACTCCCTCACACAACCAACGCGAGTCAACTCAATCACCCGGCTGATTGTTCCGCCGCGAAACGAATCTAATTTCAATGACTTAACGTACGACAGCCTCCCGTATTCCGAGTCCGGAGATGTTCTTGATTCGATGCATCTTTTTGTCACGGCGTGCGTCGCAAGAAGACGGCAACCACAGGAATAGATGACATGACCAAGCGCGAACTGATCGATACCGGCACCGACAAACGCTATGTCCGCCGTAATAAGCAGGGACAGTTTAAGGAGAGTGATGACGTCGGTCGCTCGCTAGCTGCCGATCGCCGCCAAACGGCCAAGACGAAAGCAAAGGCCGGCGAGGGCGACCGAGGCGATTGCAACCTCAAACATTGACGAGATCGCCAACCGCATCGATCTCCCGCATCGGTCTCTTCGGCCAGACAGCCGATGCGGGTCGTCCTGCCGCCGACAAGCCGTTTCTTGGTCGCGGCAGGATCAGCGGGCGCTGTACTTTGCGTCGAGATCATCCATGGCCTTGACGTTACCGGCAGAGCGGCCGTTCTCGTCGAAGGTCTGGGCAAGAAATGCGTCAGCGATCGACTTTGCAAGCTCGGTTCCGATGACGCGGGCTCCCATGGTGATGATCTGCGCATTGTTGGAAAGTGCTGCACGCTCGGCAGAATAGGTGTCGTGCGTCAGGGCAGCACGGATGCCCGGAACCTTGTTGGCCGAGATGCAGACGCCGATGCCGGTGCCGCAAACGAGGATCGCCTTGTCGTAGGTGCCGTCGATGACGCCTGAGGCAACGCGATCCGAGAGGTTGGCATAGAAAGGATCAGCGCCGGCGCTGGTACGCGAGACTTCGTAGACGTCGAAGCGGTCCTTCAGATGGTCGGCCAGAACCTTGGCGAGGCCTTCGCCGGCGCTGTCTCCTGCAATGGCAAGTTTCATTGTCTTTCTCCTCAGAGTTTGGCGGCACATCTGGCCAGGATGTCGAGGTAACCTTCGACATTCCAGGCCGAACGGCCAATGAAGAGCCCGTCGATATGCGGGCTCGAGATCAGTTCTTCGCAGTTCTGCGGGTTGACCGACCCCCCATAAAGGCAGGGGATCTTCCGGCCCAGCACAGTTTCGGCGACGGCTATGATTTCAGACTGGCGTGCATCCGCATATTCCGCGGTCGCCGGGATGCCCTTCTCGCCGATCGCCCAGACCGGCTCGTAGGCGAGCAGGATTTCGGCGCTTTTCTGGGCGCCGGAAAGTTTCGAAAGCGCCCCGCGCACCTGGATCGCGAGGATATCGGCGGCCTTTCCGCTTTCGCGGTCGGAAAGCGTCTCGCCAATGCAGATCAGCGGAATTAGGCAGTGGCGAACGGCTGCTTCGGTCTTCAGACCCACTGTCTCGTCGGTCTCTGCAAAATGTTCGCGCCGTTCGGAATGACCGAGCTCGACGAGATCAAGATTGCAGTCCTTCAGCATCACCGGCGAGACTTCGCCGGTCCAGGCACCCTGATTGGCCCAATGCATGTTCTGGGCGCCGACCTTCACCGAGGTCTTGGCAAGCAGCGACTTGACCTCGCGCACCGCTGTGAAGGGCGGAATCACAAAGCGCTGGATACGCGGGTCACGCGCGGCATCGGCAGCTTCGAGGCCGCGGGCGAAATGCTCGGCTTCAGCAAGCGTCTTATTCATCTTCCAGCTGGTGCCAATCCAGAAGCGCGGCTTTTCGGTCATGTCGGATCCTGCGTTGATGCGATGGTGAGCGTAATGCCCGCCTGCTCGAATTCCTCGAGGACAGCGGCATTCGGTGCGCTGTCGGTGATAACAGCGTCGAAATCGGCCAGGTCCGCCATGACATGCAGGGCAGTGTGGCCGATGCGCTGATGGTTGACCAGAAGGCAGGTCCTGGTCGACGACGCGATCATCGCCCGTTTGGCGCGCACGACGTTATCGTCCATGTGATAGGCGAGCCCGCCGCTGACGGCGGGCGTCGAAATGAAGGCGATGTCGGCTCTCAGGCGCGACAGTGCCTCCTCGGTGACGACGCCGAGATAGGCGTTGAATTTGGCCGAGTAGATCCCGCCGAGCGCGATCAGCGTGATGCCGGTTTCGCCTTTCAGCCGCTCCATGATCGCCGCGTTGTTGGTGATCAAGGTCAACGGCCGCTTCTGCAGCAGCATTTCGCCGAGCACGGCCGCCATCGAGCCGTCGTTTACCATCACCGTCATACCCGGCTCGACCAGTTCCAGCGCGGTCTCGGCCATAGCCAGCTTGGCCTCGTTGCCCTGGCGTTCGCGAATGCGGAAGTCGCTTTCGAACTGCGTTCCGGCGTCAATGGTCGCGCCGCCGCGAACCTTGCGCAGGACGCCGGCCTGCTCGAGATCGTCGAGATCGCGATGGATCGTCATCTTTGACACGGTGAAGCGATCGGCAAGGTCGTCGAGATCGACGGTCTTGTTTTCGACGAGCAGGTTGACGATCAACTGCTGCCGCTCTTCCCGCCTCATCCCGATCTCCACCCTCGTTTGATGTTAAGATAACGGAGTATGCGTGATAATCAACATTTATTATGTTATTTTGCGATCAAATATTGTTGTGTTTCCGTAGCTACTTCAGCAGCGACTGCGCGGTTCGTTCGTCGGTGATCAGCCCGAAAAGGCGACGGCTATTCAGAATTGCCCGGATGGCCGCCACTTTCGACTGTCCGCCCGCCAGCGCCACGAGCCGCTCTTTCTTGGTTTTGGGAAAAGATGCAGAGAGCGTGCGCGCCGTCAGCGCGGTCTCGAGGATATGGCCGTCGGCGTCGAAAAAATGTCCGAGGATTTCGCCGACGCCGCCTGCGGCAGCAATGTCGTCGATTTCACCCGGTTCGACCATGCCGGACAAAACCAGCTGCGCCTCGGCATCGACAGTTCCCAGGCCGACGAGCTTGAGGTCGGCATTATTGGCAAGATCGAAGACCTCCTTGACGGCACGCTGCGCCTTCAGCACTTCGCGGTCCTCGCCGGTATTGGCAAAAAAGGGAACCGGCATGACATAGGCATGGGCGCCGGTCTTTTCGGCGATGCGATGCATCACGTCATAGGGATTGGCGCCGTAGTTTCGTGTCAGCCCGCCAAGCAACGAGACGAAGCGCAGGTTCTTCGCGCTCACCCTCGGCATATATTGCACGGCGGCGGAAAGCGTGCGGCCATGACCAAGGCCGATCACCGTATTGTCGCCGCGCTCGATCTCGCGCTTGAGATAGCCGGCGCCTGCATGGCCGAGTGCGCGCAGCGGCAAGCCTTCCTCGCCGAGATCGGGTGCGACCTCGCAATATTGAAGCCCGAACCGTTCCGAAAGCCGCATCTCCAGCTCGACGCATTCGACGATATCCCCGTCGATGGTAACTTTGACGACACCATCGGCGACCGCTCTGGCGATCAGTCGATGGGCCTTTACCGACGGCACGCCGAGGCGGCGCGCAACGTCGGACTGCGTCAGGCCACCGGCATAGTGAAGCCAGGCAGCACGCACGGCAAGCGTATCATCGGCGTCCGTCATCACGGCTCCTTTTCGAAGGTCATGCGGCGATTCCGCCGTATCGCAGTGCTGCCTTTTAAAGATCTCCGCCTCAGATGTTCAAGTCGGCGATGCCGGTGTCGATATGCGGCGCCCAGAAGGCGACGCTTTCGGCAATCTGCGGGATGACCTGGCGATCGTTCGGCTCGCGTTCCTTGAAGGAGAGTTCCAGGCAAATTTCATTGTCCTTCGCCCCACCTTCGGCCAGCGCCTGGAGCAGAGGTGCCGGCTGGATGCGGCCCTTGGCGTTAAATTCGGCGGTAAAGGGCCGGTGCCCGCCCTTGTCCATCAGGCTCTGTTTAATGTGGATGATCGGCGATATCGGCGGGACGGCACGCGCCCAGGCATAGGGGTCGTAGTCGTCGGGATTGGCGGAGGTTATGTCGCCATGATCGATATCCGCCATCATCCACATCGGGATGGCCATTCCGGCCGATGTCAGCCGCTCCTGCAGCGACAGGCAGGCGCCGATCGTCTCGCCGAACTCGCGGCCGATGCTCATCGGTTCCCAGAACATGTAGGAGAGGCCTGCGGCACGCGCGTGCTCGGCGACATCGGCCCAACAATCGATGGCGATCTTGATCAGTTCCTCGCGTCTGGCCGGATCGTCGAAGTCCTTGTATGTGAAGATCGCAAATTGCGTTCCGACCGAGTGGCCGCCGAGATCGGCGGTGATGTCGGCAAAGGTCTTGAACCAGTCGAGGTAGTAGCGGCGCACATCGGCATCCGGATGTCCAAAATGGTTGAGGCGCCCATAGGGGCCTGTCATGCCCGAGGTGACCCGTACGCCGGTGCGTTTCAGCGCAGCGCTCATCGTGCGCGTCAGGCGGCGGATGACGGGTGCCTGCCAGCTCGGATTGATGAACTCGTGGGTCAGTTGAATGTCGCGGATCCGCAGGTCGCGCGCAACCGTGTCGATCAGATCGTCTGGGTCGGCGAAGCGGTTCACCAGCGGATTGGTATTGAGCGAAAGGGTCAGCGGCATGGCGGCATCCTTCAGGCGGCGGCAAGGCGGGTGGAAGCAAACCACTCGCCAAAGGCCGCGCGTTCCGCTTCGTTCAGATGGAGGTAGTGTTTGGTGCGGCGATAGAGGATGTCGTCCGCCGTTTCGGCCCATTCCGTTGCGACGAGATAGCGGGCCTCGGCCTCATAGAGCTGTCCGCCGAAATGCCGCCCGAGCCCTTCCATGCTTGTCGCGCCGGCAACCACGTTCCTGGCGCGAGCGCCGTAGAGACGGCCGTAGTGATGCACGAGTTTGCGCGGCATCCAGGGATAGATATCGCGCAGGCTGTTGGCGAAGCTCTCGTAGTCGGCATTCGGAATTTCGCCGCCGGGCAGTGGCGCTTTCTCAGTCCAGTCGCCTCCCATATTCGGGAAAATATGCTTGAGACGCTGCATGCCGCGTTCGGCGAGCTCGCGGAACGTGGTGATCTTGCCGCCGAAGACGTTGAGCAGCGGAGCGCCGCCTGTCTCGTCGAGATCGAAGACATAGTCGCGGGTAACAGCGGACGGATTGCCCTTACCATCGTCAAACAGCGGGCGCACGCCGGAGAAGCTGTGCAGCACATCGTGGCGACGCAGCTTTTCCTTGAAGTAGCGATTGACCGCCTGGAGTAGATACTCGATCTCCGTCTCGTCGGCGGCGACATCCTCGGCCCGGCCTTCGTAAGCGATATCGGTCGTCCCGATCAGCGCCTTGTCACCCTCGTAGGGATTGATGAAAATGACGCGTTTGTCGTGGTTCTGGACCAGATAGGCATTGGCGCCCGGCCAGAACTTCGGCACGATGATGTGGCTGCCCTTGACGAGCCGGACGTTGCGGCCGGAGTTCGATCCGGCGACGCGATTGATGATGTCCATCACCCAGGGGCCGGCGCAGTTCACCAGACATTTGGCACGGAAGGTTCGCGTCTCTCCCGTGGCGTTGCTTTTCGTGACCACAGTCCAACCGCCGTTCTCGCGACGGGCCGAAACGGCCGGCGAGCGGATCAGCACCAGAGCGCCGTTTTCCGCTGCGCTCACCGCATTCAAGGTCACGAGGCGGGCGTCGTCGACCCAGCAATCGGAATATTCAAAGCCGCGTGTGTATTGATCGAGGATCGGCGTGCCCTCGGGGTCGCGGAGCAGGTTGAGCGTGCGGGTCCCGGGCAGCTTCTTGCGGCCGCCGAGATGATCATAGAGGAAGAGGCCGAGCCGCACGAGCCATGCGGGGCGATCCTCTGGGCTGTGCGGCAGGACAAAGCGCATCGGCCAGATGATATGGGGCGCGGCATTGAGCAGCACTTCACGCTCGATCAGCGCCTCACGCACCAAGCGGAATTCGTAATATTCGAGGTAACGCAGACCGCCATGCACCAGCTTGCCCGAGCGAGACGAGGTTCCCTGTGCCAGATCGTCCTTTTCGCACAGCACGACCTTCAGGCCGCGACCAGCGGCATCGCGTGCTATCCCCGCACCGTTGATGCCTCCGCCGATGACGAAGAGATCCAGGAGTTCGGGTTCGGTCATGTCATGCTCCTTCAATGCCTGCTGCATCAGAATTACGCGCCCAGCGGCGACGTCGTTGCGGCTTCGGCAAGCTTGTCCCAGGCGGGCGCCATTGCCTGGCGTACATCGGTGTAGGCAGAAAAAAGCCGGTCGAACCTGTGGGCCTCGCTGGCATCCGGTATCTCCGGATCGCCGAGCAGCGGCGTCACCCAGTCGGCAATGCAATCGTCCATGCTGGAATAGACGCCGACAGCCACCGCGGCCATCATCGCCACGCCGGCCGCCCCGGTCTCCTCGCGGCGCGACTGGCGGATCGGTGCGTTGACGGCGGCCGAAAGTGAGCGGCGAAGGGCGACGGAGCGTGTTGCCCCGCCGGTGACCCGCAGCTCTTCGGGCATCGCGCCCATCGCCGAGTAGCAGTCGCGGGTGGCAAGCCCCAACCCTTCGACCACGCTGCGCAGCAGGTCGGGGAAGCCGTGACGCATCGAAAGCCCGGTGAAGCCCGCGCGCGCATTGGCGTTGACGAAAGGCCCACGTTCGCCCGCTTCGGAAATGTAGGGATGGTAAAGCACCGACCCCGGCCGGCTTTCTGCAAACCAGCCGTCGATGCGCGCAATGAGGTCTGCATGCGAAGCAGGCTTTCCTGCCTCGGCCATCAGATAGGCGGCGACGTCGAGGATCCAGTCGACGTTGATCGTGGCGCCCATATTCGTCTGGACCTGGGTGACGATGCCGGGGATAGGCAGGGCGATCACATAGCCGGTCCCTTCACGATTGAGCTGAACATCGGCAACGGACTTGGCGCGCAAGTGCACGCCGGTCGAGCCGATCGTCGAGCAGGCGGCGTTGTGAGCGCCGCTGCGCACGCCTGCACCAAGCGCCGTCATCACCATGTCGACATAGCCGAGGCAGACCGCCGTTCCGGCAAGAAGCCCACAGGCCTTCGCCGCCTGCGATGTCAGTGGGTGGCTGATCTCGCTGCCGTCGATGATTTCGGGCAGGAGCCTGCGTCTATGGTCAAGGCCGAGCGCGTCGATCACGACTGCATCATACTGGCGCGTTCTGAAATTGCCGAAGGTGAAACTCGCCTCCGATGGATCGGTTGCCCGCACGCCTGTAAGGTTGAGATAGAGCCAGTCCTTGCAGTGCAGCGCCGTCTCCGCCCGATCGAGAAGATCCGGCGTGAAGCGGTCCATATGGGCAAGTTGCGCGCCCTGCTGGCAAGTGTTGAGCCCGGTGCCTGTTGCCTCGAAGCGGGCACGGTTCTGCGTTCCGCCGGCGAGCGACGTCACTGTCGGCGCGGCGCGCGCATCGAGCCACAGCCAGGCGTCGGCGACCGGCCGATTGCCGCGGCCGACGAGCCAGGTTCCGTCGCCCTGTCCGGTGACGGCGATAGCTGCGGTGCGGGATGCAAGATCAGGGACTCTTTCGCCGAGGCCACGCAACGCGCTGGCGCAATCGAGCCAGGTCTGATCCAGCGACTGCGTTGCCGAGCCATCGTCTCCGGTGGCGTATCTATTGCGCACGGAGGCAGTGGCGATCTGGCGGCCGGACAGATCGAAGGCGACAGCCTTGATGACCGAGGTGCCGGCATCTATCCCAATGATAATCTTCTCGGTCGATGTCATTGCAGGCCTATCTCGCCACCACCGCAAGCGCCGCGGCGGGCCATACGCGCATCAAATTCATCTGAAATCCTCCCGATCCCTAACTCTCTGCGATGATGCATGCGGCTGCCAACTTCGGTTCTTTCACGAGCAACGGCAAGCGCGGCCACTTCGGCAAATCCCAGGATCGGCGCGCCGCAGAAACCTTCCTAAGCTCGCTCGAAAAGATAACATAAAGATACCATAATGCTAGTAAGATTTTTCTAGCGGTGTAATTTTTTTCATCTAAAATAGAGGAGTAGGGAGTTTGCTTCCCCGCCGCCGCGCTATCGGCAGGTGGCGTCAAAAGCGGCAGAGCGCGCAATGCTGTAGCTGTGAGATAATAGTTAAAAAACATGTGGATGGCGAAATTGTGGGCTGAATGACAGATGTGAAAGTGTCTGCATTTGCCGCCGCTTTTTGCTGCACCGCAGCGTGATGAACAAGATGTGAGGTCGTGCATTTCAGTCAAGTTGCCACGAAAGTGCCGTTGACAGCTTATAAAATATATAACATCATCTACGGCATAAATAACATACTTCTATCACGGAAGTCCCTTCCTGATGGAGAATTGCAGGCCAAGGCGGTTGGAGGAGACAATCGCCGGTCTTGTTGAGGAGGCTTCCGATGCGAATTTTCGTCCAGAGTTGCGCTCTTGCGGGCGGCCCGCCGGCTTCCGTTCCAGTGCGACGCAGTGCTTCAGCCCGTCTGCGGTCATCATCGCGCTAGCCTTCTTCACCTCGCTATTCCAAGCCCAAAGGCCGAACGGACATGAGTACATCGCCCGATTATCCAGCATCAAAGCCGAGCAGCAGCAATCGCACGCTCCTTGTCAGCGCGGCGTTGACGGCCATCGTCGTTGCAGCGATCGCGTTCGATACGACGGTCGTCAGGATCGGCTCCGAAAACGATGTCCGCCAGCAGGCATTCTCTCCGGAAACCTTCGGCGCCGAGCAGTTCCCGAAGATCAAGGCGAATGTCGAGGAGCGGGCCGTTGCCGCCGCCGATCTCGCGGCCGCCATTGCCGCCGACAAGAAGGCGGCGGCCGAGAAATACGGTACCGCGACGAGCACCGGACCGGTCATCCCCGTCACGCTGACCGGCGTTTTCGGCGCCCGCAAGTCGAACACCAACGAAATGAAGATCGATGGGTTGCCTCCCGAGACGGTGGTCCGTGTCCAGACCGGCCCTGCGGTCAACGGCACGGACCTCCGCGATGCAACCGGCACCATCGAATTCGGCCAGTTTACCAACCAGATCCAGTATCAGGATGCCGGCTCGGCCATCAATAACGAGATGAAGAAGGCGGTTTTCGCGGGCCTGGATGCTGACGCCCTGGACGGAAAGCAGGCGACCGTGGTCGGCGTCTTCAAGCTCATCAACCCGAAGAACTGGCTCGTCACGCCGGTAAAGGTCGAGCTCAAATGAACCAGCCGCAACGCAGCAACGGGGCGAAAGGCGAGGTGGTCCTCGCTGCCCGCAACATAGCAAAATCCTACGGCAGCGTTCACGCCCTCAAGGGAGTGAACTTCGACATCCATCGCGGCCAGGTCACAACGCTGTTCGGGGAGAACGGCGCGGGCAAGTCGACCCTGATGAAGATCCTTTCGGGTGTGGCGCAGCCAAGCTCCGGCGAGATCATTCTCGACGGCTCACCGATCAGCTTTACCTCGTCGACCCATGCGCGCGAGTGCGGGATCTCCATCATCCATCAGGAGCTCAGCCTGGCCCCCAATCTCAGTGTCCGCGACAATATTTTCATGGGCCGCGAGATCATCAAGGGCGGTGTCGTCGATTTCGCTGAAGAGGAGCGTCAGACCCGGGCGCTGATGGAAGAGCTCGAGGAAGACATCGATCCGCTGACGCGGGTCGAGGATCTTCGCCTCGGCCAGCAGCAGATTGTCGAAATTGCCCGGGCACTCTCCGTCAATTCGCGCATCCTGATCATGGACGAGCCGACCTCGGCGCTGAGCGCGACGGAGGTGGAAGTGCTCTTCAAGGTCATCCACGACCTGACGAGCCGTGGCGTGTCGATCGTCTACATCTCGCATCATCTGGAAGAGGCGCTGCAGATCACCCATCACGCCGTCGTTCTGCGCGACGGAAACATGACGGCCTATGCCGAGCGCAAGGACATCGATCTCGAATGGATCGTCCGCAACATGGTCGGCGAGAATTTCGACCTTGGCAGCCCGCCGCAAGGTCACCCGTTCGGAAACCTCTCGCTTTCCATCGAAAACCTCAGTGTCCCCGGCCCCTCCGGCGCTGCCTATAATGCAGTCGATCGTCTGTCGCTCAAGGTGCGTGCCGGCGAAATCGTCTGCATCTACGGGCTGATGGGCGCGGGGCGCACGGAACTGCTCGAGTGCATTGCCGGACGTCTGCGCGCAAGTGGCGGACAGGTTCTGCTCGAAGGACAGGACGTCAGCGGGCTCAGCATCGCCGGGCGCATTGCCAGCGGTCTCGTGCTCGTGCCCGAAGATCGCCAGCGCGACGGCCTCGTCCAGACGATGACGGTCGGCTCCAATCTGTCGCTTGCGAGTATCCGCGCCTTCACCAAAGGGCTTTTCACCTCCGGCCATCGGGAGCGCGATCTCGTCAATGACGCGATCCGGCGGGTGCATGTGAAAACCGATGGCGGTGCTGCGTCGATCGGCTCGCTCTCCGGCGGCAACCAGCAGAAGGTCGTCATCGGCAAGATGCTGGCAACCCAGCCAAAGGTCATCCTGCTTGATGAGCCAAGCCGCGGCATCGACATCGGCGCCAAGGCGGAAGTTTTCAAATTGCTCGCGGAGCGCGCCAAGCAGGGATTGGCGGTCATCTATTCGACGTCCGAAGTCAATGAATGCCTGAGTATCGCACACCGCATCATCGTCATGCACCGCGGCAGGATATCGGCCGAGTTCGGCTCGGATGTCACCAAGGAAAAGATCATGGCCGCCTCCGGCGAAGCCGTGATCGCGCACTAGCCTGGATTATGGAGCACTGATTATGTCAGTCACGAACGTCACCGAAAAGAAATCAGTTTCCAGCGGGCCGAAGCGCAATACCAATATCGTGCGTCTCATCCTGGAGGGCCGGGCCTTCTTCGCGCTGATCGTCATCATTGCGGTCTTCTCGTTCCTGTCGCCCTATTACTTCACGCTGAACAACTTCCTGATCATGGCGTCGCACGTCGCGATCTTCGGCATTCTGGCGATCGGCATGCTGCTCGTTATCCTCAATGGCGGTATCGATCTGTCGGTCGGCTCGACACTGGGGCTTGCAGGCTGCATCGCCGGTTTCCTGATGCACGGCGTCACGCTCACCTATTTCGGCGTCATCCTCTATCCGCCGGTCTGGGCCGTCGTCGTCATCACATGTGCGCTCGGTGCGCTGGTCGGTGCGGTCAACGGCGTGCTGATCGCCTATCTCAAGGTGCCGGCCTTCGTCGCCTCGCTCGGCGTGCTCTACGTCGCCCGCGGTATCGCGCTCTTGATGACCAACGGCCTGACCTACAACAATCTCGGTGGCCGTCCGGAACTCGGCAATACCGGTTTCGACTGGCTCGGCTTCAACCGGCTCGCAGGCATTCCGATCGGTGTCATCGTGCTTGCGGTTCTCGCCATCATTTGCGGCATCGTGCTGAGCCGCACCGCCTTCGGCCGCTGGCTCTATGCCTCAGGCGGTAACGAGCGAGCCGCCGACCTCTCCGGTGTCCCGGTCAAGCGTGTGAAGATCATCGTCTATGTGCTTTCGGGCGTCTGTGCTGCGATCGCCGGTCTGGTCCTCTCCTCGCAGCTGACTTCAGCCGGTCCGACGGCAGGCACAACCTACGAACTGACGGCAATCGCAGCCGTGGTCATCGGCGGCGCGGCGCTGACCGGCGGCCGCGGTACGGTTCGCGGCACCATGCTCGGCGCCTTCGTCATCGGCTTCCTTTCGGACGGCCTCGTGATCATCGGCGTCTCGGCCTACTGGCAGACAGTATTTACCGGCGCTGTGATCGTTCTCGCCGTCCTCATGAACAGCATCCAATACGGCCGCCGGGTCAAATCGTCCTGACGGCTAAGACCGAAACTTATCCACGACGGCAGATTGGAATCCACGAAGCCGATTGCGGAAAGCCCTGCCGGATCCCCGGCAATAACTAAGCTCACGAATGGGAGAGAGACTATGTTTAAGAAAGGCATGCGCATACTTCTGGCCGCCGCGGCCGTAGCACCGCTTCTGGCAAGCTCGGCTTGGGCAGCGGGCATGATGACGATCATCGTCAACGATCCGTCGAATCCCTATTGGCTGACGGAAGGCAATGTTGCCAAGGCAACCGCCGAGAAGCTCGGCTACACGGCCTCGGTCAACGCCCACAAGGGTGACACCAATACCGAAAGCAACCTGATCGATACGGCGATCACCAACAAGTCGGTGGCGATTATCCTCGACCCGGCAAACGCCGACGGTTCCGTCGGAGCGGTCAAGAAGGCCGTTGCTGCCGGCATCCCGGTCATCCTCGTCAACGCCGAAATCAACCAGGAAGGCCTGGCCAAGGCGCAGCTCGTTTCCAACAACGCACAGGGCGCCGCACTCGGTGCGCAGCAATGGGTCGAAGCGATCGGCGACAAGGGCAACTATGCCGAACTCTTCGGCGCTCCGTCCGACAACAATGCTGCAACGCGGTCGAATGGCTACGAAACTGTCCTTTCGCAGTATCCGGATCTGAAGAAGGTCGCCAAGGAAGTTGCCAACTGGGACCGCACCCAGGGCCACAACAAGATGCAGTCGATGCTGCAGGCCAACCCAGATATCGTCGGCGTCATCTCGGGCAATGACGAAATGGCGCTTGGTGCGATTGCCGCGCTCAAGGAAGCCGGCAAGCTCGCCAATGTGAAGGTCGGCGGCTTCGACGGTTCGCCGGATGCCGTTGCTGCCATCAAGGCGGGCGAACTCCAATACACCGTCCTCCAACCGGTTGCCGTCTTCTCCGAAGAAGCCGTCAAGCAGGCCGACAATCTGATCAAGACGGGTAACACGGGTGCCAAGAGCGAGAAGCAGCTCTTTGATTGCCTGTTGATTACCAAGGACAACATCGACAAGTACACTGGCCCGTTCGTTCTGGCTCAGTAAACAGAAGAGGGCGCTCGCAAGAGCGCCCTCACTTTCATGCTGGAAGCGATGGCCGGCGGTTCAATCACCGGTTGCTCTTCACGTTTTTGCCTTGGCGCGGCAATCACTGTACGAAGCTGGGATCCACAATTCAGCGACAGGGGTGACCCGTGACACAGAAGACCAGCCGGGACGACGATCTGTTGGACCAACTCACCAGCGACAGCCGGCAGACGCGCCAGATCGCGCGCCGCCGCATGATTGCAGAGGCCGTGATGGGTGAAGGCTCGATGCGGATTGAAGACCTGACCGACCGCTTTGGGATCAGCCTGATGACGGCTCATCGCGACGTCGATGAACTCGTCAGCCGCGGCCTCTTCAGGAAGACGCGCGGCATCGTCACGGCGGCGGCGACCAATCTCATCGAATCCAGCGACGTCTACCGCTCGAACCGTCAGTCGGCCGAAAAGAAGCTGATCGCCGAGGCGGCAATGCAATTCGTCGAACCGGGGCAGGCGATCTTTTTCGATGACTCGACCACGGTTCTTCAGATGGCGGCACATCTGCCGTCGAAGGCGCCGGTCACCGCAATCACCAATTCCCTGACGCTGATGAATGCGCTGACGGGCCTGCACGACGTGACGCTGCTCGCCCTCGGCGGCCAGTATTACAATTGGTGCAATGCCTTCATGGGTCGCATGACCATCAACGAGATCAAGGCTCTCAGGGCCGATGTCGCGTTCATCTCGATGTCGGCGATCAGCGATGGCACGGTGCTGCACCAGTCTCCTGAAACAGTCGATACCAAGCGCGCCATGTTCGACTGTTCCGTAAAACGCATCCTGCTTGCCGATCATACCAAGTTCGAACGGCGTGCGCTCCACAGTTTCGCAGCACTGGATGAGTTCGACGTGGTCATCGTCGACGACAAGACCCAGCCGGTGCACATCGACCGCATGCGGTCCAGAGATATCAACGTGGTCATCGCCAGGGGCGCCGGAGGGCGCTCCTGACGGCGCCGACCCGTTGCTCCTCGTGAGGTAAATCTGAATGCCGACACTGCTCGGGATTGATAGTGGTTTGACAGTCACCAAGGCAGTCATCTTCGATATCGACGGCACGCCTCTTGCAGTCGCTCGGCGCCGCGTCACGCAGTTCATTCCGAGGGCACGCCATATCGAGCGCGACATGGATGAATTGTGGAACGCGACGGCCGATGCCATTCGCGAAGCGATTTCCCTCAGCGGACGACCGGCAAGCGACATAGAGGGCATTGCCGCTACCGCGCATGGAGACGGCATCTACCTGCTCGATCACGCCCGGAAGCCGCTTGGCCGGGCCATTCTCTCGCTGGACAGCCGGGCAGGGGCGATCGTCGACCGGTGGACGCAGAGCGATGTCGCCGACCTGGCGATCGAACTGACGGGACAGATCCCGCACGTCTCCGCGCCATCGGCATTGCTTGCCTGGATCCGCGAAATGGAGCCTGAACGCTATAAGCGCATCGGCCATTTCTGCAGCTGCAAGGACTGGCTGCGGTTCTGCCTGACCGGGATCATCGGTACGGACCGCACCGAAGCGAGCACCTCCTTCACCAATGTCAAAACGCAGAACTACAGCGAGGACGCCCTTCGGCTGTTTGGATTGCAGGATCTCGTCCACGCCCTGCCGCCGGCCTCGCGCTCCGACCAGATCGTCGGACGCGTGACCCGTGAAGCCGCGCAGCTGACGGGCCTTGCCGAAGGGACGCCTGTCGTTGCCGGTCTGCACGACGTCACGGCCTCGGCGCTCGGGGCAGGGGGCTATGCCAAGGGCGTTGTCGCAGTCATTGCCGGGACCTATTCGATCAACGAGACGCTTTCGTCGGAACCGCGTGTCGATCGACGCTGGTTCTGCCGCAACGGGATTGCGCCCGGCATCTGGAACAGCATGTCGATCTCCCCGGCCTCGACAGCCAATTACGACTGGTTTCTGGATACGCTCTGCGCTGCCGAGCGAATGAATGGCGAGATGCAAGGCAACTCGATCCACGCCCTGCTGGCGCCCGAGATCGACGCCGCCTTCGAGCGCCCCTCGACGGCGCTCTTCCATCCCTATCTGTTCGGCTCGCCTTATGGCGCAGCAGCCAGCGCCGGCTTCTTCGGGCTCGGTGGATGGCACGACCGCGGCGATATGCTGCGCGCCGTGCTTGAGGGCATCGCTTTCAATCATCGCATCCATGTCGACGCGCTTCGCGACGGCTTTGCCTTCGATCAGGCGCGGCTCGCCGGTGGCGTCTCGCGCAATCCTGCCGTCGTGCAGATGTTTGCCGATGTGCTTGGCATGCCGGTCACGGTCACCGAGACCGATGAGGCGGCCGCCTGGGGTGCTGCGCTTTGTGCCGGCTCGGGCGCCGGTATCTTTGCCGATCCGCAGAGCGATCCGCGCGACACGGCCTCCATCGCGAAAACTTGCCGGCCGGATGCGGCGCGCAGCGCGGATTATGAAAAGCGTTACCGGGTATTCCGCGACATTGCCGACGCGATGATCCCCCTTTGGCCTAGGATTGCCGCGCTTGCGCCGGAGCAATCGGCAAACTGAAAAGACAAATGCCTGCAGCGGCGGGCGATTGAGGACGATGAGCATGACCCCCGATTTGCAGCAGCGCTTCTCGAATCTCGGCGAGAACGATATCGACGTTTTGATCATCGGGGCGGGCATCAACGGTGCCGGCCTGTTCCGCGACCTCTCGCTACAGGGTGTCAATTGCCTGATCGTCGACAAGGCCGACTTTGCCTCCGGCACGAGCGCCGCACCATCGCGGCTCATTCACGGCGGCCTGAAATATCTGGAAACGGGTGAGTTCGGACTGGTTGCGCAGTCGACGCTTGAGCGCAACCTCCTGCTCAAGAACGCGCCGCATTGCGTCGAGCCGCTGCCGACCTTCATTCCGGTCTTTTCCTGGACACGCGGCATCTGGGCAGCGATCCGGACGCTCTTCGGGTCGAAGACGGCGCCGCGCAGCCGTGGTGCGGTTCTCATCAAGATCGGGCTTCGGCTCTACGACTTCTTCGGTTCGCGCGACCAGGTCATGCCGCGCCACCGGCTGATCCTGAAGAAACAGGCGCGCAAGGAAATGCCGCATATTACGCCTGCCATCGTCGCCGGCGGCATCTATTACGATGCCAAGATCAGCAGGCCGGAGCGGCTCGTCTATGAGCTCGTGCGTGATGGTCTCGACGCGAATGCGGGGAGCCTCGCGGCGAATTTCGCGACACTGGCCGCCGTTTCAGACGGGCGTTTGACCTTCCGGCAGCCCGATGGTCGCGAGTTCGGCGTCGCTCCCAAGCTGGTCGTCAATGCGGCAGGTCCTTGGATCGATCACGTCAACACGTTGCTCGGCGCTCCATCGCACCTGATCGGCGGCACGAAGGGTTCCCACATCCTGCTTGACCATCCCGAATTGGTGCGAAGCCTCAACGGCCACATGATCTATTTCGAGGCCGACGACGGCCGCATCTGCCTGGTCTACGACTATCTCGGGCTGGCGCTGGTCGGCTCGACCGACATTCCCGCGGATGATCCGGACAACGTCTCCTGCGAAGAGCCCGAAACGGAGTATTTCCTCGAAAGCGTCCGCTCGCTGCTGCCGACGCTGCGCTTCGATCACAACCAGATCGTTTACAGCTATAGTGGCATCCGCCCGCTACCTGCATCGGATGCGACCGTACCGGGGCTGATCAGCCGCGATCACTCCGCGCCGGTGAAGGAGCCAGAGGACGGCAGACCTTTTCCGATCATTTCGCTGGTGGGAGGCAAGTGGACGACATTCCGCGGCTTTGCGGAAGAGGTCGCCGACACCATTCTCGCCCGGCTGCAGCGCAGCCGCAGCCAGTCGACGCGCTATCTCGCGATCGGCGGCGGCAAGGCCTTTCCGGCTGAGGCCAAGCAACGTAACGCCTGGATCAGGGATATGGCGTCACGCAGCGGCGTTGTTGCCGAGCGAGCTGACGAACTGCTCGGCCGCTACGGCACGACGGCTGTGGCCCTGCTTTCTTCCCCCTCAAGCTATTCCGACGAACAGCGCCTGACCGGTGCGTCGCGTTACAGTTTCCGGGAGATCGACTGGATCGCCCGGAACGAACTCGCCGTCCACCTGTCGGACATCGTGATGCGCCGCACGACGCTTGCGATCGAGGGCCGGTTGACGCTGGAAGGCCTGCGGGAAATCGCCGGCGTTGTCGGGGCGGCGCTCGATTGGAATGCCGAACGAACGGCAAGCGAAATCGAGGATGTTGTCAGCCAGCTGAGCCGCTTCCACGGCCAAGCACTGACGGGCGGACCTGTCGCCGCCGAGCCGGAAAAGGCACCCGCCCGGCCTCGGGCTAGCCCAGTTTCAGGAGAAAGCCGGATCGAGTGAACCGGACTTGTAACGCTTCGCCATTTCCGCAACGGGAAGGGGCGTGATGCGGCCCGCCATACCGGCCGTGCCGAACTGTTCGAAGCGCTCCTTGCAGAGCTTGGTCAGCGCCGTCATTGCCGGCTTCAGATATTTGCGCGGGTCGAACTCGCTCGGGTCCTCCTGCAGCACGCGGCGGATCTGACCGGTCATCGCCATTCTGCCATCGGTATCGATGTTGACCTTGCGCACACCGTTCTTGATGCCGCGCTGAATTTCCTCGACCGGCACTCCCCATGTCGGCTTCATCTGACCGCCATATTTGTTGATGATCTCCTGCAGCTCGATCGGGACCGAGGACGAGCCATGCATGACGAGATGCGTGTTCGGGAGCTTGCGGTGAATTTCTTCGATGACGTTCATCGCCAGCACCGAACCGTCCGGCTTGCGGGTGAACTTGTAAGCGCCATGCGATGTGCCCATCGCTATAGCGAGCGCATCGACCTTGGTTTCGCGCACGAACTTCACGGCTTCGTCCGGATCGGTCAGCAGCTGGTCATGCGAAAGCTTGCCCTCGGCGCCGTGGCCGTCCTCGGCCTCGCCCATGCCGGTCTCCAGGGAACCGAGAACGCCGAGTTCGCCTTCCACCGAGATGCCGCCGAAATGCGCCATATCGGTCACCATCTTGGTGACGCCGACATTATAGGCCCAGTCGGCGGGCGTCTTGGCGTCCGCCTTCAGCGAACCATCCATCATCACCGAGGTGAAGCCCGCCTGGATCGCCGTCATGCAATTGGAGGGATCGTTGCCGTGATCGAGATGCACGCAGACAGGAATATGCGGATAGATTTCGACGACGGCATCCATCATGTGCTTCAACATGATGTCATGGGCATAGGCGCGGGCTCCGCGCGACGCCTGCATGATAACCGGCGCATGACACGCGTCGGCGGCTTCCATGATGGCGAGCGCCTGCTCCATATTGTTGATGTTGAAAGCGGGAACGCCGTAGCCTTCCTCCGCAGCATGGTCGAGCAGTTGCCTCAGCGTAATGCGTGCCATCCAAGATTCCCCCATATCGATGGTCGATCGAAACGCCGCCATCTCTTCGAAACTAGAGCCCAGGCGCGAGCCGTTCAAGCGTCTTATTTTAATAGGCAAAATGGCATAGGAGGATGAACGTAACAAGCAATAATAACAATATCACAACGAGTATGATATTTCTCAGCAGTCATTTCGTACCCACAAGCCGAAAGAAATTCCAACATTTGCTGAAGAGATGGGGCGCATGGTCTTGCCGGCGGTGGCGAGAGCTCTTCAGCCGGGCACCCCTGTGGCCGCTGCGGTTGTGACTTATGGACGACCAGCATCAGCCTCGACTTAAGGCTGATGCAACCGAATGGGCGATATCCGGCAACTGGGGTCAGATCAGACCGTATTGTTCCGCCTTATTGCGTAGGAACGGCAGGCCTTTGCCCATGACCTCTTCCATATCGCGTGCAACGGGGCGCCAGACGGCCAGGCCATAGGCGACCTCAACCGGCATGTTGATGAAGCTTTCCATCGCAAGCCCGCCCTTGAATCCGATTGCGGCAAGCGCGGCATAGATCGCATCCCACGGGATGTTGCCGTAGCCCGGCGTGCCGCGGTCGCTTTCGGAAAGATGGATGTACTTTAGGTGATCGCGGGCGATCAGGATGCCGTTTGCCGCACCCTTTTCCTCGATATTCATGTGGTAGGTGTCGAGGTGAACGAAGATGTTGTCGGCACCGACACGCTCCACCATGTCGACGGCCTGCTGCGCCGAATTGATCAGGTGGTTCTCATAGCGGTTCACGGCCTCGACACCGAGCTGGATGCCGTACTTCCTCGCATGTTTTGCCGCCGCGTCGAGCACTTTGGCGATGTTGTCGTATTCGCCTTGCGTCGGCGGCACGCCGGTACGCTCGCCGATGCCGCCGAAGATGACGCCGGACAGAGCTTCCGCGTTCATTTCCGCAGTCTTTTCGATCGCGACCTTCAGATGCTCGATCGCCGCATCCGGGCGAACGGATGCCCAGGCATGTTCCGGCAGGCCGAGCGAGCAGACGGCGCGCAGCTTGTGCTTTTCGAGCAGGTCGCGGGTGTGTTTGGTATCTACAGCCGGCGCATTGAGCAGCGCGATCTCGATGAAGTCCATTTTGTAATGCACGGCTCCGGCAATCGCCTTCTCGGCGCCTGCGCGATCCCAGTTCATGGTCCACATGCTGGTGTGAACGCCGAAACCTTCCATGGTCGTGTCTCCTATTTCACGATTCTGATGAACGTGGCCGAGAGCCATCGCAGCACCATCACGACGATGAGCAGGATGCCCCAGACGGCAGTGGTGAGATGCTGGTTGGCGCCGAGCAGGTTGAGCCCCGAAGAGAGGAGCTGCAGCACGATGAGCGCCACGAAAACGGGCAGGACGCGGCCGAAGCCGCCGAAAGGATTGATGCCGCCGAGAAAGCAGGCGAGCACGGTGATCAGCAGATAGGACTCACCGTGGCCGACGCGCACCGAATTGAAGCGCGCAAGCATGATGATGCCGGCAACCGCCGCCATCACGCCGGAAAGCATGTAGACCAGCACCAGGACCTTGCGGCTGTTGATGCCGGAATAGCGGGCAGACTCGATATTGGAGCCGATCATGTAGGTGGAAAAGCCGAGCTTGGAGCGCGAGAGCAGGATGTGGCTGGCGATCACGCAGGCGATCAGGATCAACAAAGGTACCGGGATGCCGAGGATGCTGCCGTGGCCGATCGGAGCGATGAAGGTGGGGAAGCCCGAAATATCGCCGCCGCGTGTCAGGAACTCGCCGAGGCCGCGCAGGAAGATCATCATCGACAGCGAAACGAGGATCGGATGGGCGCGGGTAAAGGCGATGACCAGGCCCATGACCAGGCCGCTTGCCGCGCCGACGGCGAGCGCCAGAGCCGAGCCGAGCAGGAAGGCGCCCGGGCCGGCATCGATGCCGCCATTGGCCTGCAGCGTCCAGGCGAGCGTCAGGCCGGCGATGTTGGCGGTGAAGGTGATCGCAAGGTTGAGGCCGCCGGTGAGGATCGGCATCAGCATGGCAAGCGTCAGGATGCCAAGCTCGGGAAGCTGAAAGGCGACCGATCCGAAGGTCGCGCTCGTGAGGAAATGCGGCGAGGCGACACCGAAGACGATCAGCACGGCCGCCAGTGCGGCGAGGGGACCGGCCATGTCGGCCCCGAAGATGGCGTTGAAGCGGGCGGCGAGCGCGTTCATCAGCTCTCTCCCCTGTCTGCAGGCCTGTCGCCGGTCAATTTGCGAGTCGCAAATACCGGCACCAGATTGCCGATGCGGGCGCTCGACAAGGTGATCGCAACGAGGATGATCGCGCCGACGATCATCTTGAAGGCGAAGGGCGAGACGCCCATCAGGTTGAGGCCGTTCTGGGTGATCGAGACGAGCAGCACGCCCAGCACGCAACCGAGCACCGAGCCCTTGCCGCCGCCCAGCCGCGCGCCGCCGAGTACCACCGCAGCCAGGACATCGAGCTCGCGGCCATAAAGTGCATTCGGCACGACCTCCTGCGCATAATGCGCCTGCATGAGACCGGCGATGCCTGCCATCAATCCAAGCCAACCGAAGGCGATGAACTGCATGGCGCCGATATTGATGCCGAAGCGGCGCGCCCCTTCCGGATTGTCGCCAAAGGCATAGAGCTGCCGGCCGGTGGTCGTGCGGGTAATGAAGAGCCAGGTGGCGAGCGTGCAGACGGCCATGACGACAACCGGCAAGGTGATCTCAGCCCAGCTCCCATCGGCCATTTCGCGCTCGTAGATGATGACGCGGGTCGTCAGCCAGTCGGGCAGATTGTAGATCGACACGCCCTTGGTGAAGAACATCAGCAGGCCGAAATAGACGTTGAAGGTCGCGATCGTCGCGACGATCGAGATGATCCGGAAGCGGTGGATCAGGAAGGCGTTGATCATCCCGAGCACCATGCCGATACCGGCCGCGATCAGCAGACCGGACACCCAGCCGCCCCCGCCGATCCGCTCAAGCGCCAGTGCAGTGACATATTGCACGATCGAGGCGGCGACGGCGAAGGAGATGTCGATGCCGCCTGATATCAGCACCACGAGCAGGCCGACGGCGAAGATGATATTGACCGCGCTGATGTTGAGCAGGTCGAACCCATTGCCGAGCGTGATGAAGCGGTCGGTCGTAAAAGCCAGGACAATGCTCATCGCGATGATGACGGCAAACAGCACGAATTCCGTCGTATAGGCCAGGAACAGCTTACGCATAAACCGTCGCCTCCAGGTCCTTCAGTGTGGTTGCGCGCGGATCGTACCAGCCGGCCATGTGGCCCTTTTCCATATGGATGATCCGATCGGCGTTAAAATAGACCTCCGGCACCTCGTCCGAGATGAGGATGATCGCAAGCCCCGCCTCGGCAAGGCGCGCTACGATTTCGAAGATGCCGGCGCGGGCGCCGACATCGACGCCCACCGTGGGCGCATCGAGGATCAGCACCTTTGGATCGGTGGCGAGCCATTTGGCAATGGCGACGCGCTGCTGGTTGCCGCCCGAAAGCGTCGAGATCGCATCGTCCTGCCTGCCGATCCTAACGCCGAGATCGGCGATCCAGCGCGCGACGAGCGAGCGCTTCTTTTCAGGCGAAATGAGCCGGCCGCTCAGGATGCGGTTGAGCGAGGCCATGACCAGATTGTCGGCGATGGATTGCGGCTGGTTGAGACCGAGCGAAAGGCGGTCTTCGGAGAGATAGGCGACACCTGATGTGATCGCCTCGCGGTTGGAGGCAAAGCGCACCGGCTTTCCCTCCAACACGATCGTTCCGGAGGCGGGCCGGCGCATGCCGAACAGCGTGAGGGCAAGTTCGGTGCGCCCGGAGCCAAGCAGGCCGGTGATCCCGAGCGTCTCGCCACGGCGCAGATCAAAAGAGATGTCCTCGAACTCGCCAGGCCGGGAAAGCTTGCTGACAGAAAGCACGACCGGGTTCTGCGATACGTCGCGGGCGACTACATTCTGGTCGAAGGTGCGCCCAGTCATCAGCTCGGTGATCTTAGACTGGGTCATGCCCTCCACCGGATAGACCCCGACCAGCGCGCCATCGCGCAGCACGGTGATGCGCGAGGAGATTTCCAGCACTTCCGCAAGACGATGGCTGACGAAGACCACGGCAACGCCCGAGGCCGACAGCGTGCGCACGATCGCCAGCAGATGATCGGTCTCCGACTGGGTGAGGGAGGCGGTCGGCTCGTCCATGAAGACGATCCGGGCCTCTCCGACCAGCGCGCGGGCAATGGCGACGATCTGGCGCTGAGCGATGGCGAAATCCTTAAGGGGTCTGTCGACGTCGAGGGTGACGCCGAGGCGGGCGAGTGCTTCCTCGGCTATTCCGCGGATCGCGGCATAATTGACGAAGCGCGGGCGCGAACCGGAAAGGGTCTGGAAGGCGATATTCTCAGCCACGCTCATTTCCGGAAAGAGCGCGAGATCCTGCCAGATGATCTGGATGCCGCGGGACTGGGCCATGCCTGGCGTCATGTGGGATATCGTCTCACCGTCGAAGACGATCTCGGCGCCGTCAGCAGGCCGATAGACGCCGGAGATCACCTTGATCAGCGTGCTCTTGCCGGAGCCATTTTCGCCGGCCAGGCAATGCACTTCGCCGGGCAAGACTTCGAAGGAGACGTCTTTGAGCGCCTTGACACCGCCGAATGTCATGTTGATGCCGCGAAGCGAAAGAAGCGGCGTGGCCTTCACACCATCATCCGTTGCTGTGTTCATGCCGGTTGCCCGTCCAGTCGAATGCCATAAAAGTCAAATGGTCCGGCCATGGCCGGATACCGCTCTCTTTCCCGAACGCCGGGCCGGTCGACATGGACCAGCCCGACACCCGGGGAGGGGGCCTCTTCAGAGGCCCATTGCGGCCAGGTCGTCGACCGTATCCTTGTTGATCGGCAGCAGTTGATCGACGATGATGTCGTTACCAACAGGCTTGATCACGCCGAGACCCGGAATGTCATCACCTTCCTTGACGCTCTCGCCCTTGATCAGGCGATCGGCGAGCGTGACGAAGACTTCGCCGGCCTGTTTCGGATTCCACATGAAGCCGCCCGATATCGCGTCGGCCTTGATCAGCTTCTGGCCCTGACCGGGCGAGAACGGGCCGAGCACGAAGATTTTGCCCGTCTTGCGGCGTTCCTCGATGGCGCGCCCAGCGCCGATCGGACCCTGGCTGCCGAAGGCGAGGAAGCCGGTCAGATCCGGATGCGCGGCAATGAGATCGAGCGCCGTCGAGCGGCTCTTGTCGACGTCTTCCGCCACGCCGTAGCGCTCACCGACGAGCTTCATGTCCGGGTAATTCGCCTTGATATAGGCGATTGCGGCATCCGCCCAGGCGTTGTGCAGCGGCACGGTCAGCGAGCCGACGAAGACGGCATATTCGCCCTTGCCGCCCATTTTCTCGGCGAGCAGCTTGCCATGCGCTTCACCGAAGCCGGTGGCCGATGCGAGCTCGAAATTCCAGTCGGCGCCCTTCTGCGAGGGCGATTCATGCGTAATGACCTTGATGCCGGCGGCCTGCGCCTTGGTCAGCACGGGCTCAAGCACCTTGGCATCGTTCGGAACCACGCCGATGACCTTGACGCCTTGGGCAATCAGATCCTCGATGGCGCGCACCTGCAGCGCCGGGTCGGCGCTGGTCGGGCCAATCATGAAGGCATCGACCCCCAGTTTCTGGCCCTGTTCCTTGATCCCGGCTTCCATCGCGTTGAACCAGGGAATGCCGCCGATCTTGACGACAACGCCGACCTTCGGCGCGTCCTGCGCAAACGCGACCACCGCCCCGGCAAGCGACAGCGATGCGGCAAACGCCGCTACGATAAGGCTCCTCATCCTCACTCCTCCTCAAAGGTCGCTCATACGAACGACGACCACCGGCCGGTTTGCGGCAGGTTGTTCCTGATTGCTTCTTGGCGAGGGAATACCCTTGCCTCCCATCCCGCCTCCTCCGGCGAACCATCTTTGCACAATCGATCTTTCTTTTTTGCACAATCGATGGTGCAATGACTATCGATCAAGGCGGGGCTTTCGTCAAGAGGGGTTTGTTTCTAAGGGAAGCGACAAAGGAAGGCGCGATATGACCAACGTCAGCAGGAAGAAGGCGACCATCTACGATCTCTCGATCCTATCGGGTGCGTCGCCTTCCACCGTGAGCGCCGTGCTGAACGGAAGCTGGCGGAAACGGCGTATCAAAGAGGCGACGGCGCAGCTCATTCAGAATCTGGCAAACGAGCACGGCTATACGGCAAATCTGCAGGCCCGCGGCTTGCGTTCGTCCCGCTCCGGTCTCGTCGGTCTTCTGCTGCCGGTGCACGACAACCGCTATTTCTCCTCGATGGCGCAGTCTTTCGAGGCGCAGGTCAGAAGCCGCGGCCAGTGCCCTCTCGTCGTCAGCGCCTGTCGCGATCCGGAGGAGGAGCGCAAGGTTGTCGAGACGCTGATCTCCTATTCGATCGACGAGCTTTTCATCGCCGGCGCAACCGATCCGGATGGCGTGCACAAGGTTTGCGAAAAGGCTGGGCTGAAGCACGTCAACATCGATCTGCCGGGCACGCTGGCGCCGTCGATCATCAGCGACAATCATGAAGGTGCGCGCATGCTGACACAGGCGATCATCGAACGCGCGCAGGAGGATGGCCCACTTTCACCCGACGATCTGTACCTGTTCGGCGGCCGCAACGACCATGCCAGCCATGAGCGAATTCGCGGCTTTCGCGACGTAAAGCGCGCATTGCTGGGCGCGGATCCGGACGTCTGCATCCAGCCGACCGGCTATTCCCCCGCCATGACGGCGCGCGCCTTCGAAGCCTTCTACGAAGGCCATGGAAAGCTGCCGCGCGCATTCTTCGTCAATTCCTCGATCAACCTCGAAGGGCTGATGCGCTTTCTCGCCCTGCACCCGCATGAGACCTTCGCCGATATCATCGTCGGCTGCTACGACTACGATCCCTTCGGCTCCTTCCTGCCTTTCCCCGTCTTCATGATCCGGCAGGACAGCGAGGCGATGATCACCAAGGGGTTTGCGATCCTCGACGCAGACCGCGGCCCAGCAATTACGCATCTGGTGCAGCCGACCCTCGTGCCCCCACGCACGGCGCTGATCGGCCCGCTCGATGCGCTGAAAGATATCGAGTAATGCATCCTGCCTCGTTTCGCTACGATCAAGGATGGCGGAGGATGCTTGGCGTGCAGCTTGCACCACATAGGCGCGCCTGACGAACACGATGAGCACGCTAAAAAGAGCCCACTACCTCCAGTTCCATAAATAAGGGTTACACATCAGCGGCTTATCCTGAGTAAGGCGTCGCCGGTTCACATCCCTTCAAGGCACTAAAACGGGCGGGGCCTCGGCTGAGTGGTACCGGTTTACAACGATTGCTTCGAGTCTTTCTCGCAACACCTGAGCGGGAACTGTAATCTTGGAAGGATTTGGCTGGATTAGAGCGATTCAGTTACGGTATCGGTAGGACTGCGAAGCGATTTGCGCGAGCGGGACAGCTAGAGACAGCACGTCCACATCTCCTAAAGCAGGATCTTGATGAACGCGGATATGATAGCCGCCTGGGCGGTGGAAAATGGATTCCATGCGATGGATTCCGGGAATTATCGTCGCCATGACAATGCAGGCGTGGTCACGATCGAGATAAAGAGGATGTCATTCCTCCTCATCGATGAGAGGCAAGGATTGCAACCGCGCCTCATATCGCGGTTGTTCAAAGATATATCCCTCACAAGCGGGAGCGGCCGCTTGCAGGGTCTTCTTCGTGACCGCAATCCCAATCATTGAGCGCTCGCGCTATCCCCCAGCCCAGCCAATTCAGGTGGCGGATCATGGGCTGATGCCGATGAGCACCGTCGCAAACCTCAACACTTTCAATATTTCTTCTTGCGAACGATCTTGTTGCCGCGGGGTCCGCTCACAACCGGTGTTCGATCGCGGTTTTCGGCAAGCAGGTTCCGCCAGCGTTCCAGGCGATCGGCGACCAGAGCACCGCTTGCGACAGCTGCCTGGACCGCGCACCCAGGTTCATGGGCATGGGTGCAATCGCGAAAGCGGCAAAGCGGCGCCAGCTCGGTTATTTCAGCAAAGAGGGTGTCTATACCGTCGGCACCATCACTCACGTAAAGCGTTCTTATTCCCGGCGTATCGATGACCCAGCCGCCGCCTGAAATTGCATGCAGGGATCGCGCCGTGGTTGTGTGGCGGCCCTGCGCGTCATATTCGCGGATGGTGCCCGTCTTTTGCTTTGCGTCGGATTCAGGCCCGGTCATGGTGTTCACCAGCGTTGATTTTCCGACACCAGAAGATCCCACCAACGCAACCGTCTGGCCAACGCCGCACCAGGGCCTCAACAGGGAAACGGCGTCCGCGGAGCGCCCATTCAAGGCGATGACTGGCAGGTCACGCTGCAACGCCTCGGCTTGCGCCTGGAATATGCCGACATCTTCCGCGGTGTCCACCTTCGTTAGCACAATCACCGGATTGCTCCTGGCCTGGTTGGCCATGATCAGGTAACGTTCCAGCCGAGCAAGATTAAAATCGGCATTGCACGAGGTCACGATCAACAGGGTGTCGATGTTGGCGGCAACAAGTTGCTGGCCACGTCCGCCTTCCGGGCGTCGCTGAAAGACGCTTTTTCGGTCGAGACGTCTGATAAGCATGTCAGTCAGTGCATCGGCAAGAACCCAGTCGCCCACCGCGTAGTCACCGGTACTGGTATTGGATGGGAATTCCAGTCCGACCGGCCCGGTGACATCGATTGCCTCGATGCGTGCCCGGTGAACTGAAGCGATGCGTCTGGGGATCAAGTCCGCTTCGCTGGGCTGGACCTGGTCAGCGAAGAATTCAGACCACCCAAGCAGTTCCAGCGATGAAGAAAGTTGGGAGCTGGTCAAATCTTGTTCCACTTTCAGTAAGGCTGCCATAAAGGGTTTTGAATGATCTTCCGCGGCGTTTCGCCTAGCGTGGATGATCCCGTTTTGGCAACGAGGTTGCGTAAGCAGCAGCTTCGCCGGGGTAGGGGAAATCGTCCCCGAGCTGACGGTCCCCATCGTAGACTTTGAAGGTAGGCCCTTCGACTTCAACGATCTTATAGCCATTCACGTATTCGATCTTCGGTGTTTTCCAGCCCATCAAAGCTCTCCAGTGCGGTCCGAGGGTTGTGTCTCTGAGGATGTGCCAAGACCTCATACACAGCGATCTATGACCTATCAGGTGCTTCACGATTAGCCAACGCCGGTTCGATCCCGCTCAAGGCCGTCGTTCGTCTGTAAATTCGGCGAAGCGTCACCGCCAGGCTGGTTTACACGTGATCAATAGCGCACGATGGCGATCTCCCCCGACCAGAACGGACTGACCTTCAATCTCGCAAGGCTTAGGGCACCATGCATGCCGCGACGACGTGCTCGTTTGGGCCTTGCGCGGAACCAATCGCGCGGCCAAAAACCGGTAGCACAATAAGTCACCCGTTGACGCTTCGAGCAATCGCAGCGCTACCGCCGCCGGCAGCCCGGCGCGTAGCAAGCGCCTTGGCCGAGAAGAGCGCGTAAATGATCAGCGGAAGACAGACGAGATAGGATGTCCGGATGCCAGCATGTTCGGCAATGAAGCCGAGCAGCGGCGGCGCCAGGAAGAAGACGACAAAGCTCATCTGGCCGAGGGCGGCGACGTTGAGATACGCCGCGCGATCTGTGCGTTGGGCCGCCGCCGAAACGGCGAGAGGATAGACCGCGCTGCAGCCGGCGCCCATCAAGGCAAAGCCCACCAGCGCGACATAGGGATGCGGCGCCGCCGACACGGCGCAGATGCCGATCGCCGAAAGAACAAGCAACATCGTGGCGACGGCCCGCGCGCCAAACCGATCGACCAGCGGATCGACGAATAGGCGCGCCAGCGCCATGCAGAAGGTAAAGAGCGTCAGTCCCAGTCCGCCGATGAAGGGCTCGACCGAAAACACATCGCGCATATAGATCGCCGACCAGTCGATCCCGGCGCCTTCGACGAGAAAGGCCGCGATGCCGATCACGCAGAGCGGCATTAGGCCCCAGGTGGGAAGCGCTACCAGCGGCGCCTTGCCTTCATGCAACGCGATCCGCGCCGGTGCATTCCGCATGCCGGAAATCGCCCAGATGCCGATGATAAGAACCGTGACAAAGGTCGCGGCGAGATGGAGTTCCATCGAAATGCCGGCTTGGCGGACGACGGAGGAGACAAGTGCTGTGACGAAGAAGCCGAGGCTCCAGAAACCATGCGCCCTGTTCATCACGCCGCGTCCTAACTGCGCTTCGATGCGGTCGATCTCAACATTGAGATTGATCTCCAGCGCCCCGGCGAGCAGCCCCTCGACGAAGAGCACACAGAACACGAGCGGCGCCGCACCGATCCACGGCACCAGCGACAGCAGCGCAGATGTGCCGAGAACAGTAATGAATGCCGTCGTACGCGCGCCCAGCCGGGCGATCAAGGGCGAAGATAAAGTCAACGAAATCAAGGCGCCGATCGCAGCCCCTATCAGCGTCAACCCCAACTCGGACTTATTGACGCCCATCGCAACCTGCAAATCCGGCATCCTCGACAGCAGCGCGCCCAGCGACACAGCGAAGAGAAAGAAGCAGACATAGATCCGCTGCTGCGGCGCGATTTTCATGATGCAACTCCGGGGATTGACGCGTCGACGCAAAACACGCGCGTATGGACCTGGGATGTCTATCTCAGAGGGCCCAAGATCGAAACTAGTTTCTGAGGGAATGCGTCGGAGAAGGTGATCTTGGGGAGCGGCGCGATTTGCCGAGCCGCGGTAACGTGTGCGTGCCGCTTGATCAAGGTTTCAAGCTTGCCGCCGCGATTCCAAATGCGAACTTCGTACCGCTTGAGAGCAAGAACCATGTGCTCGTGCCGGACGAGGCCTGCATGTAACGTGTTTCAAGCCGAATTTGCTGCCTTCCTCGGGTAGAAATCGGTCGAGGCAGCCGCGCGCGGTCGTGGGGCTATCTCACATCAAGCCTCCCAACGATCTCCTTTGGTCCAGCAGGTGCGTCGCTTTTCGCCGATACAGATTGAGGAGCTAGTTTGACAAACTTTGCCAATTTCAGTTTAACTTGTGCGCAGTATGGAGGCCCAAATGGCCGACTGTGGCGACGGCCATCTACCCATCGCTCTCGTTTTTCGTACCCGACTCGGGTAACAACACAGCCAGGCGGCGGCGCAACTCATTTCTGAAAATTGCGCGTGCCTGCGCGATTTCATGGAAACCGATATGCGCAACGAAGCGCATGACCGTAGAGACGGAGACGCCGCAGTCGTCCGCGATTGAGGTCGCGCTACCAAAGGCCATGAGTTCCGGTTTGGCCAGGACCCTCTTCGCCACATTCTCGACGCGAAGAGGGAAGGTGACGTGGCGGCAGGCGATGGCCGACTTCAGCTCTTCGAAACTTGCCGGCGGGCTGCATAGATTGCGGATATGCTGCGACATTTCTTGGCACACTCCGTCTTTTGCGATCCGGCCTAGAGGCTGGACAGCTGAATTGTCCTGCGTTCGGTAATCGACGTGATACAGGCGAGCGCGATGGCAAGCGCATTGCGGGCATCTTCACCGGTCGGGCCGGTGACGGAGCCTGTCCTTATGGCGTCGACGAAGGAGGCGAGCTGGGCGGTGTAACCGTGGACAAAGTGATCCGTGTCACGCCGCCAGGTATCGTTCGAAACTCCGTTCTTGTCGTAGAGCGTCATCGAGGAACGGCGTACATCGCCCATCGTCACCATGCCTCCGGAGCCGAAGACCTCACCGCGGATGTCGTAGCCGTACATGGCGCAGAAATTCGCCTCCGCCACAGCGATCGAACCGTTGTCGAAGCGGATGGTGACGACGGCGGTGTCGTGAAAACCCTTTCTGGCAAAGTCCGGTACCACGAGGGCATCGGCAATCGCCGTCACCTCGATCGGGGTTGCTTTCGGGTTCAGCCACAGCAGCGTGTCGAAGTCGTGGATCAGCGTCTCATAGAAGATCGTCCATAGCGGCGTCTTTTCCGGGTTGCCGCCGTAGGGACCCGGGTCTCGCGTCAACGAGCGAAGAAGTTGGACGGAACCAACTTTGCCGGCGTCGATCGCCGCGCGGCCCTCGTAAAAAGCCTGGTCCCAGCGGCGATTGAAACCAACCTGGAGCGGTACCTTGGCAGACTTTGTCTCAGCGATCGCCTCGTCTGCTTCCCCGAGCGTCAGCGCCATCGGCTTTTCGCAGAAGACCGCTTTTCCGGCCCGGGCGGCTTCCACGACGACGCTCGTGTGGAAACGCGCCGGCGTGGCGATGATGACGCCATCGATCTCCGGATTGGCGAGGAGCTCCGATACGCTGGTATAGGCTTTGGGTGCATCGAGCGCTGCCGCCAGTTTTTCGGCAGCGCCCGGCGCCGGATCGGCGACGGCGAGCAAATTGGCATCAACCAGGCGCCGGGCGACGCTTTCGGCGTGGAACGAACCGATGCGGCCGGCACCGATGAGAGCGAGATTGACGGGACGGTGGGCGGGCATGGAAAGCTCCTGAAAATGCTGCTGTCGGATCAAAGGGAAAACGCGTCGCGAAAGCGGGAAAGCGCCAGCTCGTCATCGCCGGAAGGCCAGGCTTCCATGCCGATCGTGCCCCGGTAGCCCATCTCATTCAGGGCGCGTGCGATCGCCGGATAGTTGATTTCACCAGTGCCCGGCTCTTTACGGCCGGGAACGTCGGCGACCTGGATTTCACCGATATGTGGAAGAGCGGTGCGGCAAAGCTCGATCAAGTTCCCCTCGCCGATCTGTGCGTGGTAAAGATCGAGGTTGAGCTTCAGCGACGGCCGGTTGACGGCCGCCACCAATGCAAGAGTGTCGGCGGCCTTGGCAAACGGCGTCTTCGGATGGTCAACAGCCTCGTTCAGGTTTTCGAGCACGAAGGTGACGCCTTCCTCCTCGCCGAGATCGGCGATACGCTGTAGGGTGTCGTACGCCTTCAGCCACATGGCGCCAGTGACGATTTCCGATTTGACGACGGGCAGACCCTGCCCGTCGAGCCCGGTGCCGTGCAGGTTGAGGCGTGGGCAGTTGAGTTCCTTGGCGACGGGGATCGACAGGCGCGCTGTGCGCAGAAGCTCATTCGCACCTTCCTCGTCTGCCAAAGTGCCGGTCACGTATCCGGTCATCGACGAGAAAGTGGCGCCAGATTTTGCGATCGCCTTGATATCGTGTTTCGTCCAGTCCCAAATTTCCGCCTGGAAACCGAGTTCTGTGATCCGTTTCAGCCGATCAAGAACGGGCAGGGAGCGAAACACCATTTCAGCGCAGACTGCGAGCATGAAAGGCGAGGATTTTAGGATCGTGGTCATTTCTGTTTCCCAATGCTTGTATTGCTCAGATCGTCCCGCCGAGCTCGTGAGAAATCACCTGCAGTTCCTTGCCGCCGGCCATGAGGTTCTGCAGTTCCTCGAGAGAAATCTCGCTTTTGTCGAAGGTGCCGAGCGTCTTTCCACGATTGAGAACCGTGAAGCGGTTCCCGACTGCAAAGGCGTGGCGGACATTGTGGGTAATAAAAATTACGCCGAGGCCTTTTTGTTGGACCTGGTGGATGTACTTCAGCACCATTGAGGTCTGGGCAACACCCAATGCCGACGTCGGCTCATCGAGGATGAGGACCTTGGCTCCGAAATAGACGGCCCGCGCGATCGCCACACATTGCCGCTCGCCGCCGGAAAGGGTGCCGACCGCCTGGTTGGGGTCGCGGATATCGATGCCGATCTTGTGCATCTCCTCGCGGGTCACCTCGCTGCAATACTTGAAGTCGACATGGCGAAACGGAGGAATGCCCTTTACGGGTTCCCGTCCCATGAAGAAGTTTCGCGTGATCGACATCAGCGGGATCATCGCCAGATCCTGATAGACGGTTGCGATCCCGGCATCGAGCGCATCGCGCGGACTGGTGAACGCGACTGGCTTTCCCTCGACCAGGAAATCGCCGCCCGAAGGACGGACCACACCCGACAGCGTCTTGATGAGCGTGGATTTCCCAGCTCCGTTGTCGCCAAGCAGGCAGAGCACTTCGCCCTGCGATACCTTCATCGAAACGCCCGAGAGAGCGATGACGGAGCCGTAGTGCTTGACGATATTTTTGACTTCGATGACGGGCGGAGCGGTTTCTGATTGGCTACCAGTCATGATCAGCGTTCCCCTGTCACTTTGCGGCGGATGAAATTGTTGAAGAGAACGGCCAGCAGCAGCATGGAGCCGAGGAACACCTGGAACCAGTCAGAGTCGAACTTCGTGTAGGTCAGGCCGATCGAGACGAGGCCGAAGATGATAGCGCCGAAAAAGGCGCCGATCGCCGAACCGTAGCCGCCGGTCAGCAGACATCCGCCAATCACGGCAGCGATAATCGCCTCGAATTCCTTCTGGAAGCCGCGGCGCGCGTCCGTCGAGCCGGCGTCTAGAACCGTAATGATGGCCACAAGCGCCGCGGCGCAGGCCGTGAGCGCGAAGAGCCCCGTCTTCACGCGATCGACCGGTACGCCGGAGTTTCTAGCCGCATTGGGATCGCCGCCGGCGGCAAAGACCCAATTTCCGATCCGAGTGCGCAGAAGAACCCAGGTGGCAAGCCCGGCAATGGCGATGAACCAGACCACCGACACCGGCACGCCCGTGACTTTCGGAACGCCGTTGTCGAACTTCTCGACCAGGCCATGGGCTGCAAGCCAGCTGAAAAGATCCTGGAAGGCGACGCCTGAGAACAAGCGCTTCAAGAGACCGTCGCCGACGACCTCACCTATACCGCGAAGCTGCGTTGAGCCGCCTGTCGCCCATTTCAGGCCAACAAGGGTTAGACCCCGCAGAATGAAGAGGAAGGCAAGCGTGACGATGAACGACGGCAGCCGTGTCCTGATCACGATCTGTCCGTTCACCGCGCCCATGGCGGCTGCAAGCAGCATCGTGATGATAATGGAAATCCAGAGCGGTTGGCCGAAATTGGTCAGGGCCGCACCGAAGATCAGGCCCGCGAAGGCGACCATCGAGCCGATCGAAAGATCGAACTCGCCACCAATCATCAGCAGAGCTGCCGCAATGGCGAGAATTCCCAGCTGTGAGGCTGGGGCCAGGATCGTCATCACACCTGAAAGCGAAAACATCGAACGGTCTGCGGTAAGAAAGAAGAACGTCACCACCAGGATGAGGCCAGCAACCGCGCCGAGCTCGGGCCGACGCATCATATGTGTGAGAAAGCCCACCTGTTTGATGCGCTCGTCGGAGTTAGACGCATCTCCTATTTTTTGCTCAATCGGAGCCATGATACCTACCTCCCAATGGATGCAATTCGCCGAAGCGCCGAGGGCATTCCTCACGGCGCACGTCGCCTGTCGAACACCCTCTTCGAAAGCGGAGGGTGTTCGACAATCAAGCCTTTCGGCAGTCGTGGATTAGCGGATGCCCTTTGCAGATAATTCGACGACCTGGGCGGCCTTTTCCTTGGTGATCAGGTTCGGACCGGAAGGCACGTTGCCGCCGGGGATCAGGCCGTACTTGGCATAGTTTGCGAGGAAGACCACGGGCAGATAACCCTGGAGGAACTGCTGCTGATCGATGGCGAAAGCGGCATCGCCAGCTGCGACAGCCTTCAAGAAGTCTGCAGAAAGGTCGAAAGTGGCGACTTTGATCTTGCCAGTCATGCCTGCATCGGCGACGGCAGCCAGCGACGGTTCGCCGGCAGTGCTTGCGCCAAGCGCCATAACGGTGTCGATGTCGGGATTGGAACTGAGCGCCGCCTTCACCTTGGCCCGAACGTCGGCCGGATCGTTGGAGACGGGTAGGACCGTAACGGTACCCGCAAAACCATCGGAAAAGCCCTTGCAACGCTGATCGAGGGAGACGTTGCCGACTTCCTGGTTGACGCAGATGGCAACCTTGCCGCCCATTTCCTTGAGCTTTTCGCCCGCTGCCTTGCCGGCGCTGTATTCGTCCTGGCCGACATGGAGGAGCGCTCCGAGCGACTTCGAGACATCGGAACCGGAATTGACGGAAATGACCGGAATGCCGGCGGCGACAGCCTTTTGTATGGACGGGCCCAATGCGGACGAATCCGGGATCGAGACGATCAGACCGGCTGGCTTCTGGTTGACGGCTGCGTCGATCAACTGGCTCATGGCCACCATGTCGAAGGTTTCCGGTGCGCGATAATCGATGCTGACACCGGCATCCTTGGCACCGGCGCTCACTCCGTTCTTGACGACGGACCAGAAGGGGTCGTTGGCCTGGCCGTGCGTTACGGCGATGATGTTGATATCCTGTGCGATGGCAACGCCGGATGCAGCGCCAAGCGCTCCAACCACGGCAGCGCCCAGCACGATTTTACGAAGAAACGATTTCATAAAAACTCCTCCCAAAGGGTGTCCCGCACCTCCGAGCGCGAGAACCACCAAAAACGCCTCAGACGGCGCGTCCTCCAAAGTTGCTACCGGGTGCATATTTTTTGCTACCGGTAGCAAACGTGCATAGCTATAAGATTGCTAAGAGAAATCAACCATTCATTTCGCATTCCGGCAGAAATGGAATAAACGTTTCAAACGGGAGGTTCGACTATGAAGCGAGCGACGGCGCAGAACGTGGCGATGGAGGCCGGCGTTTCAAAGTGGACGGTCATCCGCGCATTTACGCCGGGTGCATCGATCACGGAAGCAAGCAAAGCCAAAGTGCTGGAGGCGGCAGAGCGGCTCAATTATCGGCCTAACCTGTTGGCCAGGAGCCTTGCCACCAATTCTACACATCAGGTCGCGGTTCTCGTTGATGACTTCGCAAACCCGCACAAGCTTCCGTTTCTTGAAAAGCTGACCGCCAGCCTGCAGGCGGAGGGGCTCGTGACCATGTTGATCAATATCAATCAACACTACAACCACGTGCACGCCATATTGAATGCCGACCAGCGGCAGGTTGATGCGATCGTGCTCTTTGGTACGGCGTTTCGGGACGAGATGTTGACAGATCATAAGCTGGGACGCGGTGGGCCGCCGATGTTTGTTCTTGCTCGAGATAGCCAGATCGAAGGTGTTCCCGCCATCTCCTGCGATGCGGTCGTGGCGATTGCCGAGATCGGCGAGCACCTATTAAAAAGGGGATATCGGAGACCGGGATTTATGGCCGGGGCGCGTACATTGTCTACAGCGCTTGGCAGGCGGAGAAACTTTAAGGAGTTCTGGCGAACCGCTCTCGGCGTCGAGCTCGTAGAGATGTCTGCCGAGCGTTACAGCGCAGAAGCCGGCGCGCAAGCCGCACGGGACTATCTGTCCAAAGTTGCGCCGGAAGACCGGATCGATGTCCTCATGTGCGAAAACGATGCTCTCGCGTTCGGAGCGATGGATGTTGCCCGAAGCGAGTTCGGCTTACGTGTGCCGGATGATCTCGCCATTGTGGGCTTCGACAACGCTGCTCCTGCGGCGTCACCAGCATACGGCCTTACAACCTACGAGCAACCCACCGACCAGATGGTCAAAGCGGCAATAGACATGATTCTGGAAAGAGCACCGAGGGAGACGGTTAACTTCAAAGGCGAGCTTGTGGTGAGAGATTCGGCCTGATTGATCGAACAATAGGACAGACCAAAACGTATTTGGGCAAAATCCCCCAGGCGGAAAACCACATCGTTCAAACAAATATCTCGAGAAAGTGAGCGCTTTAACGCGTAAGCTCGCTAAATTAGAGACGCTGGGCATCTGATGAGTGGTGTCGTTGGTTCATTGCCTTTCAAGACCCGCGATTACCTCAGATGCAACCACGTCCATACGTTCCCGATCTTCTTTGTTGAAGTCCGGGTCAACCAAAAATTCTAGGACGATTTCGTCGTAATTCCAGCCGCACGTAACAGCGGCTAACGTCGATGAGACTGCCCCAAGCAATGCCTGTTGCACACTAAGTCGGAGTCTTACTTCTCGATCAAGCGTGGCCATCAAAACCTCCATCAGGGAGCGATGTGATGGGAGGCGCCCAAATGATTGAAAAGCTTGATCTAATTGTCCAAATCATCCGCGGCACGATGCGATGCAAAGCTACGACGAGAATTGCTGCCCAGCCCCTCATCAGCCTCCTCCTAATTTAGCCGGTGATCCTCACAGACCCGCCGGGGTTAAGGCCACACGCTCCGTCTTCAGAAGTGAGCGGGTGCAAAATATCCGGGAGCATCCGGCGGGTCAGTTAAGCGACCTTAAAGCACTCTCCGTGTGCGAACCAGACTTGCCATTTGCCCTCTGGGGTCTCAGCGGTAATCCGGACAGGATCAGTGTCCGTCGGTTCAATGCCTTCCGAGCAGAAACAGCACCGCCCCCATTCGACGTTCATAACACTGTCACGCATTTCGCGGCTTCTTGTGAAACGCTGTTAAGCTATCATACGTCGGGACGCTTTCCACACAATCGCGCTAAAGGCTGATGGCTTCTCCGGAGAAGTCTCAAAGGTATGGCAGAAGTCATGGACATTAACTTTCGTTTTTACGGCCGGTCACTCTGACATAATAGCCGTCGGGATCGACAAGGCGAAAGTCGCGCAGCCCCCAAGGCTGCAGAGCAAGATCGGAGACCGGCCAGCCGCTCTCTTTTGCCCGTCGATAGGCACCCTCGACGTCAGCGACCTTCACGACGATCTCAATACCAAGGCCAGCTCTTTGGCCGGATGCGATCCGAAGCGGATGATCGGTCGAAAGGGGCGCTACGCGAATCGATCGCGACCACCGCGTCACCGTTTTTCAACATCGTGTATTCGGTGCTTGCCGAGCCCTGGACTTCAAAGCCCAAAACCCGCCGATAGAAATCAAGCGATTTTTCAGGGCTCTCGACAAATGCTCCAAACCCAATTGCAACTGGTGCCTCCTCTTCTTTTCTTCCGGAATTGGCGGAAGACTCACATTGATCGCTCGAAAAGTAGCTCACCATCCTTCTCACCGACATGTTCCCAACCAGCCGCTCGATAGAATTTCTCGGCTTTTTGGATCGGTGGTGAGCCAGGCGAGTCCGATGTCGGGAGACTGAGGCAGGCGCACTTCATCGAGTGAGCTTCCCTGTGCTGAGAACTGTTTGGCGCACCTGCCTCAGTTGAAACGACACGTCAACATCCCAGTCTGTCGGAGAAAGACGTAGTCTTCATACCGGATGCCGACGACGATTAGGCTGTTTAAGCTCCAGCTGCGAGGCAAGGCCGCAGTGATCCATCTCGCGACACTACAAAATATGCATGCATGAAGTGTTAAATAAACTTCGGTGGAATCATGGTTGCATTTTTCCACGTAGCCTTTAAGTTGTGTTTGATCCGCTTGGGGCGGGTGCAAAATGTTTGACCGACCGATCGCCATTATCGGAGTTGTTGACATTTGCTCGCTGGCCTTTGGGCAGGCAGCAAGCTGGTGTCGGAGATGCAGTTCGTGAGCACTAGGATTAACTTTGTAGCGCCTCCAACGCGATGTTCTAGATGATCCAGCCGTGCGAACACGCCGTTGATCGCCAACTTTCGGGTCATGCAGGGCGAGTGTCGTTTAATGTAATGCAGCAGTCACCCAATTGGCTGGGCGAGTCGAGGAAGTGTTTGTGCCATCGATCCAAGGTACTAATGGGCTTGTGGGGGCGAAATACAATCAGTCTGATGCCGAGAACGGAAAGCAGGCTGAACAGTCATATGCGAAAAATCGTGAGTCGAACCAATTCGAGCACCAGCACCTAAATGTCGTTACAAATGGGTGTGAATCGGTCCGGTTGGATGATGAAGGCGCTTCAGATTGCAGGTCCGTGAACCGCACTCTAAGGACCGCAGTCATCTGCTTGGTGATCCTCTCAGGATTGGCAACCGTTCCCTCTCCGGTGCTCGCCCAACCGGCTAGTAGCCGAATTCCTCTTTGTGTTGACGCCTTTAAACCCGACCTATCGCCGAACCCCGCACCTGCACTCGATCCGATGCGGACATTTGCTGTCGTCTTAGGTCCCTACAGATTTTCAGTGCCGTGGGTATTTCTTTCGGGCCGACCACGCGCGAACCTGCAGAGCTGCGAACTAGGTGTGAACAAGCTTGCAATCCAATTCAGATATAATGGTGACGTTTCAGTCTCCTCTAACGAAATTGATTATTCCTACGGCGGTGTTGGTTTCGGAAATGACGCACCGTCGGATTTGGTAGAAATCCAAGCGCTTCAGTTCTACGACCGTGCGCCACAAGATTATTTCGATCCCTCATTACGCTACAAAAACACCATACGCGCGGTAACAACAGCCGGGTCCGTGAAAGTAATCGACGGACTGGAGGAGATAAAGCCAGGATGGGCGGCTACTGAAGGTACTCATTGGCATCGGGCTACCGATGAGACTGAGGTATTTATCTCCTGTGATCTCATCAGTCTCTGTACCGGCTTCCTCAACCTGCGAGATCTTCATTTTTCGGCGCACATAACGCTGAAGCAGCACTCGGTTAGAGAAATACGCAAAATCGACGCGACCTTGCGGTCACTTATCTCAAATTGGCGACAAAATCAGTAGAACCACTCTCATTATCGGAGAAAAAACATGGTTATGCTTACACAATTGCAGGTCGATACTCTTCGCGAAATTACAGACAACGCTAATACAAACTATTGGGAGGGATACACCTATCTTTCCACGATATTGAGTGGAGATCCCCAGAATGAACCTTTTCTGTATTGGCTAGATAAGGCCGTTGAGATCAATTCCAATTATTTTGAAAGTCAAGCCAACACATACATTCGGGCCGCTACACGAAATGGTCTGATGTTTTCCGGCCAGGACGCCAATAGCGAATTGATTCAACGTAATTCGAATCTGATTGGTGCAACGGTGATCGGCGATATCTTGCAAACTGGCGTTGTCCCAAATGTTCAGGACCTTATCGCCTTGGACGTTAAGGTCGCGATAGAAGATGGTGGGCAGTCAATTGGAGGGTGGGGCGGCTCTGACCTTGCCCCCAGTTTTATCCAGCTTTGAGTTCGCTCCAGCGGTTTTTGGTTGCTGTTGTTGGTTCGGTAGCGGCGGGTTGCGGTGCGGAGCCATTTCGGCTGCGCAGCACCGCATCACGTCGCGGGTTGAGTGTCTGAGCGAATTCGGCCGGTGTCAGCCAGCCAAGGCCTGAATGCAGGCGTTGATCGTTGTAATCGCTACGCCAGTTTGAAAGCGCAGACCGGGCGTGAGCAAGCGACGAGAACAGAGTTTCATTCAAGAACTCGTCTCGCAGCCGCCCGTTGAAGCTTTCGATAAAAGCGTTCTGGATCGGTTTTCCAGGCGCGATGTAATGCCAGTCAACCTTGGTCCGGTCCGCCCATTGCAGGATCGCGTTGCTGGTGAACTCGCTGCCGTTGTCGCTGACGATCATCCTCGGCTTGCCGCGCTCCTCGATAATCCGGTCAAGCTCCCGTGCGACGCGAAGACCGGAAAGCGATGTATCGGCGACGAGCGCCAGGCACTCCCTCGTGCAATCATCGACGACGGTCAGAATCCGCAACCTGCGCCCATCGGTGAACTGATCCGACACGAAGTCTAGCGACCAGCGATCATTGGCCACCATCGGCACCAGCATCGGCGCTCGCGTGTCTATCGCTCGCTTGCGACCGCCGCGCTTGCGCACCGTCAGTTTCTCCTCCCGATAGAGCCGGAAGAGCCTCTTGTGGTTCACGAGGTGACCCTCCCGCCGGAGCAGCACATGAATGCGTCGATATCCGAAGCGGCGACGTTCATGCGCCAACGCCTTCATTCGCTCGCGAAGCTCATGATCATCGTCGCGCCTGGTCTCATAACGGACCGTCATTCGGCAAAAACCAATGGCTTTACACGCCCGCCGTTCGCTCATCCCATGATGGCTCATCAGATGCGCAACAGCTTTCCGCTTGGCCGCGGGCGTCACCACTTCTTTCCCAAAAGGTCTTTCAAGGCAGCATTGTCGAGCATCGCATCCGCCAGAAGCCGCTTCAGCTTCGTGTTCTCGTCCTCAAGCGTCTTCAGCCGCTTGGCCTCGGACACCTCCATGCCGCCGAACTTGGCCTTCCATTTATAGATGCTGGCATCGCTAACGCCATGCTTGCGGCAAAGCTCCGAGACCGGCGTGCCTGCCTCGTGCTCCTTCAATATGCCGATGATCTGTTCGTCTGTGAAACGATTGCGCTTCATCCTCTGGTCCTCTCACATGGGCCAGAGCTTACTTCAAAATGGATTATTTCAACGGGGCAAGGTCATCCGGTCTTTGCTCCGGTTCTACAGCCACCAACAGGCCAGGCGTCGGAAGCAGTTCCATAAGCTATCTTATGCGATATATGCTTGTAGCCGCAAAGTTAAAGTGTCCTGTTTCTGCAAAGTTGGAATGTCACACTCCCCGCGTTTGATTGGCGCCGGGGAGATTGCCGATGGGACTGATAGCGATGAGCGAGCGTGATCTGCAGCGGAT
>NZ_JAAXQT010000008.1:0-402729 GCF_019778565.1 Rhizobium laguerreae | reverse complement strand
ACAGCCCGTCCAACATCTTCGTCGCCGACTTCATGGGATCGCCGGCGATGAACCTGCTCAACGCCACCGTCGAAAACGGCGCCGGCGGCCTCGAAGTCTCGCTGGAGCGGCCGAATGCCGCCCCGCTGAGATTGCCGGTCATATCAGGCAACAATGGCCTGGCCGCCTATACCGGCAGACAGGTGATCTTCGGCATCCGCCCGGAGGCCTTGACAGATCCCGATGGCGCCGACCGCAAGGCGCGCTCGCTGACCGAGGGCGATTGCCTGATCGAGGTGGTGGAGCCGGCCGGCTCCGATACCTTCGCCGTCACCAAGCTCGGCGGCAAATCCGTCGTCGCCCGCCTGCGCGCCGATACCGGCATCGCCCCAGGACAAAACACTCGCCTGGCCTTCAATCTCGACAAGGCCGTGTTCTTCGATCCCGAAACACAGGCGCGGATCGGGTGAGGGCCATTAGAGCGCCGTGCGTCTCGAAAGACGCGCTAAGGACGCTCTAAGACTTTGAGCTTGCGCATAATTCCGAAAATCGATTTCGATTTTCGGGAGACTATGCGCTAGCCTGCCGTCACGCCGAGCGTCACCGGCGCGAACCGCGAGGAGATCGCTTCGACGGTGATTTCGCCAGTAAACCCCGTGGCCTCCAGCCAGAAACCGGCGGTGCCGCCCTGGAGTGGCACATTGGTCGGGCCGACGATCCTTGCCGGGCCGTGAACCTTCAGCGAAATGCTATCGTTCATGAAGGGCAGGCGCTGGCCGCGCTGGTCGAGGGCGCGGATGATGACGCGTGTGCTGTCGCGTTCGCGGGCTTTCAGCGTGGGGCTATCGGCAACCACTTCCAGCGTCGTCGGCAACGGATCGGCCACCAGCGTCAGGCTGGCCACCGGCTCGCCGCCGATATAACCGGTGAAGGTGCCGTCGATCCATTCGAGACCCCAGGTGCCAAGCTCATCGGCGGTAAAGTGCCGACGGTCGAGCACGACCGGCGGATGCGGCAGATGCGGGTAGTTCTCGCGGTCCGGACCGATGCGTTTGCTAAGCGAGCCATATTGCAGCTCCACCTCGTCGCAGTTGGTCAGGATGATCAGCGGCAGCACGCCGCCGATATTGCGTTCGCCGCGCGCCCAGAAGGTCACCGGCTTCATGACGATCTCCTCGGAAGGGTCGCACTGGCTGATATAGGCATAGGCCGCGAATTTCGGCTCGCGGAACATGTCCATCACGCCGTGATAGCAGATGCGGTCGCCGGAGCCGAAATCCTTGTGGGTGTTGTAATCGAACATGCACCAGCCGATGGCGCCGGAGATATGGGGATCGCCATAGGCGGCATTCAGCACTTCCAGGTGCCGGCGCACATGCTCGGCCTGGCGCTGCTCCTGGTCATAGATCTTCGTCGGGTGCATGTGGCCGTTGAACTCGGTGATGAGGTACGGCACCTTGTGCGATAGTCCGGTATTTTCCTGCTGGGCGCGTAGCGCTGTGCGCGGGCGGTTGGCGCCCGGCAGCTCTTCATTGCCGAGGATGAAGTCGTTCATCGTGTAGACGTCTTCGAGTAGCTCGCTCTCGGTGAGATAACGCACGCCGCCGGTCTGGCGGGTGCTGTCGAGTTCACGGGCGAGGCGATTGGTCTCGGCGTAGAAATCGTGATCATCCTGCGATTCGTTGATGCGCACGCCCCAGATGATGATCGAGGGATGGTTCCAGTCGCGCTCGATCATGCGGCGGACGTTCTCGATCGATTCCTGCTGCCAGTCGGCGTCGCCGATATGCTGCCAGCCGGGGATCTCCTCGAAAACCAGCAGGCCGATCGCGTCGCATCGATCGAGGAACCATTTCGACTGCGGATAATGCGAAGTGCGGACGATATTGCACTTCAGCACCGTCTTCATGATGTCGGCGTCGCGCTCCTGGGCGGAGCGGCCGGCGGCATAACCGACATAGGGGAAGGCCTGGTGGCGATTGAGGCCGCGCAGCTTCAATGGCTTGCCGTTCAGGAGGAAACCTTCCGGCGTGAATTCGGCGGTGCGGAAGCCGAACCGGGTGGAAATACGGTCGGAGCCGTGTTCGGTCCTGAGCTCGACGGTGACGTCATAGAGCGTGGGATCGGTGATGTCCCAGAGGGCGATGCCGGTGAGGCCGCCAAAGGAGAGCGTGGTGCGGCTGCCGATCGTTTCGGTCGCGGCAGTGGCGACCACCGTGCCATCGGCCTGTTTCAGCGTGGCGGTGACGGTCGCCGAGAAGCTGCGGCCCTCGGGATTGGCGATGTCGACGCGGATGGTCGCCGATTTCTCCGGGCGCAGAACGTCGGTGGTTTCGATCTTGAGATTGCGGATCGAGACCGGGTCGGTGACCTTCAGCCAGACGTCGCGGTAGATGCCGGCATAGGTCAGATAATCGATGCGGCCGCCGAAAGGCGGAATGTCAGGGTTCTCGCTGCCGTCGATCTTGACGGTGACGAGGTTCTCGCCCTTGACGAGCTTGCCGGTGAGGCGGGCCTCGAAGGGCGTGTAGCCGTCCTTATGGGCAATGATTTCTTCGCCGTTCAGATAGACGACGCTGTCGGCCATGGCGGCATCGAAGACGAGCGAAACCTCGCGGCCCTCGAATTCCGGCAGCCAGCGCAACACCTTCTGATAGGTGAAGGCGCGCTGATAGCTGGTCTCGTCGAAATAGCTGAAGGGCAGTTCGACGGCGGTATGCGGCAGGCTGACCGACCTAGCAGCATCAAAAGCTTCGAGCAAACGCTGGCCGAAGCCCTCATGGAAACTCCAGCCTTCGTTGAAAGAAACGACGGAACGCATTTCAGGCTCTCCAGGTTACGGCATCAGGGACATTGCGGCGCCTCTCGGCGCGTGAAAATCTGGTCATCGGTATTCCTCCTGGACGCAATGGATGAGCGAGCAGCTAAAGTACGTCACAGCGAATTCGATTCATGCGACGCGCTTTAGCTTTTTTCATGCATGTCGTCACCCCGCAACCGCTGTACAATTCCAGGCAACATGCTTCAGGCGGTCGAGCCCCAGCGGGCGGTGCAGGTGAGCGTGATGCTGTGCGGACCTTCGATCTCGGCGTCATGCCGTTCGATCAATTCGACGACGGCATCGATGAAGGCGACGTGGTCGAGGCTCAGCGTGGTCAGGTCGTTGCAATCCCAGGCGGCCATGGCAATGCCGTCCTGGCCGACGATGGCGATATCATCAGGCGTGTTCTTGCCGAGCACCCGGCGGGCTGCATCGCGCGCACCGATCGCCATGACATCGTTGCCGCAGATGATGGCGTCGACCTTATCCCTGTGCAGCAGGAGCACGGCTTCCTTGAAGCCGGAATCATAGGAGTAGTCACCGAAGGCCTGGACCTCGAAGGCAAGGCCGCGCTTGGCCAGCGCATCGGCGAACCATTTTCGCCTGAGCTTGTCGATCCAGCTTGAATTGGTGCCGGAGAGGTAGGCGAAACGCTTTTTGCCGTCGCGGACGATCTTGCCGATGATCTCGTCGGCGGCCTCAGCGCCGTCGATGCGAATGCTGGAGACGTTTTCGTTTTCGAGCGGCTCGAAGGAGACGATGATCGGCTTCGTCGTATGGAAGATATCGACGGCATCCTGCATCGACACCATGTCGGAGAAGACGACGACGTGATCGACCTGATAAGTCGAGGCAAGGCGCATCAGCTGCAGCCGGTCGGAATGATCGGCGCAGCAGAGGATGATCGGCAGCAATTGTCTCGCCTGCAGGCGGTGGACGAGAAGCTGCTGCTCCTCGGCCTCGCAAGGGTTGCCGATCGCATTGACGACCAGGGCGACGAGCCGCGAACGCTGGTTGTTCAGCGAGCGGGCGATCGCGTTCGGCTGGTAGCCATGTTCACGCGCGACGGCGAGGATGCGGTCGCGCGTGGCGCTGCCAATGCGCGAATCCGGCGAGAAGGCGCGGGAAATGGTGGCGGAGGAGACGCCGGCGAGTTTCGCCAGTTCCTTCGAGGTGATCCGCCGTCTGCTCATACCGCTCATCTTCAGCGCCTATTGGGCGACGATCCTGACGGAAGCGCCGTCGGCCGCTGCCGATTCCTTGATTGCATCCCATAGCCTAGCGAATCTGAGGCCCATTTCAACGGAGCCGGAGTTTTCCATCTTTCCCTCGCGAATGGCGAGGAAATTCTTCATCGGGTTGCCGAGAATCTCGGCTTCCTCGCGCGGCTCGGCGGTCCGCCCGATACTGATCTCGCGCCAGCCACCCCAGGCGTCGATGCGCACGATCGCCTTCGAATAGAAGAAGGTGATGTAGGAGGCGCAGCCCGGAGGGCCTTCGCCGGCGGCCGTCAGTGTCGCCAGCGCACCGTTTTTCAGCCGCGCGGAGACGGCGGTGGCGATATCGACCCGTCTGCCATGGTTGTTCATGTAGGCCGACACGCTGTCGAAATCCGAATTGGCGAGTAGGCAGACGGTGTTCATCATGTGGGCGCCGGTATCGAACATGAAGCCGCCGCCGGAGATGTCAGGCTGCTGCTTCCAGTGGCCGTCGTAGTTGGACGACCAGCTTTCCCAGATCATGCCCGAAATGGCGATCAGCTCGCCGAATTCGCCGGTGAGAGCCCGCCGGCGCGTGTCGAGCACCAGCGGCGACAGGCCGCCCTGAAAGGCGGTGACGATGGTGACGCCACTCTTTTTCTGCGCGGCGATCAGCCTCTCGGCTTCAGTGACTGTCGTCACCATCGGCTTTTCCAGGAAGAGGTCGAGGCCGGCCTCGGCGACGGCGGTTGCCTGCTCGGCATGGAAGGCATGCGGGGTGGAGACGTAGACGATGTCGAGTTCGCCCCGGCATTCGGCAAGCATCTGGCGATAATCCTCGAAGCTCTTCGGTTCTGGTGCGCCAGCGGCGAGGCAGACGTCGATCAGGCGCTGGCGCGAAGCCGCCGTGGTGTCGGCGAGTGCAGCAAATTCGATCTCCGGCATCTTGACCCAGCTCTCGGCATATTCCGCCGCCTTCAAGCCGGCGCCGATGACGCCGAGGCGTAATTTCCTAGTCATGAAAATTCCTCCCTGAATGCATTGTGCACACGATTACACAAACGGTATAGTGATGGCAATATCTAAATAGCTCAGTAATATCAGTATATTAAAACTCGCATTCGAATCTTTTCAAAAACCATCTTGTCAGTATTTGGAATGCGTGTACATTTTCGCAACCGGTGCTGGAGGGCGCCCTGTCTCTAAAAAGGGAGGACTTCCATTGAAGAAGATGGTTCTTGGCGGCCTGTGCGCCGTTCTGCTGAGCGCGGTTTCGACGCTGGCGCAGGCTGAAACAATCCGAATTGCAAATCACGGTCAGGCCGGCATCGATGCGATGAAGTCGACGGTCGAGCGGATCGAAAAGAAATATGGCGTCACCGTCGAGGTCATCGAATATCCGGCACCCGACAAGGATTATCTTACCAAGCTCCTGACCGAGCTCGGCGCCGGCAACGCGCCCGACCTATTCTCCATCCCGACGACGGCTGCCGTCGCCGACATGGTGGAAGCCGGTTACCTCGCGCCTGTTACCAAGGAGTTCAAGGCCTGGGACGGCTACGCCAACCTCTATGACGTCGCCAAGGAGCTTGCCGTCAGCCCGGATGGTGAAACCTATGTGATGCCGTTCATGCTCGGTATCCAGGAAATCTATTACCGCAAGGACGTTCTCGAAAAGGCCGGTATCTCCACCGAACAGCCGAAGACCTGGCAGGAGCTTCTCGACCGCGCGGCCGAAATCAAGCAGAAGACCGGCGCCTACGGCTTGCTCTTCCCGGCCGGAGTCTCCTGGGGAAGCGGCGCCTTCGACGAAGGTTTCCAGCATCTGCTCGTCGGTTCCAAGACGCCGCAGCTGGTCGATGCCGACGGCAAGCTCGATCTGAATGGCGAAGGCATCAAGGATGTCTTCAACGTCTACAAGGAACTGATCGACAAGGATCTGATGCCGACGCAGCCGCTGCTCGGACCCGAGCCCTGGGTCGTGCCGAAGTATCAGATGTTCCCGGCCGGCAAGCTCGCCGCGACCACCTGCGGCTCCTGGTGCTATATTTTCGACTGGGGTCGCGAAAGCAAAAACCCGATCCCTGACGTGACGAAGGTGGTCGGCACCTGGACTGTTCCCGGCCAGACCAGCGGCCAGTATGTGCTTGCCAATCTTGCTGCGCCGTGGGCGGTCAATTCCAAGTCGGCCAATACGGAACTGGCGATCAAGGCGCTGATGGAGATCGGCTCGATCGAGACGCAGGTTTCCTACGCCGCCCGCATCGGCAACATCCCGGCCAGCAAGGATGCGGCTGACAATGCCGAGTTTCAGAAGCTGACGGAACTGGTTCCGATCCATGCCGCGGCAGGAAATGGCGTGTTCCTGAAACAGGCCTCCGGTTTCGGTACGGTCTCGGAAGGTGTGGCGCGCGCCACCGAAGCGCTGCTGCGCAAGGAAACCGATGCCGCCGGCGCCCAAAAGATCCTTGTCGACTACGTCAAGGAAACGCTCGGCGACGACATGGTCAAGTAAGCTCCGGCACCCTGTCTTCCGCCACGACGGAAGACGCGGCGCCAACGCCCGCGTCTTCCCGCTTTCATTCGATAAGCCGGTTCCATCGATAAGGTTTGTGAGCTTCCATGGCCCGAAACTCTCATGAAAAGCGCGCCGAGCGGCAATGGCTGCTGATCCTGTTGCCCTCGCTGGTGCTGCTTCTGGCCTTCGTCATCTACCCGGCCCTCTATTCCATCTATCTGAGCTTCACCAATGAGGCGCTGACCGGGGCCGCAGCCCTTCGGCCCCGTTTCGTCGGATTCAGGAATTACACGCGGCTTTTCAACGACGCGAAGTTCTGGAATTCGCTGTTCGTCACCTTCGTCTTCGTCATCGGTTCGGCGGTGATCGGCCAGTTCGTGCTCGGCCTGATCTCGGCAATTGCGCTGCGCCGGCCGATCCGCTTTCGGCGGGTGTTCTCGTCGATCATCCTGTTGCCGAACGCGGCCCCTGAAGTCGTCGCCGGTTTCATGTGGATCTCGATGCTGGCGGGCGGCGACAATGCCACACTCAGCCGCATCGTCAGCTTCTTCGGCATCACGCCGGCCGACTGGCTGCAGGTCTTCCCGCTGTCGATGATCATCGTCGTCAACACCTGGCGCGGCATCGCCACGGCGATGATCCTGTTGACGGCCGGCCTCAGTACCATTCCGGCGGAGATCTACGAGGCGGCCCGCATGGACGGCGCCACTCCATCGCAGATGTTCCGCCGCATCACCCTGCCGCTGATGATGCCGACGATCCTGCTCTATATGCTGATCTCGGCCGTCTCAACCATCGCCGTTTTCGGCCTCGTCTATGCGCTGACGCGCGGCGGACCAGGCGGAGCAACCGAGGTCGTCAGCATCTATATCTACAACCAGTCCTTTACGTCGTTCCAGCTGGGCTATGGTGCTGCGGTCGCCGTCGTCGCGCTCGCCATCTCGCTGGTATTAGGTATTGCCTATGTCCGAGCCATGAAGGTGGAGGTCTGACATGGCCGTCGTTTCCCCGAGCGAAACTGCAAACAAGGGTCGCTCCGACCTCGTTGCCTATGCGACGCTGTCGCTGATCTCGATCTTCTGCGCGGTGCCGTTCTTCTGGGTGCTGCTTGCCTCGCTCGACGGCAATGCCCAGCTTTTCCTGCATTGGCCGGAGCAGTGGACTTTCGCCAACTATATCAGGGTCTTCACCAAGGAGGACGGGGCGAAGTGGCTGTTCAACTCGCTCTTCGTGGTCGCTAGCGCGACGCTGCTCGTCATGGTGCTTTCCGGGCTCGGCGGTTATGCGCTGTCGCGCACCCGCGCTTGGTGGAAGCTGCCCTTCCTCTACGCGATCCTGCTCATCCGGGTGCTGCCGCCGACGGCGCTCGTCGTGCCGCTCTACAAGTTTCTGCTGACGTTGAACAATGCGGAAGCGGCAGTGCTCAGGCCGATCTTCGGCAGCTATGCGCGCGACATCATGCGCTGGACCGGCTTCATCGACGGTTATCTGGGGCTGATCTTGGTGCTTGCGACGATGCAATTGCCGCTGGCGCTCTGGATCATGAAGACCTTCTTCGACGGGCTGCCGAAGGACTACGAGGAAGCGGCGCTGATGGACGGGGCAACACTGATACAGCGCATCCGCCGGGTGCTGATCCCGCTGGCGCTGCCGGGGCTGGCTGCGGCCGGGCTTTTCGCCTTCATGTCGGCCTGGGGCGATTTCCTGCTGCCGCTGATCTTCCTGTCGTCGCCGGAGCTGCAGACACTGCCGCTCGGTCTTTTCCGCGCCTTCCTGCGCATCAACGAGATCGATTACGGCCTGCTGACCGCGCTGGCATTCATCTATCTGCTGCCTGCCGTCGTCGCCTTCGGTTTTGCGCGGCGCTTCCTCGTCCAGACATTCTCGGGCGGCGTGAAGGGCTGAGATCAAGAAAGAGAAACAGATGATCAATCTCAGAAACGTTCGCAAATTCTACGGCGCGCTCGAGGTCATCAAGGGCGTCGACATCACCGTGGAAGACGGCGAGTTCGCAGTTTTCGTCGGCCCGTCCGGCTGCGGCAAGTCCACGCTGCTGCGGATGATCGCCGGCCTCGAAGGCATCGACAAGGGCGACCTCATCCTTAACGGCAAGCGCATCAACGACGTGCCGCCCGATAAGCGCGGTATCGCTATGGTGTTCCAGTCCTATGCGCTCTATCCGCATATGAGCGTTGCCGAAAACATCGGCTTCTCGCTCAGCCTGAAGAAGGTGCCGGAGGTGGAGATCCGCCGCCAGGTGGAAGGTGTAGCCGAGATCCTGCAGCTCACCGACTATCTCGACCGCCGCCCGGCCGCTCTTTCCGGTGGCCAGCGCCAGCGCGTGGCGATCGGCCGCGCCATCATCAAGAAACCGGCGCTGATCCTGTTCGACGAGCCGCTGTCGAACCTCGATTCGGCGTTACGCGTGCAGATGCGCGCCGAGTTGCAGCGCCTGCACCGCGAGCTGAAGGCGACCGTCGTCTACGTCACCCACGACCAGGTGGAGGCGATGACGATGGCGGACCGTATCGTCGTGCTGAACAAGGGCGTCGTCGCTCAGCAGGGCGCGCCGATGGATCTCTACCATCAGCCCAATAACGAGTTTGTCGCAACCTTCATCGGCTCGCCAAAGATGAACGTGCTGCCGATGACGGCGACGCGCCGGGATGCGGGCAAGGTGCATCTGGAAAGCCCGCTCGGCCTTTCCATCGACCTTTCAGACGCCAATGGCGCCGTGCAGCAGGGCGATGCGAAGCTCGGCATCCGGCCGGAACATCTGAAGCTCGCACCCCAAGGGCAGGGCGATTTTTCGGCCGAGGTCGTCATCGTCGAGCGTTTGGGGGTGGAGACCTATCTGACAGTCGGTTCGCAGCAGCAGCCGATCGTCGTACGCACGGAAGGCGACATGACCATTCGCCCCGGCGATCGCGTGTCGCTGACTGCCGAGCGCGCCGGTTGCCATCTGTTTGATTCCGCCGGCCGGGTAATCCGTTCGGCAACCGCTTGAAACACATCGAGGAATGACATGACAATCAAGGTCACGATCTGGAACGAAGGGCGCCACGAGCAGGTCCACAAGGAAGTTCAGGATATCTATCCTGATCGTATCGACGGAGCGATCGCCGCCGGCATCGCCCATCCGGATTTCGAAATCCGCCGCGGCACGCTGGATGATCCTGACGAAGGCCTGCCGGACAGCATGCTCGATGATACCGACGTGCTGCTCTGGTGGGGGCATATGGCGCATGAGGAGGTCAGCGACGGGCTGATCGATCGCGTGCAGCAGCGCGTTCTGAAGGGCATGGGCCTGCTGGTCCTGCATTCCGGCCATCATTCCAAGCTCTTCCGCCGGCTGATGGGGACCAATGCCAACCTTTCCTGGCGCGAGACGCCGGAAGGCGACCTGGAGCGCGTCTGGGTGGTCAATCCCTCGCATCCGATCGCCGAGGGGCTGCCGCCCTATTTCGAGGTCAATGCCTCGGAAATGTATGGCGAGCCCTTCGATATTCCGCAGCCGGACGAGCTGGTGTTCATTTCCTGGTATTCCGGCGGCGAAGTGTTCCGCAGCGGCTGCACCTTTCAGCGCGGCCGCGGGCGCATCTTCTTTTTCAGCCCCGGCCACGAGACCTACCCGATCTATCACGACAAGACCGTGCATAAGGTGATCTCGAACGGCATCCGCTGGGCGCGGCAGAAACACACCGATGGCCGCGTCCTGGAGAACTGGCACCGCGCCGAGCCGCTGCACGGCCGCCCCGACAAGGTGAAGGTCTGATCTATGGATATTGCGCGCCGGTCGTCTTGATATAGATCGAATAGACCGAACGCGTCGCGGTGATGAAGAGCCGGTTTTTCTTGAGGCCGCCGAAGGTGAGGTTGGACACCGTCTGCGGCACCCTGATCTTGCCGAGCAGGGTGCCGTCGGGCGAAAAGCAGTGCACACCGTCTGAGGCACTCGTCCAGAGATTGCCGGCGACATCGAAACGAAAACCGTCGGGATGGCCGACATCGAGGCTGCAGAAATAGCGGCTGTTGGCAAGCGCCCTGCCGTCGGTGACGTCGAAAACGCGGATATGGCGCGGCACTTCATGTTTTGCGGAGCCTGAATCGGCAATATAAAGCTTCGTCTCATCGGGCGAGAAGGCAAGGCCGTTCGGCTGGATGAAATCCTCGACGACGGCGTCGATCGCTCCGCTTGCCGGGTCGATCCGGTAGACGTTGCGCGTGGGCTGCTCGGGCTCGGCCTTGTGGCCCTCGTAATCCGACAGGATGCCGTAGGTCGGATCGGTGAACCAGACCCCGCCGTCGGAGTGCACGACGACGTCGTTCGGCGAGTTCAGCCGCTTGCCTTGGTAGCTGTCGGCGAGAATGGTGATGGTGCCGTCCGTCTCGGTGCGGGTGACACGGCGGCCGCCATGTTCGCAGGAGACCAGCCGTCCCTGCCGGTCGCGGGTGTTGCCATTGACGTAGTTGGAGGGCGAGCGGAAGACGGAGACGGTCCCATCCGGTGTCCAGCGCATCATGCGTTCATTCGGGATATCGCTCCACAGAAGGCAGTTCAGGTCGGAAAACCAGACCGGGCCTTCCGTCCAGCGGCAGCCGGAATAAAGCTCCTCGAGGCCGGCGCTGCCGATGACCATTGCACCGAAGCGTTCGTCGCGGATCTCATAAATCGGATTGTCGCCCATGCCAGTTTCCTCCCTGAATGCTGCCGCCTCTTCCTAGCGATAATTCCTGAGAGGTGCCAGAGCCCGGCGATGGAAATGCCGGGTTCCGGTTTCTTCAAAGGGCGGCCTCTGGATGCGGCGAGCCGTCGTAAGCGCCCCAGATCGACTGGTCGAAGCAGATGACCGAGCCGCTCATCAGGCCGGATTCGGACGACGATAGGTAAGCGCAGGCGCGCGCCACCTCGTGCGGATCGACGAGGCGGCCGAAGGGCTGGCTTGCCGCCGCCTTCTCCAGCCAGTCGGCGGGGGCATCGTGATATTCGCGCTGGATCCGGTCTTCGCCCTCGGAGGCCATCCAGCCGATGTTCAGACCATTGACGCGGATGCGGTTGCGCAGGAGCGCGTAGGCTGTGTTCTTTGTCAAAGTTTCCAGCGCGCCCTTGGAGGCGCAATAGGCGGCGATGAAGGGCTGGCCGGCTTTGGCTGACATCGAGCCAATATTGACGACCGTACCCTCGATTTTTTCGCGGCGCATGACCTTCACCGCCTCCTGCATCAGGAAAAACGGCGCGCGAACATTGACGGCGAACATGGCGTCGAAGAGCTCCGGGCTGGTGTCGAGGATGGTGCCGCGATCGGTGATGGCGGCGGCATTGACCAGCGCGTCGACGCGGCCGAAGGTCTCGTCACAGGCGCGCACGACATTCTGTGCATCCTCGACCTTGCCGAGGTCGGCCTTGACGTAGACGATCCTGGCGCCGGTCGCAGCCGAAATCTCCGCCGCCTTCGCATTGCCCTTGGTTTCATTGCGGCCGCAGATGATGATGCCTTCCGCGCCGCGTTCGGCGAAGAGGCGGGCAATGGTCGCGCCCAACCCTTGCGTGCCGCCGGTGACGATGGCGATCTTGCCGTCGAGGCGGCCGTGGTCTGTGCTCATGTGGTTCCTCCATTTGCGATGACATACGAATGGCCTCCCGCGGGTGCGGAAGTTTTTTATGTCAGTGCGGATGCCCCCTCATCCGCCTGCCGGCACCTTCTCCCCGCTGGGGAGAAGAGATTCGCAGCAACGTCTCGATTTCCCTTCTCCCCTCGGGGAGAAGGTGCCCGTAGGGCGGATGAGGGGGCTCCAGCCTCCAAGTTAGCTCAACTTCTTGCCCGCCTGCTCGGCAAGTGCTGCCGTAAAGGCTGCATCGCTCCAGCCTTCCTTCAGCGCCTCATGCATCAGCTGCGCCTGTGTCTTCGGCGCCAGTCCGCCGAGCGGCGGGTCGCGGTCGAGGTTGGTCGGGAAGGAGTAGCCCTCGGCACAGGCGGCGACGGCGTTGGCGATTTCGTCAGGCGAGAGCCTGCCCTGCAAGGCCTTCAAGGCGGGAAACAGCCTGGCGGTCATCCTCTCGCGATTGACGGTTTCCATTGCCCGGCCGAAGGCGGAGGAGACCTGCAGGAGGTTGGCGACACGTTTGATGTCGGCCGAGCGGTTGGTGCCGGCGGCGTGGAAGAGGGCGGGATTGAAGAAGACGACGTCACCCTTTTCGAGTGGCAGCTGGACATGGTTGGTCTCGAAATAGTCCCGGAACTCCTGCCGCTTCAGCGCGAGATAGCCCGGTACATAGGTCTGGCTGTACGGCAGGAAGAGCGTCGGGCCACTTTCGAGCGGCATATCGCAATGGGCAACCGCACCCTGCAATGTCAGTACCGGCGAGAGCCGATGTACATGTGCCGGGAACTGCTCGATTACCTTTGAGGACTGAAAGCCGAGATGGTAGTCGCGATGCGCCGACTGCGCCGAACCGCCCGGATTGACGCGGTTGACCTGCGCCGTCATCTGGTAGCTCGGACCGAGCCATGCTTCGCTGGCCAGAGCGACGATGGTGTTGCCGTAATATTCGGCGAAATTTGTCGGATCGGCGAGGCAATGTTTTTCCAGCGAGTTCCAGATACGGTCGTTGGCACCGGGCTTGGCGAAGTGATCGCCGCCCCCGGTCGAGGTGCGGTGCTGTTCCTCGATGATCGCATCGAAGATCGTGCTGGCGCGGTCGATGATGCCGGTGTCTTCGGAAGCGCGCTTGAACACGACGACACCAGGACCCTCGCCGAAGGCGTCACAGATTTCCGCCAGCACGGCGCGTCGGCCTTCTGGCGTTGCGGCCGCCGTCATCACCTTGCGGCTGTCATAGATCAGCACGTTTTTTTCGACCGCAGACGCCGAGGGGTAATCGGTAAGTGCCGTCGTCTTTTCCGCAAGGGCGCGAAACTCATCGAGATCGCAGGCGTCTTCGCTCAGCCAGACGCGGTCAGCGCGCAGTTTCTGCTGGTTGTCGGTTTTCATGGCGGGCTCCTCCCTCTTTCCAATGGAGGCACTATACGCCGCGATGCCAGGTGTTATAGATCAGAAATCCATCAAAAAACCATCAGGCCGGTCATATGGCACATCTCTTTCTCGTCAAGGATATCGCCTTCCAGGCAGGGCTCAGCACCGCGACCGTCGACCGGGTGCTGAACGGCAGACCGGGTGTGCGCCGGCAGACCGAGATGCGGGTGAAGGCGGCGATCGCGGAGCTTGAGAAGCAGCAGGCCGGGGCGATGGGCAGCGGCCGCATGCTGGCGATCGATATCGTCATGGAGACGCCGCAGCGTTTCAGCGATGCGGTGCGGGCAGCCTTCGAGGCCGAGATGGCGACCTTCCTGCCAGGCGTTTTCCGCTGCCGGTTCCATTTTGCCGAGGTGATGAAGCCGGCCGAGCTGGTGCAGCTTCTCGATCGCATCCGGCTGCGCGGCACGCACGGCATCGTGCTCAAGGCGCCTGACGTCGCCGAGGTGGCGGCCGCCGTCGCGCGGGCGGATGCGGCCGGTATTCCTGTCGTGACGCTGGTGACCGACCTGCCGAATTCGGCCCGCATCGCCTATGCCGGCGCCGACAACCGGGCGGCGGGAGAGACCGCCGCCTATCTGATCGGCGAATTCCTCGGCAGTGATGGTGGCAAGGTGCTGGTGACGCTGTCGAGCGGCCGGTTTCGCGGCGAGGAGGAGCGCGAAATCGGCTTTCGCCGCGTCATCCGCGCCCGCTATCCCGATATCGGCATTACCGAGATCAGCGAGGGCCACGGCACCGATGCGGCGACGGGAACGCTTGCCGCGGTAGCGCTTGCGGCAGATCCTGCCATTAACGCCGTCTATTCGATCGGCGGCGGCAACCGGGCGGTGCTTGCGGCCTTCGACGCGGCCAAGCGCCCCGTCCGTGTTTTCGTCGCCCATGATCTCGATGCAGATAATCGCGCCCTGCTTGCGGCGCGTCGGATCGGCTTCGTGCTGCATCATGATCTCAGAACCGATGCGCGTTCGGCCTTCCGGGCGATCATCAGCCGGGCGACTGCCTTGCCGCGCGCGGTTACGCCCTCGCTTTCATCAGTCGAAATCGTCACGCCCTACAATATGCCCGCGGCCGATTGAGCCAATTGGCTTTCCTTCGATGTCGAATTCGCGCTACAGCTTTGGCACGAGTTTAGGTGAGCGACATGGATTACAGCGACGTCAGCACGATTGCAGCCTGGATTACGGAGCAGGGACTGAAAGGCGTTTCGGAGGCCGAACTCATGACCGGTTTCTGCTCGGCTTGCCGGGATGCCGGCCTGCCGCTCGACCGCGGTCTGGCGCTGATGGATACGCTGCATCCGGTGCATGAGGGCCGCGCCTTCCGCTGGGACAGCATCGAGGAAATCCAGACCGAGTTCGAATATGGTCCGACGATCTCGGGGGAGGCGGCGTCGAACTGGCAGCGTTCGGCTTTCTTTCATCTTTGGTCTCGCAACGAGCGGGAGATACGCCGGCGTCTCGGCTTCGGCGATCCGATCGATTTCTCCATGCTCGATACGATCGCTGAAGCCGGTCACACGGATTTCGTGGCGATGATGCATCGTTTTTCCGAGGCCGGCACGATCGGCGAGATGGATTGTTTCTTCTCGCATTTCGCGACGAAACATTCTGAGGGCTTTTCCGACCACGACCTCGCCATCCTGCGCAAGCTGGTGCCGGTGCTGGGGCTGGCGATCAAATGCATCGCGCTCGGGCGTATCGCCCGCACCATCGCTGAGGTCTATCTCGGCGAGGACGCCGCGCGCCAGGTGATGGAAGGCAAGATCAGCCGCGGCAAATCGGAGCGGATTTCCGCGGCACTCTGGTTTTCCGACCTGCTGAACTACACGAAGATCTCCGACAGCGTGCCGCCGGAGGAGATCATCCCCCTGCTTAACGACTATAGCGAGGCGGTGATCACGGCGATCCACGAGTCCGGCGGCAACGTGCTGAAGCTGATCGGCGACGGTGTGCTCGCCATCTTCAAGGGCGAGGTGCCGGCGGAGACCTGTCGTGCGGCGCTGAGCGCCGAATCGCTGCTGCGGGAAAAGCTCACTACGCTGAATGCCGCGCGTGCGGCTGACGGCCGGGCGACGACCGACGTCTATATCGGCCTGCATATCGGTGATGTCTTCTACGGCAATATCGGGAGCCAGGATCGGTTGGACTTCACCGTCATCGGGCCTGCTGTCAACGAGGTCAGCCGGATCGCCTCGATGTGTCGTTCCGTTGATCTCAACCTGTTGATCTCCTCCGATTTCGCCGCGGCGATTCCGGAGCAGCAGCGTACCGCCCTCGCCTGCGTCGGACGCTATGCGTTGCGCGGCGTGCAGCGGGCGCAGGAACTGTATACCCTCGACAGTGCCCAGCTGAACGGCTGAGTTCTTGACTGCAAGGGCTATCGCAACAGGCCCTGGCCGCCGTCGATCCAGATCGGCGTACCGGTGATGTGCCGTGCGCGGTCGGAGGCGAGGAAAAGGATTGTTTCGGCGACATCCTCGCTCTTGCCTGCCTTGCCGCCGGCAATCGGGATATCGCCCTCAGGCCAGATGACCGGAACCTCCGTCTCCTCGCGGCGGCGGCTGTCGGTATTGGCGCTGATATTGGTCTCGATCTCGCCAGGGCAGACGGCATTGACGCGGATGCCGTGTCGGCCGAGTTCAAGGGCGAGCTGCTGGACCATGGCGACCTGGCCCGCCTTGGTTGCGGTATAGGCGGTGGCGCCCGGCGTGGTGAAGGTACGGGTGCCGTTGATCGACGAGACGACGACGATCGAACCGCCGCGACGCTTCAAATGCGGAACAGTGAGATGCAGGGTCAGGTAGGTGCCGCGCAGATTGACGGCGATGGTCTTGTCCCATTCTTCCGGTTTCAGATCGTCGATCGGCGCCCAGACGCCGTTGATCCCAGCATTGGCGACAACGATGTCGAGGCCGCCGAAGGTGTCGGTCAGTTGCGCGACCGCGTTCCGCATTTGAGCTTCGTCGCTGGTATCTGCGGTCAACGCGATCGACTGGCCGCCGGCGGCCTTGATTTCGGCGCAGGTCGTTTCGACCTCGTCGGCGGTGCGGCTCAATGCTGCGACCTTTGCACCTTCGGCGGCGAGGCGCAACGCGGCCGCTTTGCCGATGCCGGAACCTGCGCCTGTTACCAGTGCGATCTTTCCCTTCAGCTCCATGGGCAGGCTCTCCTTGCCGTTTTGCCGCTAAGCCAATGTTCGAAACGGGCTGTTGGTTCCGAAAGGAGAGCGGATCGTTAGAGCCTCCTGAGCAGGCGGTGTTGCAACGCCCATCTCTCCGGCCCGTGGACGGCGGCAAAGAGCAGACCGGCGAGGAAGGTAAAGTGATCGACGAAGAAGCCGAACTCGGCCTGGTTCTGCTGCCAATGGGACGGACCGTGGAAGGCAAAAGCGAGGAAGATCACATAGACGGCTGCGAGCAGGCTGGCCTCGGTGAAGAAGGCCCCTGATATGAAAGCGAGCGCCAGCGCGATCTCGAAGAAGGCGGCGATCCAGGTAAGGAATGTCGCCATCGGAAAGCCGGCAGCGGTGATATAGCCCGCTGTTGCGCCGATATCGGCGAACTTGAAGCCGGCGGCCATGAAGAAGACGAAGCTGAAGATGATGCGGGCGACGATGATCGCGATTGCTTTGGCCATCCTGAAATCTCCTCTTGAGTTCCACTATGACGGACGAGACCCCCGATATCCTACACGGTGAATGAAAAGGGCCGCTTGCGCGGCCCTATCACTTTGAATTGCGCACAATCCTTTCCGAAAAATCGGCTTCGATTTTCGGGGTTATGCGCTCTCACCATTCGGCGAAGCTGCCGTCGGCATGCCGCCAGATCGGGTTGCGCCAGCGGTGGCCCTCTTTGGCGCGCTCGATGACATAGGCCTCGTCCACCTCAATGCCGAGCCCTGGACCCTGCGGGATCGAGACGAAACCATCGGCATATTGGAACACCTCCTTGTTGGAGATGTAGTCGAGGATGTCGTTGCCCTTGTTGTAATGGATGCCGAGGCTCTGTTCCTGGATGAAGGCGTTGTAGCTGACGGCATCGACCTGCAGGCAGGCGGCAAGCGCGATCGGACCCAGCGGGCAATGCGGTGCCAGCGCCACGTCATAGGCTTCGGCCATCGCCGCGATCTTGCGGCATTCCGTGATGCCGCCGGCATGGGAGAGATCCGGCTGGATGATGTCGACGTAGCCGTCCGAAAGGACCTGCTTGAAGTCCCAGCGCGAAAAGAGGCGTTCACCGAGCGCAATCGGCGTCGAGGTATGATTGACGATATCGCGTAGCGCTTCCTTGTTTTCGGACAGCACCGGCTCTTCGATGAACATCAGCTTGTAGGGATCGAGCTCCTTGGCGAGAACCTTGGCCATCGGCTTGTGCACGCGGCCGTGGAAATCGACGCCGATGCCAATATGTGGGCCGATCGCCTCGCGGATGATGGCGATGGTCTCGACCGCCTTTTCCACCTTCTCATTGGTGTCAACGATCTGCATTTCCTCGCAGCCATTGAGCTTGATCGCCTTGAAGCCGCGGGCAACCACTTCCTTGGCATTGTTGGCGACATCCGCGGGCCGATCGCCGCCGATCCAGGAATAGACCTTGATGCGATCACGGAGCTGGCCGCCGAGCAGAGAATGGATCGGCTGGCCGAGCGCTTTGCCCTTGATATCCCACAGCGCCTGGTCGATGCCCGAGATCGCGCTCATGTGGACGGCGCCGCCGCGATAGAAGCCGCCACGATACATCACGGTCCAGTGGTCTTCGATCAGGAAAGGATCCTTGCCGATCAGGTAGTCTTCCAGCTCATGGACGGCGGCCTGAACGGTGAGCGCACGGCCTTCGACGACCGGTTCGCCCCAGCCGATAATGCCCTCGTCGGTCTCGACCTTCAAAAACAGCCAGCGCGGGGGAACGATATAGGTGGTGAGTTTGGTGATCTTCATCGCTGCTCTTTCAGTCTCTTCCCGGGTTTGCGATCGGCGGCGCGTCCGCAGATTTGTCGTGATAGTTCATTTCGTTCTGCCGATCGCTTTTTCGGCGGCGGCAAGATCGCGCACCGCAAGATCAAGCATGCGGTTGGCGCATTCGCGGGCGCCCGCCTTGTCGCGCATGCGCAGGGCCTCGACCAGCTGGCCGTGAACGAGCACCGCATCCTCGCGATTCTCGACGCCGATATTGGAGGCATGCAAGGCATATTTCAGCGCCGCGTGAATGGCGCTCGACAGGCGGCGGAAGACCTGGTTGTGGCTGGCGGTGAGCAGCACCGTGTGGAACATGACATCGGCATCGGTGAAGCTTTCCGGGTCGCGGGCGCTGTCGCGCATCTGCCGCCAGGCATTGTCGAGATCGGCGATCTCCTGGGCGCTGGCGCGCTCGGCGGCATATTCGGCGGCTGCCGGCTCGATGGTGCGGCGGGCTTCGAGAATGCAGCCGAGCAGGTCGAAATCCTTGATATAGGGACCCATCCATTCAAGCACGTCGGCGTCCAGGATATTCCAGTCGTCCTTGTCGCAGACGGTGGTTCCGATGCGCGGCTTGCCGCGGACAAGGCCTTTGGATTCCAGCACTTTCAGCGATTCGCGAATGACGGTGCGGCTGACGCCGTAGAGCTCGCAGAGATCGTTCTCGCGGGGCAGCGGCGAGCTCGCGGGATAGCGGTCCGCACAGATATCCTGAGCGATCGCCGCCGTGACGTTCCGGCGTACGCGCGGGCGGCGCTCGATGCGGCGGCTTTCGGCCCCGCTCTGTCGCTCGATTGTTTCCAACTCACCTCTCCGCTCTGTCTCGCGTGCTAGGCAACCAAACCTGATTATCCGAATTCGATCCGCTTTGCGACGCTTCCTCCCGGCACTCCGTCAATAATCCTATTATTCCAATCATCATACATTGGCAATTGACTGGTATGATGATTTGTCATAATTCAGTGGACGTTGCCTGGGAGGCAGCGGCTCGGTTTTTGAGAGTTAGGGAGAGAGACATGCGCTTGTTCAAAGCAGCCATTTTGGCTGGCACTTTCGCCATTCTGGCAGCCGGCTCGGCATTTTCCGCGGACGTCAAGATAGGGTTCATCGTCAAGCAGCCCGAGGAGCCTTGGTTCCAGGACGAATGGAAATTCGCCGACCAAGCCGCCAAGGAAAAAGGCTTCACCGTCGTTAAGATCGGCGCCGAAGACGGCGAGAAGGTCCAGTCGGCGATCGATAATCTCGGCGCCCAGGGTGCGCAGGGCTTCATCATCTGCACGCCCGACGTCAAGCTCGGCCCCGGCATCGTCGCCAAGGCCGAAGCCAACCAGCTGAAGCTGATGACGGTCGACGACCGCCTCGTCAGCGCCGACGGCAAGCCGCTGGAAGACGTGCCACATATGGGCATTTCAGCCACCAAGATCGGCGAGACCGTCGGCCAGGCGATCGTCGACGAAATCAAAAAGCGCGGGTGGGACATGAAGAATGTCGGCGCCGTGCGGGTCTCCTATGACCAGCTGCCGACGGCCGTCGACCGCGTCGAAGGCGCGATGTCGGTGCTGAAGTCCGCCGGCTTCCCGGTCGAAAACATCTATGATGCGCCACAGGCGAAGACGGATACGGAAGCGGCGCTCAACGCGGCGACCACCGTTCTCAACAAGCATGCCGACGTGAAATACTGGGTCGCCTTCGGCCTCAACGACGAAGCCGTCCTCGGCGCCGTCCGTGCTTCCGAATCGGTCGGCATTCCGGCGGCCAACGTCATCGGCGTCGGCATTGGCGGCGCGGAGTCGGCAATCAACGAGTTCAAGAAGCCGGCGCCGACGGGCTTCTTCGGCACCGTCATCATCTCGCCGAAGCGTCATGGCTACGAGACGGCGCTCAACATGTACGACTGGATTGCCAACGACAAGGAGCCGGCAAAGCTGACGCTGACCTCCGGTTCCCTGGCACTGCGCGACGATTACGAAAAGGTCCGCAAGGATCTTGGCATCGAGTGATCGTCCTTCCAAGATGATATCGTCCGGCGGCCGCTCAGCGTGCCGTCGGGTCTTTCTCGACGGAGCGATGATGGCTTTCCTCGAATTCAGCAATATCTCCAAGGGTTATCCCGGCGTGCAGGCGCTGGCGAATGTTTCCTTCACGGTCGAGAAGGGCGCCGTCCACGGCCTGATGGGCGAAAACGGCGCGGGTAAATCGACGCTGATCCGGGTACTGTCAGGCGATCAGGCCGCCGATGCCGGCAACATCCTCGTCGACGGCGAGGAGCAGAAATACGCGTCCGTCCGCGACGCCTTCCATGCCGGCGTCATCGTCATCCATCAGGAACTGCAGCTCGTTCCGGAGTTGACCGTCGCCGAAAATCTCTGGCTCGGACGCTTTCCGGCCAAGGGCGGCGTCATCCATTCGAAGGCGCTGATCGAGACGGTGCGGTCGAAGCTCGAAGAGATCGGCATCGATGTCGATCCGTCGGCCAAGGTCGCCTCGCTTTCGATCGGTGCGCGGCAGATGGTCGAGATCGCCAAGGCCGTCATGCTCGATGCACGGGTGATTGCGCTCGACGAGCCGACCTCCTCGCTTTCCTCGCGCGAAAGCGAAATCCTGTTTTCGCTCATCGACAGGCTGAAGGCGCAGGGAACGGTCATTCTCTACGTCTCGCATCGTCTCGACGAGATCTTCCGTCTTTGCGACAGCCTGACCGTGCTACGCGACGGCAAGCTCGCCGCCCACCATCCTCAGATCGCCGAAACCACGCGCGAACAGATCATTTCGGAAATGGTCGGACGCGAGATCAGCAATGTCTGGGGATGGCGCGAACGTCCGCTCGGCGACGTCCGGCTGGAGGTCAAGGGCCTGTCGGGGCCGAGGCTGCGCCATCCGATCAGCTTTTCGGTCCGCCAGGGCGAAATCCTCGGCTTCTTCGGCCTGATCGGCGCCGGCCGCAGCGAGATGGCGCGGCTGCTTTACGGAGCCGATGCCAGGCATCAGGGCCAGGTGACGATCGATGGCGTTGCCGTTTCGCCGAATAATCCGAAGGCGGCGATCAATGCCGGAATGGTGCTCTGCCCCGAGGACCGCAAGTTCGACGGCATCATCCAAGGGCGATCAATCGAGGAGAATATCGCGATCTCATCGCGCCGGCATTTTTCGCCTTTCGGCATTCTGAGCCCGAGACGAGAGGCGGCGCTGGCAGATCGGTTCATCGCCAAGCTTCGGGTGCGGACGCCGTCGCGCAAGCAGGACATCATCAACCTTTCGGGCGGCAACCAGCAGAAGGTCATTCTCGGCCGCTGGCTGTCCGAGCAGGGGATCAAGGTCCTCGTCATCGACGAGCCGACGCGGGGCATCGACGTCGGAGCGAAATCGGAAATCTATGAAATCCTCTACGAGCTTGCGGCCGGCGGCATGGCGATCGTGGTGATATCAAGCGAGTTGCCCGAAGTCATGGGCATCTCCGATCGCATCATGGTGATGTGCCAGGGCAGGGTGGCGGCCAATGTCGCCCGCCAGGATTTCGACGAGCGCAACATCCTGACGGCAGCACTTCCCGACAAGAACGCCGCAGGCACCCTTTAGGACCAGGAATACGGACGATGAATTCGTTGAAAAAAATTCTTCTTGGCGAACAGGGGCTGGTGGTGATCTTTGCTGCCGCCTTCGTGATCGTCTCGCTCTTCGTTCCGAACTTCCTGACCGAGCGAAACATGCTGGGGCTGCTACAGTCGGTCGTCACGATCGGCATCGTCGCCTGCACGATGATGTTCTGCCTGGCCTCGCGCGATTTCGATCTTTCGGTTGGATCGATCGTCGCCTTCTCCGGCATGATCGCGGTGATGGTCTCGAATGCGACAGGCTCCATTCCCGTCGGGCTGCTCGCCGCCCTGCTGTGCGGCGCCGTCGTCGGTTTCGTCAATGGTATCGTCATTGCGCGGTTCCGCATCAATGCGCTGATTACCACGCTTGCGACCATGCAGATTGTGCGCGGGCTGGCGCTGATCGCGTCCGATGGCCGCGCCGTCGGCATCAATGATCCCGATTTCTACCAGCTTGCCCTGTCGCGATTTCTGACTGTGCCGACGCCCATCTGGATCATGCTGATCCTTTTCATACTCTTTGGTTTCGTGCTCAACCGCACCGTCTTCGGCAAGAACACCCTGGCAATCGGCGGCAATCCCGAGGCCTCGCGGCTTGCCGGCGTCAATGTCGTCAACATGCGGGTCTGGATCTTTGCGCTGCAGGGGCTTGTCTGCGGCATTGCCGGCATCCTGCTTGCCTCGCGCATCACCTCCGGCCAGCCGAATGCGGCGACAGGGCTTGAGCTTTCGGTGATTTCTGCCTGCGTCCTCGGCGGCGTTTCGCTGGCCGGCGGCCGGGCGGCAATGAGCGGCGTCATTGTCGGCGTGCTGATCATGGGCATTGCCGAAAACGTCATGAACCTCTTGAATATCCAGGCGTTCTATCAGTATGTGGTCCGCGGGCTGATCCTGTTGATCGCAGTGTTGCTCGACAATTTGAGGTCTTCGGCTGCGGGACGGCGCGGATGAACCAGGGACAAACCGGCGATGACATCGAACTGAGGCACGGCGATCTTGCCGTTCGGGTCAGCCGTCGGGGTGCGGCCGTCACCGCCGCGACCTATCGAGGCGTGCCCTTTCTCGTGGCGGCTGGCGGGCCGGATGGAGCGATGGCGAATTTCGCGATGGTGCCGTTTGGCAACCGCGTGGAAGGCAATACCATGTCCTTTGCCGGACGCGACTATGCCTTCCGGCCGAATACTTCCGATCCGCTCTATCGGCACGGCGACGGCTGGCTCAGCCTCTGGCAGCTTGAAGACTCCAGCCCGGAGCATGCGCAATTCTGCTTTTCCCGCAGCGCCGACAGGGTTTCACCTTATGCCTATCTCACCCGGCAGGAGATCCGTCTCGCCGGCGATGCGCTGGTGCTGACACTTTCCGTGGAAAACCGCGGCGAAGCCGCCCTTCCTTTCGGGCTCGGTCAACATCCCTTCTTTGCGCGCACGCCAAAGACGCGGCTGACGATTGCGGCCGATCGCTATTGGAGCGAGCGGCCGGACCACCTGCCGGAGATGCCTGGCCCTGTGCCGGGTTATTTCGATTTCAGATCCGAAAAGCTTTTGCCGCAGAGATGGATGAACAATGCCTTCGAGGGTTGGAATGGGCGAGCTGCGATCGCCTGGCCGGAACTTGGAATTCAGACGGCGCTGGAAGCCGGTGGTGCGCTCGATCGCTTCATGCTGTATATGCCGGTCAACCGGAGCGACTTCTTCTGCCTCGAGCCGATGAGCCACCTGCCGAACGGCCATCACCTTCCTGATTTCGGTGGGCTCGCGCCACTTGCGCCGGGGGAGGATCTTGCCGGCACGGTGACGATCCTGATGTCGGCGCTGCCGGTTCGGTCGGAGGAGGGATAGATGGGCGGCCGTCTGCAAGGCAAGAACATCCTGATAACAGGTGCTGCGCAGGGTATCGGCCTTGCGATCGCGAAGGCTTTCCTGCGGGAGGATGCCGCCGTCTTTCTCGTCGATCGCGATGCGGCGCTGCTGGCGCAGGCGGCAAAAGAGCTTCAGAGCGGTGGCGGCCGGCTTGGTTATCTGCCGGCCGATATTACCGATACCGGCACGATCACCACATTGGTCGCCCAGGCGAATGAAGAAATCGGACAGCTGAACGCGCTCGTCAACAATGCCGGGGTCAATGTCTTCGCCGAACCGCTCGAGACGACGGACGAGGAATGGAACCGCTGCTTCGACATCAATCTCAAGGGCGCATGGAACTGCTGCAAGGCGGTGCTGCCGGGCCTGATCGAACAGGGCGGCGGCGTCATCCTCAACATCGCCTCGACGCACGCTTTCACCATCATCCCGCATACATTTCCCTATCCGCTGGCCAAACACGCCCTGCTCGGAATGACGAAATCCTTGGGGCTCGAATATGCCGCCCGCAATATCCGCGTGAATGCGCTGGCGCCGGGCTACGTCTCGACGCAGAAGGTGATCGATTACTGGAACGGCTTCCCTGATCCGAAGGCGGCAAAGGCCGAGACGATGAAACTGCATCCCGGCGGGCGCATCGCGACACCGGAGGAGATCGCCATGGCGGCCGTTTTCATGATTTCCGACGAGTGCCCGTTCATCAATGCCACCTGCCTGACAATCGACGGCGGCCTCAGCGTCCTGCAGCATCCCGTTTGAACGGGCTTCGACCCCGGCAATTTTTACATGCCTGTCGTCTTCTCGGCATAGAGCATTATATTGCCCATCGGGAAGGCTATCTGATCTCCCGCAGGCACAGAGCGGCGCCCTGCCGCTTTCTGGAAACAGTTGGAGCATGATGTTGTCCGAAAACCGCGCACACTTTTCGGCATCATGCTCTGAAAGCACAATCGAAAACAGGAGGACGGCATGCAGATCAATCGCACGGCTTCGGCCCATTGGACCGGTGGCCTCAAGGACGGCAAAGGCCTGATCTCGACGCAGAGCGGCGCCCTGAAGGACTATCCCTACGGCTTTGCAAGCCGCTTCGAAGGCATCCCCGGCACCAACCCGGAAGAGCTGATAGGTGCCGCCCATGCCGGCTGCTTCACGATGGCGCTGTCGTTGATCCTCGGGGAAGCCGGCTTTACCGCCGAGCATATGGAAACCTCCGCCAAGGTGACGCTCGAAAGCGTCGAGGGCGGCTTCGCCATCACCGCCATCCATCTCTCACTCTCCGGCCGTATTCCCGGTGCCGATGAAGCGACCTTCACCGAACTTGCCAACAAGGCGAAAGCCGGCTGCCCGGTTTCCAAGGCTCTCGCATCCGTTCCGATCACACTCGACGTCAAGGTCGTCTGACTCGTCACTCCATCAACGAAGTGCCGCGCGCTTGTCGCCGCGGCGCTTTGTATTTGGTGCACCCATTGTCGGCGCCCCTTATTCCAGCTCGAGTTGTTGCTTCCGCCGGACTGCCCTCGTTTCGCAAAGCCTTATGTTGCGCGACAGTTGACAAATAACGCCTGATATTTTACGACTGACGAAATTCGAAAATCGTCAGTCGTAATTCAGGTCCCGAAGCTTATGAACGACATCGCGGAAAATACGCTGGACATTGCGCGGCAGGAGAATGTCACGCGCATTCTTGATGCGGCCGAGCGGCTGTTTCGGCACTATGGCTACAGCAAGACGACGGTGGCCGATATTGCCCGCGATCTCGGCATGTCGCCGGCCAATATCTATCGTTTCTTCGCCTCCAAGGTGGAAATCCACCAGGCGCTCTGCGGGCGTATGCTCGCGACTGCCTATCAAATCGCCTACGACATCCGTCATCAGCCGATCAGCGCCAGCGAGCGGCTGCGCCGCTATGTCGAGACCCAGCATCAGTTGACGCTTGATCTGATGCTTGACGAGATGAAGGTGCACGAGATGATCGTGGTCGCCATCGAGCGCGACTGGCATGTCATCGAAAAACACATCGATCGTGTTCATGACCTGATCGCCGAAATCATCGCCGAAGGCATTGCAGCCGGGGAATTTGCCGAGCAGGACCCGGTCGTTGCCTCGCGCTGCTTCGGCGCGGCGACGATCAATCTCTGCCATCCGCAGATGGTGGCGCAATGTCTTGCCAAAACCAACCGCGCGAGCGTCGACGAACTGATCAATTATGTGATCAGGGCGCTGAAGAAATAATGGGCGGCAGCCGCCGTCGAATCCCGAAACAATCCAGGAGTGCGGAAGATGTTTTCGCTCAAGACCCTCAGCCATCGCATGCCGTCCGTCGCCAGTCTCATACTCGTCGGCGCCATCGGCATCGGCGTTTCCGCCTGCTCGGAAGAGAAGGCTGAGGTCAAGCAAGTCATCCGGCCGGTGAAGGTCGTCGAGATCGCCAAGGCCGGCGACACCCGCAAGCTCGACTATTCGGGCTCGGTCAAGGCGCGCACGGAGATGAACCTCGGATTTCGCGTCGCCGGCAAGATCACCGAACGCCTCGTCGATATCGGCGACAAGGTGAAGCCGGGCGACGTGCTCGCTCGGATGGACTCCACCGATTACCAGTTGGCGGTCAAGACGGCGGAAGCCAATCTCGCAGCCGCTGAAAAAGGCGTGGAAACCGCCGATCTCGTGAACAAGCGCAATCAGCAGCTGTTCGACAAGAATGTTTCGCCGAAATCCCAGCTGGAGCAAGCGTCGCTCAGTTACGATCAGGCCGTTTCAAGCCGCGATGCCGCCGTCTCGGCGCTCGATCAGGCGAAGAACCAGGTGAGTTATGCGGAGCTGAAGGCCGACCACAACGGGATTGTCACGACGATCAATGCCGATGTCGGCCAGGTCGTTGCGTCGGGCACTCCCGTCGTCGCCGTTGCCGTCGACGGCGAAAAGGAAGTGCAGATCGCCGTTCCGGAAAACGACATTGCCGAATTCAAGCCGGGCAAAACAGTCAAGGCAAGCTTCTGGGCCGACGACAGGCTGGTGCTCGACGGCAAGGTGCGGGAGGTTTCCGGAAGCGCCGACCAGCAGTCGCGTACCTTTGCGGTCCGCGTGAGCCTGCCGAACGATCCGCGCGTCTTGCTCGGCATGACGGCGACGATCGAGGCCGACGTCAGCAATAGCAACAGCTATGTCTCGATCCCGCTCAGCGCACTGGCTGAAAAGGACGGCAAGCAGATGGTCTGGACCGTCGACCGCGACACGGCGACCGTGCATGGCCGCGACATCAAGGTCGCCGATTTCACCGGCGACGGCGTGCATGTGACTGAGGGTCTCGATACCGGCGATCTCGTCGTTTCAGCCGGCACGCAGTTCATGAGCGAAAACCTGAAGGTGAAGGTGCCGGACCAGCAGTCGGCCCTGGCTGCCACGGACCAGACCGTCCGCTGAACGCGCGATAAAGAGAGAACAGGACCATGGAAGCCACCACCGAAAAGCGGCCCTTCAATCTGTCGCGCTGGGCGATCGGACATCCGAGCATCGCCCGCTTCCTCTTCGGACTGATCATCATCACCGGCGTGCTCGGCCTGATGCGCATGGGCCAGCGCGAGGACCCCGAATTCACCTTCCGCGTCATGGTCGTTCAGGCGATCTGGCCGGGCGCTTCCATTCAGGAAATGGAAGATCAGGTCGTCAACAAGATCGAGCGCAAGCTGCAGGAAACACCGCATATCGACTGGGTCAAGTCCTATACGCGTGCAGGCAGCGCGATCATCACCCTGCAGGTCAAGGGCGACACGAATTCGGAAGAAGTGGCGGATGCCTTCTACCAGGTACGCAAGAAGGTCGGCGACATATCCAGCGAGCTGCCGCAGGGCCTGCTCGGCCCCTATTTCAACGACGAGTTCGGCGACACCTTCATCACACTGCATTCGATCAGCGGCGACGGTTATTCCTATCCGGAACTGAAGAAATTCGCGATCCAGGCGCGCGACATGCTGCTGACGACGCCGGGCGTCGAGAAAGCCGTCATCATCGGCGACCAGCCTGAGAAGATCTATATCGACGTCTCATCCAAGGCGCTCGCCGAGCGCGGCCTGACGATCCTCGATCTGCAGAACGCCATCAAGGGCCAAAACAATGTCGATCCGGCCGGCTCGGTCGATACCGGCCTGCGCTCGGTGCGCATCTCGGTCGAAGGCGACGTGAAGAAGGCGGCCGATATCCGCGAGCTGCGCCTTCGCGCCGGCGGCCAGGTGACGCGCCTCGGCGATATCGCCACCGTCAGTCCCGGTCTCGAAGATCCCTACCAGCGCAAGTACCGTTTCAACGGCCACGACAGCGTTCAGGTCGGCGTCGTGATGGCCAAGGGCTTCAATGTGACCGATGTCGGCAAGGGCGTAGAGGCGACCTATCAGCGTTTCGAAGAGGCGCTGCCCTACGGCGTCGCCGTCGATCAGATCGCCAACCAGCCCGACGTGGTGACGGATGCGGTCAGCGAATTCATGCATGCGCTCGGCGAAGCTCTCATCATCGTGCTGGTCGTCTCGTTCGTGTCGATCGGCTGGCGATCGGGTCTCGTCATCGCCATCGCCATTCCACTGGTGCTCGCAGCCACTTTTGCGCTGATGTACGAACTCGGCATCGACCTGCAGCGCATCTCGCTCGGCGCGCTGATCATCGCGCTCGGCCTGCTTGTCGACGATGCGATGATCGTCGTCGAGATGATGGAGCGAAAGCTGGAGGAGGGGCTCGTCAAGATCGAGGCGGCAAGCTTTGCCTATTCCTCGACCGCCTTCCCGATGCTGACCGGCACGCTGATCACCACGGCCGGCTTCATTCCCGTCGGCTTCGCCGCCTCGACGGCCGGCGAATATGTGCGGTCTCTGTTCTACGTCGTCGGCATCGCGCTCGTCACCTCGTGGTTCGTCGCGGTCTACTTCACGCCGTGGCTCGGCTATATGATCCTCAAGCAGCGCCATCACGCTGGCGAGCATCACGACGCCTTCGACACCGGCTTCTACCGTCGGCTGCGCAGCACGGTCGGCTGGGCGGTGCGCCACCGCGTCATCGTGCTGCTGCTGACGCTTGGCACCTTCGTCACCAGCCTCTGGGCCTTCCAGTTCATTCCGCAGAATTTCTTCCCGCAATCTTCGCGGCCGGAAATTCTCGTCGATCTCTGGCTGCCCGAGGGCACCAGCATCAAGGAAGTCGAGGTGCAGGCAAAGGCGCTGGAAGCCAAGATGATGGATGATCCCGACAAGCGGTTCATCGCCACCTATATCGGCGAAGGCGCGCCGCGTTTCTTCCTGCCGCTCGACCAGCAGCTGCGCAATCCGAACTTCGCTCAGCTGCTCGTCATGGCCAATGACGAACCGGCACGCGAGCGGCTGATCGTCAGGCTGCGGACGATCCTTGCGGAAGACTTCCCCGATATTCGCGGCAAGGTCGACCGCCTCTTCCTCGGTCCGCCGACCGGCTGGCCGGTGCAGATGCGCGTCATGGGGCCCGACCGCCAGGAAGTCAGGGAGATCGCCGATCAGGTAAAGGCGCGCTTCCAGGCCAATCCGATGCTCGGCGCCATCCATGACGACTGGCTGGAAGAGGTGCCGGGGATGAAGCTGGTGATCGACCAGGACCGCGCCCGGGCACTCGGCGTCACCTCGCAGCGCGTGCGCCAGATGCTGCAGACCGCCATGTCGGGGGCTGCGCTCGACGATTTCCGCGACGGCGAGGAGACGGTCTCGATCGTCGCCCGCGAGCCGGATGCCAGCCGCTCGCTGCTGTCGGCGGTCAACTCGGTCTATGTGCCGACGGATTTCGGCGGCTTCGTGCCTGTCTCGCAGGTCGCCAAGGTCGTGCCCGTCATGGAGCAGGGCATCGAATGGCGGCGCAACCGCCTGCCGACGATCACCGTGCGCGCCACGCTGCCTGACGATGTGCAGGCGAACGATGTGGTGATGAAGATGTATGCCGACATGAAGGACCTGCGCGACAGCCTGCCTGCCGGCTACAATGTCGAGATCCAGGGCGGCGCCGAGGATGCGGCGGAAAGCCAGATGTCGATTGCCGCCAAGGCGCCGATCATGCTCGCCGTCATCATCGTGCTGCTGATGGTGCAGCTGCAGCATTTCGGCAAGGCAATGCTGGTGCTCGCCACCGGTCCGCTCGGCATCATCGGTGCGGCTGCCGCATTGCTGATCAGCGGCGCGCCCTTCGGCTTCGTGGCGATCCTCGGGGTCATCGCGCTGCTCGGCATCATCATGCGCAACTCGATCATCCTGGTCGATCAGATCGACCAGGATATCAAGGCCGGCATGCACCGGCAGGAGGCGATCGTCGGCGCGGCCGTGCGGCGTTTCCGGCCGATCATGCTGACGGCGCTGACCGCCGTGCTGGCGCTGATCCCGATCTCGCGCGGTGTCTTCTGGGGTCCGCTCGCCTACGCCATGATGGGCGGCATCCTGGTTGCGACCGTGCTCACCATTCTGGTTCTGCCCGCCGGTTACGCCCTTTTCTTCGGCCGGGAGCCGAAGAAAAAGGACGAGCCAGGCCAGCATGCCGACGCCATCCAGGAAGAGGCGGATGACAGACATCCGCCGGCGTTGGCAGCAGAGTGAGGACGGCGCGGCGCAAGCCGCGCCGTTTTCCTTGCAGGCCACAGCTTCCTCATCAGAGAGCGTTTCTGCTTAGCCCCGGCTCGGCAGCCAGCCTTTGAACGGGTCATTGCTGTCCGCTCCGCACCCGGGCGCCGATTTCAATGCCGCCTTGAAAAAGCTAAGCTGCGAAAGAATGCCGGGGGACCAACTGCGATCCCGGCCCACTCAGCGACGAGGCAGGGCACGACCATGGCCGATCACCATCTGGACGCAAGCTGGAGCCCGATTGAGGGCAGTTTCGGGCGCCTCACCTTCATGCTTTTCAATCTTTCGACCGAACCGCTGTCCGGCTTCTCACTCGCCTATACGTCAGAGACGCGGGTTGCCGACAAACAAGTCTGCGACGGCGGCAGCCTGAAGCGGCGGGTCGCGCATTTCCACGAATTCCTGCCGCCCGAGGGGCTGAGCGTGCCGCCCGGCGGGCGCTGGCGGTTCACCGTCGAGGGGCTGACCAGGGCGCCGAAACATACGACATCGGGCGTCAAATCGGCCTATCTTACACTTGGCGACGGACGCCACGTTCCTGTTGGTTTCGGCGATCTCATGCTCGAAGGCCGGGATGGTGGCGTAGCTCCGGCGCTTCTGCCGCCGGGCCGGGCCGAGGAACCCTATTCGCTGCTGCCCTGGCCGCTGGCGCTCGGGCTGAAGGCTGGAGAGCTGCCGGTCGTCCTTTATCCGGTTGCGCGGACGCGGGCCGATGCGGTCAAGGCACTCTCGCTGGTTCTTGCGCTTTACCAGCGGCTCTACCCGGCCGACAATATGCCGTTTTCCCTCAGTGCCGTCGAAGGTGGGCGGGCCATTCGTTTCGTCACCGAATCGTCGATCGCCGCCTTTGCCTACGAATTGCGCTTTACGGCGCATGAGATCGTGCTTTCGAGTGCGGGTGACGCCGGGCGGCATTACGGGCTGATCAGCCTGGCGCAACTGCTGCACGGTGCCCGCGCCGATCGCGAGCGCTTCAAATTTCCCAATTTCGGCACGATAGCCGACCAGCCGCGTTATGACTGGCGCGGCTGCCATCTCGATGTGTCCAGGCAGTTCTATCCAGTGACAGACGTCATGCGGCTGATCGATATTCTCGCCTGGAACAAGCTCAACATCTTTCACTGGCATCTGACGGACGACGAAGCATGGCGGCTGGAGATCAAGGCCTATCCCGCGCTGACGGAGATCGGCGCCCGGCGCGGGCCGGATGAAGTGCTCGTGCCGCAGCTTGGCGACGGAGCGCAAACGCGCGCCGGCCACTACACGCAGGAGGACGCCAGCCGGATCGTTGCGCATGCAGCCTCGCTGCATATCGAAGTGGTGCCGGAAATCGATATTCCAGGCCACAGCATGGCGACGCTGTTCTCACTGCCCGAGCTTGTCGACGGGCAGGAGGCGCCGGACAGTTACCGCTCGGTGCAGGGTTATCCGAACAACGCCCTCAATCCGGCGGTGGAATTCACCTATGAATTTCTCGGCAAGGTGTTCGACGAGATGGTGACGCTGTTTCCCGGCGAATATCTCCATATCGGCGGCGACGAAGTGGCGCATGGCGCCTGGCTTGCCTCGCCGCTCTGCAAGGCACTGATGGAGCGGGAGAAACTTGCCGGCACTGCCGAGCTGCAATCTTATTTCCTGAAACGTATCAAGGCCATGCTGTCGGAGCGCGGCAAGAAACTCGTCGGCTGGAACGAGGTCTCGCACGGCGGCGGTGTCGACCGCGACGGCACGCTGCTGATGGCCTGGGAAAAGCCCGCCGTCGGCATCGAGCTCGCGCAGGAAGGTTACGACGTGGTGATGACGCCGGGGCAAGCCTATTATCTCGACATGGCGCAGGCCGAGGCCTGGGCCGAGCCCGGCGCCAGCTGGGCGGGCTACGCGCCGCCGGAATATACCTACGCTTACGAGGCCGAGGGCGAGCTGCCGGAGGCGCTGCAGGAAAAGATCCGCGGTATCCAGGCCTGCATCTGGACCGAAAATTTCCTTTCCCGCGCCTATTTCAACCGGCTGGTTTTTCCGCGGCTCCCGGCAATCGCCGAGGCTGCCTGGACGCCTTCTGCACGCAAGGACTGGGATCGATTCGCCGCGATCGTCCGGATGTGGCCGGTGCTTTAAAGAGCCGCGGCTTCCGCCTTCAGCCCCAAAAGTGCCGCGCCGATCAGGCCGGGTTCGATGCGGCATTCGCTGCGCACTACCAGTGGGCGGTCGAACTTGCGCAGGATGCGGGCGCGCACGGCGTGGTCGAGCTCAGCAAGCAGCGGCTCGACATTGGAAAGCCCGCCGCCGACCGGCACGATGGTCGCGCCGGTGATATTGATCGTCAGCGCTAAGGGCGAGGCGACGAGATCGACATAGACGTCGATCGTCCGTGTCGCCTTCTCCTCTCCATGGCCCCACTGGGCGATGATCTCCTCGCTGGCAAGGTCGAGATCGTGCAACGTCTTGTGTAGGCGCTCCAGGCCGCGGGCGCCGCCCACGGTGTCGACGCAGCCCCTCTGGCCGCAGCCGCAGGCATAGGCGGGAATGGCGACGGGGGGATTGCCGGCTGCCGATGCGATGATCGGCCCGTGACCCCATTCGCCGGCAAATCCGCCGGCCTCGTTGACGAGGCGTCCATCGGCAACCAAGCCGCCGCCGACGCCGGTGCCGAGGATGGCGCCGAAGACGATGCGGTGCCCGCGGCCGGCGCCGAGACCGGCTTCGGCCATGGCGAAACAGTCGGCGTCGTTGGCGATCAGCACCGGCACGCCGAGCTCGGCTTCGAGGTCGGCTGCGAGTGCGCGGTTGTGGATGCAGGGAATATTGGCGCAGATCAGCCGCTGTGTATCGGGATCAACGACGCCGGCGATGGAAAGGACGATGCGGCTCGGTTGCTCACCGGTCTCGGCTATGACGCCGCGCAGGGTCTCGACGAAAGCGGCAAAATCATTGCTGGGCGTCGGGCGGCGGCCGAGGGGAAGGATGTCTGTCTCGGAGCGGGCGATGCCGCCTTTGATGGCGGAGCCGCCGATGTCGAATGAAATGATCATTGCCACTCTGCCGTTTCTCTGGTCTCCCGCGTCTGCTTGCATTATTGGTGTGGAATTTCAAGCGCTCATTCGGCGGTGGTGTCGCCGGCTTTATGGTCGTGCCCTGTGCCGCCCCCTGTTCTGCCGGACATCTCTCGCACGGGTGGGGAGATCGGATAGGCGGGACGGGTTTCCATCTTCCATTCCGTCATGGCAAGACGTTGGAGAAATCTGGTGAGCTTAAGCCTCCGATCGCAGCCGCAATTTCTAACCCCGCAAGTCATTCAATTGGCATATTGCATCGCCAGAATCCAGCCCTACACTTTCATCAACTGCCGGACCCACGACCATCGATACGAGAGAAAACAGTACCATCCGAAGAGCACGTCCCAAAGGCCGCCGCCTCTCATCCATTTTGCGACAGATGGCCGCCGATCAGAGCCGCGAACGGATCTCGATCGGCGATATATTCGACACGATGGGTGACAGGGCGATCAGCGCGTTGATGCTGATCTTCGCGTTGCCGAACGCCTTTCCCACTCCGCCCGGCACCTCGGCCGTGCTCGGGGCGCCCTTGGTCTTCCTGGCAGCGCAGCTGACCTTCGGGCTGAAACCCTGGCTACCGAAGGTGATTGCCAACCGTTCGATGCGGCGGGAGGATTTCGAGACCATTGTCGGCCGCATCCACCGCTGGCTCGCCTGGGCCGAGCGCATGTTGAAGCCGAGGCTTGCGATCTTCGCCGAACCGCCGGCGGAATATCTTGCCGGGGCGGCATGCCTGCTGCTGTCGATCGTGCTGCTGCTGCCGGTCCCGCTCGGCAATATCCTGCCGGCGGTCACGATCTCGGTCTTCGCGTTCGGGATCTTGGGCCGCGACGGGCTCTTCGCGCTCATCGGCTTCGTGATGACGGCCGTGTCGCTCGTCGTTGCCGGCGGGGTGATTTACGGTCTCGTGAAGGCGGGGATCTATCTCGTCGTGCAATGGTTTGCCTGAGTGGGTTTGCCCAAGCGGGATTTGCTTGCGTGACGGCGGTTATTTGGCGGGGCTCCTTGCAACAGGCTCGACATTTGCCGGAATTTTGTTTTGATCTGGCGCGATACAGACTCAAATCATGTTCGGCGGCGGCACGCCGGCTCATTTTGCGCGGTAGGCATTAGATGGTAAAAAGATCCGAGACCCCTGCACGGCTCGACGACGCGGCGCGTGCCGGCTGGCTCTATTACGTCGCCGGGCGTACGCAGGATGAAATCGCCGCTGCGATGGGCATCTCGCGGCAATCGGCGCAGCGGCTGGTGTCGTTGGCGGTCGCCGAGCGCCTGATCAAGGTGCGGCTCGATCATCCGATCGCCGCCTGCCTGGAGCTCGGCAGTCAGCTGCGTCGGAAATTCGGGCTGAAACATGTGGAGGTGGTGCCGAGCGATCCCACGTCGTCGTCGACGACGGTCGGTATCGCCGAGGCGGCCGCGGCCGAGATCGAGCGATGGCTGAAACGGGCCGAGCCGATCGTGCTTGCCATCGGGACCGGCCGCACGCTGAAGGCTGCCGTCGACCAGCTGCCGGCGATCGAATGTCCCAATCACCGCATCGTTTCGCTGACCGGCAATATCGCCCCGGACGGATCGGCCGCCTATTACAACGTCATTTTCAGCATGGCCGACGCCGTGAAGGCGCGGCACTATCCGATGCCGTTGCCGGTGCTCGTCACCTCGGCCGAGGAACGGGAGCTGCTGCATGGCCAACAGCTGGTGCGCTCGACGCTGAATATGAGCGCGCAAGCCGATGTCACCTTCGTCGGCATCGGCGAGCTCGGCATCGATGGGCCGCTCTGCGTCGACGGTTTTCTGGAGAAGGACGAGATGATGGAGCTGATGCGCGGGGGTGCCGTCGGCGAGATCTGCGGCTGGATCTTCGATGTCGACGGCAGGTTGATCGACAACCCGATCAACGAGCGCGTCGCGTCGGCGCCGATCCCGTCCCGCGACGCATCGATGGTCATTGGGCTGGCCAAGGGCAAGCGCAAATTCAAAGCGATCAGGGCTGCCGTTGTCGGCCATCAAATTAATGCTTTGATCACCGATGAAGAGACGGCTGAGTTTTTGCTCAGGAATTGAGCAAAAAATATTCTAATAAAATCAAATGGATGACTGTCGCCTTCGGCATCGCAGCAACGATTGTCGATTGACATTCTTTGTTGTTTGTTGAGTAATTGCCCATGAGCGAAGCGAATGCTCACACCCCATCTTCTGGGAGGAAGATTATGACATTGAGAACTTTTCTGCTGGGCGCCTGCTCAGCACTGGCGTTTGCCGGTATGGCTTCGGCCGAAACGTTGACGATTGCGACCGTGAATAACGGCGACATGATCCGGATGCAGAAGCTGACGGATGATTTCAAGGCGAAGAATCCCGGTATCGACCTTGAATGGGTAACCCTGGAAGAGAACGTACTGCGCCAGAAGGTCACGACCGACATCGCGACCAAAGGTGGCCAGTACGACGTCTTGACGATCGGCACTTATGAAGTTCCGATCTGGGCAAAGCAGGGCTGGCTGGTGCCGCTCGACAATCTCGGCGCCAATTACGACGTCGACGACCTGCTGCCGGCGATCCGCAGCGGCCTGACCATGGACGGCAAGCTTTATGCGGCGCCGTTTTACGGCGAAAGCTCGATGGTCATGTACCGCAAGGACCTGTTCGACGCTGCCGGCCTGAAGATGCCGGACGCCCCGACCTGGGACTTCATTGCCGACGCTGCCCGCAAGATCACCGACAAGGACAAGGAAGTCTACGGCATCTGCCTGCGCGGCAAGGCCGGCTGGGGCGAGAACATGGCATTCCTGACGGCGATGTCCAACTCCTTCGGCGCCCGCTGGTTCGACGAAAGCTGGAAGCCGCAGTTCGACCAGCCGGAATGGAAGGACACGCTCGACTTCTACGTCAAGCTGATGAAGGATGCCGGCCCTCCGGGCGCTTCCTCCAACGGCTTCAACGAGAACCTGGCGCTCTTCCAGACCGGCAAGTGCGGCATGTGGATCGATGCCACCGTTGCCGCATCCTTCGTCAGCAACCCGAAGGAATCGACCGTCGCCGACAAGGTCGGCTTTGCGCTCGCTCCCGACAAGGGTCTCGGCAAACGCGGCAACTGGCTGTGGGCCTGGAGCCTTGCCATCCCGGCAGGTTCGCAGAAGGCCGAAGCCGCCGAGAAGTTCGTCGCGTGGGCCACGAGCAAGGATTACACCAACCTCGTCGCCGAGAAGGACGGCTGGCTGAACGCACCTCCGGGCACCCGCGCCTCGCTCTATGCGAATGCGGAATACCAGAAGGCGGCTCCCTTCGCCAAGACGACGATCGACTCGATTAACTCGGCCGATCCAAGCAAGCCGACCGTCAAGCCGGTCCCCTATGTCGGCGTCCAGTTCGTGGCGATCCCGGAATTCCAGGGTATCGGCACGGCGATCGGTCAGCAGTTCTCGGCAGCCCTTGCCGGCCAGCTTTCGGTCGATCAGGCGTTGCAGAGCGCACAGCAGCTGGCCACCCGCGAAATGACCAAGGCCGGCTACATTAAATAAAACCTCCTGAGCAAGAGGCGGATCCTTGACAATCCGCCCCTCTGGGCCGCCGATTGCCCGAACTGCATCGGCGGCCGCTTTTTTCCAGACAAAGCTGCCTTGCGGCCGCTCCCCGCTTCAGTCCAGATCGGTGATTGCCATGGCAACCTTACATACCCGCTCCTCCGCGCGCCTGATGATTGCGCCCTCCGTGCTGCTGCTCTTTGCGTGGATGATTGTCCCGCTGGCGATGACGATCTATTTCTCGCTGCTGAACTACAATCTGCTCAGCCCCGGCATGGAAAGCTTCGTCGGTTTTCTGAATTATCAGTACTTCCTGACGGATCCGGCCTTCTTCGCCGCGCTGATCAACACGCTGCTGCTTGTCGCCGGCGTGTTGTTGATCACCGTCATCGGCGGCATCGCCTTTGCGCTGCTGCTCGACCAGCCGATGTACGGCCAGGGCATCGTGCGCATCCTGGTGATTGCGCCGTTCTTCGTCATGCCGACGGTGGCAGCACTCGTCTGGAAGAACATGTTCATGAACCCGGTCAACGGGTTGTTTGCCCATCTTGCCAAGGCGCTCGGCCTGCAGCCGATCGACTGGCTGGCCAATGCGCCGCTGTTTTCCGTCATTCTGATCGTCGCCTGGCAGTGGCTGCCGTTTGCCACCCTCATCATGCTGACGGCGCTGCAGTCGCTCGACGAGGAGCAGAAGGAAGCCTCCGAGATGGACGGCGCCGGGCCGATCTCGAAATTCATCTACATCATACTGCCGCACATGGCCCGTGCCATCACCGTGGTGATCCTGATCCAGACGATCTTCCTGCTTTCGGTCTTTGCCGAAATCCTCGTCACCACCAATGGCGGGCCGGGCACCGACAGCACCAACCTCACCTACCTCGTTTATGCCCAGGCGCTGCTGCAGTTCGATATCGGCGGCGCATCGGCCGGTGGGATCGTGGCTGTTATCCTCGCCAATATCGTCGCGATCTTCCTCGTGCGCCTCGTCGGCAAGAATCTGGAGGCTTGAGATGGCCAGAAAAGTCACAACCAAGCGCAAGCTCATCGTCACCGCGATCGCCTGGACGCTCGGTATCCTGATCTTCTTCCCGATTCTCTGGACGTTTCTCACCAGCTTCAAGTCGGAAGCCGACGCCATCGCCTCGCCGCCGCAGTTCCTGTTCTTCCACTGGACGACGGAGAACTACGCGGAGGTGCAGAGCCGGTCAAACTATCTCGGCCACTTCATGAACTCGGTAATCATCTCCTTCGGCTCGACGCTGATCGGCCTGATCATCGCCATTCCTGCCGCCTGGGCGATGGCGTTTTCGCCGACCAAGCGGACCAAGGACGTGCTGATGTGGATGCTGTCGACCAAGATGATGCCGCCGGTCGGCGCATTGATCCCGATCTATCTGATGTTCCGCAATTTCGGCCTGCTCGACACGCGCACCGGCCTGGTGATCGTGCTGACGCTGATCAACCTGCCGATCATCGTCTGGATGCTCTACACCTACTTCAAGGAAATCCCCGGCGAGATCCTCGAAGCTGCCCGCATGGACGGGGCGTCGCTTGCCAAGGAAATCATCTATGTGCTGACGCCGATGGCGGTGCCCGGCATTGCCTCGACGCTGCTCTTGAACATCATCCTTGCCTGGAACGAGGCGTTCTGGACGCTCAACCTCACCGCCTCGAAGGCAGCACCACTGACGGCCTTCATCGCCTCCTATTCCAGCCCCGAGGGCCTGTTCTACGCCAAGCTCTCGGCGGCATCGACGATGGCGATCGCGCCGATCCTGATCCTTGGCTGGTTCAGCCAGAAACAACTCGTCCGCGGCCTGACCTTCGGCGCTGTGAAATAACATAAAAGGGAGAGAAACATGGGCAGCATTACCCTTCAGAAGGTTTCCAAGGTCTTCGGCGAAGCCAAGGTCATCCCTTCGATCGATCTCGACATCAAGGACGGCGAGTTCGTCGTCTTCGTCGGCCCGTCGGGCTGCGGCAAGTCCACGCTGCTCCGGCTGATCGCCGGGCTCGAGGATGTCTCCGGCGGCAAGATCGTCATCGACGGCAGGGACGCCACCGAAAAGGCGCCGTCCGAGCGCGGCCTTGCCATGGTGTTCCAGTCCTATGCGCTTTATCCGCATATGAGCGTGCGCAACAACATCGCCTTCCCGCTGAAGATGGCGGGCATCGACAAGGCGGAGATCGACCGCAAGGTGAGCGATGCCGCCCGGGTGCTGAACCTTACCGACTATCTCGAGCGCAAGCCGCGCCAGCTGTCCGGGGGCCAGCGCCAGCGCGTGGCGATCGGCCGCGCCATCGTGCGCCAGCCTTCGGCCTTCCTGTTCGACGAACCGCTGTCGAACCTCGATGCCGCTCTCCGCGTCAACATGCGCCTCGAAATCAGCGAGTTGCATCAGCAGCTGAAGACGACGATGGTCTACGTCACCCACGATCAGGTCGAGGCGATGACCATGGCCGACAAGATCGTCGTCCTGAACCGGGGCAATATCGAGCAGGTCGGATCGCCGCTCGAACTCTACAGCCGTCCCCGCAACCTCTTCGTCGCCGGCTTCATCGGATCGCCGAAGATGAACTTCATCACCGGCCAAAACGCCGCCGCGCTCAACGCTCATACCATCGGCGTCCGGCCAGAACATGTGCTGCTGTCGATGGAGAGCGGCGACTGGAAGGGCAGGGTCGTGGTCGCCGAACATCTCGGTTCCGACACCTTCCTGCATATCGATGCTGATGGCATCGGCATGCTGACGGCGCGCGGAAGCGGCGATTTCGCCGCCAAAGCGGGCGATACGGTCTTCCTGACGCCGGACCGTTCGCGTATTCACAAATTCAACGAGGGCGGCCTTGCCATCTGAGGCAGGCGGCCGGGCTGGGGGCAGGCATGCGAGCCGGACGATATCGCCCGGCCGTCTCGGCAAGACCTTCAAGAGGACTGAAACATGACGTGCAAACTATCGCTGGCAACGCTTTCGGATGTGGCGCGCACTGCTGCCATCCCTGGATATGACAGGGCGTCGCTGAAAGCCGGCATCGTGCACTTCGGCGTCGGCAATTTCCACCGTGCCCATCAGGCGATCTATCTCGACGATCTCTTCAACGCCGGCACGGATCACGACTGGGCGATCGTCGGCGCCGGCGTGCTGCCGTCGGATGCCGCGATGCGCGAAAAGCTTGCGGCGCAGGATTTCCTGACGACGGTGGTCGAACAGGACAACAACAAGACGGCGGCGCGCGTCACCGCACCGATGATCGACATCCTGCCGGTCGGCGATGCCGTTGCGATCATCGCCAAGCTTGCCGATCCCGAGATCCGCATCGTTTCGATGACGATCACCGAGGGCGGTTATTTCATTGATGCATCAGGCACGTTCAATCCTGCCCATCCGGCGATCGCCGCAGACGGAGAAAACCCCAAGGCGCCGAAGACGGTGTTCGGCCTGATCGTTGCCGGCTTGAAGGCGCGCAAGGACAAGGGCATCGGCCCCTTCACCGTCATGTCCTGCGACAATATTCCCCATAATGGCATCGTCACCGCCAATGCCGTCGTCGGCACGGCGGCACTTTCGGACCCCGCCTTTGCCGACTGGATCCGGGTGAATGTCGCCTTCCCGAACGCCATGGTCGACCGCATCACGCCGGCGACCAGCCAGCGCGAGATCGATTTCCTCAGGGACAATTTCCAGATCGAGGACAGTTGGCCGGTCTATTGCGAGGAATTCAAGCAATGGGTGCTTGAGGATAAGTTCACCGCCGGCCGGCCGGCGCTGGAAAAGGTCGGCGTCACCTTCGTTGCCGATGTCACGCCTTACGAGCATATGAAGATCCGCATCCTCAACGGCGGACATGCCGCGATCGCCTATCCGGCGGCGTTGATGGACATTCATTACGTTCATGATTCCATGGAAGACCCGTTGATCCGCGCCTTCCTCGCCAAACTCGAGAAAGACGAAATCATCCCGATCGTGCCGCCGGTGCCGAACACGTCGCTGGCGGATTATTTTGCGCTGATCGAACATCGCCTGCTCAATCCGAAGATTGCCGACACCATTCCGCGGCTGGCGCAGGACGGCTCGAACCGCCAACCGAAATTCATCCTGCCGTCGACGCTCGACAATCTGCGTCAGGGCAGAGACGTGGTCGGTCTGGCGCTGGTTTCAGCACTCTGGTGCCGTTATTTCGCCGGCACGACCGACAGCGGCAAGGATATCGTCTTCAACGACGCGAGCGCAGAGCGCCTGCATGCGGCAGCGCTGAAAGCCAAGGACGATCCGTCGGCCTTCCTCGTCTTCGACGACATTTTCGGCGACGTGGCAAAATCCGAACTTTTCCGCAAGCGTTTCGCCCATGCTCTCAAAACCCTGTGGGAAAAGGGCACGCGAGAGACGCTGCAGCTCTATCTCGACGGCAAGCTCGCAGTGTAAGGAATCCGGATGGCGGTCTCTACTGCCGCCATTCATCCGGCCTTGCGAGTGGAGCGGGACGGTAAGCGTCCGAATTGAACTCAGGTTGGGTCTTGCATGGCTGATGCTGAAACACGGCTGGTGATCTTCGATTGCGATGGCGTACTCGTCGACAGCGAGCCGATCTCAATCAGCGTGCTCGTCGGGGCAATGAACGATCTCGGGGTCTCGATCACCGAGGACCAGGCCTATGAGCGTTTTCTCGGCCGCAGCCTGTCGACCCTCATCGATACGCTGGAAACCGAATTCAACGTCCATGCCGACGAGGAATTCCTCGAGCGTATCCGCATCGAACTCTACGCTCGTTTTCGCACGGAACTGAAGCCGATCGACGGTATCGCCGCGGCGATCGACGGGCTGGGCGTTCGCTGCTGCGTTGCCTCCTCCAGCCAGATGGAGCGAATCCGGTTGTCGCTGTCGGTGACCGGGCTTCTCGACAGGCTGCCCGACATCTTCAGCGCAACGATGGTCAAGCGCGGCAAGCCGGCGCCCGATCTCTTCCTGCATGCGGCGCGTGAAATGCAAGTCGAGCCGGCTCATTGCCTTGTCGTCGAAGACAGCCCGGCCGGCATTGCCGCCGCCAAGGCGGCAGGCATGACGGTCTTTGCTTTCACCGGTGGATCACACGCGAATTTCGCCGGATATCGTGCCGAACTCGACCGCCTTTCGCCGGAAGTGGTGTTTGACGCCATGCCGGATTTGATACACCTTGTCCGCGACCATAAGCTGGACGGGACCAAGACTTGATGCGTGATCATGTGGTTGCGGTGGATATCGGCACGGGCAGCGCGCGCGCCGGCGTCTTCGATGCACGCGGCCGTCTGCTCGCCAAGGCCGAGCATCCGATCGTGATGAACCGGCCGCGCGAAAACCATGCCGAGCATGATTCCGAAGACATCTGGTCGGCCGCCTGCACGGCGGTGCGCAGGGCGCTGGAGCAATCCGGCATCGCCGCCGCCTCGGTCGGAGCGATCGGCTTCGACGCCACATGTTCGCTCGTCGTCCGTGACCTCGAGGGTCGGCAGCTCAGCGTTTCCACAGGCGGCGAGAGGCGTTTCGACACGATCGTCTGGCTCGATCACCGGGCGCTGAAGGAAGCCGATTTCTGCACGGCGACCGGGCACAGGGTGCTCGAACATTCCGGCCAGGTGATGTCGCCGGAAATGGAAATGCCGAAGCTGATGTGGCTGAAGAAAAAGCTGCCCGTCACATGGGAAAAGGCCGGCTTCTTCTTCGATCTCGCCGATTTCATGACGTGGAAATCGACCGGATCGCCCGCCCGTTCGCGCTGCACGCTGACGGCGAAGTGGAATTATCTCGCCCATCTCGAAAAGGGCTGGCAGCAGGACTTCCTGGAGCGGATCGGCCTTGAGGACCTCCAGGCGCGCGGCCACCTGCCGGATGAGACCACGCCTGTCGGAGACAGCGTCGGCCGGCTGACTGAGGAAGCGGCGGAAGCGCTGGGGCTGACTGTGGACTGCCGCGTCGCTGCCGGGATGATCGACGCCTATGCCGGCGCACTCGGCGCGCTCGGCGGTTATGCCGCTGATCCTGTGAAACGCGAGCACCAGCTGGCGCTGATTGCCGGCACATCGAGCTGCATCGTTACCTTCTCGCGGGAGCGCAAGCCGAGCCATGGCATGTGGGGTCCCTATTACGAGGCTGTCTTCCCGCAATCCTGGCTGGTGGAGGCCGGGCAATCGGCGACCGGCGCGCTACTCGACCACATCGTGCGCATGCATGCGGCAGGCGGTGAGCCGACGGCGCCGCTGCATCAGAGGATCGTCGCGCGGATCGCCGAATTGCGGGCCGAGGAGGGCGATGCCTTCGGTGCGCGGATCTTCGTGCTGCCGGATTTCCATGGTAACCGCTCGCCGCTCGCCGATCCGCATGCGGTCGGCGTCGTCAGCGGACTGACGCTCGATACGTCCTTCGACGGGCTCTGCGCGCTTTATTGGCGCTCTGCGGTGGGGATTGCGCTCGGCATCCGCCATATCCTGGAAATGATGAAGGAATACGGCTACATGACCGATACGCTGCATATCGCCGGCGGGCACGTGAAAAACCCGGTACTGATGGAGCTTTATAGCGATGCGACCGGCTGTAAGGTCGTGGTGCCGAAGATGAACGAGGCGGTGCTGCTCGGTACCGCGATCGCAGCATCCGTCGCTTGTGGCTTGTACAAGGATCTGGCGGCGGCCGGCGAGGCGATGTATCCGGGCGCCGACGAACGGCTTCCCGACAAGGCGAAGCAGGCGCTCTACGACCGCGACTACCGCCGTCTTCTCGCCATGCACCGGCACCGCGTCGAATTGGAATCGATGCAATAGATTTTGGTTTTACGCATGTCCTTGTCGCAAAACCGCCGGCCGTTTTGGGCGACATGCTTTAGTGACTGGCGGTCTCGCCGAGGACGGTCGCGAATTCCATCATGCGGCGGCGGCGAAGTGCCGCCTCCTCTCCGACTTGGAGGATGACGGATTCCGACAGGCAATCGAGCAGCGCGATCAGCGGCGGAAGATTGTCGAGATCGGGGGCGCGCGCGGGCGGCAAGGACAGCATGACGTTCGACTGGTCCGCCATCCAGTCCGCCTGCTGCGGCGAAATGAGTACCACCTTATAGCCGTAGCGCCGCGCCGTTCTGGCAAGCAGCCGTGCCTTGGCGAAGCGGCGGCAATCGATGATGACGAGCAGCGCGTCGTCGACCGCCAGCCGGGCGAAGAGTTCCGCAAAACGGTTGTCGGCGGCGTCGAGCGTGCGCACGCCGTCGCGGGCTTGTGTCAGCCGCTGGCAGAAATGATTGGCCAGGCTTGCGAGCCGCGCATGAGTGGCGATCGACACTTCGCGGGCAGTGCTGATCAAGCCGACGGCTTCCGACCAGTGCGGCTGCGCCGTCAGATGATAGATATGATGGAGGGCCTGGATCTGTTCGGCAACCAGCACGGCGAGCGGTTTGCCCTCCGCGGCGTCGGCATGCAGCTCGCTCATGGCGCTCTGCAATTGCGCCGGCGATGTCGTCACGGTCTCGCGAATCTCCACCTTGACGCTGTCCAATCCCTGATAACCGAGCGAGCGCAGGAAGCGCCCGACGGTCATCGGCGAGAGATCCAGCCTGTCGGCAACGGACGCAGCCGTCTCGAACGGCAGGTCGTTCAGATGTTCGGTAAAATATTTCGCGATACGTCGCTCGGCCGGTGTGCCGGTTTTTGCGTATTGCCTGAGTTTTTGCACAAAGTCTTCCACGTCAGCCTCCCCCGTGTTCCTCAGAGGCGTTCCGTGGATGCGCTGTTGCGACCCCTTGTCTTTGCAACTATTTCGGAAGCTGCTTCTCAGGCCTGTGCGTATTTCATGTATGTCACAATATTATATTAGTATTTAGTTTTCGACAAGTTTTCTATTACTGAATGCAATTTTATTCTCTCTTGTCGGTGGCCTCCATCTTTCCTACATCTTCGGCGCAACCCGGAGACGCCTGAGACATGATTCTTGACGCCGCTCGACTTTCGCTCGCCAACCTGTTCGCATCGGAAACGCGTTCTGTCTTCTGGAAGGTGCTCGGCCTGACGATCCTCGTGCTTGTCGGCCTCTGGTTCGCGCTGCGCGGAGCCTTCATGACCTTTCTCCTTCCCTGGCTCACGAGCTTCTTTCCCGATATGCCGGATTGGGCGGGGTGGTTCGCTCTCATCTTCGCAATTCTTGCCGGTATCGGCCTTGCCCTCATGCTGGCGTTGCTGCTGTCGCCGGTGACGGCGCTGATCGCCGGCCTGTTTCTCGACGACGTCGCCGATGTCATCGAAAAGCGCGACTATCCCAAGGACACGCCGGGCACCGCCATGCCGCTCGGTCCGGCGATGGCAAGCTCGATCAAGTTCCTCGGTGTGGTGATTCTCGGCAATATAGTGGCATTGCTGTTGCTGTTCATCCCCGGCGTCAATCTGGTCGCGTTCTTTCTGGTGAACGGCTATCTGCTCGGACGGGAATTTTTCGAATTCGCCGCCATGCGCTTCCGTTCGCCGGATGAGGCGCGGCTCTTTCGCGCCAAGCATGCCTCCACCGTCTTTCTCGGCGGGCTGATGATCGCCCTTTTCCTGGCGATCCCGATCGTCAATCTTCTGACGCCGCTTTTTGCCGCCGGCATGATGGTGCATCTGCACAAGCTGGTCTCCGCCAAGGATCCCGGGTTGTGAGGCTCAAGCGGGCAGGGCGGAGGCGTCATACATCGCCGCGAATTCGGCGCTCGGCGGGATCGGCTTGATGATGTCGATCAGCACGCCGTTCGGATCGGCGGTGATGAAATGCCGCTGGCCGAAATCCTCGTCGCGGATTTCTCTGAGAATTGGCAAGCCGGCGCTCCGGCAGGCTGCATAGATCGCATCGACATCGGCGACCTCGAAATTGAGGAGCAGGCCGGACACCCTGCCGCGGGCTATGGCCGGGATGGTCTCATGGCTGCCGTCAAGGATGGCAAGCGCGATATGCTCTTCCTCTGCCGATTGCAGGTGAACATACCAGTCGCTTTCGAACAGAGCTTTGAAGCCGAAATGCGTGCAATAGAAGCTGGCGGTGCCGTCAACGTCGTCGGTCATGATGACAGGATAATAGCTCGTCGATTTCATCTCGTTTTCCTCCTTTTGTCTACATACAATGTATATGTTTTTGGCTATTAACATACATTCTGTTTGTATGTAAAGAGGCGTGCATGAGCCGCAGCAATCGCGAGAGAACGGAGCAGACGAGACAGGCATTGATCGATGCCGGTCGACGTCTCTTCGTCGAGAAAGGCTATGCCGAAACCGCGACGCCGGAGATCGTCACGGCGGCGGGAGTGACGCGTGGCGCGCTCTACCATCATTTTGAAGACAAGAAGGCGCTTTTTCGGGCGGTTATCGAATGCGAGGCGCGCGCGGTGGCCGCGGCAATCGAGGCGCGCTCGGCATCCTACGACGCGCGTGCCATGCTGATCGCCGGTGCCTCGGCCTATTTCGATGCGATGATGGCGCAAGGGCGCACGAGGCTGCTGCTGATCGAGGCACCTGCCGTTCTCGGCCCGCTGGCGAGTGCGGCGATCGATGCAGAGAATGCGGAAGCGACGCTGCGGGCAGGGCTTGCAGCGATGCTTCCGGAGGCCGGCGCTATGCTCGAACCGCTGACGTCGCTGCTATCGGCGGCCTTCGATCGCGCGGCGATCGCGATCGAAGCGGGCGCTGAAAGGCGGCATTACGAGCAGGTGATCGCTGTCCTACTCGACGGCCTCGCCGATCACCTGCGGCGGTAGCTCGATCAGCGGCGCCGGCACATCCCAACTCTTCTCAGGCGATTTGCAGAGGTCGGCGATGATACAGCGCTCGCATTCGGGGCGGCGCGCCTTGCAGGTGTAGCGGCCATGCAGGATCAGCCAGTGATGGGCGTGATAGAGGTAATGGCTGGGGATCACCTTCATCAGCCGCGCCTCGACCTCATCGGGCGTCTTGCCGGGGGCAAGCCTGATACGATTGGCGATTCGGAAGATGTGCGTGTCGACGGCCATCGTCGCCTGGCCGAAGGCCATGGAAAGCACGACATTGGCGGTCTTGCGGCCGACGCCCGGCAACCTCACCAGTTCGTCGCGCGTCTCCGGCACCTTGCCGCCGAATTGGTCGACCAGCATCTGTGAGAGCGCGATGACGTTTTTCGCCTTGTTGCGGTAGAGGCCGATCGTCCTGATGTAATCGCGCAGCCGCTCTTCGCCGAGGTCGAGCATCTTTTCCGGCGTATCGGCGACCTTGAAGAGCGCGCGCGTCGCCTTGTTGACGCCGACATCGGTCGCTTGCGCCGAAAGTGCCACGGCGACGACGAGCGTGAAGGGGTTGGTGTGCTCGAGTTCGCCTCTCGGTTCCGGCCGCTGTACCGAGAAGCGGCGGAAGATCTCCTCGCGCTCGGCCAGCGAATAGGCCGTGCGCACCGCTCCCGCCGGTTTGCGGCGGGCGATCACATTCGCGTCCTGCGGCGTCTTGGTAACGGATTTGAGTTTCGGATTCGCCATGGAAACTCTATACTCAGCAGCCATGATGGAAAGCAACGCCGACAGCTTCAACGAGCAGCCTGTTTTCGCTGCCGAGCTCTTTCCCCACCGATCGCTCGGCCGCCGGGGCTTCAAGGTGCTGCTTATCCTATCCGGTGCCGTCTGCTTGCTTTACGGCACGTTCTTCATCGCGACGGGGGCCTGGCCGATCGGCTTGTTCTTCGGAGTGGATTTTCTGCTTCTCTACGGCGCCTTCTGGCTGAATTACCGCTCCGGGAAAGCGCGCGAACAGGTGACGGTATCGCGCACGGACGTGTCGGTGCGCAAGTTTGCGCCCTCGGGACGGATGGTGGAGCATCATTTCAATCCGTTCTGGACGCGCTTCCTTGTTCGCCGGCACCAGGAGATCGGTATTCTTTCCATGCATATCTTCGGCGAAGGCCGGCGCACGGATATCGGCTCCTTCCTCAATCCCGATGATCGCGAAAGCTTCGCCAAGGCCTTCAAGGGGGCGCTGGCGACGGTCAAGCAGCGGATCTGAACTAGAGCGGTTCAGCTTTTAACGGAAGCGCAGAACCGCTCCAGCTTTTGTTTTTACGCAATTCCCGGCAAAAGCGCTTCGCGCTTTGCCTGGCATCGCTCTATCCAGCGGCTACGCAAGAATCGGGTGGTTTGCTCACCCCCTATTGACTATCTCCTTGTTACAAGGAGAAAGACGATGAATATGATTGCCAACCTGCAGACAGACATCACGCCTGACGGCCCTGATTATGACATTGTCCGTCGGGTGATCGAACTCATCACCGAGGATTACCGCGACCAGCCTTCGCTGGAGGCGATCGCGGCGCGGCTCAACCAGTCGCCGACCCAGCTGCAGAAGACCTTCACCCGCTGGGCAGGACTATCGCCCAAGGGCTTCCTGCAAGCGGTGACGCTCGACCACGCCAAGCGGCTGCTGCGCAAGGAAGACATGCCGCTGCTCGAGACCTCGATCGAGGTCGGCCTTTCCGGGCCGAGCCGCCTGCACGACCTTTTTGTCACCCATGAGGCGATGTCGCCCGGCGAATGGAAGGCGAAGGGCGGCGGCCTCACCATCCGCTACGGCTTCCACATCTGCCCCTTCGGCGTGGCCCTGATCATGGTGACCGACCGCGGCCTTGCCGGCCTTGCCTTCAGCGATTCCGGCGACGAGAGGGCCTGCCTCGAGGATATGACCTGCCGCTGGCCGAACGCCTGTTATGTCGAAGACCTGCAGGCGACGGTTCCCTATGCCGCGCGCATCTTCGAGCCCGGCAAGTGGTCTTCGGACCAGCCGCTGCGCGTCGTGTTGATCGGCACGGACTTCCAGGTGCGCGTCTGGGAGAGCCTGCTGAAAATCCCGTTCGGCAAGGCCGTCACCTATTCCGATATCGCCAACGATATCGGCCGGCCGACGGCGCAGCGCGCCGTAGGTGCGGCGGTCGGGGCAAACCCGATCTCCTTCGTGGTGCCCTGCCATCGGGCGCTCGGCAAGAACGGCGCGCTGACGGGCTACCATTGGGGCCTCACCCGCAAGCGGGCGATGCTCGGCTGGGAATCGGCGCACGCCTGAGGGGTTTCCAGGACGGAGCGGCGTGGTCGCCGCTCATCGCTCCGGCACTTCTCCCCGCTGGGGAGAAGAGACGGGCGGCGAGGCTTCTGCCAATTCCAGCAATGCGCGTGCAGCACTTTCATCGGTGATCAGCGTGTTGCAGCCGATGCGCTTGATCGTCGCACGGATCGCCACGGCCCGATGGGCGCCGCCGGAGGAGAGCACGATGTGTTTTGCCTCCTTCAGCGTGTCGAGATCGACGGACATGACGCGCCGATTGATCGAGTGGTCGACCGAATTGCCGTCCTTGTCGAGGAAGTTGAACATCGTGTCGCAGACGCAGCCGGCATCGATCAGTTCCTGCAGCTCGGCCTTCGAGATCCAGCCCTCCGACAGCGAGGTCGAATGCGGGCCGATATCGCCGCAGCTGACGATCGCCAGATCGAGGTTTTCGGCGAGACGATAAATCGTGTCCAGCCCGCATTTCTCGATGAGGTTGCGCTTGGTCTCGATGGAATCGACGAGAAGCGGCGCCAGGAACATGTAGCATTCGGCGCCAAGCTGGTTTGCCAGCCGCCATGTGTAATCAATCGGGTTCGTCTGATGCACGGCAACGATGCCGCCGAGCAGCGAGACGACCTTGCAATTGGCGCGGCGCGGCGGCCGGAAGCTCGACAGCGAGGCGGTCATGGTGCGGCCCCAGCCGACGCCGATGGTGTAATCGTCGGGGATGGCTTCGGAGAGGAACTGGCCAAGCGCCAGACCGACATTTTTAGCCAATGAATTGACGTCGCCAGTGACCGGCGCAGGGACGACGATCGCCTCGTCGAGGCCATAGGCGCGCTCCAGCTTCACCGAAAGTTCAACGCAGTCGCCGATCGAATCGTTGATCCAGATCTGGACTTCGCTGCGTTTCATCGCCTCGTCGAGCAGGCGGATCACCGTCGTGCGGCTGATGCCGAGCTGTTCGGCGACGTCCTTCTGGGTCAGGCCCTCGTTGTAATAGAGCCATGCCGCCCTTAGCCGCAGCGAGGATGCCTCCGAATAGGCCGTGTGCGTGCCGCGTTTGAGCTTGACCACATCTCCTCCGCACGATTTCCTGCCCTAGATCCCTCATGGGATGAAGGCCTTAGCGACACTTTTGTTGCCGGGGATAATGACGGGTGTGACACTTATGTCAATTGAAATGCACAAATGTCCTTGACTTTTCGCAAGGCGAATGGCGATAGTCCGGGTGACACACGTCGTTCTTGTCCGTCCGAGGAGGACATAGTGCGGGCATGCCGAAAGTCACGACCGGCCTTCCAGCCGCAAGCGGTATCGCTTGTGTGCGAGCAGCCGTTCGTTCGCGGCCGGAACACGGCCAATGTCCTTCACGTTTATGAATCATCCGTGACGGATGGGCGCATTTTCGCCTGCAGCAGCAAACAACCTGTCGGTAGATCACCTTTGCCCGGCGGAACTCGCGCCGGTCGCAGCCCAAGTTCAACAAGGATTATTGACCATGACATCGAAGCTTGACCAACTCCGCGAGATTACCACTGTTGTCGCTGACACCGGCGATATCGAAGCCGTCGCCCGCCTAAAGCCGGTCGATTGCACGACGAACCCGAGCATCGTGCTCAAGGCTCTCGGTACGCCGATGTTTGCCGACGCAGTCAAGGAAGCCGTCGCCTGGGGCAAGAAGCAGGGCGGCAATCCCGAAGCCGTTGCTCCCGCCGTTGCCGATCGCCTCGCCATCTCCGTCGGTGCAGCGCTGGTGAGACTCGTTCCTGGCCGCGTCTCGACCGAAGTCGACGCCGACCTTTCCTTCGATACCGAGGCTTCGCTTGCCAAGGCGCGCGCGATCATCGCCGCCTACAAGGATCGCGGCATCGGCCAGGACCGCATCCTCATCAAGCTCGCTTCCACCTGGGAAGGCATCCGCGCCGCGGAAGTGCTGCAGAAGGAAGGCATCGACTGCAACCTGACACTTCTCTTCAGCAAGGCCCAGGCGATCGCCTGCGCCGACGCCAAGGTTTTCCTGATCTCGCCCTTCGTCGGCCGCATCCTCGACTGGTATAAGAAGTCGACCGGCAAGGAGTTCACCCCCGAGGAAGATCCGGGCGTCATCTCCGTCCGTGAAATCTACAACTACTACAAGACCAACGACATCAAGACGATCGTCATGGGCGCCTCCTTCCGCAGCGCCGGAGAAATCGAAGCTCTTGCCGGCTGCGACCGCCTGACCATCAGCCCGAACCTGCTCGACGAGCTCGCCAAGGATGAAGGCAAGCTGGAGCGCAAGTTGTCGCCGGACAGCCGCAAGCCGGATCCGAAGGTGTCCGTCGACGAGAAGACCTTCCGCTGGATGATGAACGAAGACGCGATGGCGACGGAAAAACTCGCCGAAGGCATCCGCGCCTTCGCCAAGGATCTCGGAACGCTGCGCACCATGGTGCAGAAGGAACTGCAGCTCGCCGCCGCCTGATAAGGCTCGGCCACAATCGGAGGCGCGGCTGCCGGCTGGCAGGCGCGCCTTTTTCATGCTGTTATCAAGGGCATATGCTGTCGGAGACCGATATGGCGGATGAGGAACGGGCAAATTCGCTTGCGGCATTTGCCTACAAGCATGCGAGCTTCATCCTCGCCGTTGTTGCCGGACTGGTGGTCTTCTTGGCGCTGACCTCGCGCGAAGTCAGCGCCGGCAATATCCTGTTCGGCTGGAATGTCAGCGCCGGCGTTTTTGTCGCGCTCAGCTGGCGCAAAATGCTGCGGGCGACGGTTGATAGCATCCGGAAACGTTCGGAGGATCTCGATTTCTCCGACACCGTCCTGCTGGCTCTTTCGATCGGTGCGGCACTTGCCAGCATTGCCGGGATCGGCCTCGAGCTTCATTCGATCAAGGAGGCGGCACCCGACGTCGCGCTGGCGCGGGCAGGTGTTGCGGTTCTGACGATCCTGATCTCCTGGATCTTCCTGCACACGCTTTTCACCATACATTATGCCCACTATTTCTACGGCGGGGCGGAAGAGGAGGGCGGGCTGAAGTTTCCCGACGGGATCGAAGAGCCGGGCTACTGGGATTTCCTCTATTTCTCCTTCACCATCGGCGTTGCCGCACAGACGGCGGATGTCGCGGTCAGTTCGACCAGCATGCGCAAGCTGACGCTGTTGCATGCCGTGCTGTCGTTCCTGTTCAATACGACGATCCTGGCGCTGGCGATCAATGTCGGGGCGAGCCTGCTATAATGCATCTTGCCATGAGCGGCTAACTGCCTGCTTTTCAAACCGGAGGATATGATGGAAAGCGCCTCAAGCCGGCCCCGACTGGCCGATCTCATTCTTCTCCTCGGCAGGCTTCTGCTGTCGCTGATCTTCCTGCACGAAGGTTGGTCGCTCGCGGCAGATATCACGGCGACCGTCGACATTTTCGCAAAACTGGGGCTATCGGCGCCGGTGGCGCTTGCCACCATTGCCCTTCAGATCGGCGCCGGCCTTTCCGTTGCGGCAGGCTTCCTCAGCCGGCTTGGCGCATTGGCGCTGGCACTCTTCTGCCTGGCGACCGCCTTGCTCTTTCACACAAATTTAGCGAGCCAGAACGAACTGCTGCATTTCGAGAAGGACCTGGCGATTGCCGGCGGCATGTTCGTCCTGGCTGCTTCGGGTGCGGGATCGATATCGATCGACAAGCTACTGAGAAAGCGAACGAACAAAATGCCTCCCTGGCTCAGGGCGGTGTTGTCGTGAATATGCACCGCGGTCAGGTTGCCTTGGCGAGAGAACTAATTACGGTGGCATATGGAATATCCGGGATCAAACGGGTCGCCGCCCATTACCGGAAGGCCGAGTAGAAGGGGCGAGGGGCCGCGCCGCCTATCTCAACCTCTCCGAATCGTGTGTCGCAAAGGGCCGAAAAAGCGTCGCGATCTCTTACACTCTCTTGCGACGTTCAGGTCCTCGCTTTCCACATGTCGTGTTCGCAAAACTGCTCCACAGTTTTGCGCGACATGCTTCAGGCTGCACGCCGCGGTCCGCAACGGTTCACAAGATCGCCTGGCCGGCCATCAGCGCAAGGACGAGGAAGATCAGGAAGATCACCAGGGCGATGCCGAAGAGAACGCGGGCGATCGTCGCGGTGGCGGCGGAGACGCCGGAGAAACCGAAGAAGCCGGCGATGATCGAAATCACGAAAAATATCAGAGCCCATTTCAGCATGACGTCATCCTTTGCGGTTGCCTGAGAAAGACGCGGCAACCGGGAAATTGTTCCAGATCGTTTGAAACGGGATGGCGTTCAATTCGGAGAAATGCGGAAGAAGTGCAGGTCTTCAAAACCCGCATGATCTGTTTCAAGGAACTATCGATTTGCCCCATCGATGAAAGCTCCGTCATCATGCTGGCCTTTCTGGACCAGCATACGATTTCCGGCCACACGGTCTGAGATATTCCCATTAGATCTTCAGGCCAAAGAGAAGCGAGATCAACTGCGACTGGCGCTGCGTTCCGGTCTTGGAGAGCACCTTCTTGACGTAGCCGCGCGCCGTTTCATAGGTTAGGCCGCAGATCTCGGCGATTTGGCGAGGGGAGGAACCTTCCATCAGCAGGCGTGCGACGGTCGCCTCCTGCGGCGTCAGGGCGAAGAGCCGCCGCAGAAGATCGCCGTCCGCTCTTGCGCGTTCGGAAAGGTCGGTAACGATTGCAACAGCGTGCGAATGGGCGAAGAGATCCGCCGGCAGGCCTCGCAGGAGCTGGGCACGAATGACGAGCGGTGCCTTGCCGGGGCGTGAGAACAGCACCGGCGTCGACACGGCAGGACTGAGGAAGGTGTCGCCGCCGAGACCGCCTTCAGATGCCGTCGCAGCAGGCCGGTCTCCTCCTGGCTGGCGGACGTGAGTTCGCGATCGACGATGCGGATATCGCCGTCGAGCAGCCGTTCGGCGCGACTGTTCAGATGGCTGACGCGGCCGGTGCGGTCGAAGAAGACCGAGGCGGTGCCGCTGAGCTCGAAGGCCTCGCTCATGCTTTCGATCTTTGCAGCTTGCAGCGAGCGGATGATCTCGGCCGAGGCGGTCAGCTTCGATCGCATGGCAAGTAGGATCCGCTCCTCCTCCCGGTCGAAAGGATGATCGTCGACGCGGCGCTGCAGGTTGAGGCTGAGCAGCGTATCACCCGAGGTAAAGCCGATCATCACGGAATAACGCAGACCGAAGCGAGCGAGGAATTCGGTGTAGAATTCCTGGCGCCGGAACTCGTCTTCCGAGGCGATGTCGTGCTCGATGACGATGCCCTTGGCAAGCGCGACCGAAATCCCGCGCTCGCGGAAATCCCGCTTGTACCAGTCTTCGGCGAAATAGACGTCGAAAGGTTCGAGCAGGTTTGGCGTTGTCAGGAACCCCGGAGAAAACTTGCCGGCCGCCGGCATGATGTGGGCGCCCACCGAGCCGGTCGCCCGAGAGATCGCTTCCAGCGTGCCGGCCCATCTTTCCGGGACGAGGGCGGATTCCAGCAATCCGTCCATGGCCTTTTCGAGCTCGGGGATATCGATGCGCGTCGCCATGAACAAAGACTGCCTGACCGAAGCTATTGCCGACCCGGCTTTCGAGCCGGAGGTCGACTATGGAGTGCCCGTATTGCCGCAACAACAAAATAAGACAATAGCAGGCGATATTTATCGGCTGAATGTTCCGTTTCAACAAAAGTTGCCTGGTTGCTATCGGCGCACCTTATATCCACGGAATATTCTGCCCTTTTGCCGGTTAGCCGTGATTGATCATCACGTGGCGTACGGCGGTGTAATCTTCCAGAGCGTAGACCGACATGTCCTTGCCGTAGCCTGACTGTTTGAGGCCGCCATGCGGCATCTCGTTGGTGAGCATGAAATGTGTGTTGATCCAGGTGCAGCCATATTGCAGGCGGGCAGCAGTCTTCATGCCGCGGCCGATATCCTTGGTCCAGACCGAGGAGGCCAGGCCATAGTCGCTGTCGTTTGCCCAGGCAACGGCTTCGTCGGCATCGGAAAAGCGGGTGACCGAGACGACCGGGCCGAAGACCTCGCGGCGGACGATCTCGTCGTCCTGTGTGGCGCCTGCAATGACAGTCGGCGTGAAGAAGAAGCCCTTGTCGCCGGAGACCTTGCCGCCGGTGGTGACTTCCATGTGCTTGTGTTCGGAAGCACGGGCGACGAAGCTTTCGACGCGGTCGCGCTGGCGCTTGGAGATCAGCGGACCGATCTCGTTTTCGGTATCGTCGGCCTGGTTGAAGCGAATGCTCGAGACGGCCGAGGAGAGATCGGCGACAAAATTATCGTAGACCCTGGCATCGGCATAGATGCGGCAGGCAGCGGTGCAGTCCTGGCCGGCATTGTAATAGCCGAAGGTGCGGATGCCGGCGACGACGGCATCAATATCGGCATCATCGAAGACAATGACCGGCGCCTTGCCGCCGAGTTCCAGGTGGGTGCGCTTGACCGTCTTGGCCGCGGCCTGCAGCACCTTCTTACCGGTCGCAACATCGCCGGTGATCGAGACCATACCGATCTTGGCGTGATTGATCAGGGCGTTACCGACACTTTCACCGCGGCCGAGGATGACGTTGACGACGCCTTCGGGAAGGATTTCGGAGAGCAGCTTGGCCATTTTCAGTGCCGTCAGCGGCGTCTGCTCCGAAGGCTTGAAGACCACGGTATTGCCGCCGGCAATGGCCGGCGCCAGCTTCCATGCCATCATCATCAGCGGATAGTTCCACGGCGCGATCGAGCCGACGATGCCGATCGGATCGCGGCGGATCATCGAGGTATGGCCGGGCAGATATTCGCCGGCCGCCGGTGCGTGCAGGTTGCGCACGGCGCCGGCAAAGAAGCGATAACAATCGACGATCGCCGGGATTTCGTCGTTCAGCACCGCATTGATCGGCTTGCCGCAGTTCAGCGCCTCCAGTGTGGCGAAGCCGACGGCATCCTTCTCGATCGCGTCGGCGATCTTCAATAGGTAGCCGGAGCGCTCGCCCGGCGTCGTCTGCGACCAGCGTGTGAAGGCTTTTTCGGCGGCATCGACGGCGGCGTCGATCTGGGAGAGCGAGGCTTCCGCAAGGTCAATCACCGTCTCGCCCGTCTTCGGGTTCAGAATGTGCTCTTCCGTCTCGGTGCCTTTTTCGAAGCGGGAACCGATCAGCATTTGGATGTCCATGATGTTCTCCCTTTATTTGCCGGCGCCGGCGATCTGGTCGCCATCGCGGGTGAGGTAATAGGCTGCCAGGATCGGCAGGAAAGTAACGAGCACCACGACCATGGCGACCACATTGGTGACAGGGCGCTGGCGCGGGCGGATGAGTTCTTCGAGCATCCAGATCGGCAAGGTCGATTGCTGGCCGCCGGTGAAGGTGGTGACGATGACCTCGTCGAAGGACAGGGCGAAGGCAAGCATGCCGCCGGCCAGAAGGGCGGTGCCGATATTCGGCAGGATGACATGACGGAAGGTCTGGAAGCCGTCAGCGCCGAGATCCATCGAGGCCTCGATCAGCGAGCCGGAGGTGCGGCGGAAGCGGGCGACCGCATTGTTGTAGACGACGACCACGCAGAAAGTGGCGTGGCCAAGCACAATCGTCCAGACCGAAAACGGGATGTCGAACAGGCTGAAAGCGGAGCGGAGCGCAATGCCGGTGATGATGCCGGGAAGGGCGATCGGCAGGATGACCAGCAGCGAGATCGCCTCGCGGCCGAAGAATTTCGTCTGGCTGACGGCGGCCGCACAGAGCGTGCCGAGGACCAGCGCGATCGCCGTGGCGATGACGGCGACCTGTACGGAAAGGCTGAGCGCCGACCAGACGTCCGGCCGGTTCCAGGCAACAGTAAACCATTGCAGAGTCAGCCCGGGCGGCGGCCATTGATAGCTCTTCTCCTCCGTCGTGAACGCATAGACGAAGATCAGCAGGATCGGCAGGTGCAGGTAAAGCAGTCCGGCGGCTGCGGCGATTTTCAGGGGCAGTGGCGATCTCTTGAGGTCAGAGCGCATCGAAAGCCCCCAATTTCCTGGCGAGCGACAGATAAAGCGCCATGATGACGATCGGCACGACGGAGAAGGCGGCGGCGAGCGGCACATTGCCGGCCGTTCCCTGCTGGGCATAGACCGCCTGGCCGATGAACAGCCTGGACGAGCCGATGATCTGCGGGATGATGTAATCACCCAATGTCAGCGAGAAGGTGAAGATCGAACCAGCGACGATGCCGGGGAGCGCTAAGGGCAGGAGCACGGTGCGGAAGGTCTGGCGCGGCGTGGCGCCGAGATCCGCCGAGGCCTCGATCAGGTTGCCGGGCACACGCTCGAGGGCCGCCTGCGTCGGCAGGATCATGTAGGGAAGCCAGATATAGACGAAGACGATGAAGGTGCCGAGGTAACTCACCGAAAGCGAATTGCCGCCAATCACGGGCAGGTTCAGGGTCGCGTCAAGCAGCCAGGAGAGATGGAGCTTCTCGAAGATCCAGGTGAGGATGCCTTCCTTGGCGAGGATCAGCTTCCAGGCGTAGATCTTGACGAGATAGCTCGACCAAAGCGGCAGCATGACGCCGAGATAGAAGAGCGCCTTCCATTTGCCTTGCGCATAACGCGCCGCATAGTAAGCGATCGGGAAGCCGATCAGGGCGGCAGCGAGGGTGACCAGCGCCGACATCACAAGGGTACGGATGATGATATCGAAATTTACAGGATTCAGCAGCTGGGCATAGGTCGAGAGGGTGAATTCGGTATTCACCAGCCCGGAGAAATCGTCGATCGAGAAGAAGCTCTGGAGAAGCAGGGCGATCAATGAGCCGATATAAATGATGCCGAGCCAGAGCAGCGGCGGCGTCAGCATCAGGAAGAGCAGCAGTTTCGGGTGCCGCCAGAAGGCATCGGACAGCCGGCCGAAGAGGCCGCCGCGCCCCGGAAGGATCGATGTCTTGCCGCCTGACATGGTGAGCGCCGTCATGCCGCATCATCCATGTAGTGGATATCGTCGGGCTGCCAGGCAAGTCGTATGTCGGCGCCGACGACAGGCACATCTGCGCCCGCCGGCAGCATCACATGCAGCCGCGCCCCCCGGAGGCCAACGGTGAGGCGCGTGGCTGCCCCGAGGAAGCTCGCATTGTCGACCTGCGCCTCGACGCCGTCGCCTGCCAGCCGGATTGCTTCGGGACGGAGGCTTGCCCAGCGTCTTTCGCCGCCGAGCGAGGCCATCAGATCAGGCGCGATGACGTTCGACGAGCCGACGAAATCGGCGACGAAGCGGTTTTTCGGGCGGCGGTAGATATCCTGCGGCGTGCCCTCCTGGACGATGTTGCCGTCGTTGAAGACGGCGACGCGGTCGGCCATGGACAGGGCCTCGCCCTGATCGTGGGTGACAAAGACGAAGGTGATGCCGAGCGCGCGCTGCAGGCTCTTCAATTCTTCCTGCATCTGCTCGCGCAGTTTCAGGTCGAGCGCGCCGAGCGGCTCATCGAGCAACAGCACCTTCGGCTTGTTGACCAGCGCGCGGGCGAGCGCCACGCGCTGCCGCTGGCCGCCGGACAGCTGGCCGGGGCGGCGGGCGCCGTAACCCGGTAGCTTGACGAGCTCGAGGGCTTCACCTGCCGCCTTCATCCGCTCCGCCTTGCCGACGCCTCTGACCATCAGTCCATAGGCAACATTGTCGAGGATATTGAGATGCGGAAAGAGCGCGTAGTCCTGGAACACGGTGTTGACGTTGCGGCGATAGGGCGGAACGCCGTCAGCCGTCTCGCCGAAGATCTGGATATGGCCCGCGGTCGGCTGTTCGAAGCCGGCGATCAATCGCAGGCACGTCGTCTTGCCGGAGCCGGATGGCCCGAGCATGGCAAAGAATTCGCCGGGCGCGATCTCGAGATCGACGCCGTCGACGGCGCGAACCTGGCCGAAATGGCGCGATACCTGCTGGAAGCGGACGGCTGACGTCATGGGGGCTCCGGGTCGTGTGTGTTCAGAGAGGGCTCGGTCTTGGCCAACAAGGACCCCGCCCCAAACCCCTCCCCACAAGGGGGAGGGGCTTAATCTGCCGTACCCCTTTCGCAAATACCTTGGCGTTTCGGCAGGAATCGGCGGTGCCACTCGGAGCCCCTCCCCTTGTGGGGGGGTGGGGAGGGGTCTCACGCTACAACGGTCATCTCAGTGAGGACGTAAATTACCGCCCGCCGATCACGCCGATATAATCCGACACCCAGCGATGATAGGGCACGCATTCGCTCTGCGTTGTGCATTTGGCGACCGGGGTCTTCCAGAACTTGATCTTGTCGAAGTGATCGAAGCCGTTGGTGGCGCAGCCGCTATCACCCATCAGTTCGTTGCCCTTACAGGCGGCGGGAACGGAGGGCACGGCACCGAACCAGGCGGCGGCGTCACCCTGGACCTTGGCCTTCAGCGAATGTTCCATCCACATATAGGCGCAGTTCGGATGTTCGCTGTCGGCGTGCAACATGGTGGTGTCGGCCCAGCCGGTGACACCTTCATCCGGGAAGGTGGAGGCGATCTTCTGCTTGTCGGCCTGCAGCAGGTTCACCTGGAAAGGCCAGGAGCCGGAGGCGACGACGCCTTCATTCTTGAAGTCGTCGATCTGGATCATCGCGTCGTGCCAGTAGCGGGACACGAGCTTGCGCTGGCCGCGCAACAGGTCGAGGGCGGCCTTGTACTGGTCCTCGTTCAGCTCGTAGGGATCCTTGATGCCGAGATCCGGCTTGTGGGCCATCAGATACACGGCGGCATCGGCGATGTAGATCGCGCCGTCATAGGCCTGGACGCGGCCCTTGTTCGACTTGCCGTCAGGCAGTGTCTGCTCTTCGAAGACAACGTTCCAGCTGGTCGGCGCCTTGTCCTTGAAGGCATCGGTGTTGTACATCAGCACATTCGGGCCCCAGAGATAGGGCACGCCGTAGTGCACGCCGCCGACCGTATACCACGGGCCGTTCTGCAGGCGCTCGTCGACGGTCTTGAAGCTCGGGATCAGATCGGTGTTGATGGGCTGGACGCGCTTACCGGCGATGAGGCGGAGCGAGGCGTCGCCCGATGCCGTGACGAGATCGAAGCCGCCCTCGTTCATCAGCGACACCATTTCATCCGAGGTGGCGGCGGTCTTGACGGATACATTGCAGCCGCTCTCCTTTTCGAAATCGGTGACCCAGTCGTAGTTCTTGTCGGTTTCGCCGCGTTCGATATAGCCGGCCCAGGCGACGATGCTGACCGCACCTTCGCCCTTGCCCAAGGCCTTCAGCGGTTCGGCGGCGATTCCTTGGGTCGCGAAGCTCAGGCAGGCGAGCGTTGCCGTGCAGGATTTCAACAGATTCGTCATCATCCGTCTCCCGGTTTGCCACTTTTGTGGCGGATTGTTCCCGGACGAAAAGGTGACGCGAAAAAGCCGCTTTCGCAAATTCATTTATCAGAAAGGCGGTATCGGAAATTCCGATATCAGCGGATACGCCCGGAGCGCAAGCTTTCGGCGATGCCGACGAAATCGCGCGCCGCCTGCGGCAGGCTGGAGCCCTTGCGCCAGACCATGCCGACCTGGACGACCGGCAGCGATCCCGAGACGTCGCGGCTCTCGATGCGGTCGCCTTCCAGCGACCATGGTCGATAGACGAGATCGGGAAGCAGGGCTACGCCGGCGCCTGTTGCAACCAGGCTGCGTACCGCCTCCACCGAGCGGGTGCGGAAGGCGACATGCGGGCGGGCGCCGAGAGCTGAGAGCAGCTTGCCGGTATTCTCTTCAATTTCGTCGACCGTCAGCATGATCAGCGGCTCGCGGGCGATGTCGGCGACCGAGATGATGTCGGCCGACACCAGCGGATGGCCCATCGGCAGCCATAGTCGATAGGGCGAGGTTTCGAGGATTTCCGCCTGCAGCGCCATGCGGTCGCGCAGGTTTGATATCACCATCACGGCGACATCCAATTCGCCGCCGACCAGGAGATGTTCGAGGTAACCCCCATTGTCCTCGATGGCGCTGACCTCGATGCCGGGACAGGCACGGCGGTATCGCGCCAGGAGATCGGAGAGCACATAGCCGGCGACAAGCGAGGTGACGCCGATGTTCAGTGTGCCGGAGAGGGCGCTTTGCTGGCTGGAAAAGCTGGTCCGTGCATCGGAGACGGAGGCCAGGATCTTCGTCGCATGACGCAGGAACTGGTGTCCGTTATGGGTGATTGTCAGGCCGCGTGGATGGCGCTCGAAGAGCTCGACGCCGAGGTCGGTTTCGAGCTCCTTCAGCGCTTCCGTCACCGAGGATTGCGAGATCGAAAGGTTCTGTGCGGCTCGCGTCACCGAACCTTGTTCGGCGACGGCAACAAAATATTGAACCTGGCGAAGCGTGAAGGCCATGGGGTTTTAGAGCATGGCGGAACGGGCCGTGGCAAGCGGTCGGAAAAAGTGGACCTTTTTTGGTGTTTTCCTAAAATGGAGCGGGCTTCGCATGCCCACTTAAACTTTCGGAAACGTCATTTCCTTAGCGTTCTCGGCACTTGTCCTGCGTTGGAGTTTCAGATGGCGGAGCAGTTGGCGTGAAGGCCTTACTGCGCATATTCCGGCCTTCCCGGAAATTGGCAATCATCATTGGCGGACTCGCTCTTCTGACGGGCGTGTCCGGCGGTGCGGCGGTCTATGTCGGCAAGGACAGGCTGATCGGTGCAACTGGTGGTGGCTACGGGCTCGAATGCAGTGACGTCAACCTGGTGACGATCCGCAAGCAGGACCACGTCTGGGTGCGCAAATACATCAGGACCGAACCGACCGACGGGATGACGCGGGTCAAGACCGCACTTCGTGTCGCTCAAGCGGTTTATGCCGCGCAGAAGCCGGATCTGGTGCAGGTTGTGGTGCTCGACGAAAACGGACCGACGATGCGCGCCGATATTCGCGGCCGGGCGATCGGCGCTGATGTCGTCTATATCCCGCGTCCCGACAAGACGGTTCCCGGCCTCGACGACAAGTCCTATACAGCGCGCTACTACGACGGCAAGGCCAGCGAAAACGGGCTGTTCTTCGGCGAACGGATAGAGATGCCGTTCGACGAGATCGCCATGATCAGCGCCGCTTTCAAGGATCCCGAGGATTGCGTCGACCCGGTCGCGGTTGCCTCGACTAAAAGCGAGGAAAAGGGCAAGAAGGCCGCAGGCGGCGGGCATGGCGCAGCGCCGGCAGCAGAAAGCGAAGCCGCGCCGGCTGCAGGCGGCCACGGCGCAGATGCGCCGGCCGAAGAGCCGCCGGCTGAAGCCGCCAAGACCCACTGAACAGCTGGCATGAAAAAGCGGAGCGCCGGGAGGCACTCCGCTTGGCATTTTCGACCTGTCTTCCGGTCAGTCGGCCTTGCTGCGGCGGGCCGGGAAGAGGATGACGTCGCGGATCGACGGTGCGTTGGTCAGCAGCATGATGAGACGGTCGACACCGATGCCGAGGCCACCTGCCGGCGGCATGCCCTGGTCGATCGCGTCGAGGAATTCCTCGTCCAGCTGCTTTTCCTTTTCGCCACGGGCATGCGCCTGTTCGAGCTGCTCGACCATGCGGCGGCGCTGCTCTTCGGGATCGTTGAGTTCCGAGAAGGCGTTGCCGAGTTCCCAGGCGTTGCAATAGGTCTCGAAGCGCTCGACGAGGCGCGGCTCGCCCGGCACTTCCTTGGCGAAGGGCGAGATATCCTTCGGGAAATGCGTGACATGCGACGGCTGGATCAGCGTGGATTCAACCTTTTCCTCGAAGATGAAGGCGAGGCATTCACCCCAGGTCCAATCCTTCTCGACCGCGAAGCCGGCAGCCTTGGCGGCGGCGCGGGCCTCTTCATCGGTTTTGATGGCGCGGAAATCGATGCCGGTCGCTTCCTTGACGGCGTCGGGCATCGGCACGCGCTTGAACGGACCCTTGAAGGACATGGTCTTGTCGCCGAAGGGGAATTCCGTGGTGCCGTGAATGGAGAGCGCCAAGCTCTCGAACAGCCGCTCGACGAGGTCCATGATGTCCTCATAGTCGGCATAGGCCCAGTAACACTCCATCATAGTGAATTCGGGATTGTGCCGGGTGGAGACGCCTTCATTACGGAAGTTCCGGTTGATCTCGAAGACCTTGTCGGTCAGCCCCGAAACCAGCGTACGCTTCAGGAACAGTTCCGGCGCGATGCGCAGGTACATGTCGAGCTTCAACGTGTTGTGATGCGTCTTGAACGGCTCGGCGGTGGCGCCGCCATAGACCGAATGCAGCATCGGCGTCTCGACTTCCAGGAAGCCGTCATTTTCCATGAAGCGGCGGATGCCGGAGAGGATCTTCGAGCGCTGCTGGAAGCGGAGCTTCGAATCCTCGTTGGTCATGATGTCGAGATGGCGCTTGCGATATCGCAGCTCGATGTCGGAGAGGCCGTGCCACTTTTCCGGCATCGGCAGCAGCGACTTCGTCAGCATGGTGATCGTCTGCGCGTTGATCGTCAGCTCGCCGCGCTTGGTGCGGCGTACGATGCCGGTGACGCCGATGATGTCGCCGATGTCGATCATCGGCAGAAGCGCACGGGCTTCTTCCGGGGTCGTGTCCTTGTGACTGAAAATCTGGATCTTGCCGCCGGCATCGTGGATGTCCATGAACATGCCGGAGTTGCGCGATGAGTAGACGCGGCCGGCGACGGTGACGACATCCTGCGTCTCGACGTCAGGTTCCAGGTTCTCATATTTCGCGATGAGCTCGGCATTGGTCATCGTGCGGTGGAAATGCGCCGGATAGACCTCGCCGATCTGCTCACGCAGCAGCTTCAGCTTCTGGGCGCGCACTTCCGTCGCGTCGGAGGAAAGGGTGTTTTCGGTCTTGTTGTCAGCCACTGTCGAAATCCTCTGACTGTTCTTACTTCGAGCCGACGAGGGCGGCGATCGCCTGCGAGGCGAGCTTCAGGCGCTGACGCACAACGGACCGGCCGAGGATCGCCATGGAATCGAAGAGCGGCAGCGAGCGCGACGAGCCGGACACGGCGACGAAGAGCGGCGAGACCACGACCTTCAGCTTCTTGCCCATGCGGTCGGCGATCGCGCGCAATTCGGCTTCGATCGTCTCGACGTTCCATTCCAGGATCTTTTCGAGATCCGGCTGAACGGTGTTGAGGATCTCCAGGATATCTTCCGGCGGCGACTTGATCTTGGCGAAGTCGGAGGGCTGCAGGCCGAGATCGGATTTCAGCAGGAAGCCGGCAAGATCGGGCAGGTCGCCGAGCTTGGAAATGCGTGTCTGCGACAGGCGCAGGCCTTCCTTCAAGCGATCGTTTTCCATTGCCCAAGTCAGCACGCGCGCCTGGAATTCCTCTTCCGACAGTTTCTCGCGGATCCAGCGGCCGTTCAGCCAGTCAAGCTTCTGAATGTCGAAGATCGCGCCGGCCTTGGAGAGGTTCTCCGGATCGAACTTCTGGGACAGATCTTCCATCGTCAGGAGCTCTTCGCCTTCGGCGATCTGGATGAAGAACAGGCCGAGGAAGTTCATCAGCGCTTCCGGGATATAGCCGAGCGCGGAGTAATAGGAGATCGAGGTCGGGTTCTTGCGCTTCGACAGCTTCGACTTGTCGGCGTTGCGCATCAGCGACAGATGCATGAAGACCGGCTGCTCCCAACCGAAGTAGCGATAGAGCAGGATATGCTTCGGCACCGAAGCCAGCCATTCCTCGCCGCGGGCCACATGAGTGATCTTCATCAGATGGTCGTCGATGACGTTGGCCATATGATAGGTCGGCATGCCGTCGGCCTTGACGAGGACCTGCATGTCGACCGAATCCCACGGGATGCTGACATCGCCATAGACGCCGTCGGTAAAGTCGCAGGAGCCTTCGCCCGGGATCTTCATGCGGATGACGGTCGTCTCGCCGGCAGCCATGCGCGAGGTGACCTCTTCGGCCGCAAGATTCAGGCAGAGGCCGTCATATTTCGGTGGCTTGCCGGCGGCACGCTGGGTTTCGCGCATCTGTTCCAGGCGCGCGGGCGTGCAGAAACAGCGGAAAGCATGGCCCTTGTCCAGCAGCTCCTGTCCATAGGGCTGGTACATCGGCTTGCGATCGGACTGGCGATAGGGGCCGTAGGGACCGCCAATATCAGGGCCTTCCTTCCATTCCAACCCGCACCACTTCAGTGCGTCCAACACCTTCGTTTCGAATTCAGGGGTCGAGCGCGTCGCATCTGTATCCTCGATGCGCAGGATGAACTCGCCGCCGTGCTTCTTGGCGAAAAGGTAGTTGAAGAGAGCGATGTAAGCGGTGCCGACATGCGGCTCGCCGGTCGGCGAGGGAGCGATGCGGACGCGGACGCCGGTGGCTGTCCCGGAAACTGTCATTGTGTGTGCCCGTCAATGAATGCCGGACGGCTTTCATCGGAAAGCGACGTTCGGCCGGAAGGATGCAGATAGCTTCATCGGCAAACCGGCCGGAAAAAGGGCATGCGCCCGCACTATCCGCCGATCGTCCGTTCGGCTGGCCTTAGGCCATATTCAACCGGGCGCGTCAAGAAAAACCACGCCCGCAAAGGCCTGATAGCGGTGCGTGAGGGCGCGCCGGTTCCGCCGCGCCCTCCTGTCCAAGCCTCAATGCGCGGCATCGCGTTTGCGTTTGCGGGCGTTGCGCGCGAACATGTTCAGCACCTCGACCAGCGCCGAGAAGGCCATGGCGGCGTAGACGTAGCCCTTCGGCACGTGGAAGCCCATGCCATCGGCGATCAGTGTCGTACCGATCATCAGCAGGAAGGCGAGCGCCAGCATGACGATCGTCGGATTCCGCTCGATGAAGTTGGCAAGCGGCGTCGCGGCGACCAGCATGACGGTGACGGCGGCAACGACGGCGACCACCATGATCGGCAGATGCGGCGTCATACCGACGGCGGTGATGATGCTGTCGACGGAGAAGACGAGGTCGAGCAGCAGGATCTGGCCGATGGCCGATGCAAAGCCTGTCGTGGCCGAACTTGCGATGAAGTCCTCGCCGTGATCTTCCGGATCGACGCTGTGGTGGATTTCCTTGGTGGCCTTCCAGACGAGGAACAGACCGCCGGCAATCAGGATCAGATCCTTCCAGGAGAAACCGTGGCCGAAGGCTTCAAACAGCGGTTCGGTCAGTTGCACGATCCAGGCGATGGTGCCGAGCAGGACGAGACGCATGACGAGCGCAAGGCCGATGCCGATCTTGCGGGCCTTCTCGCGGTGCTCGGGCGGAAGTTTGTTGGTGAGAATGGAAATGAAGATCAGGTTGTCGATCCCGAGAACGACTTCCATCACCACCAGCGTGATGAGCGCCACCCAGGCGGCCGGATCCTGAATGAGCGTCATGATTTCCTGCATCAGCATATATCCCCTTTGCGTCACATGAGTAGTAACGCCCGCTATGTAATGTCGCCGGCCTGCCAGGCAAGCGCCGCAAGGGGGTATACGAAACCGATGTGAATTTTATTCCCCAGAACAGGATGATTTAAGGCCGGGGCGGCCTTAAATTTGAATCCTGTTCCAGATTAAAGAGTTAGAGCATGATGTCGTCCGAAAACCGCTGACATTTTTCGGCATCATGCTCTGACCGGCAACCAGATTTCGGTGACGCCCATGCCGGTATAGGGGTCGAAGCGCTCGTCGTAGCGTTCGAACATGTCGGGTGTCTCGCCGTGCTCCAGGCCTGAGGTTGGCCACCATGCGCCAAATATCCGGTTCATGGTCGCCGGAATGCCGGAGACATGGCCGCGATGGGCAAAGACGACGTAACGCTGGCCCGGAAGCTTGAGCGTTGCAAAATCCGCCGGCAGATCGCCGGCATCGGAAATTTCAACCGCGGCCATATAGCGGAATTTCTCTGCTTCACCATCGATATGGGTGCAGATGCCGTAGGCGACGTTGCCTTTCTGGCCGGAGATATGACCGAAATGGGCATTGAATTTCTGCCAGAGGGAGGGGATGGCGGCATTGCCGCCATAGGGGTAGGTCTCCTGCAAGCCGGCAAACAGCATCGGTTGAAGGGTTTCGAAGCGGGGCGGTTCGAGGTCGTTGAGGTGGGCGGGGTCCATTCTGATCGGCTCCAGCAAGACAAGGTTACGGGCGTGCCCTTGTCTGCGCACCGCATCCGGCGTCATGCCGAACTGGTCGCGGAAGGCACGGGTGAAGGCTTCGTGCGAGCCGTAGCCGGCGCAAAGCGCAACCTCGAGAATGGTGGATGAACCGCCGACCAGTGTCGGGACGGCGCGGCTGAGGCGGCGCCCTCTTATATAGCCGCTGATCGAGTGGCCGGTGACGAGCCCGAAGACGCGCGACAGATGGTAGCGCGACAATCCGGCTGCTTCCGATATCTCTTCCAGCGATATATCGCTTTCGAAATGGCTCTCGATGAACCAGATCGCCCGTCCGACGGCGCTCATTCTCACTCCCCTGGTTGCGGCTTCTTCTTTAAAGAAAAGCCGGCAGCCGGGTTTGATCGTAGTTGCGGAATTTTGGCCGATGGAGGACAGCAATCAAGGGTGCAGTCAGGCCGTCTCGTGCCGGCGCGCGCCGTAGGCGGCCATGAAGACCCGGATCGCGCCGCGGATGACGCGCTCGATTTCGTCAAGCGGCGGCGGCTCTTCCATGCTTCCGAACAGGCGCAGCTTGAAGAAACTGCCGCTGGCAAGATCGAGAAACTGGCCGGCGGCGAGATCGATGTCATCGATCTCGAGTGTGCCTTCGGCGATATGGCGTTCCAGGAAATCGCGCATGATGGTGCGCAGATTGACCGGCCCCTTGAAGAAGCGTTGACAGAGCTCAGGCATGCGGTCTCGAACGCCGAGCACGGTGCGCATCGCGCTGATGACCTTTTCATCGGTCATATGGGTAACGAAGCTTATCCCGAATTCGTACAGGCCGGCTTCGGGATCGTCATGTTCGGCAAGCGCCGTGCGCACAGCCGCCACGAAGGCGGCGCGCTCGGTCTCGATCATCGCCGAAAACAGTTCTTCCTTGTTGGTGAAATAGACGTAGAGCGTTCCCTTGGAGACTCCGGCCTCGCGGGTCACGTCGTTCATGCTGGCGGCGTCGAAGCCCATCTTCATGAAGACGCGCTTGGCGCCGGCGAGGATCTGCTGGCGCTTGGCCGGATCTTCGCCTGCGGCAAATCGGCCTCCGGCAGCGGGAGGACTGAATACGGCGGCGTGGTCGGGTGTCAGCGTCATGTCCTCTTAACCGTGTTGACGGTTTCGCATGTTCTTTAAAAGAAATCGAACCGATTGGTTCTATGCATCTTGATATGACGATAAAACAGGTTTAAGTCAACTGAACCGAACCGTTCAGTTCGATTATTTACTCCAGATCGGTAAAGTGGCCATGTCGAGCAACCAGAAGAGCAACGTCGCGCGTATCGTCAGCGAAAACGCCGGGACCGAAGAGGTAAAGGCCGATGTCGCGGCCGTAGAAGCTCCGACGGCGGAAGCCCGCGAAGTTCCTTCAGCTCCCGCGCAGTCGGCGCCGGCTTCGGTCACCGCACCCGCGGCTGCGAAGAAGCGCCGCAGCCTTGTGCTGCCGATCGTCGTGCTCGCCCTTCTCGCGGGCGGCGGCTGGTATGGTTACGAATGGTGGACGAACGGCCGCTTCATGGTGTCGACCGACGACGCCTATATCGAAGGCGATATCGCAACGATTTCGCCGAAGGTCACGGGCTACGTGGCGAAGGTGAACGTTGTCGCCAACCAGGAAGTCAAAGCGGGCGACGTTCTTGCCACGCTTGATAACGGCGACTATCAGAACGCCCTCGACTTGGCCCAGGCCCAGATCGTCACCGAACAGCTTTCTCTGCAGCGTATCGACGCGCAGATCGAAGGCGCGAATGCGAGCCTCGTGCAGGCGCAGGCGCAGAAGGTGGCACTCGAAGCGGCCGTTCGCGGTGCCGAGATCACCCAGAAGCGCCAGAGCGACCTTCAGGCGAAGTCGGTCGGCACCGCCGCCGATCTCGACAACGCCAATATCGCCCTCGACCAGGCCAAGGCCAACCTTGCTGGCGGTGACGCCAACATCACCGCCGCACAGGCCAACATCACCATCCTCCAGGCCCAGCGCAAGGAAGCCGAAGGCTCGGTCCGTTCGCTTGAGATCTCGCGCGACAAGGCCGTCCGTGACCTTTCCTTCACCGTGCTCAAGGCGCCTTATGACGGGATTGTCGGCAACCGCTCCGTCCAGGAAGGCGACCTCGTCTCTCCCGGCCAGCGCCTGATGGCGCTCGTTCCGGTGCGCCAGCTCTACATCGACGCCAATTTCAAGGAAACGCAGATCCAGCATCTGGTGCCGGGCTCGAAGGTCAACGTCCATGTCGATGCCTATGACGACCATCCGATCGTCGGCATCGTCGAGTCGATCTCGCCGGCTTCCGGCTCGGTCTTTTCGCTGCTGCCGCCGGAAAACGCTACCGGCAACTTCACCAAGGTGATCCAGCGCGTGCCGGTGCGCATTGCGCTGCCGCAGGATGCACTCGACAGCGGCCGTCTGCGCGCGGGCCTGAGCGTCGTCGTCGATGTCGACACCCGTACGGCGCCGAGCAAGTAAGCCTTCAGGAAAGGCAGAGGTGATCTGATGGCCGGCAGCGCGACAGCAACGGCGGGAATGATGCCGGCGGCACCCGCCCATGCCGACGAGCGCATGGATCCGAAGAAGCTTATCGCCTTCTTCGCGATGGTGGTCGGCATGTTCATGTCGATCCTCGACATCCAGATCGTCTCGGCCTCGCTTGCGGAGATCCAGGCCGGCCTTTCGGCCGGCAGCGACGAGATCGGCTGGGTGCAGACGTCCTATCTGATCGCCGAAGTGATCATGATCCCGCTTTCGGGCACGCTGGCGCGCATCATCTCGACGCGTTATCTTTTCGCGATCTCGGCTGCCGGCTTCACCATGGCGAGCGCGCTTGCCGCGACCGCGACGAATATCGACCAGATGATCGTCTACCGGGTCATCCAGGGCTTCATCGGCGGCGGCATGATCCCGTCGGTCTTCGCGGCCGCCTTCACCATCTTCCCGCCGTCGAAGCGCAGCATCGTCTCGCCGATCATCGGCTTGATCGCCACGCTGGCGCCGACCATCGGCCCGACCGTCGGCGGCTATCTCAGCCACGCCTTCTCCTGGCACTGGCTGTTCCTCGTCAATATCATTCCGGGCATCATCGTCACGATCGTCACCTGGAACTTCATCGATTTCGACAAGCCGGAACTGTCGCTCTTCAAGAAGTTCGATTGGTGGGGGCTGTTCTCGATGGGCGTCTTCCTCGGCGGCCTTGAATATGTGCTCGAAGAGGGCAATTCCAACGACTGGTTCAACGACAGCTACATCACCATAGCGGCAGTCGCTTCCGGTGCTGCAGCCATCGTCTTTTTCTATCGCGCCTTCACGGTGGATTTCCCGGTCGTCGACCTCAAGGCCTTTGCGAACCGAAATTTCTCCTTCGGTTCGGTGTTTTCCTTCGTCATGGGCATCGGCCTCTATGGCCTCACCTATATCTACCCGGTCTATCTCGGGCGCATCCGCGGCTATGACTCATTGATGATCGGCGAGACCATGTTTGTCTCCGGACTTGCGATGTTCTTCACCGCGCCCATCGCAGGGCGGCTGTCGACCAAGATGGACCTGCGCCTGATGATGGTGATCGGCTTCGTCAGCTTCGCCGCCGGCACCTTCATCATGATGCATCTGACGGCGGATTGGGATTTCTACGAACTCTTCATCCCGCAGATCCTGCGCGGCTTCGGGCTGATGATGTGCATGGTGCCGATCAACAACATCGCACTCGGTACGATGCCGCCCTCGCGCATCCGCGGCGCTTCCGGCCTGTTCAACTTGACCAGAAACCTCGGCGGCGCCGTCGGCCTCGCGGTCATCAACACCGTGCTCACCAACCGGCAGGACGTGCACTACGAGCGGCTGCGGGAGAATATGGACTGGGGCAATCCGGCGGCGATCGACCAGATGAACAACATGGCCGCCAACTTCAACACATATGGCATGGACGGCGCCTCGGTTGCGATCAAGCAGATGGTCGGCCTTGCCACCAAACAGGCGATCATTCTTTCCTTTAGTGACGTGTTCCTGATCCTGACCGCACTCTTCCTTGCCATGATCCTCGGCGTCGCCATGATCAAGAAACCTGCGCCGCAAGGCGGGGGAGGCGGTGGCGGCCACTGACCTCCGGCCTGCCACCCCTTGAAAAGACCCTCTCCGGAGGGCCTTTTTGTTGGTGTTTTCCGGCTGCTGGCTGGATCGGTCCGAAGCGAAGAGGAAATGCCGGGAAAACGATGCGGAAACCAGCCCGTTCGATTTTTTGATTTACGTACATCAAAATTGGCGGTAATGGTCTCGTCAGGAGGAATGATGAGGCCAACTGTTCACGATATCGCCGCCGCCGCCGGTGTCAGTCTGGCGACTGTCGACCGGGTTCTCAACCAGCGTCCCGGTGTGCGCCACGTCACACGGGAAAAGGTCGAGACCGCGATCCGCGAGCTCGGTTATGTCAGAGACGTCGCCGCCGCCAATCTTGCCAAAGGGCGCACTTATCCGCTGGTTTTCATCCTGCCGGCCAGCGACAATTCCTTCATGCACGGTCTCAACGCCGAGATTCGACAGGCGGTCCTCCGCTCGTCGGCCGAACGCACCGACATCCGTACCATTGAGGTGCCGGCCTTCGATCCCGCCGCCCTTGTCTCCGTGCTCGAGGGTCTTTCCCGGGAAAAGCCTTGTGGCATCGCACTGGTTGCGACCGATGCGCCTGAGGTGCGCGCCGCCGTCGACCGGCTGGTGCGCGAGCGCTTTCCCATCGTCACCCTGGTGTCCGATCTCACGGGGTCGCTACGCCATCACTATGCCGGCGTCGACAATATCGCCGCCGGTCGCACAGCCGCCCGGCTGCTCGGGCGATTTCTTGGGTCGCGAAAGGGCGAAATCGCCGTGCTCGCCGGCTCCATGCTGGTGCGCGACCATCGCGAGCGGCTGGAGGGCTTCGCCGCCGTCATGGCCGAGGAATTCCCGGCTCTTGCGATTCTGCCGGTTCTCGAAGGCCGCGACGACCCCGAGGTCGCCCATATGCTCGTCGCCGACGCGCTCTCCAGACATGCCAGCATCATCGGCGTCTACAGCCTCGGCGCCGGCAATCGCGGCCTGATCCGAGCGCTGAAGGAGAAGGCCGTCGACCGCGTGCTGACCGTGATTGCCCACGAACTGACCGCCCATACACGCGCAGCACTCATCGACAACACGATCGATGCGATCCTCAATCAGGATGCCGGACATGAGGTGCGCAGCGCGATCCGGGTGCTGAAAGCCAAGGCGGACGGACTTGCCGTCATCGAAGCGCAGGAGCGCATCCGCCTCGACATATTCCTGAAAGACAATCTGCCGTAACGGCAAAGGGAGAAACACCACATGTATCTGGGTCTCGATCTCGGAACCTCCGGCGTCAAGGCGATGCTGATCGACGGTGATCAGAAGATCGTCGGCTCGGCCAACGGTTCGCTCGACGTGTCGCGTCCGCATTCCGGCTGGTCGGAGCAGGAGCCGGCCCACTGGGTGCGCGCCACGGAGGAGGCTGTCGCCGGCCTCAAGTCAAAACACCCGAAGGAGTTGGCGGCGATCAAGGGCATCGGCCTTTCCGGGCAGATGCATGGCGCAACGCTCATCGATGCTACCGACAAGGTCCTGCGCCCCTGCATCCTCTGGAACGATACGCGCAGCTACGTCGAGGCCGCGGCACTTGATGCCGATCCGCGCTTTCGCGCGCTCACCGGCAACATCGTCTTCCCCGGCTTTACGGCGCCGAAGCTCGCCTGGATCGAAAAGCATGAGCCCGATGTCTTCGGCAAGATCGCCAAGGTGCTCTTGCCGAAGGACTATCTGCGTCTCTGGCTGACCGGCGACTATATCTCGGAAATGTCGGATTCGGCCGGCACCTCCTGGCTGGACACCGGCAAGCGCGCCTGGTCCTCCGAACTGCTGGCCGCCACCAAGCTTTCCGAGGAGCAGATGCCGGCGCTCGTCGAAGGCACCGAGCAGGCTGGTAAGCTGCGGTCCGAACTGGCGGCGCAATGGGGTATATCAGGTGATGTCGTCGTTGCCGGCGGTGCCGGCGACAACGCGGCCTCGGCCTGCGGCATGGGCACGGTCAGCGATGGCGCCGCCTTCGTCTCGCTCGGCACATCAGGCGTGCTTTTTGCCGCCAACGGTTCCTATTTGCCGAAGCCAGAAAGCGCCGTGCATGCCTTCTGCCACGCGCTGCCGAACACCTGGCACCAGATGGGCGTCATCCTATCGGCGACCGATGCGCTGAACTGGCATTCCGGCGTGACCGGCAAGTCGGCCGCCGATCTCACCGGCGAACTCGGCGAAACGCTGAAGGCGCCTACCGGCGTCACCTTCCTGCCCTATCTCTCCGGCGAGCGCACGCCGCACAATGATGCCGTCATCCGCGGCGCCTTCATCGGCCTTGAACATGAAAGCAGCCGTGTCGTTCTGACCCAGGCGGTGCTCGAAGGCGTCGCCTTCGCCATCCGCGACAATCTCGAAGCGCTGCGTTCGGCCGGCACCGGCATATCCCGCGTCACGGCAATCGGTGGCGGTTCGCGCTCGCGTTACTGGCTGGCGTCGATCGCGACCGCGCTTGGCGTTCCGGTCGATCTGCCGGCCGACGGCGATTTCGGCGCGGCCTTCGGCGCTGCCCGCCTCGGCCTGATCGCGGCAACGGGCGCAGATCCGATCACGGTCTGCACGCCGCCGGTGACGGCGGGCACGATCGAGCCGGTGGCGTCGCTGAGCGGCGCGTATGAGGATGCTTACAAGCGCTATCGTGCGCTGTACCCGGCGATCAAGTCGCTGGCGCACTGAGAACTGAGACGGCGGCCCCCTCATCCGACCCTTCGGGCCACCTTCTCCCCCAGGGGAGAAGGGAAAAGAAGCGCCGCAGCGAGTCTCTTCTCCCCATCGGGGAGAAGGTGCCGGCAGGCGGATGAGGGGGCCCTGGCGTAGACAAGAATTCGGAACTGCCAACAGATACGAACCCAAGGAGAACCAAAATGAGCACCGGATTTTTCGGCGATATTCAGAAAGTAAAATACGAAGGCCCGGACAGCACCAATCCGCTGGCCTTCCGCTATTACCAGCCGGACGAGATCGTCATGGGCAAGCGCATGGAAGACCATCTGCGCTTTGCGGTGGCCTACTGGCACACCTTCACCTGGCCGGGCGGCGATCCCTTCGGCGGGCAGACCTTCCTGCGTCCCTGGTTCGAGGACACGATGAAGGCCGCCAAGCTCAAGGCCGACGTCGCCTTCGAATTTTTCTCGCTGCTCGGCTCGCCCTATTACTGCTTCCATGACGCCGACGTGCGTCCGGAAGGCAAGACTTTTGCCGAGAACACTAAAAACCTCAACGAGATCGTCGATTATTTCGCCGAGAAGCAGGCCGCAACCGGCACCAAGCTGCTCTGGGGCACGGCGAACCTCTTCTCCCACCGCCGCTATATGTCGGGCGCTGCGACCAATCCGGATCCTGACGTCTTCGCTTTCGCAGCCGCGACGGTAAAGACCTGCATCGACGCCACGCAGAAGCTCGGCGGCGAAAACTACGTGCTCTGGGGCGGCCGTGAAGGCTACGAGACGCTGCTCAACACCGATATCGGCCGCGAGCTCGATCAGCTCGGCCGCTTCCTCAACCTTGTCGTCGAATACAAGCACAAGATCGGCTACAAGGGCACGATCCTGATCGAGCCGAAGCCGCAGGAGCCGACCAAGCACCAGTATGACTACGACGTCGCGACTGTCTACGGCTTCCTCAAGAAGCACGGCCTTGAAAATGAGGTGAAGCTCAATATCGAGCAGGGCCACGCGATCCTTGCCGGCCACTCCTTCGAGCACGAGCTGGCGCTTGCCAATGCTCTCGGCATCTTCGGCTCGATCGACATGAACCGCAATGACTACCAGTCCGGCTGGGATACCGACCAGTTCCCGAACAATGTTCCCGAAATGGCACTCGCCTATTACCATGTTCTGGCTGGCGGCGGCTTCAAGACCGGCGGCACCAACTTCGACTCGAAACTTCGCCGCCAGTCTCTCGACCCGGCGGATCTGCTGATCGGCCATATCGGCGGCATGGATTGCTGCGCCCGCGGCCTGAAGGCCGCCGCCAAGATGATCGAGGACAAGGCTCTGTCGCAGCCGCTCGCCGATCGTTATGCCGGCTGGGAATCTGCCGAGGCGCAGAAGCTCTTCCGCGGCGAGTATTCGCTGGATGAGATCACCCACTATGTCGAGAGCCACGACGTCAACCCGCAGCCAAGGTCGGGCAAGCAGGAATTGCTTGAGAACATCGTCAACCGTTACGTTTGATAAAGTGCGTCGGCGGCCATTGGTCGCCGGCGCAATTTTGCCGGCTAAATGCGCCTTAAGCGCTCAGCGATATGGGTTCAACGCTTCGACCAGTTGCGCGACGGCGCCGAGACTGAGTTCCGAACCACCAGATCCGGCCTCAGCAGGATTTCCGTTTCGGCCGGCCGGCCATCGGACAGAAGTTCCAGCAGCAGCGCCATTGCCTGCTTGCCGATTGCCGTTCTCGGCTGGCGGACCGTGGTCAGCGGTGGGGATATGAAGACGGCCTGCGGCACGTCGTCGAAACCGGTCACCGAGAAATCCCGCGGAATGTCGTAGCCTCGCGCGCCGAGACCAATCATGACGCCGATCGCCGTCTGGTCGTTCACGCACATGAAGGCGGTTGGAAGCGTGTCGCGCATGAAAAGCTGTTCGACCGCATGCCGCCCGCTTTCGATCGTGCCGTCGCCTTCGAGCACGATCCTGGTGTCGGGCGGGATGCCTGCTGCGTCGAGACCGGCATCGTAACCCATGCGGCGTCTGGTATAGGCAAGCCGGGTGCGCGAATCGCCGATGAAGGCGATCTTGCGATGCCCTTCGGCCAGCAGCAGATCCACCGCTTTGCGAGCGCCCTCGGTGTCGTCGACGCCGACATAGGGAATGCCGCCGTTGAAGACGGGCTCGAAAACGCCGACGCTCGGCGGCAGCCGCGCGGTCATGGTCTGATGCCCGAAGGGCAGGATGCCGGTGAACAGGATCAATCCGGCCGCCTGGTTGGAATTGAAGAATTTCAGATATTCCAGACCGCGCTGCGCATCGTTCTGCGTGTGGCCGATCAGGATGCCGTAGCCGTGAGCTCGCGCTTCGTTTTCCAGCCCGACGAGAATGTTGGAGAAATTGGGATCGCCGATATCGGGCGCCACGACGAGGATCATGTTGGAGCGGCCAAGCCTCAGGCTGCGCGCCATGGCGTTGGTCGTATAGCCGGTGATGGCGATCGCCTGGTTGACCTTGAGGCGGGTGGAGTTGGCGACCTTCTCCGGCATGTGGATTGCCCGGGAAACCGTCGCGATGGAGACCTCGGCGATCCGGGCGACGTCTTCGATGGTTGCGGGCGTGGAATTCGACACTTGGCTCTGCCTTGGGGCTGTCTTCGCCGCGACACTACACAGACTTGTCGAGAGGTCAAAGGCATGCTTCAACTGATCTGTGTAAATCAACGATGTAAACCTTTACATGATGTATGTAAAGGTTTACATAAGCCCCAGAGCGGGTGGGATGCCGCTTTGGGAGGACCGGATGACTGTGGAAGCTGCCGACACCGCACCCGTGGTGCTGTCCGCCAGGCGCATATGCAAATCCTTCAGTGGAGTGCAGGTTCTCTTCAGCGTGAACTTCGATCTCCGCGCCGGCGAAATCCATGCACTCATGGGTGAAAATGGCGCCGGAAAATCCACGCTCGTCAAGGTATTGTCCGGTTTCGAACAGCCGAGTTCCGGCGAAATACTGCTCGACGGCAAGCCGGTCGTCCTGCCGCCGAATGGCGCCGCCGAGGCGCTCGGCATCGTCATCATTCACCAGGAATTCAACCTCGCCGAACATTTGACCGTGACGGAGAGCCTTTTTCTCGGGCGCGAAGTCACGCGCTTCGGCGTGCTCGATCGCAAATATATGCGGTCGGAGACACGCAAGGTTCTCAATGTGCTCGGTTCGCATGTTGATGAGAATGCGCTGATCAGCACACTTTCCATCGCCGACAAGCAGATGGTCGAAATCGCCAAGGCAATCAGCCGCGATGCGCGCGTGGTGTTCATGGACGAACCGACCGCAGTGCTGTCGAGTGAAGAGACCAGCATGCTGTTCAAGCAGGTTCGCAAACTTCGCGACCAGGGTACCAGCTTCGTCTTCGTGTCCCACAAACTCGACGAAGTGATGGAGTTGACCGACCGGGTCACCGTCCTTCGCGATGGCCAATGGATCAAGACTTCACCGACATCCGTTCTGGACGGGGAATCGATCGCGCAGCTGATGGTCGGCCGCGAACTCTCCAGCCTCTATCCCGCCAAGGTCGAGCCTGATATCGACGAGGAGATTGTCCTCAGGGTCGCGTCGTTGTCCACGGGCTATGTGAATGACGCGAGCTTCGAGGTGCGCAAGGGCGAGATCATCGGTTTTTCAGGCATGATCGGCTCCGGCCGCACCGAGCTGATGGAAGCAATCGCCGGGTTGCGGACCCGTCTCGAGGGCGAGGTGGTCATCAAGGGCGAAACGGTTCCCTCCGGCGACGTCCATGCCGCCAATCGCTGCGGGCTCGCCTATATGACCAAGGACCGCAAGTCGAAAGGCCTCTTGCTGCGCTCCGGCATGGTGACCAATCTGACACTGCAATCGCTTGGAAGGCACGCTCGCCACGGTTATCTCAGCCCGGGCAGCGAGGCGGCCGCGATGGCAAAGGCCAAACGCCGCTTCGATATCAGGGTTCGCGACAGCAATATCGTCGCCGGCCGGATGTCGGGGGGGAACCAGCAGAAGTTGCTGCTCGCCAAGGTCATGGAGACCGAACCTCAGATCATCATCATCGACGAGCCGACGCGCGGCATCGATGTGGGCACCAAGCAGCAGATCTATCATTTCATCTCGGCACTCGCCCGGGACGGCCGGTCAATCATCGTCGTGTCGTCGGAGATGCCGGAGGTCATCGGCCTCTGCACGAGAGTGGCGGTGATGCGCGAAGGGCGTATCGTCGGCGTGCTCGAGGGCGAGGAGATTTCCGAGCAGGAGATCATGCGTTACGCCGCCGGGCTCAAGAAGAAGGCGGCTGCCTGAAGGCTGAAGCAGGGCTTTGCCGATCAGGGCGACACATTAAGATTCCCAGAAAATATGGGACGGGAGGTTGGTTTTGGAAATGAGTGTCAACGAGGAGACCAGGGAAATCCGGCGCCGATCCTGGCGGGATGTCGACCTGCGTGCGGTCGCGCCCTTCGTCGCCCTGGCGCTCCTGCTGATCGTTGGAGCCCTGGTCAACCCTAATTTCATCGGCATCACTAACCTTGCCAATGTCGCGACGCGAAGCGCATTCATCGCCATTATCGCGGTCGGTGCGACCTTCGTGATATCAGCGGGGGATCTCGACCTTTCGGTGGGCTCGATGGTGGCCTTCGTCGCCAGCCTGATGATCCTGCTGATGAACTCAGGCGCCATCGAAAACCCGGCTTTGATGCTGGTGGTCGCGGTCGTCTTCACCATGGTTGCCGGCGCACTCTGCGGCCTGGCGAACGGCCTGATCACGACGGTCGGCAGGATCGAGCCGTTCATCGCGACGCTCGGCACGATGGGCATCTATCGCGGCCTGACGACATGGCTGTCGCAGGGCGGCGCGATCACGCTTCGCTCCGCGGATATCCAGACGCTCTATCGCCCTGCTTATTTCGGCAATATCGCCGGCATACCGGTGCCGATCGTAGTGATCCTGGCGGTGACGGCGGTTGCTGCCTTCATCCTCTACCGCACCCGTTACGGGCGCCACGTCGTCGCGGTCGGATCAAACAGCGATGTCGCCCGCTATTCGGGCATCGCGGTCAACCGTGTGCGGACGATTGCCTTCGTCATCCAGGGATTGTGCGTCGCCATTGCCGTGCTGCTCTACGTTCCCCGTCTTGGCTCGACCTCGGCGACGACAGGTATCCTGTGGGAACTGCAGGCGATCACCGCCGTCGTCGTTGGCGGCACGGCGCTCAAGGGTGGCGCGGGCAGGGTCTGGGGCACGATCTGCGGCGCCTTTATTCTCGAATTGGTCGGCAACATCATGCTGCTTTCGAATTTCATCAGCGAGTATCTGATCGGCGCCATCCAGGGTGCAATCATCATCATCGCCATGTTCGTCCAGCGCTCGCTGGTGCGCAAAGCCTGAATTGCCAAATCATGAATTGACCGGACTTACAGGGCGTCCGGTCCCGTATGGAAAAGTCCCTGACCTTATTGGGAGGAAATAGCATGCGTAAATTGATGTTGGGTCTGGCGGTTGCGGCGGTGACGTTCGCCGGCGCCGCTCACGCCCAGGACAAGAAATTCACGATCGGCGTATCCATTCCGGCCGCCGACCACGGTTGGACGTCGGGCGTCGTGTTCCATGCCGAACGCGTCGCCAAGCTTCTGATGGCCGAACATCCCGGTCTCAACGTCATCGTCAAGACCTCGCCGGACGCCGCCAGCCAGGCCAACGCCGTGCAGGATCTCGATACGCAAGGCATCGACGCCCTCGTCATCCTGCCGTCGGACCCGGATCCGCTCGTCAACGCCATCAAGGAAGTCAAGGCCAAAGGCAAGTTCGTCGCCCTCGTCGACCGCGCGCCGAGCAACAATGACAATTCCGTGCGCGACCTTTATGTCGCCGGCAACAACCCGGCTCTCGGCGAAGTCGCCGGCAAGTACATCAAGGACACGACGCCGGACGCCGAAGTGGTCATCATCCGCGGTCTGCCGATCCCGATCGATCAGCAGCGCCAGGACGGCTTCGATAAGGGCATTGCCGGCTCGAACGTCAAGGTTCTCGACCGCCAATATGGCAACTGGAACCGCGACGATGCCTTCAAGGTCATGCAGGACTACCTGACCAAGTACCAGAAGATCGACGTCGTATGGTGCCAGGACGACGACATGGCCGTCGGCGTTCTTCAGGCGATCGAGCAGGCCAAGCGCACAGACATCAAGTATGTCGTCGCCGGCGCCGGCTCCAAGGACATGGTCAAGAAGGTCATGGACGGCGACAAGATGATCCCCGTCGACGTTCTCTATCCGCCGGCAATGGTCGGCACGGCAATGGAGCTGACGGCGGCGGCCCTCTACGATCAGGTTCCGGTTCATGGCAGCTACATTCTGGATGCGACGCTCGTCACCAAGGAGAATGCCAAGGACTTCTATTTCCCGGATTCGCCGTTCTAATCCATCGACTTGAGACAAGCGCCCATTCGAAAGGATGGGCGCATTTTTTATGCTTCCATACAGCGGCTGGCCGAAAATGCTGCACGTACCTCTTGCCCGCCAAAGCCCATCATGATTAGCTCGCAGCCATATCGCATTTGGCCTCGCGCCAAATTCGACGCAAGGGCGAGGAGGCGCCTTGCTCCCGCCAAATAGCGTGCTACAACACTTCAGAAACGTTTACGGTCGATATTCAGGGAGGAATCTGACATGAAGACGATCAAGGGCCCCGGCCTTTTCCTTGGCCAGTTCGCGGGCGATACTGCTCCTTTCAATTCGTGGGACGCCATCACCAAATGGGCGGCCGACATCGGTTACAAGGGCGTCCAGGTGCCGACCTGGGCCAGCCAGCTGATCGATCTGAAGAAGGCTGCCACATCCAAGGCTTATTGCGACGAATTCGCCGGCAAGGCGCGCGAAAACGGCATCGAGATCACCGAACTCTCCACCCATCTGCAAGGCCAGCTCGTCGCCGTTCACCCGGCCTATGACGAAGCCTTCGACGGGTTTGCTGCACCGGAGGTGCGTGGCAATCCGAAAGCGCGTCAGGAATGGGCGGTCGAGCAGGTCAAGATGGCGCTGACCGCATCCAAGAACCTCGGGCTTACGGCGCATGCGACCTTCTCTGGCGCGCTTGCCTGGCCCTTCATCTATCCCTGGCCGCAGCGTCCTGCCGGTCTGGTCGAGACTGCCTTCGACGAGCTTGCCCGCCGCTGGACGCCGATCCTCAACCATGCGGACGAGAACGGTATCGACGTCTGCTACGAGATCCACCCGGGCGAGGACCTGCATGACGGCATCACCTTCGAGATGTTCCTAGAGCGGGTGAAGAACCATCCGCGCGCCAACATGCTCTACGATCCCTCGCACTATGTCCTGCAGTGCCTCGATTATCTCGACAATATCGACATCTACAAGGACCGCATCAAGATGTTCCACGTCAAGGATGCGGAGTTCAATCCGACCGGACGCCAGGGCGTCTACGGCGGCTATCAGGGCTGGGTCGAACGCGCCGGCCGGTTCCGCTCTCTCGGCGACGGCCAGGTCGATTTCGGCGCGGTGTTTTCGAAGATGACGGCGAATAATTTCGACGGCTGGGCGGTGGTCGAATGGGAATGTGCGCTGAAGCATCCGGAGGACGGTGCCCGCGAAGGCGCCGAATTCGTTGCCGCCCATATCATCCGCGTCACCGAGAAAGCCTTCGACGATTTCGCCGGCAGCGGCACAGACCAGGCGGCCAACCGGCGGATGCTGGGGCTTTCCTAAATCAGTTCATATTGGTTGGTTGCCCCTCACCCTGACCCTCTCCCCGTAAACGGGGCGAGGGGACTTGCCCGACCAAGCGTCGAGAGCGGAAAAGACGCCGCGGCATACACCTTCTCCCCGCGAGCAGGGAGAAGGTGGCGGCAGTCGGATGAGGGGCATATCCGCACCAAGTTCAAATTTCAGGAGGAATCAATGGCAATCGAAGCATCATCCGAACAGACCCGCGAGCCGCGCATCCGGCTCGGTATGGTGGGCGGCGGCGCGGGCGCGTTTATCGGCGCGGTGCACCGTATCGCGGCACGCATCGACGATCAGTACGATCTCATCGCCGGCGCGCTGTCGGCTTCGTCCGAAAAGGCGATCGCATCCGGCCGCGACCTCGGCCTCGATCCGTCGCGGACCTATTCCAGCTACCGCGAGATGGCAATCCGCGAGGCGAAGCTGAAGAACGGCATCGAGGCGGTGGCGATCGTCACGCCGAACCATGTGCATTACGATGCAGCCAAGGAATTCCTGAAGCGCGGCATCCATGTCATCTGCGACAAGCCGCTGACGTCCAACCTTGCCGATGCGAAGAAGCTGAAGAAGATCGCCGACGAGAGCGGCGCGCTGTTCGTGCTGACTCATAATTACACCGGCTATCCGATGGTCCGCCAGGCGCGGGAGATGATCGCGAATGGCGAACTCGGCGACATCCGCGTCGTCCAGGCCGAATATCCGCAGGACTGGCTGACGGAAGCGGTCGAGCAAACCGGCCAGAAACAGGCTGCCTGGCGCACCGATCCGGCACAGTCCGGCGTCGGCGGCTCGACGGGCGATATCGGTACGCATGCCTATAATCTCGCCGCCTTCATCACTGGCCTGGAGCTCGACAGCCTCGCTGCCGATCTCGACAGCTTCGTTCCCGGCCGCCGGCTGGACGATAACGCGCATGTCATGCTGCGCTTCAAGGCGAAGGGCTCGGAGAAGCCAGCCAAGGGCATGCTCTGGTGCAGCCAGGTGGCGCCCGGCCATGAAAACGGTCTGATGGTCCGCGTCTACGGCACCAAGGGCGGGCTCGAATGGACCCAGAAGGACCCGAACTACTTGTGGTACACGCCTTTCGGCGAGTCGAAGCGGCTGATCACCCGGGGCGGCGCCGGTTCAGGCGCGGCTGCCGGCCGTGTCACGCGCGTGCCATCCGGGCATCCGGAAGGTTATCTCGAAGCCTTCGCGACGATCTATACGGAAGCCGCACATGCGATCAACGCCCGCAAAAAGGACAAGGCCGTCGACAAGGCAGTGGTCTACCCCACAGTCGATGACGGCGTGAAGGGCGTGGCTTTCGTCGAAGCCTGCGTCGCGTCTTCGAAGAAGAACGGCGCCTGGGTCAAGGTCTGAATTAACGATCTGGATTGCGCCATGAAAGCGCCGAGGCGGGGTCAAGCCGTCTCGGCATTTTGTTTATTTGGTCAGGCAGTAGCAGTGCGCCCGCGCTTCAGCAGATTGTCGACGCTCAACGGTCCGGCACCTGCCGCCACCAGATAAAGAAACACGAAGCAGAACAGGATCGCCGCGACGCCGCCGTTCTGCGCAGGATAGATGCCCTTCGACGCGTGCCCGATGAAATAGGCGAAGGCCATCAGGCCCGAGAGCACGAAGGCTGCGATACGAGTCTGGAATCCCACCAGGACCAGGAAGCCGAAGGTGAGTTCGAGCAGCCCGGCAATCCAGGAAAGCGAGCCCGCGGGCGGTACGCTTGCCGCAGCCGGAAAATGCAGGATTTTCTGTGTTCCGTAGCTGAAAAGCACGAGTGACGAGACGATGCGCAACAGGCTCAGCAGATGAGGCTGCAGCGAATGGAACGAAGAGAGCATTGGATTCCTTTCACATTTGTGATTCCATTTCCCGTGTAAGGATCTCCGTCTCAACGGCCAAGTCACGACTGCTGACAATGCCGTTATGAGGGTGGTTGCCCGGATAGGGAGCGGCGTTGCAGCTGTTCTGTTTTTCCTCCTGCAACGTTGCAGATTTTCTCGCCGCCAGCCTGTACTTTACACTCGGGCTTGGCTAAATCCGGCGCAAACGGCTGAACCTGAGAGATAGGATTTGCAGATGATCGATCCGAAGAAACTCGCGGAGCGCTTTCCCGGCGACTTCACTTTCGGCGTTGCCACCGCCGCCTTCCAGATCGAAGGCGCCAGCAAGGCCGATGGCCGCAAGCCATCCATCTGGGATGCTTTCTGCAATATGCCCGGCCGCGTCCATAATCGCGATAACGGCGACGTTGCCTGCGACCACTACAATCGCCTGGAGCAGGACCTCGATCTCATCAAGGAGATGGGTGTCGAAGCCTACAGGTTCTCGATCGCCTGGCCGCGCATTATCCCCGACGGTACGGGTCCGGTAAACGAGGCCGGCCTCGATTTCTACGACCGGCTGGTTGACGGCTGCAAGGCGCGGGGCATCAAGACCTTCGCGACGCTCTACCATTGGGATCTGCCTCTGTTGCTCGCCGGCGAGGGCGGCTGGACTGCGCGCTCGACCGCCTACGCCTATCAGCGCTACGCCAAGACGGTGATGAACCGCCTGGGGGATCGCCTTGACAGTGTCGCCACCTTCAACGAGCCCTGGTGCATCGTCTGGCTCAGCCACCTCTACGGCATTCATGCTCCTGGCGAGCGCAACATGCAGGCCGCCCTTCACGCCATGCATTACATGAACCTGGCACACGGCCTCGGCGTCGAGGCGATCCGCTCGGAAGCCCCCAATGTGCCGGTCGGCCTCGTGCTCAATGCCGCCTCGATCATTCCCGGCTCCGACAGCCCGGCCGATCGCGCCGCCGCCGAGCGTGCACATCAGTTCCACAACGGCGCCTTCTTCGACCCCGTCTTCAAGGGCGAGTATCCAAAGGAATTCGTCGAAGCGCTCGGCGATCGCATGCCCGCCATCGGGGATGGCGACATGAAGCTCATCAGCCAGAAACTCGACTGGTGGGGTCTGAACTACTACAAGCCCGAGCGCGTCACCGACGATGCCGAACGCAAGGGCGATTTCCCCTGGACGGTGGAAGCGCCGCCGGCAAGCGACGTCAAGACCGATATCGGCTGGGAAATCTATGCGCCGGGCCTGAAGCTCTCGGTCGAGGACCTTTACCGCCGCTATGACCTGCCGGAATGCTACATCACCGAGAACGGCGCCTGCGACAATACCGATGTCGTCGACGGCGAGGTCGACGACGTGATGCGCCTCGACTATCTCGGCGATCACCTCGACATCGTGGCCGGCCTCGTCAAGGACGGCTATCCCCTGCGCGGCTATTTCGCCTGGAGCCTGATGGACAATTTCGAATGGGCGGAAGGCTACCGCATGCGCTTCGGCCTCGTCCATGTCGATTATCAGACGCAGTTACGCACGGTAAAGAAGAGCGGCAAGTGGTATCGCGAACTGGCGGCTCAGTTCCCGAAGGGCAATCACAAAGCGGGTTAGCGCAATTACTCCAGCGGGCACTTGATCCAGGCGCCTTTTGAACTTGCCCGTCCGGCGGCACGGCAAGCTGACGCTGCTTGCCGTCAATTTCGCGACCACCGGCGGCACGGACAAAAATCGATCGTCAGACACGTGCAACAGGCGGTTGTTTAAACGTTTTTGAACCCTTGGCTGGCAAAGTGCACCGGTCAGGGAGCTGTTATGCAGGCAGTCGGAAAGTCGCAGAGCAAGGGATCGGGAATAGGCCGTCACATTACCGTCACCGGCGTACTTTTCTCCTTCGCGGTCATCGTCGCCGTCGTCACCGTCATGGTGCTGACGGCACTCGAACGCGTGACCGAAAACGCCAATCTCCTCGATGACGAGCGCTCGCGCGAAACGACGATCGGCGCGGTGAAGACATTCGAGGATCAGCTCGGCGCGACGCTCGACGATTATGCCGCCTGGGACGATGCCGCCGCCAACGTCTACGCGCCGGACGGTATGGCCTGGACGGTGAGCAATTACGGCGAGATGTCGGTCAATAGCTCGCTGTTTGACGTGGCGATCGTCATCGATGGCGAGAAGAAGGCGATCATGACCTATCGCGACGGCAAACCGATGGAGGAGCCGCTCACGGATTTCTTCGCGCCGTCGCTCTGGGTCCTGCTCGACAGGGTGAAGGCGGCCGGCCCGGCCGATCGTCCTCAAGCGGTCGGCTTCGTCACCACCAAACGCGGCATTGCCGCTGTCGGCGTGGCATTGGTGCGGGAAAAGTCCGGTGCGCTGGATGCGCCCGTCGGCCAGCGCCGCTATCTTGTTTTCGCCCGCCATCTCGATGACGACAGAGTGACCGCGCTCGGCCAGACCTATGTCATCGGCGGGCTGAGGCTGGCGCCGCCGAGTTTTGCTGCCGACTATCGCGTACCGATCGTCGATCCGACGGGGGCAACGCTCGGCAAGCTCGTCTGGACCTCGCGTTCACCCGGCGATATCGCCTATGCTCAGGTGCGGCCGATGGTCATCCAGGCTCTCGGCCTCGTCGGATTGTTCTTCGTAGTGCTGCTGGTCATCGGCTGGCTTGCCGGCCGCCGCCTGAGGGCAGAGGAAGGCAGCGCCCGCGAGGAGGCGTTGCGCGACAGGTTGAGCGGTCTTTCCAACCGCGATGGTCTCGGGCTCGCCGTCGATCGCTTTGTCGTCGAGGCATGCCAGGCCAAGCGCAACGTGCTGCTCCTCTATCTTGATCTTGATGGCTTCAAGGAAGTCAATGACAGTTATGGCCACGGCACCGGTGACCAGCTGATCCGTGCGGTCGCGGCCGGGCTCGCTGTGCTCATTCCGCAGGGTGCGGTTCTCGCGCGCATCGGCGGCGATGAATTTGCGATCGCCTTTCTCTCCGACGGCGAGAATGCCGCCGCCCTGCAGCTTGCCGAACAGATCCTCGATTTTCTGGTCGAGCCGCTAGAGATCGGCCGCCGCGTGGTCGTCGTCGGAGCCAGTATCGGCATCGCCATGTCGCCTTTGGGTGCGGTCGGGCGCGAAGAGCTGGTGCGCCGCTCCGATCTTGCCATGTACAAAGCGAAGGAGGCCGGCCGCGCGCGGATGATGCTCTATGATCCGTCGATGGATGCGGATCGGGAGCAGCGTAATGCGCTGGAGCTCGATCTCCGGATGGCGATCGAAAGCGGCGACCTGACGCTCGCCTACCAGCCGCTGATCGATGCGAGCACACATGCGATGACCGGCGTCGAGGCTCTGGTGCGCTGGAACCGCCCGGGCCATGGTCCTGTCTCGCCCGAGCTGTTCATCCCGATTGCCGAGACCAGCGGCCTCATCGAATCGCTCGGCCTGTTCGTACTGCGCAAGGCCTGCGAGACGGCCAAGCAATGGCCGGAACTCAATGTCTCGGTTAACGTCTCGCCCGGCCAGTTCCGCAATCCCGCCTTTACCGACTATGTGCGCTACGTGCTGAAACAGACGGAGATCGAGGCCGACCGCATCACGCTCGAGATCACCGAAGGCTACATGATCCAGAATCCGCAGCGCACCCGCCAGTCGATCGAACGGTTGAAGGGGCTGGGGGTCAAGGTGGCGCTCGACGATTTCGGTTCCGGTTTCTCCTCGATCGGTTATCTCAGGCAGTTCGGCTTCGACCGCATCAAGATCGACCGCTCGCTGGTCATGGGTGTCAACGACAAACGCCAGCGCGAGATGCTGCAGGCGACGGTAGCACTTGCCCGTTCGCTCGATATTCCGGTGACGGCCGAAGGTATCGAGACCGAGGAGCAGGCGATCGCCATGCGCCTCTTCGGCTGTGACTGCCTGCAGGGCTATTGGTTCGCAAAGCCTGTGACATCGGACCTTATCACCGAGATGCTGCAGGAGCGACGCAAAGCGGAGCCTGCGGCCCGGCGCCACGTCGGCGCAGCTCGACCGGCAGCCTGATCCTCAGGCCAATCAGAATTCCGGCTCAGCTGCCGATATGTCGCTGGCCGCGCTTTTTCGCCAGGGCGATCTGATGCTGACGCTGACGGTAACGCAGCCGGTCTTCCTCCGTACGCATGTGGTAGCAGTGGCTGCAGGAAACGCCTTCCTCGTAAAGCGGCGAGGTGATTTCCTCGGCGGTGATCGGGTTGCGGCAGGCGTGGCAGAGCCGGTGTTCGCCTTCCTTCAAACCGTGCTCGACGGACACGCGCTCGTCGAAGACGAAGCAGGCGCCATCCCAGAGGCTCTCCTCCTGCGGCACTTCCTCCAGATATTTCAGGATGCCGCCCTTCAGATGATAGACCTCGTCGAAGCCCTCAGCCTTCATGAAGGCGGTGGCCTTCTCGCAGCGTATGCCGCCGGTGCAGTACATGGCGACCTTTGGCTTGTTGTGCAGACCGGGATTCTGACGCACCCATTCCGGAAACTCACGGAAGCTCTTGGTCTTCGGGTCGAGCGCGCCGCGGAAGGTTCCGATCGCCGTCTCGTAGTCGTTGCGGGTGTCGATGACGATGGTGTCGGGGTCGGAAATCAGCGCGTTCCAGCCCTTGGCAGCCACATAGGTGCCGACCACCTTGTTGGGGTCGATATCTTCGACGCCCATGGTGACGATTTCCTTCTTCAGCTTCACCTTCATGCGCAGGAAGGGCATTTTCGAGGCGCGGCTTTCCTTGTGCTCCAGGCCCGAAAATTCCGGCTGGGCGCGCAGGAAAGCGAGCACGGCGTGAATGCCGGCATCCGGGCCTGCGATCGTGCCGTTGATGCCTTCATGCGCCAGAAGCAGCGTTCCCTTGACGCCGTTCTCCTCGCAAAGCGTCTGCAACGGCGCCTGCAGGCCGGCAAAGTGCGGCACGGAAACGAAATGGTAGAGTGCGGCCACGAGGAACGGGCTGGTGTGTGTCAGGCTGTCGGTCATGGGCGGGAAATACAGAAAATCGGCGGGCCGCGCAATTGCCTTCGCCAGTGGCGGCCTTCTCTCAGTTTCCAGTCATCAACCAGAGAAGCTCGATGCGCTGGGCTTCCTCGTCGGCATCATCGGCGAAGACCGCTTCGGCTTTGACCAGCGCTTGCCGACGCTCTTCCTGCTGGCGGAAGATGATGATGTCGAGCAGATGCGCCAGGTCGTCATTGCGGGTGAAGAGCTGCGGTTCGGCCTCGACCAGTTCGGAGAGCACGGTGAGATCGTGGATGTGGCCGAGATCCTCGACAAGTTCCTTGGCCGCATAGCGCTTGGCCTTCATCGCGCCCGGCCAGACGTCACGCAAAAGCGCATGGTAGAGCCGATAGTCGTAGGTGCGTTTGCGCAGATCGTGGAAAACGTCGGCCGTTGCCTCGCCATGGCAAGCCGCAAGCGCGGTCTTGGCCTTCCGCGCCGTGCGTCGCCAGCTCTTTGCCAGCATGCGGGCATTCTTGCGGTGGCCGCCATCAAAGGAGACGGCATCCAGGGCGGTGATCGCTTCCTTCAGAACGTCGGAGGTTTCCGCGAGCCGCTGTTCCAGGCCGCTTTCGGCCTGCACCATCCAGTCACGGCGTCCTTCGAGAATGGTGACGATGCGGCCGAGCGCCTCGCTCTCCTCTTTTCCGCGGGCTGCGTGCTGCAGATATTCCGCGGTGCCGATGAGGGCGGCAGCGTCGCGGATCGCCGAAAGCGAGCGTGCGGTATCGCGCAGCCTCGCATTTTCCTGGGCCTGAAAATCCGGCACCTCGCGGGCCACGAGGCGGTAGAGCGAGCGTAGCCGTTTCAGGTTCTTGCGGAAAGAATGGATCGCCTCATGCGCGCCGTCCGGGCGTTCCTCAAGGATGGTGACGGCGCGTTCCAGCTGCTCCGTCGCAACGCTGCGGAATGCCTTGGTGAAATCGGCGTCAGGCCGAATGCGATAGGCCATGCCTGTCGTGCCCGTATTCTGTGGCAAGGGCCTGGTTGGAATAGCGGAAATCGCCGGTCACTTCGCGGCCGAGCCAGGTGGGCAGGGCCGGATCATCGGTTTCTGCCGTCATCTCCACCTCGGCGATCACCAGTCCGCGATGCTCGCCGGTAAAGACGTCGACTTCCCAGACGAAGTCCTCATGCGGAACGCGATAGCGCGTCTTCTCGATGACGACGCCGATCGCGTTCTGCAACAGCTCTTCGGCATCGGCGATGGGGATGTCATATTCGAATTCGTCACGAGTGATGGCGCTGCGGCCGATCTTGATCGTCAGTTTCGCCTTCCTGCCGTCGAGGATGCGCACCCGGACGGAGCGGTCTTCCATCGAGGCAATATAACCCTGCCTGAGGACAGACTTCGTCTCGACGGCGGAACGCCATCCATCGCTGCGTACAAGAAACTTCCGCTCGATCTCTTTCGCCATACCGGTGAACCTTTTGTGACGATTGCGGCACGGTAGCCCAATTTCCACGCATTTCATACCCTTCTCGATATGCGGTCCGGTTTTATCTCGACAAGGTTCCGCGGGGGCGTTATTCGGGGTCCGAATTCAATCGTTTCAAGGAGGTCGCGCGACCATGGGCGAGAAAACAGAGAAGCTCCTTTCCATCCTGAAACTCCAGCCTGTCGTTCCGGTCTTGATCGTCGACGATGCGAAGACGGCGGTGCCGCTGGCCCGTGCGCTCGTCGCGGGCGGCCTGAAGGCGATCGAGATCACCATGCGCACGCCGGCGGCGCTCGAGGCGGTGCGCGCCGTCGCCGCAGAGGTCGAAGGCGCCGAAGTCGGCGCCGGCACGATCCTTAATGTCGCCCATTGGGAAGCCGCCGTCGAGGCCGGTTCGAAGTTCATCGTCAGCCCCGGCACGACGCAGGAGCTGCTCGATGCGGCTGCGGATTCCGACGTGCCGCTGCTTCCGGGGGCTGCGACCGCCAGCGAAGTCATGGCGCTGCGCGAAGAAGGCTACCAGGTGCTGAAATTCTTCCCGGCCGAGCAGGCTGGCGGCGCCGCCTATCTCAAGGCGCTGTCCTCGCCGCTTGCCGGCACGCTGTTTTGCCCGACCGGCGGTATTTCGCTGAAGAATGCCAATGATTATCTCTCGCTGCCGAACGTCATTTGCGTCGGCGGCTCGTGGGTGGCGCCAAAGGAACTGGTCGCGGCCGGCGACTGGGCCGGCATTACCAAGCTCGCGGCAGAGGCGGCGGCGCTGAAGGCCTGAGTTTCGGCAAGGGCGGGTGAGCCTCACGGCTCAATCCCGCTTCCCAAGTTTGTATTTCAACCGTCGCAAACCTATGTTCTTCTCCAGCTTCAACAGGGAGATGACGAGGAATGTTCGACGCAAAAAAGCTTCTCGACCAGTTCTTGGGTTCGCAGGTGCCGGGTCTCGGCGGCTCGGTCCGCGACAGGGCGGGTGATGCCGTTCAGACGGCCAGGAACAATCCGATGAAGACCGGCGCCATTGCTGCCGCGCTCCTCGGCACCAAGACCGGCCGCAGTATTGCCGGCAATGCACTGGCGATCGGCGGTCTTGCCGCGATTGCCGGCCTCGGTTACCAAGCCTACAAGAATTACCAGGCCGGGCAGGCCCCCGCTGCCCCTTCCGATGCACCGTCCGCCAATAATCCGGTGCTTCTGCCGCCGCCTGCCGAATCCGGTTTCGGGCCGACGTCGCCTGCCGGCAGCAATGAATTCGCCCTGGTGCTGATCCGCGCAATGATTGCCGCCGCCAAGGCCGATGGCCATATCGACGATGCCGAACGCGCCCTCATCATGGAGAAGGTCAAGGCCGCCGATGTCAGCGGCGAGGCTGCGGCCTTCATCGAGCATGAACTCGCCTCGCCGACGGATATCGATGCGCTCGTGGCCGCCGCGGTGACGGAAGAACAGCGCGTCGAGATCTACACCGGCTCGCGGCTCACCATCGAGCCGGATTCACGCGCCGAGCGCGGTTATCTCGATCTGCTTGCCGGCCGCCTCGGCCTTGCCGACCAACTGGTCGACCATATCGAGGCGACGGTATCCTCCGCCAAGGTGACCTTGTCACAGTGACATCTAGGCCGGTTGCCTTTGTCGGGCGGCTGGCCTATCCACTCTTCCGAAAAGGGGAGTGAACATGCGCGATCTTGCAAATTTCAAGGGCTGCCCGGCGCCGAAGCCGGTGACGCTGAAGGGCCGTTTCGTCACGGTTGAACCCTATCGGCGCGCGGAACATCTCGAGGCGCTGTGGGACGGGCTCGGCGGCATGGGCATCAACCCGCTGCTTCTCTATTTCGCGCAGGACGATTTCTCCGGTATCGACGATTTCGCCAGCTGGCTGGAAACCGTCAATACCAAGTCCGGCTGGCTCACCCATATCTTCCGCGACAACGCCACCGGCAAGATTGTCGGCATGGCGAACTACATGCGCGCCGACCCGGCAAACGGCGTCGTCGAGATCGGCGGAGTGGCGCACGGGGCCGAGATGAAGCGGTCGCCGCTTTCGACCGAGGCGCATTACCTGATGGCCAAGCACGTCTTCGAGGATCTCGGCTACCGCCGCTACGAATGGAAATGCGACAATAAGAACGAGGCGAGCAAGACGACGGCCGCGCGTTACGGCTTCAGCTTCGAAGGGGTCTTCCGCCAGCACATGATCTCCAAGCATCGCAACCGCGACACCGCCTGGTTCTCGATGATCGATGCCGAATGGCCGGTGATCAACGATGCCTTCGAAGCATGGCTTTCCCCCGCGAATTTCGACGCCGAGGGCAATCAGATCCGCCGCCTGCAGGATATCCGCGCCGATCTCGAAAAGGAAAGGCTCGTATGAGCCCGGAAAGCCGCTCGCAGGCGACCGCCGCCGGCATCATCCTGCTTAGCGCTGCCCTCGTCATCTACTTCCTGCCGACCATCGTTCTGTGGATCGGCAACTTCTCGCCGACGTTGGCGATCGTCGTCGGCGTCTGCCTGATCATGGCGTTTTTCGCTGTCTTCTGGTTGCGGGCGCGTTACCAGCGCAGCCGGGGGAAATAGGTTTAACCCTGCAGCGAGGCCCCAAGCAGCAGGGCACCCATCAGCATGACGAGCACGGCGCCGAGGATTTCGATGGCATTGCCGACCCAGATCGAGGCGGTCGAGCCGCGTCCGGAGAGGCGGACGGCCGCGCTCTTGGCAGTGACGGCAAGTGTGGCAAGTAGGGAAACGGTAATCGCCGTGCCGAGCGACATGGCGACGATCGACAGCACGCCGCCGAGATAGAGCCCGTTCAGCAGTGAGAAGGTCATGACCAGCAAGGCGCCGGAACAGGGGCGCAGACCGACGGCAACGATTGCCGACCAGGCCTCGCGGACGCTGAACTTATCGCCGCCGAGCAGGGCCGGGTCGGGCACGTGGGCATTGCCGCAGGTCTCGCAGACCATGCCGGGAACAAAGGTGTGGCCGGCTTCGACAGCCTGCGCCTTGCCGTTGAAGGCATAGGCCTGGCGTTCGGCTGCATTATCCTTCCAGTCGAGCATCATGCTGACCGGGCCGGCAGGCGTCGCCATCAGCCGGCGCCGTGGCATATTGCCGGCTATCGAGCGCAGTTTGCGAAACAGCAGCCAGCCGCCGAACAGGATGACCATGATGAAGCTGGCGATCTCCATCGCGTGGGTCGCTGCCGTCAGCGTGATGCCGGTGCCGCGCAACACCAACCAGGCGCCGCCGACCAGCGCTACCGCCACCACGCCCTGGATGAAGGCCGAAATGAAGGAAATCATCACGCCGCGCTTCAGCTCGATCTCGTTGGCAATCATATAGGAGGAGATGACCGCCTTGCCGTGGCCCGGGCCGGCTGCATGGAAGACGCCGTAGGCGAAGGACAGGCCGATCAGCGATGCCAGTTGCCATGGGTCTTGACGCATCGCCTTTAAGGCGCCGGTCAGCGCCCGGTAGAAGGCCTGCTGTTCATAATTCACATAGAGCAAAAGCGGTGCGAGCGGACCGCCGGTCGGCTGGAAGCTCGGCTCCGCCGTGCCGATGCCAAGCGGAGATTGCGCATGGGCGAGACTTGCCGCCGCTAGGAGCGCGAGGACGACTGCGCAAAAAATGAGGGGCAGGCGTTTTGTCAGCATGTGACCTCCAGCCGGGTGGCGAAGAGTTTGGACATGTTGGTGCCGGTGGGATCGTTGAAGAAAGCGTCCGTCAGCGACTGTTTGTTTTCCGATATCACCTGGTCGGCATCGGGCCGCACTACCTGATGTTTGCAGGCCTTGAAGCCGTCTCCGACGATCGCGAGCTCACCGTCCGTGGGAAAGTCGATCGAGGTATAGAGCGTCGGGTCATAGACGCCGAAGCTGAGCCTGCCCTTGAGTGGCATCTTCTCCACCGGCTTCACCGCAAAGAACATCAGCAGTTGACCTTCCTTGTAGTCGACATGGATGATGTCAGGCTTCTGGACGGTGATGTTCTTCCCGTTGATCGTCAGGTTCATGTAGTAATCGTAGTCGGCAAGCGACTGCTTCACCGTCTTTCCGACCTCCGCGAGCTCGTTCGGCTCCAGCTTCAGGTCGGTGTTCTTGTCGAAATCCATGACGACGGAGGACGAAAAGACCTCGTCGAAGCGCCAGACATTGCGCAGCTCCTCGACACTGCCGTCCTTGCCGGCCACGACTTCGAGGCGCGCTTCCACGAAGATGTGCGGATGGGCAAAGGCGGCGGCCGGCGCCAGCGAAAGAAGCGCCGCCATCAGTATCGTTGAATGTTTCATCTATTCCGCTGCTCTGTTCGGTGACCCTGACTTCTTGCCAGAAATTGGGACGGAATTGGGACGGGCTTCACTGGCGGTTCCCCGATCGTCGCCGATCGTCTCAGCCATGTGGATCAACATGGAACCTGTTGTCGCATCATGGGTGCTTCTTGAACCAGTTGTGCAGGTAATCGACGAAAATCCTCACCTTGGCCGGCAGGTAGCGCCGGTGTGGGTAAACGGCATAGATGCCGCGGTCGGTGGGGATGTAATCGTTGAACAGGGTCACCAGTTCGCCGCTCTCGATTGGCTTGCGGGCGATGAAATCCGGGATGAAGGCTACGCCGATGCCGGCCAGTGCTGCGCGTAATGTCGCATGCGGGCTGTTCACCTCTATCGGTCCGGAAACGGCAACTGCGAACGAGGTGTTGTCGGGATTGTGGAAGCGGATGCTCGCCTGGGTGCGCGCATTGGTATCGACGATGAAGGGGACGCTGGAAAGGGCCGCCGGGTGATCGAGATCGGGATAGCGCTCGAGAAATTCAGGGGTGGCGCAGATATGGATGCGGAAATCCGAGATCTTGCGGGCGATCATGCCGGAATCTTCGAGCTTGGTGATGCGGATCGCCACGTCGAAGCCTTCCTCGATCAGATCGACGAACCGGTCGTCGGCGGCGATCTCCAGCGAAAGGTCCGGGTTCTCCTTGGCGAAGTCGATCAGCGACTGGCCGACATCGGCATCGACGAAGGTGCGCGGCACCGAGATGCGCAGCCGTCCCTTGAGCTGCGCATTGTTTTCACGCACGAGATCGGCGAGGTTGTCGATCTCCTTCAGGATATCGGAGGCGGTGCGGTAATAGGTATGGCCGGCCTCGGTCATCGAGAACTGACGGGTGGTGCGGTTGAGCAGCAGCGCACCGAGCTCGTCCTCCAACTCGCGCACATATTTGGAGAGCAGCGCCTTCGAGCGGCCGGTGCGCCGTGCCGCAGCGGAGAAGCCTTCGGCCTCGACGACATCGATGAAGGCGCGTATGCGGGTCAAGGTATCCATGGCACCCCTCAGGCTGTTTCGGAATGTTGAACAAATTGGCTCGTCTTGTTCAATAATTTTTTTAGCCCCAAGATCAAAAAATCGCTTGATTATGAAGGCGAATATTCTTATTTCCCACTCAGCCCAAAGTCGCACGTGCCCATGGGTGTCCGCCGAACCCTCGAATTGGTGAGGAAATCGGTAAGGTACCTGGAATTAACCCCTCCAGTCGCTATTCCGGCCAACCGGAAAATGCGAGGACGCCTGAAGCAACGACGGTGCGGGCCTTTTTGTTCTCTCCCTGCTTTCCATCAGCGGGGGTTACTGAAGAGGCACACCATCATTGCCGGAAGTGCGGTTGGGATTCTCCCTCCAATCCATGGCAGACAAAGCCGAACTTACACCGCATCGCGGCGTTGGTTCACTATCTGCGCATCGAGCGCTTGCTATGGTTCCGGGGTCTCCACCGGCTGGTTCCAATGCGAGCTATCGTATGCCCTTTGTCCTCCGGTTCATGCCGGAGCTCTGGAATTGGAAGAGGGAATCGATATGACCACTCAGCGCATCCGCGACTTTCTCGCAACCCGACGTCCCGATGGTCCCTGCCTCGTGGTTGACCTCGACGTCGTTCGCGACAATTTCCACGCCTTCCGTCACGCCATGCCGGACAGCGCCATCTATTATGCCGTCAAGGCCAACCCGGCTCCCGAAGTGCTGAAGCTGCTTGCAGGCCTCGGCTCCAATTTCGATTGTGCATCCGTTGCCGAAATCGAAATGGCGCTCGAAGCCGGTGCGACCGCCGCCCGCATCTCCTATGGCAACACGATCAAGAAGGAACGTGACGTTGCCCGCGCGCATGCGCTCGGCGTCAGCCTCTTTGCCGTCGATAGCCACGAGGAAGTCGAGAAGATTTCGCGCGCCGCTCCCGGCGCCCGGGTCTTCTGCCGCGTGCTCACGGATGGCGAAGGCGCCGAATGGCCGCTGTCGCGCAAGTTCGGCTGCGTTCCGCAGATGGCTGTCGACGTCCTCGTCTACGCCCATCAGCTTGGCCTTCAGTCCTATGGCGTCTCGTTCCATGTCGGTTCGCAGATGACCAAGGTCGATGCCTGGGATTCGGCGCTCGCCGATGCCAAGCGCGTCTTCGTATCGCTTGCCAAGCAGGGCATCCACCTGCAGATGGTCAACATGGGCGGCGGCTTCCCGACCAAGTACCTGCGTGACGTTCCGTCCGCTGAAGCTTACGGCAAGTCGATCTACCAGGCGCTGCGCACGCATTTCGGCAACCAGATCCCGCAGACGATCATCGAGCCGGGCCGCGGCATGGTCGGCAATGCCGGTGTCATCAAGGCGGAAGTCGTTCTGATTTCGAAGAAGTCGGACAATGACGATGCCCGCTGGGTCTTCCTCGACATCGGCAAGTTCGGCGGTCTCGCCGAGACGATGGATGAAGCCATCCGCTATCCGATCCGCACGGAACACGACGGCGACGAGATGGAGCCCTGCGTCATTGCCGGTCCGACCTGCGATTCGGCCGACGTGCTCTACGAGAAGAACCTCTATCCGCTGCCGATCTCCCTTTCGATCGGCGACGAGGTCCTGATCGAAGGCACCGGCGCCTATACGACGACCTATTCGGCGGTCGCTTTCAACGGTTTCGACCCGTTGAAGTCCTACGTCATCTAAGGTCGTTTCCGCCGGCCCCGTAACCAGCCGGGGCGGCAACTTCACAATCTTCCTTCATCGCCGCTGATAACGGTATTGGGTACGGGAGGCCAAGATGGCCGCTGTTCTTGATTCTGTCCGCGCATTCTTTGCGCCTACCACTTTCGCCATCGACGCCGAAAATCCCTCGGATGTCGTTGCGCGTGAAAACCTGCTCGACCGCGTCATGGGCCCGGATCGCCGCAAGAAGTCGTCGGAGAAGATCCGCCGCAACCGCGTCCCGGCCGAGGGCCTTGCGCTCGTCGCGCGCGATCGCGACGGCCATGTCATCGGCTCGGTGCGGCTCTGGAACATCGAGGCCGGCGTCAATGACGAAGGCACGCCGATCAATGCGCTGCTGCTTGGACCGCTCGCCGTTGCGCCCCATCAGGGCGGCAAGGGCATCGGCTCGGCGCTGATGCGTGCGGCGCTTCTCGAAGCGAAGAAGCGCGGGCACGGCGCCGTCCTGCTCGTCGGCGATGCTGCCTATTACGAGCGCTTCGGCTTCTTTGCCGAAAAGGCTCGCCATCTCGTCATGCCGGGTCCGTTCGAACGCTCGCGCTTTCTGGCGCTCGAGCTCACGGACGGCTGGCTTGGCGGCGCGGCCGGCATGATCGTCCCCTCGGGACGCATGCTGACCGGTGCCCCGGTTCGCCGCGCAGCCTAGAACGGGATTGGGCCGGATCGGCCTGAAACGTCACGCGGAGCCGTAAGGCTGCTCCGACCGGCCGGCCAGGTTGAGAATTTTTCCCCCGGCTGGCAATATCCGCGCCGTTTGACCACGCAGGCAGGCGGGCCTGGTGTGGTTGCGGCGCGGATTGTCTTTCTGGCATCAAGTTTCGAAAAGGCGCCGGCAGCACGCGGAAACACAATCGCGTGAAAAAGGGCGCCGGCAGGCGAACATATCGCGGCGATATCCTATCTTGCGTCGCATGATCCGCCTTCTTTCCCTTCTGCTTTTCTTCTGCCTGCCACTTGCTGCAACGGGGCCGGCGGCTGCCCAGAGCACGGCTTCCGGCGTCGGCGGGCTTGGCCCGCGTCTCGATCGCGCGGCGAGCGACCCCGCGATGAGGCCTCTCAAGACGGTGATTGTCGCTCGCGACGGACGCGTGCTCAGCGAACGTGGGTTCCACGGTCATTCGCCCTCGGAATCGACCAATATCAAATCCGCTTCGAAGTCGATCATTTCGGCGCTGGTCGGTATCGCCATCGACAAAGGCCTGTTGACGGGGCCGGACCAGAAGATCGCGCCGATCCTGAAGGCCGATCTTCCGGCAGCACCAGACCCGCGCATCAACGACATCACCATCGGCAATCTTCTCTCCATGCAGGCGGGGCTCGATCGCATGTCGGGGGCGAACTACGGCCGCTGGGTCTCCTCGCGCAACTGGGTGCGCTTTGCGCTGTCGCAGCCTTTCGTCGATCAGCCCGGTGGCGAGATGCTCTATTCCACCGCATCCACGCATCTGCTTTCGGCCATTCTCACCAAGGTCGGCCGGCGGCCGACGCTGGTGTTGGCGCGCGAATGGCTGGGTCCCGTCGAAGGTTTCCGCATTGGCGCATGGGAGCGCGATCCGCAGGGCATCTATCTGGGCGGCAATCAGATGGCGATGAGCGCCCGGTCCCTGCTTGCCTTCGGTGAACTCTACCGCAACGGCGGCAAGACCGCCAACGGCCGCCAGATCGTCCCTGCCGACTGGATTGCCCAGTCGTGGCAGCAGCGCACCAACTCGCGCTTCTCGGGCGACGAATATGGCTATGGCTGGTTCACGCGGCAGATCGGCGGCGAGCAGGTGCATTTCGCCTGGGGATATGGCGGGCAGATGCTCTACATCGTGCCGTCGCTCGATCTCACCGTCGTCATGACCTCGGAAGAGAGCGGTCCGTCTGCCCGAAGCGGCTACAGGGATTTGCTGCACGGTCTGTTGGCGGACATCATCGGCTCGGTGCGTGCCGCCTGACGACAGGGCCGCGCGTCTTTCAGACGCGCTGTAGGACTTTGAATTATGCAGCGGCGAAAAACCCCGATCGTTAAATTTTTAGCGAAGGCTCCAATCAAACCGCAAAACGCTTCCTGTAAGTTCCGCGAGAATTTCGGGAAAGCGCCATGCTACTGGATCTCAGGACGATCTATTTCATTGTTGCCGTGAGCTGTTTCGTGCTGGGCGTTCTCCAGCTTGCAGCCTATGCGACGGGTCGCTTCGAGAGGTGGCCGCTCTGGTGGGGCTTGAGCAACCTTCTTGTCGGTGTCGGCTCGTTTCTCGTCGCGCTGCGCAATCTCGTTCCCACCTCCGTCTCGATCGACGGCGGCAATATCGTCACCATCGCCGGCTATATGCTGATGTTCTTTGCCGTGCGCGTCTTTTCGGGACGAGCGCTCGACCAGCGCACTTTCTGGCTTGCGATCATGCTCGTCAGCGTTCCTGTCGTCCTCATCGTCAGCGATCCATCGGCAGTCTCGGCGAGGCTCCTCTACGTCTCCGTCATCTGCTGCCTCTGCGATCTTGCCGTTGCAAGGGAGGCGATCGGCATTGTCCGGCGCGAGAGGCTTTATTCGGCAGCCTTGCTTGTCGGCCTCTACACCTGCACTGCCGCGATCTTTGCGGTTCGCAGCATTCTCGCGGCGACCGGTGAGATCGGCGGGCCGGATCCCTTCGGCGGCAGTGCAATTCACAGCTGGATGGCGGTATCGGCGGTCGCCTTCATCATGCTGCGCAGCATGGCCATGGTGCTGATGGCCGCCGAGCGCAGCCGAAATCAGCTGACGGAACTCGCTCACCACGATCCGCTGACCGGCGCGCTCAATCGCGGCGGCCTTGCCCAGCATCTGCCGGCTCTCGGTTCCCAGCCGGTATCGCTGCTGATCATCGATATCGACCATTTCAAGCAACTGAACGACAGGCATGGCCATGCTGCCGGTGACGACATCCTGCGGCTTTTCGCCAGTGTTTCGAGAGGCATCATGCGCTCCGGCGACCTGCTCGCCCGTCAAGGCGGGGATGAATTCCTGGCGGTGCTGAAAAACGTTTCCCTGGAGGAGGCGATGGCGATTGCCGAGCGCATCCGTCTCGCTTTCGCCGCTGCCGTCATGCAGCGGGCGGATCTGGCCGTCTTTCCGACGCTGAGCATCGGCGTTGCCGCGCGTGCGGAAAGCGGTGGAGATTTTGAGCGGTTGACGCAGAAGGCGGACGAGGCGCTCTACCGTTCCAAGCGCGAAGGCCGCAACCGGGTCGAAGCCTTCGGGGAGAATCAGCAGGCCGCGTAGGAACGGGGCGAATGTTCCTATGTCGAAGCGGCTCTATCTTTTTGCCTTTGCGCAATTCCGGACGCAAAACCGCTACGCACTTTTGCTGGAATTGCTCTAGATATTCTGGTCCATCGTCTCGGCCGGGATTTCGTCGGCGCGGTGGATGCGCACGACCGTTGCCGGCACGCCGGCAACCGTGCAATGCGTGGGAACCGGTTTGAGCACGACGCTGCCGGCGGCGACCTTGCTGAAGGCGCCGATTTCGATATTGCCGAGGATCTTGGCGCCCGCGCCGATCATCACGCCGTGGCGGATCTTCGGGTGGCGGTCGCCGGTCTCCTTGCCGGTGCCGCCGAGCGTGACGTTCTGCAGGATAGACACTTCATCCTCGATGACAGCCGTTTCGCCGATGACGATGCCCGAACCGTGGTCGAGCATGATGGATGCGCCGATCCGTGCCGCCGGATGGATATCCGGGCCGAAGACCAGCGAAACGAGATTGGCGAGCCAACTGGCGATCTCCGGACGGCCGGCGATCCAGAGCGCATGGGCGATGCGATGCGTCTCAAGCGCATGAAAGCCCTTCAGGTTGAGAAGCGCGTGCAGAAATGTCGTGCAGGCCGGATCGCGCTCGCGCACGGCGATGAGATCGGCCTCGACCTTCCGCATGATATCGTCATCAAGTGTGGACAGGATGAGATCGAACAAATCACCCGTTTCCACCTGCGCTACGGAGAGCCGCGCGGCCAGCACGCGGGCGATGATCTCATCGTTGTTGGCAGTGTCCGTTACCTGAGCGGCAAGCAGCTGCCGCAATATCGGCTCGCGCGCGGCGAACTCGGCCGCCTCGGCGCGGATCACGGTCCAGACGGATGCGTCGGCCAAAGGCTGCGGCTGTTGCCCGGCTAAACCGAGGCGGGTGGATTTCGACATTTCCGTTTCCTCTGTCAGTCACGGCAGCGGAAAGCGCTTCCTGCTCGTGGTTCATGTTTCGCCCGGGCACGGCGTTTGGCAAGCCCCGATATCCTACGGCCTTGAGTCCGATAGCGTATTCTAACCGGATGGCTGCGGGCGAGGAGTCAGCTCCGGAAGCCGGCGCCAATGATAGAGCACATCAGGCTCCCGCTCTTCGTTGTCGGCGCCAACGGTCTCCTTTTCAGCGGTAAAACCATGCCGTTCGTAGAAAGCACGAGCGCCTGCATTACGCTTAAACGTCCAGAGCCTGATCTCGTTCATCTCCTCCTTGGCGCAGCCGAGGAGTGAAGAGCCGATGCCCATGCCTTGGAAACCCGGGAGAACGTAAAGCTGCTCTATCCAGTTGTCGCCATGGGCGATGACACCGACGAGCTGGTTTCCCAAGGTGGCGCCGAGGATGGAGCAATTCGGCAGCAGATGCATGCGCCAGTACTGCTCCTCTTCCTCAGGCGTATGCACATCCGGCAGCCAGGGCAGCCGTTGCCACAGGGCGACACGTCTGATTCCGGCCGCGGCTTGCATGTGATCGGCGGTGAGCGCCATGATTTCGGGTTCCATCAGGGCGTCGTCCATGCCGGCAACGGGCCTCAAGCCGAAATATCGATGACGCCACAATCGCCGGCTTCCGAGCCGAAGGCGAGCAGCTTGCCGTTTTTGCTCCAGCTCATCGCTGTGATCGCACCCTTGCCGGGTCGGCGCAGCAGCGCTTCCTTGCTGTCGGCGATGCGCACGGCCAGGATCATGCCGTCGATGAAGCCGATGGCGAGGATGTCCTCGAGCGGATGGAATTTCACTGCGGTTGCCATGATATTGGCGCGGGTGCCGAGCTCCAGCGGCGCCTTGCCCATCGGCCCGTCCTTGCCCTGGAAGGGCCAGACGATTGCCGCAGGCGCGCCTGAAGACGCGAGCCACTTGCCCTTGACCGACCAGGAGAGCGATTTCACCTTGGAGGGATAGCCGGTCATGCGCATGTGGCGGGCTTCGGTGCCGGGCTTGATGTCGAGCTTCCAGCCGTGCAATGCGTTTTCCTGCATCGAGGTGACGAGGAAATTACCATCAGGCGAGAAGGTGACGCCGGTATGCGCACCCTTCCATTCAAGATCGACCGGCTTGGCATTCATGCCGATCCAGTGCAACGACACACCGTTGTAGCGCGCGGCCGCGATGCGCAGGCCCTTCGGCGCAAAGGCAAGACCTTCGACGGTGCGCTCTTCGGGGAATTCCTTGGTCGTGCCATCGGCAAGGCGCACGAGCGAACTCTTGCCGTAGGAATAGGCAACGGCGCCCTGCGGGCCGGCTGCCACCTGCGAAATCCACTTGCGCGGCGCGGTCGCGATCTCGCTGACGCTGCCGTCGGCGGCAATGCGCAGCACCTTGCCGTCCTCGCCGCCCGAAATCAGGCTCTCGCTGTAGGGGTCGCGGATCGCGGTTAGCATGCCCTGGTGGGCTTCAGAAACCCTGTCGCCGCCGTCCAGCCGGTGGAATGTACCGTTTGCGCTTGCGAAGAAGGGAACATCACCTAAAAATTCGACGGCCAGAACGTGGCCGTCGAGATCAAGCGGTGCAACTGTCGGCATCAGGCGGCTGCCTCGCATGCCTTGAAGGAGGTTTCGAGCTTCTCGCGGTCGAGTTCGCGGCCGATGAAGACGAGACGGCTCTCGTGCTTTTCGCCTTCCTTCCACGGCCGCTGGTGATCACCCTCGATGATCATGTGCACACCCTGAACGACGTAACGCTCGGGATCGTCCTTGAAGGCGATGATGCCCTTGAGACGCAAAATATTCGGCCCCTGCGTCTGGGTGATCTTCTGGATCCAGGGGAAGAAACGCTCCGGGTTCATCTGACCGCCGCGTAGCGACACCGACTGCACCGTCACATCGTGGATCGCCGACATCGCGCCATGGTTATGGGCGCCATGGTGATGATGGTCGTGGCCGTGATGATCGTGATCATGGTCATGATGGTGGTGGTCGTGATCGCAATCGGGGCCGCAGACGTGGTCGTCATGGCCGTGCTCCAGGAAATGCGGATCGTTTTCGAGCGCGCGCTCCAGGTTGAAGGCGCCCTGATCGAGCACGCGGGCGAGGTCGACCCCGGAGCGGCTGGTCTTGTAGACGCGGGCGGCCGGGTTGATGGCGCGGACGATATCCTCGATCACATCAAGTTCTTCCGGGGTCACCAGGTCGGTCTTGTTGATGATGACGACGTCGGCGAAGGCGATCTGGTCTTCGGCCTCGCGGCTGTCCTTCAGGCGCAGCGGCAGGTGCTTGGCATCGACGAGGGCGACGACGGCGTCGAGCTCGGTCTTGGCGCGCACATCGTCATCCATAAAAAAGGTCTGGGCGACCGGCACTGGGTCGGCAAGGCCGGTCGTTTCGACGATGATGCCGTCAAAGCGGCCGGGGCGGCGCATCAGGCCTTCGACGACGCGGATCAGGTCGCCGCGCACCGTGCAGCAGACGCAGCCGTTGTTCATTTCGTAGATTTCCTCGTCCGACTCGACGATCAGGTCATTGTCGATGCCGATTTCGCCGAACTCGTTGACGATGACCGCATATTTCTTGCCGTGATTTTCGGAGAGAATGCGGTTGAGCAACGTCGTCTTGCCGGCGCCGAGATAACCGGTGAGCACGGTAACGGGAATGGGCTTCTGGGTGGAGATCGCGTCGGTCATGAGAACCTCTAGGATTAGGCGTGCGGCCGAGCGGCTTGGGATCGGCTGCTTGAACGGTTGGTCTCATATAATGGCTTGAGCGTGGCAGTTCAAAGGGTTTTATAATGTTATAAGATCACATCGTCTGGCCGGTGCAGATGGCCCATATTCACCTGAGTTGCGCGACATCGAATGCATCGACATCGCTCAGCAATTCCATCAGTCCTTTTACCGCATGGGCAATCAGCGCCTCACCTTTTTCTGCCGTCGCAGCCGCGGCATTGCCCGCCACGCCTTGCCTGTTGAGATCCGACATCTTCCAGCCGAAGGCGTGCGGCCCGTAGGCGCGCAGATGCTTGAAACGCTGGGCGAATTCCGTCTGTCGCGAGGAAAAGTCCGCCGCCTTCGCCATATCAACCTTGTCGGGATGAAGGGCCAGCATCACCGAGGTCTCGATATCGCCGCCATGGATACCGATCGCCTTTTCCTCCGGCGTGACCAGGCCATCCGGCACGCCGAAACGGGTCCAGCTCGTCGCCACCGCCAGCATGGCAAAGCGGACCCGCGCCTCGGTGGCGACGATTGATATGACGGGCGAATTGCCGCCATGGGCGTTCAGCATCACGAATTTGCGGATGCCCTGCTTTGCCAGGCCTTCGGCGATGCCGAGCCAGCGGTATACCGCTTCGTCGAAGGCAAGCGTCTTCGTTCCTTCAACATCCATATGCTCTATGGAATAGCCGATGGATTCGGCGGGCAGGAAGGTGACCGGCAGGCCAGCGGGCAGGGCCATCTTCAATCGCCCGGCGATGCCTTCGGCAATCAGTGTGTCGGTTTCGAAGGGCAGGTGAGGGCCGTGCTGTTCATGGGCGCCGAGCGGCAACACGGCAATCAGACGGCGCCCGTCAGGTGCAAAGGCCGGGTTGCTGTCCTCGAAGCGCGGCGAAGGTGTCATCATCCGGTCGTTGCCTCTTGTTTATGACGAGATCCTGAGCAATGTCATATCGCAGCGGCGTCGGGGCTTAAAGATCAAAGGGATGGCTATGGGAAAGAAGCACAAGGACGGCAAAAAGAACAAGTCCAAGAAGAAGGACCAGACCGAGTATACGCTCGTCGATCTCTCTCCGGCGCTCACCCAGGCGGCGCGTTCCATGCGGACGGTGCTTTCGCGCAACCTGCTTGAAAGCGGGCTCTATGCCGGTCAGGACGGCGTCATTCTCTCGCTTGCCGAGAGCGACGGCATGACGGCAGGCGGTCTTGCCCAGAAGCTCGGGGTCAAGGCGCCGACGATGACGCGCACGATCGGCCGCATGGAGGCGCAGGGATTTCTCGAGCGCAAGCCCGATGCGGAAGATGCGCGCCTCACCAAGGTCTATCTCACCGAACTCGGCCGCGGCAGCGTGCAAGGGATCGAGATGGCGGCCTCGGCCTGCGACAGGCTGGCGACGCAGGAGTTCTCCGAGAAGGAAATTCGCAATCTCGTCCGACTGCTGAAGGCGATCGATGCCAATCTGCAGGCCGAAGCCATTCATATCGAAGAACCGGACGAAGACTGAAATTTCCCCGAAAGACGAATTGCTTCCATCGATTAAATCTTTTAATTAAACATTTTAAGGGCCGCGCCGGTTTGACGGCGGGGTCTTGCTGCTTGCGTGCTGCCTGGAGGAGGACACGTGGTCCAGAAGATCAAGCTTTCGACAATCGCCGAAACGCTCGGCATTTCAACGGCGACCGTATCGCTTGCCTTACGCGACAGTCCGCTCGTCGCCGGCAATACCCGGGAGAAGATCAAGGAACAGGCGCGCGCGCTCGGCTATATCTACAATCGCCGTGCCGCCAGCCTTCGGACCTCCCGCTCCGGCATCATCGGCGTCGTCGTGCACGACATCATGAACCCCTTCTACGGGGAGATTCTGAAGGCAATCGAAAGCGAGCTCGATCGTAGCCGCCACACCTTCATCCTTTCCAACCATTACGACAATGTCGAAAAGCAGCGCACCTTCATCGAGACGCTGCTGCAGCTCGGCGGCGACGGCGTCATCATGTCGCCGGCGATCGGTACGCCGCCGGAAGACGTGCAACTGGCGGAAGACAACGGCATGCCGGCGATCCTGGTCGCCCGCTCGATGGAAGGGCAGGACCTGCCGACCTATCGCGGCGACGACAGCTACGGTATCTCGCTTGCCACCAACCACCTAATCGGCCTCGGTCATCGCTCGATCGCCATGATCGGCGGCACGGACCAGACATCCACCGGCCGCGACCGCTACCAGGGCTACGTCAATTCGCTCCGCAAGGCCGGCATCGAGGTCGATCCGAACCTGCGCATTCCCGGTCCGCGCTCGAAACAGGGCGGTTTCGAGGCTGCAGTGCATTTCCTGTCGCTGCCGCAGAAGCCGACCGCAGCCGTCTGCTGGAACGATCTCGTGGCGATCGGCCTGATGAACGGCATTGCGCGCGCCGGCCTGGTGCCGGGACGCGATATTTCCGTCACCGGCTACGACGATCTCGAGGAGGCCTCGATCGCTACGCCCGCGCTAACGACCGTCTGGAACGGTCAGGCCGAGGTCGGGCGTCTGGCCGCCCGGGCGCTGCTTGATCGCCTTGCCGGCAGCCATGAGCCTGACGGTATGCATCTGATCAAGCCGGAAATGCGCATTCGCCAGTCTACCAGTCCCCATCGGCCGCGCGCCTGAACCTCGACCGCCATCCAAGAGGAAAAGCCATGTCCCGCATCGCCATTCTCGTTCCTGGGAAGATACACGAGCGTGTTCTCGACAGGTTGAAGGATCGTTTTGAGATTATCGCCGTCCCGCGCGAGGAGAAGCTTGCGCTCGACGGCGAGATCGCCGGCCGCATCCGCGGCGTCGCCGTATCTGGTTCCTTCCCGGGCGCTTGGATGGACCAGCTGCCGCATGTCGAGGTGGTCGCCAATTTCGGTGTCGGTTATGACGGCATCGACGTGAAACATGCCGCCGAAAAAGGCATTGTCGTCACCAATACGCCTGATGTGCTGAACGATGAGGTCGCCGATACGGCGATCGGCCTGCTGCTGAACACGGTCCGCGAGTTGCCGCGGGCCGAAGCCTGGCTGCGTGCCGGCAACTGGAAGCCGGGAACGGCCTATCCGCTATCGCGTTTCTCGCTGAAGGGCCGGCATGTCGGGCTTTACGGCCTTGGCCGCATCGGGCTCGAAATTGCCAAGCGGCTGGAGCCGTTCAAGGTGAAGATCAGTTATCACACACGTTCGCGCCATGCCGATGTGTCCTACGACTATCACCCGACGCTGAAGGGGTTGGCGAATGCTGTGGATACGCTGATTGCCATCGTTCCGAAGACGCCGCAGACGCACAAGACGATCGATGCCGATATTCTGGCAGCACTCGGCCCTGACGGTATTCTTGTCAATGTCGGCCGCGGCTGGACGGTGGACGAGGAGGCGCTGAGTGCAGCGCTTGCTTCCGGCGCGCTCGGTGCTGCCGGTCTCGACGTCTTCTATGAAGAGCCGACCGTGCCGGCCAACCTGCTGGAACCGACCAATGCCGTGCTGCTGCCACACGTCGCCTCCGCGTCCGTGCCGACACGCAATGCAATGGCCGATCTCGTCGCCGACAACCTCATTGCCTGGTTCGAGAAGGGTGGGGCGCTGACGCCGGTGCCGGAGACGCCGCAGAAGGATTAGGCGCGGGTTGGCTCCGCGGGCGATGCTTGGCCGGCGCCGCGCCGTCAGGCGATCGCCTGCGCGGGGATCATCGGCAGCTTGGCGGCGGCATAGCTGCGGACGGCGTCGCCGAAAGCGGCGAACAGCTGGTTCGAAGACTTGTCGGTTTCAGCCCAATATTCCGGATGCCATTGCACGCCGACGGCAAAGGCCTTGGCGTCGATGACGGAAACGGCCTCCACCGTGCCGTCCTCGGCGATGGCTTCCACCTGCAGGCGTGGGGCGGTTCTGGCGATTGCCTGGCGATGCAGGGAATTCACGCGGATCTCGCCCGGACCGAGAATGCCTGCGATGCAGGAGCCTTCCTTGACGTGGACGGTCTGGCGAATGGCGTACATGCCGTCCCGGTCGACGTCTTCCGGCCGGCGGTGGTCCCAGATGCCGGGTTGCTCGTGGATCTCGCTTGCCAGCGAGCCGCCGAGGGCGACGTTCAGCTCCTGGAGGCCGCGGCAGATGGCAAGCAGCGGGATGGTGCGATCGATGGCGCGGCGGATGAGCGGCAGGCTGGTAGCGTCGCGGGCGGGGTCGAAGGGGCCGTGCTTGTCACTCACCTCGGCACCGTAGAGCGAGGGATGAACATTGCTGGCCGAGCCGGACACCAGCAGACCGTCGACGCGGTCGAGGATCGCATCGGTATCGTAGCCTTCCTCGAAGGCCGGGATCATGAAGGCCATGACGCCGGCGGCATTCAACGCGGCACGCAGATATTGATGCTGTACGGCATGCCAGGTAGCGCCGTCGAAGCTGCGGATATCGGCAGGAATGGCAACGATCGGTTTCGTCATATCAGCCCCGGTGAAATCTTTGTGCTTGCCGTTTCTGCCGCCAGAACGACCATCAAGTCAACGCTTGGCTGCGTGAGGTGGCCAAATTGCGGCGGAAGCGGTACGGAGGCTCTCCGGTTTGCGGCTAAGCCGCTGATTTTGATGGGCGCCTGGGGGCCGCCTTATTGCCGTCTTGATGCCAAAGGCTAATAGACTAAAGCTTGAATCGCGGCCCCCGCCATGCTTAGGTTTGCCCTTACTGCAGGTAGGGGTGAAGATCGCCCGCGCAGTACCATCTATACGGGAGGTTTTTGATGGATCGTCGTTCGTTTTTCAAGAAGGCGGGAACCGCCGGCGCCGGTGCGGTTGCCGCAACGGCATTGGCAGCGCCTGCGATCGCGCAGGAGAATCCGAAGATCGCGTGGCGCATGACGTCGTCGTTTCCGAAGAGCTTGGATACGATCTATGGTGGAGCCGAGGATATCGCCAAGCATGTTGCCGCCGCGACGGATGGCAATTTCACGATCCAGCCTTTTGCGGCCGGTGAAATCGTGCCGGGCCTGCAGGCCGTCGATGCCGTTGCCGCCGGCACGGTCGAGGCAGCCCATACCACCTCCTATTATTTCGTCGGCAAGGACCCGACCTATGCCATTGGAACGGCCATTCCATTCGGGCTGAACAGCCGTCTGACCAATGCCTGGTACTATGAAGGCAACGGCAACAAGCTGATGAACGAGTTTTATGCCACGCAGGGCATGTATGCCCTGCCGGCCGGCAATACCGGTGCGCAGATGGGCGGCTGGTTCCGCAAGGAAATCAACACGCTCGATGACCTCAAGGGCGTCAAGATGCGCATTGCCGGCCTTGCCGGCCGCGTCATGGAGAAGGTCGGCGTCATCCCGCAGCAGATCGCCGGCGGCGACATCTATCCGGCGTTGGAAAAAGGCACGATCGATGCGGCGGAATTCGTCGGCCCCTATGACGACCTGAAGCTCGGCTTCCACAAGGTGGCAAAGTACTACTATTATCCGGGCTGGTGGGAAGGTGGCCCGACGGTGCATGGATTCTTCAATCTCGAAAAGTGGAGCAGCCTGCCCAAGCATTATCAGGCAGCGCTGACCGACGCCTGCGCCTTTGCCAACACCAACATGCTGGCGAAGTACGACACGAAGAACCCAACCGCGCTGAAGCAGCTCGTCGCGGAGGGCGCGACGCTGCGCCCGTTCAGCCAGGAGATCATGGAAGCCTGCTTCCAGGCAGCCACGGGCATCTACAGCGAAATCTCGGGCACGAACCAGTATTTCAAGAAGATTTACGACGACCAGACCGCCTTCAAGCGGGACGCCTATCTCTGGATGCAGCTGTCGGAATACACCTTCGATACGTTCATGATGATTCAGCAACGGGCCGGAAAGCTTTAAGCTCTCCGCCGTCGACGCTTCAGACGAGCGCAATATCAAAACCCCGGATATCCATCCGGGGTTTTTGCTTTTTGCTGGACTATTTGGCCGGTGGCGGCGGTGCTCCCGGCAGGCCGTTCAGCGGCGGCAGGGTCAGGCCTGGGATCTGCGGCGAGCCATTGCCGCCGCCGCCGCCCATCGGCGGCAGGCCGAGCTGGCCGCCGAAGCCCGGGACTTCGATCTTGATCGAGTTCGGGTCGACCTTCGGGCCGTGATCCAGCCAATAGGTGACCGATTGCGGCCAGAAGATAACGATCGCCACCAGGATCAGCTGCATACCGACCCAGGGAAGAGCCCCCATGTAAATATCCGAGGTCTTGACGTCCTTGCTGGCGATCGAGCGCAGGTAGAAGAGTGCGAAGCCGAAGGGCGGATGCATGAAGCTCGTCTGCATGTTGACGCAGATCAGGACGCCGAACCAGATCAGGTCGATGCCGAGACTGGAGGCGACCGGTGCGAGCATCGGGATGACGATGAAGGCGATCTCGAAGAAATCGAGGAAGAAGGCGAGCACGAAGATGAAGATGTTGACGAAGATCAGGAAACCGACCGGCCCGCCGGGAATGCCCGACAGCATGTGCTCGATCCAGCGCGAGCCGTCCATGCCCTGGAAGACCAGGCTGAAACAGGTGGAGCCGATCAGGATCATCACCACCATGGATGTGATGTGCGTGGTCGATGACATGGCTTCGCGGATCAGCGGCCAGGTGAGGCGGCGATTCATGGCGGCAAGCACAATGGCGCCGACGACGCCGAGCGCGCCTGCTTCCGTCGGCGTTGCAAGGCCCATGAAGATCGTGCCGAGCACCAGGAAGATCAGCACGATCGAGGGGACCATGCCCATCAGCACCCTCACGAGCAGAGCCCAGTTGAAATCGCCGCGCACCTCTTTCGGCAGCGGCGGCATCGATTTCGGCCGGATAATCGACATCACCAGGATGAAGAGCACGAAGATCGTCACCTGCAGGATTGAGGGGCCGATCGCGCCGAGATACATGTCGCCGACCGACCTGCCGAGCTGATCGGCGAGAACGACGAGCACGAGCGAAGGCGGGATCACCTGTGTGATCGTGCCCGAGGCGGCGATGACGCCGGTGGCAAGGCGCGGGTTGTAGCCGTAGCGCAACATGATCGGCAGCGAGATCATCCCCATGGTGATGACCGAGGCAGCCACCGTGCCGGTGATCGCGCCGAGAACGGCGCCGACGAGGATGACGGCATAGGCGAGGCCCCCGGGTATGCCGCCAAAGAGCTTGCCGGTGCCCTCGAGCAGGTCCTCGGCTAATCCGCAGCGCTCCAGCACCGCGCCCATGAAGGTGAAGAAGGGAATGGCGAGCAAGAGATCGTTGGAAAGGATGCCGAAGAAGCGTAGCGGCAGAGCCTGCAGGAAGACCTCGCCGAAATGGCCGGTGAAGATGCCGATGATGGCGAAAAACAAGCCGACGGCGGCGAGCGAGAAGGCGACCGGAAAGCCGTAGAGCATGAAAATGATCATGCCCAGGAACATGGCCGGCGGGATGATGCCGAAATCAAACAAATCCGTGTCTCCCAGCCCGCGTTACTGCAGCGGCTTTTCGTATTTCGTATCGATGCTGAGATAGCCGGTGAGCGCTGCGATCCGCTTGACCAGTTCCGAGACGCCCTGAAGGGACAGCAACGCGAAGCCGGCGACGAGGATCAGCTTGACGGGCCAGCGGATCAGCCCGCCGGCATTGCCCGATATTTCCCCCTGGTGGTAGGAGAGCGCGAAGAAGGGCCAGCACAGCCAGGTGAGATAGACGCATGCGGGAAGGAGGAAGACGATGAGGCCGACGATGTCGATCCAGATCTTCGCCTTGTCGGAAACCGAACCATAGATCAGATCGACGCGGACATGTTCATTGTTGCGCAACGCATGCGAGGCACCGAGCATGACGACGAAGGCGAAGAGATACCACTGGATCTCCAGCCAGCCGTTCGAACTGTAGTTGAAGGCATAACGGACGATGGCGTTACCGGCGCTGATCAGACAGCAGAACAGCACCATATATTCGGAAAGTTTGCCCATGAACTGACTGATCGAATCGATCAGCCGGCTTGCGGCCAGAAGTACCGACATTCGCCTCCCCTTATTCTTGTCCCGCCGGTTTTCCGGCAGCTTTTCTCTCTTGCAATCGATGTAGACCACGGCCTTTGAAATTGGAAGGATAAATGCCTCGCGTTGGAGTATAGTCTTAAGTGCGCAGGTAGGATCATATGGCCGTCGAATATTTCAACAACCCAGGCGTGGATAAATTATTTCAGTAATCTCGCCGGTAGGCTGCATTAACTCGCGTAGGCTGTGCGGTTCATCCTGTGGTTTTAGAAAATTTGACCAAATGTTTGATTCCATTGAAATCAATTTTTAAAGGGTTGGGCTTAGAATTCCCGCGCACAGGGAAAGTGTGGATGAAGCCAGATAACCCGAACAGGGTCCCAATAGATGTGTATCTGTCGTTTGTGAGTTCCCTCTCCGGGAATCGCATGACGCTTCTTGTTGGCGTGATTGTACATGTTGCGACGTGCCTTGCCGTGGCTGCCAAGACACAATACTCCATCTACATCCTGCTGTCGGTCGCCTTCCTTCTGGTCTTCGGCGCTCGCATGGCCATCTTCCGGCAGTTCGATCGTGTCGACAAGCAGAGCCTGTCGCACGCCGGAATCGAACGGTGGGAGCGGATTCTCGTTGCCAGTGGAGCCTGCACCACGGCGCTCCTCGGCATCGCCAGCGGCTACGCCATCTTCGTCGTGCGCGATTCCTTTGCGGAGCTTGCCTGCATTTCCGTCACCATGGCAACCATGGTTTCCGTCGTCGGCCGCAACTACGGTTCGCGCTTCGCAGTCGACCTCCAGACGTTCTTCTGCTGCCTGCCCATGATCGTCTGCAGCCTGCTGGTGCTAGATTTCTATCGCGGCGTTCTGTCGATCTTCCTCATTCCTTTCTGGCTGACGACGCGGGCCATGGCGAACGGCGTGCGCGAGTTTCTCTATGAGAACGTCATTGCGCGCCGGGAAATCACCATCATTGCCGACCGTTTCGATACGGCTCTCAACAACATGCCGCACGGCCTCGTCATGGTCGATGCCGAAAACCGCATCCAGGTGGTCAATCGCAAGGCCTGCGAGCTTCTGAAGATCGGTGCGCCGGAGCGGCTGAAGGACCGCGACCTCGGCGCCGTGCTGCGCTACGGCGCGCGCTACAGCTTCATGGATGCCTCGCAACCGGAGCTCATCCTGCGCCAGCTCACCCAGGTCGCCGAGGGCAGCCTGTCGCGCACGCTCATTCATTTTCCCGAGAGCCTGTCGCTCGAATTCTCCGCCAGCCGCAGGGCCGACGGTGGCGCCGTGCTGATCTTCGAGGACGTGTCAAGCCGGGTGAAGGCGGAGCAGAAGATCCTGCACATGGTGCGCTTCGACGCGCTGACCGGCCTGCCCAACCGGCAATATTTCGGCCAGTTGGTGCAGGAGTATTTTGCCAAGTATCCGAAGAAGAACGGGCCGCTCGGCTTCATGGTGCTCGATATCGACGAGTTCAAACATGTCAACGACATGCGCGGCCATGTGACCGGCGACCATCTGCTCTGCGCTATCGCCGCCCGCATCAAACAGGCTTCCGGTAATGCCATCCTCGGCCGGCTGATGGGCGATCAGTTCATTCTGTTCTTCCCGCGTGCGAAGGAGCAGGTCTCGCTCGACCGCGAAATCCGCCGCGTTCATGCCGCGATCCAGGGTAACTACGAGGTCGACGAAGTGACTTTTCTCGTTTCGCTCAGCGCCGGCTACGCGATTCTCGAAAGCGACGCGTTCGCGATGGACGAATGGAGCGTCAAGGCGGATCTTGCCCTGTTCGAAAGCAAGTCGCGCTTCAAGGGCGGCATCTCAGGATTCGAGCGGGAGATGGACGGCCGCTATATCGAGCAACAGAAGCTGAAGGCGGATCTGCGCGATGCGGTCTCGGCGCAGGCGCTGCATCTCGTCTTCCAGCCGATGTTCCGGGCCGACGGCTCGCGGATCGAATGTGCCGAGGCCTTGGCCCGCTGGGTGCATCCGGAGAGGGGCTCGATCCCCCCCGATGTCTTCATCCGGCTCGCCGAAGATATGGGCATCATCTCCGACATCACCCGCTTCGTGCTGTTCAAGGCGTGCAGCGAATGCATGAACTGGCCGGAACACATCGCCGTTTCGGTCAACCTTTCGGCGCGGGATCTGCGCGATGCCGACATCCTTTCAGTGGTTGCCGAGGCGCTTGCCCATTCCGGCCTCGCCGCGGCACGACTGCATCTCGAAGTCACCGAGAGCTGCCTGATCGACGAGCCGGCGGCGGTGCGCGCCATCCTGGCGGAGCTCAGGTCCCGCGGCATCACCATTGCCATCGACGATTTCGGCACCGGTTTCTCCAGCCTCAGCTATCTCGACACGCTGCCGCTTGATATCGTCAAGATCGACCGGTCCTTCGTGCGCAACATCGTCGAGGATGCGCGCCGCCTCAAGCTCTTGCGCGGCACAGTCAATCTCGCCCGCGAACTGGGCCTGAAGATTGTCATCGAGGGCGTCGAGACCGAGGAGCAGTTGGCGCTGCTCAACAAGCACCGCAGCGCCGATCTCGTGCAGGGTTACGTCTTCTCGCGGCCGGTGCCTTCCCAGAACATCACGCTGCTACAAGAGGGCATCGGCCGCCGCACCGTCCAGCGCCGTCGCAACAAGGTCGCCTGAGCCGCCTGCAAGTGACTGGTTATCCCAGCTTAAAATCTTGCGCGCCGTTAACCTTAATAGTTTAAATTCAACCCAAATTTTCACATTTTCTTGCCTATATATCGGCGGCGTATGATTAATGATCCGTTAACGAGCGGATCGAGAGAATGTCAGACACACTTTTTACGCGTAGCGATTTCAGCAGGAAAATCCTTGAAATTCTAGATCACGTCGAATATCGCCGGGTCGAAAGCAGTGAAGACATGGAGGACGTGGAGCGGCTGCGCTACAAGGCCTACAAAGCCCACGACGCGCTGTCGCTTGCCCCGGAAGGTTTATTGGACGATGTCGATTTCGACAGGCATGCCTATATCTTCGGTCTCTATTATTATGGCGAACTGGTCAGTACGATCCGAATTCACTATGTGACGCCGGAGCATCGTATCAGCCGGTCAGGAGAGGCCTTTCCCGAGGCGATGGATGAGCTTTTGGACGCCGGGCTGACCTTGATCGATCCGGCGCGTTTCGCGGCCGATCCGGAGCTCACCGCCGATCTGCCGTGGGTTCCCTATCTGACGCTGAGACCCGCCATCGTTGCGGCAGCGTATTTCCGAGCTGACCGCGTTATTCAGTCCGTCCGGCCTCCGCATGCCGCCTTCTACAAGCGGGTCTTCTATGCCGATACCATCGTGCCCGGCCGACTGGCGGAGAGTTACGGGGTTGACGTGACGCTGATGGCGACGAATGTGATCGAGGTCGGACGCAAGCTGCTGACGCGCTATCCCTTCTTCATCTCCAGCGCCAGCGAGCAGCGTATGATGTTTTCGCGCACTCCGAACGACACGCTACCGCCGCTCACCATCATTCCGACGGCGCGTTTCGTGCCGCCAGGCGAACTTGGCACCGATCTGCCGCTGTGATTTCCCTTTCTCCGCGATAGAGAGGCGATGCCGTCAGGGCAGATGAGGCGTGGACGACAGGCGAAAACCGCATCTGTCGCCGGACCTCCTTTCATCCGACCGTTGAGGTCGTCTTCTTGTCCGGATGAGGTCGCTGCGAGGCGCGCCTGCGGCATTCTCATGCATTGCGCTTTCGCCTGTCATTGTGTAATTCCTGCAGGAAGGGATTTCCCTCGCTCAGGCTAGGGAATCAAGCAGCGCAGAGGCATTTCAGGGAGACGATATTTATGGCCGAACATCATACCGGACCGGTCGAGACCGGCGCGCCGATGGATTACAAAGAACATGAAAAGACCTACGACATGTTCGTCGCCAGCGCGAAATACGGCTCGATGCTTCTCATTGTCCTCCTGCTTGCGATGACCGCCGGTTTCTTCGGCGGCGCCGGCCTTCTCGGCGGTCTCTTCGTCTTTATCATTCTACTCGCTGCCGGCATCTTCCTGCTCCGCTGATCGCGTAGATTCAGAGGGTCAGAGCGCCCTTTGTGCGTCCGAAAGAACGCACGGCGTTCTGAGGGGAGGAGAGCTTCTCCGAAGCTTTTGAATGAGATGCTTGGCCCGCGCAGGGAAGCCTGCGGCGGTCTGGCTGACCCGGAGGAGGGGGCAGTTGGGCAATATCGTTTTCGTTGCAAGGGAAAACACGGGCGAGGAGACGCGCGTCGCCGCCTCCGCTGAGACCGTTAAGAAGATGAAGAGTTTCGGCTTCGACGTCGTCGTCGAAGCCGGTGCCGGTGCGGCTTCGCGCATTCCGGACGGGGAGTTCGAGGCCGCCGGCGCCAGGATCGGCAGTTTTGCAGATGCAGCCTCCGCCGACGTGGTGCTGAAGGTGCGCCGTCCCAGCGGATCGGAAATCTCCGGCTATAAAAGCGGCGCCGTGGTCATCGCCATCATGGACCCCTACGGCAACGACGAAGCGATCGCGGCTCTGGCAAGTGCCGGGCTTTCGGCTTTCGCGATGGAACTGATGCCGCGCATTACCCGCGCCCAGTCCATGGACGTGCTGTCGTCCCAGGCCAATCTCGCCGGTTACCAAGCCGTCATCGAGGCGGCGGCGGTCTATGACCGGGCCATGCCGATGATGATGACGGCGGCCGGCACTGTGCCGGCTGCCAAGATCTTCGTCATGGGCGCGGGCGTCGCCGGTCTTCAGGCGATTGCGACTGCGCGTCGCCTGGGTGCTGCGGTCTCGGCCACCGACGTTCGCCCTGCCGCCAAGGAGCAGGTCGCCTCACTCGGTGCCAAGTTCATCGCCGTCGAGGACGAGGAATTCAAGGCGGCGGAAACGGCCGGCGGCTATGCCAAGGAAATGTCCGCTGACTATCAGGCAAAACAAGCTGCTCTGGTTGCCGAACACATCGCCAAGCAGGATATCGTCATCACCACTGCGCTGATCGCCGGCCGTGCGGCGCCGCGGCTCGTTTCGCGCGCCATGCTCGCCTCGATGAAATCAGGAGCTGTCGCCGTCGACCTTGCGGTCGAGCGCGGCGGCAATATCGACGGCGTTGTCCCCGGCGAGATCGCCGATGTCGAAGGCGTCAGGGTGATCGGTTTCGCCAACATGCCGGGCCGGGTGGCGGCCAGTGCCTCGGCGCTCTACGCCAAGAACCTCGTCACCTTCCTCGAGACCATGGTCAACAAGGAAAGCCGGAACGTCGTCGTCAATCTCGACGACGAGCTCGTCAAGGCGACGATGCTAACCTATGCCGGCGACGTCGTTCATCCCGCCTTCGGCGGCGCGAAGAAGGGAGACATCTGATGGCCAGTGAAGCAATGGACAGAGCGCTGGAGCAGCTCGACCAGGCGGTGTCCGCCGTCATCACGGCGGCGGCCCAGGCACCGGAAGCGGCAAGTGCTGCGACCGGCGGGGCGATCGATCCTTTCGTCTTCCAGCTCGCCATCTTCGTATTGTCGATCTTCGTCGGCTATTACGTCGTGTGGTCGGTGACGCCGGCACTGCATACGCCGCTGATGGCCGTCACCAATGCGATCTCCTCCGTCATCGTCGTCGGCGCGCTTCTGGCGGTCGGCATCTCGACCAGCGGGCTTGCGACCGGCTTCGGCTTCGTCGCCCTCGTGCTCGTCTCGGTCAACATCTTCGGCGGTTTCCTCGTCACGCAGCGGATGCTTTCGATGTACCGCAAGAAGGACCGGTGAGAGACCGATGACCAATATCGCAGCCTTCCTCTACCTCGTCTCCGGCGTGCTCTTCATCCTGGCGCTGCGCGGCCTGTCGCATCCGGCCACCAGCCGCAAGGGCAATCTCTACGGCATGATCGGCATGGGGATCGCGATCCTGACGACGCTGGTGCTGGCGACGCCTGACTTCGGCGGCTTCGTGCTGATCGTCCTTGGTCTTGCCATCGGCGGCAGCGTCGGCGCCTATGTCGCCCGCACCATCCCCATGACCTCGATGCCGCAGCTCGTCGCCGGTTTCCACTCGCTGGTCGGCCTTGCCGCCGTGCTGGTCGCGGCCTCTGCGCTCTACACGCCTGCTTCCTTCGGCATCGGCGAGATCGGTCACATCCACACCGAGGCGCGCGTCGAGATGGCGCTCGGCGTTGCGATCGGGGCGCTGACCTTCACCGGCTCGATCATCGCCTTTCTGAAGCTTGACGGACGCATGTCCGGCAAGCCGATCCTGCTGCCCTACCGGCATGTGATCAATGCGAGCCTGCTGGTGCTGATCGTGCTCTTCATTATCGGGCTTGCCGCCACCGAGAGTCATTTCGACTTCTGGGCCGTCGTCGCGCTGTCGCTGGCGCTCGGCGTTCTGCTGATCGTGCCGATTGGTGGGGCCGATATGCCGGTCGTCGTCTCGATGCTGAACTCCTATTCGGGCTGGGCCGCGGCCGGCATCGGCTTCACGCTCGGCAATCTGGCGCTGATCATCACGGGCGCGCTCGTCGGTTCCTCCGGCGCGATCCTCTCCTACATCATGTGTAAGGGCATGAACCGCTCCTTCGTTTCCGTCATCCTCGGAGGTTTCGGCGGTGAGACGGCGTCCGGCGGACCCGACACATCAGACAGGACGGTCAAGCTCGGCTCGGCCGAGGATGCGGCTTATCTGATGGCGAACGCATCGAAGGTCATTATCGTGCCGGGATACGGCATGGCGGTCGCCCAGGCCCAGCATGCGTTGCGCGAACTCGCCGATAATCTCAAGAAGAACGGCGTCGAAGTGAAATATGCAATCCATCCGGTCGCAGGCCGTATGCCCGGCCACATGAACGTGTTGCTCGCCGAAGCGAATGTTTCCTATGACGAGGTTTTCGAGCTCGAGGACATCAACTCGGAATTCGCCCAGGCCGACGTCGCCTATGTCATCGGCGCCAATGACGTCACCAATCCGGCGGCGCGCGACGACAAGACCTCGCCGATCTACGGCATGCCGATCCTCGACGTCGACCGGGCGAAAACCTGCCTCTTCGTCAAGCGGTCGCTCGGTTCGGGTTATGCCGGTATCGACAATACGCTGTTCTATAAGGACGGTACGATGATGCTGCTCGGCGACGCGAAAAAGATGACCGAGGATATCAACAAGGCGCTCGCACATTGATCGATGCAGCCGCCCTTCGGCGGCTGTTTGATTATGCAAGCAGGCAACTGCTGTCTGACTTGGCCGACATAGCTGCTTTCGTCAGGTCTCGCCCGGCACGAGCGTCATCTTTTCGACGCCGATTGCCAGGTTCAGGCCTTCCTGAGCCTGGACGTTCAGTGGCTGCAGCATGAATGCCTTATCGGTGCCGCCGGCGATGACCTTGGCGCCGGCGCCTGCACCGATGCTCGCGTCGGCCCCGATCCCGTAATATTCGCCCGCAAGGGCGAACTGCGGGATATCCGTGCCGGTCTTCGCCAGCACCTGCCAGATCATGACGCTCTTGCCGGTCTGGCCGATATCGAGGCCGAATTTCTCAATTTTGCCGGCATAGACCGCCTTGGCACCGCCGGCCGCCGGTGTATAGGTGCAGATAAGGTTCTTCTGCGAGGTGACGATCAGACCCTGACCGCCATCCGATCCGCAGACCAGACGGCCAAGCGTGACATAATTTTCCGCGCCCGCCGGGCTCGCCCAGGCAACGGCTGTCAACGCCGCGGCTGCGATCATCGTTTGCTTGAACATGGTCTTTCTCCTTTGGAACGACCTGTCCGAAACGGGTGGAGGTAGCGATTGTTCCGGGACTTTTACTCCCGCTCCAGTGTGGCGCGCTGCGCCGTCAGCACCCATAACAGGCCTTCGGGCCGGAAATCGATCTCAACCGTGCCGCGAAAGGCGGAGGCGGCATGAGCCTTGATAACGGTCGTGCCAAAGCCCGAGCGCGATGGCTCGGTGACCGGCGGGCCGCCGCGCTCTTCCCAGGTGAAGCGGAGCAGGGCATCCGGCTTGTCCTCCTCGCTGACGTCGCGCCATTCGAAGCGGACACGGCCCTGCGGTACGGATAGCGCCCCGTATTTCACCGAATTGGTGGCGAGTTCATGCAAGGCAAGGCCGAGATTCTGCACGGCATCCGGCTTCAGCACGAAGTCTTCGCCGCTGATGTCGATCTGCTCGCGCGATTGCGGGAAGGCGTGCAAATGGATGTCGACGACCCGCCGCAGCGATACCCCTCCCCATTGTTCGCTGGTCAGGAGCTCGATCGAACGCACCAATCCCTCGAGGCGGTCGGCGACGGCGGCGCGGAAGGTCTCGACGCTGTCGGACTGCTTAGCGAGCTGGCGCATCATTGCCTGGGCAAGTGTCAGAAGATTCTTCGTGCGGTGGACGAGTTCATGCATGACGAAACGCAGCCGGTCCTCGGTCTGACTACGGTCGAAAGAGGCATTCGAAAGGGCAATCGCCACCTGGTTCGCCTCGATGACGCTGGTCTCGACCGGCGAGACGATATGGCCTTCGCCCATGCGGTTTGCCATGTCGGCGATATCGCGAATGGTGGTGCGCACCTGTCTTGCGACGGCATAGGCACCCAGCACGGCAACGAGCACCAGCGCCACGCCACCGATGATAAGGAAACGCCAGGTGCTGAGGATCGAAGCCTGGGCGATCGGTCCCCAGATCACCGTCTTCCACGACCAGCCGGGGATCTGAGCATAACCGAGGAGCATGTGCGGCAGGATCGCCTCGTCCTCGAAGACGCCGCGGGACACTGTGAGCGCCGGCAAAATGCGCGGATCGAAGGGCGTTCCGGGTTCGAGATTGGCGGGGCCAGTGGCCGCGACGACGTGGCCGCTCTCATCGATAACGGCGGCCGACCAGCCGGGGCCAAGGCCCTCGGTGGTCACGAGCTTGCGCAGATCCTGGGCGTTCTGCGTGATGATAAGGGCTGCGACCGGCTCATTCTTCCGCGGCAGGGTGACGTTATAGACCCATTCGCCGCTGGTCCGGCCGCGAAAGACGTCGGAAGCCTCGATGCGACCGGACGCCATGGCCGCCTCGAGAGCTGGCATGTTCGCCGTCTGGCCGAGCGGCGTGCCGAACGCACGACGGGTGTTGAGCAGCTGCTGGCCGGTGCGGTCGACGGCGATGACGAAAAGCGTGTTGTCTCTGAGGGCCGTTTCCGTGCGCTCATGGAAGGAGGCGAAATTACCGTTTTCAAGCTCCGGCGAACTCGAAAGCAGCCGCAGGGTCGTCGCCATGTCCTGAAGCTGGCGGTCAATGATGCGTGAAAGGGCAAGCGCATCCTGGGCGGTCTCGCGCTTCAGCGCCGAACGCTGGTTATCCTCCAGCTGCAGCAGAAGCAGCGCTACGAACGCGAAGATCGGCAGTGCGATTGCCACGGCCATGGCGACGAGGTAGGTGCCGATCGAAGCCTTGGGAAAGAACAGGGTGACGATCTTCATCTGTTGCGCCAGATGGCATGCGCCTGAAAAGACGCGCGGCGCTGTAATGCGCATGGCCCGCAACGGTTTTCGCTTGCGGCCAGGAAAGCAAAGATCCGCATCTCTCGCAAACCGCCCTCAACCCATGTTCGAACGCCCGATAGCAGGCTATCGAAGCCGGTCCATGTTAGGGGGAGCAAGAGCAGGTTGCAACATACTATGACACGCCGCCGACGATGACAGGCGCTTTTCCGCTTTCTCTTTTCAATGCGGTGCGACCGGCGAAAGTCCGTTCGGCTGCCCGATGTTCCGGGCCGCCCAACTCAAGTCCTTAGCCGGCTGGGGCAACGCCGACGCGGGCAAGGCCATCGCGGGCTGGCTGGTATTTGGGGTCGAGTCCGATTGCGTGACGATAGGAGCGGGCGGCCTTCGCCTTGTCGCCGCGGCGTTCATAGACGAGCGCTTGGTTAGCCCAGGATTCGGCGATGTTGCCGTTAAGCTCGATCGCATGGTTGAAATCGGCAAAGGCGTTGTCGTCGTCGTTCAGCGCGATATAGGAAATGCCGCGGCCATTATAGGGCTCGGCCGAATTCGGCGCGAGCGAGATCGCTTTCGAGAAATCGTCGATCGCCTTATCCTGCTGATTGCGCTTCTGGTAGATCAGGCCACGATTGTGATAGGCGCGGCCATCGGTGGTGCCGAGCTGGATCGCTCTGTCGAAATCGTTGAAAGCCTGATCGTCCTGGCCGGCCATGCGATAGACATTGCCGCGGCCGATATAGGCGACGTCGTAGCTTGGATTGATCTGCAGGGCGGCATTGTAATCGGCAATCGCCTGGGCCTGCTGGCCCATATTGCGATAGACAAGAGCGCGGTTGGCATAAGCCTGGAAAAACCGCGGATTGATCTGCAAGGCCGTGTTGAAATCGTTCAGCGCCGGGCGGAACTGGCCGGCGCGGCCATAGGCGGAACCACGGACGTTGTAGCCTTCAGGATCCCTCGGATTGGCGTTGATAACAGCCGTCAGCGAGGCGATATTCTCTTCCGAACCCTGCGCCTTATCGATACGGATCACGGCATCCGTGGTATTGGTCGTCTCGCAGCCGGCGAGGCCGAACATTGCCGCCAGCGCCAAAGCGGGCAGGAATGCCGTTTTCTGCAAGCGCAAAGCGCGGGACGGATTAAAGGTGTTGACAGCCATTCGGGCTCGCTTTCCCCATGCGGCATATCCGGTGCGCGGATATGCGATCTTCAGCGGCAAACTAAAAAAGGCGGCGGCGAACCCATCGCCCCCGCCACAATGCATCTGAAAACGTCGAAAAAACGACGGCAACGCTCAGCGTGCTGCGACCAGACCTTCGCGCTGGGCGCGCTTACGGGCCAGCTTGCGAACACGACGAACAGCCTCGGCCTTTTCGCGAGCACGCTTCTGCGACGGCTTCTCGTAGTAGTCGCGCATCTTCATTTCGCGGAAAATGCCTTCGCGCTGCATCTTCTTCTTGAGAGCGCGGAGAGCCTGATCAACATTGTTATCGCGGACAAGTACCTGCACGAGAATCACGTTCCTTTGGTTGGTTGATGCCGGAGGCGGCGCAGCGGCCAGAGGCAAAACAATAACGTTCGCGCGGCCGCAGCCTTGCGATTGGTGATGCGGGATAGCAGATTGGGTACGGGAAGTCCAGATGGATACGGAAGGCGGGCGGAAAAATCACGCTTCGCCTGATCCGGTCATGATCCGGCCGCCTCCGGCTGGGCCTCATCCAGCGCGGCGATTGCCTCCTTGAGAGCCGTCCTGACCCTCAGGCGATCGGCAGGCTCCAGCCGGCTTATGTCCAGATGCAGGTCGAGACCGGAGAGGTGCTCGCTCAGAACGCGGCTCTTGTGGTCCGCGCCGAGCGTCAGCCCATCCACCCCATAGGGCACGATCTCGCGCTGTATGCCCTTCATCGTGATTGGCGGCAAGGGATGAGCGTCGACGATTTCGTTCACCAGCGCATAGGTTTCGTAGCTGATGACGATCTCTCCTCCCTCAGCGATCGATTGCAGCCGGGCTGCCAGATTGGCCTCGGCCCCGATGATCGTATAGTCCATGCGGTCGCTGCTGCCGAAATTGCCGACGTTACAATAACCGCTGTTAATTCCCATGCGGACGACGAAAGGCTCTTCGGTGCCGTTTCTGCGCCATCTGTCCTTGAGCTCGCCGAGACGGCGCTGCATGTCGACGGCCATGCGCAGACATGCTTTCGCGTCCTCCTCCGGCCCCTTGGTGTCGGGATCGCCGAAGAAGACCAGCATCGCATCGCCAATGAACTTGTCGACGGTGCCGCCGTGCTCCAGGGCAATGTTCGACATCTCGGTCAGATATTCGTTGAGCATCTCCGTCAGGGCTTCCGGCTGCAGGCGCTCGGTGGTCGCGGTGAAGTCCTTGATGTCGGAGAAGAAGATCGTCAGGCGCTTGCGCTCGGTGTGGACCACGACGTCTTTCTGTCCGCTGAAGATGCTCTTGTAGATCTGCGGCGAGAGATAGCGCGAAATCTTCAGGGAAACGCTCGCCAGGAATTCGTTCGCTGCTTCAAGATCCCGGTTGGCGCTATGGATCGCGCGCGCCTGCTGCCGCTGCAGCAGAATGAAGCTGAGGCCGATGATGGCGACAAAAAGAAAATAGCAGAGCAGATATTTGAACGCGAAGACGTTGCTTACATAGGGTTGCTTGATGACCACTTCCTGAATGCCGCGTACATCGCCGACCTTCCAGTCGGTCTTCGGGCTTTCCGGATGGCTGTTATGGCATGCAACACAGGCTTGCCCCATGAGCACGGGCGTAATGAACCGCACGGTATCAGTCAGTCCGACGCGGGTGAGGTCGTTCAGCGTCTGCTGCGGATTGGCGCGCAGCTCGGCCAACGCTCGTCTCTCGAAATCGTCGAGCTCGTGGGATGCGCGGCTCTTGAACGGCAGGTCGGAGACGAAACGGTAGGTGATATTGGCCTGCTGCTCCTTGATGACGTCGCCGAGCTCCAGGGAAAGCGTGGCCGGCAGCGGAATGGCGCCTGATATATTGGCGTAATTGTGGGAGACAACCGTGCCTGCAGTTGCGCCGCTGGCGTGCGCGGCCAGGACGCGCCCCACGACATTGGCGGAATAATACGAGCGGATGCTTGATATCAGCGAGCTCATGTCGCGCGCCTGGCGCCTGAGCGTGTTTCCGGAGAGATCGCTGATGTCGAGCCAGACGGCAAGCGGCAGCCCGGCGAGCATTGCCAGAACGACGACAATCAGCCAATAGCCGCTGCGGCGCGCGGAGGTTTCCGAAATCACGGGAGCCTCTCATTATCTCATCTAAAACGCATTCACCCTTCGATCGTTACAAGAACATTTCGTTCCTCGCCCGGCAAGATCGGACCCCTTGTCGTCCAAGCAAAAACTTAGCCGAACTGGCGGCGGCGCTGAATTTGAAGATGCTGTTGCGCCGGTGGACGGAAAGAAAAGGCGGGAAACCGAAAAGAAGCGCCTGGAGCGCAGGTGCGAATGGCGTTCGGGCTGAAAGCGGCGTAGCCTGTCAGCCGGCAGTGCGGGGCCGCTCGAGCGGCCGTGGGAGGGACAGCCGGTGAGATCATGACGCGCGAGCAGCAAATCGGTGTCGTTATCGGTCTGATCATCGTGACTCTGCTGACGATGCTGCGCGCCGGCGATCCCGGGATGTTTAAGCTGATCCGCGGCGTGACGTTCGATGAGTATCAGCGGCTCGTTCCCAGGATCTTCGAGCCGATGCCGGTTCGTGTCATCGACATCGACGAGACTTCGCTCAGCGAATTCGGCCAATGGCCGTGGCCGCGGGATCGGCTGGCCCTGTTGGTGGACCGGCTCTCGGAAATGGGTGCCGCGGCCATCGCCTTCGATGTTCTCTTCTCCGAGCCGGATCGGTTGTCGCCGCGCAATGTCGTCCGTGAGGTGGTCGGGGTCGATCCCTCGCTTGCCGAAAAGCTACCCGACAATGACGAAATATTCGCCCGTTCGATTGCCGACAAGCCCGTTGTGCTGGGCTTCGGTCTTTCCAACGCAGGCAATTACCGGCCGCCCGTAAAAGCGGGCTTCGCATTCACGGGCGAAAGCCCCGTCTCGGCCCCGCCCCGTCTCGGCGCTTCGACGCCGCTCAGACCGCAACTGGAGGCCAACGCGGCGGGCCTCGGCCACATCAGCCTCAACCCGGGAAACCCTTCGCCGGTGGTGCGAGCGGTCCCGCTGTTCCTGACCGATGGGGAACAGCTCTATCCGAATCTCGCGGTCGAGGCGCTGCGCGTCGCGCAGGAAGCATCGACCTACGTGGTATCGGGCGCGCCCGACCACGCGGGTATCATGACATCGGCTAAGATCGGCGATTTCGTCGTGCCGCTGACGGCGGCGGGCGAGCTCTGGCTCTATGTCACTCCCGACCGGGCCGAGCGGTATATCTCCGTCCGTCAGGTGCTTTCGTCAGGTGGCGCCTCCGCAGAAGTCGAAGCCGCCATCGCCGGAAGCATCGTCTTCGTCGGCACATCGGCGGCCGGCTTGCAGGACATCCGCGTTACCGCACTGGGCGAGAACGTTCCGGGTGTCTCGCTGCATGCGCAAGCGGTGGAGCAGATCCTCTCCGGCCAATTCCTATCTCGGCCCGACTGGGCGGATGGCCTTGAAATCCTCGTCATCGCAGTGCTTGGATGCCTGCTCGTTGTGGTGACGACTTTCGTCAGCCCCGCCGTCGCGCTCGTCTGCGGTTTGCTAATTACCGCTATGGCGCTTGTCGCGTCGTGGCTCGCCTTTCTTTATGCAGGACTTCTCTTCGATCCGCTGGCGCCGATCATCAGCGGATCGATCACCCATTTTGCCGCGACCTCGTTCAAGATCCTGGTGATCGATCGAGAGCGACGCGAGGTGCGGCGCGCCTTCGGACATTATCTTTCCCCGTCGCTGCTCCACCGTATCGAGCATAATCGCGATGCATTGCGTCTCGGCGGAGACGATCGCGAGTTGACGATGATGTTCGTCGACGTCAGGAATTTTACCGAAATGAGCGAGCGGCTGGCGCCGACGGATGTCGTCGCTTTCCTCAACACGCTGCTCGATGCGTTGAGCCGTCATGTCGTGGCGAATGAGGGCACGCTCGACAAGTTCATCGGCGACTCGATCATGGCATTCTGGAATGCGCCCGTCGATGTGGCGGATCATGAAGCCAAGGCTGTTCGCGCAGCGCTTGCCATGCGCGAGACACTCGCTGAATTGAACGCCGGCGACGCCTTTGGCTTCGGGCCTGATCAGGAGGTCAGCATCGGTATCGGCATACATACTGGCCTTGCCTGCGTTGGCAATATGGGCGCCAAGACCCGCTTCAACTATTCGGCTGTCGGAGATGCCGTCAACGTTGCGGCTCGGATCGAGTCCTCCTGCAAGGAGGTCGGCTTCGATATCCTCATCTCCGACAGCACGGCACGGTCAGTGCCGGAAATGGCGCTGATCGAGGCCGGCGCGCTCCCGCTAAAGGGGAAGAGCAACCGCACACAGATCCTCGCCGTTGTCGGCGATGAGCGGGTCGCGGCATCTCAGGAATTTGCCTCGCTCAAGGTCGTCCATAACCAGTTGATGCAGGCCCTGCAATCACACTCAAGGAATAGCCGGAAGCTTATCGGTACGGCAAAGCTCAGGGCTGTGCAGGTGATCGGCGGTCTGGCTGAATTCTACGAGCGCGTATACCGCAGGGCCGATCATTTCCGCGAGGTGCCGGAGGAGGTCGAAAAAAGCGCCGCAGACTGACAGGCCTCAGCGACCGCGATTGAAATTATGACCCCTGTCGTGGTTCCGATCGTTGTCGTGATCGCGATCTCTATCATGGTGGCGCTCGTGCCCCCGATGATCCAAACCGTGATTTCCGGGCTTGCCGTCATCGTCATGCCGGCCATGGCCATCATGCTTGTCGGGCCTGTCCGGTTTGTCATGATGGGGCTTATCGTGGTGCGGCCTGTCATGATGAGGCTTGTCATGATGCGGCTTGTCGGGCTTGTTCGGTCGCTCCTTTTGCGGCTCGGCCTGTCTCTGTGGCGGATCCTGCCTTTGCGGAGCAGGCGCAACTGCCGGTGGAGGCCGCGTTCTGTCTTTTCTTTCCGGCGCAACGGAGGCCATATTGCAGCCGCCGAGCATGCCGATGCCGCCCGCAAGTCGCTGATTGCCGGAGAGGAAGGGTAGGGCGCGCTGATTTCCGAGCGTCGCGAGGATGCTGGGGTCGACCCGGCGCGCCGCGGACATATCGCCATTCGGCTTGGCCACCACGCAATCGCAGCGTTGCTGCAACTGCCGGCAGCCGCCGGGGCCGCAGAAACGGGCAGCACCATTCAGCAACACGATGGCGGTCGTGCCATCCGGGCCGACGTAGAAATCGAAAGCGGTGCCACGTACGCCGATCGTGCCGGCGGGAGTCAGGATCTGGTAGGCCGAGGAGTTGGAATTGCCGCTGACCCAGCGGAATGTGCCCTTTGCCGCCCTAATCGTCAGTTTCTTGACCGATTGGGAATCATCGAAGACATATTTGTCGATCACGACCGACGAACCCCAGCCGACCGCGAGCTTCGTGCCGTCACGAAACACGAATTGGCCAAGCCCCGATTGCGACGTCTTGATGCGTTCGTTGCGATGAACGCGGGTGTCGACCTCGATCGGCCCACTCTGTCCCGTCACCTGCGTCTTGACGACGACGGCCTGGCCGACCGGCTCGGCGGCGAGCGCCGGCCATGCGCCGTTTAACGCGATGCAAAGCGTCGCGACTGATACTGAGCGCCAACCCCACATGATACACATACCCCACAACATGTGATTGTTAACATTTTAGTAATTGCTTGTCTTCTAACCCTCTTGGGTTAGGCGGCCGGTCGACGGACAAGCAGAAACGCTGCCGCTTGCCTCATTCGCCTGAAGCGGCATTCTCTTCAGCGTGTCGAAACCAAAGCTCTCGCGCGTCGCAAAAGAACCGTTGTGCCGCATTTGGATTTGCGATTTGTATGAGCGCGGAGAACAAGCCCTTTCCCGAAGGAGAAGAAGGCGGATGCGGAAATATTCGGTTTTTGCCGTGGCACGGGAGGCCCTTCGCGGCCACAGGGGCTGGGAGAAGCAATGGAATTCGCCTGAGCCGCGCGCCGAATACGACGTCGTCATCATCGGCGGCGGCGGCCACGGGCTGGGTGCTGCCTACTATCTCGCCAAGGAGCATGGCATTACCAATGTGGCGGTGATCGAGAAGGGCTGGCTCGGTGGCGGCAATACCGGGCGCAACACCACCATCATCCGCTCGAACTATCTCTACGAAGAGAGCATGCACATCTACGAGCATTCGATGAAGCTCTGGGAGGGGCTTTCCCAGGAGCTCAACTACAATGTGATGTATTCGCCGCGCGGCGTGATGATGCTCTCGCACAATATTCACGACCAGCAGTCCTTCAAACGGCATATCCATGCCAACCGGCTCTACGGCATCGATAATGAATGGCTGACGCCGGAGCAGGCGAAGGCCTATTGTCCGCCGCTCGATATCTCGGCCAGCGCGCGCTACCCGATCAACGGGGCGGCACTGCAGCGGCGCGGCGGCACGGCCAGGCACGACGCGGTTGCCTGGGGTTATGCGCGGGCGGCCTCAGACCGCGGGGTTCACATCATCCAGAATTGTGAAGTGACCGGCATCCGGCGCGGTCCGGACGGACGGGTAACCGGGGTCGAGACCTCGCGCGGCTTCATCGGCGCCAAAAAGATCGCCGTCTCGGCGGCCGGCCATACGACAACCATCATGCAGATGGCTGGTGTGCGCGTGCCGCTGCAATCGAGCCCTCTACAGGCGCTGGTCTCCGAGCCGCTGAAGCCGATCTTTCCCTGTGTCGTCATGTCGAACACGGTGCATGCCTATATCTCCCAGTCCGACAAGGGAGAGCTCGTCATCGGCGCCGGCACCGACCAGTATAATTCCTATTCCCAGACCGGCGGGCTGCAGATCATCACGCACACGCTCGACGCCATCTGCGAGCTCTTCCCGATGTTCCGGCGCGTCAAGATGATGCGGCAATGGGGCGGCATCGTCGACAATACGCCGGATCGTTCGGCGATCCAGTCGAAGACGCCGGTTCCCGGGCTTTACGTCAATTGTGGCTGGGGTACCGGCGGCTTCAAGGCGACGCCGGGCTCGGCCAATCTCTTCGCGCATCTGATTGCTCGCGACGAGCCGCACAAATTCAACGCCGGGCTGACGTTGGAGCGCTTCCGCAGCGGCCGGCTCATCGACGAAGCGGCGGCGGCGGCGGTGGCGCACTGATGTGGACGGCGGCTTTCCTGACGATCGGGATCAGCGGCGCGGCAATGCCGGCCGGTGACGTCTTTCCCGGCGTCGGGGATTTCCGCCTGCAGGAGATCCACAGGGCTGCCGGCGAAAGCGAATGGCCCTTCGTTGCCGAGAGCGGCACGCTGCTTTGCGCGATGGTCCTGCGCCAGCCAGCCGTCTATTTCGTGCCTGATGTCGGCGAAACGCCGGGACGTGCCTTCGTGATCGACAACGATATCGCCAAGATGGCCTTCGCGAACATCGGCATGACCGGTGTGCTGGAGCCCTATGACAATTTCGAACAGCTTCTCAAGCGCCTCATCCCCTATGTGACGATGGGAAAGCGTCTCTGCAATCAACCTCCTGGAACCAATGTTTCCGGATCGGAACTCTAAGACGGGTAACACATGCTGCTGATCTATTGCCCCTACTGTCAGGAAGAGCGCTCCGAGCTCGAATTCCGTGGCGCGGGTGACGCGCATATCGCGCGGCCCGCCGACATCGCCTCGATCTCGGACGAGGAATTCGAGGCCTATTTCTTTCTGCGCGACAATCCGAAGGGGCTGATCTTCGAACGCTGGCGGCACATCCACGGCTGCGGGCGCTTCTTCAATGCGGCGCGCGATACGGTGACCGACAAGTTCATCGTGACCTACAAGGCGGGTGAGCCGAAGCCTGAGATCGGCACGGCGGCCCAGCAGCATGGGCCTGTCGAAACATATGAAGCCGTGGAAGGAGAGGCGCAATGAGCGGCGTGAACCGTATCGCCGGCAAGGGGCGCCTGACACCGGCCAGAACCGCGCGCTTCAGCTTCGACGGCAAGAGCTATACAGCGCTCGAAGGCGATACCGTCGCCTCGGCGCTGATCGCCAATGGCGTGCATCTTGTCGGTCGTTCGTTCAAATATCACCGGGCCCGGGGCATTCTGTCCGCGGGCGCCGAGGAGCCGAATGCGCTTATCGACGTTTCCCGCGATACGGCGCGCAAACAGCCGAACGTGCGCGCCACCGTGCAGGAAGTCTTCGACGGCATGATCGTCAGCTCGCAGAACCGCTGGCCCTCGCTTGCCTTCGACATCGGCGCGGTCAACAACCTGATGTCGCCGTTCTTCGCGGCCGGTTTCTACTACAAGACCTTCATGTGGCCGCGCGCCGCCTGGAAACACGTCTATGAACCATTCATCCGCCGCGCCGCCGGCCTCGGCGTCGCGCCGACGGAGGAGGATCCGGACCACTATGCCAGCCGCTATGCGCATTGCGACGTGCTGGTGGTCGGCGCCGGCGTGGCCGGGCTTTCGGCGGCGCTGGCTGCGGCCGAGACCGGTGCCCGGGTGATCCTTTGCGACGAGCAGGCGGAAGCGGGCGGCGCATTGCGTTACGGCGCCAGCATCAGGATCGACGGCGAGGACGGCAATAGCTGGGCGCAGAAGACCGTGGCGCGGCTGAAGGCGATGGACAATGTCGAGGTGCTGGTCCGCACGACAGCTTTCGGCTACTACAACCACAATTTCGTCGGTCTTGCCGAGCGCGTCACCGATCATATCGCCAAACCTACCCGCGATCTGCCGCGCGAGCGGCTTTGGCAGGTCCGGGCGAAGCGCGTGATCCTTGCCACCGGTGCGATCGAGCGGCACATGGTATTTCCGAACAACGACCGGCCGGGCATCATGCTCGCCTCGGCGGGGCGGATGTATCTCAATCATTACGGCGTCGCCGTCGGGACCAAGGTCGGCATCTACACGGCGCATGATTCGGCCTACGAGGCGGCCTTCGATCTGAAACGATCGGGTGTTTCGATTGCCGCCATCGTCGATAGCAGGCAGGCGCCGGGAGCGGCAGTGCTGGCGGAGGCGCGTGCGCTCGGCATCGATGTTCTGGCCGGCCAATCGGTCGTCAACACGTCGGGGCGGCTGCGCATCTCGTCGATGACGGTGGCTCGCAACGGCGGCAGTTCGCCGCGCAAGATCGCGGTCGATGCGCTGCTGGTTTCGGCCGGCTGGACGCCGTCCGTCCATCTGTTCTCGCAGTCGCGCGGCAAAGTGGCCTTCGATGCAGAAAGCCAGCGTTTCCTGCCCGGCTCCTATGCGCAGGACTGCCTCTCGGTCGGCGCCTGCAACGGCACCGACGATCTGCAGCGGACGATCGAGGAATCGCTTGCCGCCGGCGAGCTGATGGCGCAGGCCACCGGCAGAAGCAGCGGCGAGAAGATCGCAATTTCGGCCGAGCAGGCTTATGACTGGACGGGCGGCATGATCGGCGCTGCCGAAGGCGCCGGGCCGAAGACCAATGCCAAGGCCTTCATCGACTTCCAGCACGACGTCTGCGCCAAGGATATCCGCCTTGCCGTGCGCGAGGGCATGCATTCGATCGAGCATATCAAGCGCTTCACGACCAACGGTATGGCCTCGGACCAAGGCAAGCTCTCCAACATGCATGGCCTGGCGATTGCCGCCGAAATGCTCGGCAAGGAAATCCCGCAGGTCGGGCTCACCACTTTCCGTGCGCCCTATACGCCGGTCACCTATGGTACGCTGGTCGGCCATTCGCGCGGAGAGCTGTTCGATCCGACACGCAAGACGCCGCTGCACGCCTGGGAAGAAGCTCATGGCGCGGTCTTCGAGGATGTCGGCAACTGGAAGCGCGCCTGGTTCTATCCACAGGCCGGCGAGAGCATGCACCAGGCGGTCGCTCGCGAATGCCGGACGGCACGCGAGGCGGCCGGTATCTTCGACGCCTCGACGCTCGGCAAGATCGAGGTGGTGGGACCGGATGCGGCGGAATTCCTAAACCTCATCTACACCAATGCCTGGGATACGCTGAAGCCCGGCAAGGCCCGCTACGGTATCATGACCCGCGAGGACGGCTTCGTTTATGACGACGGCGTTGTCGGACGCCTGGCGGACGACCGTTTTCATGTGACGACGACGACCGGCGGCGCGCCGCGTGTTCTCCATCACATGGAAGATTACCTGCAGACGGAATTCCCGCATCTGAAGGTTTGGCTGACCTCGGTAACCGAACAATGGGCTGTCATCGCCGTGCAGGGACCGAAGGCGCGCGAGATCGTCGCGCCGCTGGTCGAAGGACTCGATCTTTCGAACGAAGCCTTCCCGCATATGAGCGTTGCCGAGTGCACGGTCTGCGGGGTGCCGGCACGGCTCTTCCGCGTCTCCTTCACCGGCGAAACCGGCTTCGAAATCAATGTGCCGGCCGATTACGGCCAGTCGGTGCTCGAAGCGGTCTGGGCCAATGCCGAACCGCTCGGTGCCTGCGTCTACGGTACGGAGACGATGCACGTTCTTCGCGCCGAGAAGGGTTACATCATCGTCGGGCAGGATACCGATGGGACCGTGACCCCCGATGACGCCGGACTTTCCTGGGCGGTTTCGAAGAAAAAGACGGATTTCGTCGGCATTCGCGGGCTGAAGCGGCCGGACCTCGTCAGGGACGGACGCAAGCAGCTCGTCGGCCTCGTCACCAAAGATCCGAAGCTGGTGCTCGAAGAAGGCGCGCAGATCGTCGCGAGCCCGAACGAGCCGAAGCCGATGACCATGCTCGGCCACGTCACATCGGCCTATTGGTCGGAAAATTGCGGCCGGTCGATCGCGTTTGCGCTCGTCGCCGGCGGCCGGGCGCGGATGGGCGAGACGCTCTATGTGCCGATGCCGGACCGGACGATCGCCGTCGAAGTGACGGATCTGGTATTCTTTGACAAGGAAGGGGGCCGCATCCATGGCTGATGTCGCAATTCGCAAACCGGCGCTTGCCGGACGTTTCGGCGGCTCCGCAGCGGTGCGGCTGACGACCGCTCCCACTGCCAGCCGGGTGGCGCTGCGCGCGCCGGCGGAATCGCTTGCAGCACTTTCCTCTGCTCTCGGCCTGGCGCTGCCGGATGCCCCGAAGACATCCGGCCGGGCCGGCGCCCGATCGGCGCTCTGGATTGGGCCGGACGAGTGGTTGGTGATCGACGAGGCCGGCGCCGATCTGATGGCAACACTTTCCGGTGCCGGCACGCTGCATTCGGCGACCGACGTTTCCCACCGCAATGTCGCGATCATCGTCTCGGGACCGGGTTCGGAGGCGACGCTTTCGGCCGGTTGCCCGCAGGATCTGTCGCTTTCTTCCTTTCCGGTAGGGGCTGCATCGCGCACGGTGTTCGGCAAAGCGGAAATCGTTCTTTTCCGTACGGAAGAAGACACGTTCCGAGTGGAGTGCTGGCGGTCGTTTTCGGATTATGTCTTCGGGCTGCTGAACGAGGCGGCTGAAGACGCGGGGCACTGAGTCTCAGCCATCGCGGGCGTGTGCTCATTCAAGGAGTAAGCGAATGCTGCACCATGCCTCCCTCGGCGTTTCCGACATCGAGTGGTCTGCGGCATTTTACGATGCCGCCCTCGCCGCGCTCGGTTATGTCAGGGTCTGGGACGATATCAGGCCGGGACAAACGGGGCAGGCCGTCGGCTACGGCCTTCCCGGCGGCGGAGATAAACTGGCGATCAAGCATCGCCCGGATGGCCAGCGTGCGCCCGGTCCCGGCTTTCATCTCGCATTTGCTGCTCCGAATCGGCAGGCGGTCGATCGGTTTCATGCGGCGGCAATCGCGCATGGCGGCAGTGACAATGGCCGCCCCGGCCTGCGGCCCCATTACGGTGAACACTATTATGCTGCGTTCGTCATGGATCTCGACGGACACGCTCTCGAAGCCGTGTTCAATTCAGCCGAGTAACAAAAGCAGTCTTGTTCAGACGTCCTCGGGACGGTCCTTCGGGTCGAATTGGATGATGGTGATCCATTTTGCCGTCAGCGCCGGCTTCTTCTCGTTTTCGATCTCGATCGTGACGTCATAGGTGGTCATCAGCATGCCGGCGCCGCGGAAGCGGGCTTCGGAAAGCAGGAACCGGCCGCGGACACGGGCGCCGCTTTTCACCGGCGTCATGAAGCGGACGCGATCGAAGCCGTAATTGATGCCGAGGGTCTGTTCGCGCACTTTCGGCAGGCAGTTGTAGTTCATCGTCGACAGCAGAGACAGGGTCAGGAAGCCGTGGGCGATGGTACCGCCGAACGGGCTCTCGGCCGCCGCGCGCTCAGGATCGACGTGGATGAACTGATGGTCGTCGGTCGCCGACGCGAAGGCGTCGATCATCGTCTGGTCGACGGTGACCCAATCCGAAAGGCCCGTCTCCATGCCGATCAATCCCCGCACGTCGGAGAGAGAAATTTCCGTGACCATGAATTCCTCGTGAAATTAGCCGCCGCGGCAAAGCCTTATCGTGCATTTGTGACGATTGCGACAAGGATTTGCGCAAGCGAGGGGAGGCGGTCAATTTTCTACGAAAAAGGCAATCGAGCGCGGCTCGACGATTGCGCGGCCACCGGTTTTCTTCACTCCATCCGGGGCCAACTGGCGCCAGTCCGGTTCGCCCTCAGAAGGCAGCGTGAAAAATTGGCGGCTCCCCGAGCGATTGAAAAGCACACCGAGCCGGGTCTGCCCGCCGCGAGAGGAGCGGTCACCGGTCGACAACAGCATGCCGAGGGTGGAGAGCGACGGCGTCTCCCATTCGGCAACGGTCATCGGCTCACCGGAGAGCGAAATCCATTCGACATCGCCGTTTCCTGACAGGAAGCCCGGTTCGGAGAAAACGGTGAAGCGGCGGCGCAGCCCGGCAACGAAGGCGGTGTGGGCAATGAGATCCCTGTCCAACGCCTTCCAGTCCAGCCAGGTGATCTCGTTGTCCTGGCAATAGGCGTTGTTGTTGCCGTGCTGGCTGCGGCCGCCCTCGTCGCCCGCCGTCAGCATGATGCTGCCGCGGGTGGCAAAGAGCGTTGAGATCAGCGCCATCACATCGTCCCGGCGGCGCTTGCGGATCGTCGGATAGACGGTTTCGCCTTCGACACCATTGTTCCAGGAATGGTTCTCGTTATGGCCGTCGCGATTGTGTTCGCCGTTGGCGTCGTTGTGCTTTCCGGCGTAGGAGACGAGATCGATCAGCGTGAAGCCGTCATGGGCGGCGAGGAAATTGACGCTGCGCGTTTCCTTGCCGCCGTTGCGGGAGAAGATGTCGGAGGAGCCGGCGAGTGCGGTTGCCAGCGCGCCGGTCTTCCAATCGTCGCCGCGCCAGTAGCAGCGCAGGTCGTCGCGAACCCGGTCATTCCATTCAAGGAAGGGCGGCGGGAAATTGCCGAGCTGGTAGCCGCCGGGGCCGATATCCCAGGGTTCGGCGATCATGATCCGGTCGGCAAGCACATCGTCGGAGAGGATCGCGGCCAGTGTTCCGTCGCGTTCGAAGCCCGTCGCGGTGCGGCCGAGCACGGGGGCGAGATCGAACCGAAAACCGTCAACGCCGGCGTTGAGCACGAAATGGCGCAGGCTGTCGATCACGAGGCGGCGAACTTCGGGATGATCGCAGGCGAGCGTGTTGCCGGTGCCTGTGTCGTTGACGAGTTCGCCCGGGCAATTCTGAGCGTGGCGATAATAATGCAGGTTGTCGAGGCCGCGCAGCGACAGCGTCGCGCCGTAACGGTCGCTCTCGCCGGTATGATTGAAGACGAGGTCGAGGATGACGGCGATACCTTCGGCATGGAGGGCCGCGACCGTCTCGCGCAGCTCCGTCATGCCGCCGGGGACGAGCCGCGGATCGAGCGCCATGAAGGCGACGGGATTGTAGCCCCAGCCGTTGGTGAGGCCGAGCGGCGGCAGATGGCGTTCGTCGATCCAGGCGGTGATCGGCATTAGTTCGACAGCGTCGACACCGATCCGCTTCAGATGCGCGACGACGGAAGGATGGGCAAGCGCTGCGACCGTGCCGCGTTGAGCCTCCGGTACGTCGGGATGAAGAATGGTGAAGGGCCGCACCGCCACCTCATAGATAAAGCCGCCCGGCTTGAACAGCGGCTTGCCGATCGCGGCTCGGGTATCCGTGGTGACAATCGCCTTCGGCATCAGATCCTGGCTGTCCTCGCCATAGATGCCGAGGCGGGGATCGTAGCGGAACGGCCTGTCGATCTCCTTGGCGTAGGGATCGATCAGCAGTTTGGAAGGATCGTACCAGAGGCCGTTATCGGGCGCATAGATACCGTCGGCGCGATAGCCGTAGCGCGCGCCCTCCTTCAGTCCGTCGACAAAGAGATGATGGAAGTAGTTGCTGTCGCGCGCCATCGGCAGGCGCGCGAATTCCCTGTGGCCGTCATCCTCGAAGAGGCAGAGTTCGATTTGTGCGGCATGATGCGACCACACGGCAAATTCGACGCCGGTCTCGAAGACGATCGCGCCGGCCTGCGCCGAACTGCTTCCCCGCATGTTTCCCCCCCGGATCAGGTGATCACGGTTGGCGCATCGCGTCCCGTGCGTTCACGAATGCTGGCTATGCTTTCGGCGGCGGCGATCAGATCGGCGAGCGCTTCCTGCGTTTCGATGTTGTGGCGAGTCGAATCCGGCTCGTAGCGCTCGATATAGACACGCAAGGTTGCGCCAGACGTGCCGGTGCCGGACAGGCGAAAGACGACGCGCGAACCGCCCTCGAAGAGCACACGGACACCTTGGTGGTCACTCACCGATTTGTCGATCGGATCGTGATAGGCGAAGTCGTCCGCCTTCTCCACCTTCAGGCTGCCGAAGCTCTTGCCGGGCAGGGTGGGAAGCTGGCTGCGGAGATTATCCACCAGGCCGTTCGCCGCATCGGTGTCGAGGCCTTCGTAATCATGGCGCGAATAATAATTGCGGCCGTAGGTCTGCCAGTGCTGGGTGACGATATCGGCGACGCTCTCGCCGCGCACGGCAAGAATGTTCAGCCATAGCAGCACGGCCCAGAGGCCATCCTTTTCGCGGACGTGACTGGAGCCGGTGCCGGAGCTTTCCTCACCGCAGATCGTCGCCATGCCGGCGTCGAGCAGGTTGCCGAAGAACTTCCAGCCGGTCGGCGTCTCGTACATGCCGATGCCGCGCTTTTCGGCGACGCGGTCGGCAGCACCCGATGTCGGCATCGAACGGGCGATGCCGGCAAGGCCGCCGGAATAGCCGGGCGCGAGATTGGCATTGGCGGCGAGGATCGCCAGGCTGTCGGAAGGCGTGACGAAGATGCCACGACCGATAATGAGATTGCGGTCGCCGTCGCCGTCGGAAGCGGCGCCGAAATCGGGCGCGTCATCGCCCATCATCTCATCGAAGAGCTCCTTGCAGTGCACCGGGTTCGGGTCCGGGTGATGGCCGCCGAAATCCGGCAGCGGCATGAAATTGCGCACCGAACCCGAGGGAGCGCCGAGACGATTTTCGAAGATTTCCTTGGCATAGGGGCCGGTGACGGCGCTCATCCCATCGAAGGCAATGCGGAAGCCGAGGCTGATCAGATTGCGGATGGCGCCGAAATCGAACAGCTCTTCCATCAGCGCGGCATAGTCCTCGACCGGGTCGATGACCGAGAGAATCGTGCCGCCGGGAAGCTCGTCCTTGCCGATGCGGTCGAGATTGACGTCGGCGAAATCGGCGATCTTGTAGCTGTCGATCGTCTTGGAGCGCGCATAGATCGCGTCGGTGATCTTTTCCGGCGCCGGGCCGCCATTGTTGATGTTGTATTTGATGCCGAAATCTTCGGTCGGGCCGCCGGGATTGTGGCTGGCGGAGAGGATGATGCCGCCGAAAGCCTTGTATTTGCGGATGATGTGAGAGGCGGCCGGCGTCGACAGAATACCGCCCTTGCCGACCATGACCTTGCCGAAGCCATTGGCCGCGGACATCTTGACCGCCTTCTGGATGACTTCGCGATTATAGTAGCGTCCGTCGCCGCCGATGACGAGGCACTTGCCCTGGTAGCCTTCCAGCGAATCGAAGATCGACTGGATGAAGTTCTCCGCATAGTTCGGCTGCTGGAAGACCGGAACCTTCTTGCGCAGGCCCGACGTGCCGGGTTTCTGGTCCAGATAGGGGGTGGTGGAGACGGACTTGATCATTTTAGGTCACATGCCTTTCGAGACGAGGCTTGAATAGAGGGCAGCGTAGCGTTCGGCGCTCTTCTCCCAGGAGACATCCGATTTCATGCCCTGCTTTTGCAATTGGGTCCAGAGTTTTCGGTCCTGGTAAAAATGCATCGCACGGCGGATTGCCTGTAGCATGCCCGTTTCCGTCACGGGGGCAAATTGTATGCCGGTTGCGACTTTCGCTGCAAGTGCGGCGTGATTGGCGTCGATCACGGTATCATTCAACCCGCCGGTGCGGGCGACGATCGGCACGCAGCCGTAACGCAGGCCGTAAAGCTGGGTGAGGCCGCAGGGCTCAAAACGCGAGGGGATGATGATCGCGTCGCAGCCGGCCTGCATCAGGTGCGACATCGGCTCGTTATAGCCGATCGAGACGCCGATGCGGCCGGGATGGCGGCTGGCGGAGGCGAGCAGCGCGCCTTCAAGCGCGGCTTCGCCGGAGCCGAGCACGACGAGCTTGCCGCCCATGGCGACGATCTCATCGGCGACGTTGGCGACAATATCCATGCCCTTCTGCCAGGTCAGACGGCTGATGACGCAGAAGATTGGGGCGTCGTCATTGTCGAGATGGAAGAATTCGGCGATCGAGCGCCGGTTCTCCTCGCGGTTCTTCAGCGTCGTCGGGCCGTAATGGGTGTGGACGACAGGATCGGTCGCCGGGTTCCAGATATCGGTGTCGATGCCGTTGACGATGCCGTGCAGATCGTCGATGCGGCTGGCGATGACGCCCTCCAGCCCCATGCCGAATTCCGACGTCAGGATCTCATCGGCATAGGTCGGGCTGACCGTGGTGATCGCATGGGCCGTCTTCAGACCGCCCTTGAGGAAGCCGACAGTGCCGTAATATTCGATGCTTTCGGTGGCGAAGGCATGGGCAGGCAGGCGCAGGCCGGGAAAGATCTCTGAACCGAATTGGCCCTGGAAGGCAATGTTGTGGATGGTCAGCACGCTCGGCAGTTCCGGCGTCGGGTAATAACGCATATAGACCGAGGTCAGCGCCGCCTGCCAGTCGTGGGTGTGGACGAGATCCGGCCGCCAGCCGGGCAGCAGGCCGGCGGCGATCTCGGAGGCGGCAAGCGACAGAGCGGCGAAACGGCGCCAGTTGTCCGGATAGTCCTTGCCGAGCGGATCGAGATAGGGCCCGCCCGGCCTGTCGTAATAGGCCGGCGCATCGAGGATGAGCAGATCGAGCCCCTCGTGCTCAACCTCGAGCACGGTCGCCCGCTCACCGAGCAGGTCGGGGAATTCGAGCCTGACGACTGGGTCGCGAATGACCTTCATGACGGCGGGATAGCCGGGCAGCAGGGTCTTGGTCTCGACCCCGAAGGCTTTCAGAGTAATCGGCAGGGCGCCGGACACATCGGCCAGACCCCCTGTCTTGATCAAAGGGAAGACTTCGGACGAAACCGAAAGAACTTTCATACGTCAGATATCCAGCTTGTCGATCATCGGTTGCGTGATCAGGCAGATGCCGCTTTCCGTCCGCCGGAAGCGCTTGGCATCGAGCTCGGGATCCTCGCCGACGACCAGGCCTTCCGGAATGACGACACCATGGTCGATCACCACATTCTTGAGCTGCGCGCGCCGTCCGATCTTCACGTTCGGCAAAATGACCGCACCTTCCATCTTGGAGAAGGAATTGGCCCTGACACCGGTGAAGAGCAGGCTATTGTTGAGCATGGCGCCAGAGATGATGCAGTCACCTGACACAACGGAGGAGGTGGCCGAGCCGCGGCGATCCTCGTCGTCATGGACGAATTTTGCCGGCGGGGTGATCTCTGCATAGGTCCAGATCGGCCAGGACTTGTCGTAGATGTCGAGTTCGGGAACGATCGCCGTCAGGTCGATATTGGCCTGCCAATAGGCGTCGATCGTGCCGACGTCGCGCCAATAGGGCTCGTGCTCGAAATCGGAACGGACGCAGGACTTGGCGAAGCGGTGGGCGACCGCCTTACCGTTCTTGACGATATAGGGGATGATGTCCTTGCCGAAGTCGCGGCTCGAGGCCGGGTCGGCGGCGTCGCGGCGCAGCGCGTCGAGCAGGAACTTGGTGTGGAAGACGTAGATGCCCATCGAGGCGAGGGCGAAATCCGGCTTGTCGGGAATGGGCGGCGGATCGGCCGGTTTCTCGACGAAGGCGATAATCTCGTCCTTCTCGTTGACATGCATGACGCCGAAGCCGACCGCTTCCATGCGCGGCACTTCCAAGCAGCCGATGGTGACGTCAGCGCCCGAATCGACGTGCTGCTGCAGCATCCATTCATAGTCCATCTTATAGACGTGGTCGCCCGCAAGAATGACCATGTATTCGACGCCGTAATCCTGGATGATGTCGATGTTCTGATAGACGGCGTCGGCCGTGCCTTCATACCATTGCGTCTCGGAGACGCGCTGGCTGGCCGGCAGAATATCGAAGCTCTCGTTGCGCTCGGGGCGGAAGAAGTTCCAGCCGCGCTGCATGTGACGGATCAGCGAATGCGCCTTGTATTGCGTCGCGACGCCAATGCGGCGGATGCCGGAATTCAGGGCGTTCGACAGGGCGAAATCGATGATGCGGGCTTTGCCGCCGAAATAGACGGCCGGCTTGGCACGCCGGTCGGTGAGTTCCTTGAGACGGCTCCCCCTACCGCCCGCCAGAACATAAGCCATTGCATCGCGGGCAAGTGGCTGAACGCGCTTTTCTACCATTTTCTCCTCCCACCAGTCACTAATTTTCAGGTTCAAGCATGATTGTCGCCAAGGGCGGCAGGGTGATCGAGCAGGTGATGTCGCCGCCGGCATCGACGGCCTGCACGCGCCCGCCATTGCCCTTGCCGCTGCCGCCGTAGATGTCGGCATCGGTGTTCAGGATTTCCCGCCAGCGGCCTGCGGACGGCAGGCGGATCGAGTAATTCTCGCGATAGACAGGGGTGAAATTGGTGATGACGGCGACCGGCTTCTGGCCCGGCGCCTTGCGCAGCCAGGCAAAGACGGAATTCTGGTGGTCGTCGGCGACCAGCCATTCGAAACCTTCGCCCTCGCAGTCACGCTCATGCAGTGCCGGCTTGCTGCGATAGGTGAAATTGAGGTCGCGCACCAGGCGCCGCATGCCCTCGTGCATACGATATTGAAGCAGGTTCCAGTCGAGTGCCTTCTCTTCGCTCCACTCGCTCCACTGGGCGAATTCCTGGCCCATGAACAGCAGCTTCTTGCCGGGATAGCCCCACATATAGGCGTAGTAGGCGCGCAGATTGGCGAACTTCTGCCAGTCGTCGCCCGGCATCTTGGCGATCAGCGAGCCTTTTCCGTGCACAACCTCGTCATGCGAGAGCGGCAGGACGAAATTTTCCGAATAGGCGTAGAGCAGGCCGAAGGTGAGTTCGTTGTGATGGTGCCCGCGATAGATGGGATCGCGGCTCATGTAGCTCAGCGTGTCGTGCATGAAGCCCATGTTCCACTTGAAGCCGAAGCCGAGGCCGCCTTCATGGACGGGTTGCGAGACCTTCGGCCAGGAGGTCGATTCCTCGGCGATGGTCATGACGTTGGAATTTTTGCCGTAGATGCGGATGTTGAGATCCTGCAGAAAACGGACCGCTTCGAGGTTCTCGTTGCCGCCATATTCGTTCGGGATCCATTCGCCGTGCTTGCGCGAATAATCGAGGTAGAGCATCGAGGCGACGGCATCGACACGCAGGCCGTCGAGGTGGAACTTTTCGGCCCAGTAGAGCGCGTTGTTGACGAGATAGGAAACGACCTCGGTGCGGCCGAAATTGTAGATCGCCGTGCTCCAGTCCGGATGGAAGCCCTTGCGCGGGTCTTCGTGCTCATAGAGTGCCGTGCCGTCGAACCAGCCGAGGCCGTGTTCGTCGGTCGGAAAATGCGCCGGCACCCAGTCGAGGATGACGCCGATTCCGACCTTGTGGCAGCCGTTGACGAAACGGGCAAAACCCTCCGGCTCGCCGAAACGGGCGGTCGGCGCGTAGAGGCCGGTCGTCTGGTAACCCCAGGAGGGATCGTAGGGGTACTCGGTGATCGGCAGGAATTCGATATGGGTGAAGCCCATGTCGGCGCAATAGGGGATAAGGCTGGAGGCGAGCTCGTCCCAGGACAGCATCGTGCCGTCCTGCCGGCGCTGCCAAGAGGCGGCATGCACCTCGTAGATCGAGATTGGCTGGCGGCGCTTGTCGGTCTCGCGCCAGTGCTTCAGATGGGCCCCGTCTTCCCACTCCTGCTCCAGCTCGGCGGCGGTGATCGAGGCGGTCTTCGGTCGCAGCTCGCTGCGCCGTGCAAAGGGATCGGCCTTCAGCGGCAGCAATACGCCATCCTGGCCGCGGATCTCGAACTTGTAGGCAACGCCGATCGGTACATCAGGGGCAAAGATTTCCCAGATGCCGCTGTCGGCACGGAAGCGCATCACGTGGCGGCGGCCGTCCCAATTGTTGAAATCACCGACGACCGAGACGCGCTGTGCGTTCGGCGCCCAGACGGCGAAATGGATGCCCTGGGCGCCGTCATGCTTGATGAGGTGAGCGCCCATCTTGTCGAATAGTCGCAGGTGCGAGCCCTCTCGGGCGAAATAATCGTCCATCGGTCCGAGCACCGGACCGAAGCTGTAGGGATCGGTAACAGCCCATTCGGCATCGCCGCGCCGGGCGCGGTAACGCACCGGCTGGACCTTTGTGAGGGAAACTGGGCCGGCGAAGAAGCCGTCGACGTGAAGCTGCTTCAGTTCGCCGATGACGCCACCGTCGAGCGTCATGGTGGTCACTTCCTCCGCGCCCGGGATGAAGCACCGGGCGACGAAGGCGTCGCCGGCCTGGTGCACACCTAGGACGGCAAAGGGATTGGAATGCGAGCCGGCAAGGATTGCCGTGATTTCATCTGCCGAAATTTCCCAGGAAAGCTTTACTTCAGGGACGGTTTTCGGCGTTTTCATCCGGCTCTCCAGATTTCGTTTGCATATTGCCTGATCGTCCGGTCGGAAGAGAACCAGCCCATCCGTGCCGTATTGTTGATCGTCTTGGTGTACCAGGCGGACTGGTTGGTCCAGATCTGGTCGACCTCGCGCTGGGCCTGGGCATAGGCGTCGAAATCGGCGGCGACCATGAACCAGTCGTGCGAATAGATGCCGTCGATCAGCGACGTATAGCGGTTGCGGTCATCGGGCGAGAAGACGCCGGAGCCGATGGCGGCAAGCGCCTGGGCGAGTTCGCGTGATCCCTCGATGATGGCGCGCGGATTGTGGCCATCGCTGCGGACCTTCGAGACTTCGTCGGCCTTGAGGCCGAAGATGACGATGTTGTCCTCGCCGACATTGTCGCGCATCTCGACATTGGCGCCATCGAGCGTGCCGATCGTCAGCGCGCCATTGAGGCCGAACTTCATGTTGCCGGTGCCGGATGCTTCCATGCCGGCGGTCGAGATCTGCTCAGAGAGATCGGCGGCCGGAACCATGACTTCGGCGAGCGAGACATTGTAGTTCGGGACGAAGACGATCTTCAGCAGGCCGCGTACCGACGGGTCGTTGTTAATCGTGCGGGAGACGTCGTTGATCAGCTTAATGATGAGCTTGGCATTGTAGTAACTCGGCGCCGCCTTGCCGGCGAAGAGTTTCACGCGCGGCACCCAGTCGAGCTCCGGATGCGAGCGGATCTGGTCATAGAGCGCGACGGCCTCGATGATATTCAGCAGCTGGCGCTTGTATTCGTGGATGCGCTTGATCTGGATGTCGAACATCGCCGATGGATCGAGCTTCACGCCCATGCGGCTGGCGACGAGGTTGGAGAGTGCCACCTTGTTGGCGCGTTTTATCGCTGCGAATTTCTGCTGGAAAGCCGGATCGGAGGAATGCACGTCGAGCGCACGCAGCTTCTCGGCATCATCGAGGAATTCGTCGCCGATCGCTTCGCGGATCAGGCCGGTGAGGCCGGGATTGCACTGCTGCAGCCAGCGGCGGGGCGTGATGCCGTTGGTCTTGTTGTTGATGCGGTCGGGATAAAGCTTGTGCAGGTCGGCGAAGACCGTGACCTTCATCAGGTCGGTGTGCAGGGCCGAGACACCGTTGATCGAATGCGAGCCGACGAAAGCGAGGTTGCCCATGCGCACACGGCGATCACCGCTTTCATCGATCAGCGAGATCGAGCGGATTTCCCCATCGGAGAAATTCTTGCCCTTACGGGCGTCGATCAGGATCTTGGCATTGATCGCATAGATGATCTGCATGTGGCGGGGCAGCAGACGCTCGAACAGCGGTACCGCCCAGCTTTCCAGCGCTTCGGGCAGAAGCGTGTGGTTAGTATAGGAGAAGGTGCGGCGGGTGATGTCCCAGGCCTGGTCGAAATCCATCCCGTGTACGTCGCAGAGCAGACGTACGAGTTCAGCGACCGAGACGGCGGGGTGAGTGTCGTTCAGCTGGATCGCCACCTTGTCCGGCAGCGAGGTGAAATCGTCATATTGCTGCAGATGGCGGCGCAGGATGTCCTGCAGCGAGGCCGACGAGAAGAAGAATTCCTGGCGCAGGCGCAGTTCCTGGCCGGCCGGAGTGGCGTCGGCAGGATAGAGAACCCGGGTCAGGCTTTCGGCCTTGTTGCTTTCGCGCAGCGCCCCGATGTGGTCGCCGGCGTTGAAGGCATCGAGCAGGATCGGATCGATCGGCTGCGCCGACCAAAGGCGCAGCGTGTTGACGCGCTTGCCGCGCCAGCCGACGGCCGGCGTGTCGAAGGCGGCGGCGATGACGCGCTCGGCCGGTTTCCAGACGTAGCGCGGCTGGTCGTCGTGGGTGGTGATGAATTCGACGGCGCCGCCGAAGCCAATTTCATAGGCGCTTTCGCGGCGCTCGAATTCCCAGGGATTGCCGTGGGCAAGCCAGTTTTCGGGCAGTTCCACCTGCCAGCCGTCGGCTAGTTGCTGGCGGAAGAGGCCGTGGACATAGCGGATGCCGTAGCCATAGGCCGGAACCTCGACCGTCGCCATGCTCTCCATGAAACAGGCAGCCAGGCGGCCGAGGCCGCCGTTGCCGAGTGCGGCGTCCGGTTCCAGGCCGGCAATGACGTTGACGTCGACGCCGAGCGAGGCGAGCGCATCACGCACCTCCTCCATCAGGCCGAGGTTCGAGATGGCGTCGCGCATCAGGCGGCCAATCAGGAATTCGAGAGAAAGATAGTAGACGCGCTTGGCGCCGGTCGCATAAACCTCGCGGGTGGAAGCCATCCACTTGTCGATGATGCGGTCGCGCACCACCAGGATGGTCGCGGTCAGCCAGTCATGCGGCTTTGCCACCTTGGCATCCTTGCCGATGCGGTAGGTCAGACGTTCGATAATTTCTTCAGCGAGAATTTCCGGCCTTGAACTGCGAGGGGCGGGGGAGGGGATGATCGGCTTGGAAACAGTGTTCATCGTCAGGTCTCGCCAATTTTAATTTGGTTTCAGGAGGTTATGCCTGATTCAATCAATTTGTCGCTTGCGCCGCCAACAGTTTATGCATCGTTACTAAGCACTTGCAACAAAGGATTTGGACAAACGAAAAATTTGCGAAACCTTCATATCCACGCGGGTCGAGGGGGTTGATTTCAATCGCTTTTCCCGATCTGATGCGCCGAACGAGCACAAGGAAAAGCCGCTCCGGTTTGTTCCGGTGCGGCTTTTCTGTGCCCTGTTCTCGGCGGTATCGTCAGTTCGTCAGACGTGTCACCTGAGCGGAAGCCTGCGCCCCGATCGCCTTGAAGGCAGCGAGGAGGTCTTCCATTTTTTCCGCTTGGAAGTAGTGAGCGTCATCGGAGGCGCAATAATCCAGCAACGCCTGTCCGCCCGCGGGCGCCATGAAGGCGATTGTATAGATTTCGATGCCCTTGGACTTGGCGTTATCGCATGTCGTCTTTGTCAGGGTGTCGTAAGAGCGGCCGCCACTACTATCGTTGTTGTTGTCGCCGTCCGTCATGAAGACAATGTATTTTTTGGGTATTTGTCCGGTCTTCTGTTTGTGAATGGCGTCCTCGGCGTCGTTTCCCGCAGCGTTCTTGGCAGTTAAGGACAAGGAGGCTGTGGCCATTGCGCCGCTGGAATTTGTGCCGCCATTTGCCTGAAGCGCATTGACATAGCTTGAGACGCCGACAGTCCCCCAGGCGAGACTGCTGGCTGGGTATTGATTGATATCGTAGGATACCGCGCCTGTGCGCACATATTCGGCATTGGGATCCGCGCTATTGAGTTGACCAAAAAGATTGCCGGCAGCGAGCTTCAGCGCCTCTATTTTGGTGTAGTAATTTGTGCGGCTGCCCGTGCATTTGTCGTAAACCCACTTATCTTTCTTGCTGTTGTAGTGGAGGTTGCAGTCATAGGTGTAGGTTTCTGTTGGGTCATCCACATTGACAGTCGCCGTGTTCTCTCCCATCGATCCTGATTTGTCGAGCGCGAGATACATCGAGATCGAGCCTTGAGTCTGGGAATGGCCGCCGACCGTCGTGCCCGAGGTCGAGAGATGCTGTGTCTTGAAGCCGACCGCCTGCATGAGCGGGTTGACAGTGAGGTCGTAACTCGGCGTAACCGTTACCTGGTAGGATGTCGACTTGCCTGATGTCGTTGCCTGGACATTAACGGCCGTCGTGTTCTTGATATCGGTTCCGCTTTGCAGGTAATTCGCCATCTGTCCCGCCACGAAATTCCGTGCAAATGTTTCTGCCTGCGACGTTTGGATGGTGCCGTTCGCTAGTGCGGTCGCGGTTGCGAGCGCCGCCGAATCGGCGGCTTCCTGCAATTGCTGTTTCGAGAGCAGCATATCGCCGACTTGGATCGCCATGCCGGCAGCGCCGAAAAGGACGGGGATCATGATTGCCGTCATGATACCGAAATTACCGCCTCGATCGCTGAACATGCGATGCAGGCAGGGATGCAAAAAGGAGGTGTTCATCATGTTCACCCAACTGGAAACCCTGTGAGGTGATTTAGGCATGCTGCTTCTTTCCGCCGTCCTTACGGCGTCAATACAATTTTAACGAATCGTCGGATTTTTCCAGTTTTGGGATTATTTCAGCGGGATCACGTCGACCGCCTGGACGGCGCGGTGGCCGCCATAGCTTTTCAATACGCCGATGACGGGAACGACGTCGGAATAGTCCCGGCCATAGGCGACGACGATGTGGTCCATGCCGGCGGGAATGTTGTTAGTCGGGTCCAGCTCGATCCAGCCGATCGTCTCGCCGCACCAGATGCGCACCCAGGCATGCATGGCGTCCGCCCCTTCCAGCCGTTCCTTGCCGGGTGGCGGGATGGTGCGCAGGAAGCCGGATACGTAGCCGGCCGGAATGCCGAGGCTTCTGAGAGCCAGGATCATCACATGGGTGAAATCCTGGCAGACGCCGCGCTTCAGCTTGAACGCCTCGAGCGGCGTGGTGTCCACCGTCGTTGCTTCCGGGTCGTAGGTGAAATCCTTGTTGATGCGGGCGCAGAGCGCATGAGCGATCTGCATGGCCGTCAGATCAGGCGTGGCGCAGCTTCGCGCATAGTCGGCGATCTCGCGCGCTTCGGTGAGGCGCGGACTGTCACCGAGGAAATGGTGCGGCGAATCCGGCGCCAGCGACCACATGCCTGATATCTCCTCCGGCAGGTTGGCAAGCAGCGGCGAGAAATCGGCGGCGATCGGCTGGCTTTCCACCTGCACGCGGGCCTGCATGCGAATGTCGAGCGTTTCGTGCGGCGCGCGCAGCAGGAAGGAGGTAGCGGGATGATGGAAGAAATCGACGAAATGCGACTGCTCGTCCGGCGAGGGCGAAATGGTAATCGAGCCGGCGATCAGCCGCTGCCGATTGGCCAGCGACAGCGGCATCAGGCGCATGATATGGCGGGCGCCGGAGGCCGGCGCGTCGTAGCTGTAACCCATGTGGAGGGAGAGATCGTAGAGCACGGCCATCACCCGAGATAGGTCTGGGCGAGCAGATCGGAGAGCTGCTCCAACTCGCGTTCCAGTCGCTGATAGACCTCGACGCCCATGCCCTCCGGCGTCATCACCGCCAGGCCGGAATGGAGCCGCATCGCCTCGCGGTAGAAGGGCGACATCTGGCCGTTGATCATGGCATTCGGCAGCTGCTCGACCTCGTGATGGATCTCGTTCACCTGGAAGAGGACCGAACGCGGGTTGAGCGGGTCGAGCGCCAAGAGGTCGGTGACAGTCAGCCGTGCGGTGTTGACGTTATAGCGGCGGCGATGAGTCATGACGCTGTCGCCGATCTCCAGCAGCATGTCGAGCGCGCCGTCAGGCGCTTCCGGGCCCGACATGTGGCCGAGCAGGCGCGTCATGTGCAGGCCGCGTTCGATATAACGGCCGAGCGATAGGAACCGCCAGCCGGTGAAGCGGTACATGTTTTCATGCATGAGACCGGCAAAGCCTGCAAGCTTCCGCAAGAGGATCGTCATCGCGTGGCTGGCGTCGTCGCCGGCAGCGACGGTGACGTGGAAGCGGCGGGCGGTCTTGGCGAGATCGTTGAGCGCCAGCCAGCCGTCCGGCGAGAAACGGTCGCGGATGTTGCTGGCCGAATAAACGGCGCTGTCAATGTTGCGCAGCAGCGTTTCCGGCACGGCGTCGGCGGTATCGATATCGACGGCGGCAAGATAATCGGAGACGTCGGCGAGCAGTGGCTGGCTCGGATCGGCAGCTTCGGCGAAACGGGCATGCCAGGCGCGCAGGATGCGCAGCGCCCCTTCGGCGCGCTCGATGTAGCGGCCGAGCCAGAACAGGTTGTCGGCCGCCCGGCTCGGCAGGCTGCCCGGCATGTTGCGGGTGAAGCTGCCTTCAGCGGGCAGCAGCGTGTGGCGCTCGACCGGTTTGTCGCTGACGATCCAGACATCGGCGGCGGCACCACCGGACTGCATGGCGATCGCCGCGACATCGGCGCCGGAGCCGATGCGGGCAAAACCGCCGGGCATGATCTGCCAGCCGTTTGCGGTGCGCGCGGCGAAGACGCGCAGCGACATCGGCCGCGGCACGAGCTTGCCGTCCACCCAGGCGGGTGTGGTCGACAGCGTGACAACTTCCTGGCCGACGAGCTTCGGGCCGTCGGAACTCAGCCAGTCGGTTATCGAATCCTTGGCAGCCGCACGCAGCGATGAGCCGAGCACGGATTCGCCGTTATCGTCGAAGAAGGGAGCGCGGGAATAGGCCGGGCCGATTACCATCTTTTCGATGTTTTTTGCCACGTGCTCGCGCTCTTCCTCCTGACCGCACCACCAGGTAGCGATCGAGGGCAATTGCAGATCCTCGCCAAGCAGATGGTGACAGATGGTCGGCATGAAGGCGAGAAGCGCCCGGGTTTCAAGAATGCCGGTGCCGAGCGCATTGACGATGGTGAGGCTTTCGGCGCGCAGCGCTTCCACGAGGCCGGGCGTGCCGATATGCGAATTCTGGTTCAACTCCAGCGGGTCGGCAAAAGCCGAATCGAGACGGCGCCAGAGCACGCCGATCGGCTTTAAGCCGGCGACAGTGCGCACCATGACGCGGCCCTTGACGACGGTCAGATCCTCGCCCTCGAGCAGCATGAAGCCGAGATAGCGGGCGATGTAGGCGTGCTCGTAGTAGGTCTCGTTGGCGGGGCCAGGTGTCAGCACGGCGATACGGTCGTCGCCGGAATGTTTCATATCCTGAAGCGCATCCCGGAAGGCGCCAAAGAAGGAGGCAAGGCGATGGACCGGGGTTTCGGCATAGATATCCGAGAAGGCACGGGTCGTCGCGACGCGGCTTTCCAGCGCGAAACCAGCGCCTGAGGGAGCCTGCGTCCTATCGGCGAGCACCCACCAGTTGCCGTCAGGCCCGCGGCCGATTTCGAAGGCGCAGAAATGCAGATAATGGCCGGATGCCGGCTTGATGCCGGCGAGCGGGCGCTGGAATTCGGGATTGGCGGCGATCAGTGCCGGCGGCAGGAACCCTTCCTCTACCAGCCGGTTGTCGCCGTAGATATCGGCGATGATCGCTTCCAGCAGGTCGGCGCGCTGGACGAGGCCCGCCGACAGCGTCTGCCATTCGCGCTCGTCGATCAGCACCGGGATATGCGAGATCGGCCAGGCTCGCTCGCCGGTGCCCTTGCTGCCATAGGCGCGATAGAAGACGCCGGCATCACGGAGATAGCGGTCGGCGCGGGCGAAGCGCTCGGCGAGATCCTTTTCCGGCATTGCGCTCAGATGCGAGAGGAAATTCTGCCAGACGGGGCGGACGGCGCCGTCGTTGTCGACCATCTCATCGGCGGTATCGGGAAGCGGCGCATAGTCGAAGGCCGCATTCTTGGCGATGCGGTCCTCTGCCTCTTCCCTGCGCTCCACTGCCGGCTTCTTGCCCATCAAAACTTAAGCCTCAAACCCTCGGCCTCAAACCCCGGCGGGCCGCCTCAGATCCAGCGTCAGCGGGAATTCCGGCGAACCCGTCTCGACGCGCGGAATGTATCCGCCCGCCGTATGCCCCCACGGCTCGAATCGGGTGAGCCGTCTTGCTTCCGCCTCGTTACCGTTGACCGGGAAGGTGTCATAGGTCCGGCCACCTGGATGAGCAACATGATAGATGCAGCCGCCGATCGAACGCTTCGACCATGTATCATAAATGTCAAAAGTCAAAGGGGTGTTGATCGGCAGGACGGGGTGCAGGCCCGAGGCCGGCTGCCACGCCTTGTAGCGGACGCCGGCGACCGACACGCCCGATGTACCGGTCGGCGTCAGCGGCAAGGTGCGGCCGTTGCAGGTGACGGTATAACGCGAGGCATTGTTGGTTTCGAGTCGCACCTGAAGGCGTTCGACGGAGCTGTCGACGTAGCGGGCGGTGCCGCCCGGCGCGCCTTCCTCGCCCATGACATGCCAGGGCTCCAGCGCCTGGCGCAGTTCCAGCTTCGAGCCCTCGTATTCGACTTCGCCGCAGAAGGGGAAGCGGAATTCGAGCTGGGCCTTGAACCATTCCGGGCTGACATCGAAGCCATTTTCGCGAAGGTCGGCAAGCACGTCGAGGAAGTCGGCCCAGACGAAATGCGGCAGCATGAAACGGTCAGGCAGGGTCGTACCCCAGCGGACGAACTTGCCGTCGACTGGATTGACCCAGAAACGGGCGATCAGCGCGCGCACCAGCAATTGCTGGGCAAGCGACATGCGTGCGTTGGGCGGCATCTCGAAACCGCGGAACTCGATGAGGCCGAGCCGTCCTGTCGGGCCGTCGGGCGAGAATAGCTTGTCGATGCAGATCTCGGCACGGTGGGTGTTGCCGGTGACGTCGGTCAGAAGATTACGGAACAGGCGGTCGACGAGCCAGGGCAGCGGCTGCTGACCGCGGCTGGGGTCGATCTGCGCCATGGCGATCTCCAGCTCGTAGAGGCTGTCGTGACGAGCCTCGTCGATGCGCGGCGCCTGGCTGGTTGGGCCGATGAACATGCCGGAGAAGAGGTAGGAGAGCGAGGGGTGGCGCTGCCAGTGGAGGACCACGCTCTTCAGGAGGTCGGGACGGCGCAGGAAGGGGCTGTTGTTCGGATTGGCGCTGCCGACGACGACATGGTTGCCGCCGCCGGTGCCGGTATGGCGGCCGTCGATCATGAACTTGTCGGCGCCGAGCCGGGTGGCGCGTGCCTCCTCGTAGATCGCCGTGGTGATGTCGACGCAGTCCTTCCAGTTGGAGGCCGGATGGATGTTGACCTCGATGACACCGGGATCCGGGGCGACGCGGATGACGTTGATGCGCTCGTCCTGCGGCGGCGGGTAACCTTCGATATGGACGGGAAGCTTGAGCTCGGCGGCGGCGTTTTCGGCAGCGGCGATCAGCTCGAGATAATCCTCGATGCGCTCCACCGGCGGCATGAAGATGCAGAGCCTGCCGTCGCGCGGCTCGACCGACATGGCGGTGCGCACGGCGCCGCGGAGTTCGCCGAGCGTCTGTTCGATCCGGCCGCGATTGCTCTCGTCGGCATGGAAAGAGGCTTCCGGCATGGCCCGGCCGGCCGGTACGAAGACATCAGGCAGCGGTTCGCGCGGGATCGTCGGATCGGCGGGGTGGATATAGGGGTAACGCGCTGGGGGAACATAGGGCAGCGTGCCGAGCGGCAGGCGGTAACCGATCGGACTGTCGCCCGGGACGAGGAAGATCTTGCCGCGGCGGGTGCGCCATTTCTCACTGACCCAGACTCGGCTTTCCGCTGCCCTGGCATTCCATGCCTGGACCGGAAGGATGTAACCGGTCGGAGTCGTGAGGCCGCGGGCGAAGACGCGGGCGATGCGATTGCGCTCCTCGGGATCCTTCAGCTTCGAATTCGCCGGATCGACATTTTCGGGAAGGCTGCCTTCCTTGATGATCCAGTCAGCGGGATCCTCATAGGCCGGCTGCACCATATCGGGCTTGATCGCCAGCTCCTTTGCGATCGCCGTCAGGAGCTTTTCGGCATCCTCGGCTTTGACGCCGGTATCCTTGCCTTCGGCGGCGACCAGGTCGAGGTTCTGCCAGACCGGTTTGCCGTCGCGGCGCCAGTAGAGCGAGAAGGTCCAGCGCGGCAGGCTTTCGCCCGGATACCATTTGCCCTGGCCATAATGCAGGAAACCGCCGGGGGCGAAGCGTTCGTGCAGCTTGCGGATCAGGATGTCGGCCTTTTCGCGCTTGGTCGGGCCGACCGCGGCGGTGTTCCACTCCTCGGACTGAAAATCGTCGATCGAAACGAAGGTCGGTTCGCCGCCCATCGTCAGATGTACGTCCTCGGCTTCGAGGACACGGTCGACTTTTTCGCCGAGTTCGTTGAGCTCCTCCCAGCTTTCATCGGAGAAGGGCTTGGTGATGCGCGGGTGCTCGGCGACGCGCGAGACCTTCATATCGAAGGCGAATTCGGTTTCGGCCTCGCCGAAATAACCGCCGGAAATCGGAGCGGCGTTGCGATAATGCGGCGTGGCGGCAAGCGGGATGTGGCTTTCGCCGGTCAGCAGGCCAGAAGTCGGATCGAGGCCGACCCAGCCGGCGCCAGGCAGATAGACCTCCGCCCAGGCATGCAGGTCGGTGAAATCGACTTCGGTGCCGGAAGGGCCGTCAAGCGCCTTCAGATCCGGCGTCAGCTGAATGAGGTAGCCGGAGACGAAGCGGGCGGCGAGGCCGAGATGGCGAAGGATCTGGACGAGCAGCCAGCTGGTGTCGCGGCAGGAGCCCTTGGCGCTTTCCAGCGTTTCCTCCGGCGTCTGCACGCCGGTTTCCATGCGGATGACATAGCCGATCTGTCTCTGCAGGCGGGCATTCAGGCCGACGATCATATCGACTGTCGGCTGGTCGGGCGACCAGTCGAGCGTCGGCAGCAGCGCCTTGAGGCGCGGACCGGCCGGCTCCGGCGTCATGTAGATCGACAGATCCTCCTGGATCGTTTCAGGGTATCCGAAGGGCCACTTGGTTGCCTCTTCCTCGACGAAGAAGTCGAAGGGATTGTAGACCGTCATGTCGGCGACGAGATCGACCTCGATCTTGAATTCGGTCACCGGGTCCGGAAAGACATAGCGGGCAAGGTAATTGCCATAAGGGTCTTGCTGCAGGTTGACGAAATGGTTGGAGGGCGTGACCTTCAGCGAGTGGCTGAGCACCCGTGTCTTCGAATGCGAGGCAGGTTTCAGCCGGATAATCTGTGGGCCGAGGCGGATCGGCTTATCATAGGTGTAATGCGTCAGATGATAGATGCTGGCTTTGATCGACATATTTCTCTTTTTATCCGGCTCGCATCGTCGTGCGGCTTGCTGTTCCCAAAAATCAGTGTGTGCAATGCAGCGAAAGAAAGCAAGGCGGAAAGGTCGTCGGCTTTTACGCTGCCTTGGCAAAGGTGACGGCCGCTTTCAGGCCCTTGCCGTCCGAACCCGCCTCCAGCGTCAGTGCGGCATTGAAAAGATTGGCGATTTCTTCGACGATCGGCAGACCGAGGCCGGCGCCTGGCGCATCGGAATCATTGCCGCGCGAAAAACGCCGGCGCACCGCCTCCAGCTTCTCGGGCGGAATGCCGGGGCCGTTGTCCTCGACTTCGAGGCGGATCGTCTCTGACGCGGCGATGATACGGACGGTGACCTCAGCTCCCTTGCCGGCATAGGCGATGGCATTGCCGGCAAGGTTGCGCAGCATTTCGCCGATCAGCAGCGGCTCGGCGCGGACCATCGCCGGGCTCTCGCCCTCGAAGCCGAGATCGATGCCGGCGACGGCGGCCGTCGGGATCTGTTCGCCGGTGATCTCCTGAGCAATGGCGGCGAGATCGATGGCGGAGGCGGTCAACGCCTCCTTGGCGGTGGCGGCGTCGATCTTGGCCATCAGCAGAAGTTGGGCAAGGATACGCTCGGCATGCGCCACCGCCTGGTCGCCCTTCAGTGCTGCCGCCTGGGCCTCATCAAGCGAGCCGGCACGGGCGGAAAGGGCAAGCTGGGTGCGGATGATCGCCAGCGGCGTGCGCAGCTGATGGCTGGCATTGCCGGTGAAATGGCGGAGCGCATCGAGCGCCGATTGCAGGCGGACCATGAAGGAATTTACCGTATCGACCAGTGGCTCGACCTCGCTCGGCACGGTCTGCTTGATCGGATGCAGGTCATCGGGGCTGCGTTCGCCGATGGCGTCGCCGAGCTTGTAGAGCGGGCGGAGCGCCACCGTGACCGAGATCCAGACGATGACGGCGGCGCCTGCGATCATGAAGGCGAGACGGAGTGCGGAGCGGACGAGGATCGCCTGCGCCAGCTGTCGGCGGGCGATGGTGGTTTCGGCAACCGTCACCACGAAGGGCACCGAGCGGATGCCCGTCGAGGCCGAGCGTTCGAGTGTGGCGATGCGGATCGGTTCGCCGCGAAAGCTATCGTCGGCGAAGGCGGCGGCATCGCCCGGCGTTTTCTTCAGGACCGGCAGGGACTGGTAGCCGGTGATGAATTGGCCCGGCGGGCCGTCGACACGGTAAAAGACGCGATCCTGCGCGGCCGAGGTCAGCATTTCAAGTGCGACATAGGGGATATCGACCTGCAGCGTGCCGTCCTCGGCGACGACGACGCGCTCGGCGATCGCCAGCGCGGAACCGGCGAGCACGCGGTCGGAGACGATATTGGAGGTCTGGACCGCCTCGCGATAGGTGTCGGCGAGTGCCAGCGTGCCGATGACGGCGGTGGAGACGAGCAGCCAGAAGAGCAGCCGGCGCCTGAGGGAATAGGCGGCTTTCATGAGGCCTCGGGCAGCTTGTCGAGATAATAACCGATGCCGCGGGCGGTCTTGACGGTCAGGCCGTGCGGCGACAGGCGCTTACGCAGGCGGCTGACATATTGCTCGATGGCATTTGCGGAAATGTCGTCGTCGAAGGCCGTCAGCGATTGAATGATCGCCTCCTTGGCGACGACCTTGCCGGCCCGCATGAAGAGGATTTCGAGCAGGCCGAGTTCGCGGGCGGGAATATCGAGTGGCGTTGCGCCTGATGAAAAGGTGCGGGAATTGAGATCGAAGGAGATGCCGCCGAAGCCGACGGTCGCCGAACGCAGCCCGGCCTGGCGGCGCAGCAGCACGCGCACGCGGGCCTCGAATTCGGCGATATCGAAGGGCTTGATCAGATAATCGTCAGCGCCGAGATCGAGCCCCTTCACTCGCTCTTCCGGCGTGCCGCGCGCGGTCAGGATGAGGACGGCCGCCTGGTTCTGTCGGGCGCGCATGGCGCGCAGCACGTCGAGCCCATCCATCTCGGGCAGGTTGAGGTCAAGGATCACCAGATCGAAATTTTCAGCGGCGATGACCGCATCGGCGGACGCTCCGTCATGGACGACATCGACGGCATGGCCCGTGCCGCGCAAGATCGCCGACAGGCCGTCGGCCAGCGCGATATTGTCTTCGGTGAGCAGGATGCGCACGGATGTTTCCCCTGTTTTTCAAGGGAGATTACAGAGATGAAGCAGGGATGTCACAGCGATTTTCAGGCTTACAGCGACGCGCGTCCTTCAGACGCGCAAAGGACGCTGTAACACTTTGAATCTACGCATCGTGCCTTCCGAAAATCGATTCCGATTTTCGGGCCGATGCGCTAGTGAACGGCCGGGAAAAGCTCGACCTCAGCTCCCGGTCCTTTCGATACGCTCGCGCTGCGTCATCGCGGCGGCGAGGAGTTTCTGGAAGCGGGGATCGTCGCGGATGTTGTCGAGATCGGAATCATTATCGAACCATTTGATGTGGTAGACGGAGCTGTTCGGCAGCAGCTTCTCCAGCAGATCGATCGCCTGGTCGACGTCGCCGAGGACGGAGTAGACGCAGGCGAGATTATACTGCGCGACGATGTCGTCGGGATCGATGGCGATCGCGCGGTCGGCCCAGTCGCGTGCCCTTGCCGCATCGCCGAGATGGGCAAGCGCCAGCGCGCCGCGATGGGCGGGGCCTGAATTTTCTGGATTGAGGTTAAGGGCGCGTTCGGCGCGCAACAGACCGAGGCGCGCCCAGTTTTCCGTATCCAGCACCCTTCCGAGCGAGCGATAGGCGGACATCAGATGGATCGGCGAGACGTAGTCATCAGAGCGGATTGCGGCGGCGCGGGTGAAATATTGCACGGATTCGGCGAAGTTGCCGTGCATGAAGAAGAACCGGGCATAGTGGAAGTTCGCCTCGAAGAGGTTCGGGTCGAGCGCCAGGGCACGTTCGAAGGCCGCCGCTGCCCTATCGTCATAGCCGCTCTGATGCAGGGCGAGACCATGGGAAGCGTGGGCTTCGGGAAGGTCAGGATCGAGCGCCAGAGCGCGAGCACTCATCTCGAGGATTCGCCTCAGCGGCACGTCATCAGGCGCCCAATCGCGGATCGCCGCGTCGCAATCGGCGATGCCGGCATAGGCGCGGGCATAATCCGGATCGAGCTCCACCGCCTTGCAGAACATGCGCCTTGCGAGCTCCAGATAGGATTTGGTCCAGGTGTGAGAGAGCTGGCGGCCTCTGAGATAATAGGTATAGGCCTCGACATTAGCGGTCGGCTCAGTCGCGATCGCCTTCTTCTCCTCCGGCAACAGACGCACCTTCAACTGGCCGACGATCGCATGGGTGATCTCGTCCTGGATGGCGAAGATGTCGGTCATGTCGCGGTCGTAACGCTCGGCCCAGAGATGGTCGCCATTGGCGGTGTCGATCAGCTGGCCGGAAATGCGCACGCGATTGCCGACGATGCGCACACTTCCCTCGAGCACGTAGCGCACGCCAAGCTCCTGGGCGAGGCGCTTCACCTTTACCGATATGCCCTTGTAGGTGAAGATCGTATTGCGCGGCACGACGTGCAGGCTGGAGATCTTGGAGAGATCGGTGATGATGTCTTCGGTGATACCGTCGGAGAAATAATCCTGGTCGGCATCGCCGCTCATATTGGTGAAGGGCAGCACCGCGATGAAGCAGGTGTTGCGGTTCTGCGCGACCAATCTGGCGGAGGAAGGCGGCGCTAAGCTGACGGTGTAGACCTGAACGGGCTGCCGGATGTTCTTCAGCATATGTTCGCCAATGAATTCGAAGCCGAGATTGAGGCGCGAGCCGACCTGCTCGCGCACCGAGGCCGACACGGCGATGCCGCCCGGCGCTGCGATGCGCTCGAGCCTGGCGGCGAGATTGACCCCATCTCCGAATATGTCGCCGTTCTCGACCACGACGTCGCCGAGATTGATGCCGATGCGAAATTCGACGCGCTCGTCCTTGGGCACGTTCTCGTTGCGGGCCGCCATGCTGCGCTGGATTTCGGCGGCGCAGGCGACCGCATTCACCACGCTCTGGAATTCGGCAAGGATACCGTCGCCGGTGAGTTTGACGATCCGGCCCTTGTAATCCGAAATACGAATGTCGACCAGCTCGCAGCGATGGCGGTTCAGCGCCTGCAACGTGCCGGATTCATCGATGCCCATCAGTCGGCTGTAGCCGACGACGTCTGCAGCAAGAATAGCGCTCAGTCGTCGTTCCATGACCCCTCCCATGGATCTTTCCAGTTTAGTCTAGCTTTTCATAGAGTTTTTGTCGCGTAGAGTCGTCCCCCGAATAATAAATTCGGGCGCTCTCGACGTTTTTAACGCGGCAGCGCGACCATATAGCGTCGTCGATCTTCATCAATACTCTAAACGGGTGAAGGACGGAGCCAATCCCTAATCCTTTGTGATGAAAAGACAATTCACATCGGAGAAAAATGGAATGTTCTGCTTTGGCCGACACTTTCTGAACCGACATCATAAAGCCGATCGCTGATCAATTTAAGGCTTGAGCCGGACCCAGGAGCATGGATTGGAAGACGAAACGCGAGAATATCCAACGCGGTATGCAATGTGATTCGCGGTTGCTTCAGCGATTGCCATGAGGCGAGCGAAGGGTATTGTGGCGACGTTTCATGCCCGACGGGGATTTGAATGACAGGTTCGGCCCGGAATTTTCTGGAGTTTCAAGATATTCCGGAGGCCGGGCTTCGGTCGATCATCGGTCGCGCCAGTGAGCTTGCCAAAGCCTGGGATGAGCGCACGATGCCGCAGAGCCTTGCGGGCAAACGCGTCGCCCTGATTGTCGATGACGGCGGATGGCGCAATACAACCGCCTTCGATCTCGGCATCCAGGCGATGGGCGGCATCTGCGCGCATGTGCCGATCGGCTTCAATACCAGGGAGGAAACCGGCGATCTCTCCGGGTATCTCGGCAACTGGTTCGACATGCTGGTGATCCGCACGAAGGAATTTGCGACATTGAAGGCGGTGGCGGCAGCCTTGCCGGTGCCTGTCATCAATGCGCGCACATGCTACAACCACCCTTGCGAGACGCTCGGCGACCTTGCCTATATCGACAGCCGGCGTGGCTCCATCGACGGGTTGAAGGTGGTCGGCGTGGCGGCGGACGCAAATATCCTTCGCTCCTGGGCCGAAGCATCGATCGCGTTGCCGATCGAGGTGGTGCAGGTCTATCCCGAACGCTGGCACATCAGCGATACCGCGCTGCTCAATGGACGCTTCCGTGTGAGCACCGATATGGGCGAACTATCGGATGCCGACGTCGTCATCACCGATTCATGGCCGGGTGACGCTGCCGAGGAGGCGCTTGCCGGTTACCGGATCGGGACCGATGTGCTCGATCGTTTGCGGGAGGATGCGATCTTCCTGCCGTGCCCGCCGGTTACGCGCGGCCAGGAGGTGGCGGCCGAGGCGATGGAACATCCGCTCTGCCGGAGCCGCGCCGCCAAGGCTTTCCTGTTGCACGCGCAGAATGCCCTGATGGAGTGGGCAGGCGCCTAGTCCGGAGCCCTTGCTCCTCCTGGCGCGCTCAGGCATTGTTGCTGCATGAGGAGAGTTTTCATCTTGCTGCTGGCGTTCTGGCCGGGCTTTGCGCTCGCCGATCCGGTCTTCTATCCGGCGAAGTCGGGCAATGCCGATGCGCCGGTGCTGACGGTTTATTCCTCGCTCGACGAGCCGCTGGCGCAACCGATGATCCGCGGTTTCCAGGACGCCAATCCCGATATCGCAGTCAAATATGAGGACATGCTGACCGGCGACATCTACGACCGGATCGTCAGAGAGACGGATGCCGGCAAGAAGACGGCGGATTTCGCCTTTTCCTCGGCGATGGACCTGCAGGTGAAGCTTTCCAACGACGGATATGCACAGGTCAGCAACCTGCCGATGAGTGCTGCATGGCCGAAATGGGCAAACTGGCGCAACACCGCCTATGCGCTGACCTTCGAGCCGGCGGTATTCGTCTATCACAAGCCGAGCTTTGCGCATGAGCCGGTGCCGAGTTCGCGGGCTGAATTCGTCGACTATCTGAAGCGCAAGGGCAACGAGGTCTACGGGCGGATCGGTACCTATGACATCGAGCGTTCCGGCGTCGGCTTTCTTTTCATGGCGCGCGACCAGGAGCAGTTCGGCGACATCTGGTCGGTGATCGGGGCTATGGGGGCTGCCGGCGTCAAGCTTTATTCGACGAGTTCGGCGATCCTCGAACGCGTTGCCGACGGGCGCTTCGTCCTCGGCTACAATATTCTCGGCTCCTATGCGGCCGACTGGGCCTCGCGCTATCCCGATGTCGGCATCGTGCTGCCGAAGGATTATACCGTGGTGATGTCGCGGATCGGGCTGGTGCCGCAGGCCGCCGCCGAGCCGGAGCTCGGTCGGCGTTACCTTACCTTCTTCATGTCGAGGGAAGGGCAGACGATCATGGCGCGCGAGCTGCAGATCCCGGCCGTCAGCCCCGAGGTCGCGGGGGAGAATACCGCCAATACGCTGCAGGAACTGCTGGGCGCCCAACTGCGGCCGGTGCCGGTCAGTCCCGGGTTGATGGTCTATCTCGACCAGGTGAAGCGGGCGCGGCTGATTGCGCACTGGAACGAGGTTCTGCGGACGCAGTGAAGGCGTCAGCTTTCAGCCTGATCACCCTCTTTACAGAGCTTTGGGTCGCTCCGCCCGTACCTCTCGTCGGATGAGGCTCGCAGCCGTACTTCGGCGGCGGGTAATACACTCGCCATTGGCAATGAAGAGCCGGGATTTAGATCGGCACCTGCCAATTACGGCAAAAAAGTGTCGTCTCCTTCTGGATATCTCGCCGATGTCAGCTAAATGACAGGTTGTTGTGGTCGCTTTGGCTACTTCTTCTCCGTGGAGGCGGAGAGCTGAAGCCTTGGGAGGGTATTCCGCTCGTCATTCAGGACGCTTGCGTCCGCTGACCGGCCATTCCTCCCGATTCCCAGAGAACAACAGGCGGTTTGCTCAGCCGCCGACGGAGGACACATCGTGAAGCATACGTTCATCGCAACCCTTCTTGCAGCGACCATCGCGCTGCCGGCCTATGCGGCCGACTACACCATCATCGCGCCGGCCGCGCCCGGCGGCGGCTGGGACCAGACGGCCCGTTCGCTGCAGACCGCGCTGCAGCAGGAGAAGATCTCCGGCAACGTGCAGGTCCAGAACGTTCCCGGCGCCGGCGGCACCATCGGCCTTGCGCAGTTCAGCAGCCAGGCTGCCGGCAACCCGAATTCGCTGATCGTCGGCGGCTATGTCATGGTCGGCGCGATCCTCACCAACAAGTCGCCGGTGACGCTCAAGGACGTTACGCCGATCGCCCGCCTGACCGGCGAATATGAGGCCGTCGTCGTTCCCGCTGCATCCGAGATCAAGACCATGGCCGATCTTGTTGCGGCGCTGAAGAAGGATCCGGGTTCGGTTTCCTGGGGCGGCGGTTCGGCCGGCGGCACCGACCATATCACCGTCGGCCTGATCGCCAAGGCCTCCGGTGTCGATCCGACCAAGATCAACTATGTCGCCTTCTCCGGCGGCGGTGAAGCGCTCGCCGCAATTCTCGGCGGCCAGGTCACGGCCGGCGTCTCGAGCTATAGCGAGTTCGAATCGCAGGTGAAGTCAGGCACGCTCCGCCTTCTCGCCGTCTCCAGCGAAAAGCGTATCGACGGCGTCGATGCCCCGACGCTGAAGGAAGCCGGCACCGACGTCACCATACAGAACTGGCGCATGGTCGCCGCTGCTCCCGGCCTGTCGGCAGAACAGGTGGCAAGCGTCACCGCCGATTTCGAGAAGCTGCACAGCTCCGCCACCTGGCAGGAAACGCTGAAGACCAAGGGCTGGGCCGACACCTATCTGTCCGGCGATGCCTTCAAGGCGCAGCTCGAAAAGGATATCTCGGCCACTGAGAGCATTCTCAAAGACATCGGACTTGTTCAATGAGCGAGGATAACACCTCCTCGGCAACCGAGCGCCGCCCTGATTGGGCGGCGTTCATCATTGCCGTTTTCCTCTTCGTCGTCGCCGGCGTGATGGCCTGGGATGCCTTGCATCTGAAAACGATCGCGCAATACGATCGCATCGGTCCGGCGACAGCGCCTCAAATGGTGGCATTTGGCCTCTTCTGTCTCGGGATATGGACCGCCTTCGAAGCCTGGCGCGGCGATTTTCCGGAGCGCGACCGGCAGGAAGTCGCACCCGTCATCTGGATCGTCGCCGGTCTTGCCGGCCAGATGCTGCTCCTGCGCGTCGCCGGCTTCTCGATCGCAACAGGCATCCTCTTCGCGCTGACGGCACGCGGCTTCGGCAAACGCAAGCTCTGGATCTCGCTGCCGCTTGGTATCGTCCTCAGCTTCGTCGTCTGGGCGATCTTCTCGCAGCTGCTGCAGCTGACGCTGCCAGCCGGGCCGCTGGAACATCTGTTCTTCTGACCGCGCGGGACGCGCTGTCAGCTCTTTTGATTTTGCGCGGCGCCCGGTTGCGAAACGCACGGCCGGGAATGCCGCTTGGGACACCAAGATGAGCACATTCGAATTTCTATGGCAGGGTATCCTGGTTGCGATGCAGCCGATGAACCTGGTTTATGCGCTGGTCGGCGTGACGCTCGGCACCGCCGTCGGCGTGCTTCCCGGCATCGGCCCGGCACTCACCGTGGCGCTGCTGTTGCCCGTCACCTACAAGCTCGATCCCGGCGGCTCGCTGATCATGTTCGCCGGCATCTATTACGGCGGCATGTATGGCGGTTCGACGACCTCGATCCTGCTCAACACGCCGGGTGAAAGCGCTTCGATCGTCACCGCGCTCGAGGGCAACAAGATGGCGCGCGCCGGGCGCGGCGGACCGGCGCTAGCGACAGCGGCGATCGGCTCCTTCGTCGCCGGCCTGATCGCCACACTGGGGCTTGCCTTCATCGCGCCTTATATCGTCAAGCTGGCGCTGGTCTTCGGTCCGCGCGAATATTTCGCGCTGATGGTGCTTGCCTTTGTCACCGTCTCCTCGGCCTTCGGCGATTCGGCATTGAGGGGTCTGACCTCGCTGTTCATCGGCTTTGCGCTCGCCATGGTCGGCATCGACCAGCAGACGGGGCAGGCCAGGCTTACCTTCGGCATTCCCGATCTGCTCGACGGTGTCGAGGTGACGACACTGGCGGTGGCGATGTTTGCGATCGGCGAGACGCTCTACATCGCCGCGCAGGGCAACCGGATCGCCGAGAAGGTCGAGGCGGTCAAGGGTTCGCTCTGGATGACCGCTGAGGACTGGGCGCGCTCGTGGAAACCGTGGCTGCGCGGCACGCTGATCGGTTTTCCGATCGGCGCAATGCCGGCGGGCGGCGCCGAAATCGGTACCTTCCTCTCCTATGCCACCGAAAAGCGGCTGGCGAAAAACCCGGAAGAGTTCGGCCATGGTGCGATCGAAGGTGTCGCCGGCCCTGAAGCGGCGAACAATGCATCGGCCGCCGGCACACTGGTGCCGCTTCTGACGCTCGGCCTGCCGACGACGGCGACGGCGGCAATCATGCTTGCCGGCTTCCAGCAATACGGGCTGCAGCCGGGGCCGCTGCTGTTTGCCACCAATCCGCAGCTCGTCTGGGGGCTGATCGCTAGCCTGCTCATCGCCAATGCGATGCTCTTGGTGCTGAACCTGCCGATGATCGGGCTCTGGGTGCGGCTGCTGACTGTTCCGAAGCCGTGGCTCTATGCCGGCATCCTGCTGTTTGCGACGCTCGGGACGATCGGCGCCAATCCGTCGGTGTTCGAGCTCGGCATGCTGCTCGCCTTCGGCCTGCTCGGCTATGTGATGCGGCTCTTCGGCTATCCGATCGCGCCTGCCGTCGTCGGCCTGATCCTCGGGCCGCTTGCCGAACAGCAGCTGCGCCGGGCGCTGGCAATCAGCCAGGGCGATGTGACGACGCTGGTGATGTCGCCGATCGCGGCAGGCCTGCTCATCGTTGCAGCCGCCGCCTTCCTCATCCCGCTGATCCTGCGGCTGCGCGGCAGAGGGCAGGTGCTCTCGCAACTGGCGGCAAACGAAGACTAGCGCATCGGCCCGAAAATCGGTTCCGATTTTCGGAAAGCACGATGCGCAGATTTCAAAGTGTTAGAGCGTCCTTTGTGCGTCCGAAAGGACGCACGGCGCTCTAAGAACAAAAAGACCACCCACCCCTGCCTCGAGGTCGGCCATGGAGACATGCGCCGGCCTCCTGTTTTTGCATGGCTGAGGTGATTTTCTGAGCATTGTGGAGGTCTGTGCGCGATGCCATCTATGAGTGGTCAATCATAGAGCAAGAGGAAAAGGACAATGTCCGCAGTTCGCAATTCAGTCCGCACCGGCTTCTTTGGCCGCGCATTCGCCGTTCTTGGTGCTGCAAACGCCGTCAGCGCTGCTGTCGAAGCCGGTCGCCGCCCGCGCGCTAACGACCTCACCACACTCGGTATCGACCCGGCCTCCTTCGGTCAGGTCTCCCGCTAACACCTTCAAGTCATGCATGAATGAATTAGCCCGCAACCGGATGGTCGCGGGCTTTATTTTTAGCTGCAAGGGCGTCGCACACTGCGGCTTCCTGCATCGTCAGGCGTGAAGCTCCTCCTGCCGGGCGCCGTGATCTTCCACCTTTTCGCGCCTGTTGTGGCGGATGGACGACCAGAGGGACAGGCCGATCAAGGCCGCGCCGCCGAGGCCGGTGATAACCTCGGGGATATGGACCAGGGTCTGCGCATACATGATCACCGAGAGGATCAGGATGGCGTAGAAGGCGCCATGCTCGAGATAGCGGTATTCGGCAAGCGTTCCCTTCTCCACCAGCATGATCGTCATCGAGCGCACGTACATGGCGCCGATGCCGAGACCGATCGCGATGACGAAGAGGTTCTGCGTCAAGGCGAAGGCGCCGATGACGCCGTCGAAGGAGAAGCTGGCATCCAGCACCTCCAGATAGATGAAGGCGCCGAGGCCGCCCTTGGCGGCAGCACTCATCGTCTGCTGCGACGCATCGAGCAGCTCACCGACAACCTCGACCGCGAGGAAGGTGAGCAGGCCGTAGATGGCGCAATGGACGAAGACACTGGCTTCCTCGCCACCTATCAACCAGGAGAACACAAGCATCAGTGCGAGCACGAAGGCGATCTCGATGCCCCTTATGGTGGCCGAGCGCGCCATCACCTTTTCCAGGCCGCGAAGCCAATGGATTTTCTTCTCGTGGTCGAAGAAATAGCTGAGGCCGACCATCATCAGGAAGGTGCCGCCGAAGGCCGCGATCGGCAGATGCGCATCGTTCATGATGCGGGCATATTCCTCGGGTTCGCGGGCGGCCAGCACCAGAGCATCCCAGGGACCGATCCGTGCCGCGATCGCGACGATCGCCAGCGGGAAGACGATGCGCATGCCGAAGACGGCGATGATGATGCCCCAGGTGAGGAAGCGCTGCTGCCACACCGGCGTCATCTCCTTCAGCTTGTTGGCGTTGACGATGGCATTATCGAAGGAGAGCGAGATCTCCAGCACCGCAAGCACCGTGCAGATGAAGAAGACAGTCGCCATGCCGCCGATCGTACCGGTCGTCTGCCAGCCGAGCACCGCGCCGAGAACGAGGCCGAGGGCAGTGACGATGAAAGCCCAGCGGAAATAGCTGAGCGAAGAGTTATGGGTCACGGGTTGATTCATGGCCGCACCTCGCGGCCGCAAATCGTGTTGAAGAGAGTCGATGTATGGGAAAAACGCGGCACGCCACAACGGGCACGCGGGTCAGGCATGGTGAGCTTGTTCATCGATGAAAAATCCGCCGGCTAAGCTGCAGGCGGTACCGACATCACGAGAGCGCCGTAAAAACTCTCGCCAGAGGGGCCCGGCACCAAAGTTCCCCGTCAGCCGATGTCTGGAAGGCTGCGGGATAGGCTCTAGGTAATGAACTTCGCGGGCCAGTCAAGGCCGGTCATCACACCGGGATTGGGTGATTTTTTTTGGAACCATCCCGACGCCCGCCCGTTAGGCTCTGGTTGAGCTTAAAAAGGAGGCCGATGATGCACACTTCGACCCATCTTCCCGACAAACGCACGGAGGCGTCCGACCGCATGAAGCGGGCGAAGCCGAACCGCATGCAGAAGGCGCAGGTGCTGCCGCCGCATCATGTCGACCTGACACTGACGCCCGGCATCTACCACGACATTCACGTGCCGGCCCATGTTACCGGCGCTGATCTTTCCAAGGGCGGCCCCGACATCAAGGGCAATGCAGGGACCAAGAAATAACGGGTATTCCGGAAGCCTCCGGCGCGAACGGTAGATTTGAAACAGGGTGAGAAACATATGACGATCAACTTTGTGCCCCGCGAGATCTTCATCCGGCACGAAAATGAATGGCAGGCCGTACGTGAGGCGGCGGACGAACGCATCAATATCGGCAAACGCCAGAAGCCGCTCTCCGTCGGCGGCAAGGCATTGGTTGGGAAAAGCGATCCTTCGGCCACACGCGCTGAACGACCAACAGCCGAATGACCAACTGAAGCACACGTGATACGAGCGCCCGGCGTGATGCCGGGCGCTTTGTTTTTATTTGTGTTCATCGCGATCGACACGCTGTCCGGAATTATAGCCGAACCATTTTTCGAGCTTGCCGAAGGCGAAGAGCACGCAGATGGCAGCGAGCGTGGTGAAGAAGGCGATCGGCCAATAGCCGAAGCCCATGGCGAGGCCGATCGCGCCGGAGAGCCACATGCCGGCGCCCGTCGTCAGCCCGTGCACCCGACCTCTTGCAAAGACTATCATGCCGGCGGCGAGGAAGGCGACGCCGGCGGTGACGGCTTCTATGACGCGCAGCGGATCGATGCGCACCTGATCGTCATCGGTAAAACCCGGCATGTGCACTGCCTCGATCGAGATGATGGCAAAGAGGGCAGCGGCAAGACTGATCAGAATATGCGTGCGGAAGCCCGCCGGGCGGTCGCGGGCCTCACGTTCGAAACCGATCAGCCCGCCGAAGACGATGGCGCCGAAGAGGCGGGCGAAGATGACGGGATAGTGGATACGCGACGCCGGTATTATGTCGGCGATAATCAGATCCATGGATTTTTCCCCCAGAAAGATGGAATTTTTCGCTGGCTAACGTCTGGGCGCGGAATTTGTTCAGCTTTTCCCTCTTGCGTTTCGGCAGTGCCGTTGGCCTCTCCGGTGCGCGCCGGTTCGTTCAGGTCATTGGAAGGAAAGTTCGGCGAACCAGGCGTCATCCTGTCGCCGCGCCAACCTTTCGGAAAGGATTGAGCAGCGATAATCCCCGCCTCACGGGAATCGGACAGATGGCCAAGACAGCGACACGAGGCCGCCGCAAGGCGCCGGCAAGAGGAAAGAGCAAAGCGCGCAGCAGCGGGGGCGGATTGCTGCCCTGGGCGGTGATCGGCATTGCCGCGATCGGCGGCATCGTCGCCCACGACCATTGGAAGAGCATTCAGCCGATGCTTGCAAGGCAATCGGCGCCGATCACACGGGACACGGCGGAGCCGAGGCCTGTCGTCAAGAAGGACACGCCCCCGAAGCAGGTGGCGCTTGCCGCACCCACGCCGAAAGTCCCAGTACCGCAGCCGCTGCCGCCGGCCGCGATCCCGACGCCAATGATCCAGCCGATAAAGGCAGTGCCGTCGCCGGCCTCCGCTGCTGTTTCGGAAGCCAGGACAGTCGCCTTCGGCTATTGCGGGCAGGGCGCCCATATCAATTGCGTCGGCGACGGTGGCGTCTTCTGGTACAAAGGCGAGAAGATCGTGATTGCCGACATGGCAAGCCCGGCGGTCGACCGGGCGCGCTGTGACGGCGAGCGCCGGGTGGCCTTTGCCGCAAAGTCGCGGCTGCTGGCGCTTCTGAACGCCGGACCCTTCATCATGAATGCGGCGGGCAAGGCCGAGTCCTCCGGCGCGCCGCGCGTCGTCTCGCGCGATGGGCGCTCTTTCGGCGCGCAGCTGATCAATGAGGGCCTGGCACGCAAGCCAGGGGCCACCGGCAGCGCCTGGTGCGCCTGAGGGCGGCTACTTACCCTTCTTCACCAGCTTGCCGCCAGTGCGGAAGCTGCCGGTGAAGGAGGAGTCCTTGCTTTCGGCGGTGCATTCGATCGCGATCGGCTTGCCGGCATAGGGATTGCCGAAGGTGCAGAAGCCGGCAACCTTGACCTCTCCGGTCATCTTGTTGCCGACACCCGTGGTGACGAGGCTGAGCGGCAGGCGGGCATTGCCGTTGGAGGCAGGCTTGATGCCGCTGCCGTCGCCCTGGAAGCCCAGCGCCTTGCCATCCGAGGTGAAGATGAAGGTCACCACGCCATTGGCCAGCGTGACGCTGGCAAGCTCGTTCTTGCAGCCCTTGGTGGCGTCGAACTTGGCGACGACCAGCTTGGCGCATTTGCCGGAAAGCGTAATGACGCCGGGCGCACCAGGAAAGGTCTCGGCGGGTGCGGCGGGCGCGGCAGAGGCCGGCAAGGCGAGGACCGCGGAAAAAAGGGCGGCAGCGGCAAGCGCGGATAACTTCATTTCGATCTCAAACCCCATATCGCGGCGAGGCGAATCATTACCTCACCCTCGGTTCGCCATGGCATGGCTCTGTGTCCGAATTTGGCGCGCCGTTATTGCTGAGGTGAAAAAATTTTGTCGGCCGCGGGGCTGGCTCGACGATCGGCGGCAGATCAGTAAAAAAGCTGGTTGCGCTTGCTGGTTACAAGATCCGGCAACGACATAGACTGCCGGACATCGGCAACGAACCGATGTGACACGACAATGGCAAGGCACTCGTCGAGGTGCCGTCTTGGACGCACGTCTGGTCAAGGGGAATGGGCCCAGGCAGGGAAGTCCAGGCCCATTCTTTCCCGATCGGAGGTCAGTCAGATCAGGAATTTGTAGCTGCCGGTCCAGGGCATGATGCAGAAAAGCGTGAACGGTTTTCGGATGACATCCTGTTCTAGCCGGCAGCCCTTTATCAGAACGCGCGCTGCAGGCGGAAGAAGCCCGAGGTAACGTCGCTAGCATTGTCCGGATCGAGGTACTGAACCGAAATCTTCGTGGAGAGGTTGTCGACGATCTGGTAGTCGATCGTCACGCCGGCCTTCCAAGCGTCAACGTCGTCGTTGAACTCGCCAGCAGTGATGCCGTAGTTGTTGTAGTACTGAACAGCCGGGGTGATCTTCAGCTTGTCAGTCGCCTTGATGGCGTATTCAGCAGCGATCGCCCATTCAGCCTTGTTGTAATAGGCGTTCGGGTTGCTTGCGTAGACAACTGCGAGGCCGAGCGTGCCCGGACCGACAGCAACCGTACCCATTGCACGGACGGCACCTTCTTCGTTGTCGGTATCGTAACCGGCAGTGATCTGGTAGCTGAATGCACCAGCCTTGCCGCCGAGACCGACTGCAACGCCGACGTTGTTGGCGGTTTCGCCATCGTAGAACGGGCTGTCTTCCAGCTCGTCAACGCTGATGCCAGCGTAGAAAGCGTCGGTTTCGTACTGATAACGGATGGAGTTGTGCAGCGTGACCGGAGAACCGATATCGTCCGTTTCGCCGGAGAGACCATCGTCCCACCAGCTGTAGAATAGACCAGCGCGGAAGCCGGCGATGTCGAGGTAAGCGGAGTCCAGCTGGGCCTTCTGGGCCGAAGCGTTGTCAGCATTGAACTGCATGACGATGACGCCGGTCAGCGGACCATATTCGGTGTCGCTCTTGGCGGTAAACTGAACCTGACCACGCGTACGGGCATCCCAGTCCGAGTCGTTGGCGACAGAACCACCGCCGCCGGCGCCGATCGAGCTGGCGTTTGGAGCAACATCAACCTGGAAACGGATGTAACCGTTGATCTTGAGGCAGGTTTCGGTGCCCGGGATGTAGAAGTAGCCGGTGCCGTAGGCGTCGCAGACGCGAACGTATTCAACCGGTTCCGGCTCGGCAGCAACGATAGCGTCGGCAGCCTGAGCGCCGGATACTGCTGCAAGTGCTGCAGCGGAGCCGAGAAGAAGGCTCTTAATGTTCATGGAATAACCTCCAGTTCAGATGCAGAAGGATGAAGACCGTTGCCATCGGCAGTCCCTACGTATCTTCAACCCGTGTGAGCGAAGCGGCGCCTTTTGACCCGGTGCCTGCCTCGCCGCGGTAGTTACACAGCGGCATGTTGCGTCGCAATAACGATGTCGATCGTGACAGCAGGGCGGGGCTGCTATGTTGCTGAAATAACACGCGTTTTGTCACAAACTCGTCATCTGTCCGTCACAAAACCGGCAGCTCTGGATGCTTGACCAACGAGGGGCTGAAACTTGAATACGCTAATGCAAGTGACGAGCGCGTGAGCATGTTCTCATATGCGATCGCGCCGTCGCTGCAATGCGCGCGAGCCGACCGCAATCCGTTAGCGACGACGTGTGGCAAGCAGATCTGGAGCTTTGGTGCTGCCCGGAACGGGCTTCGGACGCTCGACGCAATTTTACGGCAAGGAGATAGTTGCATTAGGGATGGAAGCGGGACGCAGGGATGCATCCAAAATGTTGTTTCACCGAACCTCGGCATTTCGGGTACTTCTTCAATAAGCAGAACGGCTTGCCGCACGCACTATGAGGACGGTGCAGATCGGAAAATCTAAAAAGCAAACGGCCTCTCGATTTTTCGAAAGGCCGTTTGCTTTTTAGTGAATTAGGATGGTGGGCGTGACAGGGATTGAACCTGTGACCCCTACGATGTCAACGAATGTCCCGCCACCGGAAACCCGGAAACTCCTTGCAGTGCGCCCTATGTAATTGGCAACTGCGGCATCACTTTCCATGTTTGTTCTCTTTTGCAGGTTCATCGGTGACAGTGGGAACTACGTATAGCCCTATTTCAAGCGCGTCTGCGGATTGCCGCAGATAGTCGGGGCTGTATCGAGCATACACCTTGCGAGTGATGTTGGGGTTGCTGTGCCCCAGATATTGAGCGATTTCTTCCATAGGCCGGCCGGCTTCTGCAAGCCATACTGCAGCCGTGTGCCTGAATACGTGAGCCGACACATCCGCAACGCCCGCTTCCCGAGCAGCTGTCGCGATGCCCCTCTTAAGGCTTTTCACGTTATCCCCAGCCCATTCTATGACGTGTTCCGACATCGACCCTTTCTGGGCTTCTCGTAGAGCGGCCAAGAGGCTTGAGTTGATCGGGATTATCGCGCGGCCCTTGCGCTTTACCGGATCTTCCGGGTCGCGGAGGTATATCAGCTTCCTTGAAAGATCCACGCGATCCCACTTCAGCTCCAGGATAGCGGTCACCCGCGCCGCTGTGGCAATCATCAGGTGGATTGCCAGCTTCAGATGAGGCGTCTTGGCGTGCGCGAGGATCTTCGAAACCTCGTCTCTGGTGAGATACCGGTCTTTGGCCTCGGGTTTCGTCGGGCGCTCGATGTCTGGCGCGAAGGCAATGAGCTTGTTCGATGCAGCCCACTTCAGGACCGTTCGCAGGTGGCCTAGTTCGGTATGGATGGTGCCGTCCGATATATGGCGACCCTGCCAAACCTCCTTGCGGCGCTGCTCCGTATGAGCGCGGCAATCTTCCTTGGTGATGCTCTCGCCGTGGCGCTTGCCAAATCTCGGCCCTAGCGCCTTCCATGTGTGCTTCATGGTTTCGAGAACGGCCTTGCCATAGTTGTCGGCCGTATATGCGGTCCAGAGATCGGCGACAGTTCTGCCGGCCGGTCTGGTTACTTCTGCATAGAGGGCTGGCGCAAGGAGGTAAGCTTCGCTCGGGTCGTCGGTGGCAAGCGTGTAACGGTGGCGCTTTCCATCTCTTTCGAAGGTGAGAGCGAGCTTGCCTCTAAGTCGAGTGATCCGCCATTCTGCCGGCATTGAAAATTCTCCACATCTTCGCCCCTGATGCGCATCAACTTCCCACCGAGGCGGAAATAAGGCAATTGTCCCGAGTACATCAAATTGCGAATATGTCGTTCCGAGCAGTGCCAGTGTTTGGCAAGCGTGGCCGGAGTGTAAAGCGTGCTCATTCCACCACCCCTTCCTCTTCCTTCAGGTCGTCGCTTGCATCCTTCTGTGGAAGGAGAGGCGCATCGCCGCTGTCGTCGACATAGGCTAGGATCACGCGAATAATTCTGTTCGCCTCAGCCCGCGTGATATCGTATGGAATACCTTCGATATTAACGATGACATCCTCCCTGATTTGCACTGGGACGGTATTGCCCTCATCGAACCAGCCGATGCTCGATCCTTTTCGCATCTTACTCCTCCCTTGGGATAAGCGCGCGGATGGCGCGGAAGTCAGATGGCCCGAACCAGTCAACTATCCGGTCGTGCTGACATGCCATATCGGTCCAGCCGTTTTCGTCAGCCCAACCGGTGTTGAACGGCTTCAGCGCCGCCTCCAGTTCCGCTATTCTGCGGTCTGCCTTCTCGCATCTGGCGCGGAGTGCGGCGATCTCGTCGGCGGCGGATTCTGGGCGCACCGCTCGACCGACTGACTTCCAATAGGACGCTCCGTCTCTGTCTGTATTAAACCAGCTGCCGTCAGACCTCTGGACTTTCCACGCCGCCGGCTCGCACAGCTCGGCTTCACCATCCCTTCCGTTGCCGGGATCGTCCTTGAGTTGCTTGCTCCGCATTTACGCAGCTCCTTCTACAAGCGCGTCCAAGCCGACGCGGAGAATGTTCCTGGCAGCGTTCACGTCACGGTCATTGACCGATCCGCAGTCGTCGCAAGCCCATTCTCTTATTGCCAAACCTGCGATACCTCTCGGCCTCGACGCGGGGAGACACCCACACGTCGAGCAGGTTTGCGATGTGTAGGCCTCAGAAACTTCAAGGAAGCGCCCGCCATTCATAATTGACTTGTACGAGAGCATCGTTTTGAAGCTTGCCCAGCCGGCGTCGTTCACGGACTTCGCCATATTGGTCTTGGCCAATCTCGACGGGCTAACATCGCCAACGATGATCGTCCCGTATTCCTTCACCAAAGCCGAACTGGCCTTGTGGAGAAAGTCTTTCCGGCGGTTCGCCGCCTTTGCGTGTATGGCGAGGGCGCGCTTCGTCTTCCTCGCGCGCTGACTGGTCGCCAGTGCTTCCTCGCTCTTTCGGTAGAAAGGACGTGCCTCTATCTTCCCGCCGTCAGAAAGCGTTGCCATGGTCTTTAGACCAAGGTCGACCCCAACGGCTTGGGCGAAGTCCTGGTCAGCAACATCAACTTCGATCGGGACGTTGATGTACCAGCGGCCTCTGGCATCGCAATTGAACGATCCATCGCAGAGCTTAATTCCTGGCTGAAGCTCGCTGCGGGTATGCATCACGTCGTAGCGCGCGCTGCGGAAGATGAAGCTAGAGCCATAGAACCTTATGGAATTTGCATGGAAAGGTACCCACCCGAGGGACCGCTTTCCACGAAATCGGAGCTTTGGAAGCCGCTTCTGACGACGCGACTTTTCGTAGGTCTCGCATATCTTGCAGACCGTTTGAGAGCTTATGCCGAGCATAGTCCCAGCGCCGGCAGTCAACTTCTGAAGATCGTAATTGGAGAGCCACTTGCGCCGATCGTTGGCAGCTTTGGCTTGGGTTTCGTTACAGAAATTCCAGACGTAGTTGACGGCTCGGGATTGCCTTGTCAGCTCAGCGGCGTGCTTATCGCGAAGACGGAGCTTTATGGTTATCTTCGCCTTCACCTTCACAGCCGGCAATTCCGTCTCTATGGTCATCACCGTGGCTCCTTCACGCCAAGAACTTCGCGGATCTCCTTTTTCGCATCGTAACGGCCGCTTTCGTATGCCTTTTCGAGAAAGGCTATAAGGCTGTCACGGCGAGAGATTGCCTGTTCGTTGTTCTCGAATGACTGCTCTCCATAGCCATACGGTCCAAGCGGGCCAACTCGGCAGACCGTCCATTCTTCATCGGATTTCGCCGCAATATTGTTTTTCCAATATGTCACGCGGCAGAAAGCATAGCGCTGGTCGTGGCTGGTCATCATACGTTCCTCTCATCTGCGGGCTTAAACAGCGCCCTCGGCGGAAGCGGGGTCTTCGTCTGCCTCTTGGCTGCGCTCTCCGATACCGGGAAGCCGCGGCCGGGGATCTTCTGCTTGGGAGCGATGGCGCCGGTCGCCTTGTCGCGTGACCGATCGGCCTTGCGGATGCTGCGAATATCTGTTGCCGACTTAGCGACATGGCAGACACGGCAGATTAGGCGCCCGTTGGCAACCGTAGGCTCTCCACCTAAAGCGCACGGAAGGATATGGTCTACCTCTCCCTCGCCAGGCTTGAGAACTGCAGAGCATGCTTCGCAGTAGCCGGCGGCGCGGGCGATGATGATGGCTTTGGTCTTGCGGTTGAATTCAAGCCTGCTCATTGCCGAACCCTCAGCATCCGGGTCATCTCATTTCGCTGCTCAACCAACAGCGCGCGGTTTCGCCTATGCCGCCGCCGGTTCTTCTCGATCAACTTCTTGCGCTCGATGATTTCCGGCATGACGCGGGCCATGCGCTTCCGGTTCTGAAATTCCACCCACGCGCGGAGGCACTTGGTGATGAGCTTTGAAAAGGAGGTCATGCTTCGCTCCCTTCGTCTTTGTCTCCTGCGCGGGTGTTCCACATCTTGATAACGTCCATCCCCGGGCGCGGCGTGAAATCAAATCCGCAGCGAATGCAGTCGATCGCATAGGGCTTTCCGCTTCCCGGCCATTCGTAGCTCGGGTAAACGCTTTCATCATCGCCGCAGAAGGGACAGGGCCTCGGCTTCTCGCTCATGCTGCCTTCTCCTCTTCGTGAGGCTCTGTCCAGACGACGCCCTTTTCATCGCCCCACTGGATGATGAATGTGATCAGGTCGGCCATCTGCGATTTCGTCAGCTTCGAAGACCTGAAGCCGGTCGGGAAAGGCTGGCCGTTCAATCCCATTTCGAACTGAACGGCGTGGCCGCAGGCATGCATGAAGAGCGTCTTCCAGACTTCCGGGGTGTGCCGGCGACCGTCTGGCATCGAGCGGCTGACATCGGAGAGCATCGCCCAGAGCTTCGAATTCTGGTCGACCGATCGGCCGGCCTCGCGGATGGTCAGAACAGCGCCTTGCGGGGCCTTCTCGATGAGGGAGACGGCGAACGCCTTTTGGCTGTGACCGTGCAGGATGACAGTTTGGGCCATGTCAGCCTCCAGCCATGGGTTGACGCAGCGCTTCACGATCGGAGATTGATCCGGGGAACGAATCCCCTTCAGCCGGCGGCGGTGCAAACTTCGCCTTCAGCTCGTCCTTCTTGTCGACGAAACGCTTCTTGTTGCCGTCGTCGAAACCGAGGATGGTCTTGACGTTATCCTTCCAAAACAACTCGAGACCACGGCTTGACGAGATCGCCTCCATCTCCTGCCAGAGGCTTTCCATCGCAGGGCTCGGGGGCACCGGCGCGGCTGCTGGCTGCTTCTGAGGGGCAGGGCGCGGACTGCGAACGAGCGACCACGGATCAACAGACCAGCTTTTCCAATGCTTCTTGCCGTTGGACTCGTATGTCTCGCAGGGGACCCACGGCGTCACGATGCTGTAGAGGTAGCGACCGATGCCCCATTTGACGGCGGCTCGCTTCAAGGCATCCGAGATGGCGCCCTTTTCGGCTTCAACGTCGCTGTCGCCGGCCCCGTCAGCCTTCGTCACCCACTCGCCATCGACACGGATGGAGAGATAGCAAATCGTCCTGGTGCCGTGGAACTCATAGCGGTCCTGCCAGTTTTCGGAGCCGCACACGTCGTCAAGCCGGTCCATCACGTCGCGGGCGTCGATGTAGGCAAGCGCCATGGCTTTGGTGCCGTCCTTCGTCACGGATTGGGCGCGCCAGCTAATCGCGTCACGCGGGAATTCGGCAAACAACTGCTTCAATTCTTCGGTGGTAGGCATCACAGCACCTTCTCTTCGATTACTTCAAAACCTGCGATCGAGCGGACGCCACCACGGACGGCCTTGTCGGCCTGATCCTGGATCCACGTCATCAGTTCTTCGTTGCGATCGAGCCAAACCCATTTCGCAGCAAGCTGCCGGTCGACCATCTGGGCGCGGTGGACGGTGCGGAGCCCCGTGGCGCGTCCTTCGCCCTTTGCGTGGGCGCGGGCCTTCTCGGCTTGGGACGCCGCTGCATCGGCCTGCTTGGCCTCCTGAACGAGCCGTTCGGCGTCTTCGGCCTGCTGCAGGTTGGCGGCGTCACGCTGGCGCATGGCCTCCATGGCTTCACGCTGCTTGCGTTCGGCTTCCTCACGGGCAACACGGGCGGCTTCCTGCTGCTGGCGGTCCAGTTCGAGCAGGTAGGGCTTCAGAGCCTTGTTGCAGGCTTCCTCGGCCTTGAGCGCGATACCAGTGACGGACTTGTTGTTGCCGATCAGTTCGTTGTAGCGGGCCTGAATTTCGTCGATCGCCTGCTTATGGGGTGCGCCTTCAATAACTCGCTGCGTCTCGGCAGCCTTGATCGCATCCTTGATGCGGGCCTTGAGTGTGTTCAGAGCGTCGGCCTGCTCCTGCGTCTCGATGGGCGTCCCGTCCAACCATAGGCGCGCTTCGTCGTAGAGATCGGTGATGTTGATCTTGACCGCATCGAAGGCGGTAAGCTCTGGGCCGCCGTTATTGCCCATTACGGCCCGCGGATTTTCTGTTAAGGTATCCATCATGCAGCCCTTTCGTGCTTCGGCGCATGCCGGCGGTTGAAATCTTCGTCGATGTCGGCGCGATCGCAGTAGAAGAACCCATCGGCATCGCGCTGATGAGCCCATCTCAAAAGCAATGCGGCGCGCGCTGGCGTTGATGTCTTGGCCTCGAGGCGGTATTCCTCGGCCATCTCGAAAGCCTTGAGGGCCAATGCGCGATATTCAGCGGGGCTCATGGCGCGTTACCTCCTGATTGGTACGATCGTCGGTTCTGTACTGGCTCTCCATCCAAGCGGCAGATCCGATCATCGCCACAAAGCCTAGAAACAGGCAGACAATCGCCTGGGTCTTGAGTGAGAAAATGACGACCGGCGACGGGGTGACGGGCTGCACGGCGCATGCTTCAGCGGGGCAACCGCATTCACGCTCGGAACGGAATTGGCAAAGGCTCATGACGCGCCTGTCGGATTGAGGGCTGCATCACATATGCTGGCGATCCGATCCATCTCGGCCAAGCCGTTGCGGTTGTCGTAATCACCGTTTTGGAGCCATCCAGAGACAGCATGCAGCGCGCCACGCAGTCGTTCATTTTCCGCCTCACATTCCGGCAAGTCGGCCGGTGACGGGAAGGAATAGGGTAATCCGGCCTTAAGGCAGTCGTGCGCCTCCTGCCATTTGTAGGCCAGCATCTGCGTATCGCGGCAGATGACCCTCAGCCTCTCGTTCTCATCCCGCAACCGGTCACGTTCCTCGGCGGTGGAGGAATCCGGCGCTGGAACAACGAGTTCGCACAGCCCGTCATCTCGATTGCGCCAGTCTCCAGCTTTGATAGATATGCCGTTGCCGTCTTCAATCTCGACGAAGATCGCACCTTCTGGTGAAGGCATGCCGGTGAAGACGAAGTGGTAATTTTTCACGGTTTCACCTCCACCGGAATTGCTGTGAAGAAGCGGTCGCTTTTGCCGTTCGGTCGAACTGTCATCGGGTCAAAGCCCATCTTGGTGCCCAAGGACGCCCATGCTCGATTGGCGTTCTCTTGAGGGCTAGTAGGCATTCCGCACTGGAGCATGATGGCCGGGACCGGCTTGCAAGCGTCCAGCAGGGCGTTAAGATCGGCCTGCGTCATTTCGAATTCGACACGTTCGCTCATTGACCAGCATCCTCCATCTCAACCTTGACGGCGGATTTCTCGGTCGCAGCTTTAAGCGCGAGGCAAAGAAGATTACCGGCCATATGGGTAGATCCGTTGAGACGCTCGGAAAGGTCATCGCCATAAGCATTGCTCAGTCTGGAGCTGACCACGACGAGCTCATTCGCTGCCGCGTCTAGGCGAACAGAGAGCTTATCCATGCCGACCTCGGAAAGGATTGCGGCGATATTATCGATAGATCGTGCAACACTTAACGCGGTGGCTCGCATATCGTGAACAGCGTCCAGAAGTTTAATGCTATCGCTCATCGGCTTCCCCTCATATCGGCGCCCATCACGATCAGCTTGAGAAGACCGGGGCGCGGCTTGAACATGTCTTGTGGAATGGGATTGCGGGCGCTGAAGAAGCAGCGATAGATGTCATCCTCGACGCCATCGGACCACGGTTCGATGTATCCGTTATCTCCGCCGGCAGCGTGAACCAGTTCGGAGATCGAGCCGATGAAGGCTTTCGAAAGCTCCTTGATGATTTCAGCGTTGTCTTCCTGAGTGCCTTGGATGACTGAGAACTGAGCTTTGGCGGCATCGAGAGCGGCTTGCATGGAGGTGAACTGGTCCATCACACTTCCTCCGGCGGGAACAGAACGCTGCGCAGACGATCGCGAAGCTCACGGTTGACTGGCTGATCCAGTGCTATCGAGATATAATCCCACTGCAGCGGGTGAACGGACATGTGCTTGACCATGGCCTCCAGAACGGCGATCTGGTCAACGCCAGACATTCTGGCGAAGATTGCCCCGATGTCGTCAGCGCTTGCCGTGATGAAGATCGGACGAGAACTGTCGATCCTAACTTCGATGCTATCTACCATTGCCGTCATCGTCTCATTCCTCTAGAGCCTGGGGTTTACCGGGCGGGTGGTGGTGGCTAAGCGCAGTCGCGAAGGATGTTGACGATGATCAGGAAATCGCGAGACGGCTTCTGAGCGCCGGGGTGGCGGCTGTAGATGTCTTGCTTCCAAGCCTTCGGGATTTCCGTGTCAGCGCGGCCTTCAAGCGCGGCCTCGTAGATGCCAAGAACGCGGTCGACAGGGATCGCGGGATTTACCTTGCTCGCCGTAGCGTTGCCGCGTGCATCTGAGATCATCTGGCGCAGGTCGCCGATCGTGAGCGTCTCCGTGCGGGCTTTCAATTGTGCTGCGCTTCTGTTCATCTTCATCCCTTGCGTTGTTCGATCAGCTTTGAATGGCCCCGGAGGACCGTGGCGGAGGTCAGGTGGTTGCCTTGGCGATGGCATCGGTGACCATCTCAAGAACCGCGCTAAGGGCCTCGTCGTCGCTGGCGGTGTCGCCTTTCATCTCGTACTTCGGGAGGATTGAAGCGACGGCCTGCAGAGCTTCCAAAAGCTCTTCTTTTCCGGAGAATTCCCAGCCAGCACGTGTGGCGAGCGATGCTGCTCGTATGGCAGCCCGCAGTTCGGAATTCCGTATGCCTCCAGACGTGGCGTTCGGGTCGCTCCCTTCCAAATAAGCTAGAACACGGGGCAGCACGGCCTTCTCAAACGCCTCAAGCCGTTCAAGGCCAGACTCAAGCTCTGCGATCCTGTCGGCAGCCGCTTCCGGGTTTTTGGCGCACAGCTCCGTGTCGAATGCTACGTGTCGGTCTTCACTCATCGTCTCACTCCGGTTTCCAGATGATCCGCCGTGGCGGGTGTCTGGGGTTTGATCACTTTCGAAATCCTCCGCAGTGGCGGGTCTGAGTTGGTTGGTTGCGTAGAGAGCCGCCGACAGTCGGTTTATGATGTTGACGACCTGCTGACGCTTCTCGAATTTGATCTCGTCGACGAGGGTAGACAGCGCCCATCCGGCTTCACGAGCAGCAGACTGCAATGCGCTATCGGTCGCCACAGATGCTTCGAACTGGTCGTCGAAGAAACCTTCCGGCCCCACTGGCGGATTATCGGCGGATGGTGGAGATACCGGCTGGCCCCCAACACCAAGAAGATCGGCGTCAAGACCACAAATCGGGCACGGCAGGAAATTGTCCGTCATCTCAGACCGGCGGTTCCACTTGTCGGCCGAGATAACATGAGCATTGGGATGATAAGCCGGGACGCCAGCGCCACAATCTAGGCAACCGACGCGCCATCCATCGCGGATAAACATCCCATCAACTTTGTCTGACCCGCAAAACGGGCAGGGCTTCAACTCGATCTGCTTGCTGCTCATCGTCTCGTCCTGCCGTGTTGGAGATGTTCGTCTCGGTTCGTTGCAGAAGATCGGCCGGGGCTTCTTCGTTCTGCGTTGCTTGCCCATTTAACGTACGCTTTGTACGATGATAGGTCAAGTACGAAATGTACGATTTCTGCGGATGGCGCAATTATTCGTCGTACAAAACGTTTGACGCTATGAGAATCAGGGAGTAGAAAATGGAAAGCCCCGCACGCTTGAGTGAGCGCCGGGGCTGTGACTGGTGAGAATGGCTTGCGGACCGAACCAGTGATATCAGTGATATCATACCGGCCTTAAATTGCAACCTTTCAAAACCAGAGCGCGCGGAATGACGCGGACCGGTTCGGCCGTGCGCTGATGTTTGAGCAAGGAACGGGATGCGATTAGGCTCAACGGGTCTCTGGCAGCGAAAGCTGGTGATGTGCCCGGATCGTCAGGTAGCCCCTGAAAAAGACATCAAGACATGCGGGCGGCTATAGCCAGGCATGTAGCGGAATAAGCGGCGGTCGGCTCCGTAGAGCAGGTCATCCCTTCCGATCCAGGTGCATCGGCATTTTTGCCGAGGTTCTTGGTTTGCGGAGATTTCAACGGTCTCACCATAGAGCAGAACCTTAACCAGATGAGATTAAAGGATATCTCTATCATCTAGTATACTGCGTATGAACGCAATTTCGCTGCGAAGATCCTGAATTTCGTTCGACAGGATGACGATCGCGCCAAGCGCCATCACCAGAAGACACGTCTCCCAAGGAAAGCCGAGAACGAAATGGCCGAACGCCATCGCGGCAAATCCGAGCAAACAGGGGAGGAGCGTCTTCATCCGTTACCCGCCAAAGTGATGTAATGAACTGACACAACGGTTCCGCTAGCGAAACGCAGCTCTTTGGCCGGATTGAATTGCTCAAGCACCAGCTCGATGCTGTTTTGCCGGATGAACTTCTTAACGTAGGCGAGCAGGGGGCCGTGTTCATCGTTGCGAATCTGGACGATGACGTAATCACCCTTTTTTACGCGGCGCCGAGGGTCGACATAACAGATTTCACCATCGTCATAGCGCGGCGACATCGAATCGCCGGCGACCTGAACAGCATATGCGTCCGGAATGCTAGCAATAGCCGGAGGTGCCTTGACCTCGTAGAGGACGCTGCCGTTCATGAGAAATTCCCCGTCGACGCCGCCGACCGCCTGGCCATATACCGGGATCGTGCGTCCAAGACCTTCTACCTTATCGCGAATAATCGCGTTTGGTAGTTCAAGATTCTGTAATATACCGGGGGATGTCTCGTTAACGTTAAGAGAATGTGCGCTTCCGTACAAAAGCCACCCTGCGTCAACGTTGAACAGCTTGGCATATTTCTCGGCGGCCTTCCGCGAAAGTTCACGGTTGCCGTTTTCGTGACTTATGAGTGTATTTTTATTGATGTCTCTCGGGAACGCAGACGCGGCTGCAGTGGGGCTATCATACCCCGCTGACGCTCTCGCTTCTTGTAGGCGATCCCTCGGCTTCTTCATTCGTACCTTATGACTTAAAAACATCGTGCAGTGTGTACGATTTTAGCTTGCTATTTCTTCGTACGTTTTGTACGTTAAGTTTATGAGCAACGAACCAGCCTCCATTTCTGCCCTCATCGACAAGTGGGCCACCATCGCCGAATTCGCAGCTGACGTGGGCTGCGGATACGAAGCTGCCAGGCAGATGCGTCTGCGCGAGAGCATCGCTCCCGGACACTGGAGCAAGGTGGTCTCGGCGGCGAAAGCGCGGGAGATCCGCGGCGTCACGTTCGAGTGGCTGGCAGAACGCCACGCCTCAAATTCAAAGGTGGCTGCATCATGACATGGAACCAGAACATGGCCGCCGCTCCAAAGAGCAAGAGCGTCCCGCGCACGATCCAGACCACCAAGGGCGAGCGCACCTACAACGAGCTTCAGCATGAATACGTCATCCTGAACACCAAGTGCGCCAAGGCGCTGCGGTCGTACTGGATTCCCGACGAACAGCGCTGGGCCGGTCTGTCGAAAGGCGAAGAGCCGATCGCATGGCAGCATTGGCCGACGCCGTTGCAGGTCGACCAAGAGCGCGCGCCGAGGACGGGGGACGCAGCATGACCACTCTGCAATCGAGACAGATCAAGGCCGCCCGCAAGGCCCATTGCTGCGAGCAGTGCAATACGATGATCGCCGTTGGCGAGCCTGCGAAATACAACTTCGGCATATGGGAAGGCGAGCCCTTCGGCACCTACACCCATCTCGAATGCAATGCGGCGGCCAACGAATACGCTGAGCTGAACGACCTCTGGTTCGAAGAATACCCGTGGTTCCAGTTCATGGATGACAGTGAGCATGATCACCACGCTTGGCTCCTGGAAAAACATCCGGTTGTAGCGGCGCGGCTCAACGTTAAAGCACCCATTCCCACTCCCAACACCACCCTAGACGAGCAGGAGAGGGGAGACGCAGCGTGAGCGAGACAATCATCAAGTCCTCCATCCCTGGAATTCGAGATCTCCTCATCGCGAGAGCCGCTGACTGCGTTGTCCTCAGCAAGGTCGTGGACGGTAACCCGATGACATCCTCGCTGGTTGCCATCCCTCTCGAAGACATCCCCGCCCTCATCAAGGCGCTGCAGCCATTCGCCAACGAAGTCCATGAAAGGGATTCGCTATGACCTTCCTCGGCCCACTTTTCGTCACCCTTGTCATCGGCTTCTTTTTCTTCTGCACCGTCGTTGCCTTCGCTGCATGTGCAGTCGGCCGTGACCGGGAGCTCGACGAGTTGGACTATGACAATTCCCATCCTGACGGCTTCGTTCGTCACTACGCCCGCGTTTCGACAGAGGTGTCGAAGTGAGCGAGTGGCAGGACATCAGCACGGCGCCGAGGAACTACAAGCCGATTTGGGCATGCAACCCCCAGAAAGGTCACGAAGGCATCGTCGTCCATAACGGCTCAGAATGGGAACTTCTCAGCCACGACGGTTTCCCGATGGGCGTTGGCTTCTACCCGACCCATTGGATGCCCCTACCTGCTCCACCAATCACCAACCCCGACAGCGCTCCTCCTCCCACCCCTGAGTGACTGTCAGGCGCTGCCGGCGTCGGCCTCCCTCGATGTCGGCAGCATTTTCATCCGCGGTAGTGACCACTCCGCAAGCAATCGAATAGCGATCGAGCCAATGGATACGAATGAACTTTCTCCATCTGACTCGATCGCATCACCGGAGACAACGGGCGGCGGTGCGCTCTGGTGAATAAGAAAAACTGGTTCCCGGCGGCGGGTGCCTGAGCGAGACGAAGGGGCCAAGGCCCCGGCAAGGGCGGTCCCTTCGTCTCCAATTATCTGAGTGTCCTGTTTGGTCATCTTCAGCAGCTCCGGTGAACAAGAGCGAAGATAACCGCAGGAGAATCCAAGGTGTCGGAAAACGACCACGTGAAGTTGGAGCGTTACTCCAAGAGGCAACAGGGCATGAGTGACACATTTTCAGCTCAAGGGATGATGAGGGAAGCTTTCCCGCGCGATTACTACGGTGGCTACAAGGCCGCGGTTTACGCAGCGTATCGCTTCATTTCTCCCCGCGTAAAAAAGAAGTTCACCCCCAGGCGCGCGGCGGCGATCTGGAATGGCGAAGCTCGTCGCATCGATATGGAAGAAGCGGCGGCACTAGAAGAAGCACTAATCGAGGAACACCAAAATGAAACCAAACGCCTCCGTGCCCGTCTGGCTGCGTTGGACGCGAAGATTACCGCCTTCGACGCGCGCATGGCTGGCGAGACACTGGCGGAAGGTAGCCGGTAAGCGGATCACCTGGGCCGACTGGATCATCGGGGACAAGAAGGATGGCGACGAGTGACCGCCTACTACAACGAGATCGATCCGTATGCGGCCGCTTGGCTGAGAAACCTGATCGCCGCCGGCCATATAGCGCCTGGCGACGTCGATGAACGGAGCATTGTTGATGTCCAGCCCGACGACCTTAGAGGCTATACGCAGTGCCATTTTTTCGCTGGAATCGGCGGGTGGTCCTACGCACTTCACCTTGCGGGATGGCCCGACAATAGACCTGTTTGGACAGGTTCATGCCCCTGCCAACCGTTCTCTGTCGGCAGCGTTGCCCATGGCGGAGCGAAAGGCCAAGGCGATGAGCGGCATCTCTGGCCGACTTTTAGAGACCTCATCAGCGAGCGATCGCCTGCAACAGTCTTTGGCGAACAGGTTGCAGATGCGATTGGCTGGGGATGGTGGGATGAAGTCGCCCTTGACCTGGAAGAGAAGTCATACGCCTGCGCGGCGGTCGTTCTCCCAGCTAACGCTGTCGGAGCAAGGCACAGACGCAAGCGGCTCTTCTGGATGGCCGACGCCAGCGGCGAGGGACGGAAGGGATATCAGCCGCTCGAACGCCTTCCTGTCGCAGCGGAGACGGCATTCTCCTTCGATGGCAACCCGCTTGCTGGAGCAGGGCGCGCACTGGACGGTGATTACAGCGATCTACTGCCTTGCGATGGGCTATCCGTCGCCGTGGAACGTCTTGCGGCCAAAGGCTACGGCAACGCGATCGTCCCGCAAGCCGCGGCAGAAGTGATAGGCGCCTACATGGAGATCGCAGCATGAGCAACAAACACTGCGAATTCTGGGAAGAGATCGTAACCTCCGAGGAGCAGAAGCGCGATGCGTTGAAGGCGGCCACGAGCAACGGCCTGCAATGGGTCAGCACGTCGCGTGTCGAGGGCCGTGATGGCTTCATCCCCGGCGCCTACCGTATGCGCTTCGCCGAGCGGCCACAACGCCAGCGTGCCCCGATCAAATTTGCCGGCCACGATTACAGAGATAGGGCGCGTCAATGAGACAGATCATCCTATCCAGAGAGGAAGGTGAAGCCGTCCTGGCGCAGAAGCCGAAGCGCGCGAAGTACGGCAACAAGAAGGTCATGATCGACGGGATCACCTTCGATAGCAAGCGCGAGGCCGCCTATTACTCGGAACTCAAGATCCGCGAGAAGGCCGGAGAGGTGACCGGCGTCGAGATGCAGCGCCCATTCGCGCTCCTCGGGCTAAACGGCGCGCTTATGGCGACTTTCCGGGCTGACTTCTGCTTCTGGGATAACACCGCCGGCCGTTTCCGATGCATCGACGTCAAGGGCTTCGATACCCCCGTGGGCAAGCTCAAGCGCAAGATGATGAAGGGCCTGCTCGGCATTGATGTGGAGATCGTGAAGTGAAGTCCTGCAGGAAATGTCATGAGCAAAAGCCGGCAGATGGGTTTTACCTGATCCGTGGCAAGCCTTCGTATCAATGCAAGGAATGCCAAAAGGCATACGTCAAAGGCCGGTATCTCGCAAATCCGGACCCTGTGAAAGACCGCGCCAAGCAATGGGAAATTGATAATCCTGAGAGGCTGAAGGCCCGCAAAGCCGAATACTACGCGAGAACTTCAGACGCGGCTAAATCCAGAGCCAGGAAATGGTCGGAGAGCAACCCTGAGAAGCGAGTGGCCATAAGGGCGTCCTGGGTAGATCGAAACCCAGATCTTGCAAAATTCTCCAAGAAGCTTTCGGGCGGCCGAAGACGCAAAAAGATCAAAGAAAACGGGGTGAACATAACCCACGAGCAGCTTGACGCGATCATGTCCTTGTTTGGCGACACATGCGCGTATTGCTGGAAGCTCGTCGACGAGATGACGATTGATCATTTCGTTCCAGTCGCGGCCGGCGGGAAGACAGAGCCAGGCAATCTCGTTCCATGCTGCAGATCCTGCAACAGCAAGAAGAGTGACATGCCCCCTGAAGATTGGATGAGGAAAATCGGCGCTGAAGATGTTCGCGGCGATGGGTATTTCACCGTCCATCAGTTTTTAGAAATCTCCCGTCAAGTGTTCATCAAATGCGAGGAAGCAGCATGAACGACTTCAACGAATTTTGGTCCCTGTACCCGCGCCGTGTATCGAAGCGCACAGCCCAGAAGGCATGGGACAAGGAAACGAAGCAGACAGCGCCGGAGGTTATCCTCTCCGGCCTTCGCCGTCAGCTTCCATACCTCCAGAGCAGAGACGCTCAATTCATCCCCCACGCGTCTACCTGGCTCAATCAAGCCCGCTGGGAAGATGAGACACAACCGGCCCAACGCAACACAGGCAGGAGAACGATCAGTGACGCAGCGCGCGACTTCCTCACCAGCAACGATTATCGCGGCGATGCTTTCGGGCTTCCCAGCATCGGCAGGCACTGATCCGGATATGGCGATCCGAGCTTACCTCATGGCGTCTGGCGGCATAGAGCCTGAAGCACTTGCGCGCGCCGCCGGCCGGTTCATGCGAGGCGAGGTGGAAGGCCACAATAACGCCTTCGCCCCGAGCTGCGCAGAGTTCGCCGAGGAATGCCGGTTTCAGCAGATGTCGATCGCCGCGGAGCGAAGGCCACGCATCGAGGCCAAGCCAGAGGTCGAACAGCCGAAGGTCTCAGCCGAGAAGCTGAAGCTGCTCAAGGACGCCACCAACGGCAGCCAGAGCGCCAAGAAGAAGCTAGCAGAGATGTTTCCCGACAATCCGATCATCGCCAGTGCGGCAAAAGACGACAACAAGGAGGCGGCAGAGTGAACGTCCAAGCAGAGGCAAACACCTTCACCACGGCGCAGATTGTCGCCCTGAACATGCGTCTTGGGAAAAACGCCAAGGCGGCTCCGACAGAACGCCGAAAGACAATATTCGTCCACGTCCGTCCTGACGCTGATTACCATGTCGACGCATGGAAGGCATGGCAGTGCATCAACAACCCTGCAACGCTCCCGCTACCTTTCATCAAGGCTCACTGCCGGATTGTGGGGATCGAATACGCCACTCTGCTACGCCACCGCGGGCGAGGGACGCAAAAGCTATGGCCGTTCAGGAAATGGCTTATGCATGAAGTGGCGGCGCGCTATCCGCGTCTCAGCACCCCAAAGATCGGGATCCTGTTCGACCGGCACTGGACGACGGTTCTCTATGCCTTCGGGCGCACATCCACTGCAAGACAGAGGATGGCATCATGAACATCCACATTGAAATAGATAAGGTCGCCGCCGCCGAGATGTGGAACGAGGGGCTGTCTATCACCGATATCGCGGCCCGCTACGGCGTCACCCGTAGCAAGATATCAGGGATGATGGCCCGCGATCGAGATCGCTTCCCGAAGCGCAGAGGGGATGCACCGCCGCGCTATGCCAGGACCGGCGGCAGGAAGCCGCAGCCGAAGCTCCCAGGTGAAGCAAGGGCAAAGACGCTCCATAATAACGTCGGCAACAAGCTCTGGGGCATGAACAATACCAGAAGAGCCCGTATGGAGGCCGTCCAGCGCGAGGCATCGGATTTCCTTGCCGGCGTGTCGCCTTTGCTGCGAACGCACGTGGATGACGAAGCTCGGCTTGTTACGGGCAAAGAGCTTATCGATCTCGGAACGCATGAATGCAAATGGGCGCTGACAAACGGCGGCCCTTGGCTTTTCTGCGCTGAAGCGACCGGCGGACCGGTCTACTGCCAGCACCACGCGGACCGCGCCTATCGGCCATGGGTGTCGGCATGACAGACCTCAACATCACCCCGAGAGAAACAGAAATCATCAAGCTCCTCTGCGATGGCAAGACAGGGCCGGAGATGGCCACCATCCTAAGCCTGTCGATTCACACGGTCTACACCTATCAAGTCAGGCTGCGGGAAAAGTTCGGCGTCTACAAAGACACGGCACTCGTAGCGGCGGCATTTCGATCTGGCCTAATTCAATAGCGAGGACACCATGGGCGGCAAATCCACTAAGCTGAAGGTAAAACGGACGAACGGCGCAGGCCGTCCCCGCAAAGAGGGAGAGCGTTACCCGAGCGGCGACATAAAGCGTAGCGAAACGCAGAAGGAAGCAATGAGCGTGGCGATCGAGGCAAGGCGGCGCATCGACGGCTGGAGCGAGAAGGTGACTGACGATACGGTGAAGAGCCCATTCGCAGGCTACACCCTCGGGCGCATGTTCCTCGACGGCAGGATCACCGAAGACCAGCGCAAGGCCGGCGATGAGTACGCCGAGATCATCAGCCGCTATCATCGGCTCACCGGCATTCCGTTCCCGAGCGCCAGGGCGCAATCGCTGTTCTCGGTCAAGGGCCATGATGGCGAACAGTCGGAGAGCGTCACGGATAGAGCGCGCAAGGCGAGCAACGCGATGATGGAGGCGATCGGCATCCTCTTGCGCCTAGAGGACGGCCCCCAGGTCCGCGCGCTCGTTCATAACCTGGCAGTGATGGATTACGAGCATCTCCGAAGCATGGGTCCTCAGCAGATCCTCTGGTTGCGCAGGGGATTAACGGCCTTGGGCAATCGCAAGCAGTTGCCAACGCATACCAAATCAGTTAATTGTGTTGGTAAATCACATACTGAGATTTTCGCCTCCAGATGAGGCCACGATTTGGAATGGATGGCCAGCCACATTCAGCGAAATGTCTGGCACGATAAAGAGAAACGCTGATCTCTGCCATTCTTCCAAAGCCATTCGAGGCAAATGCCTCAACAAGATCGGGGTTGGCAAGTGAGCCATGGCCTTACGATATCGGAACCAGAGTGACGGGCTCATAATCCGCTCTCTCCGATTAGGGTCTGACAGCTGGGGTGCATCCCAGCCCCCGTACCCATCACCACCATCCCATAGCCCTCTCAGAGGACAAACAGGCTCCCGTAGCTCAGCTGGATAGAGCGCTTGGCTAAATCCCTGGAGGTCGCGGTGTTCGAATCCCGCCGGGAGCCTGCCTCTGGGGCAACCTACCATCCCATAGCCCGTCGCTCACAGTGGCGGGCTCTTTGTATTCCAGAATTCCGAAATGGTTCGGATAGGCCGCTGCGGCGGTCGCTTTCAGCATGAGGAAAATGACAATGCTTATCGAATATAGCATTCGCCCCATCACTCGTTACATCGTGACCCGCTACGAAACGTCTGGCCCAGATGAAAACGGCAGAGGCGTTGGTGGCTCCACTCAGATAGGCGGTGAATACAGCACGGCTGAGGGTGCCTACGAGATCGGCTACGCCGTGTGCAGGGTCGAGCACCAGCAGCTTGGCTGGGCGGCTGGCGATGACCGCATTAAATACCCGATTCATCCAGCGGTCGCCGCTCAAGCCGACATGCAAAGGCAAATCGACTCCGGTGCCGTCAGCATATTGCGGACGCCATTGAATTCAAACGCTTGCGAAGTGGGCGAGTATCCTGAACCGCCGATCCCGGCATGAGCAAGGTCGTCAGCCTTTCCGATCGGCGTCCACCGGTCGTCTACACGGTGCGCATCATGCATCATTGGGATGATCGGCTGGAAATCTTCGTCGAGGATGTGGCTGACGACGAACGCAGCCTGAATAGCGTAGCAGATGCGCTGCAGCGCGCGGCCGATGCTTTCAAAGCGGGAGACCGGCAACATGCGAGATGATTTCGCGCTCGTGACCAACAAGAGCCGGCCTGTGGACATGGCCTCTGAACACTTGTTCGGCCATGTCAACTCACCAGCCATAGATCTACCGAGCGCCAGCCTCCTCGAAGAGTTCAAGACAGCAGCGCAGGAGTTCGTTGACGCGGCCGACGCCGGTGCCGAGCTTGACAAGTACGTCAAGCGGTTCAAGGAACTGCTCGCCTAAAGCCCTTCCTGCATATTCTGAGGTAGTGAGATGATCAAAGAGACTGACAGCATTCAGCCGTCCATTGAGCAGGCGGAAGCCATTCAGGACATTCGCAACGCTGCTCAGGCTTACATCGATCTCCTCAAGTCCCATGAGCATTCGCGAGAGATGTCTATCGCTCTCACCAATGCGGGAACGTCGGCAATGTGGGCCGTCAAAGCCGTCACCCGCACATGACCTTCTGGAACCGCTACCGCCGAGGGATCATATGAGAAACCTCATCATCATCGCCATATGGATTGGCCTCGCCATTGCGCTCGCTACGCCGTTCCTGATCCTGGCAGGTTGCGCCAGGCCACAGCCGATGGGTGAGAACGTTTGGAAGGCGCTATAGGCCAAATACAACCTGCGAAGTTGTATCGGCGGCATGAAAATGGTCTCGGATACGGGGCCTATACACTAAATGATTGAAAACGGGCTGTTTTAGGCCGTCTGATCTCGAACTTCAGGAGAAATCCAAATGGCAAGCAGCTTCGACGCCATCAAGCCGGCTGGCTGGGTATGGGCGGTCACGCCTTCGGATACCGTTGACTTGGTTATCCCGACGCGCGCTCTTTTCGTCGGTGGCGCTGGGAATCTCTCGGTCCAGGCTTTCGACCCGGCAACGAAGAAGCTCGCCACGGTCGTCCTGACCGGCGTAACGGCTGGTTCTGTCCTGCCGATCGAGGTCACCCGCGTCAACTCCACCAGCACCACGGCCACGACAATCGTCGCACTGGCGTAACACAATTACATTTGCACCAACCTGAGAGGGAGTGCAGCACGTGACTGAAACTCCTAAAGTAGGGCTCGATAGGTCAAAGACAGGCAGAGCCAAGGGAACGCCGAACAAGACGACCGCGCTTCTCAAGGATGCGATCCTTCAGGCAGCAACCAAAGCAGGCGGTAAGGATGGACTGGTCGGCTATCTCGAAATACAGGCCGCGGCAAACCCAGGACCATTCATGGCTCTCCTTGGCAAGGTTCTGCCGATGCAGATAGCCGGCGATCCTGACCACCCTCTTACCCACATCATCGAACGCCGCATTGTCCGTCCTTCAGATCCCAACAGCTGAGGTTTTCGAACCTCTCCTTGGGCCAGCTCGATACAAAGGCGCAAAAGGCGGCCGCGGCTCAGGGAAATCCCATTTCTTCGGCGGCCTGATGATTGAGGATCATCTCGCGGAACAAGGGATGCTCTCGGTCTGCATCCGTGAAGTGCAGAAGACGCTTGCCGACTCATCCAAGCGCCTGCTCGAAAGCAAGCTCGCAGATTTCGGTCTTGGTGAAGCTGATGGCTTCAAGGTCTTTCGCGACACGATCGAAACGCCTGGCGATGGCGCGATCATCTTCCAGGGCATGCAGGACCACACTGCGGAATCCATCAAGTCGCTCGAAGGCTTCAAGCGGGCATGGTGGGAAGAAGCGCAGACGGCCTCGATGCGGTCGCTCAACCTGCTCCGGCCGACGATCCGCGCTCCAGGCTCAGAGATCTGGTTTAGCTGGAACCCGCGCCGCAAGGTCGATCCTGTCGACGTGATGATGTGTGGCGAGGAGAGACCAACCGGCTCTGTTCTGGTCACTGCCAATTGGCGCGACAACCCTTGGCTTACGCCAGAGCTTGAGCAAGAGCGTCTCGACTGTCTTCGCATGCAGCCTGACCAATACGATCACATCTGGGAAGGTGGCTATTTGACCGTGGCAGCTGGCGCCTATTATGCCAAGCACCTTGCAGAGGCAAAGGCAGAGGGCCGCATAGGCAAGGTTGCCGCCGACCCGCTGATGACCATTCGCCTCATCTGCGACATTGGTGGAACTGGCGCCAAAGCCGACGCCTTCACGATCTGGCCCTGTCAGTTCATCGGCAAGGAGATCCGCTGGCTCGATTATTACGAGGCTGTTGGCCAGCCGCTCGCGTCTCACCTCAACTGGTGCAGATCAAAGGGCTACACGCCCGATCGCGCGCAGTTCTGGTTGCCGCACGATGGCTCGACCAACGACAAGGTTTACGACGTCTCCTACGAAAGCGCCCTGCGTGACGCAGGCTATCGGGTGACGGTTGTTCCCAACCAGGGCAAGGGCGCTGCAGCAGCTCGCATCGAAGCCGCTCGCAGGCTCTTCCCGAACATGTGGTTCAACGCCGACACCACAGAAGGCGGCAGGGCTGCTCTCGGTTGGTATCACGAGAAGAAAGACGAAGCGCGCGGCATTGGCCTTGGTCCAGAGCACGATTGGGCCTCGCACGGTGCTGACGGATTTGGCCTTGGCTGCGTCGTCTACGAAGAGCCGACCGCACAAAAGAAGCATGATCCGCGGAATGCGGGCGCCGGCAGTTGGATGGGATGATTCATGGCTGATATGGAAGACATCCTCACGGAAGCCAAGGAGGCGTTCCGGCGCGTCTCTGACTTCGAGGACGAAAACCGCAGCGAGGCGCTTGAGGACATCCGGTTTTCCCGTCTGGGCGAGCAATGGCCCGAAAAGATCGTCAAGCAGCGGGAGATCGAGTTCCGCCCCTGCCTGACCATCAACAAGATGCCGGCCTTCATTCGCCAGGTCGTCAACGACTCCAGGCAGAACAAGCCGTCGATCAAGATCCATCCGGTCGACAGCGGGGCTGATGTTCAGACCGCTGACGTGATGAACGGGCTTATCCGCAACATCGAATATACCTCGAATGCGGATGTCGCCTATGACACCGCGATCGAGGCCAGCGTCTCGGGTGGCTTCGGCTATTGGCGCATCGGGCTTGACTACGCCTATGACGACAGCTTCGACCTTGATCTCTGCATCAAGCGTGTCGCCAACCAGTTTTCCGTCTACGGCGATCCTGACAGCACGGAAGCCGATTCCAGCGATTGGAACAGCGCCTTCATCGTCGATCGCCTGAGCCGTGAGGAGTTTGCCCGAAAGTACAAGGGTAAGAAGAACGTCGATGACGGAGAGATGGCAGTCGACTTCGAAAGCGATGCCTGGAGCCAGTCAAACGATTGGCTTGACGACAAGACCGTTGTCATCGGCGAATGGTGGAAGAGAGAGCAGGTCGAGAAGAAGATCATCCTGCTTTCCGATGGGCGTGTTCTCGACGAGGAGATGACCAAGCAAGACCCGATGACCATGGTGCTTATCAACGAGGGCGTGCTTCAGATAAAGCAGTCTCGCACCGCCAACTCGCACAAGGTCACGCAATACATCATGACCGGCGCCGACGTCATCAAGACGAACGACTGGCTCGGCTGCTATATCCCGATCGTCCCGGTTTACGGTGATGAGATCATCGTCGAGGGCAAGCGCTATTTCCGCAGTCTGATCCACAGCGCCAAGGATGCGCAGCGGATGTTCAACTACTGGCGCACGACGAGCACGGAGCTTGTTGCGCTGGCGCCGAAATCGCCATGGATCGGCCGCAAGGGCACGTTTGATGGAGACTCCGCCAATTGGGCGACGTCTAACACGAAGAGCCACGCATATCTCGAATACGACACCGAAGCCCCGCAGCGCATTCCGCTCGACAGTGGGCCGGCGGCTGGCGCTCTGCAGGAGGCGTTGAACTCTTCCGACGACATGAAGGCGATCATGGGCATTTACGATGCCTCCCTTGGCGCTCGATCGAATGAGACCAGCGGCAAGGCGATCATGGCCCGCCAGAGGGAAGGCGATGTTGCCACGTTCCACTTCATCGACAATCTGTCGCGGGCCATTCGCCACACCGGCCGCATCCTGATCGATATGATTCCGAAGGTCTACACGCAGGAGCGCATCATTCGCGTGGTTGGCGAGGATGGGTCACAGCGAGCCGTCACGATCAACGCTCAGGAACCAAAGCCACAACTGGACCAGAATGGCCAGCCGGTCACCAATGCCCAGGGCGAGCCCATGCAGGGCGTCTATAGCCTGACCTCTGGCAAATACGACCTGACGGTAACGACCGGCCCGAGCTTCACCACGAAGCGCGAGGAAGCCGCCTACCAGATGACGGAATTCGTCCGTGCCTTCCCGGATGCAGCGCCTGTCATCGGCGACATTCTGGCGAAAAACCTCGATTGGCCTGGCTCAGAAGAGATTGCCGAGCGCCTGAAGGCCATCAACCCGGCGCTGAAACAACAGCAGGGCTTGCCGCCTGAAGTTCAGCAGATGGTCCAAGAGGGACAGCAGGCCATTCAGGAGTTGACGCAGAAGGTCCAGGCGCTGGAAGCCGACAAGAGCGTCGACCAGTTCAACGCGCAGACGCAGCGCATAAAGGTCGAAGGTGATCTGCAGAACGATCACATCAAGATCATGCAGGATAAAGAAACCACGCTGACGACGCACGCTTTGTCCGTCGCTCAGAAGGCCGATCAGGCCCATCAATCGAACATCGCCAAGGCCAAACAGGCCTCACAAGCTCCCGCGCGCCAAGGGTAAGCGGCGCAATTCCCTATCACCAACCGGAAAACGGAGTGAACCTCTATGGATGAGGCTTTGACGGCTGTTGCCGAAGCACAGGCTATGCCTGCAGGCGGAGAACAGCAGACCAACACGGCAGACAACGCAGTATCCGACGTCGAGACGGAAGAGACTGCGACTGAAGCAGAGGGCGCGGAAGGCCAGGAAGGCGACGGCGAAGCAGAGCCGGAGCTTGTCGAGGTCGACTACGACGGGAAGAAGCACAAAATCCCGGCTGAACTGAAGGACGCGCTCCTTCGCCAGCAGGATTACACCCGGAAGACCCAGGAAGTCGCGGAAGAGCGCAAGGCCATCGAGGCCAAGCGAGCCGAGGCCGATCAGATCTTCCAGACGTCGCAGGAGGTGATCGAGGCGAAAGCCCACATTCACCACATCGATTCCCAGTTGAAGCAATATGAAGGCGTCAACTGGCAGCAGCTGGAAAACGAAGACCCCATGGCGGCCATGTCGCACTGGCGGAATTACCAGACGCTGAAAGAAGAGCGCGGTCAGGTCGCAGGCTACCTGACACACACGACAAACGAACTGTCCGAAAAAGCGAAGCTGGACACAGCCAATCGACTTCGGGAAACACGCGCGTTTGCGGAGAAGAGCATCCCCGGCTGGACCGAGGACATGGACAAGAAGATCACCGATTTCGCACTCGGCAAGGGCTTTACGCGCGAAGCGTTGCAGAACGCCTACAGCCCGCAGACGTATGAAATCCTGTTCCTCGCCCATCTCGGCCATCAGGCAATGATGCAGAAGACCGCACAGCCGAAGCCAAACACAACCATCGTTCCAAAGCCACTCGAAACCGTCGCCGCCAAGGCTTCGGCAGCTCGCGTGCCGCCGGAAAAGATGGGGATGGATGACTTCGCGAAATGGATCAACAAGCGCTGATCTAGCGCATTTCCCGAAGGTAAACGTCAATGGCAAATACAACGCTTTCCGCGAGCATCATCGCGAAGGCGGCCGTGGCTATTCTCGACAACGAGCTGGTCATGGCACGCAAGGTCTTCCGCGGCTACGAGGAAGACATCACCAAGAAGGTCAACGGCTACACGGTCGGCGACACGCTCACCATCCGCAAGCCGACCGACTTCACCGTTCGCGACGGCGCCACCGCGTCCGCCCAGAACGTGACGGAAGGCAAGACCACCATTCAGGTCAACAAGCGCAAGGGCATCGACTTCAAGTTCACCTCCCAGGAGCTGACCTTGAACATCAAGGACCTGTCCGACCGCGTCATCCGGCCTGCAATGGTCCAGCTCGCCAACCAGCTCGACGTCGATCTGATGGCGGAATACAAGAACATCCCGAACTGGGTCGGTACTCCCGGCAACCTCATCAACTCGTTTGCGGACTTTGCAAAAGGCCCGGAACGCCTTGATGAAGGCGCAGTTCCCCAGGATGGCCGCACGTCGGTTCTTTGCCCCGCGGACCACTGGGCGCTCGTCGGCTCTCAGACGACGCTTTACAACGACACGATCACCAAGCCGGCCTATCGTCAGGGCAACACCGGCATGGTCGCCAATGTCGATATGTACATGACGCAGAACGTCGCCACGCATACGACTGGCTCGCGATCCGGCTCGATCCTGATCGACCTTTCCATCACGACTTCGACGATCACCTATGACGCCGTGAAGGACACCAACCAGCAGACCATCCACATCGACGCGCTTGGCGGTGCAACGCAGACCGTCAAGGCCGGCGACGTCTTCACGATCGATGGCGTCTATGACGTCAACCCGGTCACCAAGGCGCCGCTCTCGTTCCTGAAGATGTTCACGGTCGTTTCCGATGTGACGGCCGCTGGCTCCGAAACCGATCTGGTCATCACCCCGGCGATGATCTGGACCGGCGCATTCAAGAACGTCGATGTCCAGGGCGTCACCGACCTGAACAACCAGCCCGTCACCTTCGTCGGCTCGGCTTCGACCAACTATCGCCAGAACATGATCTTCACGGAAAAGGCGTTCGCGCTGATCACCGTGCCGCTCATCTCGCCTCCTGGCGCTGTCGACGTTGGCCGCGAGACCTACAAGGGCACCAGCGTCCGCGTGATCCCGGTCTATGACGGCATCTCGGACGAAAGCATGTGGCGTCTCGACGTCCTTTACGGGACGAAGACCATCGACGGTCGCCTGGCAACCCGCATCAGCGGCACGCCGTAAAGAAAGGAACACGAACATGACGGTAAAACAGCTCTCCGATGGCGGCTCTGACGGCGTCAAGCTCGGTCAGTCCGCCACCGACAAGGTCGGCCTCTACGGGGTTACGCCCGTAGCGCAGCGCACCAGCACCGTGCTAGCGACTTCGCTTCTGTCTGCGTCCTCCTACGTCTCGGTGGCATCCAACACCGCGGCGATCCTGCTGGAACTGACGAATGCGCTGGTCGCGCTCGGGGCCTACAAAACCTCGTGACGAAAATCGTCGTTGCGACCCCCAGCCTCGCCGGTCCGACCGAGCCCTATAAACGGGCTTTGGCCGGATCGGCCCCACTGCTGGAGAACGCCCATTTCATTCAGGAAATAGGCAACCCCTATATCTCGGCTGCGCGCGCTACCATGCTCCGCAAGGCGATGGATGGGCAGGCGGATATCGTGGTCTTCATCGACTATGACCTCAGCTGGCGACCTGAAGACCTCCTTACCCTCATCAATACCCCCGGCGAAGTCGTAGCCGGAACGTACCGGTTCAAGAAGGATGAGGAAGAATACATGGGGGGATGGCTCACCGACGCGACCGGCCGGCCCGTATTGCGAGACGACGGCTGCATCAAGGCCCATCGGATTCCTGCCGGCTTCATGAAGATCACCAAAGAAGCCGTAGACAAATTCATGCGTGCTTATCCCGAGCTGATTTACGGCTCCCGCTATGCGGCGGCTGTCGATCTGTTCAATCACGGTGCGATCGACGGCGTTTGGTACGGCGAGGACTACGCCTTTTCCAAGCGTTGGACGGAAAAATGCGGCGATATCTGGCTCATCCCTGACCTCAACATCAACCACCACAGCGCCAGCACGGAATTCGCGGGAAACCTGCATGAATTCCTGATGCGGTGCCCAGGTGGGGCAAAGGCGGATTGCGATGCCGTTTAGCAATTATTCCGAGCTCCAGAGCTCCATTACCGATTGGATGGCGCGCAACGACCTGACGGGCGTGGCCGCGGACTTCATCACCCTTGGCGAGGCTGGGCTCAACCGCGAACTGAAGCAGGTCGGCACGACAGCCGCCCTCACTGGGGTTTCCGGCCAGAATTACATCGACATTTCCGCCTTGTCGATCATCGAGCCGAGGGCTCTGTTCATTGAGGACTCTGACGCCGAATATGAGATGACCAAGATGGAGCTGGGAACCTACACCCAGCATGAATTCTCCGGCCGGCCGAGCATCTGGTCGATCGAGGGCAGCCGTATAGTCTTCGACAGGGAGCTTGACCAGGCTTACCCGTTCCGCTTCGTATACACCGGTCGTTTCGCCCTTTCCGATGCTGCGCCGACCAATGAATTCCTTACGGAAAACCCTGATCTCTACATGGCAGCCTCGATCGTCTGGGGCTCGGTTTACGTCAAATCAGCGCCTGACATTTCGATGTGGTCGCAGATGCTGGCCGCCTTCTTGGCGTCGGTCAAACACACCGAGGCACGCAAGGCCCGCGGTGACATGGTCGTTGACCCGGCTCTGCTTGTGATCGGCCGGCGCTATTACGATCGGGATATTCTTCGTTGATCGTCCCTTTCCCCCCCTTCGAGCCAGACAAGGCGCCATACAACAGCAACGCCACGGCGACCGCTGTGAACGCTCTGCCGATCGCCGATGGCTGGGGCCCTATGCCCTCGCTTGTGCCGCTCGCTGATGCACTCCCGACCGCGCCGCGTGGCTCGATCACGGCGAGACTGTCAACCGGAGTGCAGGTGACTATCAGCGGGACTGCTACCGGCCTCTATCTGGTCAACAACGATGGCTCTTTGACGGATGTTTCCGGCGCCAGCGCTCCCTATGCGGTCCCTGATGGCGATGAGTGGTCTTTCGACGTGTTCGGAGCCCGCATCATCGCCACCAACCTGAACGACGACGTTCAATATTACGATATCGGCACCAGCACGGACTTTGCGGATCTCCCCGGCAACCCGCCGAAGGCGCGCTTCGTCAAGGTGATCGGCGATTTTGTGGGCCTCTTCCAGTTGGCGAACGACGCTGCGGCTATTCACTGGTCTGGGATCAACAATTCCGAGCAATGGGTTCCAGGCGAGGAGCTTTGCGATACCAACAGCTTTCCCGATGGTGAAGAGCTGCAGGCGATCAGCGTCAACGGTTCCGGCGCCACCCTGGCGTTTAGATCGGGCTTCCGCTCGATGATGTTCGATCCTTCGTCTGGCTATGTCTTTACCTTCTCGCCCTTTGCCGAGGGAAGGGGCTGCGCCGCACCTCTGTCGCTTGTCGATATCGGCCGCGGGGATTTCGTCTATTACTCCGATACCGGCTTTTACCGCGGCGTTTCAGCGACCCCAATCGGGGCAGAGCGTGTCGACCGCTGGATTCAGACGGTAACGACGGACGGCACGCGCCCGAAAATCAAGGGCGTCTATGACCCCTTCCGCAAGGTGGTCATGTGGCGCTACGAGGATGCGAGCGGCAACGGCTATATCCTCGGCTACGCCTGGCAGCTGGACCGGTGGTTCCAGTCCGATACGATCGTTACTGGCCTCGGAGTATTCGCCACATCGGCAAAGACGCTTGAAGATCTCGATGCAATATCGTCATCGATCGACCTCCTGCCGTTCTCACTGGACAGCTCGGCTTATGGCGGCGGACCTCCATCTTTCGCAGGGTTCGACGCTTCGTTCAGGCTCGGCTTCTTCACCGGCTTGGCGCAACAGGCAACGATCGAGACAGGACAAACCGAGATGGTTCCGGGCAGCAGGGCTTTCGTCTCAGGCGTTCGCGCCATTAGCGACAGCCCCGGCATCACCATTGCAGTCGGAACTCTGGACTCGCACGACGACACGCCGACATGGACCGCGCAGCAGACCAGAAACAGCAGGTCGTTCATGTTCGATTTCCGAGCCGATGGCAGGCTCCACGCCTTCCGCGCCATTATCCCGGCCGAAGATGGATGGTCGTCGCTCAGCGCCTTGAACGTCAACGGCATGCCGAGTGGTGGCCTATAAATGAGCGTCAACATCCCATTCATCGCCAATGTGAAGACGATCTGCAAGGATCTGACGGTTACGACCGCGGTCAACGTCTACACTGGCACGGCCAATCTTCGTGGCTCCCTGGACAGCATGTCGGTGTGCAACGACAGCGGCGGAAGCGTCAATTTCACGCTCCAGATGACCGATGGAACGAACGTCTACAAGATCTATGACGTCTTCCCGATCGCGTCGAAAGTGACGCTGTTCATCAAGGAACACAATGTTCAACTGCCCGATGGCTGGACGCTGCAGGTCATTGCATCCGGCGCGAATGCCCTCCATGTCGTGGCCGTCATCGCTGAAGTCAGCCCGGTTCGCTCGCAATGAGGGTTGCCATCGCGAATGCCGCCGAGGTCGACCAGATTTGGCCAGTAATCAGCGAAAAAGTGATCAAGGCAACGCTGAAATACGGCAGCAACGTTTCGTCCGGTGATCTTTGGCAGATGTGCCGCGCAGGCGATGCCTTCTTGGTGGCGGTCATGGACGATCATGGCGTCAAGGGCGCGCTGATCATGCAGTTCCAGCGTTGGGCGCTGAAGCAAGTCATGTACTGCCTGGCGATCGTCGGCGAAGACATTCAGGAGTGGTTGCCAGCGGCGCGGGACTTCATCACCGGCATGGCCAAGGCCGGCGGCGCAGACAGCTTTATCGCTGAGGGCCGCGAGGGCTGGCCAGCACTCTTTCCTGACGCGAAGAAGCTACGGATAACTTACGAGGTTCAGATATGAACGGTGGCGGAAGCAAAACCACGACGCAATCGAACAGCGAGCCGTGGAAGGCAGCGCAGCCAGCCCTAAAGCAGGGCATTGGCGCGGCCCAGAACCTTTACAACAAAGGCGTTGGTGCTCAAGTCTATGGCGACTCCACCGTTGTTCCATGGGACGCAAAGACCATCCAGGGCCAGAACGCAATCACCAACTCCGCCAACGCCAATATCGGCGGCAAGGGGCTCTCCGGCCAGCTTCAGGGCGTCATCAACAACGGCGGCTACAATGCAGGCCAGTTGGAGGCGCTGAACAACACGCGCTCGGTAGCGAACGGCTCGTTCAACATCAACGAAGACCCTGGCTTTCAGCAGGTTGTCGACCTAGCGCGCAACAATGTGAACGCTGGCGCCAGCGGGGCAGGGCGTTACGGCTCAGGCATCCACCAGCAGACCATGGGCAACACCATCGGCGACCTCGGCGCGCGGCAGTATCAGGCGTTCCAGCAGCGCAAGGATGCGGCGAACAGCAATCTCTTCAATATGGGCTCCACAGGCTTCGGCCAACTCGGGCAGGCTTATTCCGGCATGAAGGCCCCCGCATCCGATCTTATGCAGGTCGGCGCCATGAACGAGGATCTCGCCACGCGCCAGATGAACGACAAGCTGCGCATCTTCAACGAGCAGCAGAACCGCCCATGGGAGAACTTAAGTAGGCTCCAGGCTATTGCCTCGGGTGCTGGGCAATTAGGCGGCACTCAAACGCAATCACAACCCGGTCAGAACCCATTTTTGACGGCTCTCGGCTACGGCGCGACTGGTGCCGGCCTTCTCGGAGGTATGTTCTAAATGGCTCTTCCCACTTTCCCCACGATGGGCAACTGGTTTGCCGGCAATGACACGCCTTACAACAAGTCGAACACGCTTCTCGGCGTCGGCCTTGGCTTGCTCAGCGGCAAGACCGCTCAGGATCAGGTAGGGCAGGCCGCCTCGAACTTTGCCAATGAACGGCAGATGGGCCGTACTTACAACAAGACGCTGCAGTTTCTCCAGGCGTCGAATCCGCAGTTGGCGCAGGCGGTGGAAGCGGGCGCCCTCTCGCCCGCTGATGCGTACAAGCTCCATATCACCAGCCAAGCCAAAGCCGACCGGCCGCGCACGTTCCATACGCTGCCAGATGGCACATATGGCTTTGCTGATCCAGACACCGTCACCTTTAACCCTCTGGGTAAGGCGCCAAAGCCAAGCGGTTCCGGTCCAGACGGCACCGGCGCCTACTATGGCACAACAATCCCTTACTACGACGCCAATGGCACCCTCCGCTACAAACAGCTGGGCAAGGATGGGAATGGCAAGGATGTTGACTTCGGCGGCGGGGTTGCCGCTCCGCCGACCAAGATCTTCGACACAGGAACGGAAGGCGTTATATTGGCCCCTGGCGGGAGGCAGACCGGCGCAATCCAGAAAAATGTTGCCGGCGAAGCGGCTCAGAAAGAAATCGGGGACGCCCAGGGCAAGGCGATTGCCGCAGCACCTGGAGACCTTCAGGCCGCACAGAACGCGCTCGATACTGTCCAAAGCCTCCGCAACGACCCGAACAAGGGCTGGGGAACCGGACTCTCGTCAATCTTCAACGCCATTCCAGGATCTCCCGGCAAGGACTTCCAGAAGAAGGTTGACCAGTCGGCGTCTGGCGCATTCCTCACGGCAATCCAGCAGATGCGCGGCCTCGGCTCGCTGTCGAACGCTGAAGGCGCCACGGCGACTGCGGCTGTGGCTCGAATGGATACGGCCACCTCCGAAGAGGAATTCAACGCGGCCCTGAACGATTACGAAAAGATCGTCAAGCAGGGCGCGGCGCGCGCTCAGGCACGCATTCAGCAGAGCGGCGGCCAGGTGCAGGCTCCTCCCAGCATGGCACCCGCTGGCGGCAACACAACGTCTACCGGCGTCCCTTGGAGCATGGAACCCTAATGCCCACACTCAACATTCAGGGCAAGCGCGTGAAGGTGGACGATTCCTTCCTTCAGCTTTCCCCCGAAGATCAGGCAAAGACGGTTGACGAGATCGCCGCACAGATCGGCGTGACGCCACAGCAGGCCGCCCCAGAACCGGATATGGCCCCGGAAGGCAAAGCTGCACAATCACTCGCCTCTGACCTCTCCGGCATGACGCAGAACCCGGCACGCGCGCTCTATGACCAGCGCCCCGAATGGCAGAAGCCGATCATTGCCGCGCAAGACATCGGCAATATCATGGGCGATGCTGCGACCTTCGGATTTGGCGACAAGATCGCTGCCGGTCTTCGCGCGCCATTCACCGACAAGACCTACGCACAAGAACTGGAGGGGATGCGTGCAGGCACACAGGCGGCACGTGATCGCTCTGGTTCTGCGTCGATCGGCGCCGATGTCGTCGGTTCGGTGGCTGCACCTATGGCGCTTGCCGGCAAGGGCGTGACGATGGCCGGCCGCCTCGGAACTGGCGCAATGACCGGTGCGAAAGGCGTTGGCGCTCGCGCTGGCCTGATGGGTCTAGAGGGCGCTGGATATGGGGCCCTTGGGGCCGCTGGCCATGATACGGACCTCGGGACTGGCGCGGCGTTCGGCGCGGCTGGTGGCACCGCCGGTTCCGTGATCGGCGATGCTATCGGCGCTGGCCTGACAAAAGCATCATCCCTCATCAAGGGAAAGCCGAAAGTTCCAGACCTGACGGCACTGAAGACTGCGGAGAAGGCTGCCTATGACGCGAGCGAAAAGGCTGGCGTCATCGTGAAGCCGGAAGGCTTGCAGGCGTTGTCGACTGACATCAAGGGGAAGCTTGCCGATTTCGGCTATGATCCCGGTCTTCAGCCGCGTATCGCACCCGTTCTGAGCCGTCTCGATGACCTCAGTAACGGTAATATAACGCTCAAGGGCATTCACACGCTGCGCAAGCTTGCCGGAAATGCAGCGATCAGCCAGGACAAGAGCGAACGAGCTGCGGCCGGTATGGTGATCAGCAGCATTGATGATTTCATGGACAATCTTGGCCCGCAAAACGTCCTTGTCGGCGACAGGATCACCGGGCCAAAGGCATTGAAAGAGGCTATCTCTCTCGGTCGCCGGGTGAGGAAGAATGAACGCTTTCTTGAGGCGATTAACAGTGCCGAACTGCGGGCCGCCTCCACAGGCTCGGGCGGCAATGTCGAGAACGCGACCCGCCAGAACGTGCGCAAGTTCCTCGAAAAAGGGAAGGGCTTCACAGGCGATGAGAAGGCGGCGATGGACGAAATTGTTCGCGGCACGCCTGGACAGAATTTCCTTCGACTGACGGGCAAACTTTCTCCGCAAGGAAATGGGCTCATGGCGGCGCTCGGGGTAGGGGGTGCGATGGTAAACCCTGCATTCGGGGCCGCATCATTGGCGGGCCTAGGAGCGAAATCACTTGCCGATCGCGGTGTCCGCCAAGGCGTTCAGGCTCTCGATGAGCTTATCCGTTCAGGGGGCAACGCAGCGGCGCTTAGAGCGGCCCAAGGCACGCTTGCACAGCTTACCCAGGCGCAGCGCGAAGCCATCGCCCGCATCGTCACCGGAGCCTCTATGGCGGCTGGGCGTCAAGCACCAGCACAATAGAAGCAAGAAGACGGCAATAGCTGAATAGTCCATCCAGTTGAGCGGAATGTTGCCAAGGCGGCTCCATCCGATCGCGACCCCCATCCCGATGATCCCGGCACTCCTGACCAATGGGTTATCGGGCTTCTGCTCTTCGTCCAATCCAATATCCTTTGATGTGAGGGCCACATGGCATCTCGGCAGCGTGAATTCTACGGCCAGGTCTACAATGATGCAAGGTCTGCCGGTTTGTCCGATGCACAGGCTCGTCTGGCTGCGTCTCAGGCATCTCTTGAGACAGGATTCGGCCGGTCGGCTGTCGGGAACAACTATTTTGGCGTCAAGGCCGGGAAGTCATGGAACGGCCCGGTAAACAATGCCGGAACATGGGAAAACATCAATGGCCAGAATGTCAATACCAAGGCCAATTTCCGTGCCTACGACAATCCGTTTTCCTCTCTTCTCGACTGGTCATCGACACTCAACAAGAATTTCCCATCGAGCTATATGGCCGATGATTTCGATACCGCCGTTTCCGGTCTGAACGATGGGCGCTATGGCTCCTATGCGACCGATCCGAACTATGGTTCCAAGTTGCGTTCGATCGATCGGCGGCACTATGGACCGGAACTAGGGATCATGTCGGTGATCGACCCGCCTACGCCAAGCCCACGCCCGAGCGAAGACCCTTTCAGCGCGCTCCTGTCGCCAGCCTCCTATCAGGCTCCATCCTTCCCCTCCACACCCGAACCCGTTCAAAGGGAGGCATTGGCCGACGTGACTCCTGCCAGTTTCGACTCCTCCCGCTTTGGAGCGCCCGCGCGCGCGCCGGCCTTCGATCAGTCGCGGTTCGGCAACCCAGCACCCGCGGCGCCCGCATCATCCTATTTCGACTATTCCAGCCTGCTCTCCGAACCGGAGCAGCCCCAACAGCCAAGCGCGTTCGACACGCAACGCCTCGGCCCGACCACTCCCGTTGCGACGACCCCGCAGCAGCTCCAGCGAGGCCTTCTCGATCAGCAGCTTGATGTCGGCGTTCTCCCTGGCCTCATGGCGCCCGCCACGAACTGGCCCGGGCAGGTAGCGCCCGCCGCTGCACCAACGGCTCTGGCCTATACCGATCCGATGATTTCGACCGAGCCTGCCTCGATCAATACGGCCAGCGTTCAGGCACCAGGACCATCCTGGTCCTCTTCCGGCCTCATGTCGCCAGGAGAATTCGCGCAAGTCCAGCAGCAACAGGGCTTGCTCGGCGGCCCGATGGCCCACTCCACCCCGGCTGAGATGCAGGCGATGGCGGCTCAGGCCAGCAAGGGGATGCAGAACCGTTCTCTCGGGGGTGGATTGCTGGGCGGTCTGCTCGGAGGGCTAACGCTCGGCCCGATCGGCGCGATCGCGGGCGGTCTTCTTGGTCGGAACGTGGCAAAAAACTCGTTCTTCCCGGATGCCCCGAAACCATCGGCAAACAGCAAGAACGACAAGAGCCTGAACGATTACGGGCGCAGCGTCTCCAATCAATCCGGCCAGTTCCGAGACGCCATGTCTCGCGGCGGCAAGGGCCTTTACTGAGGATATAAGATGCCAAAGAATTCATTCCTTGAGTGGGATACGAACGCCAACTTGAACACCGACGTCGGAGGCATCAACATCAACGAGGGGTGCCCACCAAGTAACGTGAATAATGCCGAGCGCGAGATCATGGCGCAATTGAAAGCCGGGGTTGATGGGAAGACGATCTACGCCGCGAAATCCTCGGGCTACACCGCCGTCGCAGCCGACAACAACGCTTTCCACCGCTGCACGGCTGCATTGACTGTCGCGCTGACTGCGGCGGCTACGCTCGGGGCTGGCTGGCATCTGCTCATCTTCGCGGATGGTGGAGACGTGACGATCGATCCGAACGCCTCGGAGACCATCAACGGCGCGGCAACCACCGTTGTACCGAACGGTAACATGGCAATCGTCATCTGCGACGGCACGAATTTCTCTGCGGCCGGCATCCCGTCACTGTGGAGCTTGATATCCAACGACGCAGGCGCAGCGATTGGCCCGCTGCTCTCTCTCTTCCGCAACTCCGCATCTCCAGCGGCGGCAGACGTGATCGGCGGCATCAGCTTCGACGGCAGGGACAGCGCCGGTAACAAACAGACATATGGAACGATCGAGGGGAGCATCACGGACCCGACCACCACCAGCGAAGACGGCGCCCTCCTTCTGCGCGCGGTCGTGGCCGGTGCCCTGACGACCATCATCTCCATGAACGGCGCTGCCGTGACGGTCAACGGCACTCTCACGGTTACGGGCTGAACATGACACTTCAAGCTTCGGGCTCTATGACTGGAGCCCAGATCCGCAGCGAGCTTCGCCAGACAGGCGGGAGCCTTGTCTTCCCTAGCTCAACAACACGATATCTGTCGGATCGGCCGTCAGGCTCTATCATCCTCCCTACGCATTTTTACGGCAAGACCGCCGTGAAGCGGACACATCTCGAAGTGGTTAGTAGTGGAGGTACGACTTATACTTTTGGTGTTAATCTTGGGATAGATTTTCCAGGTCGACGTATTGTTATATGTGTTGCCGCAACATCCCCTGATGTGTCTGGAATTCTTAATCGAACGGCTGGGACACTAGCCGGCGCTTCTTTGGGCGTGGGTCCGGGGGGTGCTTGGTTTAACCCCGGAGTAAACGTCAATATGGGTATCTTGATTGATGCTCCGGGAGGGGTCGGCGGCACATCAGCAACATTTAGTATGTCGTATGATCGATCTATTAATCATCTTTCATGTGTAGTTTATTCAGTTGCCAATATCCCTAACTCATTTCACTCAAATTCAAACGGTGGTCAACCTTTAACCTCCACGAGTACTACAATCAATGTGGATACAAATGGTGTAGTTATTGCTCATGCGATAAAGGCCGACTCTACCGATGTTAATTTATCTGGTGTAAACGAAGATATAGACTTCGATCTTGGTTCTAGTGGCGTTCGCGTTGGAGTAGGTTTTCAAAATCGAATGTCTGCTCAAACTGGAAGGTCTATTGGTATGACTGGCTCAGGCGCCTCTAACGCTTGTGAACTTGCTGTTGTGTCGTTTGGGAGCTGACAATCAATCGCAAGTCGGAATGAAATCGGTCGCTTTGACGGAATAGAAGCGAGAGCCGGTGAATTGCCCTTCATAGCCCTGCACCTCCGTCGAAGGGTTCGGTATCACTCCATTTCTGGTAGCTTTGGCGAGGACGGCGTTTAGTTTTGGACTGAAATGTCCGAGCCAGTTTTTTGCCCAAAGCTGCTTACTTTCCTGGATCGTCTGCGGGTTCATTTCCCTTGACCATCTCCTGCCGCCGTCTTGGGAGATCTCGAAATATGGCATGTGGAACTTGAGACGGGTTCCGGCAACCGCGCACACGTCGAGACCGTATTTGGTCATCAGATACATGTTGCAGGCCGAAGCACAGGAGCCGACTAAACGGATCTTGACGCCATCCTTTGCCCACTTGCGAGCCTGTGCATCAAAGTCTTCCCGGATGCCGCCAGGGTTGTTTTTGACGGTGACAGTTTCTGAAGCTTGCGCGTGAGAAGCGAAAACGGCGGCGAGTAGCAAAACAACACCTATGGCTTTCATGGCGAACTGACGACTCCAGTGAGGTTTCAATTCGCAAGTATATGGCGAATATCTACGACACACGCAACAGAATTTGCAACCGCCGTGGAGTCATGTCCTTCACGTTCTATTACATCCTTAACAGCAACCACTCCGGGAATACTGTTTCCCGCCGTAAGTGATTCATTCTGAATCGTTTTCCACAATCTGGAGCCTCCCATGCTCGTCAGCAACTGGCGCGCGGTGGTCAAGCACGCATGGAGCGTCCGCTTCATGGTGCTGGCGCTGCTCTTCATCATCCTTGAGCCGATTTACACCTTCGTAGCCGCCACCTGGGTAGCGAAGAACATCTACATCCAATTGGGCATGTCGATTGTGACCGGCCTTCTCGCCGTCGCTGCGATCATTGCCCGCATCTTCGTTCAACAGAAAGTTTCAGGAGATCTGAATGGCAAGCCGCCTCAAGAAGGGTAGCGCTATTGCTGCCGCTGCAATCGCCTGTGTCAGCACCTTCGAAGGGCTGCGCACTGTCGCCTATCGAGACCCGATCGGGATTCCAACTGTCTGCTTCGGCGAGACGCGCGGCGTCAAGATGGGTGATAGCTACACCGTCGCTCAATGCAAGGACATGCTGGGCGACAGCCTGAAGGAATTCGAGACCGGCATGCGCGCCTGCATGAAGCAGCCGGATCAAGTGCCGGCGGGCGCCTATGTGGCCTCGTTGTCGATAACGTATAACATAGGCATTGGCGCCTTCTGCAAGTCCACTCTCGTCCGTAAGATGAACTCTGGCGATATCGTCGGCGCCTGCAATGAGTTCCCCAAGTGGAATAAAGCGGCCGGTATCCGTCTTCCTGGCCTGACGAAGCGGCGCACTGCAGAACGCGCGCTGTGCCTCAACGGTATCCCGACCTGATGTTCGGTATCATCGACGGCCTCAAGCTCGGCGCCGGCGTGCTTGCCGGCCTTGCGATCTATCACCTCTACGCCCTGTCGATCGGCTACCCCTCCGCAGCCCGCGAAGCCCGCGCCGGCTATGTGCTCGTTGCTGAAAAGACCGCAGCAGAAGCCAAGGCCGCCGAGATGACGCGCCAGCGCAACGCCGCTACCCAGGCGACCGAAGAGCACCGCAAGCGCCTCGAAGCGGCACAGGCCGCAGAGCAGGCCGCCAAAGACACCCTCGAAACCGAGATCCGTGGATATGAACTCATCTTGTCCGAGAAGAACCGCGCTTGCGCTATTACTGCCGCTGATCGTGACTGGCTGCTCCGCCACTGAGCGGCTGAACCGTGCGGCTTCCGCCAAAGGGCAGACGCAAGCCGGTGTTGTGCTTCCGCCGCTTCCCGATGACCTCCGGCGTCAAGAGCCTCACGCGCCGGTCGTGGAAGGCCAGCCAGTGATTTCCATCCTCGCCCGAGAGCGGCAGGCCCTCGACCGTGCCAACGCGCGTCAGGGGCGGACTGTGCAGTTCTACGATGACGTTGCCTCGAAGTATGGAACACGCTGATGATGCTTGGCCTTGGACTCTCGATCACGCAGCCGAGGAGTGGCGGGGGCGGGGGCTCTTCATTCCCGGCGTTTGCTTTCCAGACGGAAACGGACACGCTCGCCGCGGCGTTCTCTGTCGCCCCGACCGCGGCGCGTAAGCGCACCATGGACCGCGCTGTCCGTCGCCTCAAGACTGCGGGCATTTGGACCAAGGCCAGATGGATGCGGTTCCAGGGGGCAAACGCGGACGCATCGCTCACCAACTGGAAGACGCCATCCGAAAAGGCCACTGCGGTCGGCGCCCCCGCGTTTACCGCTGACCAACACTATGCCGGCGCCTCCGGACTGAACTACATCAACATTGGCATGAACGCCAACGTCCTGTCGCAGAACAACCTAGGCATGTTCGTCTGGTATCAGACCGGGCACATGAACCCTACCGCTACACAGGCGGGCTCGACGATGGGCGTCATCAACGCTTCATCTAATGGTTTGTCGCTGGTTCCGAACAACGCCTCTGACATGACCATCCGCTGCGCCGGGGCGAGCTTCACTCCAGGCTTCGTGACATCGAACGGCTTCGGCCTGATCGGTGCAAGCCGCTTCAACTCGACTGAGGTTGAGGCGTATTACAACGGCGTCAAGCGGGCGACGGTCGCCAACACGAGTGCGACTCTGCCGGCGCTGCCGGTATACCTGTGCGGCCTCAACAACAACGGCTCGATCACCAACGGAAACGTCGTCACGCAATCGTTTCTCTATCTGGGAGAAGCGCTTACCGAAACCGAGGTCCGCGATCTCACGGCGATCGTCGGGGAATATCTCGAAACCATCCGCTACGGCGAATATTATTGCGAAGAGCCAGGCATCGGCACGGGAACGATCAGCAAGCAGCTCATCGCCTATGGGCTGACCGGGCAGAGCGTGAACTTCGCCGTCCAGGCCGCGCGCCAGGGCAAAACGGTCGCCATCATCGGCGGGTGGAGGGATCGTTTTTCGTTCGGCATGGCTGGCGGTGGCCTCGGCTACACCGACTATGACGCCTCGGCCGGCCTTGGCGGATTGCCGCGCTGGATGATCACCGACTGCAACGCTCAAGAAGGTACTACCGACGTTGCCAGCGGCACAAACCCGGATGCCTTCAAGTTCAACCCGAAGCGGTTCAACCGCACGTGCAAGGCTCTGCTCGCGCAGTACAATATCCCGGTTTACCTTGCCAACGGTGTAGCTTCGGTGACAAAGACCGGGGCGGCGATCACCAGCATCGTGACGACGGACGGCCGGACTGTCAGCGCAAGCCAATGGCATGACGGCACCTACGAGCAAGACCTTATCAGGCTCACTGCGGGAATCAGCCACTATAAGGGCCGCGAAGCCGCCGGCGCGGGCATCGAGGCCAACAATGGTGTGCGTGCGGTTACAACTGCTGCGGAGCCGTTGGACCATTCTGGTGCAGTGGTTATCGTCGATCCATGGGTTACTCCCGGCGTGCCAGCAAGCGGCCTTCTTCCTGGAATTCAGGCCATCAGTTCGACATTCACCCCCGGCATAGACAATTACCCGACGCCAGGAAGCGCAGACGCGCGCCTGCCAGCCTATAACTTCCGTCTGACATTCACGAATGCAGCCTCTATCCGGGTTCCTCTGCCCAGCACGCCGCCCGCTGGTTTTGATGCCGCGAACTACGAAGTCTATCTGCGCTGGCTTGATGCCTGTGTCGTAGCGGGCAGCCCGGTCACAATGGCCGATATCGTCAAGCTGGACAATCTGCGCAGCACCAGCCGCTATGATCTGAACAAGCAAGGCATTCTCTCCACCAATCTTGTCGGCGTGAACCACGACTACCCGACGATGACCTATGCCGAGCGCGAGGTTTTCTGGAAACTCCAATGGAACCACATCATGGGGCTTTTTTATCTGCTGCAGTACCATGCGGACGCCAGGGTTACCGGCACGCTGCGGACTGAAGCCCTGACCTGGGGCATGTGCTCCGACCACTACTATTCGAACCATGACAATGATCAGCCGTTCTACAATCCGCAAATGTACGTTCGCGAGGCGATCCGGCTCGTCGGTTCCGTGGTGATGACCGGTGGCAACATGGCGCAGTCCGATGGCAACGTGCCCACGTTGGGCGACCATACCGTCAGCGTGGCAAGCTATGCGATGGACAGCCATTCAACGCAGGTCGTGGCCCATGAAAAGACTGCCGGCGTCTGGCAGCTGCGCCACGAGGGCGGGATGTTCGTCGCGGCCGGGGGCGTCAACCTCATGGCTCCTTTGCCGTATGAGATATTCGTTCCGAAGGTGGCAGAGTGCACAAATGTCTCATGCTCGTTCGGCGCCTCTCTGACGCACGTCGGCTACGGTTCAAGTCGCATGGAGTTCACTGCCATGCAGACGGCTCAATCAATGGGCCTGGCTGCGGCTCTCGCTGTTGATGGCGACAACATCATTCAGAACGTCGATTATCCGACTTTGAGGACTGCGCTCTTGGCAAGCCCCGCACTCAGCGGCGAGGTTGCCCCGGTCATACCGCAGACGACGTAAGCATAGCGACCGAGACACCTGCTCGTAACAGGTGCCTCGATCTAACCACTCACGATTCAACGGATCGCGACGGCTGGCAACATAATAGGCAGTCGACCGTTCCAAAGTCTTAACAGGCATGCGGCGGGCATAAGAATTGATGGCGACTAGCAACGATGACATTCTCCGCGCCCTTGGCCGGGTAGAAGGCAGACTTTCCGGAATTGAAGAAAGCGTCTCCCTCTTGCGGGAGGATGTGAGCGATGAAAAGGACAATGCCCACGAAAGCAGATCGGTCATTCATCGGCGCCTAGACGAGCAGATGCGGCAGATCAACCTCCTCGATAAGGTCGTCGAGATCAGCAGCGGCGTCGATGTCACTCTTCGCGAGGAGATCAAGGCCCTGAAAGAGACCGTCATCATCAACCATGCCGCAGTTCAGCCGACGATTGAGGAATGGAAAAAATTAAAAACCCTCGGAAGCGGTATCAGCGGCGCTATCGCCTTATCCGGCCTCACCGTTGGAACCATAATCGCGGTATACGGCAAGGCTGCGTTTATCTCGTTTCTGTCTTGGTTCAAGGTCAATTAGCTGTTGAACATCAGTCCTGTTCCTTGAGGGCAGCATCGATCATCGTCTTATATTTCTCCTCGGCGATCCGCCCAACTCGAATGTGCTTTTCTCCAGCCTCCACCATCGCCTCTGTAGGCTCGCGCATCGCCTCGATCACGGCGCGCGCTGCGTCGACATAATAGCCGTCCTTGGCCAGTTCTTGGCTCAATGCCTTCGCCACGCGCTCGATCATTGTCATTTCTCTCTCCATCCTCAGTGCTCCTTATTCTCGAATGTCGTCATAGCTCTTGACGCGCGGCTCCTGATCGCTCGGGCCGAAGGCGAACACCACAAGATCGCCATCAGCAATTTCACGCTGAGCACGCAGATCCCATCCCCGATGAATGTAATGCGGTGGCCCGAACGTCTTGACGGCGGAGTGATACTCCTCACCGCGAAAGCTCACAAAGTGGACTACCCTCATGACCTTGGCCTTCTATTATTGGCTTGCTCTTTCCTGGTAGCCCACCGGCAATTCCCAGGCTCATACCCTTTATCATTGTCAATACGCTCTATGGTTAAGCCTTCCGCGTAATCAGCGGCCCACGTTTTGAATGTGGAGAAATTATCCCACTCCTTACAGACCGAAATTCCCCTACCACCGTAGGCGGGGTAATTCTTATGGTTGGGATTAGTGCAGCGCTGTCGAATAGCTTTCCAAACACCATGCAGTTTTGTTTTGCAGGAATTGTGAGGATTCTTGTGGTTGGCGGCGGTAACTTCGCGACGAAAGCAGCCGCAAGATTTGGTCGTGCCGTCTCTTAAATCGGGAAGCCTCACGTCTTTGGTGTTTCCGCAAGAGCATTGCGTATGAACCCATCGGGTGGATCTTTTATCCAACCAGGAGGAACCAATGATAGTTAGTCTTCCGTATTGCCCTGCCGGCTCATGAGAATGGACGATCCTCGTCATCTATCCGCCCCCTCCAAGTTCGATGAACCTGAGGGGAAATATGTAAACGCGACGTAAGTACTTGAAAGGATGGTGGGCGTGACAGGGATTGAACCTGTGACCCCTACGATGTCAACGTAGTGCTCTCCCGCTGAGCTACACGCCCATCCGATGGCGGCGCATAGATCACAAAACCTTCGGAGCCGTCAATAGGCTTTTTCAGTTTTGTGACGCGCCGTCCTGCAAGCCTTACGCGGCAAGCATCTTGTTGACCTCGTCGACCAGATCGCGCAGGTGGAAAGGCTTGGAAAGGACCTTCGCATCCTTCGGCGCCTTCGAATCAGGGTTCAGCGCCACGGCGGCAAAACCGGTGATGAACATCACCTTCAGGTCGGGGTCGAGCTCGGTGGCGCGGCGCGCCAGCTCGATGCCGTCCATCTCGGGCATGACGATATCGGTCAGCAGCAGGGAAAACGGCTCCTCGCGCAGCCGGTCATAGGCGCTGGCGCCATTGTCATAAGAAAGGACCTTGTAGCCGGCCTTTTCGAGCGCTTTCACCAGGAAGCGGCGCATGTCATTGTCGTCTTCGGCGAGAAGTATCTTCTGAGTCATCAATCCAGACCGCGATCCATAGGTTTTTGGTGGGCTGCCAGCCGTTTACACTAATCTCGCTCCGGTAAACAACCGGTGAATTGCCTGTGCGTGACCGCCATCCCTTCTACATAGTATGGACTTGCGGCCGGGCAACTGGCAACATACGCGAAGCAGTCAGTTCATGACATGGTAAAGAGGGCCGAAAGTGCCGGAAATACGCGAATACGAGCTTTTTGAGGTCCATGAGCCCGTGTCGCAGACCATTCCCTTCGTCTACAACTCCCCCCATAGCGGCCGTATTTATCCACCGGAATTTATCGCTCAGTCCAGGCTGGAGGGCATCGCCATCCGCCGTTCCGAGGATCACTATGTCGACGAGCTCTTCGGCTCGGCGGTCGCACTCGGTGCGCCGCTTTTGGCGGCCAACTTCCCGCGCGCCTATCTCGACGTCAATCGCGAACCCTACGAACTCGATCCGCGGATGTTCGACGGGTTGCTGCCGCCCTATGCCAACGTCAATTCGCTCAGGGTCGCCGGCGGGCTCGGCACCATTCCGCGCATCGTCGCCGAGAACATGGAGATCTATGCGCGGCGCCTGCCGGTGCAGGAGGGGCTCGACCGGGTTGAAGCGGTCTACAAGCCCTATCATGCGGCGCTCCGCCGGCTGATCGCGCGAACGCATGTGCAGTTCGGCTTCGGCGTGCTGATTGACTGCCACTCGATGCCCGGCAATGTGCGCGTCGCCGGCAGCACTGCGCGGCCCGATTTCATCATCGGCGATCGCTACGGCACCAGCGCTTCGGCCGAACTTTCGCGCGCGGCCATCGCCATCCTCGAGGAGATGGGTTTTGCGGCGATCCGCAACAAGCCCTATGCCGGCGGCTTCATCACCGAACATTATGGCCGGCCCTCGCGCGGCCTGCACGCGCTGCAGATCGAGGTGAACCGGGCGATCTATGTCGATGAGCTGACGCTGGAGAAACGCGACGATTTCGCCGCGGTGGCCGATGCCGTCGCGGACTTCATGCAGCAGATGGCGGACTATGTCGAGAAATTCGCCGGCGACCGGGCGCTGGCCGCCGAATAGATCCGTTTTTCGATTTTGCTGACGTGTGGCCTTCCCCGGCCAAAAAAAACCGCGCTTGTGAGCGCGGCTAAGTCTAGGGAGGAAACACCCAAGGAGGGTATTTACAGTCAGAAGACTGTATGAAGACGCTACTATTGCATTGCACAAATGTCAAGCAATTTATTGCGCTGCGATATCTTTGTGCAACTAAACTCAATTTGCCTGCTGCGTTTGCATTTCCGTTGCTTTTCGCTATGAAAAGCGCCACTCCCGCCAGCCAAACGGATCCAACATGTTTCCTGACCGTTCGTTCTTCAATCGCCTGGCGGAGGCTGCCCGCGCCGAAACGCTGCCGCGTTTCCGCTCCGGCCTCGATGTCACGAACAAGCTTTCTTCCGGTTTCGATCCGGTGACGGAGGGCGACCGGGCGGCCGAACTCGCCATCCGGGCGCTGATCGAAGAGAATTTCCCCGACCACGGCATTCTCGGCGAGGAACATGGCGATATCGGGCTCGACCGCGAATATGTCTGGGTGATTGATCCGATCGACGGCACCCGCGCCTTCATCTCCGGCGTGCCGGTGTGGGGAACGCTGATCGGCCTGCAGAAAGCGGGCCGGGCGATCATGGGCATGATCGAGCAACCCTTTACCGGCGAGCGCTATTTCGCCGACCAGAACGGCTCGATCTATATCGGGCCGGAGGGCGAGCGACGGCTGGCGACGCGCCAGTGCGACACGCTTTCGAATGCTATCCTGTTCACCACCTCGCCGCATCTCTTTGCCGGCGAGGAGATGGAGAAATACCGCGAGATCGAAGGCCAGGTGCGGCTGTTCCGCTATGGCTGCGACTGCTATGCCTATGCGCTGCTTGCCGCCGGCCATATCGATCTGGTCGTCGAAAACAGCCTGAAGCCTTATGACGTCGGCGGCATCATTCCCGTCATCGAGGGGGCGGGCGGCATCATCACCACCTGGGACGGCGGACGGCCGGAAAACGGCGGCTCGATCATCGCTGCCGGCAGCCGGGCAGTCTACGAACAGGCAATCGCCATCCTGCAGCGCTGATCCCAGGGTCAGCAGCGCTGATCCCCCGGTCGGCAAAGCCGATCCGTCTCACGTACCGAGGGCGGCGACGTCCTGGTTTTCTTCGGCATCGCTGCCGGGAATAAAGGCGTGGAAGGCGGCAAGGGCGGCAGCGCGATAGATATCGCGCTCCTGGAAGATCTCGTGACGAGCACCGTTGATCGGCACCAGCTGGCCGGCGCGGAAGTAACGCGAGAGCCGCTCCTGCGCCGTGTAGGGCACGACACCGTCACGCGTCGGGGCGATGACGATGGTCGGGATGGTGATCGAGAAGAGATGGTAGGGTGAGGTGACCCGGTCCATCGTGCGGAAAGCCTCGATCAGCCAGCGGGCCGTCGGCGGCCCGAGCGTCAATTCCGGATAGGCCTTCATCATTGCAACATTGCGCTCGAAGCGGTGTTCGTCCGAGGTTAGCGGATTGTCGCTGAAGTTCGGCTCCTTCAGTTTCGAGGTGAGCGGCAGGAAGCCGAGGCCGACGGCGGTCAGCGTGCCGGCGAGAGCGCGGATGACGCGGGGCGACGCCGACTGGCCGGTCAGGCCGATGAAGGGCGCCGACAGCACCATACGATCGATACGGGTGGTGAGATAGGGCGCGGCCGAGAGTGCGATCAGGCCGCCTGTGGAATGGGCGAGCAGATAGAAGGGCAGACGGGTATCCGGCAGCACCACCTTTTCCAGGAAGGTATCGAGATCACGCTCGTAATCGGCAAAGCGGCGGATGTGGCCGTGGTTGCGGCGCTTCATGAGCCTTGATGAACCGCCCTGGCCGCGCAGGTCGAAGGTCGCGACCCAGAGACCCTTGGCCGTCAGGTCGCGGATCGTTTCGAAATATTTCTCGATATATTCGTTGCGGCCGTGCAGGATGACGACGGTGCCCTTGGCAATCTGGCCGCTCGAGCGGAAGACGGCGTAACGCAGCTGCTGGCCGTCATGGGTTTCGAAGAACCCCTCCGTGCGGTTTTCCGGGGCGGGATTATCGGGCGTCGAATAGAGAACCTGATCCATGACTTTGCCAATGCGCCGCTGCTGACTGCTTCGCATCAGGGATAGCGCATGGCATCCGGCTTGGAAAGCGGTGGGGAAAAGGGCCGGCAGGAGCATGAGGGTGCTCGCGGCCGGCCGAAGTTGAGACTGAAGAAGAAGGGACGATGCACTTCAGCCATCGGGACCAGATTCACCCGACGCCTAAGTCCTAGGCGAATGCGCCTGAACGTGCTCCGAACCGGTCGTTCATGCGGGGTTCACGGGCCGATCAAGGCGATTGCAAAAGGTCTTGAACTCCTCGAATCCCATCACCATTTCCTTTCTGCGGGTGCCGAACAGGGCCTGCGCAACCGTCCCAAGGCCGCCAATGATGGGGTCTCAGGGGCATTTCATCGCAACACGTCGCTTCCACAGGAGGACATCATGCGTCACGTAGACTTCTCTCCCCTTTATCGTTCGACCGTCGGTTTCGACCGGCTTTTCACCATGCTCGACAGCCTTGCCCAGCCGGAGCAGGCGCAAACCTATCCGCCCTATAATATCGAGCGCACCGGTGATAACACCTATCGCATCACCATGGCCGTTGCCGGTTTCGACGAGACCGAACTTTCGATCGAAGCCCATGCCCATGTGCTGTCCGTGAAGGGTGAAAAGAACGAGGAACCTGCCGAAAGCGGCGAATTCCTCTACCGAGGCATTGCCAAGCGCGCCTTCGAGCGCCGCTTCCAACTTGCCGATCATGTCGAGGTGACCGCCGCTTCGCTGAAGAACGGCCTGCTGCACATCGATCTTCTGCGCAATATTCCCGAGGCCATGAAGCCCCGCAAGATCGCGATTGCCGCAGAACCGGTCGAGGCTCCGAAGGCCATCGAAGCGCAGATCATCAACGGCTGATTGATCCCCCTTACGGGTAAAACGGACGGCGCTCCTATGGGGCGCCGTTTTTTATTTGGGCTCAGGCCGGGCTGGTTGCCTCGTCGATTTCCTTGTCCGTTGCGCGGCGGGCCGCGGCGGCGGCGTATTTCTGTGCGATGACGGCGCAGACCATCAGCTGGATCTGATGGAACAGCATCAGCGGCAGCACGATCGCGCCGATCGACTGGCCGGCGAAGATGACGTTCGCCATCGGCACGCCGCTTGCGAGGCTCTTCTTCGAGCCGCAGAAGGTGATGGTGATCTGATCGGCCTTGTTGAAGCCCAGCCACCGGCTGCCGAACATCGTCAGCACCAGAACAATTGCCAGCAGAACCATGTCGGCGACGATGACGACGGCGATATCGGCGATCGAGAAGGTGTGCCATAGGCCCTCGACGACAGCCGTGCTGAAGGCGAGATAGACGACCATCAGGATCGAGCCGCGGTCGACAGGCATCAGGATCTTCTTCTTGGCGCGAATCCAGTCGCCGATCCAGGGCTGCAGGATCTGGCCGATGATGAAGGGGGCAAGCAGCTGCAGCAGGATCTGCTCTAATGCGTCGAAGGAGAAGCCGCCATGGCCGCCGACGGAAAACAGCAGGCCGACGAGCAGCGGCGTCAGGAACATGCCGAAGATGTTGGATGCCGAGGCCGAGCAGATAGCGGCGGGCACGTTGCCGCCCGCCATCGAGGTAAAGGCGATCGACGACTGCACCGTCGACGGCAGCACGCAGAGGAAGAGGATGCCGAGATAAAGCGGCTGCGGCAGGATCGTGTCGGGGATCAGCCCGAGCGTCATGCCGAGCAGCGGGAAGATGCCGAAGGTCGTCAGCAGGATGACGATATGCAGGCGCCAATGCAGCAGGCCTGATAAGACCACGTCGCGCGACAGGCGGGCGCCATGCAGGAAAAACAGCAGAGCGATGGCAAGGTCGGTGGCGATGCCGAAATAATCCGCGAAGGTACCGCTTGCCGGCAGCAACGAGGCGAGGATGACGGTGCAGACGAGCAGGATGGTGAATGTATCGGGCAGAAAGCGGCGCATGGCGGTCTCGCGGCTTGATAAAACATTCATTGTTCTGTCGTCCATTATGATCCAGGATGCAAGGAATAACAGTTATCGAGAAGCTGGATCATGTTGGACCTTTCGCAATTGCGCAGTTTCGTCGCCGTCGAACAGATGGGCAGTTTCACGCTCGCCGCAGAAAGGCTGGGCCTCGGGCAGTCGACAGTCAGCCAGCACATTCAGCGACTGGAGGCAGCACTCGGGCGCAGGCTGCTGGCACGCGACACGCATAAGGTGATGCTGACCGGCGATGGCGAGGCGCTGCTGTCGCATGCGCGCGCCATGCTTTCGATCGAGGGGCAGGTACAGTCGCTGTTTAAGAACAACAGCCTGCGCGGCAGTCTGCGGCTCGGCGTGTCGGAGGATTTCGTCACCAGCCAGCTGCCGGCGGTGCTCGAGGATTTCGTTCGTTCGCACCCTTCGGTAGACCTCGAACTGACAGTGGCGCTGTCCGGCGTTCTTTACGAGATGCAGGACAATGGTGAGATCGATCTGGTGCTCGCCAAGCGCCGGCTAGGAGATGCGCGCGGAAAACTCGTCTATCGCGAGCCGCTCGTCTGGCTGGCGCGCGATCCTGAGCGTGTGCTTGCCTCCGGCCCTTTGCCGCTGATCGCCTTTCCGCCGCCGAGCGTCACACGGGTGATCGCGCTGGAAGCACTCGGGCGAAACGGCGTACCCTGGCGGATCGTCTGCACCTGCGGCAGCCTGAGCGGTCTGACGGCGGCGGCGCGGGCCGGGATGGGCGTGCTGGTGCAGCCGCGCAGCATGGCGCCCTCAGGTCTGAAGGAAATCGCTGCGGGAAGACTTCCGGTGCTGGAGGATGTGGAATTCGTGCTGGTGCCGCGTAAGGGTGCGGACCAGACACTGGTTTCAGCACTGTCGGAGGATATTCTGCAAAAGGTGAGGGGACTGAGGTCGGCGTGAGGCTTTGCCATCACCGAAAGGCCGCCGGAGAGGCAGGCCTTTCGGGAGGGTCAGGCCGCCAAGCACTTCAGGAAACCATCGACATCCGCTTCCGTGGTCGCGAAGCTGGTGACGAGGCGGATCAGGGTTTCGCTTTCGGAAACGAGTTCGGGCATTGCCGCCGGGATCGGCCATGCGTAAAATTTCGCGCCCTTTTCCTCCGCGATTTTTGCGGCACTTTTGCTGACGACGGCAAAGACTTCGTTGGACGCGGTCGGCCAGGCGAGGCGGGCGGAGTTGCTGGTGGCGATGCCGGCGCGCAGCCTGTCGGCCATGCCGTTCGAATGGCGGGCAAGATCGAGCCAGAGACCGTTTTCGAAATAGGCATCGAACTGGGCGGCGATGAAACGCGACTTGGAGAATAGCTGGGCGGCGCGCTTGCGGATGAACGGCATTTCCCGGGCCTGATCCGGATTGAAGAAGATCATCGCTTCGGCACACCAGCAGCCGTTCTTGGTGCCGCCGAAGGACAGCATGTCGACGCCGCGCTTCCAGGTCATTTCGGCCGGGGTGGCGCCGAGTGCGACCAAGGCGTTGGCGAAGCGGGCGCCGTCCATGTGGAGCGGCAGATTGCGCCTCCTTGATATGGCGGCGATCTCGCCGATCTCCGGCAGGGAATAGACGGTGCCGATCTCGGTCGCCTGGGTGATGGTCACCGCGCTGGCGCGGCCATGATGGACGGCGTCCTCGGGAAAGCTTGCGATTTTCGCCGAAAGCTTTGCCGGATCGATCTTGCCGGCTTCGCCGTCAACGGCAACGAGGCGGGCCGAGCCGGAGAAAAATTCCGGCGCGCCGCATTCGTCCTCGATCACATGGGCCTCCGAGTGGCAGAAGGTGATGCCGCCGGGACGCTGGACGCTCGCCAGCGACAACGAGTTGGCGGCCGTGCCGGTGGCAACGAAGAAGATCGAAACCTCACGCTCGAAGATCTCGGAAAAACGCGCCTCGACCTTCCTGTCGAGATCGCCGGCGCCATAGGCCGCGGCAAAACCGGTCGATTCCGTCAGCAGACGTTCGGCAATGGATTTGTGGGCACCGGCCCAGTTATCGGAAGCAAAGAACATGGGGAAACCGTGGGAAAGTAAGGGGTTGGCAAAGTCCGCAGCGGACATTACGCCAAAGCTTCACAGGATCAAGGTTGTCGCCCGCGACACATCACAGAAATTGAACTACGCAATCAATAAACAAAATAGTACTGCTTGACGTAATTTTATTTCGTCATCACCGCTACGCAGGCAATCTTCCGTCACAAATTGACGTTTTTTGCCGGGCCGCTCTTGCAGAGCCGAATGCTTTCTGGCATAGAACTGATGAATTAGGACAGTGTTACTGTCCTATTTTGGCCTTTATGACCGAAGAGGCGCCGAAAGCCCTGGAACAGACCGGCTTTCACGCTATAGTTCTTTCGAGCGTCAAGCCTCAAGGGGCGGCGCGCGGAGGCGAATGGCAGGCGCGGAACGCGACGGTTTGCTTTCCTTTAAAGCAGGTGTCTGCGGCCGATCTTCACAATGCAACAGCGCTGTCATGCGCCGAACCTATCTTCGGGTTGCGGCGCGGGACGAAAAGCCGCCCGCGGCCCCGCGGGCTTCGACAGGAGGAAAGATGATGACGAAGACGCCATCCATGGAAGTTGACCGGTTTGCTGCCGCAGAGCTGCGCGCGACGGCCAATATGTCCAAATCCGCCTCCGGCCTGCCGAAGAAGCAGGGCCTCTACGATCCGCGCAACGAACATGATGCCTGCGGCGTCGGCTTCGTCGCGCATATGAAGGGTGAGAAGTCGCACCAGATCGTCAAGGATGGCCTGTTCATCCTCGAGAACCTGACGCATCGCGGCGCCGTCGGCGCCGATCCGCTGATGGGTGACGGCGCCGGCATCCTGGTGCAGATTCCCGACCGGTTCTTCCGCGAGGAGATGGCCGAGCAGGGCATCACCCTGCCGCCGGTCGGCGAGTATGGCGTCGGCCATATATTCATGCCGCGCGATGAAAAGCAGATCGAGCATTTCAAGAAGGTGATCAAGGACGTCATCACCGAGGAAGGTCAGGTCTTCATCGGCTTTCGCGACGTGCCCGTCGACAATTCCTCGCTCTCCAAGGCGCCGGCCATTGCCGCAACCGAGCCGCATCATGTGCAGGTCTTCATCGGGGCCGGCGAGGATGCCGAAAACAACGACGAGTTCGAGCGCCGGCTGTTCACGCTGCGCAAGGTGATCTCCAACCGCATCTATGACGAGTTCGACGGCGAGGAGAGCAATTTCTATCCGGTATCGCTGTCGTCGGCGACGGTGGTCTACAAGGGCATGTTCCTGGCCTATCAGGTCGGCGTCTACTACAAGGACCTGTCGGATCCGCGCTTCGAAAGCGCGGTCGCCCTGGTGCACCAGCGCTTCTCGACCAACACCTTCCCGTCATGGAAGCTCGCGCATCCCTACCGCATGGTCGCCCATAACGGCGAGATCAACACGCTGCGCGGCAACGTCAACTGGATGGCGGCCCGCCAGGCGTCGGTCTCCTCGCCGCTGTTCGGTGAGGACATCTCCAAGCTCTGGCCGATCTCCTACGAGGGGCAGTCGGACACGGCCTGCTTCGACAACGCGCTCGAATTCCTGGTGCGCGGCGGTTATTCGATGGCGCATGCGGTAATGATGCTGATCCCGGAAGCCTGGGCCGGCAACCAGTCGATGGCCGCCGAACGCAAGGCCTTCTACGAGTATCATGCGGCGCTGATGGAGCCCTGGGACGGGCCGGCTGCCGTTGCCTTCACCGACGGCAAGCAGATCGGCGCGACGCTCGACCGCAACGGACTGCGGCCGGCGCGCTACCTCGTCACCGATGACGACCGCGTCATCATGGCGTCCGAAGCCGGCGTGCTGCCGGTTCCGGAGGAGAAGATCATCCAGAAGTGGCGCCTGCAGCCGGGCAAGATGCTGCTGATCGACATGGAAGAAGGCCGCATCATCTCCGACGACGAGGTGAAGTCGCAACTGGCGACGGCGCATCCCTATCGCAGCTGGCTCAACCGCACCCAGCTCATCCTCGAAGACCTGAAGCCGGTCGAACCGCGGGCGCTGCGCCGCGACGTTTCGCTGCTCGACCGCCAGCAGGCCTTCGGCTACACGCTCGAGGATACCCGCATCCTGATGTCGCCGATGGCGACGACCGGCCAGGAGGCGATCGGCTCGATGGGCACGGATACGCCGATCTCGGCGATGTCGGAAAAGCCGAAGCTGCTCTACACCTATTTCAAGCAGAACTTCGCGCAGGTGACCAACCCGCCGATCGACCCGATCCGCGAGGAACTGGTCATGAGCCTGGTTTCCTTCATCGGGCCGCGGCCGAACATTCTCGACCATGAGGGGGCGGCCAACGCCAAGCGGCTCGAGGTTCGTCAGCCGATCCTGACCAATGGCGATCTCGAGAAGATCCGCTCGATCGGTCATACGGAAGACCGCTTCGACACCAAGACGCTCGATTTCACCTATGATATCGAGCGTGGTGCCGAAGGCATGCCCGAAATGCTCGACCGGCTCTGCGAGCGCGCGGAAGCGGCCGTCAAGGGCGGCTACAACATCATCGTGCTCTCCGACCGCCAGATCGGGCCGGACCGGATCGCGATTCCTGCTTTGCTCGCCACAGCTGCCGTGCATCACCATCTGATCCGCAAGGGGCTGCGCACCTCGGTCGGTCTCGTCGTCGAGACCGGAGAGCCGCGCGAAGTCCATCATTTCTGCCTGCTTGCCGGCTACGGCGCCGAGGCGATCAACCCCTATCTCGCCTTCGACACGCTGCTCGACATGCATGCCAAGGGCGAATTCCCGAAGGAAGTGGATGCCACCGAAATCGTCTACCGCTACATCAAGGCAGTCGGCAAAGGCATCCTCAAGGTCATGTCAAAGATGGGCATCTCGACCTATCAGTCCTATTGCGGCGCGCAGATCTTCGACGCGATCGGCCTGCAGTCTGAACTGATCGACAAGTATTTCTTCGGCACCGCGACGATGATCGAAGGCGTCGGCCTCGAGGCGATCGCCGCAGAAACCGTCGCCCGCCATAACGCGGCCTTCGGTACCGATCCGCTTCTTGCCACGACGCTCGACATCGGCGGCGAATATGCCTACCGCATGCGCGGCGAAAGCCATGCCTGGACGCCGGATGCGGTTGCGGCCCTTCAGCATGCCGTGCGCGGCAATGCCGAGGACCGCTACCGCGAATTCGCCGACATGGTGAACAATTCGGCGCTGCGCATGAACACCATCCGCGGTCTTTTCAAGATGAAAAGCGCCGAGGCGCTCGGCCGTACGCCGGTATCGATCGACGAGGTCGAGCCGGCGAACGATATCGTCAAGCGTTTCTCGACGGGGGCGATGTCCTTCGGCTCGATTTCCAGGGAGGCGCATACGACGCTGGCGATCGCCATGAACCGGATCGGCGGCAAGTCGAACACCGGCGAGGGCGGCGAAGAATCCGACCGCTATATACCGCTGGCCAATGGTTCGATGAACCCGGAACGTTCGGCGATCAAGCAGATCGCCTCGGGCCGCTTCGGTGTCACCACCGAATATCTCGTCAATGCCGACGTGCTGCAGATCAAGGTGGCGCAAGGCGCCAAGCCTGGCGAAGGCGGCCAGCTGCCGGGTCACAAGGTTGACGCGACGGTTGCCAAGACCCGCCACTCGACACCGGGTGTCGGCTTGATCTCGCCGCCGCCGCACCACGACATCTATTCGATCGAAGATCTGGCGCAGCTGATCTACGATCTGAAGAACGTCAACCCGACTGCCGATGTTTCGGTCAAGCTGGTCTCGGAAGTCGGCGTCGGTACGGTCGCTGCCGGCGTCGCCAAGGCGCGCGCCGACCATATCACGGTCGCCGGCTTCGACGGCGGCACGGGTGCGTCGCCGCTGACCTCGCTCAAACATGCCGGCAGCCCCTGGGAAATCGGCCTTGCCGAAACCCAGCAGACGCTGGTGCTGAACGGGCTGCGTTCGCGCGTCGCCCTGCAGGTGGACGGCGGCCTTAAGACCGGCCGCGACGTCATTATCGGGGCGCTGCTCGGAGCCGACGAGTTCGGCTTTGCTACCGCGCCGCTGATTGCCGCCGGCTGCATCATGATGCGCAAGTGCCATCTCAACACCTGTCCGGTGGGTGTGGCGACCCAGGATCCGGTGCTGCGCAAGCGCTTCAAGGGCGCGCCGGAGCACGTCATCAACTATTTCTTCTTCGTTGCCAACGAAGTGCGCGAAATTCTCGCCTCGCTGGGCTTCACCCGGCTCGACCAGATCATCGGCGCCTCGGAGCTGCTGGAGAAGGACGAGATGCTGAACCACTGGAAGGCGAAGGGCCTCGACTTCAGCCGCATCTTCCACAAGGTCGACGCTCCCAAGGAAGAGACCTTCTGGACGAGCCGGCAGAAGCACCCGATCGACGACATTCTCGACCGCGTGCTGATCGAACAGGCTCAACCGGCACTGACGGCCAAGACACCCGTCGCCTTCGAGGTCGGCATCAAGAACGTCGACCGGTCGGTGGGCGCGATGCTTTCCGGCGAGGTCGCCAAGCGTTATCGCCATCGCGGTCTGAAGGAAGACACGATCAACGTGACGCTTCGCGGCACGGCGGGGCAGAGCTTCGGCGCCTTCCTGGCGCGCGGCGTCACCTTCAACCTGATCGGTGACGGCAACGACTATGTCGGCAAGGGCCTTTCGGGCGGCAAGATCATCATCCGGCCGCCGGAGAATTCGAGGATCGTCGCCGAGGACTCGATCATCGTCGGCAACACCGTGCTTTATGGTGCGACCGAGGGCGAATGCTACTTCCGCGGTGTGGCGGGCGAACGTTTCGCCGTGCGCAATTCGGGCGCGATCGCCATCGTCGAGGGTGTCGGCGACCATGGCTGCGAATACATGACCGGCGGCGTCGTCGTTGTGCTCGGCGCCACGGGCCGCAACTTCGCAGCCGGCATGTCCGGCGGTGTCGCCTACGTGCTCGATCAAACCGGTGATTTCGCCAGCCGCTGCAACATGGCAATGGTCGAGCTCGAGCCGGTGCCCGAGGAGGACGACATGCTGGAGAAGCTGCATCATCACGGCGGTGATCTCATGCACAAGGGACGCGTCGACGTCTCTGGCGACATGACGCGCCATGACGAGGAGCGCCTTTACCAGCTGATCTCCAACCATCTGCATTATACGGGCTCGGCCCGCGCCACTGAGATCCTCGACAACTGGGCCGATTACCGCCCGAAATTCCGCAAGGTCATGCCGGTCGAATACCGGCGTGCGCTCGAGGAAATGGAGCGCAGCCGGATGGGCATCGCCGCGGAATGAATTGCACCGGACATCCGTCACCTGACGACTGCAGGTGACGGGTGACGAAAATATCTCGATGACCCGTGACGACCGACGGCGAAAGCTGTTCAGATCGCCGGATGTCTTTCAGGGGATATGGTCCAATGACGGTCAAGACAAGCAACTTGCCCCGGGTACCGGGACTGACGATAGACAGATTGGCTGCGGTGAGGCGGTCATGAGGGTAAGGGACGAAAATATGGGTAAGGTAACAGGGTTTCTGGAAATCGACCGGCAGGTGGCAAAGTACCAGCCGGCGTCGGATCGTATCCGTCATTTCCGCGAGTTCACGATCCCGATGTCGGACCCGGAAGTGCAGAAACAGGCCGCGCGCTGCATGGACTGTGGCATCCCTTATTGCCACGGCCCGACCGGCTGCCCGGTTCACAACCAGATTCCCGATTGGAACGACCTCGTCTACAACAACAACTGGGAAGCGGCGATCCAGAACCTGCATTCGACCAACAACTTCCCTGAGTTCACCGGTCGCGTCTGCCCGGCGCCTTGCGAGGAAGCTTGCACGTTGAACCTCGAGGATGCGCCGGTCGCCATCAAGACGGTCGAGCAGGCGATCGCCGACAAGGCTTATGAACTCGGCTTCATCCGGCCGCAGCCGGCAACGGTCCATACCGGCAAGAAGGTCGCCGTCATCGGCTCCGGCCCCGCCGGCATGGCGGCCGCCCAGCAGCTCGGCCGCGCCGGCCACGAGGTGCATCTCTATGAGCGCGAGACCAAGCCGGGCGGCCTGCTGCGCTACGGCATTCCCGATTTCAAGATGGAGAAAAACTTCATCGACCGCCGCGTCGAGCAGATGAAGGGCGAGGGCGTCACCTTCCATTGCGGCGTCAATGTCGGCGTCGACGTCAAGGTCGAGCAATTGCTCATCGATCACGACGCCGTGCTTTACTGCGGCGGCTCCGAGACGCCGCGCGAGGCGGGTATCCCAGGCACCGACCTTGCGGGCGTGCATGATGCGATGCCCTATCTGGTGCAGCAGAACCGCCGCGTCGGTCGCGAGAACATCGACAGCGTCGGCTGGCCTTCGGACCCGATCCTTGCCGGCGCCAAACATATCGTCGTCGTCGGCGGTGGTGATACGGCTTCGGACTGTGTTGGCACGGCGTTCCGCCAAGGCGCTGTCAGGGTCACCCAGCTCGACATCCGGCCGCAGCCGCCGGAGAAGGAAGACAAGCTTGCCGTCTGGCCGTTCTGGGCGACGAAGATGCGCACCTCTTCCTCGCAGGCCGAGGGCGCCGTGCGTGAATTCCAGGTGGCCACTCTTGAATTCGTCGGCGAAGACGGTGTGCTCACCGGCGTCAAGTGCTGCGAGGTCGACGAGCGCCGGCGGCCGGTTCCAGGCACGGAATTCGTCATCCGGGCCGATCTCGCCTTCATCGCCATCGGTTTCCGCGGCCCGTTTACCGGCAGCGTGCTGAAGGAGCTCGACGGCAAGCTGACGCTCAACACCGATAAGCGCGGCTCGACCAACGTGGTCGCCAACGACCGCGACTACAAGACTTCGGTCGACAAGTTCTGGACGGCGGGCGACGTGCGCCGCGGTCAATCGCTGGTGGTCTGGGCGATTCGTGAAGGCCGCCAGGCGGCGCGTGCGATCGACGAGGAATTGATGGGCTCGACCGTCCTGCCGAACTGAGCGTCAGCCGCACAGACCTCCCGAAGACACGAACTCCGCCGCTCCGGCGGAGTTTTTTCATGGTGCGCTGCGCTGTAGTGCGACCGCTTGACGCGGAGGCTCTGTGCCGCAAGCCCCAGGCAATGCCGGGAAACGAGATTTTCCGCCGGACGCGGGCTCAGAAGGAGCCGGCCACCCCGCGCGGCCTTTTCACTTGACCGAGACTTCAGCCGGCGCCTTAACCGCCGGCAGGCGGTAATCATCGACGCGGCCGGAAGGTGCTGGCGTCATCTCGCCCTGCTCGACCAGGAGATCGCGCGGCGACCGCGTCAAAGCCACAGGCGGCGGCCTGGCGCCGAGCAATTCGGTGCCGCCGTCGAGATTGGGATCGGAGAGACTGATCGGCACGGTATGTTCGACCGGATTGGCGGGAAGGCCGAGGCCGGGCAGATTGCTGGAGTCGAGGCGGACCAGATCGGGGCTTGCCTGCGTGCCGAGAAGACGCCGGGCCGGTTTTTCCACATAGAAGGCGAGCTTGCGCCGGCCGGCCTGGGTCAGGTTGATGCCATCGGAGGTGCGCAGGCGCACCTGCTGGCCGTTCACATCCGAACCGGTGACGATGAAGTTGCCGTTTTCATCGACGAAACCATCCCAGATGTCGACGAATTCGCCGCCGATGCTTTCGACCTGGTTGCGGTAGAGCTGGTTCATCTGGACGGCATCGGCCGTCATCGAATCGGATTCGAAGGCGGGAAGACCGACCCAGAGCAGCGGGATCTTGCGGTCGGTGACCTCCTTGCCGAAGGAAAGCACGCGGCGGCGGTATTCGGTGAACCAGGCATCGGTGCGGAATTTTTCCTTGGCGGTGTCGGTGACCATCTGCTGGCGGTCGTTGGCGCCGATCATGACGACGACCATTGCCGGCTTCAGCTCGTCGATCATCTTCGGCAGTTGTTCCGGCCAGTCGTAATAATCGTCGCGGACAAGGCCTGAGGAGACGTTGCCGCGGGCTTCGACGACGACACCCGGTGAGGTCTCGAAGGCGGCGGTGAGGCCGTCGCCGAGGCCGCTGGCCAGGAAATCGCCGACGATCAGGATCTTTCGGGCGTCGCCGAGCTTCTGTACGACCGGCTCCTCCTCCTGTACGGGAGCGCGGACCGGCGGTGCAGTGCGGGTATTGACGATGGCTTTCTGCGCTGGCGGGCGTTTGCGCTGCTGGCGTCTCGGCTGCTGGACGTCAGGAGCTTGCGGGCCGTCGTCGAGATAGCGTCGGCCAAGGAAGAAATCGAAGATCGACCGGCGCTGATAGCGCTGCTCCTGGGCTTCGGCGACATGCACCGGCGCAGACACGCCAAGGCATAGCGAAGCCGCCGCCAAGGCGAGCACGAGCCAGCGGATTTTACGGGTCCGATCAAATTTCTTCGTCATGGGCAGTTCCGCATCTGCCGGCATCTTGCACGCGGGGCAGGCCAGCGTCCACTCCAGCTTTTTATGTAGGTCACGGTTCCGCCGCTTCCAATCAGCGCTTACTTTTCGGTGTCGTGTTCTAGCGACGAAGTGCGTTCAGAAGCGGCAGCGAGGGCTCGCCGTCCGGCTGCATGCCGATGCGAGACTGCACGGCCGATATCGCCGCCTTCGAACCCGAGCCGAAATTGCCGTCGACCTCGCCATTGTAATAGCCGAGCGTCTTCAGACGGGTCTGCAGCTCGAATTTCTCGGTGATGTCGAGTGCGCCGTTCGGGCGCGGCCAACGCTGCTGCATGCCGCCGTAGCCGGCGATCTGGTCGGCCAGCAGGCCGACGGCAAGCGCGTAGCTGTCCGAGGCATTGTAGTTCTTGATGGTGAAGAAGTTGGCAGTCATCAGGAAGCCCGGGCCACTGGGCCCGGCCGGCATCTTCAATACGGCTTTGGTGCCGCTCTCGCGGAAGGCCTTGCCATTCGGGCGTGTCAGGCCGAGTGCCGCCCATTGGGCCAGCGTGTGGGTCTTGCCGGCCTGCTTGGCGGCGGCTGCGGGAACGACGACCTCGTAGCCCCAGGTCTTGCCGGTGTCCCAGCCGTTCTTCATCAAGAGATTGGCCGAGGTCGCCAGCGCGTCGGGGATCGAGTTCCAGATATCGCGATGGCCGTTGCCGTCGGCATCGATTGCATAAAGCAGGTAGCTTGTCGGAATGAACTGGGTGTGGCCCATGGCGCCGGCCCAGGAGCCGGTCATCTCGCGTGCCGGCACGTCGCCGTTCTGCAGGATCTTCAGCGCGGCGACCAGCTGTTTCTTGGCGAATTTGGCACGGCTCGGATCGGCATAGGCAAGCGTTGCCAGGGCGCGCGGCACATAGTGCAGCCGGTCGTCCTTGTCGAGGACCGCGCCGTAATTCGATTCCATCGACCAGATAGCCAGCAGTATGGTCTTGTCGACGCCGAAGCGCTGCTCGATTGCAGCGAGCGTTCTTGCGTGCTTGGCGGCCATCTCGCGGCCGATCTTGACGGTATAGGGATTGACGCGGGAATCGACGTAGTCCCAGATCTTCGAGGTGAATTCCGGCTGGTAGGCCGCTTTTTCGAGCACGGTCGGATCGGGCTCGCTCACCCCGGAAAAGGCCTTTTGATAGGTTGCCTTACTGATGCCACTCTGAGCGGCAGTTTGGTAAAAATCCGCGATCCATTTCTGGAACCGGGAATCAGCTTTCGCGTTGTCGGGGACCAGTCCTACCTGGGCTGCGACAATGAGCGCGAGCGCAAGACCACGAAGGGAGTTTTTGTGATTCTGGGTCATCGACAGTCGTATCCCACATCTTCAGTTTCAGGCGTAGCAGGGCGTCATGTCCGCCCAGACCCGAGACTACAGGAACGGAGTCAACAAAATCTTTACCATGACCGTCCGCTGAGGTCACCAGTTGCAAAACAGTTGCAATTCTATACTAGTCAGACGTGAACGGCTTTATTTAAAAGGCGATATAGTCAAAGCAGGAGGCCTGTGTGGCGCATCACAATAAAGTTCGTAAGGCAGTTTTCCCGGTAGCAGGGTTGGGGACGCGGTTCCTTCCGGCAACAAAGGCTGTTCCGAAGGAAATGTTGACCGTGGTCGACAAGCCGATCATTCAATATGTCGTCGATGAGGCGATCGAAGCCGGGATCGAGCATCTGGTTTTCGTCACCGGACGCAACAAGCACGTCATCGAAGATTATTTCGACATTCATTTCGAACTCGAGCAGACGCTCAAGGAGCGCGCCAAGAAGGCGGAAATCACGCTCCTGCAGCAGCAGCTTCCAAAGGCAGGTACGGTGAGCTTTACCCGCCAGCAGGAACCGCTCGGCCTCGGCCACGCCGTATGGTGCGCCCGCGAGATCGTCGGCGACGAGCCCTTCGCTCTGCTGCTGCCCGATATGATCATGAAGGGCGACAAGGGCTGCATGAAGGGCATGATCGACCTCTATGCCCAGAGCGGCGGCAATATCATCGCCGTCGAGGAATGCGCGCCAGATCAGGCGCATAAATACGGCATCGTCGGCGTCGGCGAGGCGATCGGCGACGGCTTCCGCATCACCGGCATGGTGGAAAAGCCCGCCAAGGGAACGGCACCGTCCAACTTCTTCATCAACGGCCGCTATATCCTGCAGCCTGAGATCTTCAAGATCCTTGAAACCCAGGAGCGCGGCGCCGGCAACGAGATCCAGCTCACCGACGGCATGCTGAAGCTGCTGAAGGAACAGGATTTTGCAGGTTACCACTTCCGCGGCGCGACTTACGACTGCGGCGCCAAGGACGGCTTCATCCTGGCGAACGTCGCCTTCGCCCTCGAACGCGCCGATATCCGCCCCTCCGTCGAAGGCGGCTTCAGGGAACTGCTGGCCGGCCTGAAATAAGTCGCAGATTCAACGCGATAGGCGCCGCGTGTCCTAACGGATGCGCGGCGCTCTATTTTCCGTCATTCTTAGCGTTTCAGCTTGAGACCGACGCCGGCTCGCCATTGCTGCGAATCGGTGCCTTCCTTGCGCGTCGTCAGCTCGTAGCCGAGCGTGCTGGTCAGATCGAGATAGCGGTTGATGTTCCAGGTCAGGCCGGTCGCGGCGGTATAGACGAGCTCGTCGTTGATGGTGCTGTCCGTGGGATAATCGCGCCATATGATCCCGCCGATCATCGTCCCGACCAGATTGTCGCGCAGCTGGTGGGTGACCGTCGTCGTCAGCGCGTGCGAGACGTAGCCGCTTTCGCCTGCCGTGGTCGAGGGTTGGATGCTTGTCTGCAGGTCGAGATTGACATCGGTGCCGCGGATCGGCGACCAGAGCAGGCTCGCATCAAGCGTGGCGGTATCGATCGAGGACAGGCGGTTGTCTTCGAAATCCGCCATCTCGTAGCCGACACCGACTTCACCCTTCAGCTTTTCGCCGAGATCGACCTCGACGCCTGCCTTGGCGCCATAGCTATGGCCGGAACGCTCGTAACCGGCGGAATCTTGCGTTTCGTCATACACCGTGCGGCCGATGTTGGCCTCGATGAAGGGGATGAGCGCGGGGGACAGTTCGTAGCCGACACGGCCACGCAACGTGCCCGTCGTCTGATTGCGGTCGCTGAGGGAGACGGTCGTGCCGTTCGAAAGTTTAGCGTCCGAATAAATCGAGCGTGTCAGCGCAAGTGCCGTCGTGCCACGCAGGATGCCAAAATCGCGCTGGACGGAGGCGCCGGCCGAAAATTCCTGGACGTCCGACTGCTGCGCGGCGTTGGTAATCGCGTCGGGATCATCGGTGTCCTCGCGGTAGAAATTATAGCCGGCGATGAGGTGCGCCGTGGTGTCGTCGGGAAGATCGAGCCTGAGATCGCTGTTGATCTTGAAGGAGGGCTGTTCCTCACCCTCGCCGCTGACATTCTTCTGCCAGGCGCCTTCCGAGGTCACGGTCAACTGATGCCGGCCCCAGTCGGAAGTCAGTGTCGCTGCCGCATCCGTTTCGAGAAAGGCGCGCCGCTGCCTGGTATTGCCGTCCTTGGTGGTCTCGGTATTGATGCTCTGGGTGACGCTCGGGCGGAGCACGAAAGTGCCGATCGGGATTCCCGGCGTTTCCGCTGTCGAGGCACTTTCGGCAGTCCTGCGGCGCGGCAGCGCCTCGTCGACCGGCGCTTCACGGGTGTTCAGCCGGCGTATCTCTTCGTCGAGGATGGAACCGGTAATGTCGTCGCCGGCTTGCGCGTCCGGTATGGCAGGCCGCTGCTGGGCATCGTCCGCGTTCGCGGTCGCGCCGTTTGCTGCAGGAATGGCGGTATCGCCGGTCTCGTCCTCGAAATCGGGGGCGGATGCGGCATTGTTGGTGGCGCGGTTATCCTGAGAGGCGGCGGAGCGGCTGTTTGCCGGCTGTGTCGAGGCGGACTGCGCGAAGGCTGCCGGCTGGCTGAGAAACAGGCCACCGAGCACAGCAAAAGAGACGGCACAGCTCATGGCGCGGAGCGGCGTCACACTGCTCGTCTGTTTTGGCTGGCCCATGCAATTCGCGCCTGACATGCTTTCGGTTCTTACCCAAAGGTAAAGCCTTGTGGTTAACCATTCGTTGCCGGCGGCGGGCGCTGTTCACAATTCGGAAAGAGCGGGGGATCGGAAAGAGTGCGGGTCGGAAATCGTGCGGGGTGGACTTGGAAAGTGAAAAGGTCTAACGCAATTTCATGAACAGAAGAGCGATCAACCTCGTTGAAAACAGCGTGCTCGAATCGGCAAAACGCACGATAGAGACCGAAAGACGCGGTCTTGAAGCGCTCGAACGTGCTTTTGACAACGGATTAGCCGGTCCTTTCACACGGGCCGTCGAAGTCATCGGCGACATCTCCGGCCGCGTGATCGTCACCGGCGTCGGCAAGAGCGGGCATATCGGCGCCAAGCTCGCGGCGACATTCGCGTCAACCGGGACGCCCGCCTTTTTCGTACATGCGGCGGAGGCCAATCACGGCGATCTCGGGATGATCGCGCGCGACGACGTCGTGCTGGCGATTTCCAAAGGCGGCGAGAGCGCCGAGCTCAAGAGCATCATTTCCTTCACGCGGCGCTTCTCCATTCCGCTGATCGCGATCACCTGCAGCGAAGGTTCCTCGCTTGCGGCCGCCGCCGATATCGTCCTTCTGATGCCGAACGAACAGGAGGCCTGCCCCAATGGGCTGGCGCCGACGACCTCGACGCTGATGCAGCTTGCAATCGGCGACGCGCTGGCGGTGGCGCTTTTGGAGGCGCGCGGCTTTACCGCCACGGATTTCCACGTCTTCCACCCCGGCGGCAAGTTGGGTGCGAGCCTGATGCATGTCGGCGATATCATGCATACCGGCGAGCGGCTGCCGCTCGTTGCCACGGGTACACCGATGCCGGAGGCGATCACGGTGCTGTCGCGCAAGCATTTCGGCTGCGTCGGCGTGCTTGATGAGGATGGGCGGCTCTGCGGTATCGTCACCGAAGGCGACATGGCACGCAACCTGACGCGCAATCTTGCCGAGCTTACCGTCGACGACATCATGACGCGGACGCCGAAGACGGTGAAGCCGACGGTGCTGGCGACCGCGGCCCTGGCGCTGCTCAACCAGCATCACATCGGTGCGTTGATCGTCATCGACGACGACCGCCGGCCGGTCGGGCTGGTGCATTTCCACGACCTGCTGCGGATCGGCGTCGCCTGATCAGGCTCGTTTGATCAGACGGGTTCCACCATCAGGTCGCGGCCGTTGCTCGAAACCACCTTCACCTGTGTTCCGACGGGCAGGTCAGGTCCCATCACCTGCCATAGCGTATCGTCGAGTCGGATTCGGCCGCGGCCCTCACGGATCGGTTCGTGCAGCGTCGCTGTGCGACCGACGAGGCTGGCGCCGCGCTGATTGAGGAAGGGCTCGTCGGTTGTGGCGTTGCGCAGCGTCAGCCGGCGGCCGGCGAAGGTCGTGGCAACGGCGAGAAGCGCAAAAAGGATCGCCTGTAACTCCCAGACCCAGAAGGCGCTGTCCCAGAAGAGCAGCGACAGCGCGCCGACGATCAAGGCGGCAAGGCCGATCCAGACCAGGAAGAAGCCGGGAACGATCATTTCCGCGGCGAGCAGCACGAGGCCCGCGACCCACCAGCTCCACGGACCGAGTTCGGCGACGATCTTCGCCAGCATGGCTTAGCGCTCCTGCTCGGGATTGAAAGGATTGGGGGTCGACGGATTGATCGGCGGCGTCGAGCGCGCCGGTGTGGTGCGCGGACGCGGCGGTACCGGTAGCGGCGTCGACGGGCTGTTGCCGGCATCGCCGAAGACCTCGCGGGCAATGGCGCCGATACCAGCGAGCGAGCTCAGGATGGAAGAGGCTTCCATCGGCATCATCACGATCTTGGAATTGGGCGCCGAACCGATCGAGGTGAGCGCCTCGGTGTATTTCTGGGCGACGAAATAGTTGATCGCCTGAATGTCGCCGGCGGCAATCGCTTCAGAGACCATCTTCGTCGCCTTGGCTTCGGCCTCGGCCAGGCGTTCGCGGGCTTCAGCATTGCGGAAGGCGGCTTCGCGCTGGCCTTCGGCTTGGAGAATGGCGGATTGCTTGGCGCCTTCGGCTCTGAGGATTTGCGCATTGCGCGAGCCTTCGGCTTCCAGCACCTGGGCGCGTTTCTCGCGCTCGGCCTTCATCTGACGGGCCATCGCATCGACCAGGTCGCGCGGCGGTTGGATATCCTTGATTTCGACGCGGGTGACCTTGATGCCCCAGGGATGCACGGCCTCGTCGACGACGCGCAGCAACCGGTCGTTGATCGCATCGCGGTTGGAGAGCAGTTCATCCAGATCCATCGAACCCATGACCGATCGGATGTTGGTCATGGTGAGATTGAGGATGGCGTTTTCGAGGTTGGAGACCTGATAGGCAGCCTGGGCGGCGTTCAGCACCTGATAGAAGGAAACGGCATCGGCCGAAACCGAGGCATTATCCTTGGTGATTACTTCCTGGGTCGGCACGTTCAGCACCTGTTCCATCACGTTCAACTTGGCGCCGACGCGCTCGATGAAGGGGGTGATGAGGTTGAGGCCCGGCTCCAGCGTGCGGGTATAACGCCCGAAGCGCTCGATCGTATAGCGGTAGCCCTGCGGCACGGTCTTGATCCCGGCAAAGAGCACCAGGATGACGAAGATGACCAGCACGATCACGACGATGTCGAAGCCGCCGAACAGCATGAAGAATTCCTCCTATCGGCGCGTGCGCGCCTGCCCAACTGATGTGGTGGGGTAGCATGTTCTTTGCGAGGAAGAAATGCCACACGGATGCCACACATCCGCATGAGAGGGAGGTTTCATCTCGGTTGAGTTATTCAGGCCTTCGCCAGCTATCCGCGCGGCACCGTTTGCTGAAAAAGTTTCTCAGATCCAGCCCTGCAATTCGCGGCGGACGACCTTTTCCAGCACCTTCATGCCGTCCTCGCCGTCGTTGAGGCAGGGAATATGCGCGAACTTCTCGCCGCCGTTCTCGTGGAAAGAATGGGCGGCCTGTTCGGCGATCTCCTCCAGCGTCTCCAGACAGTCGGAGACGAAGCCGGGATTGATGACGGCGATGCGCTTGACGCCGTCCTTGGCGAGCTTTTCCACGGTCTTGTCGGTATAGGGCTGCAGCCATTCCTCCGGCCCGAAGCGAGACTGGAAGGTGACCATGAAGTTTTCTTTGGTGAGCCCGAGCCGCTCGCGCAGCAGCCGGCCGGTCTTCTGGCATTGACAGTAGTAGGGATCACCCTGCTTGAAATAGGACATCGGTATGCCGTGGAAGGAGGCCAGCAGCATCTCGGGCTTCCAGTCGAGCGTCGAAAGATGCCTTTCGACGGACGTGGCGAGCGCCTCGATATAGGTCTCGTCGTCATGATAGGCGGGAACGGTGCGCAGCGCCGGCTGCCAGCGCATCGAGAGCAGCTTCTGGAAGGCCTTGTCGTTGACGGTGGCGGTCGTCGCCGCCGCATATTGCGGATAGAGCGGGAAGAGCACGATCCGGTCGCAGCCTTCTTCTTTCAACGCGTCGATGCGCGAGGCGATCGACGGTGTGCCGTAGCGCATCGCCCAGTCGACCTTGACGTTATCAAGATCCTTCAGGCGCTCGGCCATCAACGCCGACTGGTTGCGGGTATAGGTGCGCAGATAACTTTCGTTCCGCTCCTTGTTCCAGATCAGCTCATACGCCTTACCGACCTTCTGCGGGCGGGTGTTGAGCACGATGCCGAACAGGATCGGATACCACTTCCAGGGCGACCATTCGATGACGCGGCGATCGGTCAGGAATTCCCTGAGATAGCGGCGCATCGAGGTATAGTCGGTGCCATCAGGCGTGCCGAGATTGACCAGCAGCACACCGACCTTACCAAATTTGACGGCCGGATGGTCCGTCGGGCGGAGTGAAATATCTGCTGTCATCTTGGTCCCAATGTTCATTTGTCCCATCGGCTCATACGCAGCCTGGAGATCGCGGTTCACCCTATAGAAAGAAAAGCCGGCCCGGGAAACCCCGGACCGGCCAGTGGCGTCGAGACAAATCGTCTTACTTGGCGGGGACCTCGATCTCCTTGCCGACCGTCAGGTGACGCGGGTTTGGACTGCCATTGGCATCCGAAAGTTTCCGCCACAGCGTGCCGTCGCCATAGAAGGTCACGGCGAGATCCCAGAAGGTATCGCCCGCGGCGATGACGTGGGTGGAAGGCGTCGTCGCGGCAGGTGTGGAGGCTGCCGGTGCGGGTGCCGGTTCCGCGGCGGGTGCGGGTGCTGCTGGCGCCGGTGCCGCGGGTGCAGGAGTCGGTTCTGCAGGTGCCGCCGGCGCGGGAGCCGGTGCTGCTGGGGCCGGGGCAGCGGGTGCGGGAGCCGGCTCGGTGGATGGGGCGGGAGCAGCCGGTGCAGGGCTGGGTTCGGCAGAGGGAGCCGGAGCAGGCGCTGCCTGCGCCAGTTCCGTGACGCGGCCATCCGTGTAGGGCTTGTAAGGCGAATGCGCGGCGACAAATTCGGCGGTCACGTCGGCAAGATCCGGACCATAATCATAGGCGTTCTGGCCCTCTTTAAAGATCGTATAGCCGTCGCCACCGGCCCGCATGAAGTTGTTGGTGGCGACTTTGTAGGTCTTGGCCGGATCGATCGGAACGAAGCTGTCACCTTCCTTCACCTGGACATCGCTGACGCGGCTGCCGACAGGCTTCGACTGGTCGAAGGAGAACTTCAGGCCGGCGACCTGCGGGAAGCGCCCGGCGCCCTGGTCAATCTGGCTGACACCGTTTTCGAGCGCCTTGACGATGTCTGCGCCGGTCGTCTCAAACGTAGCGAGCGTGTTTTGGAACGGCAGGACGGTGATGACCTCACCCTGGGTGACCTCGCCACCGTCGATCGAAGCGCGTAGGCCACCGCCGTTCTGGACGGCGATGGTGACGCCCTGGTTCTTGGTGCGATCGAGCATGGCGTCGGCCACCAGATTGCCCATCGAGCATTCCTTGACGCGGCAGACCTTGCGGTCGCCTTCGATCGGGCTTTCGGAGGAGCCGATCACCTTTTTGCGCAGTTCCTCGATCGGCTTTGCCAGTTCGGCAATGCGGGCAATGACGGCGGGATCGGGCGTGAAGCTGGAATCGATCAGGATCGGATCGCCCTTGGCATCCTTGACCACGCCGCTGTCGTCGAAATTGACGACGAGATCACCGAGATACTTGCTGTAGGAGGCGGCCTGGACGACCGGCACCTTGTAGCCGCCGGGATTGTCGACCATCGTCGGATAGGGGCCTTCCGCCTTGGGGTCGGTATTCGAGAGCAGGCTGTGCGAATGGCCGCCGACGACGACATCGACATCCGGGATTTTGGCGATCAGGGCGAGATCGCGGGGGTAACCGACATGGGTCAGCGCGATGATCTTGTTGACGCCCTGGCCCTTCAGATCCTGAATGGCTGCCGTGATGGTCTGGACATCATCTTCAATCGCAACGTTCGGGCCGGGGGAGGAAAGTTCTGCCGTATCATTGGTGACGGCGCCGACGATGCCGATCTTCTGGCCGCCGACATCGAGCACCAGCGACGGTTTGATGCGGTCGCCGAGCTTGGAGGCGGCGGTCGCCTTGACGTTCGCCGTCACGACAGGGAACTGCACCTTGTCGAGGAAGGTCGCGAGCCCGTCCTCGCTGTCGTCGAATTCATGGTTGCCGACGGTCATGGCGTCGAACTTCATCAGGTTCAGGAATTCGGCTTCGGCCGCTCCCTTGTAGGTCGTGTAGAAGAGCGAGCCCTGGAAATTGTCGCCGGCATTGAGGAGGACGACGTTCTTGCCGGATAGCGCCTGACGACGCTGGTCAATCGCGGTCTTCAGGCGGGCCGCACCACCAAAGCATTCCTTCTTGCCTTCCTCCTCGGCCGAGCAGGTGGAGTCGAACTTGTTGATCGATTCGATGCGCGAATGGAAATCGTTGATATGAAGAATATTGAGTTCGTAATCCGCAAAGGCGGCGCCCGCGCTCAGCGCCAGCATGGACGCGGTCAAAAGACCGAAGCTGAAAGACTTCGTCATCCCTGTTCTCCTGATTGAGGCGAAAGATCCCCCTGATCCTCGCCGATCCCTTTCATTATGCGCCGGGGCGGTTTCCCGGCCTGCGGATGTTCCATCAGACGATGCACGACCGCAAGAGAAAGCTGGGCCAGGCGGGGCGGTTTCCAAGGGGGCAGGGTAAAAAAGCCGGGTTGCTTTATTCCCGGCATTCGCCGTCGGGGGTGTTTCGATAGAGTTCGTGCACGGCCTCCGCAATATTCGGAACCGTGGCGAGCGCGATGATCAAGCAGAGAATGGAAACGAGGCGATGAAAGCGCCGGCCGGCCCGATAGGCAATGAGCGCGCCTGCACCATAGATCAGAACCGCCGGTACGACGAAGATCGGCACCAGCGGCCCGGCGCAATCGGGAGCGGCGATGCCCGCATGGTGTGCTCTAGCCTATCGCCCCATCTCTCAGCCGCGGCGGGAAAGCGTGAACTGCGCGCCGGAATCGGAGGTGCAATTGAGCTGGCTCGGGTTGACGAGGGCGCAATTGACCTTGGACTGGGTCTTGCGCACCAGCGAGGTCATGTTGATCTCCACCAGGGTCGGTGAGGTATTGATATAGGTGCCCGAGGCAAGAAGCTGGTTGCTGTCGGTCGTGCGGGTGGTGAAAGTACCGCCTTGGAAGGTGGAAACGATGCCGTTCGGATCGCTCCAGTTGCCTTCGACACCGGTGGCGGCGGGCGAGGTTGCAACCGGCAAACGACGCGGCTCCGATGAAACGCAGGCGGCAAGAGCGGCCGCTGCACCGACAAGAACAAGACCAGTTCTGATTTTCATAAGGCTTCTCCCGGCGAATCGGCGCGGCGGACAGCCGCCAAGTTCGGGCAAAACATGGCGCGCGCCCGGCACGAAGGCAAGCCTTGGAGGGGTGGCGGGCGCCAATTATACAGCCGGCGTTACAAAAATGCCCGCCTTGCGGCGGGCATTGTCAAAGCCGTGCAGGCGATCTCAGCGAACCAGAATGTTCCTGAACTGCCACGGATCCTTGGTGTCGATATCCTCCGGGAAGAGGCCCGGACGGCCGTCGAGCGGGGTCCAGTCGGTGTAGTGGCCTTCGACCGGGCCGAGATAAGGCATCTGCACTTCGAGGCAGCGCTTGTAATCGATCTCGTCGGCTTCGACGATGCCGGCATTCGGGTTTTCCAGCGCCCAGACCATGCCGGCGAGGACGGCGGATGTGACCTGCAGGCCGGTGGCGTTCTGGTAGGGCGCGATGCGGCGGGTTTCTTCCAGCGACAGGCGTGAGCCATACCAATAGGCATTCTTCTCATGGCCGTAGAGCAGGACGCCGAGTTCGTCGATGCCGTCCTCCAGCTCGTCCTCGTCGAGAACGTGATGGACCGGCTGCGGCGTGCCGCCATTGCCGAACATCTCATGCAGCGAGAGAACGGCGTCGTTGGCCGGGTGGTAGGCATAGTGGCAGGTCGGGCGGAAGGTCACTTCGCCGTCCTTGTCGCGGACCGTGAAAAAGTCGGCGATCGAGATCGACTCGTTGTGGGTGACGAGGAAGCCATATTGCGGACCAGGCGTCGGGCACCAGGTGCGCACGCGGGTGTTGGCGCCCGGCTGTTCCAGGTAGATTGCCGCCTTGTTGCCCTTCTTGTGCTTCTTGGCGTTCTTCGGCATCCATTCTTCATGTGTGCCCCAGCCGAGTTCGGCCGGCTGCAGGCCTTCAGAGATGAAGCCTTCGACGGACCAGGTGTTCCAGAAGACGTTGAGCGGCTTCGGATGCTTGGTGCGCTGGGTGTCGCGCTCGGCGATGTGGACGCCCTTTACCCCGAGCTTCTTCATCAGCTTTGCCCAGCCTTCGCGATCGTGCTGGTCCGGTTCCTCGAACTTGAGGCCGATGTCGTTGGCGAGGTTGACGAGCGCCTGCTTGACGAACCAGGAGACCATGCCGGGATTGGCGCCGCATGTGGAGACGGCGGTGGCGCCGCCCGGATTCTTCGCCTTTTCCTTGCGCATGGTTTCGCGCAGCGCATAGTTGGTGCGGTCGGCATTGCTCATGCTCTTGTCGAAATAGAAGCCGAGCCAAGGCTCGACGACGGTGTCGATATAGGGAACGTCGAGCTTGCGGCAGAGCTTGATGATGTCGAGCGAGGAGGTGTCGACCGAAAGGTTGACGCAGAAACCCTGGCCCTCGCCTTCCGTCAGCAGCGGCTTCAGCAGTTCCTTGTAATTGTCCTTGGTGACATATTCCTTGATGTGGCGAACGCCGTGCTTCTTCAGGATCTCCATGTCGGAGGGTTCTTCACGAGGGTCGATGACGACCATCCGGCTCTTGTCGAATTTGAAATGGCGCTCGATCAGAGGCAGGGTGCCGCGACCAATGGAGCCAAAGCCGATCATCACGATCGGACCGGTAATTTCGGCATATACCGGATAGTTCTGTTCCGTCATTCTTTTCTCCTGTGGAAGAGGACGAAGGCGTTCAGCCTGAAGAATTGTTTTGAAATTGCCGCAGAGAGTGCGAGGTGACCGGCTCTAACCATAAAACGGCGTCACAATAAAGAGCGTTGACGGGGAAAGGCCAAATATCGAGCGGCGATAGAGGCCGGCGAGGCCGTCCTGGGGATCGGCAGCCCGTCTGGATTGGCTTAACCGATGACGGTGCCCTGGTGGAAGAGCATACGCCAGTGCCCGTCCTCTTCCAGCCGCCAGATGGAACTGCGCAGCGTTCGCCTTTCGCTTCCGTCGGTGTCTGTGTAAATGGCGCGGTAGGTGACGAGCGCGATGTGCTCGGCAAGTCTTTGGGTTTCGAAATGCTCGCCGTGGGACGTTCCCGTCCGTTGTTCGGCCAAAAGACTGGGCACAATGACGTCGAAGGTATAGAGCCGTCCGGAACTGCCGATTTCACGGAATCGCGCGAGAGCAGCGTAGTCAGCATCTCCCGCGAGGCGCGAACGGACGGGTCGAAGAGTTTTTCTTCGAGCTCTTTCAGATGGGCTGCGAGATCATCCATGATCGGCTCCTGCTAATTCAGCGCTTCAGGATTTCCAGTCCTTCGACCGCAGTCGTTACGGCAAGCTCGGTGATATCGTATTCGGCAACGCCATGGATGATGAAGGGATCGGCGGCGACATAGGTCTCGATTGCGGTGCGATCGCCGATTGCGAGGATGACGCCGCCGGTGCGCGGTACCTTGCGGCCTGAGGCGAGGAACCAGCCCTTGGCATAACCCTCCTTCACCCAGGCCATGTGCGGCTCCATGTGCCTGTCGGCTTCATCGTTGGGTTTCACATAGGTGAGCGAGAGAATGAACATGGTCAGCTCCTGACGAGGTTTGCGAGGATAAGACCGCGCAGCGAATTGCCGATATAAAGCGTGCCGGCATCGAGATCGGCAAGCGTGATACGGCCGACGCGGGCCTGTCGCCGGCAGATGAGTTCGGTGCGCAGCACGCCGGCGAGCAGGCCGCAGGAGATCGGCGGGGTGCGCAGGATGCCGGTTCCATCGTCCAGGAAGATCGAGGTGATGGTGCCCTCGCAGACTTCGCCGCACTCGTTCAAAAGCATGACTTCATCGGCTTCATCAGGCCTGTATTCGGCGCGCGCGGCCTCGTAGACGGCGCGGCGCGTGGTCTTGAGGCGCAGCAGTCTGTCGGCGGAATTTAGGCGGGTCTCGGCGAGGCGGACGGTCCAGATGGTTTCGGGCGCCAGGGGCACGAAAGCGGCGCGCGTCACCTCGATCCGGCCTTGCGCGTCGAAGGTCAGGCGGATGCGCAGTGGACCGGTAGCACCCGCAACGGCTTCGTCGAGCTTGGCCGCCGCCTCGATCGGTTGTGGGAAGCCAAGGCGACGGGCGGAGCGGGAAAGCCGGGCGAGATGCAGCCGCAGCCGGATGAAGCCCTCGCCGGGCTGCCAGCGCAGCGTCTCGATCAACGAAAAATCGATCATCGCGCAATCCATTGGTCGCCGACAGCGAAGCGGGCCTTGAGCAGGCATTCCTCATATTCGGCCTCGGCGGTCGAATCGAAGACGATGCCGCCGCCGACATTGAAGACGGCCCTGCCGCCGTTAAAAAGCGTGATCGTGCGGATGGCGACGGAAAAACGCATGGCGCCGGTGGGTGAGATCATGCCGATCGCGCCGCAATAGGCGTCGCGGGGGATATCCTCGAGCCCGTGGAGGATTTCCATTGCCCGCATCTTCGGGGCGCCGGTGATCGAACCGCAGGGGAAGAGCGCGGAGAAGATGTCGCGGATCGAATGATCGGGGCGGAGCCTTGCCTGGACATGGCTCACCATCTGGTGGACGGTCGGATAGGTCTCGATGTCGAAGAGCTTCGGAACGTCGAGCGTGCCGACCTCCGTAATGCGGGAGATATCGTTGCGCAGGAGATCGACAATCATGCGGTTTTCCGCCTGCGTCTTGATATCGCGGCGCATGGCCTTGATGATTTCGGCATCCTCGGCGGTGGTAGCGCCGCGTTTCGCCGTGCCCTTCATCGGATGGGTCTCGATCCAGCCCTCTTCATCGGTGCGGAAGAAAAGTTCGGGCGACCGCGAAAGGATGATCGGGCCGCCGAGATCGACCAGCGCGCCGTATTTGACCGGCTGGCGTTCGATCAGCGACCAGAAGGCGGCACGAGGATCGCCATTCCAGCGAGCCTCGACCGGCATGGTGAGGTTCGCCTGATAGGCGTCGCCGAGCCGCAGGTGCTGGTGGAGACGGTCGAAGCGCTCTTTATATATAGGGAAATCCCAGGCGGCTTTCGGAGCGGTGAGGAATTCCTCGTTTTCGAGGCGCTGTTTTGGCTGGGCAAGCGGATGCGTATCGGCCTGCGGAGCGTCAAACACGCCGAAACAGATGAGTGGGGTCTCGCGATGTTCCCCGGCGAAGGGAGCAAGTTTTTCCTCGAAGAGGTATCCGGCCTCATAGGCCATGTAGCCGGCAAGCCATTTGCCTGCTGCCTTGGCCTGCTCCATCCGGGCAAGGCCTGCAAAGAACTCGGCGCGCGTCCTGGCAACGATGATCTCGGCCGGTTCGGCAAAGAGCATCACCTGTCCGGTCACGTCGTCGCGGAAGAGAATAGTGGGTTGGGTTTCGGCCATCGGCGGCGTCTTTTCTTGGAGCGCGATCCCTCGTCCGCCTGCTGGCGCCTCTTCCCGCTTGCGGGAAGAGGTTTAGCGTGGGGACAGGGCTGATCAGGCCGCTCTATCCAACGCTTCCAGTTCGTCGATCAGCCCTTCGATCATCGCCAGGCCCTGGCTCCAGAACGACGGATCGGTGGCGTCGAGGCCGAAAGGCTTCAGCAGTTCCGAGTGATGCTTGGTGCCGCCGGCCCTCAGCAGTTCGAAATACTTCTCCTGGAAGCCCTTCTCGGCCTTCTGGTAGACGGCATAGAGCGAATTCACCAGGCAATCGCCGAAGGCATAGGCGTAGACATAGAAGGGCGAGTGGATGAAGTGGGGGATGTAGGCCCAGTAGGTCTCGTATCCCTCGGAAATGCTGATCGCCGGCCCAAGGCTCTCCGACTGGACGGAGAGCCAGAGCTCGCCGATGTCGTCAGCTGTGAGTTCGCCGGCCTTGCGGGCGGTGTGCAGCTTCCGCTCGAATTCGTAGAAGGCGATCTGGCGCACGACCGTGTTGATCATGTCCTCGACCTTCTGGGCGAGCATCGCCTTGCGTTCGCGCGTATCGGTGGTCTTTTGCAGAAGGGCGCGGAAGGTCAGCATCTCGCCGAAGACGGAAGCGGTTTCGGCAAGCGTCAGCGGCGTCTGGCACATCAGCGCCCCTTGTGCGCCGGCGAGAACCTGATGCACGCCGTGCCCGAGTTCATGGGCAAGGGTCATCACATCGCGCGGCTTGCCCATATAATTGACGAGCACATAGGGATGGGCGGAGGGAACCGTCGGATGGGCGAAGGCGCCGGGCGCCTTGCCGGCACGAACCGGAGCATCGATCCACTGTTCGTCGAAGAACCGCCTGGCGATATTAGCCATTTCGGGGGCAAAATTGCCATAGGCCGAAAGCACCGTGTCCTTCGCCTCCGGCCAGGAGATGATGGCGGTGGAGGTTTCCGGAAGCGGCGCGTTGCGGTCCCAGAAATTCATCTGCTCCATGCCGAGCCATTTCGCCTTCATCTTGTAATAGCGATGCGAAAGGCGGGGATAGGCTTCGCGGACGGCTGCGGCCAGCGCATCGACGACCTCGCGCTCGACGCGGTTTGCCAGGTGGCGGCTGTCGGCGATGTCTTCGAAGCCGCGCCAGCGGTCGGCGATCTCCTTATCCTTGGCAAGCGTGTTGGTGATCAGCGTGAAGGTGCGGATATTCGCCTTGAAGGTTTCGGCGAGCGCCATGGCTGCCTTGCGGCGCACTTCCGGATCCTTTTCCTGCAGCTTGTTCAGCGCGACTTCGAGCGGCACTTTCTCGCCATCGATGTCGTAGCGAAGTTCCGCCATGGTTTCGTCGAAGAGGCGGTTGAAGGCGGCGGCCGATGTCATCGACTTCTCGAGGAATAGCTGTTCCAGCTTGTCGTCGAGCTGATAGGGCTTGTCCTTCCGGAGGTCGAGCAGCCAAGGGCGATAATGTCCGGCGGCGGGATCATTCGCCATGCAGGCGTCGAGCACCGCGTCGTCGATGCGGTTCAGTTCCAGCGCAAAGAACAGGAGATGGCCGGAAAATTCGGTGATCTTGGTCTGTACGTCGCCGTAGAGCTTGCCGTTTGTCGGATTGGTGGTGTCGGAGAAATAAGTGAGGCCGGCGAAGGAGCCGAGACGGCCGATGATGTCGTCTAGCGCCTCATATTCCTTCAGCGCCGCGCCGATGCCCTCAGCGCCGGTCTTCGCCGCCGCCTCAGTGAGTGTGCCCTTCCACTTTTCTTCAAAGGCGATCGCTGCCTTGCCGGCCTTTTCCATGTCGGCGACGAAGGCGGTGGAGGTGGCGGAGGGATAAAGATCCTGCAGCTTCCAGACCGGCAGCTCGCCGAGCGCCGGGTCGGCGGCTCCGGCTGGCGCTGCTGCCGATAAAAGAAGGCCGGCATGCGGGAGCTTGATTTTCATGGGCGCAATTCCTCTCCACTTTCATAACAGGTCTGATTGTCTACCGCATCGGCCCGAAAATCGGAATCGATTTTCGGAAAGCACGATGCGTAGGTTCAAAGTGTTACAGCGTCCTTTGCGCGTCTGAAAAGACGGCGGCGCTGTAAGCGCGGGAAGGCCCGGCATCAAGGGGCTTTCGGCGCATGAAAGGCTCTCGCTTCGGCACGAAAACGACGCGTGGCAATCGTTAAAATGCAATTGTTTCTCAAAACTGGATGTTCAAGCCTTGCTGTCAGAGTGCGCTTTATGGTTTCGCATGAAGTGAGGCGACAATGACGGGTTACAATGAGCTCAAGGGAGCAGGGCAGATCCTCGTGGTCGAAGACGACCCCGTGCAGCGCCGCCTGCTCAAGAACGCAATCGAGCGTCACGGCCATGTCGTGCACCAGGCGGAAAACGGCCGCATCGGCCTGGAAATGGTCAAACGCGACAGCGGCCTTTTCAACGTCATCGTGCTCGACTTGATGATGCCGGAGATGACCGGCCTCGAATTCCTCGATGCGCTTCACGAATTCGGCACGCAGATCCCCGTCATCGTGCAGACGGGGCAGGGCGGCATCGAAACGGTGGTGCAGGCGATGCGCGCCGGCGCCTTCGATTTCGTCGTCAAGCCGGTCTCGCCCGAACGCATCGCCACTTCCATCTCGAACGCGATGAAGCTCGACCAGCGCGAGGTGAAGGCGCGGGCCGGACGCCGGTCGCGCTCAGGCTCGGTCGGTTTCGACGACATCGTCTCGGCAAGCCCGGCGATGCTCCGTGTCATCGATCTCGCCCAGCGGGCGGCTCAGTCCAACATTCCCGTCGTGCTCGAAGGCGAATCCGGCGTCGGCAAGGAGCTGGTGGCGCGCGCCATCCAGTCCGGCGGCGACCGCTCGAACAAGCCCTTCGTCACGGTCAATTGCGGGGCGATCCCGCATAATCTGGTCGAAAGCATTCTCTTCGGTCACGAGAAGGGCGCGTTTACCGGCGCGACGGAGCGCCATATCGGCAAATTCATGGAAGCCGATGGCGGCACCATCTTTCTCGACGAGATCGGTGACCTGCCGCTTGAGGTGCAGGTGAAGCTTCTGCGTGCCGTGCAGCAGGGCGAGATCGAGACCGTCGGTGCGCGCACCGCGCACAAGGTCAATGTCCGACTGATCTCGGCGACCAACAAGGATCTGATCGAGGAGGTCAAGAACGGCCATTTCCGCGAGGATCTCTATTATCGCCTCAACGTCTTCCCGATCACCATTCCTGCGCTGCGCAAACGTAAGGAAGACATTCCGCATCTGGTGCGCGTCTTTGCTGACCGCTTCTCCAGCGAGCAGAAGAACGGCCGCCGCATGACGGTGAATGCCGGCACGCTGGCTTTGCTGACGGCCTATGACTGGCCGGGCAACATCCGCCAGCTCGAAAACGCGATCTTCCGCGCGGTCGTCTTGGCCGAAGGGCCGGAGTTGACCGAAGCGGATTTCCCGCAGATCGCCGCCCAGCTTCCGGAATATGACGTGGTGGATCACCTGGCGCTCGTTGCCGACAATACCGGCCTCGATCCCGACAGCGGCTATGGCGAGGACTTCAGGGCGTCGATCTCAGGCGAGGTGCACCATCACCGGCTGTCCGAGGCCTCGGAAAACGCCATCGCCAGCGTCAATCCTGCCGGAGACGTGCGTAGGCTTGCCGATGTCGAGGAGGAGCTCATCCGATTCGCGCTCAAATTCTACCGCGGGCAGATGAGTCAAGTGGCGCGCAAGCTCGGCATCGGCCGATCCACACTTTATCGCAAGCTCAAGGACTACGGCATAGATCCTGACAATCCCCAGAAAGATGCGGCTTAAGCGCTTTTCATTAAGATTAAGGCAACCACGTTTTGTTACTAGTCATAAACCACTTGTTAGTGGCGCGTTCACTATGTAAAGAAAAGGTTGATCATGTGTGGCATTTTTGCCATCGTGTGACCGCATTTGACAGTCATCTGAGACAGTACGGGACATTGTCTGTCTGACGGGGATCGAGTTGCCGAATCTGAATGGAAATTCCAAGCCTTCGCGCTTGAGCTGGCGTTCTTTGTGCGCCGACATTTGCGGAAAGGCAATAAGGACGGTAGCGGCCGCCCTTCTTGCGCTCGCGGTTTCCTCACCGGTATTCGTTGGTACGCCTTCGCAGGCAGCGGGCGACACCCGCAGCCTCAAGCTTTATTTCATTCATACCGGCGAAAAAGCTGTCATCACCTACAAGCGGAACGGCAAGTTCGACCCCAAGGGTCTGGAGCAGCTGAACCGCTTCCTGCGCGACTGGCGCAAGAACCAGCCGACGAAGATGGACCCGCGCCTGTTCGACCTGATCTGGGAAGTCTATCGCCAGAGCGGTTCGAGGGATTACATCAACGTCGTCTGCGGTTTCCGTTCGCCGGGGACCAACGAGATGCTGCGTGGCCGCTCGCGCAAATCCGGCGTCGCCGAAAAGAGCCAGCATATGCTCGGCAAGGCGATGGATTTCTTCATTCCCGACGTCAAACTGGCGACGCTGCGCGCCATCGGCATGAAGATGCAGGTCGGCGGCGTCGGCTTCTATCCGAAATCGGGCTCGCCCTTCGTGCATATGGATGTCGGCGGCGTTCGCGCCTGGCCGCGGATGAGCCGCGACGAACTCGTCAGGCTTTTCCCCAACGGCAACACCATCCATATTCCGGCCGATGGCAAGCCATTGCCGGGCTACCAGCAAGCGATGGCCGACTATAAGCGCCGCGGCAGCGGCCCGCAGATCCAGATCGCCAGCGCTTCCGAATCGGCGCCGAAGCACAAGACGCTGTTTGCCGCGCTCTTTGGCGGCGGAGCGGACGAGCAGGAAGACGAGTCGGACGATTCCACGCCTGTCGCCGTCGCCAAGGCGACGCCGCCGAAGGCCGAGCCCGCTCCTGCCGAGCCGCAGCAGACCGAAGTCGCCGATCTGAACGCGCCGGTGCCGCAGGTTCGCCCGGCATTCAGCAATCAGCCGACGAGCAGCGAAGTGGCGAACGCGCTCGTAGCCCCGCCTTCGGGTAATGCCGCACAGCAGGCCCTTGCTGCGGCCCTTCCGGCCGACCAGGCCCAGCCGCAGCAGTTCGCCGATCTCAGCGCATACAGTATTCCGGTTCCCTCGCTTCTCGGTCAGCGCCGCGCCCCTGGCGACGCCGAGGTTGCATTGGCCGATCCCATGTTGACGGGCGCGAATGCACTGCCGGTTCCGACGCCGATCGAACGCCCCGCGGTTGCCGAGAACCTTCTTGCCGCGGCCGATGCCGATCCGGAAGCAGAGGCCGACGAAGCCGATCAGGACGCGCTGTCTCCTGCCCTTGCCGATGCGCTCGACCAGCAGCGAAACGAAGGGGAAAGCCAGATCGCGTCGAATGCGCCGCCGCAGACGGTCGAGCAGGCGATCAAAGCCGCGATGACGCAAAAGGCGCCTGCCGCAAAGCCGCCGCTCGAACTCGCCGCATTGGCGCCGATGACCAAATCGGCAAGCTTTGGCGACGGCTTCGACGAACCGGCTGTCGAAAGCGCCGTGGCGCAGGGGCTTCCTGCCAAGGGTGGTCGCCCGACGCATAAGGAAGCCGCGGCAGCGGGTGCCAGCCGTACGACGGTGCGCACCGAACCGAAGCTGACGGAAAAGATGATCTCGCAGTGGGCGCTCACCAATGCCCGCCTCGAAATGGCCTCCAAGCAGGTCAAGGCGCCGCGGTTCGTCAGCCAGACGATGCGTGCCCAGCCGATCGCCGTCTATGCCGAGGGCTTCAACGTCAAGACCGCTTCGGTCGACCCGGCCCGCTTCAGCGGCACGGCTGTGAACTTCATGGAAGTGCGCAAGTTCAACACGAACTGAGCCTGCCAATCGAGGAAAAGTCGAAAACCGCCGGAGCGATCCGGCGGTTTTTCTTTTTTATTTCGATCCGGCAAGCTGGCTGTTTAGGCAGTTGTTTCCACCGCAAAAGAAAAGCCGCCGGGAGGCCGGCGGCTTGTCGACATCGGTAATATGCCGGAAGGATCAGCCTTCTGGCGGCGACTCGATCATGCCGAGCGCGAGCAGGTAGGTGTCGAGGATTGCTTCCTCTTCCATGCGTTCCTGCTCGTCCTTCTTGCGCAGCGCCACGACCTTCTTCAGGATCTTGGTATCGAAGCCCATTCCCTTGGCCTCGCCATAGACGTCCTTGATGTCGTCGGCGATGGTCTTCTTTTCTTCTTCCAGCCGTTCAATGCGCTCGATGAAAGCGCGAAGCTGATCGCGGGCGACGCCATGAGCATCAGACATCGTGTTCTCCTGATTTTTCGGTGATCAATTTTGGATGCCAGTGACTGCCGCGAAGCGGCGCCACGGTCAAGCCTGTTCGCGGCCGGGCAGGTTATTTGTGTGGATTGTTCAGGTCAAAAGCAGCCTTTTGCACAGGCGAGGCCTCGTTCTGGTGAAGATTCTTCCAGTCCTCATAGGGCATGCCATAGACCATCTCGCGCGATTCGTCTCTGGTCACCGGGACACCTTCTGCCTCGGCGGCTTCCCGATACCAGTTCGACAGGCAGTTGCGGCAGAAGCCGGCCAGATTCATTAGATCGATGTTCTGAACGTCGCTGCGTTCGCGAAGATGTGCGACGAGGCGGCGGAAGGCGGCAGCTTCGAATTCGGTTTGTTGTTCCTTGCTGAGCGCGGTCATCTCGCTTTCCTCTCGTTAAGTGTAGCCTTCGTTCAATAGGGGCCGGTGCGCGACAGGCGGACATCGTATTCGTGCAAGGCGGGATCGGCATTCATCGCCGCAAAGATCGGCGCCAGGCGTTCGGCCCATGCTGATATGCCGGTCTCGTCTCCGATCAGGTCCTGCCGCACCTCGAGCAGCGCATGCGGAATGCCGGTGATCATGCAATGGCGGTACATGGTATCGCCCTTCAGCGCGCCGTCATAGGGTTCGTTGTCGCCAACGGCGAGATCGTGATCGGCGCGCAGCATGTCGAGCAGCGGGCCGACGGCGCGATGGTCGCTATCCCAGAGCACGGCAGCGTGCCAGGGACGGGGGATGCCTTTCCAGGCTGGCGTGAAGGAGTGCAGCGACAGCACCAGCGGTGCCTTGCCGGTGGCATTCGCCACGCTGTCGATCGTTGCGGCGACAGCGTCGTGATAGGGGCGATGGAAGGTTTCGATCCGGTAGTTCCATTCCTGCGGCGTGATCGGATGATTGCCTGATATGACGGCGCCGTCGGAGATCTTCATGATCAGTGTCGGATCGTCTTCACCGCGATTGGGATCGATCAGCAGACGCGAAAAGCCACCGAGCACGGCGGGAACGCCGAGTTTTTCCGAAAGCTGCCGCGTCAGGCCCTCGATGCCGATGTCATAGGCGATGTGGCGGGCGAAGGCCGCGTCGGGCAGTCCGAGCCGGCCATATCGCGCGGGAAGGCGGTTCATCGCGTGATCTGCGAGGATCACCATGCCTTTGTCATGTTTGCCGGATAGGATTTCGAAGGATTGGAAGTCGTCCATCAGGGAATTGCCGTTCGTCATTGCGCCGTCGGGCGCAGTGATCGCATGCACCTGCGGCAGGTTCAAGCGCGGCAGGGTGGGGAGAGGTTAAGTCGGACCCTCGACGGTGGTTATGAAAGGAAATATAATCGATTAGCATTGCGTTGACTTTCGCTTGACGGCGGCGCAAGAAGACACGGATACGAATAACCGTGGAGCTATTTGGGAGCCGTGTTGATCCAAGCCGCGCCAAGTTTCCTCACGCGGTCCAGACCTCTGGTCCGTCTCGCTCTGTTCGCTCTTGCAGCCGCCATGCCGTTTTTCATCGCAGATGCCGCACGCGCCGATTTTCGCGTCTGCAACGGAACACAGAATCTCGTCGGCGTTGCGATCGGATACCGGGCCAAGGATGGCTGGGTGACGGAGGGCTGGTGGCAGGTGCCGGCAACGACCTGCGCCACGCTGATCGAGGGAGAATTGCAGTCGCGTTATTATTACCTCTACGCAGAGGACGCCGCCCGGGGAGGACGATGGACGGGTGACGTGCAGATGTGCGTGGCGGAAAATGAATTCAAGATCTCGGGTGTGCAGGATTGTTATGCCCGCGGTTACCAGAAGATGGGATTCAAGGAATATGATACGGGCCGCCAGGGTAGCTGGATGGTTCAACTCTCCGACACCCCAGGGACGCAAGAAAGCCAGAATTGATGAAGCGTAATCGCAAAGTTAAAATCCTCGCCACCCTCGGGCCAGCCTCCTCCGAGGAATCGATGATCGAGAAGCTGCACCAGGCTGGGGCCGATGTCTTCCGCATCAATATGAGCCATGCGAGCCACGACATGATGCGTATGCTCATCCAGCGCATCCGCTCGGTCGAGGCGCGCTCCGGCCGGCCGATCGGCATTCTCGCCGACCTGCAGGGACCGAAACTGCGTGTCGGCAAGTTCGTCGACGGCAAGGTGGATCTGAGGCCCGGCCAGACCTTCACGCTCGACAACAACGAAGCCCTCGGCGACCAGAACCGCGTCTATCTGCCGCACCCCGAGATCCTGGAGTCGGTACAGCCCGGCCACCGTCTGCTGATCGATGACGGCAAGCTCGCCCTGCGCGCAGAAAAATGCGACGGCAAGAGCATCGTCACGACTGTTATTTCGGGCACGCGCATCTCCGACCGCAAGGGCGTCAGCCTTCCCGACACGCTGCTCGGCGTCGGCGCACTGACGGACAAGGATCGCGCCGATCTCGACGCAGTGCTTGCCACCGACGATGTCGACTGGGTGGCGCTTTCCTTCGTCCAGCGCCCCGACGACCTTGCCGAAGTGCGCAAGATCGCCCGCGGCCGCGTCGGCCTGATGTCGAAGATCGAAAAGCCGCAGGCTCTCGAGCGCATCGAGGAAATCATTGAACTGTCAGACGCATTGATGGTCGCCCGCGGCGATCTCGGCGTCGAAATGCCGCTCGAATCGGTTCCCGGCATCCAGAAGCAGCTGATCCGCGCCTGCCGCCGTTCGGGCAAGCCGGTGGTCGTTGCCACGCAGATGCTGGAATCGATGATCTCCGCGCCGGTGCCGACACGCGCCGAAGTTTCCGACGTCGCGACCGCCGTGTTCGAAGGTGCGGATGCCGTCATGCTCTCGGCGGAATCGGCCTCGGGCGACTATCCCGTTGAAGCCGTGACGACGATGGCGTCGATTGCCACCGCCATCGAGCGCGAGCCGCATTATCCCGGCATCATCTATGCCCAGCGTGCCCAGCCGGAAGCGACCGGTGCCGATGCGATCTCGCTGGCCGCCCGTCAGATCGCCGAAACGCTGAAGCTGTCGGCGATCGTCTGTTACACCTCGTCGGGCACGACAGGCCTTCGTGCCTCGCGCGAGCGTCCGCAGGTGCCGATCCTGGCGCTGTCGCCGATCATCAAGACGGCGCGCCGTCTTGCCGTCGTCTGGGGCCTGCATTGCGTCGTCACCCATGACGCGACCGATCTCGACGACATGGTCAACCGCGCCTGCCGCATCGTCGCGGACGAAGGCTTCGGCAAGCCGGGCGATCGCATCATCATCTCGGCCGGTGTGCCGCTCGGCACTCCCGGCGCCACCAACATGATCCGCATCGCCTATATCGGCTCCGACGGCCAGAGCGGCGTCTGATCCGATCGCATCTCTTCGAACGCCCGCTGCCTGAAGAGGCGGCGGGCTTTTTCGTTGATGGGGCGGTATTGCCAAGGGCTGCGGTGCGTGCAAGTTTCGATTCCCTGGGTTCGGAGGAGCATCATGGATATCGTCACGCTTCTGGCTTTTGCGGCCGTTTCCTTCGTTGGTATCGCGACGCCGGGGCCGACAGTGCTGCTGGCGTTGACCAACGGCTCTCGGCATGGTCTGCGCCGGGCAATTGCCGGCATGATCGGCGCGGTGCTGTCCGATTTCGTGCTGATCGGCGCTGTCGCGATCGGGCTTGGTGCGCTGCTCGCTGCATCGGAATTCTGGTTTTCGATGCTGAAATGGGCGGGTGCCGCCTATCTCGCCTTTCTCGGTATCATGCTGCTGCGCTCCAAGGGCACGATCGATGCGGCGTTGAAGTCCGGAGCGCCTGCGGGCGCGACATCATCCTTCTCGATCGGGCTGAAGAGCTTCATGGTCGCGGCGACCAATCCGAAGGGCTACCTGTTCTTCTCGGCCTTCCTGCCGCAGTTCATCGATCCGACCCTGTCGCAGGTAACGCAATACACGTTGCTCGCGCTGGTCTTTGCCGCGCTCGATTTCCTCATCATGTTCGGCTACGCCTTCTTCGGTTCGCAGGCCGTGCGTTTCCTCAAAACCTCCGGCGCCATGTGGCTGGAGCGGGCCTGCGGTGGCGCGCTGCTGGCGCTTGCCGGCTCGCTGGCCTTCTATCGCCGGGCAACCGTCTGAGTTCAGGGTCTAGGCAGGGACAGGTGGCCAACGTGATAAGCCTGCGTATGCTCGCCGATTTCCGGAACCTCGCGCCATAGCTTGAAGCGTATTCGCGTCCATGTCGTCGGTTCGAAGCCGGAGACGGAGGCGAGCGCGCCTGTTGCCATATCGGCATCGGCCTCTGCGCTGTTGGCCCCGCGGAGATCGATGAGCGGCGCATAGGGTTCCGTCTGCTGGATATCGCAGGTGGCGAACTTGGCTGCGGCGATATCAGGCGAGATTTCCGCCTGCCAGACGATCCAGGTTTTGACCTGCGGCCAGCCGAAGGCGCCTGTTAACGCCTCAAACCCAGGACCGCAAAGGAAGTCGCTTACCCCTTCCGGCGTCTGCCAGAGGTAGAAGGGCGCGTAGAGGTTTTCGCGACTGCCGAATTCACCTTTGCGCGCTCTGAGATAGGCCTTGAAACCGAGATTGGGAAAGCCGTCGAGCAACGGTCCCTTGTCGCGGATGCGGCGGTCGATGATCGACATGTCGTAATCGGCTGGCAGGGTGAAGCTGTACTGCATGGCAATCATTGCCGATCTCCGATCGCACGAAGCCGCCAGTCGGGGTCGGTCATCTGGGCAATGCCGTCGCCGAAGGACCAGTCTTCCGGTGCGCTGGTGCTGATGACGATCATTACATCCTCGGGCCGGAGGCCGGTCGATTGCGCCAGGAGATCGGCGAGCCGCCGATAGAGCGCCGCCTTGATCTCGACGGTGCGAGGCCTGCCGATCGTGATCGAGATATAGACGAAGTCGTCCGAGCGCGGGCCGGCGAGATAGCTGCGGTCGAAGATCAATTCGTTGCCGTCATGCTGGTGGATGGCCTGGAAGCGGTCGTTTTCGGGCACGTCGAAGGTCTCGACCAGGGCGCGCTGGATGTTGTCGGCCAGTGCCATGAGGTAGTCCGGCGACTTGCCTTTGCGAAGGGAAATGCGAACGAAGGGCATCGGGATCTCCATGGTTCAGGCCGTCGGTCGGCCTTGACAGCAGAACCATCGCACGGCACGATGATGCTGAAAATCAGAATTTTATGGATGAATGATCCTGAAAAATGGGATTATGCAATGCGACGGACGATCTTTGATCTCGACGTGCTTCGAACCTTTTCGACCGGCATGGAACTCGGCAATTTCGCCAAGGCGGCCGAGCGGCTCGGGCGTTCGACCTCGGCAGTGAGTGCGCAGCTGAAGAAGCTGGAGGAACAGGCGGGCACGCCGATCTTCCGCAAGGCGGGGCGCGGACTGGCGCTGACCGATGCCGGCGAGACGATGCTTGGCTATGCCAGGCGGCTGCTGGAGCTCAACGACGAGGCGGCTGCGGCCGTCAACAGCGTCGAGCTGGAAGGCTGGGTGCGGCTCGGCCTGCAGGAGGACTTCGGCGAGACACTGCTGCCTGATGTGCTCGGCCGCTTCGCGCGAGCACATCCGAAGGTCCGCATCGAAGCGCGGGTGGTGCGCAATGCCGAACTGCTCGAGCGCGTCACATCGGGCAAGCTCGATCTCGCGCTTGCCTGGAGTGACGGCACGCTGACGGCGCATTGTGAGCGGATCGGCGAAGTGCCGATGCGCTGGATCGGACCTTCCGAGGAGCAGCCGGCCTGGCAAGCCGCAAGCGGTGAGCCGATGCCGCTCGCTTCGCTGGAGGCGCCGTGTCTGTTGCGCAGCGCCGCGACCAAGGCGCTGGATGAGGCGGGCATCTCCTGGCGGCTCGCCTTCGTCAGTCCCAGTCTCGGCGGTCTCTGGGCCGCGACCGCGGCAGGCCTCGGTCTCACCATCCGCACGCCGATCGGCCTGCCGGCGAAGGTCCGGCCGTTGGCGCCGGAGACGATCGGCCTGCCGGATTTGCCGAAGCTCGGTCTGGTCCTGCATCGGGCGGAAGCCGAACCGCAGCCGGCTGCCGCCCGGCTTGCCGAGCTCGTGCTTCAGTCGGTGCATGGCGCGCTGCGCGAGGTGTCGGCTTGACATCTCCGGATTGACCCCTCGGGCGCAAGCCTGTAGCCTCGAACTGCTATGAAGATTTTCACCCTCAATATCGCTTCGGTCTTCTTCTTGAGCCTCTAAGGGCTCTGCCTTCGGGCATCAGAAGATGCGGCCGCTGACAGCCTTCGTGGCTGTGCGTTGCCGTGAACTGTAACCACCCTGCATCTGGCCAAGGAAAGAGCCGGCAGGTTTGGCGATAGAGAGATGTTTCATGACAGCAGATGTTTACCCGCCGGCACTGAGTGCCGCGCAGATCGAGCGATTCATCGAGGACGGTTTCGTCAGGATCGACGACGCTTTTCCCCGCGAATTGGCCATGGAAGCTCGTGCCATCATGTGGCGCGATATTCCTTTCGATGCGGATGATCCAAGGACGTGGACGCAGCCAGTCGTGCGGCTTGCCGGTTATGGCGGCGGACCATTCGAGAAAGCCGTCAATACGCCGGTGTTGCATTCGGCCTTCGACCAGCTCGTCGGAAAGGGTCGCTGGGAGCCGCGCAGTGGGCTTGGCAGTTTCCCGGTCCGCTTTCCCCATCGCGATGATCCAGGCGATGCCGGTTGGCATGTCGACCTCAGCTTTCCCGGCGAGGATTCCAATCCGGATGAGCAGCGGGACTTTTCCGCCTGGCGGGTGAACATCACCTCGCGCGGCCGGGCGCTGTTGATGCTCTTCCTGTTCTCAGATGTCGGGGAGGAGGACGCGCCGACCCGCATTCGCGTCGGTTCGCACAAGGATATCGCCCGCCTTCTGGAACCGGCGGGCGATGCAGGGATGGCCCACCTCTGGCTGGAGCATGTCGGGGAGGAGCGGCCGCTGGCGTTGGCGACAGGACGGGCTGGCACGGTCTATCTGTGCCATCCGTTCCTCATCCATGCAGCGCAGATGCACCGCGGCAAGCAGCCCCGTTTCATGGCGCAGCCGGGCCTTGCACCTTCCGAACCACTTCGGCTCGAACGGGAGGACGGCGCCTATTCGCCGGTCGAGACGGCGATCCGCCGGGCGCTTCAAGAGCGGTAACGAGAACAGGATGCGTCCTGCCGTCGCAGGCTGGATGTATCACATCTGCAGCTCCTGCAGGGCGGCGCGCCGAATTGCCTGCGGCGGCTGGCCGAAAGCGCGAAGAAAGGCGCGGCGCATGCGCTCGCGATCGGCAAAGCCGGTTTCGCGGGCAACGACATCGATCGGGTGGCGGCCCTGCTCCATCATCAGCCGGGCCGCTTCCAACCGCAGGTTCTCGACGGCCTTGGCCGGCGATTGGCCGGTTTCAGCGCGGAAGGCGCGGCTGAACTGGCGGGGGCTAAGATGGGCCGCTTCCGCCAACTCCTCGACTGAAAGCGCCGATTTCAGATTGCTGCGGGCGTGGGCGAGCGCCTTCTGGATGCGGTCCGATTTGGGCTCCAGTTCCAGAAGGGCGGAAAATTGTGACTGGCCACCGGCGCGGCGGTGATAGACGACAAGCATGCGGGCAACGGCGCGCGCCACTTCAATACCGTGATCCTTCTCGACCATCGCCAAAGCCAGATCGAGACCGGCCGTCATGCCGGCGGACGTCCAGACGGAACCGTCGATGATGAAGATCCGGTCTTCCTCCATCTTTATTTTGGGATAGCGGCTTTGCAGTTCGCGCGAGACATACCAGTGCGTCGTTGCGCGGCGTCCGTCAAGGATGCCGGCTTCGGCAAGAAAGAAGGCGCCGGTGCAGATCGACGCCAGGCGACGTGTGGCGGGCAAGGCGGCGCGGACGAAGTCGGTTTCCGCCGCATTCGGCAGCCTGATGCCGGGCGCTCCCGCCACGATCAGCGTGTCGAGGGCTAGGTCCCCAAAGGCCTCCGTCTCCATCGCCATGCCAAGCGAGTTGGCAATTGGCCCGCCATGTTCGGAGAGATAGTGGACCTCGTAAACCTTTTCCTCGAGTTCGATATTGGCGAACTCGAAGGCCGAGACGGCAGCCAGGCTCATGATCTGGAAGCCGGGATAGAGAAGAAAGCCGACGTGCTGCATGACCATCGCGTCCTGAAATGATTATGTCCTGAAAGGTGGTATATATGACATTTGAGACATTCGCAATCGGACGTAAAACTCTCCTCAAGCGCAGGGCATCGGGCCGGCGTATTCATGGAGACGGATCATGACACAGGAACATAAGGGCACGGCTCTGGTAACCGGCGCATCCACGGGCATCGGCGCGATCTATGCCCACAGGCTGGCGAAGCAGGGTTACGATCTCATCATCGTCGCCCGCAACGGCGAGCGGCTGCAGGCGCTGGCAAGTCGGTTGAGTGATGAGACCGGACGGACCGTCGAGACTGTCGTCGCCGATCTCGGCAACAGGGCCGGGCTAGCTCGCGTCGAACGCGTGCTGAAGGAAGATCGGAGCATCACGCTTCTCGTCAACAATGCCGGTTTCGGCGGGACGGCGCCGCTGCTTGCCGCCGATGTCGACAAGATGCAGGAAATGATCGAACTCAACGTCACGGCGCTGATGCGGCTGACCTATGCCGCTGTTCCTGGCTTCGTTGCGCGTGGCGGCGGTACGATCATTAACATTGCGTCTATTGTCGCGATCGCACCGGAACTCTTGAACGGCGTTTATGGCGGTACGAAAGCCTTCGTGCTCGCCTTCAGCCAATCGCTGAAGCATGAGCTGGCGGAGAAGAACATTCGCATCCAGGCAGTTCTGCCCGGTGCCACGGCAACGGAATTCTGGGGCATTGCCGGCACGCCAGTCGAACACCTGCCCAATGAGATCGTGATGTCGGCGGAGGATATGGTCGATGCGTCGCTCGCAGGCCTCGGGCAGGGCGAATTCGCGACCATTCCGTCGCTCGAGGATGCCGGTCTGCTTGCCGCCTATGAGCAGGCGCGCGAGGCGCTGATGCCGAACCTGTCTCGCAGCGTGCCGGCGAAACGCTACAAGATCGCCTGCCTTAAAAGATAGAAACCATCCGCTGCTACTGCTGCGGATGGTCAACGGCGTTCATTTGCAACGATATTTAGCCGAACCGTTCCAGAGCCATGGCGAAGATATCGGCATCGACATTGCCGCCCGAGGTGACGGCGACGATCGTGTCGCTTTCCAGGGCGTCGCCATGGAAGAGGGCGGCGGCAAGCGCCACGGCGCCGCCGGGCTCGACGACGATCTTCAGCCGTGTGAAGGCGAGCGCCATGGCGTGCAGTGCCTCCTCGTCGGTGACGACGATGCCGGCGCCGGCGAGACGCTTGAGGATCGGGAAAGTGATATTGCCGGGTTGCGGCGTGACGATTGCATCGCAGATCGAGCCTGATACCGACGTGTTGCGTTCGATCTTGCCGGAGGCGAGCGAGCGGGTGGTGTCGTCGAAATCCTTGGGCTCGCAGGGGCGGACGCGAAAGCCGGGGGCGCTCGCTTCGAGGGCGAGCGCAATGCCTGAGGTCAATCCGCCGCCGCCGCAGGGAACGAGAACTTCGGCTGATGTCACGCCTTCCTCTTCCGCCTGTTCGGAGATTTCGAGACCGGTCGTGCCCTGACCGGCGATGACCAGCGGTTCGTCGAAGGGCTTGATCAGCGTCAGGCCGCGCTCGGCCGAAAGCCTGGCGCCGATCTCGTCGCGATCCTCATTGACGCGGTCGTAGAGCACCACTTCGGCGCCGAAGGCGCGGGTGTTGGCAATCTTCAGCTTCGGCGCATCGCTCGGCATGATGATGACGGAGGGGATATTGTGCAGCTTGGCCGCAAGCGCAACGCCCTGGGCGTGGTTGCCGGAGGAGAAGGCGATGACGCCCTTCGAACGCACCGCAGCATCGAGGCCGGAGACGGCCGACCAGCCGCCGCGAAACTTGAACGAGCCGGAATGCTGCAGACATTCCGCTTTCACGAACAGACGCCGGCCGGCAATCTCATTCAAAAAAGGAGAGGAGAGAAGCGGCGTGCGCCTTGCATGACCGCGCAGACGGGCGCGGGCTGCGACAATCATTTCAATGCTGGCCATTCGGGAATCTTTCTGCTTGCGGGTTCGCCCATGCATAGGGCGCGGCAGGCCAATTGTGAACGGCGACTTTGTCACGGTAACATGAATGGTGCCACCGCTGCTTCTCGAGCCGCGTTGCGCTTCCGCCGACCGTTTGATCAGGCGATCCCGAAGGGTCAGTAGCCGCTTGCAGACCCTTCCGTTGCGCGGCTGTCCATGGCGCCGTTATACCGGGCGCCGCCGCCCTTAGCGATGGCGGCAAGGCTCTTGCCGCCGACGAGGATGCCGGCGGCCTGGCCCCATTGCGGCGTGTCATTGCCGCCATCGAAACTGTAGCCCATGGCGGCGAGTGTCTTTTCCGTATCCGGCGAAAGTGCATAAGGTTCGAGAAAGACCTTGTCGGGCTGCCATTGGTGGTGGAGACGCGGGGCGTTGACCGCCTGACTGATATCCATGCCGAAATCGACGACATTGAGGATTGCTTCCAGCGTTATCGTAATAATGCGCGAGCCGCCGGGGCTGCCGATGACCATGAAAGGCTTGCCGTCCCGGGTAACGATCGTCGGGCTCATCGAGGAGAGCGGCGTCTTCTTCGGGGCGATGGCATTGGCCTCGCCCTGCACCAGTCCGTAGAGGTTCGGCACGCCGGGCTTGGAGGTGAAATCGTCCATCTCGTTGTTGAGCAGCACACCGGTGCCGGGCGCTACGACCGCGGCACCGAAGGAGCCATTCAGTGTATAGGTGACGGCGACCGCATTGCCCTCGTCGTCGATGATCGAATAATGCGTGGTCTCGGTGCTTTCCTTGCCGCCGAGCGGCTTCAGGTTCGCCGAGGTGCCGGCCTTGTAAGGGTCGATCTTGGCGGCGATCTCCAAAGCATACTTCTTGTCGAGCAGCTTTGTGATCGGGTTCTCAACGAAATCGGGATCGCCGAGTGCAGCATTGCGGTCGACATAGGCATAGCGCATCGCCTCGACCATGATGTGCACGGTTTCGGCCGAGTTATAGCCGAGATAGGAAAGCGGATATCCTTCCAGAACGTTGAGGATCTCGCAGATGATGACGCCGCCGGAAGACGGCGGCGGCGAGGAGATGATGTCGTAGCCGCGGTAATTGCACTCGATCGGCTTCAGCTCGCGCACGGCATATTGCTCAAAATCCTCCTTGGCGAGGATGCCGCCCTTGGCCTGGCTCGCCTTGACGATCGCCTCGGCGGGTGCCGACTTGTAGAAGGCGTCGGGACCTTTTTCGGAAATGCCTGCAAGGACTGTGGCAAGATCCGGCTGCTGGAGTTTTTCGCCTGATGCATAAGGTTTGCCGTCCGCTTTCAGGAAGATCTTTGCCGCGGCTTCATCTTTGGCGAGGCGCTTGGCGTAGGCGGCGAAACTTGCGGCGTCGCCCTGTTCCAGCGTGAAGCCTTCCCTGGCGAAGCGGAGCGCCGGCGCGATCAGTTCTTCGCGCGACTTGCTGCCGTATTTCTCGCGCGCGGTCTCGAAGCCCATGACGGAGCCGGGTACGCCGACGGCAAGATAACCGTCGAGGCTGGCACGCGGCACGATATCGCCCTTGGCGTCGAGATACATGGTCTTGGTGGCGGCAAGCGGCGCGCGTTCGCGGAAATCGAGGAAGGTCTTAGTGCCATCCTTCAGGCGGATGGTCATGAAGCCGCCGCCGCCGAGATTGCCGGCCGAGGGATAGACGACCGCCAGCGCGTAACCGACGGCGACCGCTGCATCGACAGCGTTGCCGCCACCTTTCAGCACCTCGACGCCGACATCGGTCGCCAGATGTTGGGCGGTGACGACCATGCCGTGTTCGGCTTCGACGGGCGCAGGCGAGGCGGCAAAAGCCGAGGTCAGGCTCAGCGACAATGCTAATATGACGGAGATCATCCCGATATGCAGACGGCCCATGATTTCCCCTCCTATGGACATGATGGAAAAACATATGGGACTGCCTGGGCCCGAGGCAATGCAAGGGGTTGGCTTTAAAGCATGTCATGCAAACTTATGCAGCGGTTTGCGACAACGACATGCGTCAAAACAAAACCCAAAGCGTCAGCAGTTCGGCGAGTTTCCGGTTGGTGTCGGCGTTATCGAGCGGCGTATCGACGATGAGCTTTATCTTCGCCGGCTGGGTTGGCGTCAGGCCGCCGGTCGAAGGACATGCGGCCCTGGGCCGCATAGTTATACAATTCAACGTGCTACAGGATCCTTTGTGCGTCGGAAAAGACACGCGGCGCTGCAGGCGCCAGCGACGGCGCGGTTGCGACCGTCCGATCGCGTGAGGTGGCGGCAAGCCTCTCTTCGGCCTTGCGGGCGATCGCCTGCAGGTCGCGCGGCTTACCTGATATCTTCTCCATGGCGGCGACGGCGACATCGGTTGCGAGGTAATCCGGCTTGTGGCCGACGCCGCTGACGGTAATGAGCTCGGAGCCTGATATATCGCGGGCAAGGCCGCGCGAATGCAGGTGTTCCCAAACGATCTCGTCGCGGTCGCCCGTTATGATGACGGTCGGCGCGGTGATCTGCGAATAAAGCAGCGACTGCTCCTTCACATAGTCGAGCAGTCTTTTGAAATCGGCGGCATTGTTGTGGAAGGCGCTGGGACGCAGCACCAGCGACGGACCTGTTTTTTCGATGTAGTCGGCCGGGCGAGGATTGGGACGGAAGACATTCAGCGTGCCGCGCTCCAGCCGGCTGAGCCCAAGCGGCACGACGATCGCATGGTTGAAGAGCCAACCGACGATCGGCACGGTCGCCACATGATAGTACCAGTCGATGCCGCCCGGCCAGGGATGGGTGGCGGGCGCGAGGAAGAGCAGGCCGGCAGTCTTGTCAGGATGGCGCAGGCCAAAGGCGGCGGTGATCGCGCCGCCGAAGGAATGGCCGATGATGATCGCCTTCTCGATGCCGCGCTTCTCCATCAGTCTGGCGATCGCATCGGCCTGGCCGGAGGGGACGGCGTTCTCAGGGCCGCCGCGTTCGGAATAGCCATGACCGGGGCGATCGACGAAGAGCATTTCCGCCCGGCCTTCGAGTGCGGCGCGGAAGGCAACGACCTGATCGAGCAGATTGCCGCTGGCGCCGTGAATGAAGACCAGCGCCGGCAGATCCGCATTTTCGGGACGCGCGACGTGGACGGCATTCATGCAGTAACCGCCGACATCCGTCAGTTCGCCAATATTCGGATAGGCGTGTTCGAATTGCCGCGCCTTATAAGTGGAATAACCGATGGCTGCGGCGAGCGGGGCGAGAAGAGCGGAAACTTCTGCAAGCATGATCTCAACGAGCGATAATTGCGGGACGTCCTGCGGCGGACAACCGCCACATCGTTCCCTCTCTATTCTAAAATTGTGCAGCGTGATCCGACGTCAAGATCGCTGACCGGGAATCAGATGCGGTTGCCGGCAAGTTTTTCCGCAAGCGTGTTGGCCTGTTCCTGGGCGGTGCGTTCGGCGGGATAGATATCGAGAAAACGCTCCCACGCCTTCAAGGTCAGCTGGTCGTTGCCGGAATTGCTGAGGATCGCCGCCATGCCGGAGAGAGCGCCGAAATGGCGCGGCTCGAGATCGAGCACACGTTCGATATCGGACATCGACTTGCGATAATTTCCCATGACGAAATTCAGCGTGGCGCGGCGGTTCCAGCTTTCGGCATAATCGGGCTTCAGCGCGATCGCCTCATCGAGGAAATCGAGGGCCGCGGGATTGCGCTTTTCCTCGATCGCCTTGTCGGCCCACTGCATCAGCAGATTGACGGTGGCGCTACCGGAATCGTTCCATTCCATGCGGATTTCATTGGCGATGCCGCTGGCCTTTTCGGGATCGCGTTCACGCTTCAATTGGCTGAAGAGCTGGTCGAGGTGCTGCTTCGGCGAATTGTTGGCATCCGTCTGCTCGACGATGACGTCCTTTTTCGCCGTGGCGGCCGGCTGCTCCGCGGCGGTAGCCGGAAAGGTGGAGGCGTACAGGATGAGAGCGAGCGGCAGCGCCGCTGATGTCAAAGCAAAAAAGCGCATGGCGGACATATTAGCCCGCCAGCGCCGAAGATCAAACAAATTTGACGTGATCACCGCAGCGACCCACCGGATATATATGCCCGCGCAAACTCATACGCAGGGCGATCCGACGCGCGAAATCAGCCCTGACGAGCCTTGAAGCGCGGGTTCAGCTTGTTGATGATGTACATGCGGCCCTTGCGGCGAACCAGACGGTTGTCACGGTGACGAGCCTTGAGCGACTTGAGCGAATTCTTGATCTTCATTTTTCTGATCCGCGATCTCTATGGGGGAATTCACATTCGCCCGTATCTTTAACAATCAAAAGCGCGCCATCGGGCGCGCTGTTTAGGTGGGGAGCAGATACCCCGTCACCTTTTCCGTGTCAACCACATGAAGGTGTTTTTCCCAAGGCGCAGGGGTGTTTTCTCAGGCCAAAACCGGCGATTTCGGCGTCAGGGTGGTGACATGGCCCATCTTGCGGCCGGGGCGCCACTCGGTCTTGCCATAGAGATGAACCAGCGTATCGGGGCGCCGCAGCCAGTCGGGAACGGCAAGGATATCATCGCCGATCAGGTTCTGCATGACGCAGTCGGAATGGCGCTCGGCATTGCCGAGCGGCAGGCCGGCAACGGCGCGGATATGCTGCTCGAACTGGCTGACGACGCAGGCGGCTTCCGTCCAGTGACCGGAGTTGTGGACACGCGGCGCCATCTCGTTGGCGATCAGTCCGCCATCGGCAAGTACGAAGAATTCGATGCCGATGACGCCGACATAGTTCAATGCAGCAAGGATTTTCTCGGCCGATTGCCGCGCGGCGTCCGCTGCCGGCGCCGAGATCGCAGCGGGAACCGTCGAGGTGTGGAGAATGCCGTTGCGGTGGACATTCTCGGCGGGATCGAAGCAGACGACCGTACCGTCGGGGGCGCGGGCGGCGATGATCGAGACCTCACGCTCGAAGGCCACGAAGCTTTCGAGGATGAGCGGCACGCCGCCAAGTGCTGCATAGGCGCCATCCGGACTGTCTGCGGCCGAGCGGAAAACCTTCTGGCCCTTGCCGTCATAACCGAGACGGCGGGTCTTCAGCACGCCCTGGTCGCCGAAATCCTTCAGTGCCGTCTCGAGATCGGCCTGGCTGTCGATCGCATGGAAGCGGGCAGTGGTTATGCCGCACCCATTGAGAAAGCGTTTTTCGACGAGACGGTCCTGGGCGGCTTCCAGCGCCTTCGGCGGCGGATAGACGGACACGCTCGCCGAGAGCGTTTCGGCGGCTGCGACGGGCACGTTCTCGAATTCGTAGGTGACGACGTCGCAGATATCGGCGAGTTCGGCCAGTGCCAAGGGATCGTCATAGGCGGCGGTAATCTGCCGGTTGGCGAGCTGGGCGGCCGGACAGTCCGCCTGCGGCTCGAGGATGACCGTGCGAAAATTCAACCTGGCGGCGGCAATGGCCAGCATGCGGCCGAGCTGGCCGCCGCCGATAATGCCGATCGTTCTCGCCGTCATAGATCGTCCATCGGGTATTCGGCGACGGCAGCACTCTGGCGCTCGCGCCATTCGTCGAGCCGGTCGGCGATTTCTTCGTCGGAAAGGGCAAGCACGGCGGCGGCGAGAAGGGCGGCGTTGACTGCGCCGGCCTTGCCGATGGCGAGCGTGCCGACGGGAATACCGGCCGGCATCTGCACGATGGAAAGGAGGCTGTCCTGGCCGGACAGAGCTTTTGATTGAACCGGCACGCCGAAGACCGGCAGCGGCGTCATTGCGGCGGTCATGCCCGGCAGGTGGGCGGCGCCGCCGGCGCCGGCGATGATGACCTTGAAGCCCTCCGCACGTGCGCCCTTGGCGAAATTGACCAGCCGGTCGACTGTGCGGTGCGCCGAAATGATGCGCGCGTCATAGGGAATTTCCAGCGCCTCCAGCGTGTCGGCGGCGTTTTTCATGGTCTCCCAGTCGGACTGGCTGCCCATGATGATGGCGACGGGTGGTCTGTCTGTCATCGTTGCTGCTATTCCCTCTCAGGCGATGATGTCAGGGATGATCTGATCTTCCAGCTTGGAGAGCCTGTCCTTGATAACGAGCTTCTTCTTTTTCATGCGCTGGATCCGCAGAGCATCGCATCCGGTCTGAATCATGGCGTTGATCGCGGCGTCGAAATCCTCGTGCTCCTGGCGCAGGCGCGCCACTATGAGCCTGATTTCCGCCTGTTCCTGATCGGCCATATACATTCCCCGTTTATCGTCCTTGGACCTTGTCCGATCTGGCGATGATTTCCGCAAGCTCCTATCACCAAATACAGGTAACGGCTAGTTAGTCTCGATCATGAAATTGCCATGCAGTCTTCATCTTTTGGCCTTCGACAAGCCGTCAAAAATATGTCACAGTCCCGCCCGTTGACACCTTGATCCCCGACGATGTTGGCCGGGGAGGGTAAGAGGAAGGAAGGGTCATATGACTGTTCAAGCTCATCTTGAGTCACTCCAGAAAAAGCATGTCGCTCTCGAGGAGGAGTTGCACGCGCTCAGAACATCTCCCTCTATTTCCGATACGGAACTTGCCGAATGCAAGCGCCGCAAGCTGCGCATCAAGGACGAGATTCAGCGTCTTAAGTCATCCGTCCACTAATCTTCCCAAGGGTCGCCGGGCGATCATCTTGCGCAACAAGGTAAATCCATCCATTCCACCAAAAATTTGCAAGAACCGGTGATTTGACACCATATTTGCGCCAGTCCGATGCATCCGGCATCGTGGCTGGCGCTTTTGCGTCTGTCACGTCTCACATCGCATCCTTATGATTCGCATCGTATCCCCAGATCTTACGGGAACATGCATCAGGCCCAGAACTGATCCAGCCACAAATTGAGCTTGTCGAAGCCACGGTTATTGACTGCATAGATGCGTTTGGTGCCTTCCGAGGTCACGGAAACGAGATTGCTGTCGAGAAGCGCCTTCAGGTGCTGCGAAACAGCAGGACGGCTGATCGGCAGGCCTTCGGCGAGCTCGTTGACCGTCCGTGGCGCGCGACGCAATTCCTCCAGCAGAAACCGCCGGTTCGGATCGGCAATCGCAGAGAAAGGGTCCGTGTTCGACATGGCGGGAACGCTACGTCAAACCGGCGGCACCAGCAAGGAAATTGTGCATTGCAGCGTGTTGCCGCAAAATTCCTTAAATCGAGATCGATCTAAGGAATTATGCAGCAATTCAAAGTGCTGCAGCGTCCTTTGCGCGCCTGAAGAGACGCGCGGCGCTGTAGGGCCTCTTACCAGCCAAGGCCCTCGCGCACGATCAGGAAGGCGGCGATCAGCGCCATTGCATACATGAAGGGATAGAAGATCTGTGGCTTCATGCGGCGCACGCACCAGGCGCCGGCGGTGGTGGCGAGCGGGGCGAAGGGCAGAAGCGTTGCGGAGGTCGCAAGGTTCTGGGTGCCGAGTTGACCGAGCGCGAAATAGGGGATCAGCTTGATGGCGTTGAGGATTGCGAAGAAGCGCACGCTGGTGCCGGTATATTCACGTGGCTGTAATTTGAGCGGCAGGGCATAGATCTGGAAGGGCGCGCCGCCGGCATGGGCGACGAAGCTGCCGTAACCGGAAAATGTGCCCCAGAGGTTGGCGGCCACCGGCCGTTGGCTGCGCGGCGGCACCACCTTGCCGGCGCCCGGGCCGAAATTGCTCCAGAAATAGCGCAGGCAGAAGAGGATGGTCACCGCGCCGATGACGATACGCAGCATGTTGCCCGGAACCAGCGCCGAGGTCGCCCAGCCCAGCGCAATGCCGATGAAGGCGCCTGGCAGCATGATCTTCAGCGTCGCCCAGTCGCCATGCTTGCGCCAGATGACAAGCGAAATCATGTCCATGAAGACCAGGATCGGCAGCAGGATGGCGGCCGCCTCGACCGGCGAGACGACGAGGGCGAGAAAGGGCAAGCCGATCAGCGACAAAGCGTCGCCCATGCCGCCTTTTGCGAGGCCCACCAGCAGAACGGCGGGCACGGCGGCGTAGTAGAATGACAAATCCTGCGGCATGCTTTCGACGTCCTCCTCTTGCAAGCCTCGTCTAACGGAACTACTCACACAAAACGAGTGCGGATCCCACATTTCGAAGGGGAATTCGCAGGAAACGGAAAGACCCCATGACCGAACCGGAAAACCGCTGCCGCCTTGTGCTCATCGTAGCCGATATCGCCGATGCCGATGAACAGGCAAAGATCGTCGCCGACGCGCTGAAGGGCGGCGATGTCGCTTCGGTGATCGTGCCGCAATATGGGCTTGACGACGGCACCTTCCAGAAACATGCCGAAAAGCTGGTGCCGCTGATCCAGGACGCTGGCGCCGCCGCGCTGATTGCGGGTGACAGCCGTGTCGCAGGCCGGGCGAAGGCCGACGGCCTGCACCTTTCCGGCAATGCTGAGGCCCTTTCGGAGGCGATCGACAAACATGCGCCGAAGCTGATCGTCGGCGGCGGCAACGCAGCTGACCGGCACCATGCGCTGGAGATCGGCGAAGTCAGGCCGGACTATATCTTCTTCGGCAAGCTCGACGGGGACATCAAGCCGGAGGCGCATCCGAAGAACCTGGCGCTCGGCGAATGGTGGGCCTCGATGATCGAGATCCCCTGCATCGTCATGGGCGGCACCGATCCAGCCTCGGCGCTCGCCGTCGCCGAGACCGGAGCGGAGTTCGTGGCGATGCGGCTGGCGGTTTTCGCCGAGCCCGCCCGGGCGCCGGCTATCGTTGCCGAGATCAATGCGTTGCTTGACGAAAAAGCGCCACGGTTTGAGGATTGAAATCGCGCTCATGCCGATCCCGCCCGCCCGTCTTTTGAAATATTTCCTCGCCGGTATGGCCGCCTTCCTTGCGGCCGGGCCGAATGTTGCCATGGCGCAGGTGCCGGACAGCGTCATCAGTCAGCCGGGTACGGGACCGGCTTCGACCTTCCGCACCGACCGGCCTTCCAGCCCGGGCGTGCAACCCTCCGATGGTGTCGGCGTATTCGACCGCATGGGCGCGAAGCTGCCGGACCTGCCGCCGGAGAAGGATTACAAGGGGCCGATCGACGAGGCTTACGGCGCCTTCCAGCGCGGTTATTACCTGACGGCAATGGACAAGGCGCTGCCGCGCGCCCAGCTCGGCGATCCGGCGGCGCAGACGCTGATCGGCGAAATCCTCTCGCAGGGCCTCGGCGTCAAGAAGGACGTGAAGAACGCTGCCTTTTGGTACGGCAAGGCGGCCGAAGGCGGCGACGCGGCGGCGATGTTTAAATATGCGCTGATCCTGATGGAAGGCGAGGGCGTGCCGCGTGACAAGGTCAAGGCCGACGACTACATGCACAAGGCGGCCGAGGCGGGCAATCCTTCGGCGGAATTCAACTGGGCACAGCTTCTCATCGCCGACAATCCCGGCGAAAAGGGACTGAAGCTGGCGCTGCCATTCTATGAGAAATCGGCCGAGCAGGGCATTGCCGATTCGCAATACGCCGTGGCGCAGATCTATGCGACGCTGAAGGACCTGCCGGAAGAAAAGAAGAAGCTCGCCCGCGAATGGATGGTACGCGCCGCGCGCGCCGGCTTCGACACGGCCCAGCTCGATCTCGGTATCTGGTTCGTCAACGGCGTCGGCGGGCCAAAGGATTACGTCAAGGGCTTCGAATGGCTGAAACTTGCCGCCAATGGCGGCAATGTCGCCGCGCAGAACAAGCTCGCCCATCTCTATATCAACGCGATCGGCACGGCGCCCAATCCGATCGAGGCGGCGAAGTGGTACGTGCTGTCGCGCCGGGCCGGGCTCGCCGATCCGGCGCTCGAGGATTTCTACCTCGGCATCGAGGACACCCAGCAGAAGGCGGCGATCGACGCCGCCAACAAGTTTCGGCGGCGATAGCGGCCGCTTGGCGACCCGGCCGACGAGGCGGACGGGCTCCTGCATAGTCCCTTAAATCTGATCGATTTAGGCATCATGCGGCTACAGCATCCTTCGCGCGTCTGAAAAGACGTGCGGCACTGTAGCGGTCCAACCTAAAAAAGCGCATCGGCGAAGAGGTCTTCATCGTTTTTGGCTTTGGCGGTTTCGGCGGGAGCGGAGGTGCTGTCCTCGCTCGCCGGAATGATGCCGCGATGAATGCTGCGCTCCTGGACCATCGTATAGTGTTTGAAGATCTTGCGGTCGAGCGGTGCGATCGTCTCTGCGAGATCGGAGATATCGGCGACATCGGTGCCGACGACGCCTTCGAGCATATCGGCGCAGCCGGCAAGGACTTCCCCCAGATTATGCTGGAAATCGAGCTTGCCGATCAGCAGGCTGATCTTGGTGGCGACCTCGCGACCATTCTCGGCGAGCACCTTCAGCTCGTTTTCCATCACGTTGGCTGCAGAGCGGATGTTGCCGACGGCCGACGTCAGGCTTTCTCCGAGGTTGCCGGCTCCGGCATCCGTGGCGGGGGCGACGCGCCCGGCCGCAGCTTCGAGCGCCGGTAGGCCGTTGACGATGGCGTCGGCGGAATCGTCGAGCTTGCCGGCGAAGATGCGCAGCTCGGCGGTGACGACGTTGATCGACCTGCCTTCCTCGCCGAGCCGGCTGCAGCGCAGGTTGGTATTCAACGCCATATAGTGAATGTCGGTCTTGACGGCGCGGATGTTGCCGATCGCTTCGGAGAGCTTGGCTGCCGTACCGATCGTCGACTGGCTCACCTGGTCGGCCTGGCGGCTTGCCGTATCGACCTGCTTGACGATTTCATGGGCGGCCGAAACGCTGGATTCCAGCGCGCGCATGAAGTTGCCGCCGGCCTCGCCACTCTGACCGCTCATCTGATCGCGCAGCTTGAGAATCTCCCGCATGTCGTGGTCGAAACTCGCGATAGTCTTGACGACGTGTTCAGACTCCCGCTGGAAATTTGCGCACATGTCGCTCATCTGCGCCGCTGTCAGATGGTGAATGACGTTCTGGAGGCGCTGGCGCGCGCCGGCGTCGAGTCTGGCGCCATCTTCGCCGGCAAAGAAATCTTCAAGCAGCGAAAAGGTAGCCTGCACATGCTCGATGCGCTGGCGGGTGATATCGCCGATCTGCAGGGCGGACAGCGTCGAGGCGACCTTGCCCTGGACGGCGCGAGCAATTGCGCCGACCTCGCGGGCGATGACGCCGAGATCCTTGCGGTGTCCGGCGATCTTGGCGGCATCATCGCGCAGGGCTCCGGCGACGGCCGGAACAGTATCGGCATAGCTCTTGGAAACACCGGCGCCAAAGGAGGCGGCGAGCTTGACCTCCTTGTCGAGACTGTCGAGGTGCGTGGCGAAACGATTGACCTCATCGGTGCCGGAATAGATGCGCTCCAGGATCTCCTGGGCGAAGCCGGCGAATTCGGCAAGGCCGGCACCGGTGATCTTCACGGTGACCGCGAAGGTTCTCAGGTAACGCATCGTCTCCTGCATATCGGCGACGTGCTTGCGCAGTTCCCTGCCGGTATGCGCCAGCGAGACCAGCGCCTGCTGCCGGTTTTCCTCGGTGACGGGCAGCGCCATCAGGCTCTCCACCGTGGCGCGGAGATCGGCGCTGGTGTCGCTCGCCTCCTTGTTATCGAGCGCCGTGGTGACACTCTCGAGCGAGTTCAACAGACGGTTGAGGACATCCATCACCGACAGCAACACGGTGCCGCCTTCGAGGAAACGTTCCTCGACCTCGCTACGAGCAGATTCCAGGGTCTGGCTGATGTCCCGCCCTGACGTGTAGGCTACAGCGTTCGATGGTGCCAGAGCGTATGCCAATTTTATACCTTTTCTCAAAATACAGGCAATTCGACTCTATTTTTACGAGCAGGATGGAAACGTCCGGTAAACGCGCCGGGACTCGCCAGCGTTGTGATTAACGAAAGATGTCGATGGGGTGCCGGTGAAAGCGTCACTGTCGCGCGGGGCAGTTCAACATGCTGTTTTTACTTTATTTGTTTCTAAATTTTGAGGAAAAAATATAACTTATCCCGGATGAGAATTGGGAGTCGCGGAACGCGCTATACGGCAGTTTCCTACAACCGCTGTTTACTCTGCATTAACGCTGCCGTGAGAGTCCTTTTAGGGTCATCAAGTATTTCCCTGGCCCAGGAGGCTGCATTGGATACTCAAAAACAATATTACGAATCTATAATTTTGCCGGACGTGCTCAATATTCGCAACATTCCCGAACTATATTCAAAGGTTACTGATGAATTTCGCAGCAATGATACAATCATCGTCAGCATTCCCGAAGGCGCGGAAGCGGATCTGAGTTTCGTTCAACTCATCGAATCCTCGCGCCGCCAAGCAAAAGCCAAGGGAAAGACGTTCAAACTTTCTTCGCCAGCCAGCGGCTCTGTCCTGAAGGTACTTGAACGCGCAGGTTTCATCGAATCCTTCGATCACGAAGACGCAAATTTCTGGTTGCATAAAGAGGTGACGTTATGAGTGCAAATATCCTGACTGTCGACGATTCCGCCAGCATCCGTCTGACCACCAAGGTCACGCTGACCAATGCCGGCTATAGCGTCACCGAGGCGGTCAACGGGGCAGAGGGCCTGGCGACGGCTAAGGGAAGCAGCTTCGATCTGATCGTGACCGATCTCAACATGCCTGTCATGGACGGGCTGACGATGATCGAGGAACTGCGCAAGCTGCCGGCGCAGGCCGGTGTTCCGATCATCTTCCTGACGACGGAATCGGACGCCGATCTCAAGGCGCGTGCCAAGGCCGCCGGCGCCACAGGCTGGCTGACCAAGCCGTTCGACCCGGAAAGCCTGGTGAAGATCGTGAAGAAGGTTCTCGGACGATGAGTACGCTCGATCCGGTTGCCGTATTCCGCACCGAAGCCGCCGAATGCCTCGAAGCGATCGAGGCCGGTCTTCTCGACCTGACCCACCAGCTCGACAACAAGGATCTCGTCGACGCCGTGTTCCGCGGCCTCCACACGCTCAAGGGCTCCGGCGCGATGTTCGGTTTCGAGGCGCTTGCCGCCTTCACCCATCATTGCGAAACGGCCTTCGACCGTGTCCGCAAGGGCGAGGTCGCGGCGACCAGCGAACTCGTCGCCGCCGTTCTCGCCGCCCAGGACCACATGCGGGCCCTGGTCGACCAGCCGGACGCCGATCACGGCGATATCGGGCATAAACTTCTGGCGCAGCTGCAAGCTGCCGTCGGCGGCAAGGAAGCAGCGCCGGCCGCTGTTTCCGTACCCGCAGCCGTGCGCGACGCAGCGGCGAAGAAGAAGAAGAACAGCTGGCGCGTCCGCTTCAGCCTGCCCGCCAATTCGATGGCCAACGGCACCAACCCGCTCGGCCTGCTGGACGAGCTGCGCGATCTCGGCGAATGCACCGTGCGCGCCGACACCTCGGCCATTCCGCCCCTCGACGCGCTGGCTCCGACGGAACTCCACATTTCCTGGGACGTGACGCTGACCAGCGAACAGGACCGCTCGGCGATCGACGACGTCTTCATCTTCGTGCTCGATGACATGGAACTCAGCGTCGAGGAGATCGACGCGTCGGCAGCGGCAACCGCCGCTCCGGTCGAGGAAAAGGCTGCACCTGCCCCTGTCGCCGCAGCATCGGCGGCCCCCGTTTCACCGACCACTGTCGCGGAGTTCCGTCCCGTCGAGGCGGTTCCGGTCAAGCGCGAAGTGCCCGCCGCCGTCAGCCAGGCGAAGGCGGCCGAGAATGTCCGCGTTCCGGCCGAACGTCTCGATGAGCTGATGGACCGCGTCGGAGAACTCGTCATCGCGCAATCGCGCCTCAGCCAGCTCGCCAGCGCCAGCACCGATATCGCACTGCGCTCCGTCTCGGAAGAGATCGAACGTCTCTCCGGTGAATTGCGCGACACGATGATGGTGCTGCGCATGGTGCCGGTCGCCACCCTCTTCTCCCGTTTCCGCCGCCTCGTTCACGATCTCGCTCGCGAAACCGGCAAGGTGATCGAGCTGGTGACGGAGGGCGAGAGCACCGAAGTCGATAAAACCGTCATCGAGCGTCTGGCCGATCCGCTGGTGCATCTGGTGCGCAACTCAATCGATCACGGCCTCGAAACGCCGGCTGACCGGCTTGCCTCCGGCAAGAGCGAAGCCGGTACGGTGACGCTTTCGGCCCGTCAAGCCGGCGGCGAGGTGATCATCTCGATCAAGGACGACGGCCGCGGCATCAATCGCGAACGCGTTCGCGCCAAGGCGGAATCCTCCGGCCTCATCCAGCCCGGCCAGCCGCTTTCCGACTCCGAGCTGCTGCAATTGATCTTTGCTCCCGGCTTCTCGACGGCGGCGGCGATCACCAATCTGTCCGGCCGCGGCGTCGGCATGGACGTGGTCAAGAAGACGGTCGAAGCGCTTCGCGGCGCGATCGACATCGTGAGCGTGCCGGGACAGGGTTCGGAAGTGTCGCTGCGCATCCCGCTGACGCTCGCCATCATCGATGGCCTGCTGGTGCGTGTCGGCGCCGGCCGCTACGTGATCCCGCTCTCGGCGGTCGAGGAATGCCTCGAGCTGTCGCTCGAGGAAGATCTGCGCTCGCGCGGCCGCAGCTTTATCTCGCTGCGCGACAGCCTGGTGCCGTTCCTGCGCCTGCGCGATCTCTTCCGCACCGGCACCAAGCCCGACGTGCATCAGAAGGTCGTCGTCATCTCGACCGGCACGGAGCGCGTCGGCCTCGTCGTCGACCAGATCATCGGCGACCACCAGACGGTCATCAAGTCGATGTCGAAGCTGCACAACAACGTCGCGACCTTCTCGGGCGCGACCATTCTCGGCGACGGCAGCGTCGCTCTCATTCTCGACGTCGGGCACCTGGTTGCCGCGGGTCAGCAACAGGAGGCGCAATTGCGTGTAGCAGGATGAGTGCAACAGCAGCAGCCGAACGATTTGACAACCACTGGAACTATGCCGAGGAAGTCGAGGTCCTGACCTTCGATCTCAACGGCGAAACCTTCGCGCTGGAAGCTGTCATCGTCCAGGAAATCCTGGATCTGCTTCCCGAGACCGCGGTGCCGGGCAGCCAGCCCTTCGTCGCCAGCGTCATCAACTTTCGCGGCAAGGTCATTCCGCTCGCCGATCTGCGTCTCGCCTTCGGGATGGAAGCAGCAGAGGCGACGATCGACAGCCGGTTCATCGTCATCGAGATCGATCTGCAGGGCGAGCCGACGCTCGTCGGCCTCAGGACCGATAAGGTGAACGAGGTGACGACGCTTGCAAAATCCGCCAGCGAGGCGCCACCGAGCGTCGGCATGCGCTGGCGCGCCGATTACATCAACTGCCTGGTGAAGAGGGGCGGAGAATTCATCATTCTCCCCAATCTGCAGGCGATCTTTTCATCGAGGCACGACGCGGCGGGAGCCGCCAGCTGATGTCGGCTGAGTTCAAATTGGGGTTAGACCGATGCGATTGACAATCAAGACAAAACTGGTGACGGCGTTCACTTTCATCATCCTCATGCTTATGGGCACCGCTGCCTACGGCATTTTCAGCCTAGGATCGCTGAACGACACGATTGGCAATCTTCTCGCCGGTCCCGCAGCCCGTCTCGACCTCGCCCAGCAAATCAACATTGCTCAGCTCGAGGCCATCCGCCAGCAGAAGAACCTGCTCGCTGCCCGCACTGCCGACGAAACCGCAGGTGCGATCGCCAAGGGCAATCAGGCCCGCAAGGACTTCACAGATGCCTTCGGCCAGGTACTGGCGCTGGCAACCGAAGAAGGCAAGGCGCGCTGGGCTCGTATTGCCGAACTTTCCAAGAGCTTCACGGCAGCCGACGATCAGATTCGTGACTACGTGAAGGCAGGCAACGCAGAAGGCGCAAATACCGTCTCCGTGACGGCGGCGCGGGCCGCTGTCAACGATATCGACTCGACGCTTAGCGAAATCCTGGCACTTGAAAAGCAGCGCATGAAGGCCGCCGACGATGATGCCGACGCGCAGTATGCGGCCACACGCACCATGATGATGGCGGTGGCAGCTGTTGCTCTGCTGGTTGCTGCGATTACCGCATTCTGGATCGCCAGCACGATCAGCAAGGGCCTTAGCCGTGCCAACGCCGTGGTTCGGGAAGTGTCCGAAGGCGATCTGACGAAGATGGCCGATATCACCAGCCGTGACGAAATCGGCGAACTTCTGGGCAACGTCAATACCATGATCGAACGTCTGCGCGGCGTCGTTGCCGACGCACTGTCGGCCGCCGACAATGTCTCTTCCGGCAGCCAGCAGCTTTCGGCGAGTTCGGAACAGGTATCGCAGGGTGCCACCGAGCAGGCGGCTTCCGCCGAAGAGGCTTCCGCCTCGATGGAGCAGATGGCCGCCAACATCAAACAGAACGCCGATAACGCCGCCCAGACCGAAAAGATCGCTCGCCAGTCGGCCAAGGATGCGGAGATGAGCGGGGAAGCGGTGACGCGTGCCGTGGACGCGATGCGCACGATCGCCCAGAAGATCGGCATCGTCCAGGAAATCGCCCGCCAGACCGATCTCTTGGCGCTCAACGCTGCCGTTGAAGCTGCTCGTGCCGGCGAACATGGCAAGGGTTTTGCGGTCGTCGCCTCGGAGGTGCGCAAGCTTGCGGAACGCAGCCAGTCGGCTGCCGCCGAAATCAGCGCGATGTCGACCGATACGGTCAAGGCTGCCGCCGATGCCGGCGACATGCTCGGCCGTCTGGTGCCCGACATCCGCAAGACGGCGGAACTCGTTTCCGAAATCAGTGCCGCCTGCCGCGAGCAGGATATCGGCGCCTCGCAGATCAATGAAGCGATCCAGCAGCTCGACAAGGTGACGCAGCAGAATGCCGGCGCTTCCGAGCAGATGTCGGCAACTTCCGAGGAACTCGCCTCCCAGGCCGAAGAGCTGCAGACGTCGATCGCCTTCTTCAAGGTCGATACGGCAGGCAGCGCACGGCCCGGCGCCTACAAGGCGCAGCCAAAAGCTTCGACCAAGGTGATCAAGGCCCCAGCCGCTGTCCGCAAGCCCGCGCAGCAGGCTATCGGCCAAGGCCGTGGCCAGACGGTTTCGGCTCAGCAGCAGCGTCTCAAGGGCTTTGCTCTCGATATGTCGATGGGCGGTCCAGACGCCGGCGACGACGACTTTAGGGAGAGCGCATAGGCGCTCCCCTGGGGAAAGTGCATAAGCGCTCCCCCTGGCAAAAGCACCCGAACGCTTTCGCCATGTGATCCCTCGGGCTGTTCCGGTGGCCCGAGGTGGGAATATCCCCCAACGCATGTAGGCGTTGGCGCTGCGATCGATAGATGTCCGGCTGCCGGGAAGTGAATGTAGTCGCTTTCCCCCTTTTCAGACACATCACTTTCAAGCTCGACGCCCCACCGATGGGACGTGTCTCTATCCATTCGTTTTGACCGTAAATAGGGGTATCACATGCGTTTCACCATCAAACTCAAGCTGGGTCTTGCCTTCGGCATCATGACGCTGCTGCTGATCGGCATCGCGGTTTATGGAAGCCTGAGCCTCGGCACCTTGAACGAGGCAAGCGGCAATATGATCGCCGGCCCGATGCGCCGCCTTGAACTTGCGCTGAACGCCAATGTTGCCGAAGTCAATGCCATCCGCGCCCAGAAGAACGCTCTGCTTTCCACGGATACCGACGTGGCTGCCGGTTTCTACAAGGAAGCTGATCAGAATCTACAGGCCATGTTCGACGCCGTCGATGGCGGCCTTGCGATCGCCTTGCCGGAAGGCAAGCCCCATTGGGAAAAGCTGCGGACGGTCGGCGAGAAATTCCGTGAAAAATCCGCCGAGCTGCAGCAACTTGATGTTAAGGGCGACAAATCAGGCGCGCTGGCGCTTTCACTCGGTGATCTCCGGGCGATGACCAACGACATGGGCGATGCGATCGCCGCCCTTACCGAGATCCAGCGCAAGGGCATGCAGGCGACCGATCACTCGAATACCGACCTTTATAACTCGACCAAGCTGATCCTCGCCACCGCTTCCGGCATCGCCGTGCTTGTCGCACTCGGCGCCGCCTTGTGGATCACGCTCGGCATCAACAACGGCCTGCGGAAGATTACGACTGTTGCAAACGCAGTCGCGATCGGGGACCTCAACCAGAAGGTCGATGTCAAGAGCAATGACGAGATCAAGGATCTCATCAATACGGTCAATGCCATGACTGCCAATCTGCGCGCCACGGCAGCACTCGCCGATCAGATTGCCATGGGCGACCTCAGCACCGATGCCAAGCCGCTTTCGGACAAGGATACGCTCGGCATCGCGATGCAGAGCATGATCTCCAACCTGCGGACCACCGCCGGCATCGCCGATCAGATCGCGAACGGCGACCTGACGGTGTCTCCAAAGCCGCTCTCCGACAAGGATGCACTCGGTATCGCGCTCGAACAGATGGTCGAACGCCTGCGCGGCGTCGTCGCCGATGCGATCTCGGCCGCCGAGAACGTCTCTTCCGGCAGCCAGGAACTTTCGGCAAGCTCCGAGCAGGTGTCGCAGGGCGCCACCGAACAGGCGGCTTCCGCCGAAGAGGCGTCCGCCTCGATGGAGGAAATGGCGTCGAACATCAAGCAGAACGCCGACAACGCCGCGCAGACGGAAAAGATCGCCCGTCAGTCGGCCAGGGATGCGGAAGCCAGTGGCGAGGCTGTCTCCCGCGCTGTCGACGCCATGCGTACGATTGCCCAGAAGATCGGCATCGTCCAGGAAATCGCCCGCCAGACCGACCTTCTCGCCCTCAACGCCGCCGTTGAAGCCGCTCGTGCCGGTGAGCACGGTAAGGGTTTCGCAGTCGTTGCATCCGAAGTGCGCAAGCTTGCTGAACGCAGTCAGTCGGCCGCCGCCGAGATAAGCTCAATGTCGAGCGATACGGTGACCGCGGCCCAGGAAGCGGGCGAAATGCTCGGCCGCCTGGTGCCCGACATCCGCAAGACGGCGGAACTCGTTTCCGAGATCAGTGCTGCCTGCCGCGAACAGGATATCGGGGCGGCCCAGATCAACGAAGCTATCCAGCAGCTTGACAAGGTGACGCAGCAGAATGCCGGAGCCTCCGAGCAGATGTCGGCAACCTCGGAGGAACTCGCCTCCCAGGCTGAAGAGCTGCAGATGTCGATTGCTTTCTTCAGAGTCGACATGGCAGGCGGGCGCCGCGAGCGCGCACCGGCTACAAAACTCACCGTTCGCAACCGGGCTCCGGCCGCACCGCGCAAACCGGCTGGCAAGGCGCCTGCCAATACGGTCGCCGGCCAGCAGGCCCGCGTGAAGGGCTTTGCCCTCGATATGTCGATGGGCGGTCCCGATACGACCGATGACGAGTTCCGTGAAAGCGCATAGGGCTTTTCCGATGCAGAAGCGGGGGGCCGCGGTGGATAGCGGCCCTCGATTGAACCGGTGCATGGACGCACCTGGTCATGCCGGCTCCGCCGGTGACGCATGAAGCGTTTTTACGACGGCACGATGTGCGATCTGGCGGAATATCCGCCGCGGTACTAACGGGGGTTCTGAAATGCGCTTCACAATCAAATTAAAACTGAGCCTAGTGTTCGGTTTCATCGTTCTCCTGACCTGTGCGATGGCCGGTCTTTCGATCTATAATCTCTCGTCGCTGAACAGCGAGATCTCTATCATGGTTGCCGGTCCGGTCGCCAATCTGCGCGATTCCGGCGATCTCTCCGACGCCGTGATGCGCTCGATCCGCGCCGAAAAGGATGCGATCATCAACACCGATCCGACCAAGATCACCGGTTATGTCGATGAGATCTCGCAGCAGCGCGAGCAGATCAAGACATTGCAGGCTCGCCTCGCTGCTTCGGAAGACCCTGATATCAGGAATGGCATGAGCCAGTTCGGCGACCTCTACGGCAAGTGGACAGCGCTGCAGGATCGCGTCGCCGGTCTCGCCACGCAGAACACGACGGAGTCCAACACTCAGGCCGGCGTCATCTCGATGGGCGAAGGCCAGCAGGTGACGACCCAGCTTCTCGGCATCCTCACCAAGCTGAACGACACGGTGACCGGCAATGTCGCCGAAACCGACGCCGCCACCAACGATCAGTATGCGCACTCGCGCAATCTGCTGGTCATGATGACGATCGGCCTGATCATCGTCTCGTCGGCAGCAGCGATCTGGATCCTGCTCAACATTTCGCGGGGCCTGAAGCGCGCCGTCAACCTTGCCGATGCCGTCAGCATCGGCGACCTCGAACAGAACATCGAGCACAAGAGCAACGACGAAATCCGCGATCTCGTCCATTCGATGAGCCGGATGACGGCGAACCTGCGCACTACCGCAACGATCGCCAATCAGATCTCGAACGGCGACCTGACGGTTTCTCCGAAGCCCCTTTCGGAGAAGGATATGCTCGGCATCGCGCTGGAACAGATGGTCGAGCGCCTGCGCGGCGTCGTCGCCGATGCGATCTCAGCTGCCGAGAACGTCTCCTCCGGCAGCCAGGAGCTTTCGGCAAGCTCGGAACAGGTATCGCAGGGCGCCACCGAACAGGCGGCTTCCGCCGAAGAGGCTTCCGCCTCGATGGAGGAAATGGCGTCGAACATCAAGCAGAACGCCGACAATGCCGCGCAGACAGAAAAGATCGCTCGTCAGTCGGCCAAGGATGCGGAAGCCAGCGGAGAGGCTGTCTCCCGCGCTGTCGATGCCATGCGTACGATTGCCCAGAAGATCGGCATCGTCCAGGAAATCGCCCGCCAGACCGATCTGCTGGCTCTCAACGCCGCCGTTGAAGCCGCTCGTGCCGGTGAGCACGGTAAGGGTTTTGCGGTCGTCGCTTCGGAGGTGCGCAAGCTTGCTGAACGCAGCCAGTCGGCTGCCGCCGAAATCGGCGCGATGTCCGGTGATACTGTCAAAGCCGCCCAGGAAGCGGGCGACATGCTCGGCCGCCTGGTGCCCGACATCCGCAAGACGGCGGAACTCGTGTCCGAGATCAGTGCGGCCTGCCGCGAACAGGATATCGGCGCCTCGCAGATCAACGAAGCGATCCAGCAGCTCGACAAGGTGACGCAGCAGAATGCCGGCGCCTCCGAGCAGATGTCGGCAACCTCGGAAGAGCTCGCCTCCCAGGCCGAGGAATTGCAGACGTCGATCGCCTTCTTCAAGGTCGATATGGCGGGCGGCCGCCGTGACCGCACGCCAGCTGCCAGGATGACGGTGCGCAGTCCGGCTCCGGCCACCGCCCGCAAGCCGGGGGCCAAAAAACCAGCCGCCAACAGCGTCGCCGGTCAGCAGGCGCGGGCGAAAGGCTTCGCTCTCGATCTCTCCATGGGCGGTCCCGATGATGGGGACGCCGAATTCAAGGAAAGCGCATGATCATGGCCACGACCTCCCTGGAAGCGCAATTCGTGACCTTCAGCCTCGGCGAGGAGATCTTCGCCGTGCCGGTTGAGGTGGTGCGGGAAATCCTCGACTATGCGGAGGCCTTCAAGATTCCGAATGGTCCTGACTATTTGCTCGGTCTGCGCGACGTGCGCGGGCAGGGCGTGCCGACGATCGATCTTCGCTTGAAGCTCGGCATGACGAAGACCGTGCCGACGCCGCATACGCGGGTGCTCGTCCTCGACGTGCCGATGGAAAGCCGGCTTCTGACCCTCGGCCTCGTCGCCGACCGGGTCTTCGAGGTCACGCCGTTCCGGCGCGAGCAGATTGAGGCGGCGCCCGATATCGGCGTGCGCTGGCGCTCGGACTATATCGCCGGCGTCGTTCGCCGTGAACACGGCTTCGTCGTCATCATCGATCTTGCACGCTTGCTGTCGCGCGAGGACGCCTCGGTACTGCAATCGGCGGCCTGATCCGCGCATCAATTCGGAGTACTGCATTCTATGAGTATGGCAGCAGCGGTGGAAACCCAATTGCCGGGCGACCGGATCAGCAAGCGCAATTTCGACAAGCTTGCCCGGTTCATCTACGACTATAGCGGCATCAAGATGCCGCCGACCAAGCTGACGATGCTCGAAGGGCGGCTGAGGCGCCGCCTTCGCGCAACCAACCACGCGACCTTCGACGACTATTGCGACTTCCTGTTCTATGAGGATGGCCTCGCCCAGGAAACCGTCTACCTGATCGACGTGGTGACGACCAACAAGACCGACTTCTTCCGCGAAGCCAAGCATTTCGACTATCTGCAGAGCGTGGCGTTGCCTGCGATCACCAACAGCGGCGTGCGGACCATCCGCACCTGGAGTGCGGCTTGCTCGACGGGGGCCGAACCCTACACGATGGCGATGGTGCTGGCGGAGTTCGCCGAAGGCCGCAACGACGTCTCCTACAGCGTAATGGCGACCGACCTTTCCACCGACGTGCTGCAGACGGCGCGCCGCGGCATCTATCCGGAAGACCTCATCGCACCCGTGCCGCGCGACCTGCAGCGCAAATACGTGCTGACGGCCAGGCAGCCGGGTCGGCGGGAGGTGCGCATTACGCCGAAACTGCGTAGCAAGATCGGTTTTGCCCGTATGAACCTGATGGACGAGAAATACCCGATCGGCGAGCCGATGCACGTCATCTTCTGCCGCAACGTGCTAATCTATTTCGACAAGCAGACTCAGGCTGGCGTTCTCAACCGTCTCTGTGATTGCCTGGCGAAGGGCGGCTACATGTTCATCGGCCATTCTGAATCGATCACCGGCTTCGATCTGCCGTTGAAGCAGGTCTCGAATACGGTGTTTCAGCGTATCTAAAGCGCATCGCGTCATCCCAAAACCGCTGCGCACTTCTGGACGGCATGCATTAGGGGTATTCATGGCTAAGAAAATCCGCGTTCTCATCATCGACGATTCCGCCAGCATCCGCCAGACGCTGACCCATGTGCTGGAGCAGGATCCCGATATCGAGATCATGGCGGTCGCATCCGACCCGTTCATGGCGGCGCGGAAGCTGCAGGAAGAGATCCCCGATGTCATCACGCTCGATGTGGAGATGCCGCGCATGGATGGCATCACCTTCCTGCGTAAGCTGATGTCGCAACGGCCGATCCCCGTCGTGATGTGCTCGTCGCTGACGGAGGCGGGATCGGAAACGCTGCTCCAGGCGCTGGAGGCCGGTGCCGTCGACGTCATCCTGAAATCGAAGATCGGCGCCGCCGACAGCCTTTCCGACGATGCGATGCGTATTCGCGAAGTCGTCAAGAGCGCCTCGCATGCACGGCTTTCCAACGTCCGCCGCGCCGCCGGAACCATCCGCTCTGCCTCAGTCGAAGGGCCGGCCAAGAAGCTGACGGCGGATGTGATGCTGCCGCCGCCGACGGGGCGGGCCATGGCGAAGACGACTGAGATGGTCGTCTGCGTCGGTGCCTCCACCGGCGGCACCGAAGCACTGCGCGAGTTCCTGGAGGAACTGCCGGCCAATGCGCCTGGCATGGTGATCGTCCAGCATATGCCGGAGAAATTCACCGCCGCCTTCGCCAAGCGGTTGAACGGGCTCTGCGAGGTCGAGGTCAAGGAGGCCGTCGATGGCGATCCGGTGCTGCGCGGCCATGTGCTGATCGCGCCAGGCGACAAGCACATGCTGCTCGAGCGCCAGGGTGCGCGCTACTATGTGAGCGTCAAGACCGGGCCGCTGGTGTCGCGACACCGGCCTTCCGTCGACGTACTTTTCCGCTCGGCGGCGCGCTCGGCCGGCTCGAACGCCATGGGGATCATCATGACCGGTATGGGCGACGACGGCGCGCGCGGCATGCTGGAAATGCACCAGGCCGGCGCCCACACGGTGGCGCAGGACGAGGCGAGTTCCGTTGTTTTCGGCATGCCGAAGGAGGCGATCGCCAAAGGCGGCGTCGATCGGGTCTTGCCGCTCGATCAGATCGCTCGCGAAGTGCTGATGACGCAGCAGAAGTTCTAGGAGCTGTTTGAAACAACCGGACCGTCTCTTGATATCACCCTACAGGTTTTCTGTTCAGGCAAGATAACCGCCGTCGATCGTCAGGCTGGCGCCGGTGACGAAGGCGGCCTCGGCACTGGCGAGATAGGCGGCGAGGCCGGCGATCTCGCGGTCCTCACCCAGGCGGCCAAGCGCCATCAGCGGCTTGAGGCGCTCATGATCGTCCTCATTGGGGTTCATGTCGGTCGCCGTCGGGCCGGGCTGGATGTTGTTGACGGTGATGCCGCGTGGGCCGAGATCGCGGGCGAGGCCGCGGGTCATCGAGGCGATCGCGCCCTTCGTCATGCTGTAGACTGCGGAGGTCGGAAAGCCGCTGCGATCGGCGGTGACGCTGCCGATGGTGATGATGCGGCCGCCTTCCTTCATATGTCTTGCCGCTGCCTGAATGCCGACGAAGGCAGCGCGGACATTAACGGCGAACATCCGGTCGAAATCTTCGAGCGAATAGTCGTCGAGCGGGTTGAGGATGAGAATCCCGGCATTGCTGACGAGAATGTCGAGACCGCCGAAGGTCTCGGCTGTCAGCACGACGGCATCCTGTACGGCTTTCGCATCGGCACTGTCGGCCCGGATCGCCAGCGCCCTGCCGCCGGCAGCCTCCAGCTCGGCGACGATCGCCTTCGCCTTGTGCTCCGAATTGGAATAGGTGAAGGCGACCGCGGCGCCATCAGCGGCGAGCCTTCGGACGATGGCGGCACCGATGCCGCGCGAGCCGCCGGTAACGAGGGCGATCTTGGTGGAAAGAGGTTGAGGCATGCGGATTTCCTTCTGTTTTTTTTGGATCGATCAGTCTAGAATTACTCATGGAAAAATCCAGCTCGGAGTTGTTCTCGTCAGCGGAGGCTTCTGATTGCCATGCGTGCGATAGCGCGGAGCGTCGCGGGTGGGGCGCCGTTTCGGGCGCTGACTTTCATGCCCGACAAGGCAGCGCCGAGAAACCGAATGGCGTCGGCGATATCGATATCTGTTGCGAGTTCTCCGGTCCTGCGAGCCTCCCCGAGAAGGCTCTCGATCGCCGCGTGAAGCGCGTGGCCGGCGCTGTCGGTAAGAGCTGCGACCTCGGCATCGGTGCGGCCGAATTCGCAGATGGCGCTGACACCGAGGCAGCCGCGCCGCGCCTCGGCAGCGGGACGTGAGGCGAAAGCGACGAGAGCGCCTTCCAGCGCCTCGATCGGCCGGCCTTCGCGGCGAAGATCGGCGATGATCTTGTCGATGCTCTCCACATTGTAGCGCTTCAGCGCTTCCAGATAGAGACCGCGCTTGTCGCCGAAGGTGTCGTACATGCTTTGCCGGCTGATCTTCATCGCCGTCAGCAATTCCTCGGTCGAGGTGCCTTCATAGCCGTGCTCGGAAAATACGCCGATGGCGGCATGAAGGGCGGTGTCGCGATCGAATTCCTTGTGTCGTGCCATGACGAGGCTTCTACTCTTATTGGACTGATCTGTCCAGAATAAAATTAATGGTTTCCGGCACCGCAGGGCAGCCATGCACGCCTCCCCTTGAAATTTCCCTGATTTTGTGGTCTTGAGGCCGCCAATCTTTGCAGCGCTGCCTGTCATGCATGTTCAGGGACACTTCCCGCCCCTGGCAGCGCGCGCGCCCCGTATCAGTCCCAAGGAAAAATGCGCCGATGGCCCGTTCAGCTCTTCTCAATGTCATGGTTCAGGCTGCCCTCAAGGCAGGAAAGTCGCTGGGACGTGATTTCGGCGAAGTGCAGAACCTGCAGGTTTCCGTGAAGGGACCGGGCGACTTCGTTTCCACCGCCGATCGCAAGGCCGAAAAGATCGTCAAGGAAGAGCTGCTCAAGGCGCGTCCGACCTATGGCTTCCTCGGCGAGGAAAGCGAGGAAATCAAGGGCACCGACGGCGCGCATCGCTGGATCGTCGACCCGCTCGACGGCACGACGAACTTTTTGCATGGCATCCCGGCCTTCGCTGTCTCGATCGCGCTCGAACGCAATGGCGAGATCGTTGCAGCCGTCGTCTTCAATCCGGCGACCGACGAACTCTATACCGCCGAGCGCGGCGGCGGCGCCTTCCTTAACGACCGGCGCCTGCGCGTCGCCGCGCGCCGGGCGCTGTCGGATTGCGTCATCGGCTGCGGCGTGCCGGCGCTCGGCAAGCGCAATCACGGCAAGTTCCTGGTCGAGCTTCGCCACGTGATGGGCGAAGTGGCGGGCATCCGGCGCCTGGGCTCGCCGACCCTCGACCTCGCCTATGTCGCGGCCGGACGTTTCGACGGTTTCTGGGAGGCCGAGCTTGCGCCGTGGGACATGGCGGCCGGCGTCCTGCTCATCCGCGAAGCCGGCGGTTTCGCCACCGACTGGGACGGTGGCGCAACGATGCTGGAGAGCGGCACAATCGTCGCCGGCAACGAGATTATCCACAAGGCGCTGATCGAAGTCGTCAAGCGGCCGGTTCCCGCCAAGTGACCGAACGAAAATCTGGCTGTTGTAAAGTCACGGTTTTCTCCCCGGCATACTTCAATTCGGCACAATGTTGTTCTAGTCTCCGCCAGCAGGGAATCCGGAGGCTGCGTAACCTATGGAAAATGTGAATGTGGCGGAGATCGGCTCCACCGAAAAGACGGCGGGCACTTATGCCTACAGGCTTTCGAGCCCCATGCCCTTCCTCTGGACGATGCTGCTTTTCCTCGTCATCGTCGGTTTTATCGCCGCCATCCTCTTCCGGCAGACGCAGACCGCCTTCATGCACAATCCGGGCCTCAACGGCCTGATCCTCGGCGTTCTCGCGGTCGGAATCATTCTTGTTTTCAATCATGTACTGGCGCTTCGACCCGAGGTGCGCTGGTTTAATTCCTTCCGCGCCGCCGGCAGCGCCGACAAGGTCAACCGCAATCCGCGGCTGCTTGCGCCAATGCGGGCGCTGCTCGGCAGCCGCAAGTCCTCACTGGCACTGTCGACGACAGCGCTGCGTTCGATTCTCGATTCGATCGCCACCCGCCTCGACGAATCGCGCGACGTTTCGCGCTACCTGATCGGCCTCTTGGTCTTCCTCGGCCTGCTCGGCACATTCTGGGGCCTCATCGGCACGATCGGTTCGATCAGCATTGTCATCCAGTCCCTCGATGCCGGCTCGAACGGTACTGGAGACGTGCTCTCGGCGCTGAAGGAAGGGCTTTCCACGCCGCTTTCGGGCATGGGCCAGGCCTTCTCCTCCTCGCTGCTCGGCCTTTCCGGTTCGCTCATTCTCGGCTTTCTCGACCTGCAGGCGGGCCGCGCGCAGAACCGCTTCTACATGGAACTGGAAAACTGGCTGTCCTCGGTCACGGATGTCGGCTCCGATCTTGCGCCGGCTCTCGACGCCGTTGCCGGCGCTTCCTCGGACGACATGCGCGCGCTCTCCGATTATCTGCGTAAGGTCTCCGAAGAGGGCGGCGCCGGCAGCCAGCGCTCCGTCGCCGCCATGGCAAGCCTTGCCGAAGGCATTCAGGGCCTCGTCAAGAACATGCGCAACGAGCAGCAGATGCTGCGCGACTGGATCGAGGCGCAGCAGGACGAGGCCAAGGCGATGCGTCGCACGCTCGACCGGCTTGCCGAACGCATCGGCGTGCAGGAGCGCGGCGGCGAGAGGGGCGAGCGCTTGCGCGACCGCGCCAGCCAGGCAGAAAAGAGCGAGGGCAAGTAAGCCATGGCTCTTGCCCGCAACCGGCGCCGCGAACGCACGGTGGATTACTGGCCGGGTTTCGTCGACGCACTGTCGACGCTGCTCATTTCCATCATGTTCCTGCTGACGGTCTTTGTCGTCGGGCAATTCATCCTCAGCCGCGAGATTAGCGGACGCGATGAGGTGCTCAGTCGTCTCAACAGCCAGATCAACGAGCTGACTCAGCTTCTCGCGCTCGAAAAGGGCAGCAACCAGGATCTCCAGGATTCGGTCGCCAATCTGCAGGCCTCGCTTGCCACCGCCGAAGGTGACCGGTCGCGGCTGCAGGCGCTGCTGAATGCCGGTTCGGGTGGTCAAGATGCGGCGCAGAAGCGGATCGGCTCGATGACGCAGGAGCTCGACGAGCAGAAGCAGGTGAGCGAGCGGGCGCTCAGCCAAGTCGAACTGCTGAACCAGCAGATCGCAGCGCTTCGCAGCCAGATTGCCGCCGTCGAAGCAGCCCTTCAGGCCTCGGAGGAGAAAGATCGAGTCTCGCAGACCAAGATCGCCGATCTCGGCAGCCGCCTCAATGTGGCGCTCGCCGCGCGCGTTCAAGAGTTGAACCGCTACCGTTCCGACTTCTTCGGGCGGTTGCGTGAGATCCTTTCGGACCGCGAGAATATCCGCATCGTCGGCGATCGGTTCGTCTTCCAGTCGGAGGTGCTGTTTCCCTCGGGCGGTGCCGATCTCAACCCGGAGGGGCAGACCGAGATGGCGAAGCTTGCTACCGCCCTTCTCGATCTCGCCAAGGAAATTCCGCCCGAGATCAACTGGGTGCTGCGCGTCGATGGCCATACCGACAATGTGCCGCTTGGCGGAACGGGCCGCTATCGCGACAATTGGGAACTCTCCTCGGCGCGCGCGATTTCGGTTGTGAAATTCCTGATCGCACAGGGCGTGCCGGCCGACCGGCTGGTTGCCGCAGGCTTCGGCGAATTCCAGCCGATCGCGCCTGGCGATACGCCGGATGCGCGCTCTACCAACCGCCGCATCGAGCTGAAGCTGACCGAGAAATGATTAACTTGATATCGCCTGCCGCGCTTCCTTTAGTCGGCCGGTGAGAAAATCGCGCACGGCGGGGCTGTCGCTAAGGCCGATGGCTGTCATATAGGCATCGGCTGCCGCGGTATCATCGCCGGCCTGGGTCAGGAGAAAGGCACGCACCGCCCAGTAGGGCTGGTAGCTTGCGATGTCGCGTGGATCGAGCTTGTCAAGCCGCTCCAGGCCGGCAGCGGCGCTCAGGGCCCTGCCGATCACCGCAGCCTGGCTGACACGCGCACCCAGCGTCGGCTTCATCATCACCAGCGCTGCGTAGAGTGTCGTCAGCGCCTGCCAGTCGGTCGTTCCCGACAGCCGGCGCGCTGCATGCACGGATTGGATCGCCGCCTGGCACTGGAAGGGGCCGAAACGATCGAAGCCGCTGGCCTTGCGCAGCAGTGCATCCGCCTCGGCAATCATGATCGCGTTCCACGCGGCCGCGTCCTGCTCGTCCAGCGGCACATATCGGCCGCTATCGTCGCGCCGAGCGCTGCGGCGGGCTTCGCAGTGGAGCATCAGCGACAGCAGGCCGATCGCTTCCGGTTCATCCGGCAGCACCGCCAGAAGCGCACGGCCGAGCCAGATCGCCTCGCCGGCGAGCGAATGGCGCTCTTCCTCGCCGTCGAGACCGTCCCAGCCAAGACCGTAAGCCGCGTAGATCGCCGAAAGCACCGTGGCGAGCCGCCCGGGCAAGGCGGGGCGAGGTGGAACGGCGAAGGGAATGCCGGCATCGCGGATCTTCACCTTGGCCCGCACCAGCCGCTGGCTCATTGTTTCCGGTGAAACGACGAAGGTCCGTGCGATGGTTCTCGCCTCGATGCCGAGAACGGTCTGCAGCATCAGCGCCGTATGCACGGAGCTGTCGATGGCGGGATGGGTGCAGGCGAAGAGCAGTTTGAGCCGCTCATCGGGAAAGACGGCACTGCCAGCCGCATTCATGCGTTCCTCCGCCTCCTCGAAGGCGACCGATATCGTCGTTTGTGCATTGGCCTCGACAGCGCGGTGGCGAGCAGCCTGCATGAGGTTGCGGCGGGCAGCCACCAGCAGCCAGGCTTCCGGATTGCCAGGAATGCCGCGCTCCGGCCAGACGCGAAGCGCCGAAGCCAGCGCTTCCGACAATGCATCTTCTGCCGCCGGCACGTCGCGCGAGCGGGCGGCGAGAAAGGCGATCAGCTTGCCGTAGGACTGACGCGCCACCTTTTCGGCAGCGCGTCCGGCATCGGGCGGCATGACCACCTCACATCTGCAGGCGCGGGCGCACCTCGACCGAACCCTTGTCGGAGATCGGAACCCGGGTTGCCCATTCGAGCGCGGTGTCCATGTCGGGGACGTCGATCAGATAGAAGCCGCCGAGCTGTTCCTTGCCGTCCGGATAGGGGCCGTCCTGCACATCGTGGTCCTCGCCTTTGCGGCGCACGATCGTGCCGGTCTCCGGGCCGGTCAGCCCGGCGCCGCCAGTCATGATCCCTGCCTGAGCGAGCGCCTGGCTGTAGGCGACCCAGCCGTCGCGATAGGCGGGATCGCTGCGGCGGGCGAAATCCTCGGCGGCTTCGCGAATGATGAGAGCATATTGCATGGAAAACTCCTGATCTCGTTGCTGACGTTGATCCGGGCATGCCGGCATCGGGGACCGATATCCCGAAAGCCGTGAAGCCCGGCGGAGCGGCGGAGCCGTTCCAAAACAATGAGGCGCGGCCACCGGTCGTTTCGACATGGCTTTCAAAAAAATACGCGAAAAAGAAAAATGGCGCTGAAAATCGCAAGCAAGCGGGCCGGGCTCAAGGGCACCGGCGCTGCTTACGGACGCGAAAGGGCAGGGGCGGCAATCACGCCGCCGCTGCCGGCCTGCTCAGGATTCGGCCTTCGTCTGATCGACGATCTCGGCGCTTGGCGTGTTCTTCTTGATGGATTCGATGGCACTCATGGCGGACGCCTTCGCCTTGTAGCCCTCGGAGGAGAACATGGCTTCCCCGTTCGATGCTTTGAAGCGGAAGCGGAACTCCCCGCCCTTATCCTTATAGACTTCGAATTTATACATAGATGTCTCCCGAAATCCCAAAACGCTGAATTGCAACCATCAGCTTAGCGGAAGCTAGATCAAAATGGCGAGCTTTTCCACTGCCTTAATCAGGATTGGGTTGCTTAGCGTCCAATTGCCACCGTTTCCATTGGACGCAAGCGAATGAGGGCGCCAGCGCCTATACAGTCTGGGTCACTCCATCTGGATGTTCGCGCCCTTGACGACCGGTCCCCATTTGGCGAGTTCGGCCTTCACATGGGCGGCGAGTTCCTCCGGCGTCGAGCCGACGATGGTGGCGCTGAATTCTTTCATCCGTTCCGCGACGGCTGGGTCGGCGAGCGCCTTTTTAGCCGAGGCGTTGAGGCGCATCACCACCTCGCTCGGCGTCTTGGCCGGGGCGAAAAGCGCGTTCCAAGTATAGGTCTCGTAACCTGGAATGCCTGACTCGGCGACGGTCGGTACGTCGGGGAACGAGGGCGCGCGCTCGGCCGTGGTCACCGCCAGCGCCCGCAGAGTGCCGGCCTTGATGTGGCTCGACGAGGAGGGCAGGTTGTCGAACATGATCGGCACCTGGTTGCCGATGACGTCGTTCAATGCCGGACCAGCACCCTTATAGGGGATGTGCTGCATGCTGACGCCGGCCATGGACTTGAAGAGTTCGCCGGAAAGATGCAGAGGCGTGCCGTTGCCCGATGAGGCGTAGCTGTATTTGTCGGGCTCGGCCTTCAGCAGGGCGACCAGTTCCTGCACGGTCTTTGCCGACAGTTCCGGATTGACGACCAGCACATTCGGCACGACGACGAGCAGCGAAATCGGTGCGAAATCCTTTTCGGCGTCATATGGCGTCGATTTCAGGATCAGCGGATTGAGGGCGTGGGTCGCGACCGTGCCCATCAGGATGGTGTAGCCGTCCGGTTCGGCGCGGGCGACGTTACCGGCGCCGAGATTGCCGCCGGCGCCGGCGACGTTCTGGACGATCACCTGTTGGCCGAGATCCTCCGACATCTTCTGCGCGACGATGCGGGCGACGACATCGGTCGAGCCGCCGGCCGCGAAGGGCACGACCATGGTGATCGCGCGATCGGGAAAATCCGCAGCGGTGGCAGAGGCGCCAGCGGCAATGGCCGCAAGCATACCGAAACCGAGCGCAAGGCCCGCACGTCGCGTCATATCGGAAAGCGCCATTCCTATCTCCTCCCAAGGATTTCAGCAGCAATATCCCCACCCGGGGAATGAAGAGCTTAGGGCAGGACGCGCGAAAGACAACCGTAGAGAAGCGCGGCGGGTTCCAACTTTAGTCGCTGTTGGCGGGAGAAGTGCGCGCCGGCTATTTCGCGGCAGCGAGCACATCCTCATTGGCGGCGTCGAATTGCAGCCGCGCCAGCCGCGCATAGATGCCGCCGTGGCGGATCAGGCTCTGATGCGTGCCCTCTTCGACGACCCGGCCCTGATCCATGACGAGGATACGGTCGGCCTTCAGCACCGTTGCCAGGCGATGGGCGATGACGAGCGTCGTGCGGCCGTCAACCAGTCCATCGAGCGCCTTCTGCACCAGCGTCTCGCTTTCGGCGTCGAGCGCCGAGGTTGCCTCGTCAAGCAGCAGCACGGGCGCGTTCTTCAGGATGGCGCGGGCAATGGCGATGCGTTGGCGCTGGCCGCCGGAGAGCGTGATGCCGCGTTCGCCGACCTCGGTCTCGTAGCCCTGGTCCAGCCGGGCGATGAATTCATCGGCCTGGGCGGCAAGGGCTGCGGCGCGGACCTCGTCACGCGAGGCACTGGGACGGCCGAAGGCGATGTTGTCATGGATCGAGGCGGCAAAGATGGTGACGTCCTGCGGCACGATGGCGATGCGCTGGCGCAGCTCATCGGGCGTTGTCAGCTGCGCGTCGACACCATCGATCTTCACGCTGCCCTGCTGCGGATCGTAGAAGCGCAGCAGCAGCGAGAATACGGTGCTCTTGCCGGCACCGGAAGGGCCGACGATGGCGACGGTCTCACCTGGCGTGATCGCGAAGCTTAAGCCATGCAGCGCCGATTTGCCGGGGCGCGAGGGATAGGCAAAATGCACGCCTGAAAATTCGACGCGGCCGCGGCTGGGCGAAGGAAGCGGCTCGGGGCTGGCGGGGGCTGTAATCGGCGAGACCTCGTCGAGAAGCTCGGTTAGCCGGTCTGCAGCACCGGCTGCCTGCGAGAGTTCACCCCAGACTTCCGACAGCGCACCCAGCGAACCGGCGGAGATGACGGCATAGAGCAGGAACTGGCCGAGCGTGCCGGCCGAAAGCGTGCCGGCAAGCACGCTGTGGGCGCCGACCCAGAGCACGGCGACGACGCTGCCGAAGATCAGCGTGATGGCGATCCCCGTCAGCAGTGCGCGCGAGCGGATGGCGGCGCGGGCGGCCTCATAGGCGGATTCGACGGCGGTGCCGTAACGCGTCGCTGCGGCATCCTCGCCGTTGAAGGCCTGGACGGTGCGGGTTGCGCCAATCGTCTCATTGGCGAAGGCGGAGGCATGGGCCAGCGTATCCTGGGCGGCGCGCGAGCGCTTGCGCACCGAGCGGCCGAAGGCGACGAGCGGGAAGACGATCAACGGGATCGCTCCGATGACGAGGCTCGAAAGCTTCGGCGAGGTGACGATCATCATGCCCATGGCGCCGATACAGAGGATGAAGTTCCTGAGCGCTACCGAGGCGGTGGCGCCGACGGCGGACTTGATCTGCGTCGTATCGGCGGTCAGCCGCGAGACGATCTCGCCGGATTGGTTGACGTCGAAGAAGGAGGGTGACAGCCTGGTCACATGGGAAAAGACGTCGCGGCGAAGATCGGCGACGATGCGCTCGCCGATGGTGATGACGAAATAATAGCGCAGTGCGCTGGCGACCGCGAGCACGATGGCCATGACCATCAGCATGGCGAAGTAGCTGTTGATGAAGCGGCCGTCGGACTGGGTGAAACCGTGATCAATCATGCGACGCACGGCGAGCGGCAGCGCCAGCGAGGTGATGGCGGCAAGCGCCAGCGACATCAGCGCACCGGCCACCAGGCCGCGATAACGCATGACGTAGGGCGTCAGCCTGCCGAGCGATCGCAGTGATCGCGTTTTGTTTTCCTCAGCCCGTGCCTGCTCTGCCAAATCGTCTCCGATCGCCCGCAGGACCCGCGCAATGCGGCCTGTTGGCTCTTGTTATCTAGGCGTCCTTCATGTATAGGCACCGCATCCTAATGGGAAGCCGTAGCCATCCGACTACGGCTTCATTTATTCAATCGGTTCGTTGGCCGCAACTGCATGCGGCAAATTGAACTCCGGTATCGCAGGAAGATTGTTATGAAGGCAGGCATCCATCCCGAATATCACATGATCAAGGTGGTCATGACCGATGGCACTGAGTACGAAACCCGCTCGACCTGGGGTTCGGAAGGCGCTGTCATGAACCTCGAAATCGATTCCAAGTCGCATCCGGCCTGGACCGGCGGCAACCAGCAGCTCATGGACCGCGGTGGCCGCGTCTCCAAGTTCAACAAGCGTTTCGGCGGCCTCGGCCTCTAATCGCTCCTGCTCGACGGAATTCGAAGAGAGCCCGGTTTCGCCGGGCTTTTTTGCGTTTGCAACGGCTTACTGTGCTGCGCGTCTTTTCAGACGCGCAAAGGACGCTGTAGGGATGCCGGCGTTCAGCGGCAAACAAAAAACCGGCCGCGCAAGACGCAGCCGGTTTGTATTCGAATTCTTGCAGGTCCGGTCAGTTGTTGCCGAAGGCAGTTTGCAGCAGCGAAAGCTGGGCCTGGACGCTGTTCTGATTATCGTGAACGATCACCGCTTCGGACGGGCGGTAGATCTCGCGGTCGAGCAGGGCAATGCGGTTTTGCAGACGCAGCGAGCGTTCGACGAGGTCGCGGAAGGATTCCGGCAGGTCGCCCCAGCCGGGTGCGGCGCGGTCGACGTTGAAGCCGTCGAGGCGAACCTTGTTCTTTTCAGCCAGCACCTGATCGCGAGACATTTCGCCATTGTTGACGGCGCGCTGCAACAGCAGCCAGGAGGCCATCTGCATCAGGCGGGTGGTGAGGCGCATCGATTCCGCCGCGTAGAGAACCGAGGCCATCCGCGGCAGAACCTTGGAGGCGGCGCGGCCCTGACCGTCGAGATAAGCGGCAGTCTCTTCGACCAGCGACATGCCTTCCGCATAAAGTGCCTTGAACTGCGAGGATGCAGCGGCGCGGCCTGCAAAACTGATCGTGTTCAATCCAACTTCCGACATCGCAATAGTCCCTGTTCGCACGCAGCTACATATAGTCAGGTAACGCCGGCACCGACGGAAAAGTTTCCAGGCCCGGTCTTTATGACTTTAAGATGGTATCATTAGCCCAAATGCGCAAGCCGTTTCTTAAGAAAGGGTTAATCTCCACAGTTTCGTGGAAGTGCGCCGGCCATAGGAAAAAGAAGAGCCGCAAACGCGGCTCTCAAGGTAAAACAGGGAGAAAAATCAGACCAATTCACCGCTTGGAAAACTGTCTGAGATCCAGAGGAAATCCGGATGAATACAGTAATACCTTATAAAGCTTAATATTTTATTAACATTGTGCCGGATTAAGACTTGAGGCGGGCTATTTTATGCGCCTATAGCCTTGTTTTTTTGGGGTTTTTATCCGATCACGAGCGGAAGAAGCTTTCCGCCGCCTGCCGCCCGGAGGCTTTGCGGGCGGCCTCGGCCTCGAGACGGGCGATCTCCGTCTTCAGCAATTCCACCCGCGCCTTCAATTCGTCGACCGAAAGCATGGAGAGATCGGCGCCAATCTCATGGGCGACTTTCTTCTGCGGCCGGTCATCATCGATGAAGCTCATGGCTCGTCCTCCGTTCGCTGCCTAACCAAACTTTACAGCAGGATCGTCGCTTTCGGGAGACTTTGCGGTTTCGGGAGGTTTGCCGGCGCCGCGATCAGCAAGCGACATGCTTTGCGGTGTCAGGATCGCCGAGGTGCCGGTCGGGATCGTCGTGTAGGCGTCGCGGTCGCTGGCGGGGACCGCGGCGCGGATGCGGCTCCTGATGATGGCATAAACGGTGATCAGCACATGGGCGATGGCGGTGACGAGGAAAAGCGCATGTGGCGTGATCGCCGACATGACGGGACCGCTGAGCGTCGGGCCGATCACCGTGCCGATGCCATAGAGCAGCAGCAGGCCGCCGGAGACCTTGACGAAATCCTCTGACGCCGCGAAGTCGTTCGCGTGGGCGACGGCGATCGGATAGAGCGTATTCGCCACGGCGCCGTAAAGGACGACGAGCCCGATCAGCAAAGCGGGGGACGTCGGGTGGAGCAGGAAGATCAGCAGGCCGGCAAGGGCGGCGATCCCCGACATGGCAGCGAGCACGTAACGCCGGTCGATGCGATCGGAAAGCCGGCCGGCCGGCAGCTGCATCACCGCCCCGGCGAAGATGGTGGCGCTCATCATGACGGCGATGCTGGTGTCGGAGAGGCCGGCGCCGGCGCCGAAGACGGCGCCGAGCGTGCCGTAGGCACCGTTGGCGATACCGACGAGCAGAATGCCGAGGCAGGAGACCGGCGAATTGCGATAGAGCGCCGGCAGATCGAGGCGCACCGCCTTCAGCGGCTGCGGCGAAGCGGCGGTCGACAGCGTCGTCGGCAGCATGGCGATGCAATAGAAGATGCCGCAGATCATGAACAGCACCGGTGTGCGCACATCCTCGAGCGGGATCATCATCTGGCCGCCGACGACGCCGATGAGTGTGATGCCGATATAGAGCGAGAAAATCGCGCCGCGACTCTCGTTGCTGGCGCGCTCATTCAGCCAGCTTTCGATGATCATAGACGTGCCGGCGGTGGAGAAGCCGGTGACGGCGCGCAGGACCACCCACCAGATCGGATCGATGATGATGCCGCTGACCAACGCAATGATGGCGATGACCGAGATGAAGCCGGAAAAGGCACGCACATGGCCGACACGGCGGACGATCTTCGGCGCAACCAGGCAGCCGATGACGAAGCCCCCGGCCCATGAGGTGCCGAGCAGGCCAAGCGTCGTCGTTCCGTAGCCTTCGAGATTGCCGCGCACCGGAAGCAGGATGCCCTGCAGGCCGTTGCCCATGAAAAGGAAGAGCGTGCCAAAGAGCAGCGCGGCGACGGACAGCAGATTTCTCTTCATTTCCCCAGACTCAGTCTTAGCGATTTGCAATGACATAAGGCAGGACCTGCGTCAGCCCAGCCTCAAGATGATTGATTGTGCCCCGGAATGTCTTTACGGCGTGTCGAGATCCTCTTGTTCGCGCGGAAAAATGTCCGTCCTGTGACATTCCGAAAAACGGAAAAAATAAAGCATGACAAAGCTGATAGCCTTGCTGCTCATCCTTGCCATGGCGATACAAGTGATCAAGCCGCTCGGGCTTCCCGGCCTCAGGCGGCGAATGGATTTCTGGAAGCTCGCGCTGATCGCTTTCGCCGTATGGGCAGTGGCTCTGCTTTCGCGCGATTTCCTGATGTAACCCCTGATTACGTGTAACGCGGGGGTACGGTCCGGGCTGCGACCGTCAGTCTTGCAAGCTAATTTCGCCGCGCATGACGGATACACAGCCTCCCGAGATGACGACATCGGTGACGATGCCGTCGGATTTCACGACATCAAGGGTGATGACGCTGCGGCGGCCCATTTCGACGCCCTGTTCAATGGCGATGCGGACTTTCATATCGGCTTCCAGCGCAAGCGAGACGAGATAGGCGCCAAGCGCGGCAGAAGCGCTGCCCGTTGCCGGATCCTCGGGCACATTGTCGAGGGGCGCGAACATGCGGGCGCGAATATTCCATGGGTTTTCGGCTGTCCTCACATAGAGGAAGAGCGAGAAGTCGTGGCCGCTGGTCGCCTGGCGGCCGGCAGCTGCCTGGAACCCGGCAAGGTTTGGGCGGACGGCGGCCAGCGCCTCGAGCCCATTCACTTCTGCAACGGCGAAATTCAGGCCGACGGATGCAAAGGCCGGGGCATGGGTGGTGCTGACGATGACACCGGGGTCGAGCGAGACACAGCCGGCGATGGTTTCCGCGGCGATGGTGTCGCCGATCGTCAGCGGCTGCGGCGCGCGGATGGCGGCACCAGCAACCTTTCCGCCGCTGCGTTTCAGGCTGACTTCGACGATGCCGGCCTTTTCCTCGAAACGCAGCGTATCGCCGACCGGCTTGCCGAAAATCTCCGCCTGCTGGCCGAGCACATAGGCGGTGCCGACGTTCGGATGGCCGGCAAAGGGTATTTCCATCGTCGGGGTGAAGATGCGCACGCGGGCGGAATTTTGCGGGTCTTCCGGCGGCAGGACGAAGGTGACTTCGGAATAATTGAACTCGGTGGCGATCTTTTGCATCGCCGCATCGCTCAGACCGCGCGCATCAGAGATGACAGCAAGCGGATTGCCCTCGAAGCGGGTGGAGGTGAAGACATCGACGGTGACGTAGGAGAGGGTGTTCATGGCGGCTCCTGCTGTGACAGGGCGCTATGAGTAATCACGGTTTTTCGCGGAACGAAGCGGTTTCTTGTCGCCGTGACAATGAGAGGGAAGGAAACGGCAGAGAGGGCAGGAAGCTGCGTTCGCCGCTCCCTGCCCATTAGTTCAAACCTCCAAAAACTCAGGCGGCCTTTTCCAGGTCTTTCTTCCAGCTGCCCTTGGCGGCAAGGCTGTTCATCTCGGCGCGGTGGGTGAATTCGCGTTGGCCGGCAGCGACGTTTTCCTGCTTGCCGTTCCAGGCCCTGAGCGCGCTGTCCTGCAGGGCGCGGCCGTAGGAGAAGGTGACGAACCAGGGCAGGTCGCCGCTGGCATTGATCGCCGAAAGATGGGCTGTCGCTTCTTCGGTCGTCTGGCCGCCGGAAAGGAAGGCGATGCCGGGAACAGCGGGAGGTACGGTCGCCTTCAGCACCTTGACGGTGCGTTCTGCAACTTCGGCGACCAAGGCCTTGCGGGCGTTCTTGCCGTCGATCACCATGTTCGGCTTGAGGATCATGCCTTCGAGGTTGACGCGGGCCTCGGCCAGTTCCTCGAAAACGATGCGCAGCGTGGATTCGGTCACTTCGGCGCAGCGGTCAATATTGTGGTCGCCCGGCTTTCCGTCCATCAGGCATTCCGGCTCGACGATCGGAACGATCCCGGCTTCTTGGCAAAGTGCGGCATAACGAGCAAGCGCCTGAGCGTTGGCGCGGACGGAACCGCGGGTCGGCAAGATTGACGAGATGGCGATGACGCCGCGCCACTTGGCGAAGCGGGCGCCGGCTTCATAATATCTGGCGAGGCGCTCGCCGAGGCCGTCGAGGCCTTCGGTAATGGTTTCAGCGGGATATTTGGCCATCGGCTTGGCGCCGGTATCGACCTTGATACCGGGGATGGCGCCGGCTGCGCGGATGATATCGACGAAGGGCGTGCCGTCCGCGGCCTTCTGGAACAACGTCTCTTCGAAGAGGATGACGCCGGAGATATATTTCTTCATCGCCTCGTCGGAGCGGAAGAGCATTTCCCGGTAGTCCCGCCGGCTCGTTTCGGTCGATTCGAGGTTGATCGTGTCGAAACGCTTCTTGATGGTGGAGGTCGATTCATCGGCGGCGAGCAGCCCCCGGCCGCCCGCAACCATCTGCACTGCAATGTCTTCCAGTCGTTCGCTCATTTCGTTCTCTCCACAACAATAAACATCGGCACTTGAGGAATATAGAACGCGGATAACAGAAGTTGATAGCGAGGAAAATGGAAGGCTAAGTCATTGAAACGATTGAATCCAATTCAATCGTTTGAAAATTTGGGATTTTTTTCATCATCTGAGCAAAAGACCGCGGAAGCTTCTTTTCTTCCACGGTCTATCCACATGTAAAATCTGCGAAATCAGTCTGGGTAGTTATCTAGCAGCGTTGAGGACGGCGACGCCGGGAAGCTCTTTGCCTTCCATCCATTCGAGGAAGGCGCCGCCGGCGGTCGAAACATAGGTGAAATCGTCGGCAACGCCGGCATGGTTGAGCGCCGAGACGGTGTCGCCGCCGCCGGCAACGGAGGTGAGCTTGCCGGCTATGGTGCGCCCAGCGGCGTATTTCGCGGCAGCGACCGTTGCAGCATCGAAGGGTTCGATCTCAAAGGCGCCGAGCGGGCCGTTCCAGACCAGGGTTGCGGCGCGCTCGATCCAGGCATTGATGGCCTCAACGGATTTCGGGCCGACATCGAGCACCATGGCATCGGCAGGAATGGCGTTGATATCGACCGTCTCGTTGGCGGCACCCGCCTTGAACTCGCGAGCGATCACGCCATCCTCGGGCAGGATAATGGCGCAGCCGGCGGTCGCGGCCTCGATCATGATCTGCTTGGCGGTCTCGGCAAGATCATGTTCGCAGAGCGACTTGCCGACATTGGTGCCGCGGGCGGCGATGAAGGTATTCGCCATGCCACCACCGATGACGAGCGCATCGACCTTCTTCACGAGGTTCATCAACAGGTCTATCTTGGTGGAGACCTTGGCGCCGCCGACGATCGCGACGACAGGGCGAGCGGGATCACCGAGACCCTTTTCCAACGCTTCCAGCTCGGCCTGCATGGTGCGGCCGGCATGGGCCGGCAGGTGGTGGGCAAGACCCTCGGTCGAGGCATGGGCGCGGTGGGCGGCCGAAAAGGCGTCGTTGACGTAGATGTCGCCGTTGGCGGCAAGCGCCTTGGTGAAGTCGGAGTCGTTGTTTTCCTCGCCCTTGTGGAAGCGGGTGTTTTCCAGAAGCAGGATATCGCCGTCATTCATCGCGGCAACGGCGGAGGCGGCGGCTTCGCCGATGCAGTCGGAGGCCGTCAGCACGGCATGATCAAGCACTTCCTCGACGGAAGGGGCGATCAGCGACAGCGACAGCTCCGGCGAAGGGCCATCCTTCGGCCGGCCAAAATGGGCCAGCAGGATCACCTTGGCACCCTTTTCGGACAATTCGCGGATCGTCGGCGCCACACGCTCGATGCGCGTCACATCGGTGACCTTGCCGTCTTTCACCGGGACGTTGAGGTCGACGCGGACGAGAACGCGCTTGCCGCGGATGTCGGAAAGATCGTCGAGGGTCTTGAAAGAAGGCATGGGGAGGATCCTGTCGTGGTTGGCGAAAGTTGCGCCGAACATAGCAAGGATCATTCGAGACGCAAGGCGTTCAGCGGCCGTTTTCGCGTGTGCCTTCGTCGCGTCCGGCTGGTGGTTTCGGTGTGCTTTCGGAAGCTGCGGTTTCCCGGTTCCGGCGTCCGTTCAGTCGGTCGCGGATGCGCTGGATGATGTCCTTGAGATTGAGGAAGATCGGCAGCGTAATTGCCGGTTCGACTGCTTCGAGCGACATGCCGACGGAGGTGATGTGATCGTGCTCGTCGAGATCGCGGACGATGAGGATGATCGAGCCGAGGCGGACGCGGTCGGCATAATCGGCCTTGCCGCCGAGACGCTGCCGCATCAATTCGGCGATCGTCAGGCCCTTTTCGGATTCGTTGAGCAGGCCGGGGCCATAGGCGGCGTCGAGATCGGCGGCGGGGCGGGCGGGAGAGAGCGCGAAGGCCCCGAAGAATTCGGCATCGTCGTCATCGACAGGCGCCCGGCTGGCGAAGAGCCGGTCGAGCAGGCGGGAATAGCTCGGCACGATGAAGAGATAGACGAGATCGTGCTCGCGCAGCCGCCCGGCATATTGATAGCGCATCGACTTACCGTCGCGGATGACGAGCGAGGGGGTCGCCCAGCGCGGAATGCGCTCGCCGCGCAGCACCGGGCTATCCTTAATGACGCGGTAGGAGAGCAGTTCGTGGTTGGCCGCGCCCGGCAGGTCGACCTCGACCTTGTCGACGGCGCCGATGCGCGGCGGAATGATCAGCCCGAGCTTCTTGGCGACGGGTTTGATCGTCCAGCCCTGGAGGAGCAGCGAGACCAGCACGATGATGAAGGCGGTGTTGAAATAGATCTGGCCGTTCTCAAGCCCGCCGAGGATCGGCATGATGGCAAGCAGGATGGAGACGGCGCCGCGCAGGCCGACCCAGGCAACGAAGCCGATTTCCTGCTGCGTGTAATCGAAGGGAAGCAGCGACAGCCAGATCGCCAACGGCCGGGCGACGAAGATCAGGAAGAGGGCGAGCAGGATGGCCGGCACGATGATGGCAGGGAATTGCGACGGCGTGGCGAGCAGGCCGAGCACCAGGAACATGATGATCTGCGCCAGCCAGGTCATGCCGTCCTGGAAGCGCTTGATGGTGCCGATCGCCTGCATCTTGCGGTTTCCGGCGTAGATGCCGGCAACATAGACGGCGAGGAATCCGCTGCCGCCAACCGCGCCGGTGAAGGAGAAGACGAGAAGAGCGAGCGCCAGCACGAAGATCGGTGTCAGGCCGCGATCGGTATCGAGCTTGCTGACGATCAGCACGATCATCATGCCGCCGAGCAGGCCGAGAATGACGCCGAGGCCCATCTGCTGCACGAACATGGCGAGCATGCCGATATTGATGCCGGCATAACGCTCGCCGCTCGCCAGCACCTCGACGAGGGCGATGGTGAGGAAGATCGCCATCGGGTCGTTGGTGCCGGATTCGACTTCCAGCGTCGAGCGCACCTTGTCACGGATGTTGATGCCGCCAATGCGCAGCAGGAAGAAGACGGCGGCGGCATCCGTCGATGCGACGATCGAGCCGAGCAGCAGTCCTTCCAGCCAGGTGAAATTCAAAAGCCACATGGCGGCGAAGGCAAAGAGCGAGGCGGTGATCAGCACGCCGACCGAGGCGAGCGCCAGAGAGGGCACGGCCGCCAGCCGGAAGGCCTGTATCGGCGTGCCGAAGCCGGAATCGAACAGGATGACGGCCAGCGCGATGGAGCCGAGAATATAGGCGAGATAATTGTTGCTGAACTCGATGCCGAGGCCATCGACGCCGGCAGCAAGGCCGATCATCAGGAAGAGCAGCAGCAGGGGGGCGCCGAAGCGGAAGGCGAGCAGGCTCGAAAAAGCGGCAAGAAGCACGAGTGCCGTCGAAACCAGCACCACGATATAGAACGCTTCCATGCCCACCCCTTTCCATCGACTGCTTCGCGAACACACCCGCCCGGCCGATCCGCCTTAATTCACCCCCTCCGTCACGCGCGGCGATCCGTCAGTAAACGGCAAAACGTCAGAGAAGGGTAGGCCTTGCGGCTTAACCTCGTCGCGATGCTGCTTCATGCTGCTGAGCTGCCGGACGGCCAACCGACACGGAATGCTACGGGAGAAAGTCTCTATAAAGAATGTATAGGAAAATCAGGCGAGAGCAGGGCAAAAGAGACAGGCTCGGATTTTTCCTGCCGGTATCTGCGAATGGCAACAACATAAGACACGCTCCTCCTTTCACGCGGCCCGTTTGCCTTGTCCAATCACGGGAAGACTGGATTGCACGCGCGGATGCGGAGAGAGGAAAATGAGCGCTGAGATATTTCGATATCGGGTGGAAATGCCGGCCGGCCAGCGAGAGCCGCCGGCTGTCGTATGTGCCGGAAGCGGCCGGCCGGCCCTTGCTCTGCTATCCCAACACTGCCTGAAGTATGACGATGGCGAGAAACGAGAGGCCAATGAACGCGGCAGCCGAGATGACCAGACGATTGGCCTTTGCCAGCACGGCAGGTCTGACGTCCCGCTTGGGGTGAAACCGCTGCCGCCGTTTGAGAGTGGTATGGGACAAGCGCTTTTGTGCCTCTGCCATTTATCACCTCCCTTGGCTCATTAGCCATTGTGCAGCGCTGCGTATTTCTTCAATCTAGCACGCTTGGCCAGCGGATTGCCAACCCGTGCAGCGAAGCCGGTGCGGATCGGCGCTCAGTCTTCTGCGTCCTCGCCCTCGTCGGTCAGATCCGCGACCGGGACCAGGAAAACGACGAACTCGTCCTCGATGGTCCGTTCGGGATCGTCGTCGAATTCATAGGCGTGCTCGACTTCGCTTGCTTCCTCGGCCGTTGCCTTGCGCAGGCTCAGGGTCGCTTTGCGGTCCCAAAGAGGCTGGCCTTCGGATTCCAGGACGGTCAAATCGTCGCGAAAGTCTTCCGCCTCGAAGAAATGCGTCGCTTCCTCGTGATTTTCCGAGCGAAAACTGGCAATGGCGCGGCCGGCGATTTCAACGGTAAAGTAATCCATCCATCTCTCTCATTTTCATGCGGGCGACAGTGCCGACGCACGGTATTGGCATTCCGTACCTGGCCGGTGGCCGATGCGGCGTGAGGAAACTGGGCATTTTGGAATGTCCAGGGTGACGTATTCTAACAGATCTCACCCGGGCAAGGGGCGAAAAGATGCCAGTGCGGGAAGGCTGCCTTCGTTTGGAGGCACGGCAACAAAAAGCGGCCCGGTTTCCCGGGCCGCTTGCATGTCGATGCCTCAAGAGCGCTCAGATGAGCTTGGCGAAAGCGACTGCCGTGTCGGACATGCGGCTGGAGAAGCCCCACTCGTTGTCGTACCAGGACAGGACGCGCACGAAGTTGCCTTCCATGACCTTGGTCTGATCGGTTGCGAGGATCGAGGAGTGGCTGTCGTGGTTGAAGTCACGGGAGACGAGCGGCTCGTCGGTGTAGCCGAGGATGCCCTTCAGCTTGCCGTTGGCAGCAGCCATGATGGCTTCGTTGATTTCGCCAACGCTGGTCGCCTTCTTGGAGACGAACTTGAAGTCGACGACCGAAACGTTCGGGGTCGGAACGCGGATCGAGGTGCCGTCGAGCTTGCCTTTCAGATGCGGCAGAACGAGGCCGACTGCCTTGGCTGCACCCGTCGAGGTCGGGATCATGGAAAGGGCGGCCGCGCGGGCGCGATACAGATCCTTGTGCATCGTGTCGAGCGTCGGCTGGTCGCCGGTGTAGGAGTGGATGGTCGTCATGAAGCCGTGGTCGATGCCGACGGCGTCGTCGAGAACCTTCACGACCGGTACCAGGCAGTTGGTGGTGCAGGACGCGTTGGAGATGACCAAGTGCTCCTTGGTGAGCTGGTCATGGTTGACGCCGAAGACGACCGTGAGGTCGGCACCATCGGCAGGCGCCGAGACGATGACGCGCTTGGCGCCGGCCGTCAGGTGAGCGGCAGCCTTGTCGCGGGCGGTGAAGATGCCGGTGCATTCCATCGCGATGTCGACGCCGAGTTCGCGGTGCGGGAGCGTTGCCGGATCCTTGATCGCCGTGACCTTGATCGGCTTGCCGTTGCCGACGATGATCGTGTCGCCCTCGACCTTCACCGTTGCCGGGAAGCGGCCGTGGATCGAGTCGTAGCGCAGCAGGTGGGCGTTGGTTTCAACCGGGCCGAGATCGTTGATGGCGACGACTTCGATGTCGGTGCGGCCGGATTCGACGATGGCGCGAAGGACGTTGCGGCCGATGCGGCCGAAACCGTTGATGGCAACCTTGACTGTCATGTTCATTCACTCCCGATAGAGTAGGGCCCGATAGCGAGGGCCTGGAATTGAGGAGATGGAGAGCGCCTCAAGGCGCCCTCATTAAAGCTTTGCTTCGGCGGCCGCAACGACGGCGTCGGCGGTGATGCCGAAATGCTTGTAAACTTCCTTGACCGGGCCGGAAGCGCCGAAGCTCTTCATGCCGATGAAGGTACCTTCCGGTCCAATGAACGCATCCCAGCCTTCGCGAACGGCGGCTTCGACGGCGATCTTGACCGGCGAGTTGCCGAGAATTTCCTTGCGATAGGCTTCCGGCTGCTCGAAGAACAGTTCCGTGCAGGGAACCGATACGACGCGGACGGTGACGCCCTTGGCTTCGAGTGCCGTACGCGCCGCAACGGCGATTTCGACTTCCGAGCCGGAGGCGAAGATCGTCACCTTGGCCTCGGCATTGCCGGCCAGCGTGTAGGCGCCCTGTTCGCAGAGGTTCTTTTCGCTGTATTCGGTGCGGGACGGCGTGAGGTTCTGGCGCGTCAGAGCAAGGCCCGAGGGACGGTTGTGCGTCTTGATGGCGATCTGCCAGCATTCCGCCGTTTCCGTGGCGTCGGCCGGACGGAAGACCATCAGGTTCGGGATGGCGCGCAGACCGGCGAGCTGCTCGACCGGCTGGTGCGTCGGGCCGTCTTCGCCGACGCCGATCGAGTCATGCGTCAGGACGTGAATGACGCGGATGCCCATCAGCGAAGCAAGGCGGATGGGCGGGCGGCAATAATCCGAGAAGATCAGGAAGCCGCCGCTATAGGGGATGAGGCCGCCATGCAGCGCAATGCCGTTCATAGCAGACGCCATGCCATGCTCGCGGATGCCCCAATGCATGTAACGACCGGCGAAATCCGTCGGGGTGATCGAATGCATCTGGCTGGTCTTGGTGTTGTTCGACGGCGTCAAGTCGGCGGAGCCGCCGAGCGTTTCCGGCAGGAAGCCGTTGATTACCTCGAGCGCGTCTTCCGAAGCCTTGCGGGTCGCAACCGTCGGCTTGGTCTCGGCGAGCTTCTTCTTGTATGCGCTGATCGCGGCGTCGAAGCCTTCCGGCAGATCGCCTGCCATGCGGCGGGTGAACTCGGCCCTGGCCGGAGCCTTGGCAAGACCGTCTTCCCAGGACTTGACGAGGTCGGCCGAGCGAGCGCCGGCTGCACGCCAGCTGTCGAGCACATCAGACGGGATGACGAAGGCTTCGGATTCCCAGGTCAGAGCCTTGCGGGTGGCGGCGATTTCCTCGGCGCCGAGCGGGTTGCCATGAACCTTGTGGGTGCCCTGCTTGTTCGGGGCGCCAAAGCCGATGATCGTCTTGCAGGCGATGAAGGTCGGGCGGTCGGACTTGTGGGCCGCTTCGATCGCGTCGGCGATGGCGGCCTGATCGTGACCGTCGATCTCGATCGTGTTCCAGTGTACCGCCTTGAAGCGGGCGACCTGGTCGGTGGAATCCGACAGCGAGACGGCGCCGTCGATTGTGATCGAGTTGTTATCCCAGAACAGGACGAGCTTGTTGAGCTTCAGGTGGCCGGCGAGCGCGATGGCTTCGTGGCTGATGCCTTCCATCAGGCAGCCGTCGCCGCAGATCGCATAGGTATAGTGATCCTGGAGATCGGAGCCGAACTCCTCGCGCAGCTTGCGTTCGGCAATCGCCATGCCGACGGAATTGGCGATACCCTGGCCGAGCGGACCGGTCGTCGTTTCGATGCCTGTGGCATGACCGTATTCCGGATGGCCGGCGGTTTTCGAGCCGAGCTGACGGAACTGCTTCAGATCCTCGATCGTCATATCGGGATAGCCGGTCAGATACAGCAGCGAATAGAGCAGCATCGAGCCATGGCCGGCCGACAGCACGAAGCGATCGCGGTTCGGCCAGTGCGGCTTCTTCGGATCGAACCTCAGATATTTGGTGAACAGGACCGTCGCCACGTCAGCCATGCCCATCGGCATGCCCGGGTGGCCGGAGTTCGCCTTTTCAACGGCGTCCATGGCGAGAAAACGGATCGCATTCGCCATCCGGTCGTGTTGTTCGGGAGAGGTCATGGCTTTTCCGCAAGTTCCGGGTGTCGGGGGATGGCCTCGAGCCTCCAAGACCATCGAGTGAAAGCGGCAGAGACATAGCAGTTGGGACGGGCAAGTCAATAAATGGCAGGCCAAATCCGGGCGTGCAGCGGCGATTTTTGACATTTGATCGCGCGATTGTACAAATGACGAATCTGATGTGACGGACATGTGTAAAACGCTCATCCACAGGATAGGCCGGTGGGCAAGTGACAGGATTTATTGACGGGCCGTTTACGAGCGGCATATCCTTTTGAAAACGCAGGATCGGCGCGGCGTGCCGATTCGCGGATCCTGCGCGGGAATCGGAAAGACATGATGCCCACAGGCAAAACCATGGAAGCAGCGCTCAACGAATTGAGACAGGCGATATCGAGCCTCGAAAACGCCGTCGACATGCGCGTCGAGCGCCAGCGCGAGCAGGGCGAGATCGAGGGCGAGGTGCGGCGCGTGCATGCCGATCGCTCCCGGCTGGCGCAGGAGCTCGACCAGGCCGAATTCCGCGCCAACCGGCTGGAAGAGGTCAATCGCGAGGTCTCGCGGCGGCTGGTGACGGCCATGGAAACGATCCGCGCGGTTCTGGATCGCTGATGAGAGAGAGTTTCGCATGGCGCAGGTGACGGTTACGATCGACGGCAAGGCCTATCGCATGGCCTGCGAAGAAGGGCAGGAGGATCACCTGACCGATCTCGCCAACCGCTTCGACGGCTATGTCGGCCATCTCAAGGATCAGTTCGGGGAAATCGGCGATCTCAGGATCACCGTCATGGCCGGCATCATGGTTGTGGATGAAATTTCCGAACTGACGCGCCGCGTCGCCGGATTGGAATCCGAGCTCGAGACGCTGCGCGGCAACCGCGATACGGTGCTTGCAGCGACCGCCCGCACCGAGGAAAACCTAGCCGCGGCGCTCAGTGAGGTTTCGAGCCGCATCCGCGGCATCACCGACAAGCTGAACGGCCGGCCGGCCCCCGAACTCAATTGATCTCAATTAAATAGGGGCCGCCTTCCGTCGCCACTGGCGCGCCAGCACAAACGACCTTATATATCGCCATGCGGTCTGCGCCTCTCGACAGGAACCACAATCCCTGGGGCCATACTCGATCCAAAGGGAGCTGTCCCTGGCCAGGCCCGTGGGCCTGGACACACGGCGCCCACCTACGTTTGTAGGCACCCAGGATCGTAAACATCCATCGGTGGTCGTGGATCGCACCCTTTCCTTCTATTTTCAGCGAAGACGCGGGATCGACAGCGAGCATCAGGAAGGTTCTTGTCGGAAAGAGCAACGATTTCGCTCTCAGCGGCGATCGTCGTCTTGTCCTTGGCATACCGGGTAAGGTCCTTCGGCGAAGACCTCGTCGTGATAGCCCTTGGAGCCGACATTCAGCGCCAAAGGGCTTCGCCACTCCCTGTTGTCGCGCAGGCAATCAAGCACGAAACGGAAACCATATCGCGGCTGCCAGCCGAGCTCCCGCCTTGCGCGTTCGTTGACGTAGACGCGGTCGAGTGTCGGGAACATTTTCCAGCCGCGTGATGCGTAAAGGGCGCCTGCACCTGGGAACAGTCGTTCGACGACGTGAGGCGCATCGTGCCGGATCGCGGCGAGATCACTTGCCGAAAACGGCGTCGTGGCGGAGATGATGTAGCGGCCAAAGCCGATTGCCGGCGCCTTTTCGAGCGCCAGCAGATGGGCGCCGACCACGTCGCTGATATCGACGCGGCGGTGAAGAAGCTCGTTGGCCTGGGCATTCTCTGCCGAATAGCTGTTGCGAATGTCAGGATCGTCGTCGTTTTCGGGGAAGAAGCGCGACGTTCTGAGAATGACCACCGGCAGGCCGAATTGGCGGGCGAAGAGTTCGCACAAACCTTCGGCGGCGAGTTTCGTCACGCCGTAGATGTTTTTCGCGACGGGAAGCACGTCCTCGGTCACCCATGCCGCCGGTTCGCCGGCAGCCGGCGTCAATGCCGCACCGAAGGTGCTGGTGGTGCTGGTGAAGACGACGCTGACAACGCCTGCGGCGACCGCTTCTTCGAGCAGGTTGAGGGTGCCGGCGATATTGGTGTCGAGAAAATCGTAATTGCCGTGGGTTGCCACATGCGGCTTGTGCAGCGTTGCGGCATGGATGACGTGGCTGATGCCTGACATTGCCTGCCGGACGAAGGCGCGATCACTGATCGAGCCGACCATGTCGGTAAAAGCCGAGGGCTTGATATCGATGCCGCGCACCCAGCGGCTTTCCGCCCTCAAGGTCCGCATCAGCGCCTCGCCGAGATGGCCGGCACTTCCCGTCACCAATATCGTCATCACATCGTCTCCTGACCGTTCGGCGGCGGACGCTATAAAGACTGATGTTTCCGGACAACGCATAAATTATGCATGGGAGTGCAGGAAAGCTTGAGGCTCAGCCGATGGTCGTAACAAGGCGGCCGGCGCTGCCGTCGGAAAGCATGATCCGTTCCCAGGTCACGCGGCCGGCGGCGATCGGCAGCAGCGCATTGCCGTTGGCGCCGGTATCGAGGGTCAACGACGAGAGCCTGCCCTCATGCCAGCCGCGCTCCTCCAGCGACTGCTCGGCGGCGGCGATTTCGGCGGAGGCATAAGAGAACAGAGAACGGCCGAGAAAGGCGCCGAGCGGCGCCCGCCACTCCGCCTGTCGTGGGCGAGAGGCGGAGAGCAGACGGTGGGTGCGGTCGCAGATCAGATGCACCGGCCGGACGGAATCCTCGACCAGCCGCTTCAGCGCCGCATCGACTGCTGCATATTGCGGGGAGGCGAAAATCCGTTCCAGCTTGATGGCCTGTTCGGGCGAGAGAGCGAGCTGATTACGCTCCCAGCGCGAGACCGTCGCCTGGTTGACGCCGAGGAGTTCGGCGAGATGTTCCTGCTTCATGCTGCGCAGCAGCCGCATGCGGCGTAAGCCGGCGCCCGATATCGTCATTTGCCTGATCCCGTGCCGTTTTGGCCAGCATAAGGCTTCGGCTGACCGACCGGCAAGCTGTGGGGCGGCTGGATCATCATTCGGACTGGCCCTCGAGGTCGCCCTTCAGCCGGTCGAGAATCGACAGGGAATGGCCGGCATAGGCGCTGATCCAGCGGTCATAGATGTGTTTGATCGGCAGGCTGTTCAGGTGGTTCCAGCGCTCGCGGCCTTCCTTCCTGGCGATGAGCAGGTCAGCCTCTTGCAGCACCTTCAGATGCAGCATCACCGTACAGCGATCCATCTGCGGAAACATCTCGCAAAGGGTCCCTGTGGTTTGGGGGCCATCCTTGAGCAGATCGAGGATTTCGCGGCGGCGATGATGCGCCAGCGCCTTGAAAACGGGGTCGTCGGTTGATTCGCTTGACATGTTATGTTTTTATAACATAATGGTGCCAGGCACAATGGAGAAGAGGAGAAGTGTCATGTCTCTTGGAATTCGCGTTTCCGGCCGTATCGGCCGCCCCGTCGCCGAGGTTTTCGACGCCGTCGTCAACCCGAAGAAACTCAGCAGCTATTTCACCACGATCGGCGGAGCGAGTGCGCCGCTCGTGAAGGGCACGACGGTGACCTGGTGGAAGGATGCGCCGGTCGAGGTCGTCGATCTGGTGCCGGAAAGCCGCATCGTGCTGCGCTGGGATGGCGGCACTGGCGAAGACAAGGCGACCTACAAGACGCTGGTGGAGATGGACTTCAAGCCGCTGGAGGATGGTGGCACGCTGGTGACGATTGCGGAGAACGGCTGGCGCGAGGACGCGGCCGGCCGGCGCGGCACCTATCTCAACTGCGAAGGTTGGACGCAAATGCTCTGCAGCATGAAGGCCTTCGTTGAATATGGCATCAATCTGCGCGAAGGCATGTTCCTCAGCGAAATGAAGGGCGAGCCGGCCAGCGCGCCGGACGTTTGAGGAGAAAGGTCATGACGGAACTTCTTTATGGCGGCGTCGATATTGCGATGAAGGTGCCGCCGCACCAGTATCAGGCGACGGTCGCCTTCTATCGCGATGTCATCGGCCTCAAACAGATCGGCGAAGGGGATGCGGCGCTGTTCGCTCTCGGGCCGATCCGGCTCTGGATAGACGAGGTGCCGGCGATGAGCCAGGCCGAGCTCTGGCTGGAGTTGATGACACCGGATCTCGAGAGGGCTGCCACGCATCTCGAAAGGGCCGGTGTCATTCGCTGCGATCCGATCGAGGCGTTGCCGGAGGATCTGCGCGGCGCCTGGATCGTCAATCCGGCCGGTATCGTGCATCTGGTGCGCGAGGCGCAATAGTCGCATTCGTCAATATGACCGAGACTTCGCTTGCCTGTCACACCGCGGGTGCTAATTTCCGGATTCGATACTTCATTTTCGGTTTCCAGGAGATTCATTATGCAGCTTGGCATGGTTGGTTTGGGCCGCATGGGCAATTATATGGTCCAGCGCTTGATGCGAGGCGGTCACGAATGCGTTGTCTATGACGCAAGGCCGGAAAGCGTTGCCGAGCTCGCAGGCCTCGGCGCGACCGGCAGTGCTTCGCTCGCGGAATTCGTCTCGAAGCTCGCCCATCCGCGCGCGATCTGGCTGATGCTGCCGGCGGCGATCGTCGACAAGGTACTGGCGAGCCTGGTGCCGTTGCTTGAGAATGGCGATATCGTCATCGACGGCGGCAACTCCTATTATCATGACGATATCCGCCGCGGCGCCGACCTCATCACCAAGGGCATCCACTATGTCGATGTCGGCACCAGCGGTGGCGTCTTCGGCCTTGAGCGCGGTTATTGCCTGATGATCGGCGGCGAGAAGGGCATCGTCGAACACCTTTCCCCAATCTTCGCGACGCTGGCGCCCGGCGTCGGCAAGACCGAAGCCTCGCCGAACCGGAGCCCCGAAGCGGCCGCGGTCAGCACCGCGGAACAGGGTTACCTGCATTGTGGCCCGCATGGTGCCGGTCATTTCGTCAAGATGGTGCATAACGGCATCGAATACGGCCTGATGGCTGCCTATGCCGAAGGTATCAATATTCTGAAACATGCCAATATCGGCGCTGCCTCGCACGAGGCGGATGCGGAAACCGCGCCGCTCGCCCATCCGGAACATTTCCAATACGACTTCAACCTGCAGGATGTCGCCGAAGTCTGGCGCCGCGGCAGCGTCATCACCTCCTGGCTGCTCGATCTCACAGCCGATGCGCTGCATGCTGATCCGGCACTGGCCAAATATGCGGGCCGGGTTTCGGACAGCGGCGAAGGCCGCTGGACCATCATGGCGGCAATTGACGAAAGCGTGCCGACGCCGGTGCTGAGTGCTGCGCTCTACGGCCGTTTCTCCTCGCGCGACAATGACGAATTCGCCAATAAGGTGCTGTCGGCGATGCGCGCGGGCTTCGGCGGCCATGTGGAAAAGCCGGCCGCGAAATCCTGAAACAATCGAAAGTGCTACAGCGTCCTGCGGCTCTCGAAAGACGCGTGGCGCTGTAGCGCGCGCCGTCATAGCCGAGCCGACGGTGCAGGTAGCGGGCGACCGCGACGGAGGCGGATGCTGCCGTCGCGCGCTACGCCGCGCATGCACGGGCAGGCGCCGAGCCGGCGGCATGACTGCTTCACATCGCGCCGGCGGCTGCGATCAGCAGACCGCCGATGATCGCCATGTTTGTCTTCCAGGTATTGATCGCGCTGTCGCGCGCCGTTCCCTGCATGTCCCAGAAATTCAGCAGCATGACGGTGGCCGCCAGCGTGAAGATGATGAGACCGAATGCCGCTGCCGCGACGAACAGGCCGAGCATCAGCAGGATGCCGGCGACGATCTGGAACATGCTGCCCAAGACCAGCACTCCTTTCGCAAAAGGGACGCCGCGAGCTTCGATCGCGTCGGTCAGCGGCACGATAACGAAAAAATGATGAATGCCGCCAGCGACATAGAGGCCGCCCAGCAGCAGACGTCCGAGGGCAAGTATTACGAAGGCCGGGCCATCTTGCATATCGAACCGTTCTCCCGCGTCTCGAATCTCGTTGAGGGCAAGGCTCTGCTGAAGCTTACGAAAATGCAATGTGCCGCGACGCTCGTCTGCGCAAATTCGCCCCAATTGAGGATGATTGAGGCGCAGGCGGCAGGGCTGGGGTAGCGGCGGCATGGCTTCATAGAGCTTATATGCCTCTCATGTTACGTCATCTGAAATGATACCCGCCCAGCTGGCAGTCACAGTAGGTACGCGAATGTCGGGGCACGGCGATTTGGAAGAGATTGAAGAAACGGACGGGTTTTCTTTCGGCGGGCTCTTCAGACGGTACAGAACACCGCTGTTGGCAGCCGCGTCACTCGTGGTCTTCTGCCTCGTCGGTTACGCGATCATGCAGCTCACCAACGAGGTGCGCTATGACGACGTCGTCGGTGCGCTGGCCGCCACCAGGCCGAGCGCGATCCTGCTTGCGTTGTTCTTCACGGCGCTCAGTTTCCTCGCGCTGATCTTCTACGATCTCAACGCCATCGAGTACATCGGCAAGAAGCTGCCCTTTCCGCATGTGGCGCTGACGGCGTTCAGTGCCTATGCCGTCGGCAATACCGCCGGTTTCGGCGCGCTTTCGGGTGGTGCGATCCGCTACCGCGCCTATACCCGCCTCGGGCTCTCGCCGGAGGATATCGGCCGCATCATCGCCTTCGTCACGCTGTCCTTCGGTCTCGGGCTCGCGGGCGTTGCGGCGATCGCCCTCATCGTCATCGCCGACGAGATCGGTCCGCTGATCGGGGTCAGCGCCTTCCTCCTGCGGTTGATCGCCGGTTCGATCGTCGCCATTCTGGGCGCGGTGATGATTATCGGCCGTGACGGGCGCGTGCTCGATCTTGGGCCTGTGGCAATCCGCCTGCCGGATTCGCGTACCTGGTCGCGGCAGTTCCTCGTCACCGCTTTCGATATCGCCGCCTCGGCGTCGGTACTGTATGTGCTGCTGCCGCAGACGGCCATCGGCTGGCCGGTCTTCCTCGCCGTCTATGCGATCGCCGTCGGTCTCGGCGTGCTCAGTCACGTTCCGGCCGGGCTCGGCGTGTTCGAGACCGTGATCATCGCCTCGCTCGGCAGCGCGGTGAACATCGATGCCGTGCTCGGATCGCTGGTGCTCTACCGGCTGGTCTACCATGTGCTGCCGCTGCTGATCGCCGTGCTCGCGGTCTCGGCGGCGGAGCTGCGGCGCTTCGTCGACCATCCGGCCGCCTCCAGCATGCGGCGCATCGGCGGGCGGCTGATGCCGCAGCTGCTGTCGGCTCTCGCACTGCTGCTCGGCGTCATGCTGGTGTTTTCAAGCGTCACGCCGACGCCGGACCAGAACCTCGAATTCCTCTCCAACTATCTGCCACTGCCGATGGTCGAAGGAGCGCATTTTCTCTCCAGCCTGCTGGGGCTGGCCCTCGTTGTCGCCGCGCGCGGCCTCGGCCAGCGGCTCGATGGCGCCTGGTGGGTGGCCGTGTTCTCGGCGCTTGCCGCGTTGACTTTGTCGCTGCTGAAGGCGGTCGCGCTCGTCGAAGCCGCTTTTCTCGCCTTCCTCATCTTCGGGCTCTTCGTCAGCCGCCGGCTCTTTACCCGCCAGGCCTCGCTGCTCAACCAGGCGCTGACGGCGTCCTGGCTGATGGCGATCGCCGTGATCGTCGTCGGCGCCGTCGTCATCCTGCTCTTCGTCTATCGCGACGTCGAATACAGCAACCAGCTCTGGTGGCAGTTCGAATTCACCGCCGAGGCGCCGCGCGGGCTGCGCGCCGTGCTCGGCATCACCATCATCTCGTCGGCGATCGCCGTCTTCAGCCTGCTCCGGCCGGCCGCCTTCCGACCGGAGCAGGCGACGGACGAGGCGCTGGCGCGTGCCGTCGAGATCGTCATGAAGCAGGGCAATGCCGACGCCAATCTGGTGCGCATGGGCGACAAGAGCATCATGTTCTCGGAAAACGGCGATGCCTTCATCATGTATGGCCGACAGGGCCGCTCCTGGATCGCGCTGTTCGATCCGGTCGGCGACCATCGCGCCGTGCAGGAACTCGTCTGGCGTTTCGTCGAAGCTGCGCGTGCCGCCGGCTGCCGGGCCGTGTTCTACCAGATATCGCCGGCGCTGCTGTCCCATTGCGCCGATGCCGGCCTTCGCGCCTTCAAGCTCGGCGAACTGGCGGTGGCCGATCTCAGGACCTTCGAGATGAAGGGCGGAAAATGGGCGAACCTTCGCCAGACCGCAAGCCGCGCCCAGCGCGACGGGCTTGAATTCGCTGTCGTCGAACCGCAGGACGTGCCGTCGGTGATCGGTGATTTAGCGGCCGTTTCTACGGCTTGGCTCGAGCATCATAATGCCAAGGAAAAGGGATTCTCGCTCGGCGCCTTCGATTCCGATTACGTCTCCTCGCAGCCGGTCGGCATCCTGAAAAAGGACGGCAGGATCGTCGCCTTCGCCAATATCCTCGTGACCGAATCCAGACAGGAGGGCACGATCGATCTCATGCGCTTCTCGCCGGACGCGCCGAAGGGCTCGATGGACTTTCTCTTCGTGCAGATCATGGAATATCTGCGCGGGCAGGGTTTCACCCACTTCAATCTCGGCATGGCACCGCTCTCCGGCATGTCGAAACGCGAGGCGGCGCCCGTCTGGGACCGCATCGGCAGCACCGTCTTCGAACACGGCGAGCGCTTTTATAACTTCAAAGGCCTTCGGGCATTCAAATCCAAGTTTCATCCGCACTGGCAACCGCGCTATCTTGCGGTCTCCGGAGGAGGCAATCCGATGATCGCGTTGATGGACGCGACATTTCTGATTGGGGGCGGATTGAAAGGGGTAGTGAGAAAATGATCAGGACAATCCTTCTTGCCACGGCATGCGCCTGGATGCTCGCGGCCGCACCGGCTGATGCCGCCGAGGAAACCACGCAGAGCTTCGAAACCGGGCTCATTCCGTCGCCGCACATCTTCCTGCCGGAAGGGGAGGTGAAGGGCACGGTAATGCTGATCTCGGATGCGGCCGGCTGGGGCGACTATGAGAAGGGCGAAGCCGACAGGTTGGTCGCCGAAGGCGCCGTCGTCATCGGCGTCGACTTTCCATCCTATATCCAGGCGCTCAGCCGCTACGACGTCAGCCTCAACGACGGCTGCGTCTATATGGTCTCGGACATCGAATCGCTGAGCCAGCAGGTGCAGCGCGCGACCGGCAACAGCGCCTATCACCTGCCGATCGTCGCCGGCATCGGCGAGGGCGGGGCCTTGGCGCTGGCGATCGCCGCGCAAACACCGGATGCGACGATCGGCCAGACACTTGCCGTTAATCCGGTCGCCGGCATTCCGCTTGCCAAGGAGCTTTGCACGCCGGCGTCGAAGCAGGTGTTCGGTGAACGCACCATCTATGGCCTCAGCGACGGCATCCTGCCGGACCCGATCATTACCGTCTTCACGCCTGATGCCAACAAGGATGGCCGAGCGCATGCCGAGGCGCTGAAGAAGGCCCATGACGAGATCGAGATCCGCGATTCCACCGACGATGCGCAGACGGCGTTTGCCGATACGCTCGACGATCTCGTCACCGCCTCCGGCGCTTTCGGCAACCCGCTCGGCCTGCCGCTGGCGGTGCTCGAGGCAACGCCGGCCTTCGATACGATGGCGGTGATCTATTCCGGCGACGGCGGCTGGCGCGACATCGACAAGGAGGTCGGCGGCACGCTGCAGAAGGAAGGTATTCCGGTCGTCGGCGTCGATTCGCTCCACTATTTCTGGTCGGAGCGCAAGCCGGAGGAGACCGCTGCCGATCTTTCGAAGATCATCGATTTCTATCGCAAGCAGTGGAAGGTGAAGCACGTGCTACTCGTCGGCTATTCCTTCGGTGCCGATGTCGTGCCCGCCACCTACCAGCTTCTCAAGCCAGCCGAAAAGTCGGCGGTGGCGCAATTGTCGCTGCTGTCGCTTTCGCACCAAGTGGACTACGTCATCTCTGTTCTCGGCTGGCTCGGCCAGAAGACGGAAGGGGCGGGAGGTGATCCCGTCGGAGATCTGAAGAACATCGATCCGAAGCTCGTGCAATGCATCTACGGCAAGGACGACGATGACGATGTCGCCTGTCCGGCGGTTAGGGATAGCGGCGCCGAGGTCATCGAGCTGCCCGGCGATCATCACTTCGACGAAAATTACGACTTGCTCACCAAGACCATCATCGACGGGCTGAAGAGACGGCTGCAGAATTAATGCGTGTGACGCAAAAGCGTACAGCGCTTTTGGGGCCAAGACATGCAGCAAATTGAGACCTAGAGCGCCCTGCGCGTCCGATAGGGCGTGCTAACGCATCAGCTTCTCTTCGCTCCAGCCGAGATCTGTAAGCTCGCTGCCGCGGAACCGGGCATCGTCGGCAACGATGAATTCGTCGAGTTGCGGCGGAGCGACGCTGGTGCCGGAGAGCATCGCGTGCACCTGTCCTCGATGATGGGTCTGATGCTGGAAGAGGTGGGCCAGCACGTCCTCCATCCGCTCCTCTTGGATGCGGTCGCCGCGATGGAGGCTGATGGTCGAGGTGAGCCTCTCCGGCGTCAGGGCCTCGCAAAGCGCCGTCAGGCGCTGATCGACCTTCGCCTGCGCTTCTGCCAGCGAGGAAACGTCACGGAACGGTTCGTCTACCTCGAACGCCTTGAGCCCGAGCGTGCCGCCTTCAAGGCCGTCGACATAGAACCAGTCGACCGTGATGATATGGTTCAAGGTTTCCTTGATCGAGGGGAAGAAGCTGGTGCGCGGCCCTTCGAATTCGCCGGGCTTCAATGTAGCGCAGGCCTGAAGCAGCCGGCGGTTGGCAAGGGCGTTGTTATAGGCAAGTTTGCGGAATGGCCTGACAGGATCGAAGGTCGGCATCGGCGCATCTCCTCTTTAAGCGCTTTTGGCTACAGCACCGGGCGCCTTAACATCAGTCTTTGCCGTCGAGATCGCCGTCCCGCCAGACGAGATGACGTGGCACAACGGGAAGGTTTTCGATTTCATCGGCGATGAAATAGGGCGGGATGTCGAGTGCGCACAGGGCATTACGCGTTGCCGGCACCCATTTGAACTCGAGATGGTTATCGCCGTCCTCGACCCGATGGATGATCTCGCCGGACAAAAAGGGGAATTCCGGCGGGAGGTCCATCAAGTAATAGAGACCGAGTTCATGCCAGTCGCGCTGTTCGTAGCGGAAGAAGTTCTCGACGATCCACAGCAGCCGATGGACGGTCACCTCAACGCCCAGTTCCTCCACCATCTCCCGTTTGAGCGTTTCCTCCGACGTCTCACCGATTTCCGCCCTGCCGCCTGGAAAGGTCCAGAAGGGCTCATGCACGGCGCGATGGACGAGCACGTGGCCGTCGCGAAAGCCGAGGCCGGCGATGCGATAGTTGAAACGCTCACCGCCCGCATTCAGGCGGATGAGAGTGCGCTTGGCCATGCCATTCTTATCCAAGATCGATGACGACAATTTCCGGCGGCACGCCGAAGCGCACCGGTGCGATGGAGCAGCCGAGGCCGCCGGAAACGATGATATTACGCCCCTCCTCGATCATATGGCCATAGGCATAGCGGTTGCCGTAACGCGAGGGGACGATCGGCGAACGGCCGAGGAGGCGGATCTGTCCGCCATGGGTGTGGCCCGATAGCGTCAGCGAGACACGCTCGGGCACGCGTGGAAAGATATCGGGCTCATGAGCGAGCAGAATGACGGGCGCATCGTCTGTAACCTGAGCCATCGTTCCCTCGAGATCGTCGAGGCCGCGCATCTGCGTGCGACGCCATTTCCTGCCGGGCAGCAGCGCCAGCTGATCTTCGAGGCCTGCCAGCCAGAAGCCGCGGCCATCCTTTTCGAGCCGAACGGCGCGGTTGCCATAGACCGGGATGCCGACGTCGGCGAGAGCCCGATGTCCGAATGTTTCCATCCCGCCGTTCTTCTGGGCGGTCCTATCTTCCCACCAATCATGGTTGCCCATGACTGCATGGACGCCGAGAGGGGCCTGCAAGGTGGCGAGCGCCTTCGACCATTGGCTCGAATGCACGTACTGCGTCACCATGTTCATGCCGGCGGCGTAATCGCCGAGCAGGACGGTGACGTCGCCTTCGAGTTCATTCGCCCTGTGGCAGATCGCGGCAATGCGGCTTGCCGACATCCAGGGTTCACAGGCATGGAGATCGGCGAGCGCAACGACGCGCAGCTTGAGCCCTGGCGTCCATCCGGGCGGCGTCAGCCGATAGCGGGTGATGGCGAGCCGCGCGAGCGGTTCATAGGCGAAGGCATAACCACCGAGCGACATGACGCCTGCGACACCGCCGCCCAGAACCTTGAAAAATCCGCGGCGGGTGATCACTCAGTTGTCCTCCTGGAACAGCCGGAACTGCGCAGCCTCCATATCCTTGGGCGGTTGCATTCCCAGATGTTTCCACGCGATTGCGGTCAGAACACGGCCGCGTGGCGTGCGCTGGATGAAACCCTGTTGGATCATGTAGGGCTCGATGATATCTTCAATCGCGTCGCGCGGCTCCGAAAGGCCGGCGGCGATGGTTTCGATGCCGACCGGGCCGCCGCCGAAATTGACGGCAATCATGTTGAGGTAACGTTTGTCGAGCTGGTCGAAGCCGACATTGTCGACCAGCAGGCGGGTCAGCGCCTCGTCGGCGATCTCGCGGGTGACGGCTTCCGCTCTTGCCACCTCGGCGAAGTCGCGCACGCGCCGCAGCAGCCGGCCGGCGATGCGCGGGGTGCCGCGGGCGCGTCTTGCGATTTCGCGGGCGCCCTCCTCGGTGATCGGCAGGTTCATCAGCCGCGCGCCACGGCGCACGATCAGTTCCAGCTCCTCGACGGTGTAGAAGCTCAGGCGCACCGGAATGCCGAAACGGTCGCGTAGCGGCGTCGTCAACAGGCCGAGGCGGGTGGTGGCCGCCACCAGCGTAAATTTTGACAGGTCGATCTTCACCGAGCGAGCGGCAGGGCCTTCCCCGATGATCAGGTCGAGCTGGAAATCTTCCATGGCCGGATAGAGGATTTCCTCGACGGCCGGATTGAGGCGATGGATTTCGTCGATGAAGAGCACATCACGCTCCTCGAGATTGGTGAGCAGGGCAGCGAGATCGCCGGCCTTGGCGATAACCGGGCCCGACGTCGAGCGAAAGTTGACGCCGAGCTCTTTGGCCATGATCTGCGCCAGCGTCGTCTTGCCGAGGCCGGGCGGCCCGACGAAGAGCACATGGTCCAGCGCTTCGCCGCGGTTTTTCGCCGCCTCGATGAAGACCTTGAGATTGGCGCGCGCCTCCGCCTGGCCGGTGAACTCGTCCAGCGATTGCGGGCGCAACGTGATATCAAGGTCTTCGCCCCGCTTTTCCGGCGATATCAGGCGGGCGGATTCGCTCATGTCAAAAGTTCCATTCCAGGTATGGTTTTTGCGGCTTGGGCATCAAATGTCCTGGTTGTCACGCAGCCCGCATCACGATTACGAAGGGCGATGAAGACATCTGCGAATTCTGCATTCGTCCGCACCATGATTGCGAGCGTCTCCTCGACTACTCTTTCATCTTCAAGGATCAGGTCGGCCGAGTCCAACAAGTCCGAAATCGCCTCCATGATCTGTTCTCTCTTCAGCTTGATTCGTTGTCTCAAGAACCACGCGCATTCCATCAGCGTGATGCAACTGATATAGCCGGGTGCCGTATCGGACAGGCTCGCGAAGAGCGTTGTGACCTTCTCCGTCTGGACGAGATCGTCCTTCAGGAGGAAGCGCAGCATAATATTGGTGTCGAGGCCAATCATCTTGCACTAGTCACGTGATCGGCGATGGCTTCCCCAATCGCCTCGTCCATTTGCGTCAAAGTGATCGTCGGTCGGTTCGGATCGTGAAACTTGCCTGCAAGGTCGATGGCGCGTTTGTTCTTGGCTTTCATGATGATTTCGCCATCGCGGTTGATGTAGCGGATCCTGTCTCCGGACTTCAGATTCAGCAATTCACGAACTTCAGCCGGGATTGTTGTCTGGCCCTTCGATGTCATCGTACCGTAGTAGATATTCATGCGGATCTCCTTACCATTCGAGTTTAGTAAGGAATTTCGATATATTCAAGGAGATCAACGCGCCAGTTCCTTTAATCCCAGCCTGATCAGCTTGGCGCTATCGGCGCCGTCGCCTGCCGTCTTCATTGCCGCGGCAATCGCGTTCGCCGCCTGGTCGCGGGAATAGCCGAGGTTGGTCAGCGCGGAAACCGCATCGGCGACAGGCGCGGCCGCGACCCCTTCGCCGAGTTCCTGCTTGAGGGCGATATTGATCGCTTCCCCGGCAAAGGCCGGCGCCCGGTTCTTGAGCTCGGTGACGAGGCGCATCGCCACTTTGGGACCGACGCCTGGCGCACGCGAGACGGCGGCGCGGTCCTGCAGGGCGATCGCATTGGCAAGTTCGCCTGGCGTCAGCGTCGAGAGCACGGCGAGCGCCACCTTGGCGCCGACGCCCTGGACGCTCTGGAGCAGGTTGAACCATTCCCGCTCCAGCGCCGTCATGAAGCCGAAGAGCTTCAACTGGTCCTCGCGCACATAGGTCTCGATGTAGAGCACGCAGGCCTCGCCGGCCGAGCCGAGCTTGGACAGGGTGCGGGCCGAGCAATGGGCGACGTAGCAAACGCCGTGCACGTCGACGAGCACATAGTCTTCGCCGATCTCGTCTATGGTGCCTTTCAGCTTGCCGATCATGGGTCGCCGTCTCTCAGGGATGCGTTTCGGGGGTTATAAGGTCAACGGAGGGGAAATAGGAGCGGTATCCGCTGGGATCGCGGGTCAAAATTCTGTAGCCCCTTATCGCCGCATGCGCGCCGATGAAGAAATCGGGCAGTATCCGTTCGCGCCCACCACCGGCGCGACGGTAAAGCCGGAAGGCCGCAGCAGCGGCGAATGCAGCCGGCCAAGGCAGATTCTCGCGGCGGAATTCATCCTGCGGCAGCAGTCGATCGACTTCGTCCACGTCGTCGTACCGAACGGAAAATTCGGAATAGATGACCGGGTTTATGAGGACAGGACCGTCTTTGAAGACGTCAAGCATCCTTCGCCGCGACCAACCGTGCCAGTCCGAACCGACCACGGCCAGATCGACAAGTATGTTCGTATCGACAAGTGTGGCCATCAGCGATCACGGGTCATCGACATAAGGTCTTCGGCATCGATCTCCTGATCGCCAGTGCCCTCGAGACGACGGATCGTCTGTATGAAACGATCCAGGCGGCCGCGATCCTCGATCTCCTGCTTGCTGTTCTTCGGCGAGAGAACGAGCTTGCCGCCCTCTATCGAGAAAATGACCTCGCTATTGGCCTCGATGCCGACAAGTTCCCTGAGATCACGAGGAATGGTGACCTGCCCTTTGGACGTAACTCGCATCTTTGTTGCTCCTTCACAGTAAGAATTATCCTTACCAATGGAACAAGTCAAGAACAAGCTATCCGGCCAATGCCTGCCGCATTCGGTTGCTGCCGCGATTATGCGCATGGCAGATGGCGATCGCCAAGGCGTCGGCGGCGTCGTTGCCCTTGAATTCGACCTTCGGCATCAGGATCTTCAACATCAGGTGGATCTGTTGCTTTTCGCCATGGCCGACGCCGATGACGGCCTTCTTCACGGCGTTCGGCGCATATTCGGAGACCGGCAGCCCGGCGCGCGCCGGTACCAGCATGGCAATGCCGCGGGCCTGACCAAGCTTCAGGGTCGCCACCGCATCCTTGTTGACGAAGGTCTGTTCGACGGCCGCCTCATCCGGCTTATAGCTGTGGACGATCTCCGCCAGGCCGTCATGCAATTGGCAAAGGCGGGAGGCAAGGTCCATGTCTCCATCGGAGGTCACGGTTCCGGATGCCACAAACCGCAGGGAATTGCCTGATGTCTCGATGATTCCCCAGCCGGTGCGGCGAAGCCCGGGATCGATACCGACGATGCGAATCGTATTTTGCATGGTTCAACCTATAGCCATTGCGAAATAACTGCCATTGATATGTGAACAAAACAAAAACATTCCCGGATTTCGGCCCTGCCATTTACCGCGAATTAAAACAGATGCCTGAATTCTGGTCATCGAATACGAGAGGGGCTTCTTTTCGCGAGGATTTAAGCCCCGATGTTCTGTTTATAGGCCAGTTGATCAGGCTGCGGTGCGTGCCCGCGCTTGGCAGGCGCGTTCAGAAGGGGTTCGTCGTACATGGCTCGGAGATTCCAATCCCTGTCCTTTAAGGTCATCGCCACATTCATTCTGCTGACCGTGCTGTCGATCGCGGTCATCGATGTGCTTGCCTATTTCGCCAGCAGCCGCATTTCCGACGAGCAGGCGCTGAAGGCCAAGGAAAGTGTGCTGATCTTTCGCGGCGACATGCTGCAGGACCAGCTGACCCAGCTTGAAAACCAGGCCAATTCCATCGCGCGCATCGAGGCGCTGCAGATGTCGATCACCAATCTGAAGAGCGGCTGGAAGACCATCGAGAAGACCGCGGGCGACGCCCGGGCCGAGCTGAAGAAGGTTTTCATAGCGGGCAATCCCAACCCCGCCGACCAGCGCGAGAAGCTCATCAAGCCGGAAGGGCCGAGCGGCTTTTATTATTCGAGCCATGAGAAGACGCAGGGCGAAGTCGCCCGCGACCTCGATGGTACCGCCTTCAGCGATCTGCTGATCGTCGATCTCGAGGGCACCGTGCTCTATTCCTATAAGAAGGAAGACGATTTCGCCGAAAATCTGAAGTCGGACGCCTGGAAGGCGACCGGCGCCGGCATCGCTTTCGCCAAGGCGATCGAGAATACCGCCAAGGCGACCGATGACGCCGCGCCGACAGGCTTTTCCGGCCTTCGCGTCGATGCCGGCAGCGGCAAGTCGGCGATCTTCTATGCCGTGCCGATCGTCAAGCTTGGGGCGGCCAAGGGCATCATTCTCTTCAAGGTGCGCGACGACATCGTCACCGGCATCCTCGCCAAGGGCATCGTTCAGGGCAGCACGGCGCGGGCGGCGATCGTCTCCGGCGATGGCTCCGCCGTCGGGCTCGACGGAAGCGGCAAGCTCGCGACGCTCGATGTTACGCCCTTCACCTTCATCAAGGATGCGCTTGCCAGTTCGGCGATGACGGTTGCCGATTTCGACCGGGCGGATGGTGCGGCTCGTGCCTATGTCCGCGGCATCGACTATCGCGGCGACCGCTTCCTCGTGGTCGAGAGTGTGCTCCTGAGCGAGCTCAATGCCGGCTCGATCGAGATCGCCACCCTGCTGACGATGATCGGCATCGGCGTGCTCGTTGTCATGGCGATCACAACCGGGCTCGTTACCAATTTGCTGTTTTCGCCGCTTGCGCGGCTTGCCGGTGTCACCCGCGATGTCGCCGACGGCAAGCTCGACAGCGAGATCGGCAGCCTGAACCGCAAGGACGAGATCGGCACGATGGCCAATGCGCTGGACCGCTTCCGCCACTCGCTGATCGAAAGCCGCGAGCTCGAAGCCGCCAGCGAAGAGACGCGCCTGCAGGCCGAGCAGGATCGCCAGCAGAATCTGGCCGAGCGCGAGGCCGAGGCCAAGACGCTGCAGCAGGTGGTCGAGGCGATTGACGAGGGCCTGCATCATCTGGCGAGCGGCGATCTCGCCTATCAGATCGATACCCGTTTCCCGAACGAGCTCGAAAGCCTGCGCGTCAATTTCAACGAGGCGCTGGCAACGCTCAGCGAAACCATGACGGCCATCGGCGGCAACTCGATGGCGGTGCGCGCCGGCTCAGAGGAGATGCGCACCGGCGCCGACGAACTTGCCGGGCGAACCGAGCGCCAGGCCGGCTCGATCACCGAGACGGCGAATGCGATCAGCGCCATCACACAGTCGGTCCGCCGGCAGATCGAGCGAGCCGAGCAGGCCGAGCGCATCGCCCGCGACGCCAAGAAGGAGACGACCGGCTCAGGCCAGATCATGCACGAGACGATCGCGGCGATGGAGGCAATCCAGGCCTCTTCGCGCCAGATCAACACGATCATCTCCGTCATCGACGACATCGCCTTCCAGACCAACCTCCTGGCGCTCAATGCCGGTGTCGAGGCGGCGCGCGCCGGCGAATCCGGCAAGGGCTTTGCCGTCGTCGCCATGGAAGTGCGCGAGCTGGCCCAGCGTTCGTCGAGTGCGGCCAAGGAGATTTCCAGCCTGCTGCAGAAATCGACGCATGAGGTCGAAAGCGGCGTTACGCTTGTGGAAAAAGCGGGCGTTGCCCTGATGGGCATCGGCGCCCATGTCGAGGCGATCAACGGGCAGATCAACGAGATCATGAGTGCGACCCGCGAGGAGGCCAATACGCTGCGCGAGATCAATAACGCCGTTGCCGAACTCGACGCGATGACGCAGCAGAACGCCTCGATGGTCGAAGAGACGACGGCGGCGATCCACCGGCTGGCGTCGGAAGTCCTGGAAATGGACCGCCAGCTCGGCAATTTCACGCTGCCGCCCGGCCACCACCAGCCGAGCGCCGAGGTGCATGTGCTGCGCCGTCACCGGTAAACGATCGTTTCTGACCTTGCAGAAGGGTCGCGCTCGCGCGGCCTTTTTGTTTGCGTCCATGGTTTGGAATGGTGCGGGCGCGAACCTACATAGACGGCATCGTTCAACTGCCCGGCAGGTTTCCCATGGTTCCCTTCTCCATACTCGACCTTTCCCCCGTTGCCGAAGGCAGCAGCGTGCGCCAATCCCTCGATGGCTCGGCGCGGATGGCTGTGAAGGCCGAGGAATTCGGTTACAAGCGCTTCTGGCTTGCCGAACATCACGGCATGCCGGGGATCGCCAGCGCTGCCACATCAGTCGTCATCGGCCATGTCGGCGCTGCGACCAAGCGCATCCGCATCGGCTCCGGCGGCATCATGCTGCCTAATCATTCGCCGCTTGTTATCGCCGAGCAGTTCGGCACGCTGGAGGCGCTCTTCCCCGGCCGTATCGATCTCGGCCTCGGGCGCGCACCGGGAACGGACATGCGTACGGCACAGGCGCTACGGCGCAACCTCGAGGCCGGCGCAAACAGCTTCCCGAACGACGTGGTGGAACTGCAGCAACTTCTCGATACGCCGGTCGAGAACCAGGCGATCCTCGCGGTTCCCGGCAATGGCTCACATATCCCGATCTGGCTGCTCGGCTCCAGCCTCTACAGTGCCCAGCTTGCCGGCATGCTGGGGCTTCCCTATGCCTTCGCTTCGCACTTCGCGCCCGACATGCTGCTCGATGCGATCGCGATCTACCGCGACCGCTTCCAGCCCTCGGCGACGCTCGACAAGCCCCATGTGATGGTTGGCGTGATGGGTGCGGTGGCGGCGACAGATGAGGAGGCTCGCTACCATTTCACTTCTGCAGAGCAGCAGTTCGTCAATCTGCGCCGCAATGTCCGCGGCCGGTTCCCGCGTCCGGTGGCCGATATGGCGGACTTCTGGTCGCCGATGGAGAAGATGAATGTCGAACACACACTGCGTTATGCCGTGGTCGGCTCGCCGAAGACGGCGGAGGCGAAACTGACGGAGTTTCTACAGGAAACGCAGGCCGACGAGGTGATCATCTCGATGCCGATCCACGACATCGAGGCGCGGCTGACATCGGTGGAACTATTCGCGGGGCTGGGAAATTTCATGCGAGCCGCCGCTTAGGATCTACGCAAGGCGCACTCTGACGGCGCCATCTTTCCGGCAAATAAAAACCCGGCGTTGTGCCGGGTTTTTATTTGATACCTGCCTGAGGAGATCAGGCCGAGAGCTTCGCCAGCACTTCTTCCGAGACCTCGAAGTTGGAATAGACGTTCTGCACGTCGTCATCGTCTTCCAGGCTGTCGATGAGTTTCAGCAGCGACTGGGCTTTTTCCTCGTCTACCGGCACGTTGTTCTGGGCACGCCAGACGGCCTTGACGGTTTCGGCTTCGCCGAGGTTCGATTCCAGCGCTTTTGCCACTTCGCCGAGGGCTTCGAAGGCGCAGGTGATGTAGTGGCCGTCTTCGTCGGTCTCGACGTCGTCGGCGCCGGCTTCGATCGCGGCTTCCATCACCTTGTCGCCATCGCCGACGGAAAGCTTGTAAGTGATTTCGCCGACATGGTCGAAGGAGAAGGAAACGGAGCCGGTTTCGCCGAGAGCGCCGCCGGCCTTGGTGAAGCTCGAGCGGACGTTGGAGGCGGTGCGGTTGCGGTTGTCGGTCAGGGCTTCGACGATGATCGCCGTGCCGCCGGGGCCATAACCTTCATAGCGGACTTCATCATAATTTTCGCCGTCGGCACCGGCTGCCTTCTTGATGGCGCGGTCGATATTGTCCTTCGGCATGGACTGGGCCTTGGCGTTCTGGATCGCCAGGCGAAGGCGGGCGTTCATCGTCGGGTCGGGCAGGCCGGCCTTTGCGGCAACGGTGATTTCGCGCGCAAGCTTGGAGAACATTTTCGACCGCACGGCATCCTGACGGCCTTTGCGGTGCATGATGTTTTTAAACTGTGAATGGCCAGCCATGGCACCCCTGTTCACGTCTCATTGTTCGGAATGGGCCGCCTTATAAGAGCGAAACGGCACCCGTTCAAGGAAAAAGCAGTTCGGAACAAAGGTGAGGGGATGACGTTTCAACCGAACTCCATCCAACGGAAAGGAACGGTCATGGCAAGTCTCAGTGAGGCGCAGGAACATCCAGCACGTCAGCTCTGGGATCAGGTCAACGATGTTCATGCCGGCATGCTCGGAATTTCCGGACTGGACATGCACATGCAGCCGATGGCGCCGCATGCCGATCCCACCACCAACACAATCTGGTTCTACACCAAGACCGATGCCGACATCGTGCGTGCCATCAAGCCCGGCAGCCGCGCGCATTTCTGCGTTATCGGCAAGGATCACGACTATCACGCCTGCCTCGCCGGTGTGATCGAGGTGCATCCTGACCCCTCCAAGATCGAGGAATATTGGAGCTCGATCGTCGCGGCCTGGTATGACGGCGGCAAGAAGGACCCCAAGCTCACTATGCTGTCCCTCCATGTCGACGATGCCGAGATCTGGGTTTCCACGGGCAACAAGCTGAAATTCGGCTGGGAGATCGCCAAGGCCAATCTCGACGACGACAAGATGCCGGATGTCGGCATCAAGCGCCATCTGCAGTTCGCCTGACGCGCAGTGCTCCTGCATAATTCAAAGTGCTACAGCGTCCTTTGCGCGTCTAAAAAGACGCGCGGCGCTGTAAAGTAGGAAAACCGCGGGGCCTTTTTACTGCACGCCCTTCAACACATAGATCAGCGGCTTTTTCGGCAGCGTACGCATCGAGACGATGATGCTGTCATCGGGCGCATTGGCGACGTCGAAATCCTTGCCGAACATCGAGACGAAGGCTTCGACCGGCGGGCCGCGCCGGTGCATCGGTAGGATCAGCGACGAGCGTAGCCGCTTGATGACGCGGCTCATGCTGTCGGCGCCCATGGTTAGGCCGCCATCGACGGGGACCATGACGACGTCGAGGCGGCCGATCTCGGTATAATGGGTATCCGTCAGTTCGTAATGCAGGTGGCCGAGATGGCCGATGCACAGGCCGGCGATCTCGAAGATGAAGATGGAATTGCCGTTCTCGTGCGAGCCGCCGAGGCCATAGCTGAAGCGGATATCCGTCGTGACGTTGCGGATATAGGCATCGCCGACGACCAGATTCACATTGGCCTTCTCGTCCGGAACATCGCTCCACCCGTGCAGTACGTGCTTGATGCCCGGATCGGGCGCCAAGGTGAAGTGGGTCGAGTGGGCCTTGTTCATGGTCACGACGTCGGGCATCGTCGCCGGCCTGTACCAGCCATTATAGTCTGTCGCGATGACGATGCCGCCCGGGGTCTCGATCGCGAAGGTGGAGTGGCCGAGGAAGGTGAGTTTGACGTCCTCGCCCTCGGAGACGGCAGGCACCAGCGGCGGGGTGCCGGAAAAGCTTGCGAAGGTCACTTTGGGGATGGTTTGCGCGATCGCCTGGCACTGGCTGACCGGCGGCCGCTGCTCTTGTGCCCCGGCGAGATTCGGCGCGGCGAAGGCCGCAAGGCATGCGATAGCGAGGACAAGATATCGCGGCTTCATGCCACCCCTCCGGCGCTCTATCACCCTTCAATCGGCGCATAATCCTTTCCGAAAATCGATCCCGATTTTCGGGGTTATGCGCGAGTGGCGGGGAGGATGCGGCATGAGGCCGCAGGGGTCCAGACCGAGGATGCTCACAATTGCGTGTTGGACGGTCGCGCGCCGCCTGTTACCGCCAGAATTCCGGCACCGTTTCGGCCAGCCGGGGTCCGAGCCGGAGTGGCGCGATCTTTTCGGCAAGGCCCGTCGTATCCGAGATTTCCACGCCGACGCCGCAGATCGTCGCGGGGCCGTTTGCGGCTTCCATGCGGCCCTTCGGCATCTTGGAGATGAAACGATTGAGCGGCTCCTCCTTGTCCATGCCGAGGGAGGAGTCATAGTCGCCGCACATGCCGGCATCCGACATGTAGGCGGTGCCGCCGTTCAGGATCTGTGCGTCGGCGGTCGGCACATGTGTGTGGGTGCCGACGACGAAGCTGGCGCGGCCGTCGACGAAATGTCCGAAACACTGTTTTTCGCTGGTCGCCTCGGCATGGAAATCGAAGATGATCGCATCGGCCTGTTCCTTCAGCGGGCAGGCATCGAGGATGACCTCCGCCGATTTGAAGGGGTCGTCGAGTTCCGGATGCATGAAGACCCGGCCCATGACGTTGGCGACGAGCACGCGCGCGCCGTTCCTGGCATAGAAGAGGCCGGAGCCGCGGCCGGGCGTGCCTTGCGGATAGTTGGCTGGCCGCAGGAATTGATCGTGGCGGCCGGCAAAAGCGACGGCTTCCTTCTGGTCCCAGACGTGATTGCCTGTCGTCACCACGTCGGCGCCGGCATTGATCGTTTCCAGAAAGATGTCCTCGGTGATGCCGAAGCCGCCGGCGGCATTCTCGCCGTTGACGATGACGAAATCGAGCTTGAGGTCGGAAATCAGGCCGGGGAGGCGGTCCCACACCGCCGTGCGTCCCGTCTTGCCGACCATGTCACCCAGAAAAAGCAGCCGCATTCCTTATCCAATCCAAGAGGCAAAAAAGCGAAGGCCGCTTTCTGTCAGGATGGCATCCAGGCTTATATCATGCGGCTCGTCGGGCACATGTGCCACTTCCTGGCAGTCGAATGCAATGCCGATCAGCTTCGGATGCAGGCCTTTTTGCCTTAGCCGGCTGATGGCGCGGTCGTAGTGGCCGGCGCCGTAGCCGATGCGGTGGCCGCGGGCATCGAAGGCCGAAAGCGGCACCAACATGATTTCGGGATCAAGAATGGCGGCATCCGCGCTGGGGCCGACCGTGCCGAAACCGGTATCGACGAGGGGCGCACCGTCCGCCAGCTCGCGAAAAACGATGGTTTGCCGATCGAGGATCGCCGGCACGCAGAGCCGCGCACCGCGCACGGCAAAGCGCGCCATCAGCGGCCTGAGATCGGCTTCCGAACGGATCGGCAGGAAGCCGGAGACGATCGTATCCAGCGCAAAACCGACGGCCTCGCCGGCATGGTCGGCCATTGCGAGGCTTTTGGAGGCGCGTTTCTCGGCGGGGATGGCGTCGCGTGCGGACAGCCGTTCGTCGCGCAGCTGCGCTTTCAATTCTTTCGCGGTCATTCGATCTGCCGGTTCTGAGAGATTTGACCGAGCATAGACGGCTGAATGTCCGATGCAAATGCCGGATGCGACGGTATCACGCTCGTTTCACGCCTCGGCCGCCGGCGGCAGCGATGGTCAGACGACGATGCTTGTCGGTATTGTCGCCGTGGCGATGGAGAAGCCTGCCATATTGGCCCCGGCCTGCCGGTCCTGCTGCCGCAACTCGCGCATCGCCTTTTCGAGTACTTGCTTGAGTTCGCGCACCACCGCCTTGAACTCTTCCATCGTTTCGCGATCATCGGCCGAGATTCCTGAGAATTTCGGGGCATCCTCGGCGACGCTCGCATAGGCTTTGCGGGCGTTGGCGGCGGCGTCCGGTTCCTGCGAGCCGGTCTCGCCGGCCGCAGTTTCTCCTGAAGTATCCGTCAGCGCAGCAGCGGCCGCGCTCGTTGCGACGGCCGCAGCGCCCGTGGTTGCATCCATTGGAACAGCCGTTGCCGGGCTGCCGGTCGCGACCGATGATGCGAATTCGGAGGCGGCGGTGCCGACCTTGCGCGCCAGTTCGGCGGCCAGCCGGGCGACCACCTCAGGAGCCATGTTGGAGCTGCGGAGCATCTCCAACTGCTGTTTTGCCTCGTCGAGCCTGCGTTGCGCCTTCGCCTTGGCCTCGTCTCCCGAGTTCGCCAAGGTCTGGCACATCTGCTGCAGCGCCTGGGTGGCGCGCTGAAGCTTCAGCACGCCTTGATCAGTCTCGTTTCCAGCGGCTGACATGGCTGCCGTCGAAGACGCGCCGCGCAAGATGATGGAGGCAGACGTGGTTGCGATCTGCATGAACAATTCCCCGATTTTTAATTCAGGCCCCGATTGCGATTCGGGCGCATTCTGCAGCGTCAGACTTGCGTGGACCTGTGTCTTGGGGATCCGGGAAGCGCAGCGGCCAGCCGCTGCATCGTCTCCTCGAACAGAGGGGCTCCGCCGGGCGCCCAGCCGAGCGCGCGGATTTTCGCAGTGCTCATGGGATTGATCGCGACGTTATCGACAGGGGCCGGTAACGCGTGCCGACAGCCCGTCTCGCGGCGGATGGATGAAAGGATATCGCGCGTGTCGACTGACAGGTCCGAGACGTTGAAGACCTCGCCGGAGATACGGGTACTTTCCGTCTCCAGCATCAGCCGTACCGCCCGACCGAGGTCGCGGCCGTGAACTTCCGTTCCCAGGCGGGCAGCAACCGGCCGGCCGGCGAGGTAATCGGCGATGAGGCCGTCCCATTTGTTCGGCGCGAGATCGCCATAGACGCCGGTCGCCCTCAGGCTTACGCCGGCAAAGCCCGGCGTGGAGAGATGGGCAAGCGTGCGCTCGGCATCGAGCTTGACCTGGCCGTAGAGTGTTTCGGGCTTGGCCAGCATCGTCTCCGTCAGTTCGGTTGCCTCGGGATGTTCGCCGTAGGCGGCGCGGCTGGACAGGAAGACGCAACGGCGCGTGCCAGCGCGTTTGGCGGCTTCGAAAAGCCGGACGGTGCCGTCGAGGTTCAACCTGTGGAAGGTCTTCGGATCGTCGCCTTCGCCGCCGCGATATTTGCCCGGAACATGACTGAAAGCGGCGTGGACGAAGAAATAGGCATCATCGAAGACATCGATCTGATCCTTGTCGGGATCGAGCGAAAGCGCTGCGAACTCGACCGAGCGGGAGAAGAGGCGGGGCAGTGGCGCGCGGCGCCCGCCGACGATCACCTGATATCCGGCGGCCAGCAGTTCCTCGACGACATACCGGCCGACGAGACCCGTTCCACCCGATACCAGTACCTTCATGCTGCCCCTTCCGGATTGTCCAGCGCCGTGATCTCAGGCACGTCGCCGCCATCGTGGAAACGGTGCCACAGATCGATCAAAGGTTGTAGTCGCGCTGCCTTGGGATGATCCTTTTCCCACGGTTTTTCATACTGGTAGTGCAGGATCGAAATGCTCTTCCAGTCCCAAAGCTCCGGCATGGTGAACCATACATATTGCAGCATGTTGAAATAAACCGGCAGGCCGTGCCAATCCGGGAAGAATGTCTCGAGAAAGGTCTGATCGGTGCGCCGCCAGAAAGGGTTCGGCCTGTCGAGCCTTTCGAGCATGTGCCGGAACGTGTCATGCGAAGGCGTGGCGACAAAGACGCCGGAATTCATCCGGCGGAAGTCGGCGAGGTTTTCGTAGACATTCGGGGCGGCGGAAAATTCCGGATAGAGGAAGAGCCTGTCGACGTTCTTCAGCACGAGGGCATCGGCGTCGATGAAGACGCAGCGCTGGTATTCGACGAGCTGCCAGAGCCTGAGCTTGCAGAAATTGTCGAGCGGCGAATGGAAATCCGGCTTGCGGCCCTTGGTGAAAGGAGCTGTCGAATGGAGCTGACCGCGGGCGTGGCGCTCGTTGAAGGCCGCAGAGAGCGGCAGGTGCTCGACCTCGATCAGGCGACATTCGAGCGCTTTCAGGGGCAAAAGGGCGGCAGCATCGACGCCGCCGGTGTGGAGAATGACAATCTCAGCCCCAGTCTCGGTTCGTCGCAGGGAGCGGGCAAGCGCGGTCGCGCCCATGGCGTAGTCGACATTGGTGACGAGTGTGACATAGGCGAAACGGGCTGGTGTGCCGCTGGCGCTCGTCATATTGCAGGACTCATGAAACCGACTTCAGCCGCTTGCCTTCCGGATCGTGGTTGATCGTCGCGGCGATGTCCTTGGTCCAGGCGGAGACGGCCGGCACTCGCGCGCGGTCGACGCGATAGGCGAATTTCTTCGCGACGTCGACGATCTCGCCGAGCAGGCCGGCTTCCAGCGTGATCGGTTCGAGGCCGAGATCGCGGAATTTTTCGTTCCGGACGATCAGCTCGTTCTCGGCGGCTTCCTTGCGCGGGTTGGGCAGCCAGGCAATCTTGGTGCCGCTCATCCTGGCGATCATCTCGGCGAGGTCGCGCACCCGGTGGGTTTCGGTCATCTGGTTGAAGATCTCGACGCGGGCGCCGCGGGCCGGCGGGTTTTTCAGTGCCAGCTCGATGCAGCGCACCGAATCCTGGATGTGGATGAAGGCGCGGGTCTGGCCGCCGGTGCCGTGCACCGTCAGCGGATAGCCGATCGCCGCCTGGATGAGGAAGCGGTTCAGTACCGTGCCATAATCGCCGTCATAGTCGAAACGGTTGATCAGCTGCGCGTGGCGGCGCGTCTGCTCGGTATGCGTGCCCCAGACGATGCCCTGGTGCAGATCGGTGATCCTTAGGCCGTCATTCCGCGCGTAGAACTGGAAGAGAAGCTGATCCAGGCACTTGGTCATGTGATAGATCGAGCCGGGATTGGAGGGGTAGAGGATCTCCTGGCTGACCGTCTCGCCGCCTGCAGTCTCGATGCCGACCGGCAGGTAACCCTCTGGGATCGCCGCCCCGACCGTCGAATAGCCGTAGACGCCCATGGTGCCGAGATGGATGAGATGGGCATCGAGATTGAGTTCCGTCAGTGCGTTCAGCAGGTTGTGCGTGGCGCTGACGTTGTTGTTGACCGTGTAGTTCTTGTGGCGGTCGCTCTTCATCGAATAGGGCGCGGCCCGCTGTTCGGCGAAATGGATGACGGCATCCGGGCGATGTTCGGAAAGCCAGTTCTTCAGGAGTTCGTAATCCTTGGCGAGATCGATCAGATTGAAGTGGATGCGGCGTCCGGTTTCGGCATGCCAGATGCGGGTGCGCTCCTGGATCGAATCCATCGGCGTCAGCGACTGCACGCCGAGTTCCGTGTCGATCCAGCGGCGCGAGAGATTGTCGAGGATATGGATGTCGTGACCGGCATCGGAGAGATGCAGCGACGTTGGCCAACCAATGAAACCGTCTCCGCCCATAACCGCAATCTTCATCGCATCGTCTCCTGATTGGTCGCTCATTATCGGGAATAGTTAGGAATTGTGACAATCATTCAATGCTTGCCTGTCTGGAAGCGTTGCGCCAAACAGGGCACCTCAGTTTGGAGAAAATTATGACGGAACGCCCTTTTTCCATTTCGGGAGAGCTGACGGAGGCCGGACACCGCCTTGTCCAGCGGGTCTATTATGAAGATACGGACTTCTCCGGCCTGGTCTATCACGCCCGCTACCTGCATTTCCTGGAGCGCGGCCGCACCGATTATCTGCGCTGCCTCGGCGTCGAGCAGCGCGAACTCGTCAGCGCCGACGAGGAGGGGCTGGTTTTCGTCGTTCACCGCATGGAGATCGACTTCAAGAGCCCGGCGCGCATGGACGATGTGCTGACGATCCTGACGCATACGGAAAAAGCCGGCGGCGCCAAGATGGTGCTCAATCAGCAGATCAGCTCAGGCGAGACGCTGCTGATCGCCGCCAAAGTGATCATCGCCGTCATCAACGCCCGGGGGCGGCCGAGGCGGCTGCCGGAAACACTGGCGGTGAAATTCCTGGAGGGCAGCACGCCGTTGTAGTGAGAATCGCTTGAAATTCAGGTCTTGTCAGAACTTGAGTTTTATGTGAAGGAATTCCCGCGCCGCAGGATGAGCGCTCTTTCGGCAGCCGGACCTTGCTCCGGTCAAGTAATCCATGGAACGAAATCTTCCAAACACAGGCTTACTGTCACAGTCCGGCACTAACGATCTATTAACCATAATAGTGTCTTACTGGGAAAGTCGGGGTTTGTGCGGTGCACGCCTTCCTTTGACCAAATTTGACGGCAAGAAGGCGGAAGATGAGCTTGGAAGTTTGACCAGGGCTTTGGGCGGCGGCCGCCGGACACTTCTTGCGAGATCAGTTTGTGCCGCCCGGTCCAGCACCGGGCGTTTGGATTCGGGGATTTTGGACCAATGGAACAAGTAGGATTGGCAGCAGCAACGACGGACGTCAGCCTCTGGTCGCTTTTCATGCAGGCCGGCATCGTCGTCAAGCTCGTCATGCTCGGGCTCATCGCGGCCTCGGTGTGGACGTGGGCGATCGTCATCGACAAATACCTGGCCTATGGCCGCGCACGGCGCCAGTTCGACAAGTTCGAACAGGTGTTCTGGTCGGGCCAGTCGCTGGAAGAACTCTACCGCTCGCTGTCGGAGCGCAACAATACAGGGCTCGCGGCAATCTTCGTGGCCGCCATGCGCGAATGGAAGAAATCCTTCGAACGCGGCGCCCGCTCGCCGATCGGCCTGCAGATGCGTATCGATCGCGCGATGGACGTGACGCTCGCCCGTGAGACCGAATTTCTCGGCGCCCGCCTTGGATCGCTCGCGACCATCGGCTCGGCCGGTCCGTTCATCGGTCTGTTCGGCACGGTCGTCGGCATCATGACCTCGTTCCAGGCGATTGCCGGTTCGAAGTCGACCAACCTTGCGGTGGTTGCGCCCGGTATCGCCGAAGCGCTGCTTGCCACCGCGATCGGCCTCGTCGCCGCTATCCCCGCGGTTATCGCCTACAACAAGTTCTCTGCCGATGCCGGCAAGCTCTCGGGCCGCATGGAAGGTTTCGCGGATGAATTCTCCGCCATACTTTCGCGCCAGATCGACGAGAAACTGCAGCCGCGCGCTGCCGCTCAGTAAGCAACGGAGTATTCTGACATGGGTATGGCTGTTGGAGGCAATGGCGGCGGGGGCGGCGGACGCCGCCGTCGCGGCGGTCGGAACAGGGCCGTGATTTCCGAAATCAACGTGACGCCGCTTGTCGACGTCATGCTGGTGCTTTTGATCATCTTCATGGTCGCGGCACCGATGATGACTGTCGGCGTGCCGATCGACCTGCCGGAAACGCAGGCCAAGGCACTGAATTCCGAGACGCAGCCGATCACCATTTCCGTCAAGAATGACGGCGAGGTGTTCCTGCAGGAAACACCGATCCCGGCAGCGGAGATCGCCGCCAAGCTCGAGGCGATCGCCACGACCGGCTATAACGAACGCATCTTCGTGCGCGGCGACGCGACAGCGCCTTATGGCGTCATCGCCGACGTCATGGCCCGTATCCAGGGCGCAGGCTTCAAGAATATCGGCCTCGTGACGCAGCAGAAGAAGGACCAATAGCGCTCAAAATGAAGGCCAGTGTCATCACATCTGCTGTTTTGCACGGCCTGGTGCTTACCTGGGCGATGGTGTCGCTCGGCGCTCCGGAATCCTTCAAGGTAGAGGATTTCGAGGCGATGCCGGTCGATCTCGTGCCGGTGGAGTCCATTACTCAGATGCAGCAAGGCGACAAGAAGGCTCCGAAGAAGGAGACTTCCGCGCCCGTGCCGACGACGCGGCCGCCAATCGCACAGCCGGCCGAGAATGCCGGCGACAACAATGTCGACTTGAAGACGCCGCCGGTCCCGAACGCCAAGCCCAGCAATAGCGAAGCTGCCGCGGCGAATTCGAGCGAAAAGCCGATGCCGAAGACCGATCCTGTCCCGAATGATGTCAAGGACATCATCAAGGAGGAAACGGAAGTCGAGCAGCCGAAGCAGGTCGCCTCCATTCCGCCGCCGAAGCCGGTCGAAGTAACGCCGCCGAAGCCTGAGGAAAAGCCGCCGGAAGAGCAGGCCAAGCCCGAGGAGCCGCCGAAGCCGGACGCCGAGGCGCTGCCGGACAATGTGCCGACGCCTGTCGCCAAGCCGCAGGTGAAACCGCCGGAACCGCAGAAGCCCGCCGAAAAGCCACCGGAAAAGACCCCGGACCAGCCGAAGACCGCCGACGTGCCGACCGACAAAAAGAAGGCGGACAAGAAGCAGGAAACGGCGAAATCCGCTTCGTCGATGAAGAGCGACTTCAATGCTGACGAGATTTCGATCTTGCTGAACAAGACCGATCCTTCCGCCGGCGGCGCCAAGCGCTCGACGCAGGAAGCGTCGCTTGGTGCGAAGAAGAGCAACGGTGGTTCCAAGCTCAGCCAGAGCGAAGAAGATGCGGTGCGCGGCTTGATTGAGGGCAATTGGCTTGTCACCCCGGGGATGGAAGGCCTTTCCGGCATGGTCATTAAGGTGCATATGAAACTCGACAAGGATGGCAATATTATTGGTCAGCCAGAAGTCGAGTCATCGGGCGGCAGTAGCAGCGATGCCACACGCCGTGCGTTGGAAGGCGGGGCCTATAGAGCTGTCATGAAGTCCGCCCCCTTCTCGATGCTTCCTAAGGACAAGTATGAGGCTTGGAATGAGTTCGACCTGAATTTCGATCCGAGTTCCATGGGAATCTAGATGCTGACGGATCTGTCCCATGGCAACAAGCCTTTTGCAGCCGCCATCATGCTTGGAGCGATTCTGGCTTGTGCGCCTGAGGCGTTGGCACAATCGGTCGACGCGGCGACCTCCAAGAAGTCAGCCATGGATTTACAGCACGCAATTGCTTCCTCCTTCGATGTTCCTCCGGGGCAGGCAAGGGGCGGCAGAGTTTTGATCACCGTCCATCTGCGGCTCGACAAGAATGGGGCGATCGTTGGTTCACCCGAGGTAACAGCCTCGGGCGGCAACGAAGCTGCTCGAGAAAGCCTGTCGGCTGCGGCTCTCCGGGCGGTACAGCGCTCGTCGCCATTCCCGATGCTCCCGAAAGAAAAATACGAATCCTGGAACGAAGTCGTCCTGCACTTTGAATCCGGCGATCCGACTCCATAGATGCTGAAAGGCTGTTTGGTATGACAAAGTGTTCCTTTTTCCGCGCCATTTTGGTTGCAGTCGGTCTGATGACCACTGCCGTCTTTGCAACGCCGGCCAACGCGCTGGTCACCCTCGACATCCGAAAAGGCAATGTCCAGCCGATGCCGATTGCGGTGACTGACTTCCAGGGCGACATAGGCGCGCAGGTCTCGCAAGTCATCGCCGCCGACCTGCAGCGTTCCGGCCTGTTTGCCCCGATCAACAAGACAGCCTTTATTGAAAAGATCTCCAATCCTGATGCCGCGCCGCGGTTCGAGGACTGGAAGGTCATCAATGCACAGGCGCTGGTCACCGGCCGGGTTACCAAGGAAGCGGATGGCCGCCTTCGCGCCGAGTTTCGCCTCTGGGACCCGTTCGCCGGACAGCAGATGACCGGCCAGCAGTTCTATACCCAGCCGGAGAACTGGCGGCGTGTTGCCCACATCATCGCCGATGCGATCTACAAGCAGATCACCGGTGAGGAAGGCTATTTCGACACCCGCGTCGTCTTCGTCTCCGAATCCGGCACCAAACAGCAGCGCAAGCGTCAGCTGGCGATCATGGATCAGGATGGCTTCAACGTGCGGATGCTGACCGATGGCAGCGATCTCGTGCTGACGCCGCGCTTCTCGCCGAGCCGGCAGGAAGTCACCTACATGTCCTTTGCCAACCAGCAGCCGCGGGTCTATCTGCTGCAGCTAGAAACCGGGCAGCGCGAGGTCGTCGGCAACTTCCCGGGAATGACATTCTCGCCGCGCTTTTCGCCTGATGGTCAGAAGGTGATCATGAGCCTGCAGCAGGATGCCAATTCCAACATCTATACGATGGACCTGCGTTCGCGCACGACGACCCGGTTGACCTCGACGGCGGCGATCGACACGTCGCCCTCCTATTCGCCTGACGGCGCACGCGTCAGCTTCGAAAGCGACCGCGGCGGAAAGCCGCAGATCTACGTGATGAACGCCGATGGCTCGGGCCAGACCCGTATTTCCTTCGGCGACGGCTCCTATTCGACGCCGGTCTGGTCGCCGCGTGGCGATCTCATCGCCTTCACCAAACAGGCCGGCGGCAAGTTCTCGATCGGCGTGATGAAGCCGGATGGTTCCGGCGAGCGCATCCTGACGACCGGCTTCCACAATGAGGGCCCGACCTGGGCGCCGAACGGCCGCGTGCTGATGTTCTTCCGCCAAGCTGCGGGGTCGGGCGGTCCGCAGCTCTATTCGATCGATCTGACCGGTTACAACGAGCAGCTCGTGAAGACGCCGACCTACGGCTCCGACCCGGCTTGGTCGCCGCTTATGGAGTAGGCGATGCGCTGCTGCCTTCTTGTCGCCTCAAAGTCATGGAACCGAGCGGCCAAGGGACAAAGTAGCAAATTGTTAACCATAATCTTTGAGGGGCGGTTAACCGAGTGCGGTTACTGTCCGGAAACCCTGATGAAATCGCAAGGAGACCGGCCATGAGCCGAATTCATACCCCGGCAATGAGCCGCATGCAGAATTTCGCCCGCAACCCCGTCATGATCGCGCTTATCGCCGGCCTCGCGCTCGCAAGCTGCGCCAAGAAGCCGCCGAACAGCGCCGGCGACCTCGGCCTCGGCACAGGTGCTGGCGGCGCTGCGACGCCGGGCTCGGCCCAGGACTTCACGGTCAACGTCGGCGACCGTATCTTCTTCGATACCGACTCCTCGTCGATCCGCGCCGATGCCTCGCAGACCCTCGACCGTCAGGCGCAGTGGCTCGGCCGCTACCCGAACTACCAGATCACCGTCGAAGGCCATGCCGACGAACGCGGCACGCGCGAATACAACCTCGCGCTCGGCGCCCGCCGTGCCGCTGCCGCCAAGGATTATCTCGCTTCGCGCGGCGTCCCGGCACAGCGCCTGAAGACGATCTCCTACGGCAAGGAACGTCCGGTCGCCGTCTGCGATGATATTTCCTGCTGGTCGCAGAACCGCCGCGCGGTTACCGTGCTTGGCGGCGCCGGCATGTAATTGCCGAGCAACAATTCGCTTTTTCGAAAGGCGGTCCCCTCAGGGGCCGCCTTTTCTTTTTGACCACACTTTGGCCAGACTCCGTTGCTTTTTGAAAGCAATTGGAAAAATCTCCTGTTCGTGCCATCGAGGTGCGAAGAATCACTGGGACAGGACGATGCATATGAAGAAATTTGTCGTGGCAGGCATGCTGTGCCTCGCGGCTGTGACCGGAAGCGAACGGGCGGCCTATTCGGCCTCGTTCTTCGGGCTACATCTCGGCGGCCGATCGGCGGAAAACCAGGCGCCGCCGCCCGTCGTCAAGGTGCAGAGCGGCGATGCGGAGGTCCGCGTGCAGCAGCTCGAAGAGCAGCTGCGGCAGTTGAACGGCCGGATCGAGGAGATGAGCTTTCAGCTTCTGCAGATGCAGGAGACGATCCGCAAGCAGCAGGAAGACAATGAATTCCGCTTCCAGCAGCTCGAAAAGACGGGTGCCAGCGGCGGCGGCAAGGCTCCTGTCAAGAAGAGCGAGACCGATGCTGCTCCGGCAGCCTCCGGCGGCGACGACATTGCCAAGGTGATCCAAGCACCGCAGGGAGCCGAAACGGCTCCCTCTGCCAGCGTGCCTGAGAATAGCGGCCTCGGCCAGCCGCCCAAGGAGCTCGGCTCGATCGATTTCGATCAGAACAGCAATCCGATCGGCGGAAGCGTCGACGAAAACGCCACGATCGGTTCCGGGCCGATTCCCGATGCCAGCCGCAAAACACCGCAGCAGACCGCCTCGCTCGGCAGCGAGGCCGACCAGTACAAAGCCGCCTACGGCCACGTGCTATCCGGCGATTACAGCACGGCCGAACAGGAATTCACGCAGTATATCGCCCGCTACCCGAGCAGTGCGCGGGCGGCGGACGCCAATTTCTGGCTCGGCGAAGCGCTCTATTCGCAGGGCAAGTACAATGAGTCGGCCAAGACCTTCCTCAACGCGCATCAGAAATACGGCACATCGGAAAAGGCACCGGAAATGCTGCTGAAGCTCGGCATGTCGCTTGCCGCCCTCGACAATAACGAGACGGCCTGTGCAACGCTGCGCGAAGTGTCGAAGCGTTATCCGAAGGCCTCGCGTGCCGTCATAAGCAAGGTTGCGAGCGAACAGAAGCGCCTCTCCTGCTAAGGTCTTCCGGAATGTCTCCGGATGCCGCATCGCCTCAACTGGCGATCCTCCAGTTTCTCACGTCGCTCCAAAGCCCTGCGCGCATTCTCGTCGCGATATCAGGCGGCAGCGATTCCACCGGCCTGCTTCTTCTGCTCGATGAAGCCGTGAAGACCGCGCCGCATCTCAAGATTTCCCTTTGCGCGGCGACCGTCGATCATGCGTTGCGCGCCGGCTCCGCAGACGAGGCGCGTGAAGTCGCAGCCCTTTGCGCATCGCTCGGCATTCCCCACATCATCATGATCTGGCAGGGCGACAAGCCGAAAACCGGTATCATGGCTGCGGCCCGAGAGGCACGTTATGGCTTGCTTGCGGCGGCGGCCGAAAGTTTCGAAGCCAATCTCATCGTCACTGGCCATACGTTCGACGACCAGCGCGAAACACTGCAGATGCGTGGGATGCGAACGGAGCAGATTTCGACCGGCATTGCGGATGCGGTGCTCTTCAACAGGCGCTTCTGGATTTTACGGCCGCTTCTCTTTTCCAGCCGGGCAGATATCCGCGCTTTCCTCAAAGAGCGGGGCGTGCCGTGGATCGATGATCCGAGCAACGAAGATGTGACTTACGAGCGTGTGCGGACACGCCGGAAGCTTTCGGCCGATGCAGGTGCCGAGAGGAATATCCGCGCGGCTTGGGAAGCGCGGCTGGCTCTTTCGGCTAGGGGAGCAGATTGGCTGGATTGTCATTTCACGCTTCACGGAGGTCTGCTCGGACAGGTGATGCCTGACGGGTTGCGGCAGGATCGGGCAGTCCTCGACTATGTACTCGCCCGTCTGGCAGCCGTTTTCGGTGGGCAGCCGTTTGCGCCGGGGAGGGCGCATATGGAGCATATCCTTGCATTTGCCACCGGCAGTGAACCGGGACGGATGACCGTTGGCAGGGTGGTGTTCGATCTCAGGCGGGACGGGCTTTATTTGGCGCGCGAGAGCCGGGGGATATTGCCGCTGGTGTTGCAGCCGGGAGAGGCCGGGGTTTGGGATGGAAGGTTTTATGCGCGCAATGCGTCGGCCGCATCAATTGAGATCCAGGCGCCCGGGGACTTGGGCGAGCAAGACACTTCACGCTCTATTGAGTCAATCACCGCGCAGAAGCGCGGTGGCTGGATTCCTGTGACATCCCTCGGATCAAGTCCGAGGACAGGAATGAGGGGGCGTATGCATCACCTTCCCAAGGGTGCATGGAAGCGCGCTATCGCTTCGGCGCCGGCGTTATCGGCCGAAAGCGCCCCTTTATCTGAGGAATTCGCCCGCATGGTCGCACTAACCCCCTATTTCGCACCCTTCGACCGCTTTTTGACACGATTTGACTTCATCTTTGCCAATAGGCTTTCGGCGGTTTTCGCGACGGCGCCCTATGCGAGGCTGCCTTTAAGAAGTATTGACGGAAAAACCATCTGACCTGGGGTGTCGCCTTGGCAATCGCACGGCGCAACCCTATGTTAGAGAGGAATAAGACGGTCGCCATGAGGCGGCTGTTCCATGCTGGGGAGTTCAATGAACCCTAACTTACGAAATTTCGCCTTGTGGGCGATCATAGCGCTTCTGCTGATCGCCCTTTTCAGTATGTTTCAGACGGCGCCGGTGCAAACGGGCTCCCGCGAAATCCCTTATTCGCAGTTCCTGCGTGAGGTGGATGCGGGCCGGGTGAAGGATGTCGTGGTCACCGGTAACCGGTTGACCGGGACATATATGGAGAACAACAATACCTTCCAGACCTATTCGCCTGTGATCGACGACAGTCTGCTCGACCGCCTGCAGGCCAAGAACGTGGCCGTCACTGCGCGTCCGGAGACTGATGGTTCTTCCGGCTTCCTGAGCTATCTCGGAACACTGCTGCCGATGCTTCTGATTCTCGGCGTCTGGCTGTTCTTCATGCGGCAAATGCAGGGCGGTTCACGCGGGGCGATGGGCTTCGGCAAATCCAAGGCCAAGCTGCTCACCGAAGCGCATGGCCGCGTGACGTTCGAAGACGTTGCCGGTGTCGACGAGGCCAAGCAGGATCTCGAAGAAATCGTCGAATTCCTGCGTGATCCGCAGAAGTTCCAGCGTCTCGGCGGCAAGATCCCGCGCGGCGTGCTGCTCGTCGGCCCTCCGGGCACCGGCAAGACGCTGCTTGCCCGCTCGGTTGCCGGCGAAGCCAACGTGCCCTTCTTCACCATTTCAGGTTCCGACTTCGTCGAAATGTTCGTCGGCGTCGGTGCAAGCCGTGTACGCGATATGTTCGAGCAGGCGAAGAAGAATGCGCCCTGCATCATCTTCATCGACGAAATCGATGCCGTCGGCCGTCATCGCGGCGCCGGTCTCGGCGGCGGTAATGACGAACGCGAGCAGACGCTGAACCAGCTGCTGGTCGAAATGGACGGCTTCGAGGCGAATGAAGGCGTGATCCTGATTGCCGCTACCAACCGTCCCGACGTTCTTGACCCGGCGCTGCTGCGTCCCGGCCGTTTCGACCGTCAGGTCGTGGTGCCGAATCCCGACATCGTCGGCCGCGAACGCATTCTCAAGGTGCATGCCCGCAACGTTCCGCTGGCGCCGAATGTCGATCTCAAGATCCTCGCCCGCGGTACGCCCGGTTTTTCCGGCGCCGATCTGATGAACCTCGTCAACGAAGCCGCCCTCATGGCCGCCCGGCGCAACAAGCGCGTCGTCACCATGCAGGAATTCGAGGACGCCAAGGACAAGATCATGATGGGCGCCGAGCGCCGTTCCTCGGCAATGACCGAGGCGGAAAAGAAGCTCACCGCTTACCATGAAGCCGGACACGCCATCACCGCGCTCAATGTCGCCGTCGCCGATCCGCTGCACAAGGCGACGATCATTCCGCGCGGCCGTGCGCTCGGCATGGTCATGCAGCTTCCCGAGGGCGACCGCTACTCGATGAGCTACAAGTGGATGGTCTCGCGCCTCTGCATCATGATGGGCGGCCGCGTCGCCGAAGAGCTCACCTTCGGCAAGGAGAACATCACTTCGGGTGCCTCCTCCGATATCGAGCAGGCGACCAAACTTGCCCGCGCCATGGTCACGCAGTGGGGCTTTTCCGATCAACTCGGTCAGGTCGCCTATGGCGAGAACCAGCAGGAAGTCTTCCTCGGCCACTCGGTTTCGCAGTCGAAGAATGTTTCGGAAGCAACCGCGCAGAAGATCGACAATGAAGTGCGCCGGCTGATCGACGAAGCCTATACGCAGGCCCGCACGATCCTGACGGAAAAGCACGACGAATTCGTCGCCCTTGCCGAAGGTCTGCTCGAATACGAGACCCTGACCGGCGAAGAGATCAAGGCGCTGATCCGCGGCGAAAAGCCTTCCCGCGATCTCGGTGATGATTCGCCGCCAAGCCGCGGTTCAGCCGTTCCGAAGGCCGGCGCACGGCCTGCCACCAAGGGTGACGAGCCCGAAGCCGGCCTTGAACCGCAGCCGCATTGAACAGCGGCACTCCCTTGAACAAGGCCCGGATTTCCGAAGTGGGAGATCCGGCCTTTTCTTTTGGTAACGGGATATAATCATTTTTCTTGCTAATTTACGTGCTGATCGCCGCATTTTGTGGCATTCCGCTGAATTGAGGCAAGCATGAATCACGCTCCTGGATTGACGACATTCCACTGAAGCCGGATTCGCTTGGAACGATGCGCTGCCTTGAATGGCGCGCGGAAAGCGCAGGAGTGCAGATGAAAAGACGCTATTTCGGTACGGACGGCATTCGCGGCCAGGCCAACGTCTTCCCGATGACGCCGGACCTTGCGATGCGGGTTGGCATCGCCGCAGGAACGATTTTCCGTAACGGCGCCCACCGTCATCGTGTGGTCATCGGCAAGGACACGCGCCTGTCCGGATACATGCTGGAGAATGCCCTCGTGGCCGGTTTTACCGCGGCTGGACTGGACGTGTTCCTGCTCGGCCCTATTCCGACACCTGCGGTTGCCATGCTGACGCGTTCCCTGCGATGCGATATTGGGGTGATGATTTCGGCCTCGCACAATCCGTTCCAAGACAATGGTATCAAACTTTTCGGTCCGGACGGCTACAAGCTCTCCGATGACATCGAAGCGCAGATCGAGGATCTGCTCGAGAAGGATCTATCGGGGCAGCTTGCCAAGGCTGAGGAAATCGGCCGAGCCAAGCGCGTCGATGGCGATATCTATCGCTATCTCGAGCATGTCAAACGCACGCTGCCGCGCGACGTCACGCTGCAGGGTCTCCGGATCGCCATCGATTGCGCCAACGGTGCCGCCTACAAGGTGGCGCCCGCCGTGCTCTGGGAACTCGGTGCTGAGGTCGTCACTATCGGCAACGAGCCGAGCGGCATCAACATCAACCTCAATTGTGGTTCCACCAGCCCCGTCGCGTTGCAGAAGAAGGTCGACGAGGTGCGCGCCGATATCGGTATCGCGCTCGATGGCGATGCGGATCGCGTCATCATCGTCGACGAGAACGGCTCGATCGTCGACGGCGACCAGCTGATGGCCGTCATCGCCGAGAGCTGGGCCGAGAGCCAGCAGCTGCGCGGCAATGGTATCGTTGCGACCGTGATGTCCAATCTCGGCCTCGAGCGTTTCCTCGATGACAAGGGCCTCGGCCTTGCCCGGACGAAGGTCGGTGACCGTTACGTCGTCGAGCATATGCGCCAGCATAATTACAATGTCGGCGGCGAGCAGTCCGGCCACATCGTGCTTTCGGATTACGGCACGACCGGCGACGGTCTCGTCGCGGCGCTGCAGATCCTGGCCGCGGTCAAGCGCACCGGCCGGACCGTCAGCGAGGTCTGCCGCCGCTTCGAGCCGGTGCCGCAGCTCCTGCGCAATGTCCGCATCAGCGGCGGCAAGCCGCTGGAGGATATCCAGGTGCAGAAGGCGATCGCCGATGCCGAAGCCGAGCTTGCCAGGAACGGCCGCCTCGTCATCCGCCCTTCGGGCACCGAGCCGCTGATCCGCGTCATGGCCGAGGGCGACGACCGCGCCCAGATCGAACGCATCGTCAACGAGCTGATCGGTACGATCTCGAACGTCCGGACAGCCGCCTGATTTTTTCGGGATGAAATGTCAAAAGCCGGTACGGAAGTACCGGCTTTTCGTTATTGGTGCCTTCGGTTCGAAGATTTACTCCGGATCGACTTCCCGCCGGGACCGTCTCCGCCCTTCCGAAGACAAGATGTCAGTGACTTGCCAGCTTGGCTTCCGGTAGGGAGCAAGCCTCGGCAATCGCAGCATGTCGGAGCGCAGTGAGCACTGAGACGGCATCCACGGAAATTTGCCGATGCCTTGGTGACAACGCTGTCAACCTCCACACGTGGATGCTACACGGCGGCATTTGCATTCAAGGGAAATATCATGAAAAAATTGGTGCGCCTGCTGCTGACGATCGCTCTGGCATTCGTCGTCTTTACCGGTTTCCGCTGGTATCGCTACATCACCAACACCGACAGCCCTTACGATGAAATCGGCATCACGCTCAACAATGCCATGCCGGGCCCGATCAATGCCTGGGGTTGTGCCAAGCTCAAAACGACCTTTGGCACCTCCTTGCCACCATACGGCTGCGCTGCCGAAAACGCGACGCAATGGAAGTAACAGCAAGATTTGTCGATTGGAGCAGCCGATGGATCTGACGGCGGAGGAAACCGACCTGGCGATTTGACGGGGCAGGGTTCTTGGGCTTTGCAGTTGGCGGTCTTCGGTGAGTCCGGCGGCTGCCAGCCTGAACCTAACTCCACGATAGCGAGGAACTCGCCGCCAATCTCTCTCTTAACGTTTCTTCCCATTTATAGTTAAGCAGCTTTTAACGTTTCCAATTCATTATCCATACGAAGCGTACCAGATTGGCGGCGATTGAGCCTGCCGACGCAACGAGATTTTGGAGTGGGATCCATGAAAAGAAGCTTGTCCGGCATCTTCGCCGCATTGTTGATCGCGACAAATGCCTATTCCGCGGACTTCGCCCCTGCCGAACCTATCCCGGAGCAGCCGCCTGAGGTAACGGTCACCGAAGCGACCGGCTGGTATCTGCGCGGTGATGTCGGTTATGCCTTTACCGATCTGCGCGGCGCCCGCTATTTTCAGGGCAGCAACGCCACGGAAGTCGATTTCGACGACGCTGATCTCGATGACGCATGGACGATCGGCGGCGGTGTCGGTTATCAGATCAACAGCTATTTGCGCACCGATCTGACCTTCGACTATCTCACCCAGGCGGATTTCAAGGGTTCGACGGTTGGGCAGTGCGGCTTTCCTCTGGTGGATTGCACCTCGAGCGACCGCTCCTCGCTGACGGCCTATACACTGCTCGCCAATGCCTATGTCGATCTCGGCACCTATGGCTACGTCACGCCTTATGTCGGTGCTGGTATCGGTGGTTCCTACGTGAAGTGGAAGAACCTGCGCAACGTTGCCTGCGCCGATGACGGCAGCTTCTGCGACGACCAGGTCACGCATGGCGGCAAGGGCAACTGGCGTTTCACTTACGCCCTGATGGCCGGCGCCTCGATCGACGTGACCTGCAACGTCAAGGCCGATGTCGGCTATCGCTACCTGCATATCGACGGCGGCAACATGTTCGGCTATGCCGACAATGGCGGCCCGGGTCGCGACAAGGGTCTCAGCGTTCACGAAGCCCGCGTCGGTGCCCGCTATCTCTTCGGGGGCTGCGCCCAGGCGAGCTACGAACCGCCGCCGGAAATCCCGCTGCAGCAGCCTGTCTACAAGTAAGTCCGATCTCCCTGACACCAGAAGCCGCCCCCAACCGGGCGGCTTTTCGTATTGCGGCCCTACTGCTCTGCGTCAAAATATGTTCCCGCCGCGACACTTCGATCTTGACTATGACGCGCCGGATCCATACACACGGCGGCGGGACACCCTTCCCCAACGAAGGGCTTTCTATCTGAGAGGATAGCATCATGGCGAAGACCGCAAAGCCGGACATCCGTCCGCTCAATACCCATTTTTCTTCTGGCCCCTGCTCGAAGCGCCCCGGTTGGTCGCTCGAAGCCCTTTCCGACGCGGCCCTTGGCCGCTCGCACCGCGCGAAGGTCGGCAAGGCCAAGCTCAAGCAGGCCATCGACCTTACCCGTGAAATTCTCGAAGTGCCGGCGGATTACCGCATCGGCATCGTTCCGGCGTCCGACACCGGCGCCGTCGAAATGGCGCTCTGGTCGCTGCTCGGCGAACGCGGCGTCGATATGCTCGCCTGGGAAAGCTTCGGCGCCGGTTGGGTCACCGATGTCGTCAAGCAGCTGAAGCTCAAGGATGTGCGCAAGCTCGAAGCCGGTTACGGCGAGCTTCCCGATCTCTCCGCCGTCGATTTCGACCGCGACGTCGTCTTCACCTGGAACGGCACCACCTCCGGCGTGCGCGTGCCGAACGCCGATTTCATCCCAGCCGACCGCAAGGGTCTGGCGATCTGCGACGCCACCTCGGCCGCTTTCGCGCAGGCACTCGATTTCGCCAAGCTCGACGTCGTCACCTTCTCCTGGCAGAAGGTTCTGGGCGGCGAGGGCGCCCATGGCGTCATCATTCTTTCGCCGCGTGCCGTCGAGCGTCTGGTCACCTACACGCCGGCCTGGCCGCTGCCGAAGATCTTCCGCATGACCTCGGGCGGCAAGCTGACGGAGGGCATCTTCCAAGGCGAGACGATCAACACCCCGTCGATGCTCTGCGTCGAAGACTATATCGATGCACTTGTCTGGGCCAAGGGCCTCGGCGGCCTCAAGGGGCTGATCGCGCGTGCCGATGCCAATGCCAAGGTCATCCACGATTTCGTCGCGGCAAACGATTGGATCGCCAATCTTGCCGTCAAGGCGGAGACAGCCTCCAACACCTCCGTCTGCCTGAAGATCGTCGACAAGGACATCGCAGCGCTTGATGACGACGGCCAGGCGAATTTCGCCAAGGGCCTGGTCGGCCTCCTGGAAAAGGAAGGTGTCGCTTATGACGTCGGCCACTACCGAGACGCGCCGTCGGGCCTGCGCATCTGGGCCGGCGCCACAATCGAGGCATCCGACATGCAGAAGCTGATGCCGTGGCTTTCCTGGGCCTTCGAAACACAGAAGGCGCAGTTCGCTCAGGCCGCCTGAGGTGATCGCATCCGGCTCCGCCATAGGGCGGAGCCTATTCCTGATTCATTCATCGCTGAACACTTTTGAAGGAGGCCCTCATGGCACCTCGCGTTCTCGTATCCGACGAGTTGTCGGAAACCGCCGTCCAGATTTTTCGCGACCGCGGCGTCGAAGTCGATTTCGAACCGCAGCTCGGCAAGGACAAAGACCGTCTGCTCGAAGTCATCGGCAAGTATGATGGCCTGGCCATCCGCTCCGCTACCAAGGTGACTGAAAAGATCATCGAGGGGGCGACGAACCTCAAGGTCGTCGGCCGTGCCGGCATCGGCGTCGACAATGTCGATATCCCGGCCGCCTCGCGCCGCGGCATCATCGTCATGAACACGCCCTTCGGCAACTCGATCACGACGGCCGAACATGCGATCGCGCTGATGTTCGCCGTCGCCCGCCAGCTTCCGGCCGCCGATACCTCGACGCAGGCCGGCAAGTGGGAGAAGTCGAAGTTCATGGGTGTCGAGATTACCGGCAAGACGCTCGGCGTCATCGGTGCCGGCAATATCGGCTCGATCGTCTGCGCCCGGGCCATCGGCCTCAAGATGCACGTCGTCGCCTACGACCCGTTCCTTTCCAAGGAGCGTGCCGAAGAGATGGGCGTCACCAAGGTCGAGCTGGAAGAGCTTTTCGCCCGCGCCGACTTCATTACGCTGCATGTGCCGATGACCGACAAGACACGCGGCATCCTCAACAAGGAAGCGCTGGCGAAGACCAAGCCCGGCGTGCGCATCATCAACTGCGCCCGCGGCGGCCTAGTCGATGAGGCCGCGCTTGCCGAGGCGATCAAGTCGGGTCATGTCGCCGGTGCCGCCTTCGACGTGTTCGAGGTCGAGCCCGCCAAGGAAAGCCCGCTCTTCGGCCTGCCGAACGTCGTCTGCACGCCGCATCTCGGTGCCTCGACGACCGAGGCGCAGGAAAACGTCGCTTTGCAGGTGGCCGAACAGATGGCGGATTACCTTGTCAACGGTGCCGTCTCCAACGCCATCAACATGCCGTCGATCACGGCTGAAGAAGCGCCGATCCTGAAGCCCTTCATCCGCCTTGCCGACGTTCTCGGCGCCTTCGTCGGCCAGGTCACCGAAGAGCCGATCAAGGAAATCGAAATCCTCTATGACGGCATCACTGCCAACATGAACACGCGGGCACTGACGAGTGCTGTGCTCGCCGGCCTCATCCGCCCGCAGGTCGCCGACGTCAACATGGTTTCGGCGCCAATCATGATCAAGGAAAAGGGCATCGTGCTCTCCGAGGTCAAGCGCGACAAAACCGGCGTCTTCGACGGCTATATCAAGCTGACGGTGACGACCGAAAGCATGACGCGCTCGGTCGCCGGCACGGTGTTTTCGGACGGCAAGCCGCGCTTCATCCAGATCAAGGGCATCAACCTCGATGCCGATGTCGGCTCGCACATGATCTATATCACCAATACCGACGTTCCCGGCATGATCGGCTTCATCGGCACGACGCTTGGTGCTGCCGGCGTCAACATTGCCAACTTCCAGCTCGGCCGTGACAAGCAGGGCGGCGACGCCATCGCACTGCTCTATGTCGACGGCAAGGTTGATGACGCCGTGCTTGCTGAGTTGACCGCCCACCAGGCAGTACGCCAGGCAAAACCGCTGACCTTCAATATCGACTGAGTTTTTCCTCCCAAGGAAATGAAAACCCGGCGCTGGAAACGGCGCCGGGTTTTTGCTGTTTCAGGAACAGACAAATTAACGGTGCCGGCGTTTCCGGCGGACGAGCCTGCCGAAACGGGCGACATCGTCTTCAGCCTTGGTGCGGTGAAGGAAGGCGAGCCTGCTGCCGTCGAGGCCCTGAAAGAATTCGTCCCAGGAAATTTCTTCCTGTGTTTCCGAGGAAAAATCGACGCGGACGGTTTCGCTATCGCTCGCGTCCTTGATGCGGGCGGGATGGCCACCGCGCGCCTCGATCCAGTGTCTGATCCTGCTGTAATCCGTCGTCGTGCCGAAACTGCCCATGAAACCCTCCTCAGCAACTGGCTTGCGACTTCGATGCCCAGGAACGCACGATCGAGAGAATTGTTCCATGGTGCCTCAATTATTTTATCGAGGCCCGAGATCGCGATGGCAGATCGCCGCTTTTGCACATTCTGAAGGCGGAAGCCTAAAGTTTAGCCCTGATTATGATTCTGATTTTATTTAACTTTTCTCGATATATCCTAGCATCGGCATCAACCGCACGCGAATTTCCATGGCCCTCTTGCAGAAGACCGAGCAGACCCAAGCATTAAACGACGACTTCCGGTCATTGTTTGCAACGCATCCGTCGCCGATGTGGGTCTATGATCCGGTAACGCTGCGCTTTCTCATCGTCAACGAGGCGGCGGCAGTACTTTACGGCTACGGCGCGGACGAGTACCAGCGCATGACGGTTCTGGAGATCCGCCCCGAGCATGAACGGGAGCGGATGATCGACGCCGTCAGCAGCCGTACCGACATGGAAAAGGCGGAACGCTGGGTTCACCTCAAGGCGAGCGGCGAGACCTTCGAAGTGCTGACCTATGGCCGAGAAGTGCGTTTCGAGGGCCGGGCTGCGATCCTGGCAATCGTGCAGGATCGCAGCGAGGTCAATGCCGCCAGACGCCAGATGAGCGATACCCGCTCGCTTCTCGACAGCATCGTCGACAACCTGCCTGTCGGCGTCTTCGTCAAGGACATGGAAGCGGACGGGCTCTACGTTCTCTTCAACGAGGCCTGCGGCGATATCGTCGGCATGAGGGCGGAGCACGTGGTCGGCCAAACCGACCGGGCGCTGTTTCCCGCCGGCCAGACAGACGCCTTCCGCGAGCAGGATCGCCGGGCCTTCGAAACCAATGCGGCAATCAGCTTCGAGGAGACGATGCTGCGCGCCGATGGCGTGCCGCGCATCCTGCGCACCGTCAAGCGCGCCCTGCCGACGCCGGAGGGCCATGCGCCGCGTTATCTGCTCGGCATCTCGCAGGACGTGACGGAGGAGCGCACCGTCGAGGCAAAGCTTGCCCATCTCGCCATGCACGATTCGCTCACCGGCCTGCCGAACCGGGCGGCATTTTCCAGGCGTATCAACCAGCGGGCGGTCGAAGCGACCACCGACAGCCCGATCGCGCTGCTCTATATCGACGTCGATCACTTCAAGCATATCAACGACAGCAAGGGACATGCCGCCGGCGACGCGCTACTTTGCCAGGTGTCGGAGCGGCTGCTGCAGCTGGCGGAGGAGGTCGATCTCGTCGCCCGCCTCGGCGGCGACGAATTCGCCGTCGTGCTGGAGCTCGACGAGCCGGAGCGGGCCGGGCGTTTTGCGCAGCGGCTGCTCAAGGCGCTGAGCCGTGCCTTCGATCTCGACGGCGCCCGGGAGCATGTCACCTGCAGTATCGGCATCGCCTTGGCGCCCGATCATGCCGGCGACGCGGATGTGCTGATGCGGCATGCGGATCTGGCGCTCTATGCCGCCAAGGAGAGCGGGCGCTCGACCTATCGTTTCTACGAGACGGAGATGCGGCTTGCCGCCGAGCGCCGGCACGTGATGACCGCCGAGCTGTGGGAAGCGCTGGAGAAGCTCCAGTTCGAGCTGCATTACCAGCCGATCGTGCAGCTCGACAATGACGGCATCGGCGGCTTCGAGGCGCTGATCCGCTGGCGCCATCCCAAGCGCGGTCTGGTGGCGCCGATGGAATTCATTCCGCTCGCCGAGGAAACCGGCCTTATTGTGCCGATCGGCGACTGGGTGATCCGGGAAGCTTGCCGCACGGCTGCCGGCTGGCCCGCCCATCTGAGGATCGCCGTCAATCTCTCCGTCAGCCAGTTTCGGCATGCGAGCCTACTTTCGACCGTGGTCGCGGCGCTCGACGAGACGGGCCTCAATGCCGACCGGCTTGAAATCGAGATCACCGAGTCCGTATTCCTTACCGATGCCGATCAAAGCCTGCCGCGGCTGCGTGCATTGAAGGAGCTTGGCGTGCATATCGCCATCGACGATTTCGGCACCGGTTATTCGTCGCTGAGCTATCTCCGGTCCTTTCCCTTCGACAAGATCAAGCTCGACCGCAGCTTCGTTTCGGGCATCGAGACGGATGCCGGTAATCTCGCCATCGTGCGCGCCGTCGTCGGCATCGGCTTCGGCTTCAGCGCGACGACGCTGGCCGAAGGGATCGAGACGGAGGAGCAATTGCAGAGGCTGCGCGCCGAAGGCTTCAGTGAAGTGCAGGGCTATCTGCTCGGCCGGCCGATGCCGCAGTACGAGGCGGAGGCGCTGATCCACGGGCGCGCGCTGAAGGCCGCTTCGTCTCTCAGATAGGCGTGCTTGCGAGGCAGCTGGGATCAGCCGCCCGGCGCATGCCGCCTGGCGCTATCAAGCATTCGTCATTTTGAGAAAGGCGGCAGAAGCGGCATAATTGTCGTGGGCTGGAAAGGAGGATGTGTATGAAACGCTATTCATTCTCGATGATCGGACTGGCGCTCGTAACCGCCATCATCGCCAATCCGGGCATCGCATTCGCCTGTAACAAGCTGATCGGCACCTGAGCCGCACCCCTGCTTTTCATGAGGCGCAGCTTCGGCTGCGCCTTTCTTGTGTGAAGCCATTTTTTCGACTCGTCACTTTCCGATGTTGCATTGCACTCTAACTGCACCTGCATGACGGAATTTCTGGACGACATTCGCGCCGGAGGCATCTGGCTCCCCGACTGGCTTGCAAGCGCCGTCATCTTCGCGGCGGTCATCTCAGTGGGGCTCTTTGCGCATCGCATTCTCTTTCGCTTGCTGACGCGCTTCGTCGAGAGCAAGGATCTCTTCTGGCGCTCCCTCGTCTCCCGGTTAAAACGGGTGGTGAGACTTGCGATGCTGGCAGCCGCCCTTTCCTTCGGTGCGACGGTCTCGCCGCTGACGGAATATCAGTCGGCGACCGTGCGCCACTTCCTGCTGATCTTCTTCATCATCCTGGTCGCATGGATGGCAAAGACCGCCAAGCATATCTGGATGACGGTCTATCTGCGCCAGTTCAAGCTCGACGCCGAGGACAATCTTCTGGCGCGCAAGCATGTGACGCAGACACGCATCATGGAGCGTGTCATCAACCTGCTGATCGTCGTCATCGCGATATCAGCCTGCATGATGACCTTCGATGCGGTCCGGCAATATGGCGTCAGCCTGCTCGCATCTGCAGGCGTTGCCGGTATCGTCGTCGGCCTTGCGCTTCAGCCGGTGCTGAAGAACCTGTTTGCCGGCATCCAGCTTGCCATCACCCAGCCGATCCGGATCGACGATGCGTTGCTGGTGGAAGGCGAGTGGGGGCGAGTGGAGGAGATCACTTCGACCTATGTCGTCCTGCAATTGTGGGACTGGCGGCGTCTTATCTTGCCGCTGAGCTATTTCATCGAGAATCCGTTTCAAAACTGGACGCGCGAAAGTTCAGCGCTGATCGGCACGGTGATGATCTATCTGGACTACAGCGTGCCTGTCGATGTGGTGCGTGGAAAGGTCGAGGAGATCGCGAAGGCTTCGACGCTGTGGGACCGCCGCGTCGTGAATGTCGCCGTCACGGATTTTCGTGAGACGGTCATGGAGATCCGCGTCCTCGTATCGGCATCGAATTCCAACCGCACCTTTGACCTTCGCTGCGAGGTACGGGAGAAACTGATCGATTTCATCCGCCGCGAATATCCCGAAGCACTTCCGCGCATGCGGGCAGTGATGAGCGAGGCGCCGGCGCGAGATCGCCGTCAAGCGGCGGAATAGGATCTATCTCGCAGGCGCCTTCGCATCACCTTCCATCGGCGTCATGGCCTATGACGCCGCCAAGTTCGGCCGAAAGCCGGCACTTGCGCGCGGGCGCAATAGTTTCTATATCCGTCGCCCATGAAAGCCGGCGGCCGATCCCGCCGGAAATGCAGGAAATCCGCCACATTCCGAAGTCAGAACGGCGGATCGAAACAACACAGAATTTGGCAGCACCCGTTGAACACACTGGATTTTGACAAGAAGCCGGAAGAGACCCGTGTCGTCGTCGCCATGTCGGGCGGCGTCGATTCATCTGTCGTCGCTGGCCTTCTCAAACAGCAGGGTTACGACGTGCTCGGCATTACGCTGCAGCTTTACGATCATGGCGCTGCTGTTCACCGCGCCGGCTCCTGCTGCGCCGGCCAGGATATCGACGATGCGCGCCGCGTCTGCGAAACGCTCGGCATCCCGCATTACGTGCTCGATTACGAAAAGCGCTTTCGCGAGACGGTGATCAACCCCTTCGCCGAAAGCTATGTGGCCGGCGAAACGCCGATCCCTTGCGTTTCCTGCAACCAGACCGTCAAATTCGCCGATCTTCTGGCGACCGCCAAGGAGCTTGGCGCCGATGCGCTGGCGACCGGCCACTATATCCGCTCGGGACGGAATCCTTCGCCGGACAATCCCGGCCGCCGCGCGCTTTTCCGCCCGGCCGATGCCGACCGCGACCAGAGCTATTTCCTCTTTGCCACGACGCAGGAACAGATCGATTATCTCCGCTTTCCTCTGGGCGGCCTGCCGAAGGCCGAAACCCGCAGGCTCGCCGAAGAAATGGGCCTCGTTGTCGCCAAGAAGGCCGACAGCCAGGACATCTGCTTCGTGCCGCAGGGCAAATATTCCGACGTCATCACCAAGCTGAAGCCGAATGCTGCGCTCGCCGGCGAGATCGTCCATCTCGATGGTCGCGTGCTCGGTACCCACGAGGGCATCCTGCACTTCACGATCGGCCAGCGCCGCGGCATCGGCATCGCCACCGGCGAGCCGCTCTACGTCGTCTTTCTCGACGCCCGTTCGCGCCGCGTCATCGTCGGGCCAAAAGTGGCGCTGGAAACGCACCGCGTCTACCTGCGTGACGTCAACTGGCTGGGCGACGAGACACTCCAGGAAGCCGCCTCCGGCAAAGGCTTCGCCTGTTACGCCAAGGTCCGATCGACACGGGCGCCAGCGCCCGCCGAGCTGCATGTCGATGCAACCGGCACCTATGTCGACCTGACCGTCGGCGAGGCGGGCATCGCGCCCGGCCAGGCCTGCGCGCTTTATTCGGCGCCCGGCGACAACGCCCGCGTCTTCGGTGGCGGTTTCATCGAACGCTCCGAGCGCGAACCTTCGGCCGAAGCCTGCCTGAAGGCCCTTTTGGCCAGCCCCGTCGCCGCCTGAAACCCATCGGAAACGGGAGGCGGCAAAGCCCACCGTTTTTCTCGATCATGCGCTTGACACAAAGCCGAAGCGCACCTTATAAGCCGCTCATCCCACGAACCGGCATCGCTTCGCGAGCGGGTATCGTTGACCAGTGGCGGAGTAGCTCAGTAGGTCAGAGCAGAGGAATCATAATCCTTGTGTCGGGGGTTCAAATCCCTCCTCCGCTACCATCTCCTCATTGCACAATTAACGATTTTTGCGGCTCGATTTTGAGCCGGCTTCGATGGCCGCTATGGCACATTGGTCGCAGCGCCAAGCGTGGCGGCGAGGGACAAAACCAGTCCGGCCCTGATCTGCAGGATTCGCGCCAACGGCGAGGACAGGCCTATCTGTAGAGCGTCAGAAACAACAGAGGCATCTTCGTCGTCCAAAGGTGGGATGCGACAGCGATAATAATAGCCCATACGGCGAGCGAGAACATGACCGCCGCTAACCTGATCCCGACTGGCTGCATCATGTCCTCCATCCCAGCATAATCGTGCCCCTCGAACGATCCAATGCTAGCAAGATGCAGGCCCGTCAGCTATCGCAAGAAATTGGTACCCAGATAGGCGCCGCAGGACGCAGTCGGTGAAGGTGCACAGATTTCGGTGATGCGGCGCCTTTTCCCCATCAATCAAACGATGAAGTGAAAGTTGTCGTATTGCGCGCCGTAATAATCCGGGCCGCTCGTTTCGTTGATGACGGGTTCGGTGTCGAGCACGAGTTGGTCGATTTCGCCGTAGGCGCTGAGATCGATCACTTGCGGGTCATGAATGCTGTCGGCGGTGACGTTGACCGTGACCAAGAATACGGTATCGCCGTCCAGCTTACCTTCGATCGTCAGAACGTTGTCATAGTCCGATGTGCCGTTTGCGACACTGAATTGCTCGATCTGAAAGTTGCCGCCATCGGCGGCTTGGATGGGTGTCCAGAACACGCCTCCTCCCAGATAGTGGTTGCCATCCGCTTCCTCCCGCACAGTCGCGTCGTCACCATCGTACCAAGCGCCCCAATCGAAGCCTTTGTAGCCCGTCGGGAAGTCGTGGTTGCCGACATCCTCGAAATTGACGAAGACGTCGCCGCGTTCCGGCAGGTCGACCGCGATGTTGAGCAAGCCGAAGTCGGTCGCGCCTTTGCCATCCGAGATCTTGAAATTGAACTGGTCGACGAGTTGGTCTCCCGGGCCGAGCGCTGCTACCACCGGGTTGGTGTGATCGAGCTCATATGTGTAGTTGCCGTTGGAATAGACGGTCAGAGTGCCGTATTTTCCCTCGACTGTGGTGGTGGTGGCAGGTCCGTACGGATCGGCCGGTTGCGGAATTCGCTGTCCATTGACGAAGTTGAGACGTACCTGATCTCCGTCGGCATCCACCGAACTGGTATTGTCCAGGATGTTGCCGTCGATCGGATTGTCGATGTTGAAAATAGGCTGGTATACGTCACCTGCAACCGGCTTGTGGTTCGCCATTTCTATCCCCCCGTTTGATGTTCTTTTCGACTATGCAACCCTATAGGGTGTCTGGCAACCGAAATTGAGGGAGCGTCAGAGCAATTCCACCCGTCAACGTCACAGATCCCGGTCGATTACAGCTCAACTATTCAAGTAAAGGGAGCGCATAAACGTCGATCCTATTTATGAACCAGGATTTACGCCTTGTCTTACATTGCTGCCGCTTCATCGATCATGGTGTTTCTCGCCCTTTCAGGCGATCCACCAATTCGGCCAGCGGATAACTTTCGGGCAGATAATAATGATAGGTCAATCATGACATCGTCATGACGATATACTGCATGAATTGCTCGACGCGCCAAGAGCAATCGTAATGGCGAAAGGGGAGCAATCAGCAGAGCCCGAGCTTCTGCCGACTATCGATCAATGCAGGCCGCCGACCCCGAGCAGGCTCTCGACAACCTCGTGATCCCTGGTGAGATTTTCCGGCGTTCCGGTCCAGGCCAGTCTGCCGCGTTCGAGAATGACGACTTGATCGGCGAAATCGAGCGCGCTCTGGATGCGCTGCTCGACCAACAGGATGGTCATGTCTCCCGTCTTGGCGAGGTCGGCGAAGGCGGCCATCAGTTCCTCGCAGATGACGGGCGCCAGGCCCTCCAGCGGTTCGTCGAGCAGCAGGACGGAGGGGCGGCCGAGAATGGTGCGGGCGGTGGAGAGCATCTGCTGCTCGCCGCCGGAGAGCTGGCTGCCGAGATTGCGGCGGCGCTCCTTCAGGCGCGGGAACATCGCATAGGCTTCCTCCAGCGCCGTCTTCGGCCGCGCCTTCAAGCCGACGAAGAGATTTTCTTCGACTGTCAGCGTCGGGAAGACGCAGCGTGCCTGCGGCACATATCCGAGGCCTTTATGCGCGCGTGCAGCACTCGGCGCCGTCGTGACATCCGAATCGCCGAGGCGGATGCTGCCCTCGTATCGCCTGGTCTGCCCGGCAAGTGTTGCCAAGAGCGTGGTCTTGCCCATGCCGTTGCGGCCGAGCACGGCAAGCCGTGCGCCTGCCAGCACCGAGAAGGAAATGCCTTCGAGCACTCTCGTCGACCCATATCCGGCCGATAGGTTCTCGACCTCAAGCGACAGGGCTGGCATTGGCATAGCTCCCGAGATAGGCCTCGCGCACACGCGCATCCTTGGTGACGTCTTCAGGCAGGCCGTCGAAGATGATCGCGCCTGATGCAAGCACGATGACGCGTCTGGCAAAACGGAAGACGAGATCCATGTCGTGTTCGATCATCAGCACGGCGAGATCGGCAGGCAGATCGGCGAGCGCCTGCTCGATGCGGCCGGTATCGCTCTGCGGCACGCCGGCTGCCGGCTCGTCGAGCAGCAGCACCTTCGGCTTCAGCGCCAGCGCCACGGCGATCTCGAGAAGCCGCTGCTGGCCATAGGCGATTTCGCTGACCTTGCGATGCATCAGGAAAGCCAGCCCGAGTTTTTCAAGGAGGTCATCGACCTCGGCCATGACGTCGGGCATACGCAGGAAATTGCCGAACATGTGCCCGGTCTTTCCATCGCGCTGAAGGACGGCAAGTCCCACATGTTCGGCCGGCGTCATGTCCTGGAAGAGCCGTGTCACCTGAAAGGAGCGGACAAGACCGCGCCTGACCCTGCCGATCGCATCGACCTTCGTCACCAGCTCGCCGCCGAGGCGAACCTCGCCGGAATCGGGTGAGAGATTACCGGTCACGAGGTTGACGAAGGTGGTCTTGCCGGCGCCGTTCGGGCCGATCAGCGCGATGCGATCGCCAGGCGACATCGTGAGCGAGACATTATTGGTGACGGCCAGGCCGCCGAAGGCTTTCTTGAGATTGGCGACTTCGAAGACCGGGCTCATCAGCGCTGCTCCCTGCGGCGGCCAATGAAGGCTGCGGCCGTGCCATAGAGACCTTTCGGCGCAAAGAGCACTACGGCGATCAGCAGCGCGCCGACCATGGTCAGCCAATGGAAGGGATTGGCGGCGGAGACATAGTCCTCGAAGAGCATGAAGATAACGGTGCCGGAAAGTGCCCCGAAGAGAGAGCCTGTGCCGCCGAGCACCAGCATGACAAGCGCTTCGGCCGACTGCGTGAAAGACAGGCTGTCGAGGCCGACGACCTGTGTCGAGATCGCATTCAAGGCGCCGCCGACACCGGCAACGGCGCCTGATATTGCGTACATCCTGATCAGAGTTGCCTTCGGCGAAGCGCCCATGGCGCGGATGCGCAGCGGATCCTGCTTGATGGCGCGGCAGAGCATGCCGAAGGGCGAGCGGACCAGGAACCGTAGCAGCACGAAGACGATCAGCAGCAGCGCCATTCCGAAGAAGAAGGCGGTGTGACCATAGAGATCGAATTCGAAGAGGCCGAAGACCGGATCTGGCGCGATGCCGGAAAGTCCATCGCTGCCGCCTGTCCAGGACGAGGCCTTGTTGGCGAATTCATGGAAGAGGTTGATCAGCGCAATCGACAGCACCAGCTGCGGCAGTCCATGCGCACGCAGGATGATGGCGCCGCAGAGTAGCCCGGCAACTGCGCCGCCGGCAATGCCGGCAAGCATCATCAGCAGCGGGTCATTGATGCCGTAATGCGCCGACAGGATTCCGGCGGCATAGGCGCCGGAGCCGAAAAGCGCTGCATGGCCGAGGGTCGCGACGCCGCAATAACCGGTCACGAGATCGAGCGACAGGACGAGCAGCGCGATCGTGATCATCCGGGTCAGAAGGGCGAGATTATCGGGGAAGGCGAAATAGCCGGTCGCGGCAATAGCTATGATGACCGCTATTCCGATAAGATCGCGGCCGATGAACCTGCGACGATGCTGGAGAGCTTCGGTTTCGTCATTCATGACAAGCGCCATCTTATTTCGCCCTTCCGGCAAGGCCGCGCGGGAAGACGCAGATGATTGCGATCACCGCGAGATAGAAGAAGAATTCGCCGAATTCCGGCATCAGATACCGTCCTGTCGTATCGATCGCGCCCAACAGCAAACAGGCGATCAGGGCGCCTGGAATGGAGCCCGCCCCGCCGACGGAGACGACGACCAGGAAGGTGACCATGTAGCGCAGCGCGTAATAGGGTTCGACGGGCAGGAGTTCGGCGCCGACCACGCCGCCGAAGGCGGCAAGACCGACGGCAACGGCAAAGCTCACCGCATAGATGATCTCGGTGCGCACGCCGAGTGCTGCAGCCATTGCAGCATCATCGACGGAGGCGCGCAGCTTGACGCCGAAGCTGGTCCTGTCGATCGTAAACCAGAGGGCGAGCGCCACGACGAGGCCGCAGAGGATGACGAAAAGCCGGTGAACGGGAATGGTGCGGAAGCCCAGATCGGCTGACCCCTGCAGCGCACCGGCAAGCGGTATGGTCTTCAGCGTCGGCCCCATGACATAATTGGCGATGCCGATGACGCAGAAGGTGATGCCGATGGTCATCAGCACCTGGGTCAGTTCCGGCGCGCCATAGATCCGGCGGTAGAGAAAGCGCTCGATCGGAATGGCGACGATGATCGTGATGACAACGGCAGCGATGACCGCCGCGGCATAACCGAGGCCGAGCTCGCGGGCGACATAGGAGGCGATATAGCCGCCGATCATCGCGAAGGCGCCATGGGCGAGGTTGACGACACGCATCAGCCCCATGGTCACCGAAAGGCCGATCGAGATCACGAAGAGCACCATGCCATAGGCAAGAGCGTCGACGGCTATGCTGAAGACTGTCTGCATGGAAATCCCTTGCTTCCAAGCGAAGGGCTCGGCCTGATCGCAGGCCAAGTCCGTCGCCTGTCTTGACGCTCTATGTTACTTGACGGCCGCCAGGCCTGGATCGCCCTGCTTCTCGAAAGTCTGGACCTCCTTGTTGATGTAGGTCCCGTCATCGGCCTTGACGACTTCGCGCAGATAGATGTTCTGCGTGATGTGACGGCTTTCCGGATCGATCGAAACCGGGCCGCGCGGGCTCGTCCAGGCAAGGCCCTTGACCGCATCGACGGCCTTCTCAGCATCTTGTTTGCCGCCGGTCGCCTCGATCATCTTGTAGATGACATACATGCCGTCATAGGCGCTGACTGAGGGGAAGGAGAGTTCGGCCTTGTTGCCGATCGCCTTGGCCGCCGCCTCGACGAAAGCCTTATTCTCGGGCGAATCGTGCGACACGGCATAGTGAAAGGTTGTCTGGATGCCGAGTGCGGCATCGCCGAGCGCCGGCAGATCGGACTCCTGGGTCAGGTCACCCGGCGCGAAGAACTTGATGCTGGCAGCCTTCAGGCCATTGTCGTTGTAAGCCTTGACGAAGCCGAGCGTCGTCGGACCTGACGGCAGGAAGGCGAACACGCCCTCAGCGCCGGAATCCTTGATGCGCTGCATGATCGGGCTGAAATCGTTGGTCGCAAGCGGCATGCGGATCGCCTCGACCACCTGGCCGCCGGCCTTTTCGAAGCCGGCCTTGAAAGCGTTCTCGGCGTCGATGCCGGGGCCGTAATCGCTGACGACGGAAATCACCTTCTTGACGCCGGCGCCGAAGGCGACCTTAGCGATCGGCGTCGACGTCTGCCAGGTGGTAAACGAGGTGCGGACGACGAGCGGGCTCTTGGTCACGATCGCCGAAGTGGCGGCGTTCATGATGACCATCGGCACATTGCCCTGTTTCAGGATCGGCGTCACCGCCATGGCGTCGGGGGTGAAATAGAAGCCGGCAAGATACTGGACCTTTTCCTTGACGATCAGTTCCTGCGCCAGCGCCTTGGATTGGGCGGGATCGGCCTGCGGCACGTCGCGATAGACGATCTCCACCGTATCGCTGCCGACCGTGTTGCCGTTGACCGCCATATAGGCGTCGATACCGGCCTTGAAATTCTTGCCCTGGAGCGCGAACGGACCGGAGAACGGGCCGATGACGCCGACCTTGATGGTGTCGGCATAGGCGGTGCTGCTGAGCAGCACCGCCGCAACGGCGGCGAATACAAGCTTTTTCATGTTAGTTTCCTCCACTTTAAAATGCGGCCTTCGTGGCTCGCCTCAGTCTCAGATCTTCATATCAGAACGGCAATCCGACGTAGTTTTCTGCAAGCGCCGTCGAGGCGGCGCGTGAATGGGTGAGATAGTCGAGTTCCGCCTCCTGGATCTTCTGATCGAAATCGCCGGTGTCCGGAAATCGATGCATCATCGTCGTCATCCACCAGGAAAACCGCACGGCTTTCCACACGCGGGCGAGCGCCTTTTGCGAGTAGGTGTCGATGCCGCCATCCGATTTCTCGCGGTAATGCTCGATCAGCCCGGAGAAAAGATAATGAACGTCGCTGGCGGCAAGGTTCAGTCCCTTGGCGCCGGTCGGCGGGACGATATGGGCGGCGTCGCCGACCAGGAAAAGCCGGCCGAAACGCATTGGCTCGGCGACGAAGGAGCGCAGCGGCGCGATCGATTTCTCGAAGGACGGCGCGGTCGCCAAGGCCTCGGCGTGATGCACCGGCAGCCGCCGTCTCAACTCATCCCAGAAGCGATCGTCGCTCCAGTCCTCGATCTTCTCGTCGAGCGCGCATTGGATGTAGTAGCGGCTGCGGGTGGCCGAGCGCATCGAACAGAGCGCAAAGCCCCTTGGATGGTTGGCGTAGATCAGTTCATGACTGACGGGCGCCATGTCTGCAAGCACCCCCAGCCAGCCGAAGGGATAGACCTTCTCGAAACTCCTGATCGCCCGTTCCGGGACGGCCTTGCGGCTGACGCCGTGAAACCCGTCGCAGCCGGCGATGAAGTCGCAATCGATGCGCTTGGCGACACCATCTTTCATATAGGTGACGAAGGGAGAATGGCCGTCGAAATCATGCGGCGCGACATCGACCGCATCGTAGATCGACAGGGAGCCGCTCGCTTCACGCCGCTCCATGAGATCGCGCGTCATTTCGGTCTGTCCATAAACCGTCACGCGCCTGCCGCCGGTCAATTCGTGGAGGTCGATGCGATGGTCGCGTCCGTCGAAGGCCAATGAGAAGCCGTCATGCGGCAGGCCTTCGGCATGCAGCCTCGGGCCTGATTTGGCCTGATCCAGCAGCCCGACGGTGCCTTCCTCCAGAACGCCGGCACGAACCCGGCCGAGGATGTAATCCTTGTTCACACGATCGAGAATGACATTGTCGATGCCGGCTTCGGTCAGAAGTTGGCCGAGCAGCAGTCCGGATGGTCCCGAACCGATAATGGCGACCTGCGTTCGCAACAACTTCCTCCCTACATTTTTGCGTTTTGCCAGATTCTGCCGTGTCGCCCCTGCCGCAGCAATGGACATTCCGGCCGAAAAATTGCACTAATCGAACATTGTGCGGGAGCAGCCCTATGAGCAGACATGTCCCTACCTACGAACTCTACGGTGAGAATACCGGGCGAAAGCCCGATTTTTGGTTGCATTGCGAAACAATTCGCTCCCGCAGCAGCTTGCATCATTGGGAGATTCGCCCGCACCGTCACGAGAGTTTCTTTCAGATATTGTACATCGAAGGCGGGTCGGGCGATGCGATCTTCGGCGAAAAGAGCCATGCCATCCGTCCGCCGGCAATCATCACTGTACCGCCTGGGCTCAAACACGGCTTTCGTTTTTCACGCGATATCGACGGCCTTGTGATCACCCTGTTGAGATCCCATCTCAGCCATCCGCTCGGTGATAGAAGTCAGCTCGGCGAGTGGCTGGCGGCGCCGCACCTGACGCCGCTCGATCCCGATAATGCCGAGGCCGCCTATGTCATGCAGACGTTGAAGCGGCTGGGCGACGAATTCGAAAACCGCCGCAGCGGCCGCAATGAGGCCTTGGCCGCCTATGTCGCCCTGGCGCTGCGGCTGACGGCGAGGATTTCCCATGAGCGGAATACGCACGAGCTTCCGGCAAACGAGAACGAGCGGCGGATGGAAATGCTGAGCGAACTCATCCAGCAACATTTCCGATCACATAAGCCCGCGTCGTTCTACGCCAGGGAGCTTGGGCTTTCGCCGACACATCTTACCCGTATCGTCCGGTCGATGACCGGCAATACTCCTCATGAATTGATCGCCGGCAAACTCGTCGAAGAGGCGAAACGCCAGCTCGTTTTTACGCTGGGCAGCGTTCAGGAGATCGGATTTCGGCTCGGCTTTGCCGACCCCGCCTATTTCTCGCGCTTCTTCTTTAAGTATACTGGAGAAACACCGCGGGTCTGGCGCATGAAGGAGAAGGTTCGGCTTGAAGGTGTCTAGGCCACCCGCAAGGTTGCCCGATTTACCAGGCTTCGATGCCTTCTTCCGTGTTGCGGGCGCGTTCGCCGGCGCGGGTCTCGTATGCGTCTCGTTCCTCAGCTGACTTGACGGCATCGTCTGAGCCATCGCGCTGGGCTTCGGGCGTCATGTAGAAGGCGAGCGCCTTTTCCAGCCGGGCGGCGGTAAGCGTGGCAGCGAAACTTTTCATGTCGTTTCCTCGGTCGACGGCCTTGAAGCTTGCCCGAGACACATAGCCTGCCATGCGGTCTTCCAGGAACAGTGTGCCGATGGTTTTCACCAACTTTAGACTTTGCTAGACGATTGTTTCCGCCGGATGATCTCCGCCGACCAGTTCCGCGCAATTCCGGCTGGTTTTCGCTTCACGCCATCGGCCATTTCCAGTTTCGCACCTCCGGCATGTCCTCGCCATATTCACGGACATAGTCGTGATGCTTGGCAAGCTTGCGGCGGAAGGCGGCGAGCGCTTCGCCTGCCTTTTCCTTCAGGCCCGGCACACGCTCGATCGCTTCGATGGCGAGGTGGAAGCGGTCGAGTTCGTTGAGGACGGTCATGTCGAAGGGGGTCGTCGTCGTGCCTTCCTCGATGAAGCCGCGGACGTGGATGTTGCGGTGGTTGGTGCGTTTATAGGTCAGGCGGTGGATGAGATAGGGATAGCCGTGATAGGCGAAAATCACAGGCTTGTCGGCGGTGAAGATCGCGTCGAAGGCCTCGTCGGTCAGGCCGTGCGGATGCTGATCCCTGGATTGCAGTGCCAGGAGATCGACGACGTTGACGGTGCGGATTTTCAGTTCCGGAATGGCCTTTCGCAGCAGGTCGACGGCGGCAAGCGTTTCCATGGTCGGCACGTCGCCGGCGCAGGCCATGACGAGGTCGGGCAGAATGGTATCTTCCTCGTTGCTCGCCCAGTGCCAGATGCCGATGCCGGCTTCGCAATGTTTCACCGCCTCGTCCATCGACAGCCATTGCGGCTCTGGCTGCTTGCCGGCGACGATGACGTTGATGCGGTCATAGGTGCGCAGGCAATGGTCGCCGACCCAGAGCAGGGTGTTGGCATCCGGCGGCAGATAGATGCGGACGATATCGGCCTTCTTGTTGGCGACGAGGTCAACGAAGCCCGGATCCTGGTGGCTGAAGCCATTGTGGTCCTGGCGCCAGACATGCGAGGTCAGCAGGTAATTCAGCGACGAGATCGGCTTTCTCCACTCGAGCTCGCGCGTCACCTTCAGCCATTTGGCGTGCTGGTTGAACATGGAATCGATGATGTGGATGAAGGCCTCGTAGCAGGAGAACAGGCCGTGCCGGCCAGTCAATAGGTAGCCTTCCAGCCAGCCCTGGCAGAGATGTTCGCTCAGCACCTCCATGACGCGGCCGTCGCGGGAGAGGTGGACATCGTAAGGCTCGATACCCTCCATCCAGACACGGTCGGTGACTTCGAAGACGCTGCCGAGACGGTTCGATTCTGTCTCGTCGGGGCCGAAGATACGGAAGTTGGCGGCATCGGCGTTGCGCTTCATCGTGTCGCGCAGATAATGGCCGAGGATTTCCGTCGATTGCACCATGGCGCTGCCGCGCTTGCCGATATCGACCGCATAGTCGCGGATATCGGGAACATCGAGTTCCCGGCGCAGCAAACCGCCATTGGCGTGCGGATTGGCGCCCATGCGGCGCTCGCCGACAGGGGCGAGCGCGCGCAGCTCGGGTTTCAGCCGGCCGTCGGGGGTAAACAGGTCTTCCGGATCATAACCGCGCATCCAGTCCTCGAGGATCTTGCGATGGCCGTCATTCTCGCGGCAATTGGAAACCGGCACCTGATGGGCGCGCCAGAAGCCTTCGACCTTCTTGCCGTCGACCTCCTTCGGGCCCGTCCAGCCCTTCGGGCTGCGCAGCAGGATCATCGGCCAGCGCGGGCAGCCGTCCGCGGCCTTGCCGTCACGGGCTTGCCTCTGGATGTCGCGGATGCGATCGAAGATCCGGTCCAGGGTTGCTGCCATCAGCTGATGCATGTCGCGCGGCTCATGGCCCTCGACGAAGAAGGGTTCGTAGCCATAGCCTTCGAAGAGACGCCTGAGGTCATCATCACTCGCGCGGCCGAGAATGGTCGGATTGGCGATCTTGTAGCCGTTCAGATGCAGGATCGGCAGCACGGCGCCGTCGCGGGCGGGATTGAGGAACTTGTTGGAATGCCAACTCGCGGCGAGCGGCCCGGTTTCGGCCTCGCCGTCGCCGACGACACAGGCGACGATCAGGTCGGGATTGTCGAAGGCGGCGCCATAGGCATGGACCAGGGCGTAACCGAGTTCGCCGCCCTCATGGATAGAGCCTGGCGTTTCCGGTGCCGCATGGCTCGGAATGCCGCCGGGGAAGGAAAATTGCCGGAAGAGTTTGCGCATGCCTTCGGCATCCTCGGAGATCTCGGGATAGATCTCACTGTAGATGCCTTCGAGATAGGTGTTGGCAACCATGCCCGGCCCGCCATGGCCGGGACCACACATATAGATGATGTCGAGGTCGCGGGCGCGGATCAGGCGGTTCAGATGCGCATAGATGAAGTTGAGGCCGGGCGTCGTGCCCCAGTGGCCGAGCAGGCGGGGCTTGATGTGCTCGGCTTTCAGCGGCTCACGCAGCAGCGGATTGGAAAGCAGATAGATCTGGCCAACCGAGAGATAGTTGGCGGCGCGCCAGTAGCGGTCGATGAGCGTGAGTTCGGTGTCGGTCAGGGCGGCGGTCGAGACATGCTTTTCCATGGGTTTCTCCCGTTCGAAAACGTCTTCAACGTCAATTCTACCGGCTGATGCCGGCAAGCTGTTGATCTGGATCAGCACCGCGAAGAACGGTTAGCGCCTCGTCGGCGATGATCTGCTCTTCATCGGTGGCGATGACATGGGCGGCGATGCGGCTTTCCCGCGTGCTGATGGTGAAATCATTGGCGGCATTGGCCTTTTCGTCGATCGCAAGGCCAAGCCAGGACAGCCGCTTGGCCACGCCTTCGCGGATCTCCGGCTGATGTTCGCCGATACCGGCGGTGAAGACGATGGCGTCAAGGCCGCTCAGCGTTGCCGCCATGCGGCCGATTTCGCCGGCAATCCGCAGGGTGAAGAGGTCGATCGCCTGGCGCGCCTCTGGCCGTCCGTCCTTCACCAGCTCGCGCGTATCAGCGCTGATGCCGGAGACGCCGAGCAGGCCGCAACGATGATAGAGCAGGTCCTCGATCTCCTCCAAGGATTGTTTCTTCTGACCGGCCAGATGCAGGATGACGCCGGGATCGAGCCAGCCCGGGCGCGTCGCCATCGGGGTGCCGTCGAGCGTCGAAAAGCCCATGCTGCAATCGCGGCTGACGCCGTCATCCAGCGCACAGAGGCTGGCGCCGCTGCCGAGATGGGCGACGACCACTTTTGCCGCGCGCGGCGCCTGGCGGCGGAGCTCGCCGGCGATGAATTTATAGGACAGGCCGTGGAAGCCGTAGCGCTTGATGCCCTCGTCATGCAGGGCGCGGGGAATGGCGAAGCGGCGAACAAGATCGTCCTGCGTGGCGTGGAAGGCTGTGTCGAAGGAGGCCGTCTGGGCAAGATGCGGTTTCAGATGCCGGAGCGCGCGGATGAAACGCAGCGCCTGCGGCTGGTGTAGGGGCGCAAGCGGGGTCAGCGCATCGACGGCATCGATTGCGGCGGCGTCCAGGGCGATCGCTCTCGTGAAGCGGTCGCCCCCATGGACGACGCGGTGGCCGGCGGCGCGCGTGGCGGTCATGTCGAAATCATCGGCGAGAAGCGCGAAGGTCTCATCGATGACGCCGTGCAAATCATCCGTCACCTCGGCCTTCAACGGCCTCTCGACTGTCTGCCGCCCTTTCGTCAGCCTGAGCGCGAGCGGTTCGGCGCGGAAATCGATCACGCCCTTGCCGATACGCCGCGCCTCGGCGCCGTCGATCGCGAAGATGCCGATCTTGACCGTCGAGGAACCGGCATTGAAGGTCAGCAGCAGGTCGGTCGTTTCCATGTTTTCAAGACTCCGTGCGGGCGTGACGATAGCCGAACTTAGTGCCGGGGCTTCCGACGGAAAGGTATTTATTCACCCACCCGTGGGTTTTGTCGCTGGGCTGGAAGCGCATCGTCGTCACCGTCGGCGAAAAGATCGGCAAGACACATCTGACCTATGATGCGGCAGCCGAAGTCGTGGCGATGGTCACCATCGCTTCGGCCGATCATCTCGGCCTGCCGGTCTCGGATTGCGATCGCCTTCGTGCTGTTCGTGACCCTGCGCCAGGTTTTTTAGAGAAAATTCCGCCGGTAAAGCGCGAAGCGGTTTTGCCGGGAATTGCGTCAAAACAAAAGGTTAGAGCGCTTCGTCAGGCCGTGGAGGCCAGACTGGCATTGCGATCGCTGATGAAGATGCCCGCCTCGGCGGCGGGCATCGCCTTGCCGAAAAGATAGCCCTGGCCGATGTCGCAGCCGAGCTGCAGCAGGAAGGCGAGCTGGCCGTGCTCTTCGATACCTTCCGCAGTCGTCTTGATTTTGAGACTCCTGCCGAGGCCGAGCATGGCGCGGACGATCTCTTCCTGCCGCTCGTCGTCGCGATAGGTGGCGATGAAACTTTTGTCGATCTTGATCTTGTCGAAACGATAGCGGGCGAGCTGGGCGAGGCTCGAATAGCCCGTGCCGAAATCGTCGAGGGCGATCTGGATGCCGGCTGCATGCAGTTCATCGAGAATGGCCGCGGCCGCGGCGGGATCCTGAATCAGCGCATTTTCGGTGATCTCCACTTCCAGGCGCTGCGGCGACAGCCGGCTGGCCGAAAGGACCTTGAGGATGCGGGAGGTCAGCAATTTGTCTTCCATTTGCACCGGCGAGACGTTGAAGGACAACATCACATGCTCCGGCCAGGTGAGGGCGTCGCAGCAGGCCTGGGCAAGAAGATCCTCGAACAATGCGGTGATCATACCGTTTTCCTCGGCGATGCCGATGAAGACCGGCGGCGGGATGTTGGCGCCGTCGTCGCCGATCCAGCGCGCTAGGGCCTCGAAGCCGCAGAGCTGGCCGGTCTTCAGGTCGATCAGCGGCTGATAGAAGAGCTTGATCGCCTTGTTGGAGATTGCAGCGCGCAGCCTGGTTTCCAGCGCGGCGCGTTCCGTTACTTTGTTCTGCATCGAGGCTTCGAAAACGAAATAGTGGTTGGGTCCACGTGATTTCGCCTCGTACATGGCGAGGTCGGCACGGTGGGCCGCATCTTCCAGCGGTTCGGCTCCCTCGGCCCAGCGGTCGTAGCCGACGCTGGCGCCGACTTCGACGGCAAAGCCATCGATATGGATCGGCCGGGTGACGGCCTGGATCAGCAGCTTGGCAAAACGCTCCTCGCGCTGCGCCGTCAGGGCGAAGGCGACGATGATGAATTCGTCGCCGCCGAAGCGATAGACGCAGTCGGCATTGCCGAGCGCGCAGATGCGTCTGGCAACCTCGATCAACAGGATGTCGCCGCCCTTATGCCCGACGAGATCGTTGACCTTCTTGAAGCCGTCGAGGTCGACGCAGAAGATAGTGACGTTGCGGTCCCACTCCTCGATCTCGGCCTCGTCGTCCGTGATCGGCCGTGACAGGATCTTGCGCTCGAAGGCGTAGCGGTTCGGCAGCTTGGTCAGATGGTCGTGGGTTGCGGTCCAATCGGCCTTTGCCTGGGCGGCGGCGCGCAGTTCCGTTTCCTTGCGCAGGTCGGCGATACGCAGCACCGAATAGATGAAGCTCATGGCGCCGGCGATGCCGAGCGCCAGAACAAGCTTGTCGGCGCCGTACTCGCCGAAACCGGTCATGAAGGCGACCAGGCTGTCGTCGAGCTGCAGCAGCGTGCCGAGAAGCCAGAGGGTCACGCCAGACACCACGATCGACACGCACTGCCGTCCGGCCCTGCTTTGGAAAAACACCGGCATTATGCCTTCTCCATCTCCACCTTCGCGGAAATATCACGAAAGTCTGAAATGTTTGTTGAAACCAGAAGGCGAATTATCGGAGGCGGCAGCCTGTTGCTGTGCCGCAGAGAGTCCCGACGGGGCTTGTGGGGAACCAAGGCGTTGTTGTCAGCGCGATTCCCTCGTGGTCGGGAGACTGGCTGATGCGGGAAAAGAACGAAGGCGAGCGTGCCAGTGCATCGCTCGCCCTTTCTCGTGCTTCAGGCGGTGACGATCAGCAGCGGAACGCTGACGATGAGACCCACCAGAACCGTGACTGTGGCGACACGCATGAAACGCAGGCGTCGCGTGCGCTCGCCACTCCAATCATATGTCATTCTTCCATCTCCTTGGGACAAGGAAGTAGTCCCCGCAAAGCCGGGTTCAACAGAGATGACGCGATTTGCTTGTGCAAAGCTGGATAAGATCAGCAGTCTCTAATCCTGGAAGCGCAGAGACCAGCGCTGTGCGTTGCTGGTCATGCGGATGACGGAAAGCGGCTCGACGTCGCTCAGCCAGAAGGAGGAGAGCGGCGCCTGCAGCACATGCACGATCGATGCCCGGATGACGGCCGCATGGCTGATTGCAATGACGTGGCCGCCGAGGACGGTCTGGCCATCCATCCAGGCGGCGATGCGCGTGCGCAGATCAAGAAGGCTCTCGCCGCCATGCGGGGCTGCCTCCGGATCGCTCATCCAGCCCATGAGGTTCTCCGGCTCTTCGGTCCCGATCGTCGCGATCGACCTGCCGGCCCAGCGGCCATGGTCGCAGTCGCAAAGCGCCTGATCTATTTGGACTTCGAGGCCGAGCGCGTCAGCAGTCTGACGGGCGCGCAAGGCGGGGCTCGTGGCAATACGGTCGGCGCGGGGGGCGATCATCCTGCCGGCTTCCTCCACGGCCTTGTCCTCCAGCGGTTCGTCGAGCGGGAACAGGGCCTTGCGGCTTGCTGCCGTCGCGCCATGGCAGATCCAGGTGATGCGCGTGTTCACGGTCGTTCTCGTCTCCCGGAATGCGGCGACGGCGTCCTTCGCCGGCTTGTGAAGTTTCGTTGACAGTCTCTTCGGCGTGCAGATATAACCGTGCTGTTGCGGGTTTGGAAGCCGGTGTAAGTCCGGCGCGGTCGCGCCACTGTGACCAGCGTGTTGAAAGCTCTTCGCGCTGGAAGTCAGACCCTACTGCACAAGCACTCTTTCGACTGAACGCGTCATTCCCGGAGGAATACATGTCTGACACCACTTTCGCGCCCGTTGCTGTACCGGCGCCGATCCCTGTAGGCGAAATCCTGCCTTGGGCGATCTTCGGCGGCCTGCTGATGCTCATCGTCCTCTATTTCGTCGGCACCGAAGAAGGCGCAATAGCGCTGTTCAACGGTATGTATGTGCATGAATTCGTGCATGACGGCCGCCATCTCCTCGGCTTTCCCTGCCACTAATCGCGTCGCGATCGGAGTTCCTGACATGGTTGGAAACCTTCTGCTTCGCGGCATGCTCGCGGGCCTGATGGCTGGCATTCTCGTTTTCGCTTTCGCCCATACCTTCGGCGAGCCGCTGGTCGATGCGGCGATCGCCTTTGAAGAGGCGAGCGCCCAGACGGCCGGCGAGGCTGCCGAACCTGAAATCGTCAGCCGCGCCACGCAGGCCGGTCTCGGCCTTTTCACCGGCGTCATGGCCTACAGCGTCGCCGTCGGCGGGCTCTTCGCGCTCGCTTTCGCTTTCGTGCACGGCCGCTTCAGCAGCCTTTCGCCGCGCGGCACCTCGGCCGTCATCGCCATTGCCGCCTTCGTGGCGGTCGTCCTCGTTCCCGGGATCAAGTATCCGGCCAACCCGCCGGCGGTCGGCAATCCCGATACGATCGGCGCCAGGACCGAGCTGTTCTTCCTGATGATCGTCGTGTCGCTTGCTGCGCTCGTCGCTGCTGTGGCGCTGTCGCGTCGTCTTTCCGAGCGCTTCGGTCTCTGGAACGGCGCGATTATCGCCGGCATCGCCTATCTCGTCTTCATCGGCGTCGTGCTCTACCTGCTGCCGCCGATCAACGAGGTGCCGGAGAACTTCTCGGCGATGGTGCTCTGGCGGTTCCGCACGACCTCACTCGGCATGCATGTGATCCTCTGGGCAACGCTCGGTCTCGCCTTCGGGGCGCTGGCGGAAAAGCGACTTGCGGTCAGGGGCGGACAACGCAGCCGGCCGGCAACGGCATTTCACTGAACGCATCGAAGGGCGCCGCTTTGCCGGCGCCCTGAACTTTCGGGCGATTATGAAAAACGACAGAGCCAGATCACTGCTGCTGACGGCGCTTTCTGCCGCCGCGTTTTTTTGTGTGGTCGCTGGAAGCGCTTTTGCCCATAGCCGCAGCAGCGACGGCGGCAGCCATGCCGGGCTGGATATCCCGGAGATTTCCCATGGCGAGATGGCTGTCATGTCTGACTATCGCGGTCGGATCATCGGTCTTGCATCCCGCGCCGTCGATACGAACGAGCCGTTCCGGCGCGTGCTGAATTATGCCGAGATCCAGTATTCTTACTGTCTATGGGGCCGGATGCCGGGCAGCGTGACGGATGAGGAAAGCCCGTTCAACGAATGCGCCCATGCCTATCTCGCCGCGACCAAGGCGGTCTTGCTTTCGATGCGCGAGATGCCGCGGGAGGCTGCTGCGGCGGGTGAAATCATTTCCGCGGTCGACGCCGACATGGTGCGGCGCGGTCTTGCGCTGATCAGCTGCCGGTTCAGCGGCGAAGCCTTCAACACAGCCGATATCGTCAAGCCGCGCTGGAGCGGGATCCCATTCCATGCCGCCAGCGTGGCATCACTGACGGGGCTTGCCTCTTTGTTCGGCCTTGGCGTGTTTGCGCTTCGCCGTTTCTCGCGGCCAAAAGCTCAATCGTCGGAATAGCGCTGCTCGCGCCACGGATCGCCATACATGTGGTAGCCGTTCTTTTCCCAGAAGCCGGCCTGGTCGGCAGGCATCAGCTCGATGCGGCGCAGCCATTTGGCGCTTTTCCAGAAATAGAGATGCGGTACGACGAGGCGCATCGGGCCGCCGTGCTCCGGCGTCAGCGGCAGGCCTTCCCAGACGGTGGCGAGAATCGCATCCTCGGCGGCGAAATCGGCGAGCGGCAAGTTGGTGGTATAGCCGTCGTAACTCGTCAGCATGACGTAAGCCGCATCCGGCTTCGGCATGGCGAGGTCGAGCAGATCGCGGGTCGAAACGCCCTTCCATTTGTTGTCGTAGCGCGACCAGGTGGTGACGCAGTGGATATCGCTCACCCCAGTGCTCTGTTCGATCGCCTGGAAGTCGGCCCAGGTGAGGGCGAGCGTCGTTTCGACGAGGCCGCGCACGTCGAGCCGCCAGGTCTCGGTCGAGATGACAGGCTGCTGGCCGAGATCGAGCACCGGCCAGTTCTTGACAAGGTGCTGGCCGGGCGGCAGGCGCTCGGTTTCGGGACGGCTGATACGGCCGGTCAGGAACTTGCCCTCTGCCGCCCAGCGACGCTTGGATGTGGTGAGTTTGCTGTCGGCGGGCGTCTGGTCGTCGCTCATGGGCGGAGCCTCCTTGCGGTGCAGCAATAGGACATCGGCCCCTGCCGGGTGTCAAGTTTCGGCGGCCCCTTGGAAATCCCTACCCACCCCTCTAAACTCGGTCCGTTGGATATGCCTCGCTGGGGAGTGGAGGCAGAAAAGGGGAGGAGCCGGTTCTGTCTTCGAGATATCGTGCGATAGCGGCGTTGCTGGTGGTGCCGCTGATCATCTTCGCCTTCTTCAACTATGGCAGCGCGATTGCGACGCGCGCCTATATGGAGGAAGCCTCGGCGCAGGCGGGGACGGCGTTGCGCCTTGCCGTTTCGGCACTCAGCGGTCATCTCAACCGCTACGAGGCGCTGCCGGCGCTGATCGCCGATCACGACGACATCAAGGAACTGGTGAGCGCGCCTGAAGATGCGGCGCTGCGCGATGCGGCCAATCTCTATCTCAAGGAGATCAACGGGCTGCTGAAATCCTCCGATATTTATGTGGTGAAGCCAGACGGAGAGACGATCGCGGCCAGCAATTACGATGGGCCTGCAAGCTTCGTCGGGCAGAATTTCAGCTACAGGCCCTATTTCCAAGATGCGGTCGAAGGCCGGCAGGCACGATTTTACGCGCTCGGCACCACCTCGCTGAAGCGCGGCTATTATTTTGCCGCACCGATCCGAACCGGCGCGGATATTCGCGGCGTCATCGTCTTCAAAGTCGATATCGACATGATCGAATCCTCCTGGGGCGGCGGCGAATACAAGATTTTCGTTTCCGATCCGGAGGGCATCATCTTCATGTCCGGCAGCCCGGAATGGCTCTATGGCGCGATCCTGCCGCTGACGGCCGACCGCGTCGCCCGCACCGAGGCGTCGCGACGTTATGCCAATGCCAGGCTGGCGGCGCTGCCGGTGACGCGTCACCACTTCGAGCAGCATGAGCTGATGACGCTGGCCGGCGAGCGCGGTTCGAGTGAATATCTGGTGCTCTCGCATTACATGCCGGCCGAGGACTGGACGGTGAACGTGCTGATGGAGACGAGTTCCATCCGTGCCCAGGCACGCACGGCGCTTGCGGCAGTCTTTCTCTTCCTCTGCATCGCCGGGCTCGCAGTCGCGGTTCTGCGCCAGCGGCGGGCGCGGCTTGCCGAGCGCATGCAGATGCAAGCCGAAGCCCGCAACGAGCTGGAGCGGCGCGTCGAGGAGCGCACAGCCGATCTTGCCCGAGTCAACAGCCGCATCGAAGAAGAAATCGCCGAACGGCGGCTGACCGAGCAACAGCTCCGGCAGACTCAGGCCGATCTGATCCAGGCGGGCAAGCTTGCTGGGCTAGGGCAGATGTCTGCTGCCCTTTCGCACGAGTTCAACCAGCCGCTCGCCGCCGCCAAGACCTATACGGACAGTGCCTCCGTTCTCATCGACCGTGGGCGGACGGAGGAGGCGCGGGACAATATCCGGCGTATCGGCGGGCTGATCGACCGTATGGCTACAATCAGCCGGCACCTGCGCAACTTCGCCCGCAAGCCGAACGAGAAGCTCGGTCCCGTTTCCCTCGACGAGGCGATGCGCGATACGCTCGAGATTATCGCCTGGCGGCTGAAGGCGGCGGATGCCGAACTGCTGCTCGCTCTCGGGCCGCGTCCGCCGGTGGTGCGCGCCGGTTCGGTGCGTCTGCAGCAGGTGCTGGTGAACGTGATTTCGAATGCGGCCGATGCGGTGGAGGGGCTGGATGATCGGCGCATCGAGGTATCGGCCTTCGAGGAGGCCGGCAAGGTGGTGCTGACGGTGCGAGACCATGGGCCGGGCGTGCCGGCGGCGATCGCCGAGCGCATCTTCGATCCCTTCTTCACGACGAAGGGCGTCGGCAAGGGGCTCGGCCTCGGGCTTTCGATCTCCTACAACATCATCAAGGATTTCGGCGGCAGCCTTGGTGCTGCCAATCATCCCGAAGGGGGCGCGGTGTTCCGCATCGAGCTGCAATCGGCGGCAGGGCTGATGCCGGAGGCAGCGGAATGAACGATGCGAAGATCCTGCTGGTTGACGACGAGGAGGAACTGCGCCGTTCGACGGCGCAGGCGCTGGAGCTCTCCGGCTTCAGTGTCGAGACCTATTCGAACGGCGACCACGTGCTGGAGCTGATCGGCTACAGCTTTCCCGGCGTCGTCGTCAGCGATATCCGTATGCCCGGCATCGACGGCATGACGCTGATGCAGAAGATCCGCGAACTCGACCCGGAGGTGCCGGTCATTCTCGTTACCGGCCACGGCGACGTTCAGCTTGCGGTGAAGGCGATGCGCGAAGGGGCCTATGATTTCATCGAGAAGCCGTTCACGCCTGAGATGCTTGCCGGCGTCATCCGCCGGGCGATGGAGCGGCGCGGCCTCGTGCTCGAAAACCGGCTGCTGAAAGCGGTCGCCGGCAAGCGCGACGATATCGAGGCGCGGCTGCCGGGGCGCACGCAGGTGATGGTGGATCTGCGCTACCGCATCCGGGCGATCGGGGCGAGCGACGCCGATACGCTGATCGTCGGCGAGACCGGGGCCGGCAAGGAGGTGGTGGCGCGGGCGCTCCACGACATAAGCGCCCGGGCGAGCCGGCCGTTCATCGCGATCAATTGTGCCGCACTGCCGGCGAACCTGATCGAAAGCGAGCTCTTCGGCCATGAGGCGGGTGCCTTTCCGGGCGCGGTAAGGCCGCGCTATGGAAAATTCGAACACGGGCGCGGCGGCACGATCCTGCTCGATGAGATCGGCTCCATGCCCTTCGACCTGCAGGCGAAGTTCCTGCGGGTGCTGCAGGAGCGGGTGATCTCCAGGCTCGGTTCGAACGAGGTGGTGGCGCTCGACGTGCGCTTCATTGCGACAAGCAAGGTCGATCTGGAGGCGGAGGTGGCGGCGGGGCGCTTCCGCGCCGACCTCTTCTATCGGCTGAACGTCGCGACGCTGCACGTGCCGTCGCTGTCGCAGCGGCGGGCGGATGTTCCATTGCTTTTCCTGCAGCTGGTGCGGGAGGCGGCGGCCCGCTACGGCCGCGACGAGATGACCGTGCCGCCAGACGTTATTTCCGACATTGCTCAGCGCGACTGGCCCGGCAATGTGCGTGAGCTGAGGAATGCCGCCGACCGTCTGGTCCTCGGTCTCGACAATGGCGGGCGGCAAGCCGAGGAGGCGACCGGGCTTGCGGAGCGCGTCGCCGAATTCGAACGCGGGGTCATTGCCAGCGCGCTGGTGGCGCATGGCGGCAGCCTCAGGCCGGTCTATGAGTCGCTCGGCATTTCCCGGAAGACCCTCTACGAGAAGATGCAGAAATATGGTCTCGACAAGCGGATGCTGACCACCGAAAGCTAAACCGGGTGCTTGGGGCGCGCTGCAATTTTTGCGGTGCGATGGGTGGATTTCCACCCACCGCCAGAGCCGTTTGTTTCCAAATCGACCCATGCTGCATCGCACTGTCGTAAAATCGTCCTTCGAAAGCGACTGCAATGATTGCCGATCGATTTTTCCAGGCGGCAAATAGGCTATCCGAACCGGCGCGGAGGATGTGTCGGCGGGCTTGCTTATTTTCAGGGAGGAAACGATGAAAATTCTGAAGGCCATGCTCGGCCTGACCGCGGCTGCCGCGGTCTCTCTTCTCGCCGGCGCCGCTTCGGCGCAGACTTATCCCGAGCGCACCATCACCATGGTCGTGCCCTTTGCGGCCGGCGGCCCGACGGATACCGTCGCGCGCCTCGTCGCCGAATCCATGTCGAAGGATCTCGGCCAGCAGATCGTCGTCGAAAATGTCGGCGGCGCCGGCGGCACGCTCGGCGCCGGCCGCGTGGCGAATGCCGATCCCGACGGTTACACCATCCTGCTGCATCATATCGGCATGGCGACCAGCGCCACGCTCTACCGCAAGCTCGCCTACGACACGCTCGGCGCATTCGACTATGTCGGCCTCGTCACCGAGGTGCCGATGACGATCGTCGCCCGCAAGGACATGGAGCCGGCCGACCTCAAGGGGCTGATCGATTATATCAAGGCCAACAAGGACAAGGTGACGGTCGCCAATGCCGGCATCGGTGCGGCTTCGCATCTCTGCGGCATGATGTTCATGAGCGCCATCCAGACGCCGCTGACGACCGTTCCCTATAAGGGCACCGGCCCTGCCATGACCGATCTTCTCGGCGGTCAGGTCGACGTCATGTGCGACCAGACGACCAACACGACGAAGCAGATCCAGGGCGGCACGATCAAGGCCTATGCCGTGACCTCGCCGAAGCGTCTCGACGTGATGAAGGACATTCCGACGGCCGTCGAAGCCGGTCTGCCCGGTTTTGAAGTCGGCATCTGGCACGGCATATACACGCCGAAGGGCACGCCTGCCGAAATCAACGAACGTCTGTCGAAGTCGCTGCAGGTGGCGTTGAAGGATCCAAATGTCGGCGCCCGCTTCGCCGAGCTCGGCACGGCGCCATCCTCCGACGCCGATGCGACGCCGGCTGCGCTGAAGGCCAAGCTCGAAAGCGAGATTGCCCGCTGGAAAACGGTGATCGAGGCCGCTGGCGAATATGCCGACTGAGGATTATCCTCGTCAGGACATGCTGGATGAGCCCCTCACCCTAACCCTCTCCCCGTGAACGGGGAGAGGGGACTTGCGTCACTCAACGGCGGCAAGAGGGCAAAGGGCTCGCAGCTACTTCCCTTCTCCCCGCATGCGGTGAGAAGGTGCCGGCAGACGGATGAGGGCAATCGCAGCAGCAGCGTCACGAACCATCTCCCCAGGAGAAACCATGAAATCCATCAGTTTCGATACCACCAATGCGATTTGCGGCACGCTTTTCGTCGCGACCGGCGCTTTCTTCGCCATCCAGTCGCTGGGGCTCGACCTCGGCACGTCAGTGCGCATGGGGCCTGGTTATTTCCCGCTGGTGCTTGCCGCCGTGCTCGTGCTTCTCGGCGCGATCATCTTCATTCAGGCGCTGCGGGTCGAGGGCGAGCCGATCGACCCGTTTGCCTGGCGCGGCATGCTCTTCATCCTGCCGGCGCCGGTGTTCTTCGGGCTGACGGTGCGCGGTCTCGGCTTCGCGCCGTCACTGTTCCTCACCGCCTTCATCGCCTGCTTCGCATCGCAAAAGATGAACGTGTTCTTCGCGATCGTGCTGTCGCTGCTGCTGACGATCTTTTCGGTCGGGGTCTTCAGCTACGGGCTCGGCCTGCCGTTCGAGCGCTTCGGCCCCTGGGTCCGGTTCTAGGAGACGATGATGGATCTTTTCAGCAATCTCGCGCTCGGCTTTGCAACAGCCGGCACTCCGGAAAACCTGCTCTTCTGCCTGATCGGCGTGCTGCTCGGCACGTTGATCGGCGTGCTGCCCGGGATCGGCGCTACGGCGACGATCGCCATGCTCTTGCCGATCACCTTCCAGCTTGAACCGGTTTCCTCGCTGATCATGCTCGCCGGCATCTATTACGGCGCGCAGTACGGCGGCTCGACGACGGCGATCCTGATCAACATGCCGGGCGAATCCTCCTCGGCCGTGACCGCGATCGACGGCTACCAGATGGCCCGCAAGGGCCGGGCCGGCGCAGCGCTTGCGATCGCGGCGCTCGGCTCGTTCTTTGCCGGCACGGTCTCGACCTTCCTCGTCGCGATCTTCGCACCGCCGCTGACTGCAATCGCGCTGCAATTCGGCTCGGCGGAATATTTCTCGCTGATGATCGTCGGCCTCGTCTCCTCGATCGCACTCGCGCATGGCTCGGTCGTCAAGGCGCTGGCCATGGTGGCGCTCGGGCTGCTGCTTGGCCTCGTCGGCACCGACATCTACACCGGCACGCCGCGCTTCACGCTCGGCATCCGTGAATATGCGGACGGGCTGAACTTCGTGGCGCTTGCCGTCGGCGTGTTCGGCGTGGCGGAAATCCTGCGCAACCTCGAGGGCGAGTCGACACGCACGGTGCTGATGGCCAAGGTCACCGGCCTTTTGCCGTCCCGCCAGGAATTCAAGGAGATGATTGCGCCGGTCATTCGCGGTACGGCAATCGGTTCGGCGCTCGGCATCCTGCCGGGTGGTGGCGCCATTCTCGCGGCCTTCGCCTCCTACACGGTGGAAAAGCGGATGTCGAAGACGCCGGAGGAATTCGGCAAGGGTGCGATTGCCGGCGTTGCCGGACCGGAATCGGCGAACAATGCCGGCGCGCAAACCTCGTTCATTCCGCTCTTGACGCTTGGCATTCCGGCCAATCCCGTCATGGCGCTGATGGTCGGGGCGATGATCATCCAAGGCATCGTACCCGGTCCGAACGTCGCCACCGAGCAGCCGGCGCTGTTCTGGGGCATCATCGCCTCGATGTGGATCGGCAACCTGATGCTGGTCATCCTTAACCTGCCGCTGATCGGGCTCTGGGTGAAGCTCTTGACCGTGCCTTATTACGTGCTCTTCCCCATCATCATGGCCTTCTGCTCCATCGGGGTCTACAGCGTCAACGCCAACGTCTACGATCTCTACGCCGTGGCCTTCTTCGGGCTCATCGGTTATGTGCTGGCGAAGCTTCGCTGCGAGCCGGCGCCGCTTCTGCTCGGCTTCGTGCTCGGGCCATTGCTCGAGGAGAACCTCCGGCGCGCCATGATCCTGTCGCGCGGCGATCCGACCACCTTCGTTACTCGGCCGATCAGCGCCATTCTTCTGGCCATTGCGGTCGCCGTGCTGATCGTCGTCTTCCTGCCGAGCGTCAAGAAGAAGCGCGAGGAGGTGTTCGTCGAGGAGGCCTAAAGCATGATACCGAAAAGCGTGATCGGGTTTCGGATGACATCATGCCCTAACTCATTCATTTGGAACAGGATTCGGATTTTAGGCCGGCCTAAATCATCCTGTTCTGGGGGTTGAACTTGTGGGTCGTTTGGTGAACAAGGAATGATCTGACGCGGGCGCCGGTTGGGCGCCCGTTTCCTATGACAGGATATCCAGGCTCATGAGCATTCCCGCCCGGATCAAAGACGATCTGCCGTTTCTGACCGCCTTGCGCCACGACCTGCACGCCCATCCCGAACTCGGTTTCGAGGAGGAGCGCACCGCCGGCATCGTCGCGAGGCTTCTCGAAGAGGCTGGCATCACCGTGCATCGCGGTCTCGGCGGTACCGGCGTGGTCGGCACACTGCGGCTCGGCAACGGCACACGCAGGATCGGGCTGCGCGCCGACATGGATGCGCTTGCCATGCCTGAGATGGCGGAGCGGCCTTATAAATCGACGGCGCCTGGCAAGATGCATGCCTGCGGCCATGACGGTCATACGGCGATGCTCCTCGGCGCTGCCCGGCATCTTGCGGCGACGCGGAATTTTTCCGGCACGGTGCATTTCATCTTCCAGCCGGCCGAAGAAGGGCGAGGTGGAGCAAAGCGCATGGTCGAGGAGGGGCTGTTCAAGCTTTTCCCCTGCGATGCCGTCTATGGGCTGCATAACATGCCTGGGCTTGCAGTCGATGAGATCGCCGTGGTCGAGGGGCCGCAGCTTGCCTCCTCCGACAGCTGGCGAATCACCTTCCGTGGGACCGGCACGCACGGCGCCAAGCCGCATCTCGGCCGCGATCCGATCACGGCGGCCGGGACCTTCCTGTCGTCGCTGCAGACGATCGTCGGGCGGGTGGTCGATCCGCTGCAACCGGCCGTCGTCAGCGCCTGTTTCCTGCAGGCGGGCGACTCGAAGGCTCTGAACGTCATTCCTGATATCGTTGAGATCGGTGGGACGGCGCGAGCCTATTTACCCAATGTGCGCGACCAGTTGGAGACCGAGATCGGGCGATTGGCGCATGGCACTGCGGTCATGTACGGCATCGCTGTGGACTATGCATTCGAGCGGCGGATTCCGCCTGTCATCAATGACGCGGATGTGACGGCACGGGCGCTGGCAGCGGCCGGCTCGGTCTTCGGCGGGAAGGTGCAGACAAGCTTTCCGCCGTCGACGGCAGGCGACGATTTCGCCTTCTTCGCCCAGAACGCGCCGGGCTGTTATGTCTGGCTCGGCAACGGTCCGGCGGTGGACGGGGCTCTGCATCACAACACGGCCTATGATTTCAACGATGAAGCGCTGGGATATGGGGCGGCCTATTGGGTGGCGCTGGTCGAGCGGGAGTTGAAGGTTTAATTATCTGCTGCCCAATTGTCCAAACCGGAATCGAGTTTAGGAATTAGGCAGCAATTCAAAAGCGACCGTTACGCGCCTCTCTGCATTCTGCATTGGCAACAATTGCCCTCCGTACAGCGACTTCGTCAATGTCCATCAGTCGATCGGCGATTCCTCGACTCGGGCCGTCCCGCGCGTGGCATGGATGAAGGCGAGCACGAAGCCGATCGCCAGCACAAGCACGATGGTCGGCGCCGGCGCGCTGTCGATGAAGAAGGACAGGTAGACGCCGATAAAAGAGCCGATCACCGCAATGGCCACGGAGAGCAGCAGCATCGTGCTGAATTTGCGGGTGAGCAGGAAGGCGATGGCTCCCGGCGCAATCAGCATGGCGATCGAAAGGATGATGCCTACCGCCTGCAAGGCACCGACGATCGTCAGCGAGATGAGGGCGAGAAGGCCGTAATGCAGCAGGTTGATCCTGAGGCCCACCGCTCTCGCCTGGGCAGGGTCGAAGGCGTGCAGCAGGAAGTCCTTCCACTTCACACCAAGAATAACAGCTGTGATCGCGGCGATGACGGCTGACTGCCCGATATCGCGCCAGGAGACACCGAGCATGTCGCCGAACAGGATGTGATCGAGATGCACGTCGGACTGGATCTTGACATAAAGAACCAGGCCGAGCCCGAACATGCCGGAGAAAACGATGCCCATCACAGTATCCTGTTTGATGCGGCTGTTATCTTTCAGGAAACCGGTGGCGATTGCGCAAAACATGCCGGCCACGAAGGCGCCGACCGCAAGGGGTATGCCGACGATATAGGCGATAACCACGCCGGGGAAGACGGCGTGGCTGATGGCGTCTCCCATCAGCGACCAGCCTTTCAGAACCAGGAAGCAGGACAACAGCGCCATCGGGATTGCGACCAGCACCGAGATCACCAGCGCATTGACCATGAAGCCGAACTGGAAAGGCGAAAGAAGCGTGTCGACCATGTTCATGGCGCTGCCTCCAGCGCCTGCGCGGCGCGTCTGCGCGCCGCCAGCATGCCGTGTTTGGGTGCGAAGAAGAACGCGATCAGGAAGATTGCCGTCTGTAGCACGACGATGATGCCGCCTGTTGCGCCATCGAGGAAGTAACTTGCATAAGCGCCGACGAAACTGGTCATCGATCCGATGATGACGGCGATCACAAGCAGCCGCGGGAAGCGGTCGGTCAGCAGATAGGCGGTCGCGCCGGGCGTCACCACCATGCAGATGACGAGGAATGCACCGACTGTCTGCAGCGCCGCGACGGTGGAGGCAGACAGCAGCGTGAAGAAAATGACCTTGAGAGCGGTCGGATTGAGACCGATCGATCGGGCATGGCTCTCGTCGAAAAAAGTGACCATCAGGTCCTTCCATTTGACGAGCAGGACAGCGAGTGACACGAAGCCGATGATGGCGAGTTGCAGCGTATCCTCGGGCGTGATGGCGAGAATGTTGCCCAGCACGATCGTCTGGATGTTGACCGCCATCGGCTGGAGCGAAACCATGAACAGGCCCAGCCCGAAGAAAGAGGAGAAGATCAGGCCAATGATGGCATCTTCCTTCAGCTTGGTGCGCTGGTTGAGGAAAAGCATCGCTGCGGCAGCGAGCCCTCCGGAAAAGAAGGCTCCGATCGAAAAGGGAAGTCCGAGCATATAGGCGCCGGCGACGCCGGGAACGATCGCGTGCGATAGTGCGTCGCCGATCAGCGACCAGCCTTTCAGCATCAGATAACAGGAGAGGAAAGCGCAGACGCCGCCGACAAGGGCGGACACCCACATGGCATTGAGCATGTATTCATAGGTGAAGGGCTGCAGGAGGTCGGCTATCATTCCCCGCCCCCATTGCCACTATCGGGGCCCCGGGCAGTCGCTTTGCCACCCTGCAGGATCAGGGGGCGCTCATCATCGGTTATGACGCCGATCGACGTTGGCCTGCCGTTCTGCGCTTCGCTGAACACGAAATGACGCAGCACGCCGCCAAAGGTCTTTTCCAGATTTTCCTGCGTAAAAGTCTCGACGGTCGGCCCGTAGGCGAGCACCGTGCCCTTGATCAGAATGGTCCGGTCGCAGAACTCCGGCACGGAGCCGAGATTATGGGTGGAGACCAGCATGACGCGGCCTTCATCCCGCAGTTCGCGCAGGAGCTTGGTGATCTGGTCCTCGGTCTTTACGTCGACGCCGGTAAAGGGTTCATCGAGCAGAATGACCCGGCCGTCCTGCGCCAGTGCTCGCGCCAAAAAGACCCGCTTCCTCTGACCGCCGGAGAGTTCGCCGATCTGGCGCTTGCGGAACTCGCTCATGGCAACGCGGACGAGCGCGGAGGCCACTGCCTCGTGGTCTGCGGCCTTCGGGATGCGCATCATGCCCATGTGGCCGTAGCGGCCCATCATCACGACATCCTCGACCAGCACTGGGAAGTTCCAGTCGACTTCTTCCGATTGCGGCACATAGGCGACGAGGTTCTTGCGTAGCGCCTCTTCGACCGGCATGCCAAGCACGCGAATGTGGCCCCTGGCGAGACGCACGAAACCCATGATCGACTTGAAGAGCGTCGACTTGCCGGAACCGTTGACACCGACCAGCGCGGCGATCGTGCCCGTGGGGATCTGGAAACTCGCGTCCCTCAGGGCCGTATGTCCGTTGCGGTAAGTGACGGTCGCATCCTTTACCGTGATCCCCGATCCCGCATCCGAGGATGCGGGGCGGACAAGATTGCCAAGCAGCACGGTCATTGCGACAACCCATCGGCAAGACCCTTCGCGACGGTATCGGAGGTCACGCGCAGAAGATCGACATAGGTTGGCACCGGGCCGTCGGCTTCGCTCAGCGAGTCGACATAGAGCACGCCGCCATAATGCGCGCCGGTTTCGCGCGCCACCTGCCGGGCCGGTTTGTCGGAAACGGTGCTCTCGCTGAAGACGGTTGGAACCTGGTGTTCCTTCACCGCATCGATCACCTTGCGGACCTGCTGGGGTGTGCCCTGCTGGTCGGCGTTGATTGGCCAGAGATAGAGTTCCTTCAGCCCGAAATCGCGTGCGAGATAGGAAAAGGCGCCCTCGCTTGAAACCAGCCAGCGCTTGTCCTCGGGAATTTTTTCGAGGGTGGCGCGGATCGGAGTGATCGTCGCTTCGATCTTCTGCTTGTAGGCCTCGGCGTTAGACTTGTAGGTCTCCGCATTCGCCGGATCATACTTTGAGAAAGCATCACGGATATTGTCGACGTAAATCAGGGCGTTCTTCGGCGACATCCAGGCGTGGGGATTGGGCTTGCCTTCGTAGGGGCCTTCCGAGATGCCCATCGGTTCGACGCCATCGGAGACGACGGCACCGGGGACGTCGTGCAGGTTCTGGAAGAACTTTTCGAACCAGCGCTCCAGATTGAGGCCGTTCCAAAGAATGAGCTGTGCACCTTGTGCTCGCTGGATGTCACCCGGCGTCGGCGCATAGTTGTGGATCTCCGCGCCCGGCTTGGTGATCGATTCCACGATCGCGGCATCACCGGCCACGTTTTTTGCCATGTCGGCAATTACGGTGAAGGTCGTCACCAGCTTGAACTTCGAATTGGTTGTCTGTTGGGCAGCGGCGGGAAAGGCAACCAGCACGGCTGCGAATGCCACCCCTATCAGTCCGGCCAAAACCGACCGTCTTTCCCCATAGAGCATATGTTTCTCCTCTTTCTGCTATTGCGACCGAATTGCAAAATTCGCGGAGAGTCGAACAAGTTGCGATTCGGAATGATTTGCAAAAAATTCTTGACGACCCTTGCTTCGACTATTGTGCAATTAAGAATGAATTGCAACAATGATCCGAACGAGAGGTCGAAAAAGATGACAGCAGGGCTCGACGGGCTGGCCAACCTCATCGAACAACGCATCCGGGATATGCTTCGATCGGTTAGATGTTTGAGGAGCACACGGCGCGCCTTCTGGCGGAGCCGCGCTTTCGTCGATCTACCAAACAGCCAGTACCGGGTTTTCCAGCACCTTGCCCGTTACAACATCGGCAATCCCCCGATCGGTCTGATGCGGGCCGACATTGCAGGCGAGCGTGGCGCCGAAGCAGGCCTTGAAGACCAGATAGGGCGGCTTCCACGTGACGATCTTTTCCATCGCCTTGCGGATGCCGGCAAAGGCCAGGGCCGTGTCCTTCAGCGAGGCATCGGTCACCAGGCCGGAGAGCGGCAGCGGCAACATCGCCTCGATCCGGCCGTCCTTGGCGACGGCCATGCCGCCGCCGGCTGATATGACGGCGTTGGCGGCAAGCGCCATGTCGCCTGCATTGCCGCCGAAGACGGTGAGGTTGTGGCTGTCATGCGAAACGGTGGTACAGAACGCGCCGCGCCATTCACCCCAGCCGGTGAGGAAGCCGATGCGTGGGGCAGCGGCGGCCTTGCCGTGGCGATGGGCGACCGAAATCATGACGCTGCCGGCCGGCGACACGATGAAACCGTCCCTGACCTCGGTTTCGGCCTCGCCCCATTGCGTGAAGCGCGGACGGTCGATGGTGGCGACGCGGACGCGTTCGCCCTTCGCCGGAATGCGAAAGTCATTCTCGGTCAGCGGCGGCAGCTTCACCGAATTGACAAGCGGTGCCGTATCGATCTGCTGGACGGCAACCTGCATGCTGCCGTTGCGGGCAATTATGCGGCCGCCTGATATCACGAGCCGCGCCCGGAATTCCGCGAGGTCTTCGAAGAGCACGATGTCGGCTCGGCGGCCGGCGGCGACGAGGCCGAGATCGGAGCGCTTCAGACGTTGTGCGGCGTTGAAGGTCGCGGCACGGATCGCCCATTCCGGCTTCATGCCGTAGCGCACCAGGCGCCTGATGACGTCGTCGAGGCCGCCGCCTTCCTGGAGTTCGTCGGGAAAGACGTCGTCGGTGCAGAGCGTGACGGTCGCAGGCAGGTGGCCGAGACCGTTCAGCACCTCGACGAACTCCTGCAGCAGATGGTCGTGAGAGCCGCGCAGTTCGATGGTCAGGCCGGCGGAAAGCTTGGCGAGGAGATCGGCGCCCGAGGTAAGTTCGTGGTCGGAGGTGATACCCGATGCCATGAAGGCGTTGAGATCGGCGTCTTCGAGGCCGCGTGCATGACCGCAGACGAGCTTGCCGGCGGCAAGGCCGGCATTGACGATATCAGTCATGCGCGGATCGCCGTCGATGACGCCGCGCATATTCATCACTTCGGCGACGCCGCCGATGGCGGAGGAGTGCAGCATCTCGGTGATCATGGAGGCATCGAAGTCGGCGCCGGCAAGTTCCAGGCCCGGCGCGGAGGGCACGCAGGAGGGCGCGAGCAGGATCATACGCAGCGGCAGGCTGCGCGCCGCCTCGATCGCCCAGCGCACGCCGTCGAGCCCATGGACATTGCCGAATTCATGCGGATCCCACACGATCGTGGTGACGCCGCGTGGCAAGACGGCGCTCGTATATTCGGCGGGTGTCACCATCGAACTTTCGATATGCATGTGCGTGTCGATCAGGCCGGGCGTCAGGATACTGCCCGCTGCATCGATGATCTCGGCGGCATCGGTGCGGCTCGCCGGGGCATGAACGCTTGATATTAGCGCGCCGACGAGGCCGATATCGACTTGCCGGATCAGGCCCGTCACCGTATCGAGCAGCCGGCCGCCGGTGATCAGCATGTCGAAAGGGGCATCGCCGCGCGCAGCAGTGACGGCGCGGGCGCGCAAAGCGGGATCGTTGAGATCGGCGGGTTCTTGGCGAGCGGTGACGTTCATTTGCGGGCCTCGTTGACCAGGGCAGCGAGAATGATGACACGCGCCATGTCGGCATCGATGTCGGCGGCGAATTGAGCATTGAAGGTCGCATGCGTGGCGCGGGTCTCGACGACGGTACGGCCGCGGGTCAAGGCGCCCTGCAGCTCGACGTCGATACGGGCAGGGCGGAAGCTGACGATATCCGGAGTGACGAAGGCGACGGCGGCGGAAGGATCATAGATCGCCATCGCCGGGCGGCCGCGGCTGGTGCCGATGCGGATATAACCCGAAAACATATCGGCGATGAGTTCGGCGTTGGCGCCGCCGGCATTGCGCATCGGCTCGGCGTCTTCGGGCCTGGCCAGCACCTTGCGGCAGAGGTCGAGATCGACCATGCGCAGCGGCAGGCCATGGGCAATGACGATCGAGAGTGCCTCGGGATCGGCGAGCGCGTTGAACTCGGCGGAGGCCGTATGGTTGCCTGACGTGACGCCGCCGCCCATCCAGACAAGTTCGGTGATGCGGGCGGCAAGATCGGGCCGGGCGAGTGCCACGGCGGCGATGTTGGTGAGCGGGCCAAGCGCCAGGATACGGTGCTGGCCTTTGCGCTGCAGCCAGCGGCAGAGTGCTGCGAAGGCATCGCTTTTGGCAAGGGCAGCCGCCTGCGGCAGGCTCCTGCCGATGGTGGAGATGCCGGTTTCGCCGAGGATCGCCTGAGCGGTTTCGAGCTTGCCGAGCACGGGCATGGCGCGGCCGGTGTGGATCGGGAACGTCCAGCCGAAGGCGCCGGCGGCGCCGGCGGCGTTTATCCTCACCTGCGGCAGCGGCGTATTGCCGAAGACCAGTGATATTCCGTCGATCTCGAATTCCGACTGTCCCACCACCAGAATGGCGGCGATGTCGTCGAAGCCCATGTCAGTGTCGATCCAGACGCCCATGATTTCACCCGAACCGTTTGAGGCTTGCCGCGCCGGCAAGCGGCAGATCGAAGCTTGTCGAATCCAAATTCATCTTATGCGCAGTTATCGGTGGCGGCACGCGGCACCTACGAAAAAGCCCCGCGAGATGATCGCGGGGCTCTGTATTTTCTAGAAGGGCGAAACGCAGATCAGCTCTTGACGGCTACAGCTTTCACCGCCGGTGCGGTGGTCTTGCCCCCGGGGGCGAAACCGCCGCCGATTGCGATGTTCAGCGAGACATAGTCCTTGGCCATCTGCTGGACGGCTGCGGCAAGGCTTGCCTGAGCGAGCGAAACCTGGCGCTGGGCGTCCAGAACGTCGAGCAGCGAAGAGGCGCCGTCCTTGTAGGATGCTGTGGAAAGCTCAAGCGTTTCCTGCGTGGTCTTCACTTGGGCCTGAAGTGCTGCGACCGTGCGCGCGTCACGCCGGACGGCCGAAAGTGCATTCTCGACCTGTTCGACGGCGGACAGCACCGTCGACTTCCAGTTGAGATAGGCACTGGCGGCATTGGACTGTGCAGTTTTGACGTTGGCGCGCAGGGCACCGCCGTCGAAAATCGGCAGATTGAGGGTCGGGCCGAAGGACCAGCCGGTCAGGCCGCCATGGACGCCGCGCTGGTTGATGTAGGACGGCGAGATCGAGCCGCTGAGCGAGATGCTCGGATAAAGCTGCGCCTGGGCAACGCCGATATTGGCCGTTGCGGCGGCGAGATCACGCTCCGCTACGCGAATGTCGGGACGGTTGCGGATCAGATCTGCCGGAATGCCGGAGGTGATGCCGCCGCGGAATACCGGCTGGCCACGGCCCTTCAGCAATTCATCGACGAGAGCCGAGGCCGGCAGGCCGAGCAGCGTGGCGATGTGATGGGCCGATATGCGGATGTTGGTTTCGAGGCCGGGAATTTCGGCGAGCGTCGACTGCACCAGGCCTTCGGCCTGAACGACGTCGAGACGCGAGGCGGCGCCGGCTTCAAGCTGGAACTTGGTCAGTTCGTAGGTTTCCTGACGAGACTTCAGGTTGGCCCTCGAAAGCGCCAGGCGCTGCTGATAATAGCGAACGTCGATATAGCTCGAGACGAGATCCTGCACGAGGGTCAGCTTGGCGACATCAGCGGATGCGTATGCTGAATCGAGCGACGCAAGCGCGCTCTCGGTGCTGCGCTTGTAGAGGCCGAAGAGGTCGAGCAGCCAGCTCAGCTGGACGTCGCCGGCACTGGTGTTGCGCGTGTCGAACTGTGTGCGGAGCTCGCCCTTCTGGCCGCTGATCGTGTGCGAAGCGCCGACGTTCAGGTTCGGCAGGCCGCCGGCGCCGGCGGCGATGACGTTGGCGGAAGCCGAATTGATGCGTTCGATCGCCTGCTGGACGGTCAGGTTCTGATCGAGTCCGGCCTGGACATAGCCATTCAGTTTGGGATCGCTGAAGGCGGTCCACCAAGCTGCGGTTGCAACGTCGCCTACACTCTTCGTTCCGCCTTCTCCGAATTTGGCGGGCAGCGGCATTTCAGGAGGAGCATGATCCGGGCCTACGACGCAGCCCGACAACAATAACAATAATGCCGGTGTGGCAAAACGAAGAGATACCATTCATTTCATCCTGTACTCGAGCAAGTCAATTCTTGTCCGAAGCTTCATGCTTCACTATCGCCGCCGCGCCTCGTCATACCAAAAAAACACACCGAAGCAGTCGGGCGCAATGTAGCAACGGGAACTGCATTATCACAGTGCATTTATATCACAGTCCTGCCGCATTTTTGGCGCGTGTGGCAAAGATGCGTCGAATGACGACGAAAAACGACGGCACGAAGAAAATTCCGAGCATTGTGGCCGCCAGCATGCCGCCGAGAACGCCGATGCCGATGGCATTCTGCGCCGCCGAGCCCGCGCCTGTCGCGATCGCCAGCGGCACGACGCCGAGAATGAAGGCGAGCGAGGTCATGATGATCGGCCGCAGCCGCAACCTCGCCGCTTCCAATGTCGCCTCGTAGAGCCCCATGCCGCTTTCCATGCGGTCCTTGGCGAATTCAACAATTAGGATCGCGTTCTTCGCCGCCAGCCCGATAGTTGTGAGCAAGCCGACCTTGAAATAGACGTCGTTTGCCTGCCCGAAGACCGTTGCCGCCGTCAGCGCCCCGAGGATGCCGACAGGCACCGCCATGATCACCGAGAAGGGGATCGACCAGCTTTCGTAAAGCGCTGCCAGGCAGAGGAAGACGACCAGAACCGAGATCGCGTAGAGCATCGGCGCCTGCGAACCGGACAGCCGCTCCTGATAGGAGATGCCCTGCCAGGCGACCGTATAACCGCCGCCGAGCTGATTGGTCAGTGCTTCCATTTCGTTCATCGCATCGCCGGAGGAAACTCCGGGTGCAGACGCTCCGTCGAGCGGAATGGCGCTAACGGCGTTGAAGCGGGCAAGCGAGGGCGCGCCCTTCACCCACTCCGTGCGGGTAAAGGCGGAGAAGGGCACCATTTCGCCGTCATTGTTGCGGGCGTACCAGTGGTTCAGATCGCTCGGCTGCATGCGGAAGGGCGCATCGCCTTCGACGTAGACCGGCTTGATCTCGCCGTTCAGCGTGAAGTCGTTGACGTCACGGCCGGTGAAGATGATCGACAGCATCGAATTGACCGAGGTAATGTCGACGCCCATGGCGCCGATCTTTTCCTGATCGAGCACGATGCGCATCTGCGGCTCGACTTCCTTGTTGCTGCTGCGCAGCGCGACAATCTTGCCCGAGCTATTGCCCATCTGGATCAACCGCTTGGAGGCGGCCGTCAGGGCGTCGTTGCCATGACCGCCGGTATCGACGAGATACATGGAGAAGCCGCTCGACACGCCGAGACCCTGAATCGCCGGCGGCAGCAGCGCGAAGACCTGCGCCTCACGGATCGCAAAGAAATTGCCAAGCGCCCGGTTGACGACCGATTGAGCGCTCAGCGTCGGATCGGTGCGCAGCGAGAAATCCTTGAGCTTGGTGAAGACGATGGCGCTGTTCTGGCCGGAACCGCTGAAGCCGAAGCCGAGCGCGCCGAACACGGAATCGACGGCGTCCTTCTCGTTTTCACGATAATATTTCTCGACCTTTTCGACCACTGCCTGGGTCTGCTGCGTGGTCGAGCCCGGCGGCGTGGTGACGATGGTCAGCAGCACGCCCTGATCCTCCTGCGGCAGGAAGGAGCTCGGCAGGCGGGTGAAGAGATAGGCGCAGCCGGCGCCGACCAGAAGGAAGACCAGCATGACGCGGATCGGCCGCTTCAGCAGATAGCCGATGGTGCTGACATAGCCGTTGGTCGAGCGCGTGAAGTTGCGGTTGAACCAGTCGCCGACGCGGTGCTTCCTGTGTTCGCCGACCGGCTTCAGCATCGTGGCGCAAAGTGCGGGCGTCAGCACGAGGGCGACGAGCGCCGACAGCAGCATGGCCGAGACGATGGTGATCGAAAACTGGCGATAGATGATGCCGGTCGAACCGCCGAAGAAGGCCATCGGAATGAAGACGGCGGTGAGGACGAGCGCGATACCGACAATGGCACCGGTGATCTCCCCCATCGATTTTTCCGTCGCCTCGAGCGGCGAAAGCTTTTCTTCGGACATGATGCGTTCGACGTTTTCGACGACGACGATCGCGTCGTCGACGAGAAGACCGATCGCCAGCACCATGGCGAACATCGTCAAGGTATTGATCGAATAGCCGGTGACCGCCAGCACCCCGAAGGTGCCGAGCAGCACCACGGGAACGGCAATCGTCGGAATCAGCGTCGCACGGAGATTCTGCAGGAAGACGAGCAGCACCACGAAGACGAGCACGATCGCCTCGATCAGCGTGTGCACCACCTTCTCGATCGACAGTTCCACGAAGGGCGTGGTGTCGTAGGGATAGGTGATCTCGACACCTGCCGGCAGACCGCGGCCGATAACCTCGAGCGCGGAGCGCACGCGGGCGGCGGTATCGATGGCGTTGGCGCCGATCGCAAGGTTGACGGCGAAACCGGTCGACGGCTGGCCGTTGTACCGCGAACTGCCGCCGTAACTTTCCTGACCGATCTCGATGCGCGAGACGTCGCTCAGGCGCACCGTCGCGCCGTCCTTTTCGACCTTCAGGATGATGTGCTCGAAATCGGCGACGGTGGTCAGCTGGCTTTGGGCGGTGATGGTGACGTTGATCTGCTGGCCGGGGATCGTCGGCTGGGCACCGAGCGAACCGACGGAAACCTGGGTGTTCTGCGCCTGGATGGCTGACGTCACGTCGCTCGGCGTCAACTGGTATTTCAAAAGCTTGAACGGATCGAGCCAGACGCGCATGGCATATCCCGAACCGAAGACATTGATGCTGCCGACGCCTTCCAGGCGCTGGATCTGATCCTCGATCGAGGTCGACATGATATTGCCGAGGTCGACAGAGTTGCGCTTGCCGTCGGTGGAGACGAGCGAGCCGACGAGAAGGATGCTCGAGGTCGAGCGGGTGACGCTGATGCCGGCATCGATGACGTCGCTTGGAAGCTGCGACTGAACCAGCTGCAGCTTGTTCTGCACCTGCACCTGGGCGATATCGGGGTCGGCGCTCGTCCCGAAGGTGAGCTGGATGCTGGCCGAACCCGTCGATGAGGTCGAGGTCATGTAGGTGAGGTCGTCGAGGCCGGTCATGCCGTCCTCGATGATCGTCGTCACCGACTTCTCGACAGTCTCGGCGCTGGCGCCGCGATAGGTGGCGTTGATGCGAACCGTCGTCGGGGCGATGTCGGGATATTGCGAGATCGACAGCGTGAAGATCGCCAGCAGGCCGGCGAGCATGATGGTGATCGCAATGACCCAGGCGAAAATCGGACGTCGGATGAAAAACTTGGCCATCGGTTGTTCCTGTGCGGCTGAGACGGTGACGATGCGGGCCTGCGGCGATTACTTCGCCGCGGGCTTCTCAGCGTCACCGGCCGCGGGCTGCTCGGCAGGCACGACCACGCCGGCGTCATTGATCTTCATCGGGACCGGCTTCACCGGCATGCCTGAGGTGATCGATTGCAGGCCGCTGACGATCAGTTGATCGCCGTCCTTGATGCCTTCGGTCACGAGCCAAAAATTGTTGGAGGGCGAGCTGTTCTCGAAGGCGCGGGTTTCGACTTTGCCGTCGGCGGAAATGAACTGTGCCGTCAACCGGCCGTTGGCGTCACGGCTCGTCGCCAGCTGCGGCAGCGCATAGCCGGCCTCGGCGCCGAGCTCGACGGTTGCGCGCACATACATGCCGGGCAGCACGATACGGTCGGGATTGGGAAAGAGCACACGAATGATGAAGGTGCCGGTCGTCTCACTGACCACCTGCTTCGACATGTCGAGCTTGCCCTGCTGATTGTATTCCTTGCCGTTTTCCAGGATCAGATGGAAGACCACGTTGGCTTCGCCCTTGATGTCGCCGGCGGCCATAGCATCGCGCAGCTTCAAGAGGTTGGTGCTCGATTCCGTCAGCGAGATGTAGATCGGATCGAGTTGGCGGATCGTCGTCAGCGCCGTCGTCTGGTTGGCCGAGACGACGTTGCCGACATTAACGGCCGTCTGGTCGATGATGCCATCGAAGGGGGCGACGATCCTGGTGTGGTCGAGGTCGATCTGTGCAGCGGAAAGCGAGGCCTTCGCCGACTCGACTTCGGCCTTGGCCTGGAGCAGCGTCGTCTTGGCTGTTTCGAATTCGATCTGGGTGGCGCCGCTGCCGACGAGGCGCTGGTAGCGGTCGAGATTGCTTTCAGCGCTCGGCACGCTCGCCTGCGCCTTGGAGATCGCCGCCTTGGCCTGCTCGACGGCGGCGATGTAGGGTGCATCCTCGATCTGGTAGAGAAGGTCGCCCTTCTTGATTTCGCCGCCGTCCTTAAAGGCGACCTCGCGGATCAGGCCGCTAACCTGCGGCCGGATATCGGCGGTCTGAAATGTCTCGGCACGGCCGGGCAGGATCGTGGTGATCGGGAACGTGCCCTTCGTCAACGCGATCACGCCGACGAGGGCAGCCTGCTGCGCCGCGCCTGCACCCGCATTGCCGGCGGGCTTGGAGCCACTGTCGCTGCAAGCGGCGAGAAGGGCTGCGAATGCCAGGGCCGAGGAGATGAGGAGGGCACGCCGTATCATGCTGAATTCCTGTGCGGTGGCAATCGCCGTTCAATCTACGAGCTCGGGCCTGCGGGCTCGGCTTGATCGAGCGCAGGCTTACATAAGCGTCAGGATTGCGTTGGCTTCAAATGCCGTCATCCGAATTTAAGAAAAGCTTTACGAAGTGACGTAATTCAGCAATCATCACTTAGCAAGCGCTATTTTGCAGTGCGGCATGGACGAAACACACGATTTTTTCGGCGCGGTGCACGAGCGTCTCCTTGTCGTCGCGAGCGATCAGGACAGGGTGCAGCACGCAGGCCAGGACGTCTGCCACCGTATGCGCCGCGCTTTCGGGATCGCGGCAATGATAACTTCCCTCCGCCATGCCCTCACGGATGATCTCGCCGAGCTTTGCCTCGATGCGGGCGCGATAGCGATTGCCGGCCTCGAGTTTGGCTTCGATCGTCGAAAGCACCATTTCGAAGATGTAAGGGTTCTTCTGGATGTCCTGCAGGTGGCTTTCCAGCAGGCGCAGGATGAAGCGGAGCAGTTGTTCCTTTGGCGGCAGCTTCTCATCGAAGGCGGCGAAGCGCTCGGCAGCATCGTCGAGATGACGTCCTGCGATCGCATCGACCAGTGCGACCTTGGAACGGAAATGCTTGAAGACATTGGCGGGCGACATGTGGAGCGCGCCGGCGATATCGGCGATCGACACCGCAACGAAGCCCCGCTCGCGAAACAGCATCTCCGCCATGGAGAGAATGTCTTCCCGCGTTTCCTCGGCCTTGCGTCTTGGCCTTCTTGTCATTTGTTCCCCGCCGGGCTGAGCCCGATACCCCTTTTTTCCGATGCTAGCGCGATTGGAAGGGATGCCGCAAGCTGATGATCGGGCCGGCGGCTTTCGTCTGTCGCCTTTTCAAGGAAAATAGGGAGCGAGGTTGTTTCGGACACGGGCAAGCGGCGTCTCGCCGCTATCGTCTGGGACAAAGCGCTCGCCGATGATCGCCTCGTAGGCTTTGATATAGACGGCCGAGGTCTGCTCGATCAGTTCGGCGGGGATTTCCGGGATCTCGTCCTTATAGGGGTCGCAGCGCTCCGCCACCCAGGCGCGGACGAAATCCTTGTCGAAACTTTCCGGGCGTTTTCCGGCGGCAAAGCTTGCCGGATAGCTTTCGGCAAGCCAGTAGCGGCTGCTGTCCGGCGTGTGGATCTCGTCGGCGAGGATAATGTTGCCGTCACCATCGGTGCCGAACTCGTATTTGGTATCGACCAGGATCAGCCCGTTTTTCGCCGCCATCTCCCGGCCACGGGCAAAGAGGGCGAGCGCATATGTCGACAGCGTCTGCCATTGTTCATTGGTGAGAAGGCCACGCGTGATGATTTCGGCCGGGGTCAGCGGCTCATCGTGGCCGCCGTCGAATTCCTTGCTGGTCGGCGTGATGACGAGGTCCGGCAGGATCTGATTGTCGCGCATGCCGTCGGGCAGACGCATGCCGTACATCTCGCGTTCGCCCTTCTTATAAAGCGTCAGGATCGAGGTGCCGGTGGTGCCGGCGAGATAACCGCGCACGACGATCTCGACCGGCAGGATGTCGAGCCGCTTGCCGATGACGACATTCGGATCGGGATAGTCGAGAACGTGGTTCGGGCAGATGTCCTTCGTCGCCTCGAACCAGTAGCGCGCCGTCTGCGTCAGTACCTCGCCCTTATAGGGGATGCAGGTGAGGATGCGGTCGAAAGCGCTTAGCCGGTCGGTGCTGATAATAATGCGGCGTCCGTCCGGAAGATCGTAATTCTCGCGCACCTTGCCGCGATAATAGTTCGGCAATTCCGGGAAATGGGCTTCGGAGAGAATTCGCACGGTGCTCGACTGTCCTTCATTATTGGGTGAAGACTTCCTGCTCTAGTTTCATTGCTGGGGAAGTCAAGCCGATCGGATATCGCATCAGAGCCAGAACAGACCGGTAAGAAGCAGGGCGAGGCCGTAACTTGCGACGGCAAGCGGCCAGCCGGCGCGCAGGAAATCACTGAAGCGGTAGCCGCCGATGCCCATTGCCAGCGTGTTGTTGTGATGGCCGAAAGGCGTCAGGAAATCGAGCGACGCGCCGGCGGCGACCGCGATCAGATAGGCGTCAGGCGCATGCCGGCCGGCCCTTGCGAATTCCAGTGCGATCGGGGTCAGGACGATTGCGACCGTTGCGTTGTTGACGAAAGGCGTCAATGCCATGGCGAGAAAGAGGATGAGGGCGATGCCGAAGAGCGGATGGGTGATCGGCACGACGAGGCTCAGCCAGCCGGCAATGGTTTCGGCCGCTCCGGTGCTTGCCACCGCCTGGCCGATCGGGATCATCGAGGCCAACATGATGATGATCGGCCAGTTGAGATCGGCCATCGCCTGACGGATGTTCAGATGATTGAGCAGAGCGAGCACGAGCACGACGCCGGCAAAAGCCATGTCGGGACGCAGGCCGGCCGCCGAGGCGGCGACGCCGCAGGCAAAGAGCGCGAAGGGCCGCCAGGTTAGGAGCACCGGTTCGCTCGGTGCTGTCGAGGCGAGCGGCAGGCACTCGCTTTCCTCCAACGCTTCGCCGATTGCAATGCGCGGCCCCTCCAGCGTCAATATATCGCCGATCGACAATTGCAGGTCGAGGAAGCGGCCCTCGATGCGTGGCGCGCGCATGGAAAGGGCGGTGACAGCAACGCCGCGAGAATGGAAGACTTCAAGCGAGCGGACGCGCGAACCGACCAGCGTGCTTTCCGGCATGACCACGGCTTCGATACGGGTGAAATCCGGCTGCAGCCCAAGCGCGTGGGCGTCGGCCATCAGCGCCCGTGTGGCGGCAAGATCGGCAAAAGTCGCATCGGCGCCCTCGGCAAGCAGTACGTCGCCGGGTGCGATCACCAACTGGTCGAGCGGACCGAACGCAAAGTTGTCGTCACGGATCAGCGCGTGCGGCTTGATGGCGAACCGTGCCGGGCAATCGGTAAGCCTTACGCCGATCAGCGGTGAGACGTCAGGGATGCGACGCTCGACGACGATGCGCCGCGCCGCCGGGGAGATCGTTGCGGGTGTTTCGTCCGGTTCCGGAAACAGGTGCTGCACGCGAAAGGCGATGAGCAGAATGCCGGCGATGGCCACCGGCAGGCCGACATAGGCGAAATCGAAGAAGTGAAAGCCGGTTCCGGTCGCCTTGGCGAGCGCATCGCTGACGAGCAGGTTGGCCGGCGTGCCGATCAGCGAAACGAGGCCGCCGAGCAGGGCCGCGAACGAGACCGGCATTACGAGCTGGCGGCGGGGGATCGTCAGGACCGTGCCGAGACGTAGCGCTACCGGCAGGGTGATCGCAAAGGCGCCGATATTATTCATGAAGATGGACATGAAGCCAGCGAGCGAGGACGTGCCGGCGATGACCTTGAAGCCCGAAGGTCTTGCAGCCGCGAAACGGGCGGCGAGACTGTCGAAGAGCTTGGCGCGTGCCAGCACCTGGACGATCAGCAGGATCTCGACGACGGTGATGACGACGGGACTGGCGAAGCCCGCGAAGATCTGCTCGGCGGGATAAAGGCCGAGCGCATGGCCGCCAAGCAGGCCGGCGATCGAGACCACCTCGATGCGGATGCGATCGAGCGAGAAGAAAATGAGCATCGCCAGCAGAAGGATCAGCAGGGATGCTTGCTCGAACGACATGGGCGGGTCCGTTGTTTCATCGATCAGGCGGGACTGTAATCGTTCCTCATGCGCTGTACAGAGGCGCCTTCAGCCAAAGATTGAACAATCCTCATATCGCGCGCCAGGCTGGTGGCGCCTGCCACCGGCCTCTGGCGTTCCGCTGCAGAATGGGGGTTGTGAAGACGCCGACGGTGCGCCCGATCCATTGCGGCCCGGCGGCTGCGAGGCTTTCGCGCCAGCGCTCCGATTGTAGCATGGCGGCACCGATGACGACGGGTTCGATGCCGCAGCCTGTCAGCAGATGAAGACCCGCGACGATCGAGGCGCCGCTGGAAATGACGTCATCGATGAGTGCGACGCGTCGTCCCTGCAGCAGCGGCAGCATGCGCGGATCGATATAGAGACGTTTCTGCTGTGTCGGCGTGGTGATCGAAGACAGGGCGACGGAGAGCTCGTCGCGATACCAGAATTTGCGCGAGGTGCCGAGCGGAACGTATCGGCTATGGCCGAGCTTCTGCGCCACGGCAGCGGCCAGCGTCAGGCCGAGCGTCGGCAGGCCGGCGACGACGTCGATGCGCATGGGCCTGATCTTTTCGGCGAGGCTTTCGGCGAGCGCATCGAGGACGAGGAAGCTCGCCTGGTTGACGATCAGCGAGGCGAGGGCGTGATCGCCATCCGCCAGCTCGCGGATCGGCAGGCGTAGCTGACGGCCATCTTCGAGCACGGCGACATAGAAGGAGGTAAATTCCCCATCGCCGGCAAAGGTGCCGGGCGGGTGAAGCTCCTGCCAGAAATCGTGCAGCGCCATCTCCGTCACACCAGTCAATTGCGTCTCGTCCTTTCCATGCCGGTTTTCCGGCGCAGTGCCTGCAATTCCGGTTCGGTCAGCGCACGCACGGCGCCTTTCGGCAGTTCGCCGAGTTCGAGCCCGCCGATTGCGACGCGCACGAGGCGAAGGCATTCGGTGCCGAGCGCCTCCAGCATGCGGCGGATCTGGCGGTTGCGGCCCTCGTCGAGCTCGACCTCGATCCATGAATTCCTGTCGCCCTGGCGCAGGCGCCGCGCGGCGGTCGCCGTCAGCAACTCGCCGTCGTGGCGGATGCCCGATGTCATGGCGACAATGTCCTCGTCATCCATGATGCGGTCGATCTGGACATGATAGGTCTTCGTCACATGCGTGACCGGGTCGAGCAGGATCTGGGCGAATTCGGTGTCGTTGGTGAAAAGCAGCAGGCCCTCGCTGGCCTTGTCGAGCCGGCCGACCGGAGAGAGATGTGGGATGTCGAAATCCCTCAGGCAATCATAGACCGTCGGCCGGCCTTCGGGATCGTGGCGGGTGGTGACAAGACCGCGAGGCTTGTTGAGCATCAGATAGATTTTCGCTTCGGCCGCGATGACAAGGCCGTCGATGCTGATGCTTGCCGTGGCAAGATCGACCCATGCGGAGGTATCGTTGACGATACGACCGTCAACCGCAACACGATTTTCGGCGATCAGGCGTTCGGCCTGCGTGCGGGAGCAATAACCGAGCTTGGAAAGGGCACGGGGAAGGGTAACCCTTTTGGCCGCGGCGTTGTCGGCGGGCTTTGTCCGTTCACGCGTCTTGTGCGGTGGGCGCCGCTCCCTCATTTGCCATCCTTATCCTGCTTTTGATGCCGTTTTCTTGGCATGATCGACAGAAGGATGCCAGCAGCGTGAATAAAAAACGAGGGGAATAACAGGCGCTACAAAAAGGGCTCAGCGCTTGGATAAAGCGCCGTCGCGGCTTTGTTAGGGTGGCGCTGCCTCAGCGGCAAGCCATGAAGCCGGCCAGTTCCTTGCGGCTGACGACGATACCGGCGGCGGCCTTGACCGGGTCCGGATGGGTGTAGGACAGACTAGGCATTTCCGGCAGATCGAGTGCCTGGCGCATATTCATGATGCCGACCGCATAGCGGCCATCGGCGCTGTCGACACTGACTTCGATAATGCAGTTGGCCCTCTTGTTTTCCATGGTAGTCCTCCCTTCGTTTTTTATGTTCCCATAGCTGGCATTAAAAATTGGTTTTTCTAAGACATAAGCATTTACGCACCCTGCCGAAAAACGGATCGGCGGGTGCGTAAAAAACTGGTTTATGGGTGGATATGGCGTGTTCAGCGCCACCAATGGCGAGGCTGCGGCTGCGAACTGCCGGAAAGCAGGTATCCGGCAAGAAAGCCAATGGCGCCTGCAAGCACCAGAGCCGTGGTTGTTGCGGTCGGATGCTCGCGGGCTGCGTCGGCGGCAGCCACACCTTCGGCCCGGATCTGGGCGACGGCGTTTTTTGCCCGGGGCAGGGCTTCGTCATAAGCCTTGCCGGCGCGGCCGCGCACTTCGTAATAGGCTTCGGCGCCTTGAGCGGAAATCATCTTCTGCAGGCGCGAGACTTCCTGCTGGAGTGCGGCGATGTCCTTGCTGACAGATGCTCTGATATCATCGGTATTGGCAGCCATGTTGGTCTCCTTCCTTCAATGGGAAAGACAACACCCAACTCGGTGATAGGTTCCGAAATCTCAGCCGCTGATTTGTGACGAAAATTTAAAGCTTGCCGGTCGGAGGCGCTTTAATCCTCCGTTAACCATAATTTCGCGCAAGATCCTGTTTTCTCGCTATATTTCGGTCGTTGAGAACAGCGTTCCTATGGATTTTTGACCAGCTGGTAAAGGAATTTTCGGGAATTCGTCCCGAAAGGGCGCCCTGTGGATAATAGCGACCGACAAAAATGCCAGCCGAATCAACCTGTTACAAAAATGTCAAAAAACTTTGGTTGGGTGTGTTGACTGTTTATGAGGGTTAGTTCTATAAGCCCACTCACTGAACGAGGGCGGCGGCGCTGCTGGCGACGAAGTCTTTCGTTCTAGTGAAACTCAAGCGGATTGGCGATTGCTGGTTTGTGTTCTG
>NZ_JAAXQT010000007.1:0-407686 GCF_019778565.1 Rhizobium laguerreae | reverse complement strand
CTCCGGTCGGGGGCTTGCCTCAGCGCAAGTGGACATGCCGAGTGTCGCATTTCTAAATGGCTGAAGACACACCCAAAGTGACACTTCTACTTTGCACACAAACGGACATTCCAACCCTGCCGCCACAATGCTTGTGGGGGCTATTTAGTAATGCGACAGTTGGGCCAGTTAGAGATGCGACAGTCTCGCCTCTCGACGCACTGGTCAAAGCCAACGTTGGGAGCAAGGATGACGATCTTCAGCCTGGTCAAGACCATGAGCGGTCGGAGTCGTCATGTCCTTTATGATCACCATGTCGCAGAAAGAGTTGCATCGCCTCGAAGTCGTTCCCTCACAGCCGCCGGTACGCTTCGGGGCGCAAGAGCGCCTTTTGCTTTTATTTCCGGCGGCTTTCAAATTGGGGCTGGCAACTTACACCGGAAAGGAGAGGCGAAAACGGATCATTCCCTCCTCTGGGCATGAAACATCCGCTAAGCCCGCATGCAGCCGCATGATGGCATCGACGATCGCTAGACCCAGTCCGTGCGAAGACGAGCTGCCGCTGCGGGCCGCGTCTACCCGGTAAAAGCGGTCGAACAACCGGTCCAACTGGTCAGGTGACAGGCTCACTCCCTCGTTCTCGACCTCGATGATCGCCTTATCACCAGCACTGGCTGCCCGCAGCCGGACCGTTGTACCCTCCCGGCCATGACGAATGGCATTGACGACAAGATTGCCCACGGCCCGGCGAAAAAGGTCAACACTGACATTTGCAACGCCCGCAGCCTCGATACTGAAGCGCATATCGCGCTCTAATGCCAGGCCTTCGAAATAATCGGCAATCTTGTGAAGTTCACGGTCCATGTCGACCGCGACCTTATCGACCGGCTGTCGTCCCTCGTCCGCCCTTGCAAGGAAAAGCATATTCTCGCTCAAGCGGTTGAGGTGCTCGAACTCCTCGAGGTTCGATTCCAGCACGGACTTATATTCATCTACAGTCCTTGGCTGGGCAAGCGTGACCTGGGTCTGGCCGATAAGGACGCCAAGAGGTGTACGGATTTCGTGCGCGAGATCGGCGGAAAACTGCGACAAGCGTTGGTAACCGTCGGTAAGCCGGTCCAGCATCGCGTTAAACGCGCCGGCCAAGGCACGCAGCTCCGTTGGGGCGTGAAGGACATCCAGCCGCACATGCAGCTGCCCTGGATGAATCTCGGCAGCTCTGGTGGCCATATCCCGGACCGGCAGCAAGCCACGCCGCAAAAGGCCATAGGCGATCGCGGTTGCAACGATGACACCAGCAATGGTCGCCATCAGGAAACGGTCGCGGAACGTCGCCAGCATGGCCTGTTCGTCGGTCATCGGGTGTCCGGCCACAACCTCGATCGGTTCGTTCGTATCCAGTGCTTTCGTCTGCACCGAAGTCCAGTAGACCTCAATACCGGCGCTGGTGACTGTTCTGGCGGTGGACGACGCAGCGGCGGCGGGCGGAGGAAGTGAGATCCCGTCTGGATTGACCTCAATCATGACATCTCCCGAGGGATGGCGGAAAGCAAGGACGTCGCGCTCGGCGCCAAGCATCTTTGCAATCAGCAACGGCCGCTCCTTCAATTCGCCGAGAGGATACATCTCGCTGACAAGCCGAGCATAATAGCTGGCCCGGCCCGAGACGATCGTCTCTATGCGCTGTTCCTGTGAGGAGCGCACCGAGTGATAGAAATAAATGCCAAGCGCACCAGTCAGAACGCAAAGGACTGAGACATAGGAGGCCATCAGCCGCAGGATGAGCGAGGATGATCTTTGACTGTTGCGGATCATGCATCGAGGCTCAGGCTGTATCCGACACTTCGGATCGTGGAAATCAGTTTTCGCCCGAAAGGCGCATCGACCTTCGCTCTTAGCCGCTTGACTGCGACGTCCACGACATTCGTATCGCTGTCAAAATTCATGTCCCAGACTTCAGAAGCGATCTGCGTGCGCGACAAGACCTCGCCCTGCCGCTTCATCAGCAGGTGGAGAAGCATGAATTCCTTGTTGGTGAGCGCAATTTCGACCCCGTCTCTCGTCACTTTGCGTCGCAGCACGTCCAGCCGCAGGTCCGCTACCTCGAAGACATCGCTTTCGCGCGTCAGGCCGCGACGCAGGATCGTACGGACGCGCAGTTCCAGTTCGACGAAAGAGAAGGGCTTCACCAGATAATCATCGGCTCCGAGCCGTAAGCCACGAATGCGATCGTTCACATCATCACGCGCAGACAGGAAGATGACGGGCAGATCGCGCTGTTCACGAATGCGGCGGATGATCTCCCAGCCGTCGATGCCCGGAAGCATGACATCGAGAAGGATCAGGTCATAGACCTGCTGCATCGCCAGATGCACACCATCGGTGCCGGTACGGGCCAGATCCACGGCGTAACCGCTCTCCCTCAGCCCCTTGCGGAGATAGTCACCGGTCTTTGGATCGTCCTCGATGATCAGGATTGCCATTTTTTCCCGCCCCCTGCCCCTCTATCTCAGATCATTGTCTTCTAGCAATTCACGCGGGGCAATTCGGTGAAGGATGAATGACGAAATTGTCATTCTGGCGTCACCGCAGAGAGCCGACCGCCGGTCTAGTTTCACTCCATCCCTTTCAACTGGTAGCGAGGTTCTTAAAACAATGCATCATTCCATGAAATCGACTTTCCGGTCGGCAGCACTAACGATCACACTGCTCACCACCTTGGCCGGCACTGCCAGCGCGGCAGATCCGGTGCGCGTTCGCGGCGCCATCACGGAGGTCACGGAGGATGCGATCCATGTCAAGGCGCGAGACGGCAAGGACGTTGCCGTGAAGCTTTCGGCCGGCACCATGGTCATATCCGTCGCGCTCACCGATCTGAGCGCGATCAAGGCCGACAGCTACATCGGCACGGCTGCCGCCCCGCAGCCGGATGGAACGCTGAAGGCTCTTGAGGTGCACATCTTTCCCGCCTCCATGCGTGGCGTCGGCGAGGGCTCCAGACCATGGGACGGCGCCAAGGACAGTTCGATGACCAATGGCCTGGTCGGCAGCATTCTCGGGACCGACGGCCGCACGCTGACGGTCAAGTATAAGAACGGCGAGAAGAAGGTCTTTGTGCCTGCCGATGTTCCGGTCGTCAGCCTCGAGCCGGGCGACCGCTCGCTCCTGGCAACCGGCGCGAAGCTTGTTCTGCTCGCCACAAAGGCCGAGGACGGCTCGCTGACGGCGGTATCCATCAGCGTCGGCGCTAACGGCATAGCGCCACCGATGTGAGGCGCAGGATGCGACAAGAAAAGAACGATCCACGGTCGGCAGGTCATCCTGTTGTGGTTCGCCTCACGCACTGGATCAACGTCTTTGCGATGGTGTGTATGGTGATGAGCGGAATGGGCATTTACAATGCCCATCCCATCCTACCCTTCCGCTTCCCGGAGGAAATGACGCTTGGCGGCTGGCTTGGCGGATCCACGGCCTGGCATTTCGCGGTGATGTGGCTCTTTGTCGGCAACGGCGTCGTCTATCTCGCCTTCGGCACGGCAACCAATTATCTGCGTAAACGCATGCTGACATTGCGCCTCGGCGATCTCTTGCGCGATCTTGGGCTCGCACTGACTTTCAGCCTCCGGCATGAAGCTCACGGCTACAATGCCATTCAGAAGATCATGTATCTTGGGGTTCTTCTTCTCGGCGTGTTGATGGTTGGGTCTGGATTGGTCCTCTGGAAGCCCATCCAGTTTGGCCTGTTAACGGCGCTCCTTGGCGGCTTCGACTCCGCCCGTATCGTGCATTTCACAGGTATGGCGGCTCTGTTGGGATTTCTCGTCATCCACGTCGCTATGGTTGCCCTTGTTCCGAAAACACTGCTGTCCATGACTGTTGGTGCGAGACTTTTGAAGAGAAGAAAGGAAAAGAGTGATGGCGGAGCAGCCTGAGCCGAAAAAAGTGGCACCCGCCACTCTATTGGGGCGCAAACAACAAAAGAGCGGAGTTGTGCTCGGTGACCATCGTCCTCAATTGGAAAATATCAGCCGACGCCTGTTCTTTCGCCAGGGCCTCTCCTTGGGCGCGCTGACGGTGCTGACGGGCTGCACTCTCCAGGACGACACAGCTGTCGACAAGGTACTGTGGGCGATGTCCCGCTGGAACGACCGGGTGCAGGCGCTCCTGTTCGACCGCAGTCGGCTCGCACCGACCTACAGGCCAGAAGACATTACGGACCCGTTTCCGTTCAATGCTTTCTATCCCGAGGACAGCGCACCGGAGATCGACCTCCTGGAATACAGGTTGGAAGTCTCCGGACTCGTCGACAAAAAATCACCGTGGAGCCTTGATGATCTTCGCCGTTTGCCGCAGGTCTCCCAGATCACACAGCATATCTGTATAGAGGGCTGGAGCGCGATCGGTGAGTGGAGCGGCGTTCCCCTCAGCGTCTTCCTCCAGCATATTGGCGCGGACATGACAGCCAAATATGTCGGCTTCAAATGCGCGGACCGCTACTATTCCAGCATCGACATGCCGACAGTACTGCACCCGCAAACCATCCTCGCACTCGATTTCGGCAAGGATCCCTTGCCGATGAAATATGGCTCGCCCATGAAGCTTAGGGTGCCGACCAAACTCGGATTCAAGAACCCCAAGCATATCGTTGAGGTGTTCGTTACCAATGACTATCCGGGCGGCTACTGGGAAGACCAGGGCTACAACTGGTTCAGCGGGCTTTGAAGAGCTGCCGTGGCGATAACGTATGTCCGGCGAAGCGCCTCGGCGATGGCAAGGATATCCCGTTGAAAGGCCGCTTCTTCGAAAGCCTATACGCGGTGCAGCCTGCCGGCGAGATCTCGCGCTACAGGGTCCGCTGTTCCTGGCAGTCGACACGCGTGACAGTATCGTCTTTCCCCAGCCCGCTCTCGCCAAGTCGCTGCTATCTTATCACGATGGTCCGGAGGAACTGTGGACTGAATCGGTTGATCACGGTTTCGGCGTCGAACGGAGTGCTGAGACGGTGGACAAGCTGATTTCAGCGACGGTCGCCTTCTTGAAGTCCAACGGCCAATGACCGTGGGGGGCGCTGGCCGGCAACGCTCGACGTGTACACGAAGATATCTGCGCCTGAAGCGATATATCTCCTCTTATCCGACGATGACGTGCGGTACGAAACGCGACAAGTTGGCGGTTATGCGCGAGCGGTCCTCGCGGACCGCAAGACCGCAGGCGCGATCACCGACGATCCAGCTGCCGAGCACGGCGAAGCCGCCATCGCTTTCGAAAAGCGGGGCATAGGCCTGGACGATAAAACCTTCATCGCCATAATCGCCGGGGGCGGAAATCAATTCCCGACCATCTCGGAATATCGTGACGTTCTCGCCTTCTCGCGACAGCAGTGGTTTGCGCACATAGTCGCTCAAGGCCGAGGCCGCCGAGTCGTCGGTGAAATAGCTGGGCAGCAGGTTGGGATGATTCGGGTGGCGCTGCCAGAGCAGAGGCAGAAGGCCTTTGTTGGAGAGCACGGCCTTCCAGGCGGGCTCGACGAAAACATCGCCCGAACGCACGAGGTCGCGGGCGAAGGGCTCGCGCAGCATGAATTCCCACGGATACAGCTTGAAGCAGCGGTCGATCACCCGATCCTTGAGGTCGGTGTAACGGCCCTGCGCATCGATGCCGATCTCGCGGATGTCCAGGAGCTCGACGCGATGGCCGGCCTGCACTGCACAGTCCATCAGATAGACCGTCGTGCCGCGATCCTCCTCATTGTCGGTCATCGCCGCGAAGTGGAAGATCGGTTCCTTGGAAAATTGCTCGAACGCCTCGACGAGGCTTTCCTGCAAGGAATTATACTGGTCCGCATCCTTGGGCAAAACACCCAAAGCGATCTGGTCGGTCAACCAGTTGAACTGGAAATAGGCTGTCTCGAACACCGAAGTGGGGGTATCGGCGTTGTATTCGAGCAACTTGGCCGGGCCGGTGCCGTCGTAGGCAAGATCGAATCGGCCGTAGAGGTGCCGGTCGCGGCGCTGCCAGGAGCGCTGCACCACATCGCGCAGGTCCTCCGGAATGGCTAGCCTGTCGAGCGTCTCTTCGCTTCCGACGATATCGCCGACCATATCCATGCACATGTCGTGCAGTTCCTGGCTCGGCCCTTCGATCTGCATCTCGATCTCATCGAGCGTGAACGTATAGGCGGCATCGTCGAGCCAATAGGGCTCGCCATACATGACGTGAAACCCGAAGCCGACGGCGCGCGCCTTGTCAAGCCAATCAGGACGCGCCGGAAGGGTGATGCGCTTCATGTCAGCCGCCGAAACTGAAGGACGAACGGCCCCCGAAGCCTTGACGGGCAACGGTGCGGGTGTTGACGTTGACCGGCTTGACAGTCTGACGCGAGGGCGCGATCGCGGTGTCGTTGCCGCCCGAGCGAACAGTCGTTGTCACCGTTTGTCCCGAGCGATTGCGATAAATCGGTGTCGAGCCGTAGGAGCCACTCTCCTCCTGGCGCCGGCGATAATTGTAATAGTCGCCGATGTTGTTCAGTGCGGAAGACAGCACGTAGCCGGTCAGGAACGGCACGAAAAAGCTGCCGCCTCCGCCGGTATTGTTGGGGACGGCACTGGCCGACTGTTCCGTGCACTGGCCCGAGCCGTATTCTGCCTCGCAGGCGGCCATGCCGTTGAAACGCGGCGCGGCGGCGAGATGGGCGCGCATCGCATCCTGATAGCCGGCCTGGCAGACCTGCCGGTCCATGCCGGAAGTCACGCATTGGTCGACCGAGGTGAACATCGTCTCCGAAGGAGTCTGATCGCCGCAACCCGACAGCGCCAGGGTCGAGGCGGCGATGGTGCCGAGGGCCAGGAAAGGTCGCTTGTGCCCGCTCTTACGTCTGCGCATCATTCCCTCCCCTCAATAGGTCATGCAGGCGGCGTTGAGAATACCGATGACCAGCGCGATGCCGCCGCCCCATATGCCCGCGGCGATATCGCCGGCAGTGATCCTTTCATGCAGATCCGTCATGGTGAAATTCGCAATATAGTAAGCCAGGATCTGCGCCAGAATGCCGACCACCGCCCATATGATGTAGTCGACGATGCTGACCGAATTGGCTGCGGCCGAAGCAAGAGGCAGGCTGAAACCGACAAGCGCGCCCAAGAATGCCGTGACGGCGGCAAGATTGCCTGCGCGAATAAGTTGGACTTCCTTCTGCGGCGTCAAGAATGTGTAGATCACCGCGAAAACGCCGTAGGCGGCAAGACCGACGGCGAAATAGCCGAGGAAGGCAGGCAGACCCGCCACATAATCGAGCATTGAAAAAGTCCTCCGTTGAAATTGATAGGATCCCCTCAGACGCGGCGAACATCGGCCGGAGCGAGTCCGTAGCCGATCAGAAATTCCACCGAACTGCCCGCCTGGCTCTGTCCGAGATCGAGGTCGCGCTCGACATTGATCAAAAGCATTTCGCGCGTCGAGCCAAGCGGGCGATAATAAAGCATGCAGGTCTGGTGAATGGAGCGCTGCGCCTCACCGTCGTCGACCTTCTCGACAAACTCCGCCAATGGGGTGCGTTCCGGGCCTTCGCCCCAGAAGCGGCTATAGAGGATGCCGTCGGCATCGTAGGTTGGCTGGCCGATCAGGCCGTCCTGCCCGGTCCAGCGATTCCATTCGCCCTGCCCGGCAGGCACGACGCTGTCCCAGGGCTGATAAAAGCTGATGTCGTCGACATCACCCGGCTGGCCCGACGTCGACATCACCTGAATCATCCGATGGTCTTCATCGTAGTAGCGCGACAGAACCGTCGCGGCATCGAGCGAAACCTCACCGTAGGCGGCAATGATGAACGGGCCACTCCGTGGCAGCGGCATCGCCGGCTGGCCGGCCAAAGCCTCGGCTTCGAGGGAGAGGAAATCGATCTCCAACGCCCCGCCGATGGCGGCGCTCAACGGGCCAAGTTCTTTGGGTAAGGGCCTTTCGTTCTTGTCTCTGCCGAACCAGCCGATCATGATACCTCTCCCATTCGAGCCCAAGCGATGGCAGCGGGATCTAGCCGCATTCCGCTGATGTAGTAAAGGGTCTCGCCGCCCCGAAGCGGCGTCTCGTCTCGGCAATTGAGGTCGGTCATGCCCTGGCTCAGCATGCCCACCAGCGTCACATTGTGCTGACGTTTGAGGCTTAAAAACACGTCCCCATAGAGTAGCGGGGTTTGCAAGGGCGGTACCGGCAGGGAAAAGGCCGTGTCGGTGGAGGCGGCCGACAGCAGCCGTGCGGCGATTTCCGAAGAGCCCGGATCACGGGCGGAACGCGACAGCAGCTCCTCGGCGAGCGAGCCCACCGCCTCGACGCGCGGCCGGCGTTGTTTGACCATCTGTGCCGTGCGGTCGTCGGCGAAATAGGCCACGATATGAGCATTGGGGGCGTGGTCTTCGGCAATCAGCACGGCAGCGAGCGTCTCGTCGTCATTTGCTCCGCGCGCGATGATCGCGCGCGCCTTCGCCACTCCGGCCCGCACCAGAGCGTCGGCATCGGCAAGCCGCTCGGTTCTGATATAGTCGGCGTAATTGCTGGCGGGATTTTCCGGCAGGTCCTTGGCAACCAGAACACTCATCGGTTCATTGGCCTGTCGTTCGGAGTACAGCAGCCGCAGCGTCTGATATGTCTGCCCCTCTTGCCAGCCCAGGACGATGATATGGCCGGCGCGTTCGCTGTAATCACCCAATCCACGCATGCGGTTCCTCCAGATCGTACCGATAGTTGTCAACAACTTGCCAAGAACAGCGGTGAAGATGGCAATGCCGCCGGGAAGAACGAACAGGACAGCAATTAATCGGCCGAGCCCCGATTTTGGAGAAAGATCGCCATAACCGACAGTCGTTGCCGTCACCATATAGTAATAAAGAAAGTCGACCGGATTGCCGACGAGATCGCTTTCGCCGGCCAGCATGAAGAGCAGGTAAGAAGCGACCAGGTGGATTACGAGGATAACAAAAAGGGCTGACCAGGCCAATTCGCTGAGCGAGAGATATACACGCCGCATCAATGAAGCGATAAATGGCAAGCGATTCGCCCCCGTTCCTAACGCGTACCCTAGCGAAATTTATTTAGCGCACCAGATCTTTAAGTTGCAAACCGATTACCCAAATATTTTGACGTTCCAACCGATGGAGGACTTTTTGGAGACCTGGAACCTCACCACCTTAACGCGCCTGTTCGCCGCCGATCCCGACGCCCTGGGCGATGTGGATGTAGCCGTACCCGCACAAGGCGACGTCATATGCGTGACTCTTAAGGAAAAAGGCGATCTCGACGTCTTCGTCGCAGTGAGCGGGGAGCGCGACATCCTTGTCAGCGCAGTTCTGGTGCCCTGCAAGGACGTGCCCAATCGAGAAGCCTTCGAACGTATGGTGCTGAAGACCCATAAGTTCGTGCCGCTCTCCAGCTTCGGCATCACCACGATCGACGGTGAGGATTGGTATGAATTGTTCGGCTCGCTGTCAGCACGCTCGCCGGCCGAGACGGTGGTCGAGGAAGTGGCGATTCTGGCTGCCAATGCCGTCGATGCGGCACATATGATTGAAGAATGGAAAAGCGGGGAGATTGCAGCGTGAGCACCTGGGGAAAGATTTTCACCGCCATTCGCGGCGGCATCAACGAGGCAGCGGAAGCGGCCGCCGACAGCCAGTCCATGCGCATTCTTGATCAAGAAATCCGCGACGCCGAACAGTCGCTGCGTGCGGCGCGATCCGATCTGGCCGGCATTATGGCGGCCAACAAGAGCGTGATGCGCCGACTTGACGAAAACCGCGCCAAGGAGACCAAGGATACCGACAGCGCTCGCGCCGCGATCTCCGCGGGCCGCACGGATCTGGCGCAGGGTCTCGCTCAGCGCATTGCCGGTACCCGTGCCGAAGTGCAGCGCGACCAAGAAGAGCTCGATCGGCTACTGCCCCGCCAGCAGCAGATGCTGCGCACGATCCAGGAGACCGAAGCGCGCATTGCTCAGATGAAGCGCGAGGTGGAGAATGTCAAAGCCAACGAGTCGCTGCTGCGCGCTCAGTCGGCGATCGCCCATAGCCAGTCGGGCATCAATACCCGCCTCGGCAGCGCCGTCGAAAGTCTCGAACGCATCAAGAAACGCCAGGAAGTCACTGCCGGCCGCATCGAAGCCGGTGCTGAGCTGGCCGCGCTGGAAAACGGCAGCGACCTCGATCGTCAACTGCGCGAAGCCGGCATTGGCAGTTCCAGTCACTCGGCCGACGACATCCTTGCACAGCTGATGGCACCGAAACATTCGGTCGAGCCCATCTTGCTGCCAGCGCCGACCAGCAAAAAAGACTGACAATCCCGGGAGCGGCAGCCCTGCCTGCCATTCCCGCACGCTTACGGAATTGGAGCGCCGCGACCCAGCCTCTTAAAGCAGTGGGATCGCGGCATTTCAATCCGCTGCAAGCTGCCCTTGGCAGGGCGTGCCATCGCCGCCTGCCCGCTTGTTTGGCGCCGGCAGCGAGAAAGGCACGGTTCCGCGGCCGATACGCCGGATACGCCCGTTAGATCTTGAAATTCATCGCGACACATGACATATAAAAAGCGACAGATGACGTAGGAGAAAGATCATGGCCGTCGCAGCAAAAGCACCTGCTTCAGCGGCAGGCGGTGGTGAACTGCAAAAAATAGAGGCATTGCTCGGCGGCTCGCGCATTCTGTCGCGCAGCCTGACCAATGCTCTCGACGCCCATGAGCTACTCCTGCACGGCCTGCCTGCAACGGCGCTGGATCATCTTGTCGGTACTCTCGTCGTCCTCGGCAAGAACGAGTCCCTCGAAAAGGCGGTGGGCATGAGCTTGCGCACCTGGCAGCGGCGGAAGGATACGCCTTCCAAGCCGCTCAGCCAGGAACAGAGCGGCCGCGCGTGGAAATTCGCCGAGATTCTCGCAAAGGCAACGGATATCTTCGGATCGCAGGCGGAAGCCGAACAATGGCTGGAGCGTCCGGCGGTCGGACTTGAGCAGCGCCGCCCGATCGATCTTCTCGGGACGCCCGCCGGCGTCGAGCTTGTCGAAGATCATCTCGATCGCATGGAATACGGCGTCTATGCATGACCCTTTTGCCGATCGCGCTCGGCGGGGCCGAGCTGGTCGCGTGGCGGCTCGATCAGGCCGTCCATGCGCCGACTTGGGATAGCGGAGAAGGCGCCTATCGGGTTGGCGGCCGCTGGAACAGCAAGGGGGTTCGCGCGGTCTACTGCTCGCTCGATCCCGCGACGGCGATCCTTGAAGTCGCGGTCCACAAGGGGTTTCGGGCTCTCGACACGGTGGCGCATATAATGACAGCAGCCGTCATTGCCGATGCCGGCGATATCCATGTTGTCGATCCGGGAAGCGTGCCCAATCCCAACTGGCTGCGCCCGGGCATTCCCAGCGCCGGGCAGCAAGCCTTCGGAGACGATTTGCTTCGACAGCATCGTTTCGTGGCGATCCCGAGCGCGGTCTCGCGGCATAGCTGGAACCTGATTTTTCTGGCAGGCGGCGCAACGGGCGCCTATGCGCTGAAGTTCCAGGAGAAGTTTGCCCTCGATACACGGCTGCATCCACCCACGTCATGAACGTCTTGGAGCCACGGGGATAGTCGGAAGGGACCGAATCTCAATGTCAAATATTGACATCGCGACCCGGATACAGAACAATTTCAGGAATTTGATAAGGAGGGTGCTACATGACCAGCAGCCTGCATGTAAGCTTGCCCGATGAAATGCGCGCCTTCGTCGATATGCGCGCCAACGGGAAGAGCCAGTACACGACGCCGAGCGAATATGTACGCGCCCTTATTCGCGAAGATATGGCACGCGAAGAAGATCGCCGCTATGCCATCCGCTCGCTGCTGCGGGCGGAAGAGGAATTCCGGCGCGGAGAGACGCTGCCCCTTTCTGCTCTGGATGCTATCGATGCGGAGCTGGATGAAGAACTGCGCTAGTGGCTCCTCGCGTTCTCATCCTGCCGACCGCCCTTGATAACTACCGTCTGGCAGTCCGCGAAACGGCGCGAAAATGGTCCACCGAACAGGCGAAAGCCTATGGCCGCTTGCTGCGGGCGGGATTTGAAGGCATCCCCGAAGCCTGTGCCCGCGTAAGGATAAAGAAAGACGAGCGCGCCGGGAATTCGCTCTTCCGGCTCCACAAGATAGAGCACCATTACGCCGTATACATCGTCGTTGACGACTCAACCTTCATCATTGCCGCGGTCTTGCATGAGCGGATGGATATTCCCGCACAGCTAAGGACAATCGAACGATTGACCGACAGAGAGTATGCAGCGTTGATGGGACATCCTCGGCCGAAGTCCTGAGGACGGTCGGCCGCGATCACCGGCGGCGCGGCAGCAGATCGAGCAGCAAGCCGCGTTAGATAGGCGAAAGGCGCCCCGCTTACAGAGCGGATAATCGACGCGCAAACGCAGCTCGCCATAAAAATGCTCGATCCGCCAAGTCCGCTATTCTCACTGCCTCCTAAAGCGTGTCGCGATCTTTCAGATTCGCTTGTCGCGCTTTAGCTCTTTGTTTTTACGCATGTCGTTGTCGCAAAACCGCTGCACACTTTTGCGCGACATGCTTTAGTTGACACCGAGAAATTGCTTCAACTCGGCAGTCTGCGGATTGGCAAAGACTTCCTCCGGCGGGCCAGCTTCGTGGACTCGGCCCTGGTGCATGAAGACGACGCGGTTGCAGACGTCGCGGGCGAACTTCATCTCGTGCGTCACCATCAGGAGGGTCATTCCCTCGGCGGCGAGTTCGCGCACGACGGCCAGAACTTCGGCGACCAGTTCCGGATCGAGCGCCGAGGTGATTTCGTCGCAAAGAAGTGCAGTCGGCTGCATGGCCAGTGCACGGGCGATGGCGACACGCTGCTGCTGGCCACCCGAGAGCTCGTCCGGATAGGCGTCGAACCGGTGGCCCAGCCCTACCCGCTCCAGCATCTTGCGGGCGGTGGCCTCGGCTTCGGCCTTCGGGGTCTTCTTGACCACGGTCTGCGACAGCATGACGTTGCCGCCGACAGTCAGGTGCGGGAAGAGGTTGAACTGCTGAAAGATCATGCCGACCTTGAGGCGCAGTGCCTTCAGATGGACTTCGTCATCAAGGAGCTGGGCGCCGGCCACGGAGATGGAGCCGTCAGTGATGGTCTCCAGGCCGTTGATGCAGCGAAGCAGGGTCGATTTGCCCGAGCCGCTCTTGCCGATGATGGCGATGACCTCGCCGGCCTCCACGTCGAGATTGATGCCTTTCAGCACCTCGGTGGTGCCAAAGCTCTTGCGGACTTCAGTGATTTCGATGAGCGACATTGAGCTTCCTTTCCAGGATCTGGCTGCTTTTCGACAAAGGCCAGCAAAGGGCGAAGTAGATGAGAGCGACGAGCCCGTAGACGGTGAAGGGCTGGAAAGTGGCATTGGTGACCACGGTGCCGGCTTTCGACAATTCGACGAAACCGATGATCGAGGTCAGCGCCGTTCCCTTGACGATTTGAACGGAGAAACCGACCGTCGGCGGTATGGCGACCCTCAGCGCCTGGGGCAAGATGACATAGCGCATCTGCTGCAGCCGGCCCATGCCGAGGCTGGCAGAGGCTTCCCATTGACCCTTCGCGACCGCTTCGACGCAGCCTCGCCAGATTTCGGCGAGAAAGGCGGCACTCCACAGGGTGAGCGCCAATCCCGCAGCAAGCCAGGCCGGCACGTCTATCCCGAAGAGGCCGAGACCGAAAAATGCGATGAAGAGCTGCATCAGCAGCGGCGTGCCCTGGAAGAGCTCGATGTAATATTTCGCGAGTGCCTTGAATGCCTTGCGCTTGCTGATGCGCAGGAACAGCAGCCCCAGTCCGACCGCGCCGCCGCCGATGAACGAAACGAGCGAAAGCAGGATCGTCCAGCGGGTGGCGAGCAGCAGGTTGCGCAGGATGTCCCAGAGTGTGAACTCGATCATCGTGCTGCTCTCCTCGGGAAAATGAACCCGCCGACCACCCCCAGCAGCTGCCGGAGCAGGATCGCCAGCACAAGGTAGATGGCTGTCGAAACGATGTAGGCCTCGAAGGCGCGGAAGGTTCGCGATTGTATGAAGTTTGCGGCAAAGGTCAGATCCTCGGCGGCGATCTGCGACACCACCGATGAGCCGAGCATGACGATGACCACTTGCGACGACAGCGCCGGCCAGATGCGCTGCAGGGATGGTACGAGAACGACATGCCGGAAGGTTTCGAAGCGCGTCATGGCGAGGCTCTCGCCAGCCTCGAACTGGCCTTTCGGGGTTGCCTGGATGCCCGCGCGGATAATTTCGCAGCTATAGGCGCCGAGGTTGACGACCATCGCGAGGTTGGCAGCCGTCAGTTCGGGAAGCTGCAGGCCGAGCGACGGTAGACCGAAGAAGATGAAAAAGAGCTGGATCAGGAACGGCGTGTTGCGGATCAGCTCGACATAGGTCGCAACGACAGGCTTCAGCCAGGCCGGGCCGAGTGCCCGCACCCAGGCACAGAAGATCCCGAGCGATATGCCAAGCACGCCACCGATCGCGATAAGCTCCAGGGTAACCAATATGCCCTTGATGATCTCAGGATAATATTCAAGCAGCCAGCCGAATTCGAAATGATAGCTCAAGGAACTGTCCCCTCTTGCGGTAACGGAGCATCACGTCATCCCGCGTGCGGACGCGGGATGACATCCGTAAGACCGGGTCCTAGAGATCCGAGGGAAGATCGGCGCCGAGCCACTTCTGCGATATGGCGTTCAGCGCCCCATCGGTTTTTGCGGCGGCGATGATGCCGTTCACCTTCTCCAGAAGCGCCGCCTGTTCCTTGTTGAGGCCGATATAGCAGGGCGAGTTCTTGATGAGGAACTTCATCTCAGGGCGCTTGGGGGGATTCTTGGCGAGGATCGCCGCGGCCACGACGTTGCCGGTGGCGATGGTGTCGACCTGGCCGGACAGGAATGCCGAGATGGTGCCGTTATTGTCCTCGTAACGCTTGATCGTCGCATCGGTCGGCGCGATCTTCGTCAGCTCGAGATCCTCCACGGCGCCGCGCGTGACACCGATGCTCTTGCCGGCGAGATCTTCCACCTTGGCGACCGAAAGATCGGCCGGTGCGAACACGCCGTTGAAGAAGGGGGCGTAGGCCGCGGTGAAATCGATCACCTTTTCGCGCTCCGCATTCTTGCCGAGGCTTGATATGACCAGATCGACTTTGTTCGTCTGCAGATAGGGAACGCGGTTGGCGCTGGTGACCGGCACGAGTTCGGTCTTGACGCCGAGCTTTTCGGCAATGAGATTGGCTACATCGATGTCGTAGCCCATCGGCGCCATCTCGGTACCGACGCTGCCGAAGGGCGGGAAATCCTGAGGGACGGCGACACGCAGCGTCCCGCGCGCCGTGATGTCGGCGAGAGCATCGGCGTAAGACGCGGAGCCGAAGCCGAAGGTTGCAGCCAGGGTCGCGATTGCGAAGAGGACTCGTCTTGTCAGCATGGTTTAATTGCTCCTTTGGATTTGTGGTTTTTGGGGTCTGACAGTTGGGGCGGAGGATACGGTCTTGGGAGGAAGTGACAGGGAACTGCGCAGTTCCGAGAGCGGGTCCGGGCGTGTGGTGAGGTCGAGGCCCGTTTCCACTTCGTCCAGATGTTCGATGGAGAGTTCTGCGGCTCTGACGAAATCGCCCGCTTGCATGGCCTCGAAGATGCGGCAATGCCCGTCATGAGACTGTGCTGCATGAAATTCGGACTGATAGAGCATCGAAATGAGGATCGTCCTCGCGGTGAGATCGCGGAGGATATCGACGATGATAGCGTTACCGCTCAATTCTGCGATGCGGATGTGGAAATCGCCCATCAAATAGGTCAGGCGCTGGCGGTCGCCCGCAGCCATTGCGCTTTTTTCCTCGTTCAAATGCGCGCCGAGCGCTTCGCGTCCCTCGTCCGTCAGCACACGCATGCTGCGAAGCAATCCGGCCTCGATGACGCGCCGTGCCTCATAGACCGCGATCGCCTCTTCACCGGACGGCTCGACGACAAACCAGCCCCGTCTCGGACTGACATGCACGATGCCGCGTGTTTCCAGGCGCATCATGGCTTCGCGGACACGGGTTCGGGACACGCTGAAGAGCGCCGCCAGCTGGTTTTCGCTGAGACGCGTCCCAGGCCGAATTTTAGCTGAAAGAATCCCGGAAACGATCGTCTCCTCGATGGTCTTTTGCGTGCTCTCAGATGTGTGGCTATCTTGCATACAAGACAGGAAAGCAAAGCTCGTGCCAAAATCCTGCCTTCAGGATTTCCAAGATGTCTCGGATCCCTCCCTTGGAATTTGCACGCTGGGATGCAAACTGAGCGTAAATTGAGCGACTCCCCGCAATTCCTTGCAAACTCCTCAGCGTCGGCCGCCCAAAGCCGGCAAAGCCCCTTCCCTGTCAAAAAGTTGCTTGCGGCTAGACCGCTTCGGCTTATATAGTCATGATAGTCACTATAGTCAGGATATAGCGAATGCAGCCCTCACGACCAGAGGATAAAAGTTGGACCGTCGCCAGTGCGAAGGCCAAGCTGTCTGAGGTTATCGAACGCGCGCAAGCAACGCCGCAAACGATCATGCGCAATGGTAAACCAAGCGTCGTCGTCGTTTCGGCCGAGGAATGGCAGCGGAAGACCGCCCGCAAGGGCACCCTTGCAGAGTTTCTGATGCAATCGCCGCTGCGTGGCGCCGATCTGGACGTCGAACGACAGCGCGACGAACCGCGTGATCTCCAGCTGTGAGACTTCTGCTGGACACCAATGTGCTTTCCGAGGTGACAAGGCCGCGTCCCGATGCACGTGTCCTACAATGGCTGGACAGTCTCGACGAGGATCGCTCATTCATCAGCATCGTATCGATCGCGGAGATTCGGCGTGGTGTTGCATTGATGGAAAGCGGGCGGAAGCGCGACGCGCTGGCTGAATGGCTTGCCCAGGACCTGCCGCAGCGCTTCGAACAGCGCGTCATCCCTGTGGACCAGCCGGTTGCGATAGCCTGGGGCGACGTGATGGGGCTCGCAAAGCGAAGCGGACGCGGCTTGTCGTCAATGGACGGCTTGATTGCTGCCACCGCGATTGCTCACGATCTCACTCTCGCCACGCGCAATATAAAGGATTTCGAGGGCTTTGGGATCGAGCTTGTCGACCCTTGGACCGAACGCTCGTGACGACCCACCGAGCGGATCGTCATGAGATCTTTCTTTTCGTCTAGTTGAAACTCGAGGTTTTGAGGAATTCCGCCAGCCGTTCGGTCTTCGGGTGCACGAACATGTGCTTCGGATCGCCCTCCTCGCAAATAACGCCCTGGTTCATGAAGATGACGCGTGACGAAACGTCGTAGGCAAAGCGCATCTCGTGGGTGACGAGCAGCATGGTCATGCCGTCGGCGGCAAGCCCCTTGATCACCTGGAGCACTTCGCCCACCAGCTCCGGGTCGAGCGCAGAGGTCACTTCATCGAACAGCATCAATCTCGGCGACATGGCGATGGCGCGGGCGATCGCGACGCGCTGCTGCTGACCACCGGAAAGCTGTCCGGGATAATGGTTCGAGCGGGCGGAAAGGCCGACACGATCGAGCCATTTTTCCGCGATGGCACGGGCATCCGGCTTCGCCATTTTCTTCACCTTGACGAGGCCGAGCATGACGTTTTCAGCGGCGCTCATATGCGGGAAAAGATTGAACTGCTGAAACGCCATGCCGGTCAGCGCGCGCTGGCGCGCAATCTCCTTCTCGCTCTTGCGGCGCCGCGTCGCGCCTTCGGCGCGGTAGCCGATCTCCTCGCCGTCGAGGCTGATCGTGCCGCCCTGGAATTCTTCGAGCATGTTGATGCAACGTAGCAACGTGGTCTTTCCGGAGCCGGACGAGCCGATGATGGAAATGACTTCGCCCTCCTGCACGGCGCAATCGACGCCCTTGAGGACTTCGTGGATGCCGTAAGTCTTGCGCAGACCCTGGATGTCGAGAATGGTCTTGGCCATCGGAAAGTCTCCTCAGGACGGCAGGGCGGTCTTGCGCTCGACATATTTGCCGAAGTGCTCGATGCCGTAGTTGATGATGAAATAGAGACCACCGGCCAGGAAATAGAACTGGAGGCTCATGAAATTGCGGGAGATGATCTCCTGCGTGCGCAGGAGAAGCTCGGCGACACCGATGACGGAGAGCAGCGTCGAAGCCTTCACCATCTCGGCCGCCGTATTCACCCAGGCCGGCAAGCACTGGCGCATGGCCTGCGGCCACAGCACCGAGGTGAAGGTCTGTGTAAAGGTCAGGCCGATCGCCTTGGCGGCTTCGGTCTGCCCCTTCGGGATTGCCTGAAGCGCCCCGCGCACGATTTCGCCGACATGGGAGGAGCAGAAGATGGCGAGGGCGAGCACGCCTGCCGAGAACGGCCCGAGATCGAGGCCGACAGCGGCGGAGACATAGTAGCTCGCCAGCACCAGCACGAGCACCGGCGTGCCGCGGATGATATCCGTATACGCGCGCACGGCCAGACGCAAAACAACGCCGCCATAGACGAGCGCCAAGCCGACGAAAACACCGAGTACGGAGCCTGCAAGGATGGCCAGCAGGGAGATCGACACGGTCACGCCGATGCCATTCATGATGACGTATCGGGCGATCCAGAGTTGTTCGAGAAAGGTGTGGGACATCGGCTTATCTCGGCAGGGCCAGACGGCGCTCGATGAAGCGCATCACGGCGGCGATGAGGAAACAGGTCGCGACATAAAGGGCTGATGTGACCATCCAGGTTTCTATGACGCGGAAGCTCTCGACATTGATCTTGCGGGCGGCAAAGGTCAGTTCCGGCACGGCGATGGCAGCGGCGAGCGAGGTGTCCTTGAAGAGCGAGATGATCGTCGAGGACAGCGATGGCAGCACGTTGCGCAGCATCAGCGGAGCGATGATGGAACTGCGGATCTGCATCCCCGTCAGGCCGATGGCGAGCCCCGCTTCCGTCAGTCCTCTCGGAATGGACAGCAGCCCGGCACGGAACACCTCGGCCAGATAGGCACCTGAATAGAGGGACAGAACCAGGACGAAGCTTTTTATCTTGTCGAGGCGAAAGCCCATCTGCGGCAGCGCGAAAAAGACGAAAAGCACCAGGACGAGAATCGGCAGGTTGCGAATGACAGTGACATAGACCCGTGCCGGCACGACTGCAAAACGGCTCTTGGAGGTCAGGGCGAAGGCCACGACAAGGCCGATCGCGGCCCCGATCAGGATCGAGATCACCGCAAGGCCGAGACTGAGCGCCAGCCCGCTCAAGAGAAAATCGAAGTTGCGCCAGACGGCAGCGAAATTCAACGTGTAACCCATACGGGCCGCCCTTTCAGACCAGAGCATGATGCCGAAAAGTGCGAGTGGTTTTCGGCATCATGCTCTCACTCTTTAAATGCAGAGCGGGAAACATGTCCCGCTCCGCATGGCTGTTACTTGAACTCGACCGGGAAGCCGATCTGCGGCGGCGTCAGATCTTTGCCGAACCAGGTCTTGAAGGACTTGGCGTAAAAGTCGAATTCAACGCCGGTCATGGCTTCGTGCAGGGCGGTGTTGACGAAGTTCAGCCAATCCTGATCGCCGCGCTTGACGGCACAGGCATAGGTCTGCGGGTTCCAGCCGTAGCCGGCATCTTTATAGCGGCCCGGGTTCTGCGTCATGTACCAGGCGAGCGACGACTGGTCCGTGGCGACTGCATCGGCGCGTCCCGATTCCAGCGCCTGATAGATCAGGTCGACGGAATCGTATTGGTCAACGGTCGCCTCCGGCAAGGCCGCATGCACCATTGCCTCGGCATAAACGTTCTGGAGAACCGAAATGGTGACGGAGGAGCCGGCCGCCTTGAGGGTGGCGTAGTCGGCATATTTGCCATCCGCCTTGAGCATCAGGCCGACACCCTCGCGATAATAAGGAATGGTGAAGGCAACCTGCTGGGCGCGCTCGCCGGTAACGGTCATGAACTGGCAGGTGATGTCGACTTTGTCGGTGGTGATGTTCGGAATGCGGGCGTCGGAGGACTGGTTCACATATTCGATCTTCTCAGGATCGCCGAAGAGCGCCTTGGCGATGATATGGCCCATGTCGACGTCGAATCCCTGAAGCTTGTCGTCGGCGCTCTTGAAGTGCCAAGGCGCATTGGTGCTGCCCGTGCCGAGGACGAGATGGCCGCGGGCCAGCACTTCATCGAGCTTGCTGCCTTCGGCCAGCGCAGGCGTGGACAACAGAGCGGCGACGGCCAGCGACATCACGCCGGTGCGAAAGGAAATGGTCATGGCGTTCCCCTTATGGATGATTCCTACTGTTCCAGTATAATGGACGCATGTCTGTTTTACTGGAACAATGTTATGAAGTGCCATCAAGGATGAATTGTCAATGGGTCATGCCGAAAAAACGCGCAGTGGTGCGCGTGGCGATTTTTTCGGCAGTGCAGCATTCTTTTTTTTCAGAGGTTCGACGCGTGCCGCCTCGACGATCGCCGTGACGTTGGTATTGATTTCGTCAACCTGACTGGCGATTTCCTGGAGCGCGGACCCGGCATTCGTGACGAGGGCGACACCGTTTGCGACATGGAAACCGGAGGCTGTGATCAGGCTCTTTATCTCCTTGGCGCTTTCGCCGACCGTTGCGCCAGCTCACGGACCTCCTGGGCAACAACCGCAAAACCCTCGCCGGCCTCCCCTGCTCGTGCCGCCTTCCAGGATTTTTCGAATGCGCTTTAGGCGGCGCCGACGCCTGCGGCAAAGATGGCAATGCAGCGGCGAAGATGGGCAAACTGTTGAGCCCGATCGGGCCAGGCCCGCGCGCGCCCTTCCGGCGGACCCATGCCGCCGAGGATCATATCCATCAGCATCCGGGCTCCGCTCGCCGTATCGTCCAGCGTCAATCTGCCTTCCGACCGGCGTTCGCTCAGCCAGTCGGCGAGATGCTGGCGGCTGGCAAGCATGCCTTCGCGCTGCAGGATATCGACAAGTTCCGGAAATTGCGCCGCTTCGCGAAAGACGAGCTGCAGGAAGCCGGTGCGATCGGCATCCTTGTCCTCGTCCATATCGATCATGAAGATACGTTCGAGGCTCGCGGCGATCGAGATATCTTCAACAGGCCTGGGCAGATCGAGCATCAGGCGTCGATGCGCGCCGACCACGGCAGCAAACAACTCTTCCTTGCTCTCAAACAGCTTATAGAGCGTCTGCTTCGAAACGCCCGCCTCGGAAGCGACGATCGCGGTCGTGCTTCCGGCGTAACCGTATTTGACGAAAACGCGGCCGGCGACTTCAACGATATGCGCCCGCTTGTCCTCGTCGCTGGAAACTTTCGGCCGGCCCCGCTTGCGCGGCTCAGCCGCAGGCTCGTCGACACTATCCATGATGGTCTAGACCGCTCTGCCGAAACGCGTAGCGACGACCTGAGAACGTAGACTACGATTTCTGAGGGATACTGTTCTCGGTTGTGGCATTAGTGAATTCGATTTAAGGAACTAATCAGTTCCGCAATGTGCGTTGCGTCCCCACCTCCCTAGCGATGGAGCGCTTATGACGACCATTTCCACTGCGAGATCAGTCACTTCCTATTCCTATAGCAAGCGCCCGACATCCGCGTCCCAGAACATCTTATCCTCTAATACGGTTTCGTCGGCAAAAGCAACCAAAAGCGGGCTGCTCGACGGAGAGACGTCGAGCAGCGCCGATCCGATATGACGTTGATATCGATAAAGATCAAGGTTCGATGCCCTTGTGTGCCCGCCTGTCCTCTTTGATAACTGATTCAAGGTCGATATCCGTGGCACTTTGCTGCAGAAGACGAGCATAGAAGGTCGTGGCTGCCTCGCGGCCGGCTTCCCGTATTTCATACGATTCCAGAGCCCGCTCAACGATGTCAGCTATTGAGCGATTTTCGCGCCGGGCAAGCCGATGCGCAAGATCGCGTGCCTTCGCACTGCGCACGGAAAGTCGAGGTTCAGCCATGTCGGTCTCCTTTCACCTGTACATAGCAACTTGCATCAGTCAGCCATCAACATGGCAACTGATGGCTTGATACCACAAGTATTCAGGGTCCTGATTTTGCTCCGATGTCTAAAAGAATTAACCATATCTCAGTGGTCTTACGAAATAATGCCATACGTAGATCAGGCATCTCGAAGCAGAGAGGCCAAAGTTATTTGGAGACAGTCTTGGCATTTACCATTGCTCGCAGCCTGGTCGCGTTCGGTGTCGCTGTTTCGGCTGGCCTTTTCATGTCGATCGGATTGCAGCAATCGGCGCTCGAACGGCTGAAAGTCAACGGTCCGGTTTACGAGCAGGTCGTCTATGGCAAGGATTTGATCGCCGATATTCTGCCGCCGCCGCTGTTTGTGGTCGAATCCTACATGCTGTCCTTCGAGGCGAGCAAATTTCCGGAGCTCACCGAAACCAATCTTGCCAAGATCGCAAATCTCAAGGCCGCCTACGACGACCGCCGCGCCTACTGGAAAACTACCCGGCTGCCGCAGGCTTTGAAGGACGAGCTTGAAAACGATGTCATCGGCAAAGGCGATGCTTTCTGGGGGGTAATGAACCGTGAGATCATCCCGGCCCTGAATGCCAAGGACGAAGACAAGGCGCACGGTGCGATCGAGCAGCTGCGCGTCGCCTTTCATTCGCACCAGGACGCGGTCGAGAAACTCGTTGCCAATTCCGACGCCTTCCTGAAGGGCGAGGAGCGTAATGCAGCCTCGGAGATCGTCACCTGGACGATCTATGCAGGTGCTGCGGGCCTCGGATCGTTCGGGCTGTTGCTGGTGGGGCTTTATCTCCTGCGTCACCGAGCAATCGTGCCGCTTGATGGCATGAAGGCCTATATGGGCAACCTTGCCGAAGGCGACTTTTCGACCGAAGTTCCCTACGCCAACCGGTCCGACGAGATCGGAGCCATGTCCAAGGCCGTGGCGGTATTCCGCCGCAACGCGCTCGAGCGGCAGGAGGCGCAGAGGCGCGAGACCGCACTACGCGATGCGGAATTTGAGCGCGAACGCAGCCAGCTGGCCGAAAGGGCAGCCGAGGAGCAGATCCGCGAAACGGTGATCGATCGGCTGACATACGGCCTGGAACAGCTATCGACCGGCAATCTCGATTGCCGGATCACGACGCCGTTCGCCACCTCCTACGAGACTTTGCGCGCCAAGTTCAACGACAGTATGGACGCGCTTTGCGCGTCGATGGCGGAGATCGCCCAGACCTCCAAGCAAGTGGGCAGTTCCTCGGCCGGCATCACCGATGCAGCCGACAGCCTTGCCTCGCGCACGGAACAGCAGGCCGCGATGCTCGAAGAGGCCACAGCCGCGCTCGATGAAATGAATGTCAAAGCCAAAGACGCCTCCGACCATGCCGGCAGGGCGACAGGCATGATGGCTCAGACCCGCACCAGCGCCGAACATTCGGCGGCCGTCGTTCGCGAAGCCATCGCCGCCATGGAAAGGATCGAAGGCTCGTCCTCTCAGATTGGCGCCATCGTCAATGTCATCGATGAAATCGCCTTCCAAACCAATCTTCTGGCGCTCAATGCCGGGGTTGAAGCCGCACGTGCCGGCGAAGCAGGCAAAGGTTTTGCCGTCGTGGCGCAGGAAGTGCGCGAACTTGCCATGCGCTCGGCCAACGCCGCCAAGGAGATCAGAGCTCTGATCTCCACCTCCTCGGCCCAGGTCTCCACCGGTGTGGAACTCGTCAACCGAACCGGCAAGGCGCTCCTGGAAATCGAAGGGCAGGTCGAGCAGGTTGCCGGCCTGATCGCCCGCATCGTGTCGGTGTCCTCCGAACAGGCGGTGGCGATAGGCGAGATCAACGCCTCCGTCAACGCGCTTGATCAGGTCACGCAACGCAACGCAGCCATGGCCGTCGAAACCGCCTCGGCCTGCCGGGCGCTCGGCAGCCAAACGCAGACGCTGGAAGGGGTCGTAAACCGCTTTCAGATCGATGCTGCCGCCAGCGGGTCAAGACCGCGGAAAGCTGCTTGACGTGTGATCGTCGAAACCCATTCTGTTCTAGCCGTCAACAATCGCCACCACGGCAACGCAGTCACCAGCCTTGACCAGCCCGGGGAAATGCCTGGCACAGAGAATTCCGTTCATGCCGGCGCGGATCTCGCGGGGGCCTACCCCGGTCCGCCCGGTCGGATAGATGCGAGCGATGATGGCATCGTCCGTGACGGCTTCACCGAGATCGATGACAGGTTCGATCAGCCCGCCCTCCTCTGCGAAAGAGAAGCAGCGACCGTCCGGCATGTCGAGCCAGGTCGTCGGACCGGGATCGACTGCGCCCGCGACGATCCCGGCGTGGCGCAGCACGTTCATGGTGCCGCGCTTGGCAATCGCCGCACTTTTGGCCGTGGCGGTGCCGCCGCCGCCGAGTTCCGTGGTGATGAAGATCTTGCCCATCTCCTCGGCAGCGGTGTCGTACATGCCGACCGCATCGATCTCCAGCATCTTCATCGAATAGGGAGCGGCAAAGGCCCTCACGAATTCGAAGGCTTTTTCCTCCTGTTGCTTGTTCGGCAGGATGTGGGCTGCGCAGAACGGCAGAAAATCGAGCGTCTTGCCGCCGGAATGAAAATCGAGGACGAGATCCGCCATCGGCAACAGCACACGGCTGAAATAGTCGGCGATCTTCTCCGTCACTGTGCCGTCCGGCCGGCCCGGGAAGCTGCGGTTCATATTGCCCCTGTCGATGGGCGAGGTTCTGGTTCCCGCCAGGAATGCCGGATAATTCATGGCCGGGACGATGATGACTGTGCCCCTCACCTCTTCGGCCTTCAGCGAGCGGGCAAGATCGAAAAGCGCAATCGGTCCTTCATACTCGTCGCCGTGATTGCCGCCGGTCAGCAAGGCCGTTGGCCCCTTGCCGTTCCTGATGACCGTTATCGGCACCATCACCGATCCCCAGGCGGAATCGTCGCGGCTGTAAGGCAGGCGCAGGAAGCCGTGCTGGACGCCCTCGGCGGCGAAATTGACCGTCGCGCTGATCGGCGACGGCCGCAAGCCAATCTCTGTCATGACAGCCTCAATCCTTGACCATCAGCCTGCGCGGCACGTTCGCGAAGCACTCGACACCGCTCTCGGTGATCAGGATGCTCTCGGTCGTCTCGAAGCCCATGTCGTCGAGCCAGAGACCGGTCATGAAATGGAAGGTCATGCCCGGCTTCAGTTCCGTCCGGTCGCCCGGCCGCAGGCTCATGGTGCGTTCGCCCCAGTCCGGCGGATAGGAAAGGCCGATCGGATAACCGGTGCGGTTATCCTTGACGATCCCGTATTTCTTCAGCATGGCGAAGAAGGCGTTGGCGATATCCTCGCAGCTATTGCCGGGTTTGGCGACCGCAAGACCGGCTTCCATGCCCTCCAGCGTCGCCTTTTCGGCGTCGAGAAAGGCCTGCGTCGGTTTGCCGAGGAAGACAGTGCGCGATAGCGGCAGGTGATAGCGGTTATAGCAGCCGGCGATCTCGAAGAAGGTGCCCTCGCCCTTCTTCAGCGGCCGGTCGTCCCAGGTCAGGTGCGGTGCGGATGCCTCGACGCCGGACGGCAGTAGCGGCACGATCGCCGGATAATCGCCCCCGATCCCGTCGACGCCGCGGGTGCCGGCATCATAGATTTCCGCGACCAGATCGCACTTGCGCATGCCGACCTCGATCTTGTCGAAGATGCGGGCGTGCATCGCCTCGACGATACGGGCGGCATTACGCATGTAGCCGATCTCGGTCTCGCTCTTGACGGCTCGCTGCCAGTTGACGAGGGCGGTCGCGTCGACGAAACGCGCATTCGGCAAGTGCTTCTGCAGCGCCGCAAAGGCCGCCGCCGAAAACCAGTAATTGTCCATTTCGACGCCGATCGTCAGCTTGCCGAAGCCGCGCTCGGTCAGGATGCCCGAGAGGTAGTCCATCGGGTGGCGCTCGGTCGACTGCACGTAGTGATCGGGATAACCGACAATGTTGTCGTGCTTCAGATAGGCGGTGAACTTGGCGCCGTTGGCGTCCTGGCCGCGGCCGAACCAGATCGGCTCGCCCTGCGGCGGCACGATCACCGCCTGATGCACGTAGAAGGACCAGCCGTCATAGCCGGTCAGCCAGGCCATGTTCGACGGGTCGCTGACGATCAGCAGGTCTACGCCCTTCGTCTCCATGGCACGCCGTGTCTTTTCCAGCCGCGCGGCATATTCGCCGAGCGAGAATTTGAGTTTGGGCTGGGTCATGTTTCTTCCCTTCTCTTCCGGCGCCGCGCCGGTCAGCTTTCGAATGTGGTCCCGGCATTCGCCGCGCCGGCACGGGCAAAGGCGAGCGTGGCGATGGCGGTGTCCTGGATGCCGGTCCCGGTCAGGTCCGCAATGGTGATCTGGTCGCTGCGCATCCGCCCCGGCGTCCGGCCGGCGACGATCTGGCCGAGCTCGGCAAAGACGGCATCGCTTGCGACCAGGCCGGCGTCGACTGCGTGATGCAACTCGCCGAGGCGCCGCGTCTGCTTCAAGCTGTCGGCGACGTAGAGGCCGGCACCCGCGATGGCGGCCGGATCGATCTCATTCTTGTGCTCAGCATCCGAGCCCATGGCCGTCAGATGCTGTCCGGGTTCCAGCCATCCGGCCTCGATGATCGGCGTTTCCGACGGCGTAGTGGTGACGATGAGATCAGCGCCGGTCACCGCACCTCTGGCGTCCGCTATCGCGGTGACGGGAAAGCCGAGCTTTGCGGCCAATTCCGCTGCCACGCCTTGCGCCTTGGCGGCATCGCGCGCCCATATCCTCGCCTCGCGGATCGGCCGGACCAGCGTCAGTGCTTCGAGCTGCAGCCGCGCCTGCATGCCCGCACCGAAGATCGCGGCCACGGACGCATTTTCCCGCGACAGATGTTTTGCCGCCACAGCGCCGGCTGCTGCGGTGCGCACGTCGGTGAGATAGCCGTTGTCCAGCAGCAGCGCCTGCACCAGTCCGGTCCGGCTCGACAGCAGCACCATCATACCGTTGGTGCTTGGCAGGCCGATCTTCGGATTGTCGAAGAAACCGGGGCTGATCTTGATTGCGAAGCCCTCGATGCCGGGCACGTAGGCCGTCTTCACATCGACTTCGCCCCGATATTCCGGAATGTCGAGCCGCAGGATCGGCGGCATGGCGACGGATTTGGTCGCAAGCGCTGCGAAAGCGGCCTCGACGCAATCAACCGCATCGCGATCAAGCGCGATGACTTTCCTCAGTTCTGCTTCCGTCAGAATGATCATCCGGCTCATGGTCCCTCCTCGCCGTAGAGCGGCTGTGTCCCGTTGATCACCCGAAGGTGCTGCTCCATGTCGACATTCGCCCCGGACAAGATCGCGACGATGGGACCGCCGCCCCTGATTTTTCTGGCAAGCAGCGCTGCGATGCCGACCGCGCCCGCGCCTTCGACGATCTGGCGTTCGCAGGCATAGGCATGGCGCATGCCGGCGGCGATTTCCGCCTCGGTCAGCAGGATGACCTCGTCGAGAAGGTCGCGGCACATGGCAAAGGTCACGCGATTGTCGAGGCCGATGCCGCCGCCGAGCGAGTCGGCAAGGCTCGGCACTTCCTCCACCTGCACCGGGCGGCCGGCATTGAGGCTCGCCTTCATTGCGGCACCCTTCTCCATCGTCAGGCCGATCACTTTGGTCGTCGAACTGATGCCTTTGACTGCGGCGGCAACGCCGGCCGCAAGGCCGCCGCCCGAGAGCGGCACCAGTACGGTTGCCGCCTCCGGCAAGGTGTCGATGATTTCGAGCCCCAGTGTTCCCTGCCCGGCCACGACATCAGGATCATCGAAGGGCGGGACCATCACCAGCCCCTCCTCACGAACCAGCCGATCGACCTCCTGCTGCGCCTCGTCCTGCGATACGCCGACGATGCGGACATCGGCACCGAGGCGACGGATTTCCAAAACCTTGTTCTCCGGCACCAGCCGCGACATGCAGATGGTCGCGACGGCACCTTCCGCCTTTGCCGCAAAGGCAAGCGCCCGGCCGTGATTTCCGGTCGAGGCCGCGACGACGCCACGCGAGCGCTCTGCCGGCGACAAGGAGAGCACTGCATTGGTCGCGCCGCGCAGCTTGAAGCTGCCGGTCGTCTGATGATGTTCGAGCTTGAGATGGACAGGCACGCCGGCCAATTCGCCGAGGGAAAAGGACTGCACCATAGGTGTGCCGAGCACGCGGCCGGCAATCCGGCGCGCCGCCGCACGGATATCCTCCAGCGAAACGGGCAAGGTGCTCACCATGATCTCAGCCTTCCCGGTAGGGCTTGGTCATCAATTGACCGAGTTCGGACCGCGCCCGATCGTCGCCGCAAAGCCTCAGGCAAGCCCAGGCGGTCGCGAGGTTGCTGGTGACCACCGGCTTGCCGATTTCAGCCTCGATCCCAGCCGCGACCTCTGCTGCCCGCACCGCCGTACAGGAGATAAACAGCGCGTCCGACTGCGGTGCCAGCGCCTGGCGCGCGAAGGCAGGGATCTCGTCCGGTGCGATCCGCGCCATCTCGCGATCATCGGTCAGGCCGAGACAGGTGAAGCGGTCGATCGCAAAGCCGAGCTCCGCGAAATAATCCGCCATCGGCCGGCTGGTCTCGATCGTATAGGGCGTCAGCACCGAAATCCGTCTGGCGCCCAGCGCCTTCAGGCCGGTCACGGCGGCAGCCGTCGGCGTCACGACGGGCACGCCGGGCTTGGCCGCATGGATCGCCGCTTCGATGTTCCGGTCGCCGATCACCACCGAGGCGGAGGTGCAGGAATAGACGATGGCATCGAGCGCCTCGTCCGGAAGGATCAGTGCCGCGCCTTCGGTCAGCGACGGCTGCATCTTCAGGAGATTTTCCGGCGTGACCGGATTGGCATAATGGATGCGACTGACATAGACCCCGAGGCGAGCGCCGGCGACCATGCGCTGGAAGTCGACTTCCGTCGTGTGGTCGGTCGCGAGGATGACCAGGCCGATGCGTTTTTCCAGCGGCCGATCCTCCAGCCGCGGCGGCCGGCCGGCAGCGATGATCTCGATCTCTACGGTCATGGTCAGTTATCCATCCTGGCGTAGCGTTCCTCGAGCCAGCGTAATCCCACCACCGAGATCAGGCTGATGACGAGGAAGAAGACGCCGACCAGCGTCATCGGCTCGATGTAGCGGTAGTTGCTGTTGGCGATGCTCTTTGCCTGGTTCATCAGTTCGAGCACGGTGATCGCCGAAAGCAGCGGCGTTTCCTTGAACATGGCGATGAAATAATTGGCGAGCGCCGGGATCATCGGCGGAATCGCCTGCGGCAGGATCACGTGGATCCAGGCCTGGCGCGTCGACAGATTGGTGGCCTTGGCCGCCTCCCATTGTCCGCGCGGCACGTTCTCGATGCCGGCGCGATAGACCTCGGCGGTATAGGTCGCATAGTGAATGCCCATGCCGATGACGCCGGCGACCAGCGGCGCCAGCCGGATGCCGATATCCGGCAGCACGTAGAAGATGAAGTAAAGCTGCACCAGCAGCGGCGTGCCGCGGATGAATTCTGAGACGAAGGCGACCGTCCTGGAAATGCCAGCGACCGGTGATCGCCGTGCAATGGCGAGCCCCAGGCCGGCGATCATGGCGACGGCTGCGCCGAGGATGGTCGCAAGAAGAGTGATCTTGAAGCCTTCGAGAAGGGTCGGCATGATCTGCCAGACGAAGTCCCAATCCCATTCCATCTGATCAGGTCCTTATGCCGTCGAGGCTGCGCGCCATCCGCCGCTCCAGCCAGCGCATCGTCGCGGAGATCGCCGAGGCCATGAGGAAATAGAGGATGAGGATCGTCGCGAAGGGCACCAGCGTATTGCCGGTCTGCGCCCGCACCACCTGGGCCTGGAACGTCATATCCGTCAGCGAGATCAGCGACACGACAGCCGTGCCCTTCAGGAGTTCGATCGCATTGTTGCAGAAGGTCGGCAGCATCAGCGGCAGCGCCTGCGGCAGGATGACGTGACGCATGCGCTGATATCGCGAAAGGTTGAGCGCGATGCAGGCTTCCGACTGTTCGCGCCCGACAGCCTTGACGGCGCCACGCACCACTTCCGCCGCATAGGCGCCGACATTCAGCCCGAGCGCCAGCACGCCCGCCTGCAGCGGCGTCAGGGTCAAGCCTGCGAAAGGCAGTACGAAATAGACCCAGAAGAGCTGGACGAAGATCGAGGTGCCGCGGAAGAACTCGATATAGGCCGTCGCCAGAGCCCGCACGGCGAAGAAGCGCGATAGGCGGCCGAGGCCCGCCAGGAAGGCCATCACCAGCGCCAGCGCAGACCCCATGATCGTCAGTTCGAGCGTCACCAGGGCGCCCTCAAGGATCAGTGTCAGATAGCCGGACCATCCCGACATCGGCAGCTCACTTCTCTTCTCTGGAGATCGTTCGAGGACGATCCGGCCATGCCCATGGCATGGCCGGCTGCTTACCCTTTGTTACTTCGCCGCGGTGCAGAGCTTTTCGCGGCTCGTCGACATCGCCGCCTTGGCCGAGAAGCCGTAGGGCTCGATGATCTTGGCGAATTCCCCGGATTCCTTCAGCTTCTTCAGCTCAGCGTCGAAGGCGTCGCGCAGTGCAACGTCCTGCTTGCGGAAGGCCGCGCCATCGCAATAGACCGGGGCATTGACGACGGGAGCGACGGTTTCGAGGTTCGGATCGTTTGCCTTGGCCATCAGATCGTGGATCGACAGAACCGGCAGCGAGTAGACGTCGATGCGGCCGTCCTGCAGCATCTTGATGCCGCTCTGGCCATCCGGAACGACGATGACGCGGTCACGCGGCACGCCGGCCTCGAGCGCCAGTTTTTCCTCGGTGCCACCGCCCGGCGCGCCGATCTTGGCGTCCGGATTGTCGGCGATGTCCTTGTAGCTCGTCAGCTTCAGCGGATTGCCCTTCTTGAGAGCGAAAGCTTCGGCGTCGCAAAGGATCGGTTCGGAATAGGCGACGGCAGCGCAGCGCTCGGGCTTCATGAAGAGGCCTGCGGTGATTGCGTCGTGGCGGCCGGCCTGCAGGCCGGGGATCATCGCGCCATATTCCGAGATCGAGGCGACCACTTCCTTGATGCCCAGCTTTTCGAAGATTGCGCGCGCCACATCGGGTGCGGCGCCGGACACCTTGCCGTCGGCGCCGACGGCGGTGAACGGCGGCTCGTTGGCGATGGCGATACGCGCAAAGCCTTGCTCCTTCAGCTGCTCGAGCTTGTCATCGGCGGCGGAGGCCGGGGCGGCCGTCATGACCAGAAGCACCGACAGGCTGGCGGCGCTCAAAAGATATCCTGTTTTCATCGTTCCCAACTCCTCTGATTTTCCTTGAGTTTTGTTCTTGCGGGCAATGTCTGAGTTCAGACGCGGTGCCCCGCCGCAATGATCTTGCGCAGGAAAGTCTGCGTCCTCTCCTGCGTCGGATTGCGAAAGATGTCGCTCGGCTTGCCTTCCTCGACGATCTTGCCGCGATCGAAGAACAGCACACGGTCGGCGAAATCATGGGCAAAGCCCATCTCATGCGTGACGAGAAGCATGGTCATGTCGGTCTCGGAGGCGAGCCGCCGCATGACGTTCAGCACCTCCTCGACCAGCTCCGGATCGAGCGCCGATGTCACCTCGTCGAACAGCATGATCTTCGGCGACAGCGCCAGCGCCCTGGCAATGGCGACGCGCTGCTTCTGCCCGCCGGAAAGCTGCGCCGGAACGCTCTTTGCCTTGTCGGCCAAGCCGACCATATCGAGAAGCTCCATCGCCCGCTTTTCAGCCACGGGCCGCTTGATACCCTTCGTCAGCATCGGCGCCAGCGTCACGTTGTCGAGCACGCATTTATGCGGGAACAGATTGAAATGCTGAAAGACCATGCCGATCTTTTCGCGCATGCGATGCAGATGCCGTTCATCGGCCGGCACCAGCCCACTGCTGCCAGGCATGTGGTAGAGCTGTTCGCCGTCGACCTCGATATGGCCGCCGCTGATCGTCTCCAAAGTCATCAGAATGCGCAGGATCGTCGTCTTGCCGGAGCCGGATGGCCCGATCAGCGCCAGCTTCTCGCCCGGCATGACATTCATCGACAGGCCGTCGAGCACGGTCAGCGGGCCGTATTTCTTGACGATATTGTCGATGCGGATGATGGGCGGAAGCATTCATGTCTCTCCCTGTTGAGACAAGCAATGTCCTAACGATGACGGTCCATCAAAATCATGTCAATTCGTAAAATAATATCATGACAATTATTCTGCACACGCTCAAATACAAGGCAGCGGCATCAGATCGCAAGCAGCAGCTCTTCCGGATTGCCTTGCGCCAATGAGGCGACGATGCCGAGCCCCGTCCGCAGCTCGCTTTCGGTTGTCGAGCCAAGCGAGATGCGCACGGCTGGCGTCCAGCCTTGATCGCCGGTGTGGAACGATTTGCCAGGCGCGATCGCCACGCCGCGCAGCCTTGCCTGCGATACGAAGCCGTCCTCCGTATGATTGCCTGAGAGCGGCAGCCAGACGTGCAGGCTTTGCGGATGCGCCCGGTACGGCAGGCCGGCCAGCATCTCCGCCGCGATCGCATGCCGGCTCAAAAGGGCACGGCGCTGCCAGTTGACCAACTCCATCGCCGTGCCGTCGCTGACCCAGCGGGTGGCGATCTCGGCCATGGCAGGCGTCGCCATCCAGTTGGAGACGAGATGCCGATTGGCGACGGCGGCGACATAGCGGTCGGGCGCGGTGAGATAACCGATCCGCAGGCCGGGAACAGTAATTTTCGTGAAGCTCGTGACGTAGAGTGTCCTCTCCGGCGCAAACGCGGCCATCGGCGGTGCACGACCCTCGACCATCGGGCCGAGAATGTCGTTTTCGATGATCGCGATATCATGTTTCGCAGCGACGGTGGCGAGCGCCTGCCTGCGCTCCGCGCTCATCAGCGCCGCCATCGGGTTGATCACCGAGGGCTGCAGGAAAATGGCGCGGATCGGTCCCTTTCGACAGGCTTCGTCCAGCGCTTCGGGGATCATGCCCTCCTCGTCGATCGCCAGCCCTTCGAGGTGCAGACCGAGATAGGTGGAGAGCGGAACCAGCGTATGATGGCTGATCGCTTCGGTCGCGACCGTCGAGCCGGGCGGGGCGACGCTCATCAGCGCCACCGTCATGCCCGATGTCGCACCGTTCGTCACGCTGATGTTCAGCGGCGATACCTCCAGCCCGCAGCGCGCCAGCCATTCCGTAGCGACCGCGCGATGGCGCGGAAATACCATGTTCGGCCTGAACGAAAGGGCCGAGCTCGAAGGCAGGTTTTCGGAAAGCCAGCCGAAAGCCTGCCGCAGCCTTTCCAAATGGATCTGCTCGCAGACCGGTTTCAGGATCGAAAGATCGATTACCTCGCCCAGCCGTTCCGGCAGATAGGGCGGTTCCGGCTCGCGCGGCCTAGTCTGGACGAAGCTGCCGCGTCCGATCTCGCCGGAGATCAGCCCCCGGCGGATCAACTCGTCATAGGCGCGGCTGACCGTCTGCACGGAAAGATGCAGATCATCCGCCATCTTGCGGTGCGGCGGCAATCGTGTGCCGTCGGAGAGCTTGCCGTCCGTGATCGCGCTTGCGATCTGTTCGGCAAGCGAGAGATAGGCCGGCCGGCGAAGTTGCGAGGGATCGGGGCGCCACTTTGTCATGATTTCAACACTGCTGAAAATCAGTTCAATTGACAATGCAAAAATGCGCTCCCATTGTCTTTTCCCTGCGTTTGAAATGATTTCTTTCTAAAGAAAGCACCATGAAGCTCGACGCCATCGACCTGCGTATTCTCGACGCCGTCCAGCGCGACGGCCGCATCACCAAACTGGCGCTGGCCGAAAAGGCCGGGCTGTCGCCGACGCCGTGCTGGATGCGGCTGCGCAAGCTCGAAAAGGCGGGTGTTATCACCGGCTATCACGCGCGCATCGCGCCGCGGCGGATCGCTCCGGTCGCCAGCGTGATGATGGAAGTGACGCTCGCCAACCATCGCCAGGCAGATTTCGAGCGCTTCGAGCGCGCCGTGACCGCGATCCCGGAGATTGTCGCCTGCTGGTCGGTCGGCGGCGGCGTCGATTACATCCTGAAGATCATCGCGCCCGATATCGATGCCTATCAGCGGCTGGTCGACGGGCTTCTCGACCGCGAACTCGGCATCGACCGCTACTTCACCTACATCGTCACCAAGACGGTGAAGGAGGACACAGTCCTTTCGGTCTCTTCCTTCACTGCCACCGATGAAGAACCGAGCGCGTCGTAGACAATCTCTCTGCCAGGCGGCCATCCTTTAGACCATCTCTCTCTTTTCGCATTCGCCAACAGACAATCTCTCGCCCGCTCCCGTGGAAGACTTGCGTCAACCGCCACGAGGAGAATGGATATGACCGCCGTTTTTGCCCGCCCCGCCTATCATGACGCGCTGTCGCGGCTCGCCGACCGTCATCTCCTGCGCGATCTCGCCTATGTCGGCGGCCGGTGGATCGCCGGCCAATCAGGGAAAAGTTTCGAGGTCACGGATCCCGCTTCTTCGGCGACGCTGGCCTGGGTTGCAAGCCTTGGCGCGGATGAGACGGCGGTGGCGATCGATGCTGCGTCGGAGGCTTTTGCCGCATGGCGCGCGATGCTGCCGCAGAGCCGCGCGGCGATCCTGCGCAAATGGTTCGAGCTGATGCTGGCGGCCAAAGAGGATCTGGCGCTGATCATGACGCTCGAACAGGGCAAGCCGCTTGCGGAATCGCGTGGCGAGATTGATTACGCCGCCTCCTTCGTTGAATGGTATGCCGAGGAAGGCAAGCGGCTGAACGCCGAGAGCGTCACCAGCCACCTGCCCGGCGCGGAAATGATTGTCCGGCGCGAGGCGCTCGGCGTCGTCGGCATCGTCACGCCCTGGAATTTCCCCTCTGCCATGCTCACCCGAAAGGCTGCCGCAGCGCTGGCCGCCGGCTGCACGGTCGTCGCCCACCCCTCCTCCGAAACGCCGCTTTCGGCACTGGCTCTTGCCGAGCTTGGCGAGCGCGCCGGTATTCCCGCCGGCGTCTTCAACGTTATCACCGGCAATGCCGCTACGATCGTCGGGCGCATGTGCTCCGACAATCGCGTGCGCGCCATGAGCTTCACCGGCTCCACCGGCATCGGACGGCTGATCGCCGCCCAATGCGCACCAACCCTGAAGCAATTGGTGATGGAACTCGGCGGCCACGCCCCGCTGATCATCTTCGACGACGCCGATATATCAAAGGCGGTCGAGATCGCCGTCAATGCCAAGTTTGCCACATCCGGCCAGGATTGCCTCGCCGCCAATCGTATCTTCGTCCAGCGGCGCATCGCCGATGCCTTTGCCAAGGCCTTCGCCTACCGCATTGCCGAACTGAAGATTGGTCCAGGGCTCGAAGATAGCGCAGAGATCGGACCGCTGATGCATGAACGCGCCGTAGCCAAGGTCGAGGAACACGTCTCCGACGCGCTGGCGCGTGGCGCGCGGCTCGTTACCGGCGGCAAGCGCCACAGGGCCGGCCGGCTCTTCTACGAGCCGACGCTGCTGACCGATGTGCCGGCGGATGCGCTGATCATGCGCGAGGAGACTTTTGGCCCTGTGGCGGCCATGACCGTCTTCGACACGGAAGACGAGGTTATCGCCCGCGCCAACGATACCGAATACGGCCTCGTCGCCTATATCGTCACGGAGAACGGCGCCCGCCAGATGCGGCTCGGCCGTGCGCTGGAATACGGCATGGTGGCGGTCAACCGCGTGAAAATCACCGGCGCTCCCATTCCCTTCGGCGGCTGGAAGCAGTCCGGCCTCGGCCGCGAGGGTTCACGCCATGGGCTCGAGGCTTTCACCGAGCTCAAATATCTCTGCATCGATACGGCTGCCTGAGCCGCCCCATTTTCAAGAAAGAGGCTACGACATGCTCGATAGAAGCAACGAACTCACCGCCTGGGACCGCGATCACTTCTTCCATCCCTCGACCCATATGGGCGGGCATGCCCGCGGCGAGACGCCGACCCGCGTCGTCGCTGGCGGCGAAGGCGTCTACATCACCGATACGACAGGCCGCAAAAGCCTCGACGCCTTTGCCGGCCTTTACTGCGTCAATGTCGGCTACGGTCGCCAGAAGATTGCCGATGCGATCGCCGAACAGGCGAAGAACCTCGCCTATTACCACGCCTATGTCGGCCACGGCACGGAAGCCTCGATTACGCTGTCGAAGATGATCATCGACCGCGCGCCCGCCGGCATGAGCCGCGTCTATTTCGGTCTCTCCGGCTCGGACGCCAACGAGACCAACATCAAGCTCATCTGGTACTACAACAACATCCTCGGCCGTCCGGAAAAGAAGAAGATCATCTCACGCTGGCGCGGTTATCACGGCTCTGGCGTCATGACCGGCAGCCTCACCGGCCTTGCGCTCTTTCACAACGCTTTCGATCTGCCGCGGGCACCGGTGCTACACACCGAAGCACCCTATTATTTCCGCCGCCCCGACCGGTCGATGAGCGAGGAGCAGTTCTCGCAATATTGCGCCGACAAGCTCGAGGAGATGATCATCGCCGAAGGCCCGGAAACGATCGCCGCCTTCATCGGCGAACCCATCCTCGGCACCGGCGGTATCGTAACGCCGCCGAAAAGCTACTGGCAGAAGATCCAGGCCGTGCTCGACAAATATGACATCCTGCTCGTCGCCGATGAAGTCGTCACCGGCTTCGGCCGTCTCGGCACGATGTTCGGCTCGGACCATTACGGCATGAAACCGGACCTGATCACCATCGCAAAGGGCCTGACCTCGGCCTACGCTCCTCTTTCCGGCACGATCGTGTCGAACAAGATGTGGCAAGTTCTGGTGCAGGGTTCCGATCAGCTGGGCGCGATCGGGCACGGCTGGACCTATTCCGCCCATCCGATCTGTGCCGCCGCAGGCATTGCCAACCTCGAACTGATCGACGAGCTCGGCATTGTCGAGAATGCCGGCGCGACCGGCGCCTATTTCCGTTCGGAACTCGCAAAAGCCGTCGGCGGCCACCGCAACGTCGGCGAAGTCCGCGGCGACGGGCTGATGGCGGCCGTCGAATTCGTCGAGGACAAGGACGACCGCACGTTCTTCGATGCCGGCCGCAAGATCGGCCCGCAGGTCGCCTCCGCCGTCCTCGAACGCGGTGTCATCGGCCGCGCCATGCCGCAGGGCGACATCCTCGGCTTCGCCCCGCCGCTTTGCCTGACACGCGAGGAGGCCGATATCGTGGTCAAGGCCGCGGCGGATGCGATCGAAACCGTCTTCAAGAACATCTGAGGGAGAAGAGCGGCATGACGATCCCGGAAAAGATGGCTGCGGTATTGCTCACCGGCCATGGCGGTTTGGACAAGCTCGGCTACAGCATGGACGTGGCTGTTCCGAGACCCACGGACGGCGAGGTTCTGATCCGCGTCACGGCCTGCGGCATGAACAATACCGACGTCTGGGTCCGCCAAGGCGCCTACGGCACCGAGGACGATCCGTCGGCCGTCTCCACATGGCGCAGGCAAGGCAATACGCTGACATTCCCGCGCATTCAGGGCACCGATGCGGTCGGCCATATCGTCGGCGTCGGCGCCGGCGTTGATCCGGCGCGCATCGGCGAACGCGTCATGGTCGACTTCTCGATCTATAACCGGGACGACGACAGCCTCGCCGACATCGATTACATGGGCCATGGCCGCGACGGCGGTTATGCCGAATACATGGCACTGCCGGCCGAGAACGCCCATGTCGTCGCAACCGATCTGACCGACGTCGAACTCGCCACCTTCTGCTGCGCCTATCTGACCGGCGAGCGCATGCTGGAACGGGCAAGGCTTGTCGCCGGTGAACGCGTCCTCGTGACCGGCGCCTCGGGCGGCGTCGGCTCGGCGATCATCCAGCTCGCACGTGCCCGCGGCGCCATCCCGATCGCGGTCGCAGGCCCCGGCAAGGAGGCGGCGATGCTCGATATCGGCGCCGAGGCGGTGGTGACCCGCGGCAAGGGCGATCTGGTGGAAGCCATCCATTCCGCCAGCCGTGGCCACCCGATCGATGTCGTCGCCGATCTCGTCGGCGGGCCGCTGTTCAACGATCTCCTGAAGATCCTGCGCCCCGAAGGCCGCTACACGACAGCCGGCGCCATCGCCGGCCCGGTCGTTCAGCTCGATTTGCGAACCATGTATCTGAAGCAGCTGGAGCTGCACGGTTCGAGCCAGGGAAGCCGCGCCGACTTCCGCCGGATCGTCGGCTACATCGAAAGCCGGAAAATCCGGCCTCTCGTCGGCGGCGTCTATCCGCTGTCGGAATTCCACCGCGCGCAGACCGACTTCATGGCGAAGAACTTCGTGGGCAAATTGGTCGTGGTTCCCGACGAGAGATGATCCTTGCTTTCGCGGGCGAACCTTATCGGGTTTGCCGCGTTTCACGGCCATGGAATATCATCATGGCACCGGGCTTTCGCTGCGTCGGAATATTTCGCAGCAATGCGATGACATCCTTCCCGCGCCCTCGCTGGAGGGGGCGGTACGGTCGTTTACGCCGAAAGGTCGCTGATGCCAGCCTCCGCCAGCACGAAACACCTGACGTCCATCGAACTTGGAAGAATTCGGCGCGCCGTCGGCATAGCGCGCCTGATGGATACCGCTGTCAGATTGCCTGTCATCGGCGTGCGGATCGGTGCAGACTCGATTCTCGGCCTTATCCCGGCCGTCGGCGACATTGCCGCATCCCTCATCGGTCTTTTCATCATCGATGAGGCAAGACGCCTCGGCATTCCCACCCACAAGCTCGCACGCATGGCCGTCAATCTCGGGATCGACGCCGCCGGCGGAACCGTTCCGCTACTTGGCGATATCTTCGACGTCTATTTCAAATCTCATCGCCGAAACGTCGGCATCATTCTCGACCACTTTGGGATCAGCGAAGATGAGCTGAATCGGCGCATCTGACCAAGCCGGCGTCCTTTGCAACTTCCCTGTCGAGGAATTTGTACGAGGCCGTCGGCACCGGTCCCAAGGAGGCCGCGTAACCGGTGCCCTCGCCTTAAAAGACGAGCAACCTGCAGAGGTGGATCTGAACTGGAGCGCTTTCGCTTAAAGTTCAGTCAGAGCGCCGGCCGTCTTCACTGCGTGGTCAAGAACGAATTGCAGCTTGGCGGCGTGGCCGAAACCCGGCTCATCTGGCTGCCCCTTTTGTACGGCGTTTGCAAATCGCTGGAAATTGGTGATGACCGGTTCGACCTCGATCGTGCGCCAGATTGCCTTGTCCGCGTCGGGACCTTCACATGCCCTGAGCGTCGAACCTTCAGGCGTATGCACCACCTCCAGCGCGCCCTTGTCTCCATGCAGGCGCAGGCGCAATTCGTTCAGATGGCCAGTCGCCCAGCGCGTTGCGTGAATGACGCCAGCGGCACCGTTTTCGAGTTCAGCCATCATCAGGAAACTGTCATTTGCATCGAGATCATACTCGCCGATCCGATTTCCGGGGCTCTTGTCGAACACCTTGAGATGCGATGCGGCCGCCTTGACGTCACTTCCGGCGGCAAAAACCGCGAAGTCGAGAATATGGATACCGACATCGCCCAGCACGCCATTGGAGCCGTGCTTTGTCGACAATCGCCAAAGCCATTGCGATTCCTTGGTCCAGTCGCCCCACGCCTTTGAAACCAGCCAGCTCTGGAGATAAGACGCTTCGAAGTGGCGGATCGCGCCGATGCGTCCGTCCAGCACCATCTTACGCGCTGCTTGCAGCGGCGCTACATTACGATAGGTAAGGTTTACCATCGTGACCTTGCCGGACGCAGCGGCGGCGTCGGCCATCTCTTTGGCTTCGCGGTAGTTAACTGCAAGCGGCTTCTCGCAGAGGACATGCTTTCCGGCGCCGAGTATCTTCATTGTCGTGGAATAATGCGCGCGATCCGGCGTGACATTGGTCACGGCGTCAAACTCTCCCCAGGCAAGCGCGTCATCAAGCGACGTGAAAGTAAGTGGGATACCATGCCTGAGCGCGAAGGCCCGAAGCCGGACCTCGTCCGTATCGACAGCAGCAACGATTTTTACGTCGGCGATTTCGGAAAAATTCATGGCATGGGTGTTTGCCCATCCTCCGGTTCCGAGAATGATCAAGCGCATTTTTGTCCTCATGGTCGTTTATCGAACTGTTAGCAGCAAAATCGATCGTCTTTCACAAGCACCAGACGCCCTTGCAGATAGCGCCCGTCTGTCATGGTCTCCACGCTAAGGAAGGTGTTTCAGTTCCTCAGCGGCAACCAGCTTCGCCGGCCTGGTGCAGTGTCGGGCCACGTTCGACGATCGGCTCCAGTGCCTTTTCTACCGGCACATTTGGAGCGTCGGTGATACCAGTCAACGACCCCTCAGGCTTATAGGCCCACTTCACGCCGTTGATCAGCACCTTCTGGACATTAACCTCGTGACAGGTGGGATAGGTCTGGTGGCCCGGGCGGAACCTTGCCGCTCAGAAACGCCAGAGCCGCGGCGCCGACGAGGCCCGAGTTCTGATCCAACGCCGCCAGCATTACCCTGACATCCTTGAATGCCGGCATTGCCCATTGCGTGATGTAGCCTTGAATGCCCGGTTGCAGCCGGTCGAACTCGTGGGAAAGCCCGCCTCCCATCACGATGATATCGGGACTGAATATATGGATCAGGCTGGTGAAGCCGCGACCGAGAATTTCCGCTTCCTCGTCAATCAGTTGATTTGCGAGACGATCGCCATCTCTAGCGGCCGCGAAAACGCTGCGGCTGTCGATGGCGCCGCCGTCGCTGCCGATCGTCGTCCCACTGGTCTCCATCGCCTTCATCTGGGCGCGGCGCGCAAAAGCCGTTCCGGATCCGTAGGCCTCGAAACAACCTCTGTTGCCGCAGGGGCAAAGCTCTCCGTTCGGCACGACCGACATGTGCCCGACATGGGCTGCCATGCCCTTCCGGCCGCGCACGACGCGACCGTCCGACACAACGCCACCGCCAATGCCGGTGCTCACCGTGACATAGACAAGATTATCGAGCCCTCTGCCGGCTCCGAACTGCCACTCGCCGATGGCAGCGGCAATAGCATCGTTCTCGAGGTCGACCGGAAACGGAAACCGCTTCTGTAATTCCGCCTTCAGCGGAAAATCGACAAAGCCGGAGAGGGTCGGGATATGCGAGGCGATACCAGCGACCGTATCGAGCGGGCCCGGAGCGGATACGCCGACGCCCACCACAGAAGCAGGGTTCGATGCTGCAAGCAGTCCATCGGTCAATCCGCAAATCTGGTCGAGCACGCGGGCGGGGCCTGCCAGCGCATCCGTTGATTCCGCTGCACGCTCCAGAATCCTGCCCTGCTCGTCGACGAGGGCAGCGCGCACCTGCGTCCCGCCGAGGTCGATTCCAATGGCAATCTGCTGCATGTGAAGACCATGAGTTAGAGTGCGCGCACCCATGCCATCCGCTCGTCGAGCGACGGCGCATTGAAAGCCAGGGAACCGAGGACCACCGTTTCCGCACCCGACTGGCGCAGAAGAGGCACGGTGTGTTCGCGAATACCGCCGTCGGCGGCCAGCACGATCCGATGAGCCGCACCGCAGCCGGCGATGATCTGCTTTGCCTGCTGAAGCCGCGCTCCGGCCTTCTCGTCGAGGCCCTGGCCCTTCACGCCGATCGCGGTACCGAGCAGCGTCACAAAGCGCAGCCGGGAAGCGTATTTCTCGACGCGTTCGACAGGGGTATCGACCTTCAGCACCATGCCGGCGGCCACGCCGCGGCGATCGAGAAGATCGAGAGCCTCGGCGGCGACACTTTCGTTTTCAACATGAAGACTGATCAGATCGCTGCCCGCATCGGCGAACTGCTCGATCTGCGACAGGAGGATGCTGTCGGCGACCATCAGGTGAACATGGATTGGGCGCGCGGACACTTTGCGCACACCGGCAACAAGATCAGGGAAAAACAACATTGCCGGGGCGAAATGGCCATCGGCGACATCGATGTGGAGGACGTCGACGTGAGGATCGACACGTGCGAGATCATCTGCCAGATGCACGAGATCGGCGGACCAGACGGAGAATTCGGCAATCAGACGATCCTTCGGAAGATCGGCGATCCAGGACTTGGAGGGGGTCGTCATTGTTTCAGAGCTCCTTCAGAAAATTGCCCATGGCAAGCCGGAAGTCGGCGACGTATTGCGGACGGCTCTCGGTCTTCGATGTGATGTGCACCAAACGCGCGCCGGCAATCCGCTCGGCCAGAGCACGCGCATGGCTGAGAGGATGAATGCTGTCCCGATCATGGCCGATGATGAGCGTCGGCACAGTGAGATTGCCGACCTCCTCGTCGGTCACATCGGGACCATCATTGGAAATCCGGGTGAGCAGTTCGGCGGTCACATCCAAAGGCGTGCGGGAGAAAAAGCCGGCAAGCGAGGCCAGATTGTCCGGTGCCTCGGCGGCGAGCCGCACGCCAACCGGCCCGGCGAGGAATGCGGTCTTTGCCTCATCCGGCGGGAGAGTTTTCAAAAGATGCCCGACTTCGGCGTTGGATGCCATATTCTCCGGCGCGGATGCCGTCAGCCAGGCCGGCCTTGCGATGATCAGAGCCTTGACAAGATCGGGGCGCTTGACCGCGAGACGCAAGGCGATCGCCGCACCCATCGAGATGCCGCCGATCACGATCGGCGGCGTAAGGTTTTTTTCGACATAGGCGGCGATATCATCGCAGAAGGTCGCGATCGACAGGCGCTCCGTATTGCCGGCTTGGGAATGGCCGTGGCCGCGCGCTTCGATGGTAACCCGGCGAAAACCCGCTTCGAGCGGAAAGACCTCATCGGTCTGCGTCGCGTCGCCGCATAGGCCGTGCTGGAATATGACGGACGCGCCCTCGCCCGCCATATCGACATTGAGAATGGTGCCGTCGCTGGTTTCGAACGGTTGCGCGCGTCTCATGTTCCTGCCCCCGCAGCTTCGCCGCCGAGACTGCTCTTCAGGAAACTCGCCGCACCGGCCGCCTCCGAAGCCGAAAGGCCATGCGTGACGAGACTGCCCTCGAAGCCGATCGCCTTGAGACGGCCGAGATAATGCGCGTAGTCGAGCACGCCCTTGCCGGCGGTCGCGAAACTACCGTCCGGGTTGCGATCTTTCGCATGCGCCATGACGATCCGATCGGCCAGAAGGTCGATGGCGGAAGACACAATGCTCCGCTGCTCATCGAGTGTCGCGACCTCGAAGAGATTGGCCGGATCGAGTACGATCTTGATGCGGGGGCTCTTCAGTGCCGCGATCAGCCGGTAAGCTTTCTCAGCCGAGTTGACGACATTGGCAAGCTCGGGCTCGATGCCGAGATCGACATCGTAACGCTCGGCGATCTCGATGGCCGCCCCCATGGCGTCGAGGAGATCCCGCCAGGCCTCCGGCGTGTCGTTGTCGGCATGCGCCTTCCACTGGTCGATGGGGTCGCGTGTGCCGGTGCAAAGCGTGATCAGAGCCGTCGACATGCCGGCGCAGCGTTCGGCCAGCGTTGCCAGTCTGCGAAGGCCGGCCTCGCGAACGGCGGGATCCGGATGGATCATGTTGAAGGTGCCCGAAACGGCAACGATCTCGACGCCGCTTTCGCGCGCCGCTTCGGCGACCGAGCCGGCCTGGGCTTCCGTGATGATCTCCGGCATCGGCGCAAGGCCTGAGCAGGCCATATTATATTGTGCGCAGGTGAACCCGGCTGCGGCGACCGCATTCAGAACGGTCAAGGGTTCCGTTCCCTCGAAGGTCTTTGCGAAGATGCCGAGCTTCATCACACGCCACCCGTGACGTCGGACAGCGCAACCGCCTTGCCGCTTTCGACGGAGCGCGCAACCGCGACCATGGCCCGGACGGATGCCAGACCATCATCGATGTCGGCGCCTTCCATCATGGCACCATCCAGAATGGTGCGGGCGAAGCCTTCGACCTGACGGCGATAGAAATGGCCGTCGGCACCGAGGACGCGATGGGTGGCGCCGTCCGCTTCCCGGAAAATGTCCACCTCGCTGGTCTTGTAGTACCATGGGTTATAGGTCTTGCCCAAAATGCTGCCGTTCTTGCCGTAGATCTGAAAGCCTTCGTGCCAGTCCATGCGCACCTGGACGGTGAGATCGAGATGGCCGAGCGTGCCGGAGGCAAATTCCACGTCCACGAACCAGCACCAGATACCGGCTCGCTCTGACAGACGAGCGTTGACGGAAACGATGTCGCCGGCGAAATAACGTGCCGTGTCGATCAGATGGCAACCGTGCGCAAGCATATAGTAGCGCCGCAGGTCGGCCTTCGGATTGGTGGAGGGTTTCTTCGCATTGGCGCTGGTGACGATCAGAGGCTGGACCGCATCGGTCATCGGATAGCGGTGCGTGCTGTCGCAATACCATGCTTTGAGAGCGACCATCTCGCCCATTTCATCGCGGATGAAGGATTTGGCAGCTTGGAGCCCCGCGTCGAAACGCTTCATGTGCCCGACCTGAAACACCTTTCCCGACTTGTCGACTGCGGCCTTCAGCTCAAGGCATTCCTCGATGGTGACGCCGACCGGTTTTTCGCACAGCACATGTTTGCCCGCCTGAAGGGCGCGAAGGGAAGCCGGGACGTGAAAGGCATCGGCCGTCGCAATGACCACGGCATCGAGGTCGGGATCGGCCAGCATCTGATCGTAATCGCCATAGGTCTTTTCCGCCCCGTGGGTGATAGCCATGCGTTCGCGGAGATCCTCGGCGACGTCGCAAATCGCATAGAGGTCGGCATTGGCTGCCTTCGTGCAGCTCTCGAAGTGCGCGGCCTGGGCAATCTGGCCCGCTCCCAATACGCCGATGCGGAGACGTCGTTCCTGTTTTGCTGGCATCGATAAGCCCTTTGGATCGGATATTGAAGATGAATGCTGGTTTCGGCGTCGGATGGAATGCTTTCAAGACATCGAACGTCGCCGACGTCTTCTGGCCGGACCGCCACCGGCGTGTCGGCTCTCCCTCGTCACGTCACAGCGCCATATGTGTTTGAGGATTGAAAAAGTGAAGTTTCGCCGGGTCGATGGCCAGATCGATCGATTGGCCCGCCTCGACCGCGCTGACCGCTTCGAACCGCGCGACGGCGTTGGCGGCCCCGCTCAGGTCTTCGACGGCATCGGGGTCGCCCGAGTCGATCCGGACCGCGTCGATCTTCAAATGCACGATCAACTCGGAGCCGAGCTCCTCGATCGATTTCACGACAACCGGGATCGTCGGATGGGAGGCTCCAGACGGCAACCGGCTGTCGTAGAGGTCCTCCGGCCTGACCCCAAAGATCACGTCCTTTCCCTCGAAAGCCGATAGACCGGGAGCACGCTCGAAGGCGCTGCCGGACAAAGGAATGGAGAAGCCCGGCAGATGGATCCGTCCGCTCGCCAGACGCCCTTCGAAAAGGTTCATCGATGGCGAACCGATAAAGCCCGCCACAAACGCATTGACCGGGCGGTGATACAGAGCCTTGGGCGTATCCACCTGCTGAAGGACACCGCCCTTCAGCACCGCGACTCGATCGCCCATGGTCAGCGCTTCGGTCTGGTCATGGGTCACGTAGATCGTCGTCACGCCCAGCTGTCTCTGCAGGCTTGCGATCTCTGCCCGCATCTGAACACGCAGCTTCGCATCGAGGTTCGAGAGCGGTTCGTCCATGAGGAATGCCGCAGGCTCGCGGACCATGGCGCGGCCCATCGCAACACGCTGGCGCTGGCCGCCGGAAAGCTGTGCGGGCTTGTTGCCCAGCAGGGACTCCAGCTGCAGGATCTTGGCGATCTCGTGCACGCGCTTGGTGCGTTCGGCCTTGTTCTTTCCGGCCAGCTTCATCGAAAAGGCGATGTTGTCGAAGACGGTCATGTGCGGATAAAGCGCATAGCTCTGAAAGACCATGGCAATGTCCCGGTCCTTGGGCGCGAGATCCACGACGTCCTGACCGCCAATGCTCAATGTTCCGCTGCTGATTTCCTCGAGCCCGGCAATCATCCGCAGAGCGGTCGATTTTCCGCATCCGGACGGCCCGACCAGAATCAGAAACTCGCCATCATGGATCGTCAGGCTCAGATCCTTGATCGCATGGTAGCTGTTTCCATAGGTCTTGCAGATCTTGTCGAGTACAACCACAGCCACGTCTCGTCCTCCCGTACCAGTTCGGATCATATCTTCAGACGGCGCTCGCGCCGTCTCCGATCCTTTCGACAAGAAAGCTCAGGCCTGAGCTTCAAAGTCAACCAAAGAATCGAGGATAGTTCGCCGCAGATCACCAACCGTTTCCAATATCTATTTGAAAAATATAAATAATTTGAGAGAAATTAAAAATTAAATGCGGAATTATATTTTTTGCCGCGCGTAACTTTTATGGTTGAAGTTGCAGCCGTTGAGAGATCGCTCAGTGCGATTCAATAACACGTGACCCGTGAGGCTCTGTTGGGGCGGTCGACCGGAGCCAGCACCCATCGCCGCCCGCGCTCATTCTTGACATCCGGAAACCGGGAGCGGCGCGGGCGCATTCTCCGCCGCCATCCATGCCATGCACGTCTGGTGATCTGGCAGGCCTCTGCGCCCTCCCCGTGCGGTCACCGAGATGGCGGCCGCCGCCGTGGCATAGGCAGCGCAATCAAGCGGGCTCTTACCCCTAGCGACGGCGAGAGCGTAGGCACCGTGAAAACAATCACCGGCGCCGGTCGTGTCGACCGCCTGAACCTGATAGGCCGGCACATGCCATCGGATGGCATCACCTTTCTGGCGGAGATAAGCCCCTCGTTCGCCATCGGTGAGGACAACCGCGGACCGATCCGCGGACCAGAGCTTGTCCAGGATCATCGCGGGATCACCCTCGCCGGTGTACTCCTGCGCAAAGGCGAGCGGCAGCACCAGATGGTCAGCGAAAGCCAGGATCCGGTCGGTCGCGGCACCGATCGTCCATTCGATATCGGCTATCACGGCAAGGCCCAAGGCGCGTGCGCGCGCCACGACACTTTCGGAGTGCGTGGCATAACCATCGATCAGCAGTACCGGCGCCTCCATCAGAACATCATCGGGCAGCGCATCCGATGTGCCGTGCAGCACATCGTCATCATAAGCGATGAAGCGGTCGCCGTCGGGACCGACCGTGATCACGGAGCGGATCGGCGCGGCATCAGCGTGGCGGGGAGCCAGCGATATGTCGACGCCGTCCCGCTCGAGCTCGCTGCCCGCCACGTCGGCCGTTAGCTCATCGCCGAGCCAGCCGATGAAGCCGGCCCGACCGCCGAGCCGGGCGACGGCAACAAGGGCCGTCGCCACGTTGCCGCCATGGTCCGTGGCGCGCTTCGTCACCTTGCCCTTGCCGGCCGTCAGCCCCCGATCGACATAGATGATGTCATCGATTGCCAGGGCGCCGAAGCCCAGAACCTGGAAAGGGCGCGACACCTCTCAAGCACCGGCCGCCGCAAGCGCATCCTCCGGCGTCATGCCCTTATGAATGACGAATTTGAAGGCGCGCGCGGCCATGGTGGTATCGCCGTGACCCCAAAGGTTGCGACCGACGACCGCGCCTTTGGCTCCAGCGCGCAATGCCTCCGAGGTCTGGACGAGCGCTCCGAGCAGCGTATCGGTCTTCGGGCCGCCGGCGATCACGACCGGGATCGGGCAGGTCGCAACGGTCTCGCGGAAGGACTCGAAATCGCCGGTGTAGCCGACCTTAATCACGTCGACGCCGGCCTCGAAGCCGATGCGCACCGCGTAAGCGATTTCATCCGGGGTGAACACGATCTTGCCGCCGTCGGAGAAATCGCGGGGATAGACGTGGGCAACGACCGGCATCTCGAAGCGGGCAGCGGCGTTGACCGTATCGGTGAGCCAGCGGATATACTCTCCTTCGGTGGCGCCGCGCACGGGAATGGCGACAGCCAGAGCGTCCGCACCATAACGCACCGCGTCCTCCGGGGTCGCAATGAGCTGGCGAATACGGTCGTCGGCGGTGAAGCAACCGCCCTGAATGACGAGCGCTGCCTTTCCGGCATATTCCGACCAGAGGTGGCGCGCCGCGCCAGGCTGGATGCTGATATAGTCGGGGCCTCCCGCCATGACGCGTCTCAGCGCACCCGGCAGGTCGGCAAGCCCTCCCTCACGCACATTGCCATAACCGACAAAATGATCGACGGCGCCTCCGAACAGATGACCCGATGGGTTCGAGAACAGGCGTGCGAGGCGGACTTTGGTTCCGAGACCCATGGCGATACTTCCTTTGTGATGGCAGCCTTTGCGATTGCTGGCGCCGATGCTGGCAAAACCCTAACTCGAAAACAAACAAATATTCAATATTTCGATTACTTTCGTTTTTATATCAATCATGAATTTTTGACGTGCATTTTTGTCATCAGACGGCTATTTCTGCAGCAGTAGCCGTGGAATGAGACGGAGAACTTTCGTTTTTCAAAAGTCGCGTTTTTGCAAATTACCGCAGTTGGGATCACATATGCTTGCAGAACAGAGGCGGCAGCAGATCATGCTGGAACTTCAACGGGTCGGCCAGGCACGCACCCGCCAACTGGCGGAATTCTTCGAGGTCTCGGAAGTGACGATCCGCTCCGATCTCGAAATCATGGACGCCAAGAAGCAGCTGATCAAAACGCATGGCGGGGCAATCGCCCTGCCGTCCGACTCCCCGGCCGCAGCCTTCGAGGAACGCATGCAGCGCAATTTCGATGCGAAGCGACGCATCGCCCAGATGGCTGCGCGACAGATCATCGATAACCAGTCGATCGTCTTCGACAGCGGTTCGACCCTGCTGCAGGTGGCCATGCAGATGCCACCGGTCAACAACGTCGTGGTCGCGACAACGGCAATGAATATCGCCCAGCATCTGATGTACCGGCCAGGGCTCGACGTGCACATGATCGGCGGCCGCGTGTTTCCGAGCACCGTGAGCACGATCGTACAGGATTCCGACAGGGCGGTCGGCGGCCTCGTCGCCCACCAGGCCTTTGTCGGCGCCCACGCGATCGATCAGGCGTTTGACGTCGTCGATGTTTCTGAGGACGTGGCGCGGACCAAGCGCAACCTGGTTCGCATGGCCCGGCGTGTCGTCCTCGTGGCGGATTCGAGCAAATTTGACATCGGCGCATCCTCCAAAGCCTTCTCGCTGTCGCGCGTCGACCTGATCATCACCGACAGCAACATGCCGCACAGCATTCGCCACAGGCTCGACAAGCTGGGCGTGGAGGTTCGCTACGCGTGACCTGCAGTCCACCTCTCCAATTTACAAGAGAGACAGGAGAGGCTTTGGTGTCGACGGATAGCTTTCGCCGACGCCACGGAATACGAGATGGGCTAAAACCCGAGATGTCGAAGCGTCTCGCGGTTCGCGCGAACGGCGCCTGCAGGATCGGTTCCGGCATGGTCCGATTCTTCTTCCACCACGATCCAGCCGATAAACTTCGGCGCCTCCTGAACGGCCGAAATCACGGCAGGCACGTCGCAGACGCCTTCGCCCAGCATCGCCCAGAGCCCGCCGGCGTCGACATCCTTCAGATGCACATAGCGGATCCGGTCCCGGTGGGCCGCCAGCGTATCGCCGATCTGCTGGCCGCCACGCAGGATATGGCCGGTATCCGGCACCCAACCCACTTGTGGATCCAACAGAGCAAACAGCTGATCATAGTCGTTCCGCGTGAAGAGCAGCGTATTGTGGTGCGAGGAAGGATGGACAGCTACAGTGACGCCAGCCGACCGTCCGATTTCGGCCGCACGATTGTAGCACTCGGCCGCAATGGCGAATTTCTCATCGCGTGGACCATCCGAGACAACCGTCGCCGATCCCATCGATACCAATGCACCGGTAAAATTCGCCGCGAAATCGATCCATTGCCGCGCCGCGTCGAGATCGGAGGCGATCTTTTCCGCCACCGTGAAGCCACTGGCGGAGCCGAAGGCAAAGGAGACCAACGTCAAGCCGGCATCCGTCAGAGTACGGGCAAAGTCGGCGGGCTTCAGCGCGTAGTGACCGATCATCGTGTCAGTGATTTCGATACCGGCATATCCGCCATCAGCGATGGCGCGCACCAGATCGTCCGGACCGCCGCTCCAACCTGGCCCCAGCATCTCCCAGGTGAATGTTTGGCAGCCGATCTGCAGCTCAGCATTTTTCATATCGCGGTCCTAACCTATTCGTTGATGACAGCCCATACCGAAGCCGGCGGCTTCCCCGCACGGGCAATCCTCGGGGCTTCGCTGGCCTTGCCGAAAGCCCCTTCCGCCTGGAGAGGCGGCCGAAGACCGGAACGGCGGGCTCTTCAGTGGGGATTGCGACGCCGGCGTCTTGCCATTACGTACGGTCAAATGTTACCGTGCGTCAATATATTTTATTCCTTGCGATTAAAATGTAACGCGCCCCTCAACCCTTCGCACCCGCAACGGCAAAATCAGGTTCTTAGATGGCACAGACCAATGACATGAAACTCAGGATCGGCGTTGTGGGATGCGGCAATATTTCGCTCGCCTATATGCGCAACGCGCCGCTGTTCCGCGGTGTCGAAATAATCGCCTGTGCCGATCTTAACGCAGACGCCGCCAAGCGTCGCGCGGCGGAGTTCAATTTGCGCGCGGCTGACGTCGATAGCCTCATTGACGATAAGAACATCGACCTCATCCTCAACCTGACGATCCCGGCTGCGCATTTTGACGTTTCGATGCGGGCTCTGTCGGCAGGCAAGCATGTCTTCACGGAGAAGCCGCTCGGCGTCACGGCCGCAGAAGGACGCGGCTTGGTGGATGCCGCCGCGGCGAAGGGCCTCATGCTGGGCTCGGCGCCAGACACGTTCCTCGGCGCGGCCGGACGCCATGCCCGGCGGCAGATGGAAGCCAGCGCCATCGGCAAGCCGGTGACCGGGACAGCCTTCATGATGGGGCGCGGCATGGAGCACTGGCATCCGGATCCCAGCTTTTATTACCAGGCCGGCGCAGGCCCGCTGATGGATATGGGGCCTTACTATCTGACGATGATGGTCAATCTGATGGGGCCGATCCGCCGTGTGCAGGCCGTCGCCACAAGCGGGCAGGAAGAGCGGCTCATCACGGCGGAGGGACCGAAGCAGGGCACAACGTTCACGGTCGGCACGCCGACCAGCGTGCTGTCGCTACTGGAATTCGAGTGCGGTGCTACCGTCACCTTCGGCACCTCGTGGGACGTATTCCGCCATTCCAACCATCCCATCGAACTCCACGGAACCGAAGGCTCGCTGCGCCTGCCCGACCCCGACAATTTCGGCGGCTCCGTCGCGCTCTCCAGCCGCGGCGCGCCCTGGCAGGAAACGGATACATCAGGCGAACTCTTCGGTGCCGTCAACTGGCCGATCGCAGCGCCGGATCGCGCCAACTATCGCATGCTTGGCCTCGCCGATCTCGCACGCGCAATCGTCGAAGGCCGTAAGCCGCGCGCTTCGGGCGATCTGGCGCTGCACGTGCTCGAAGTCATGGAAGCGATCCTGCGTGCCGGCGAAACCGGTATCGCGCAGACCATTTCGGGTACTGTCGCGCAGCCGAGAGAATTGCGGGAAGACGAAGCGAGGAGTTTGCTCAAATGACACAATTGGACGAATCCGCCAAACGCGCGCTTGCATGGCCTGGCGATCCGCAGACCCCGGTCGAAAACTGCACGCCGGCGCTGGCGCGGCAGCAATATCTGGATAGTTTCGCAGACATTCAACGGCCGCTCGAACACGTGGTCGAGACCCTGGAAAGGCATGCAGGCGCAATCAGGTTGAAGATATGGCGCGGCCGCGCTGCGCCGCGCCAGGGCGCGCCGGCCTTGCTTTATCTCCATGGCGGCGGTTTTGTGATCGGCGCGCCGGAAACTCATGAGGATATCTGCCGGACGCTCGCCAATATGGCAGGCGCCGTCGTGGTTTCGCCCGACTATCGCCTCGCCCCGGAGCATCCCTTTCCTGCTGCCATCGACGACTGCGCCGCCACACTCGTCTGGATGACGGAGCAGGCCGATGCGCTCGGCATCGATCCCTTGCGGGTTGTCGTCGCCGGCGATAGCGCGGGCGGCAATCTGGCCGCCGTCGTCGCCCTGCTGGCGCGGGACAGACAGGTGCCGCCTGTCATCGGACAGGTGCTGATCTATCCGGTGACCGACCAGTTGCAGACGACCGACAGCTACTCACGTTACGAAGAGGGTTTCGGCCTGACGGCAGCCGCGATGAAATGGTTCCGAGACCACTACCTGCCGGACGCCGCAAGCCGGTCGGACTGGCGAGCCTCGCCGTTGAGCGTAGCGTCGCTGGCGGGCGTGGCGCCGGCCCTTCTGATCCTTGCCGGACATGACGTGCTGTTCGACGAAGGGGCGGCTTATGCCGAGCGGCTCAGCACCGAGGCGAAGGCAACGACCCGGACCTGGCCCGGACAGATCCATGGCTTCGTCTCGAAGAGGCGGGCCATTCCGGAGGGGCAAGAGGCCCTGGAAGCCATCGCAACGGGATGGCGCGCCATGGACCCAGCGCTTGCCCGTTGACGCGAAAACACGGCATCAAGCCGACTCGCGCATAACCAGCGTTGCCTCGAGGATTACCTTGTTCGTCACAGGGGTCGTTCCATCATCCTCACTTTCGATATGCGCCAGCAAAAGCTCCACGGATTTCGCGGCGATCTCGGGCGCGTTCTGGGCCATCGTCGTCAGCGACGGACAGGTATATCGGCTTAGCGGGTGGTCGTCGTGCCCGGCGATGCGCACGTCGCAAGCGTCGTTCCGGCCGATTTTCAGTCCCGACGCGAATGCGGCTGCCATCGCGCCGAAAGCAAAGCGGTCGTTGGCGCATAGCAGCGTTTTGCCCGGAAGACCGCCATTGGCAAGAATTCTCTGCATCTGCTCGTATCCGAGACGCTCGAATTCCCAGGAAGGCGGCACGTCGCAATCGATGACGAGCGGGGAATGCCCTTCCCTCGCCATGGTCGCGCAGTAGCCCGCCTGCCGCTCGCCGGCATTTTCGGTCATATGCGGAATTTCCAGGAAGATCGGCGGCTCACCGGACCGGCAGAGATATTGCACAATCGCTGCCATGCTTTGCGCGTTATCGTTGCCAACATAAGGAAGGTCGGCGTCGGCAGGATTGTCGAAGCAGACGACGGGGATGGCATCCCTCAGCCTTTCCAGCGCGGAACGGCGAGAACCGGCTCCGAGCGGCGCCACGATCGCACCCGCCACCTTCAGCGAGAGCAAAGTCCGAACGGCCTCCGCCTCCAGCTCCGGCCGCGTGTGCGACGAAATCTGGACAGGCCAGAATCCCTTTTCCCGCAACTCCAGCTCGATCAGCGACACGACCTGCACATAAAAGGGATCCGACATGGTCGGGACCAGAATGCCGATATTCCTGGTCCGCTTGCGATTGAGATGCCGCGCGAAAAGGTTCGGCTCGAAATGCGACTTCTTGAGAGCCGCCTCGATACGCTTGCGGGTCACCTCCTTGATCTGCGAGGGATCATCGAAATATTTGGACAAGGTCGGACGCGATACGCCGGAGGCGCTCGCGAAATCGTCCATCGATTTATAACTTTTCTTGGCCATTCAATTCCTTGTTGGCGATGCCACGACGCTCCGGATCGAAATGATTTCGCGTCAACGGCAATTCCGCTGACGCGCCAAACCACGCACAGGGCAATTTGTACAGGGTGATCTTCGCTTTCCGGATCGTCGAAAATCAACGCATAGACCGGCGTGATCCGTCATTTTTTTGCGCAGGCTCCGCCCTCCCTTTCGAAAATCGAAATATTCCCTTCATTTGCGACTTGGGCGGTCTGCGCCGCGGGGTTGCAAAAGGCGTTTGTTTCAGCACCCAAAATTCGAAAATTTGCAGTGAAGAAGCCGGGTGCCACGCTTTTCACTTTGTTGGGTAAACTTTCATTTGTTTACGAAAGTAAAGAAAAAATGCGTCACAAGCAATACAAATGCTGCAGAAAAACACTGATGATGTCAATCAATTTTATGATTTTTTATCAATGATTTAACGTAACGCGCACTGTCAATGCCGGCCTCCCATCTTTTCCTGATCGCAGTTCTTCATTGACAGATAGAGGCTTCAGGGAACCTACTTTGCCTACGGTCTTGAGGAGGATCGATTAACTGACAAATCTTTGGGAGGCACAGATGAATATCAGAAAATTCGGCGTGACGATGCGGGCTGCCGTGGCGGTATGGGCGCTCTGCGCCACATCGGCGTTTGCCGACACCACCATCGAGTTCATTCAATGGTGGGAACCCGAAATGCCGTCGGGCGCTCTGCGCGGCATCATGAACGATTTCGAAGCCAAAAACCCCGGCATCAAGGTGACGCTGGTCAGCGGTCCCTATGCCACAACGCGTGACCAGATCGTCGTCGGCGCAGCCTCCGGAACGCTGAGCGACGTGGTGGGCCTGGATGGTGCCTGGGTAAACGGGCTCTCCAAGCAGGGCGCGATCGCCTCCATGGACGAGCTGATGGAGCAGGCGAAATACGACAAGAGCCAGATCACCGATATCGTTAAGATCGATGGCAAGAGCGTGATGTTCCCGCTGGCATCCTTCGTCTACCCGGTCTTCGTGAACCTGGATATCGCCAAGGCCGCCGGCGTCGACAAGCTGCCGGCCACGCGCACGGAATTTGCCGAAGCCGCGAAGAAAATGACGGACGCCTCGAAGAACCAGTACGGCTGGGTCCTGCCGCTATCGCTGCAGTCTCCGAGCGGAATCCAGAACGACGTCATGTCCTGGGTCTGGGCCTCCGGCGCCTCGATGCTGAAGGACGGCAAGCCTGACCTCGAAAATGAAGCCGTCGTCGGCACTCTCGACTATATCGCTTCGCTCAACAAGGAAGGCGTTATTTCTCCTGGCATTTTTGCCAAGAAGGAACAGGACAAGGTCGAGGAATTCGTCAATGGCCGCGTCGGCATGATGGTCGACTCCCTCGCCCATGTGAACCTCATCCGCGAGCGCAATCCGAAGCTCAATTTCGGCATCTCCGCCTTGCCGGCCATTGACGGCTACACCGGCAAGCGCGGCATGCCCTACGCATCCTGGGGTATCGGCATAAGCGAGGGCAGCCAGCACAAGGAAGAAGCCTGGAAGCTCGTCGAATATCTGATGAGCCCTGACGTCAACGGCCGTCTCGTCTCGATTGCCAACGCCTTCCCCGGCAACGTCCATGCAAAGCCGGACTTCGTGGCCTCGGACCCGATCTTCTCGGAAGCCTTCAAAATCTTCCAAAGCGGTTATCCTGCGAACGAGTTCGTCGGCCTTCCGGTTGCCGAAGAGCTGATGCGCGACATGAACGTCGAAGTTCAGAAGATGTTCGACGGCGGGCAGTCAGCCAAGGAGGCAGCTGCCAATACCGAGAAGGCGTGGCTGGCGAAGTTCTAAGCACGTCGCTTTCACGGATCACCGGCAGCGCAACCAGGCGCTGCCGGTGCAAGTCGTCAAATTTCGGCAGAATAGAAAGTCACAGCTCATGAATCATTCGGCTACGGCGCTGGTCGCTGCGCAAGCCAAAGCGCGAAGAAAAGGATGGCTTCGTTACAGCACCCTGAGGAAGCTGGTGCCGTATTTCTACGTTTCGCCGGCGACCCTGCTGCTTGTCCTGCTGATGCTGTTTCCTATGGTGATGGTCTTCAAATATTCACTGATGGACGGCGCCATCATGAAAAAGGACGCTGCCTTCGCGGGCCTCCAGAATTATATGACCATCTTCGAGAATCCGGTCTTCTGGCAGTCGGTCGTGCAGACGCTTTATTTCACGATCATGAGCGTCATCTTCCACTTCATCATCGGCCTGGCCTTCGCGCTGCTGTTGAACACCAACCGCGTCGATCCGCTCATTCGCAGCATCCTGCGCGTGCTCTTCATCCTGCCCTGGCTGTTCACGGCCGTCATCATCGCCATCATCTGGCGCCTGCTGCTCGACCCGAACGGCGTCGTCAACAGCGTGCTGATGGCGCTCCATATCATCAACTTCAAGGTCGAGTGGTTCTCCTCGACGCGCACCGCCATCCACGCTTTGACCTTCGCAAACATCTGGGCAGGCTATCCGCTCTACATGGTCAGCCTGCTCGCCGGCCTCCAGGGTATTTCGAAGGAGCTTTACGAGGCAGCCGGCATCGATGGTGCGAACGAACTCCAAAAGTTCTGGTACATCACCATTCCGCAGTTGATGCCGATCATCATCAGCATCGCGCTCCTGGATTTCATCTGGACGATGCAGGTTTTTCCACTCGTATGGATGACGACGGGCGGCGGCCCGATCTATTCGACGGAAGTGCTCTCCACCTTCACCTACAAGCTCGCCTTTTCCCAGTACGAATTCTCGCTGGCTTCGGCGAGCGCAATGATCATCCTCATCATCTCGATGAGCGTCACCTACTTCTACATTAAACACCAGCAGCGCAGGTGATCCATGGCAAAGCGTTCCTTCAAGAGCTCGGTATTGCCGACCATCCTGACCTATCTCGGCCTGGCGATCGGCCTCGTCTTTTCGGCCTTTCCGATCGTGTGGATGTTTTTCAGTTCGCTGAAATCGAATACGGAAATCTTCGCCCTTCCGCCGCGGCTGTTGCCCGATGATTTTACGGTGGCCGCCTATCTGACGATCTTCAACGATCCAGTGAAAGTGCGGTTCTTCATCAACAGTTACTTCGTCGCCGGCGTCGTCACCGCCCTGACCCTGGTTGTCGCGATCGTAACCGCCTACGGCTTCAGCCGCTATCAGTTCCGGTTCAAGAACACCTTGAACATCTTCATCATCAGCACCCAGACCGTTCCGCCCATCACCCTTCTCATCCCCTATTTCGGAATGGTGGTCGCCTTCAGGATCTTCGATACTTACCTGGCGCTGATCCTCACCTACATGGTCTTCACTCTGCCTTACGCCGTCCTGCTGATGACAGGCTATCTCAACACCCTGCCGAAAGAGCTGGACGAGGCCGTCCTGGTCGACGGCGGTTCGAGCTGGACGGCGCTTTGGCGCGTCATCGTTCCCGTCTCCATCCCCGGGATCGTCGCCACCGCGGTCTACACCTTCCTGCTGGCCTGGAACGAATTCCTCTTTGCGCTGACGCTGACGAAATCGATGGACCTCAGAACCGTTCCGATCGGCATCCAGCTTCTGATGGGCCAGCACGCTTTCGAATGGAACGAGATGATGGCGATGAGCGTGCTCGGTTCCCTTCCCCTTCTGGTCCTTTACCTGGTTGCTCAACGCTACTTCCTGGCGGGCATGACCGCCGGCTCGGTCAAAAGCTGACGAGACGTCTCAGAACCCGCGCCAGCCGCGTCCAAGATCGTTTGGGCAATATCGGCAAAGCCAAGGCCGGCGGGCTGCGAGGAGACCCATTTCGGCGTGTATTGCAATTGTGAAAGAACCGGGATGATGTTGTTGACCCCGAAGGAGTTGCGGATAAAGCCGAACATTGGCGCATCGTTTCGAGAGTCGCCGACGAAGGCGGTAACGGCGGGAGTTTCAGCCGAGTCGACACCGAATATCTCGGTTAGAACGCGTTCGCTCATCGACCGCTTGTTGTAATCGCCGATCCACGTGTTGATGTGAATGGAACTGATCGCGACCGTTCCGCCAATGGCTCTTATCCTGGACGCGAGGTCCTCGACCTCACGCGGGTCGTGACCCTGGATATCGATCGCGACGTCCGCCAGCCGAAAGACCTGATCGTGGGCAATTCTGAACGTCTTGCTCCCCTGAGAGACCAGCTCTTTGATTGCCTGGAGATGCTGGCGCTGGCGCTCAGCCTGCAGGGTGGCGTCCTCCCAATAGTCGAAGACGACTGCGCCGTCCTGACGGGTGACACAATATGCGCCACTTTCGCCGATGACCGCGGCTACCGGCCAGGCACGAACGATATGTTCGCACCATCCGGCTGAGCCCCCCGTCACCGGCACGACGGCAATGCCCGCCCGGCTGAGATCCCAGAGAGCTTCGTAGGTTTGCGGCAGTAACTTGCCTTCGGTGGTCAGCGTATCGTCGATGTCGGTGAACAGGTAGCGCACATCCCGTAATTCACGAGCTGATGGCGCCAAGTCTACATAGCTCATGTCATATCCTCGCTGCATGTGACCACGTCCAAGCTGCTCTCGGCCAGAGCATTTGTGGCGGCCGCGTCGCCAGGTAGCCGATCGGTGTAGAAACGGGTGAGTTTGCTGAATGGCGCCACACGCACGGCCGCGTTGCGCGTCCACTTGCTGACGTCCGCGGCCAGGATCTGCGTTTGTGAATTCTCCAGCAGGGCATTGGTGATCTGGGCTTCGCTGTAGCTGAAATCCATCAGACCGTTAAGCGGGCTCAACGCGCCAGCGCCGACGACAGCGTAAGTCGCATAGAATTTTTCGACGAACCTGATTACATCCGTGCCGACCACATCGCGGTCATCGTGACGCAAAAGACCGCCCGTCAAATGGACCTCCACGCTCGGCGCGTCGCAAAGGCTCAGGGCGACGTGGATGTTGTTGGTGATCACCGTCAGGCCCTGGTGATCACGCAGCGCCTCGGCAACGAACCGAACCGTGCTGCCGATCCCGAGGAACACTGTCGCCTCTGTCCCGATGTCGGCGGCGACGCGCTTGGCGATCAGCCGCTTGGCGCGCCGATTGAGCTGGGCGCGCGCATTGAGCGAGATGTTGCTGCCTTCGACCGGCAGATCGACGCCGCCGTGAAAGCGGCGCGCGTGCCCGAGATCGCATAATGCATTGATATCGCGACGGATCGTCTGCGTCGTCAGATCGTACCGGCGTGCCAGCTCCTCGATGTACTGAACACCTTCGGTCTCGATCAGCGCGAGGATCTCACGTTGCCGGCTCGATATGATCCGCTGCCCCATCGCCGCTCCTTAGGTGAGGTAGACACTGGGGTCGTCTGTTATCACGCCGGTCAAACCCACATCCCAGAACGATGCGAGCCGTCTGGGATCATTGCAGGTCCACGCCCGCACCGAGATGCCGCGACGCACGGCCTCTTCGATAAACCCGATACTCAGAGCCTTGTAGTCAAGATGGATGGTCTTTGCGGGAATCGACCGCAGGATATCCGTCCAATCCGCAGGCAACTTGCTCCACAGCATGGCGAGTTCGTAGCTTGGATCAAGCTCGTGCATTCCCTTCAGCGCAGCGGCATCAAAGCTCGAGATCATGATCTTGGTTTGCGCCGCCCGCGCCTTCAGATGTTGATCAACGACTTTGACCAGCTGGTCGAGTGACTTGTGATGGGCATGCTGTTTGATCTCGACATTGGCGTTGAGGCCGAGTTCGCCCAGCGCGGAAACAACGCGAGCCAGCGTCGGCAGTGGTTCGCCTTTGAATTTCGGGCTGAACCACGAGCCGGCGTCGATGGCGTCGAGATCCGACGCGGTGAGGTCGGCAAGATTTCCCTTCGACGACGAACAGCGATCGATGGAGACGTCGTGGATGACAACCGGGGTACCATCGGCAAGAAGTGCAACATCGAGTTCGACCCATTCCGCGCCTTGTTCTGCAGCCGCCCGGAAAGCGGCAATGGTATTCTCGGGCGCAATGGCAGAGGCGCCTCGATGCGCCTGAACCTCGCTGCGTCTCGGGCCGGTTCGCGGCTCTACAGTCGTCATCGTCTCATCTCTTTCGTCGTCATCTGGGGTGGGATGAAGAATTAAAAACCGGAGTCAATCTGTGCGTTTTCCGGTATCGCTGTTGAAAGGGTGCATCGCCCCGACACGTGCAAAGACGTCGATATTTGTATTCTCGGCAAAATCCGGACGACCCGGCACGGTCAGGACGACCGTCTGCTGGCTTCCGCGCAATCGCACATGCAGATGGCTTTCTCCCCCGATTGGCTCGAGCAATTCGACCGTCGCATTGAGACGAACGGAAGGCTCTGCCGGCTTGGTGACGAGCAACGCGTCCGGACGAAGGCCGACCATGTCGGTGCCGGCGGGCAATGCCAGGGCACTTGCGCTGTCGGCTGCCCTGAGGACGTCGATCGGCACGAGATTCATAGGCGGCGAGCCGATGAAACTGGCAACAAACAGGCTCGCCGGGCGATCGTAGACCGCCACGGGCGTGCCGACCTGTTCGACAAGTCCTTCGTTCATCACGACCAGCCGGTCTGCCAGCGTCATCGCTTCAAGCTGGTCATGGGTGACGTAAATGCTGGTGGTCTTCAGGCGCCGTTGCAGCCGGCGTATTTCAACGCGCATCTGCACCCGCAATTTGGCATCGAGATTGGACAAAGGCTCATCGAAAAGGAAGGCGGCCGGCTCACGAACGATGGCGCGCCCCATCGCAACACGCTGGCGCTGCCCGCCGGAGAGTTCGCGAGGTTTACGATCCAACATCGGCCCGATTTCGAGGATCTCGGCCGCCTCCGCCACGCGGCGGTTGATTTCCGCCCGTTCTGTGCCGCGATTTTTCAAACCATATTCGAGATTTCCGCGTACGGTCATATGCGGATAAAGCGCGTAATTTTGAAAGACCATGGCGATATCGCGGTCGGCCGGTTCTGCCTTGTTGACATTGCGGCCGGCAATCTCGACATGACCCTCGCTGATGGTTTCCAACCCGGCAATCATGCGAAGCAGGGTTGATTTGCCACAGCCGGAGGGGCCGACGAGGACGATGAGTTCGCCGTCTGCAACAGACAGGTTGATACCCTTGACCGCCGGAACGGCACCATAATTCTTCTTGACGTCAATGATGTTGATCGTTGCCATTTCACTTCTCCGTTTCGACCAGGCCTTTGACGAAAAGGCGTTGCATGGCGACGATGACGAGGACGGGTGGTAGGGCAGCCAGAATGACGGCTGCCATCACAAGGTTCCAGCGCGGCTCGGCATCGGCAACCGCTGCCATGCGCTGGATTCCCATCACAACGGTATAGAAGCTCTGGTCGGTCGTTATGATGAGCGGCCACAGATACTGGTTCCAGCCGAGCACAAACAGGATGATGAACAACGCGGCGATGTTGGTGATCGACAGCGGCAGCAGGATATCGCGGAAGAACTTCATCGGCCCTGCCCCATCGACACGGGCAGCCTCCATGAGTTCGTCGGGGACAGTCAGAAAGAACTGGCGAAACAGGAAGGTTGCCGTTGCCGATGCGATTAGCGGAATGATGAGGCCGCCATAATTGTTCAGCATTCCAAGGTCGGCGACGACTTTATAGGTCGGCACGATGCGCACCTCCACCGGCAGCATCAGCGTGATGAAGATCATCCAGAACGCCAGGGTCCGGAACGGAAACCGGAAATAGACGATGGCAAAGGCCGAAAGGATCGAAATAGCGATCTTTCCGACGGCGACGCCAACAGCCATGATCAGCGAGTTGATCAGCATCGGCCCGATCGGCGGCGCCCCGGAGCTTGTCATTCCCGACGACAGCATCGTCGAATAGTTCTCGATGATATGGCTTCCCGGTGTCAGCGGCACGACGCCAGACAGGAAGTCGTTTGGGCCGTGGCTCGATGCGATGAAAGCCACATAGACCGGAAATACGACGATCGTGACGCCAATGATGAGGACAAGGTGCGCCAGGAAATTCAGGAAAGGGCGATTTTCAACCATCCTCGGGCTTCCTCAATATTGCACGCGGCGTTCGATGAAACGGAATTGCACCGCGGTCAGAGCGATGACGATCACCATGAGAATGACCGACTGCGCCGCCGACGAGCCCAAATTCAGTCCGATGAAGCCATCGAAATAAACCTTGTAGACAAGGATCTCGGTTGCCCGCGCCGGTCCGCCCTGGGTGGTCGCATGAATGATGCCGAACGTATCGAACATCGCGTAAACGATGTTGATGACAATCAGATAGAAGGTCGTCGGCGAGATCAGCGGGAACACGATCGTCCAAAAACGCTTCACTGGACCGGCTCCGTCGATGGCCCCGGCTTCCTGAAGCGAGCGCGGGACGGATTGCAGCGCAGCCAAGAAGAACAAGAAGTTATATGATATCTGCTTCCACGTCGCCGCGATCACGATCAGGACCATGGCGTGGTCGGGATTGATTAGGTGGTTCCAGTTGATCCCCATCGTACGCAACATATAGGCGACGATACCGATCGACGGATTGAACATGAACCACCAAAGAATGCCAGCGATCGCGGGAGCGACGGCATAGGGCCAGATGAGCAAGGTCGAATAAATTCGAGAGTTGCGCAACACGCGCATCGCCGCTGCAGCCAGGAGCAACGCGATCGCCGTCGACAGGACCGTCACGAGAATAGCGAAGACGAGCGTGTGGCCGAAGGCATTGATGTAGATCGGATCGGCAAAGAGCCGGCGATAGTTTTCGAACCAGACGAAATTCGTTTTGAAGCCGAAGGCATCCTGGCGCAGGAAAGATTGCCAGAATGCAGTCGCCGCGGGCCAGAGGAAAAATACCACGGTCACGAAAATTTGGGGTGCGATGAGCAGGTAAGGCAAAAGCTTGTTGGGAAATACGGTCCGTTTGGTTTGCATGGAGCCTCACACTGACGGATGGGAAACGGGGGCCGGCTCTCACCAGCCCCCGTCGCGGAGCCCATTAGTTGGCGGACTGAAAGTCGCGAAGCTGTTCGTTGCCTCGTGCGACCACGGAATCAACCGCTTCCTTCGCCGTCTTCTTACCGCCCAGCAAGGCTGCAAACTCATCGTCGATGATACCACGCACCTGAACGTAGTTGCCGAACCGGATACCCTTCGAATTGTCGGTGGGTGTCACCCGCGTCAGTTGCTTGATGCCGATATCTGCTCCCGGATTCTTCTCGTAATAGCCCTGGTCCTGGCCCAGCTTATACGCAGCCTCGGTTATCGGCAGGTAGCCCGAGAACTGATGCCAATCGGCTTGGACTTCCGGCTTCTGCAGGTAGGTGAAGAATTTCGCGACCCCCTTGTACTCCTCTTCCGGGCGGCCTTTCAGCGTCCAGAGCGTGGCGCCGCCGATAATCGAATTGAGCGGCTGCGGAATGACGTCGTCATAGTAGGGAAGCGGCGCAAACCCGACCTTGAAAGCCTTCGCGTTGTTGATGACACCGGCCCGGCCGGCCGAGGAATTCATGTACATCGCACATTCCTGCGAATAGAACATCGGAGGAGCGTTATCGCCGCCGCCAGGTCCGCCGAATTTGAAGAGCCCCTCGTCCTGCCACTTCTTCAGATTGCCCCAATGGCGGATCGTCAGATCGTTGTTGAAGGTGAATTCCGCGTCCAGGCCGCCAAAACCGTTGGCCTTGGTGGAGTATGGCTTGTCGTGCAAGGCATTGAGGTTTTCGGTCTGGATCCAGGAAATCCAGGCGCTGGTAAAGCCGCATTTGGCAGCGCCGGACTTCATGATCGTCCGCGAGAAGGCCTCGACGTCCGCCCATGTTTTCGGCGGTGTTTCCGGATCGAGCCCCGCTTTTTGGAAGACATCCTTGTTGTAATACATGATCGGCGTCGAGGAATTGAACGGCAAGGACAAGACGTTGCCGCTGGTGTCCGAGTAGTAGCCGACGACCGGGGCAATGAATTTGCTCTGGTCCCAGGCCTCCCCCTCGTCCTTCATCAACTGGTAGACGGGATAGACCGCACCCTGTGCTGCCATCATGGTGCCGGTGCCGACTTCATAGACCTGGACGATTGCCGGCTGCTGGTTGGCACGAAACGCCGCGATCGCGCCGGTCAGCGTCTCGTCATAGGTGCCCTTGTAGACCGGCACGATCTCATAATCGGACTGAGACGCGTTGAACCCCTTGGCGATCTGTTCAAGCTTCGCGCCATTCTCGCCGCCCATTGCGTGCCACCACTGGATCTTCGTGGCGGCCAAGGCCGGGACGGATAACGAAAGGCTGGTCAGTCCTGCGGACAGGAAAAAAGCGATCTTGTTCATCCTCACTCCCACTTGTTGTCGGTTCATAGCCTCCCGCTACGAACGTGAGCCGATCGTAACAGGCGAGTTTCACTTTGCAAATATGAAATGTTCATATGAACATTTGATGACACCAAGCCCGACGGTCATAAGGGGCCGCTGGCTGGAAGTATGAGTTTGAGTGGCCGATCGATTTGCGCGCTGGCCCTGCTTTGGGAAACAGCCTTTCACGGGCAGCGGCGTGCTTTGTGGCAGTTTTGCGACACTCGATGGAGCGCAGATGCTCACCTGGTTCCGAAAACTGATGCCGCGGGAAGAGCGCTTCTTCGATTTATTCGCCCAACACACAAAGACCGTCGTCGGTGCGGCGAAGCCCTCCAGTTTCTGTCCGCCTCTCTCCATTCCCTCGGCCATGGGCAATGACGCTCGAAAGACAATGTCCTATATTCGCAAGGATAATTGGCGGGTGATTTCCATGTACCGCCCTTGGTCGTCCTTTCATGCCAAAGTGCAACTGCACTCGGTGCGCTTTTCGATCCCATGGCGGATTGCCCACGCGACGGGATCGAAGATTACGCGTCTCAACCCAATGCAGGGCTTTTGCGCCGAAACAGGCGGAGCTCTGACATTGCTTGGCGTAACCTGGCCAGATATCCCGTTTTCGACCCACATACCATCACCGCTGGGGCTTGGCGGGCAACATTGTTGTTGTCGGGTGACACTCCCCGTCGCTGCGATCATTTTCAGCCTTAGACCATTGGCTTTCGGACCGCTTCCATCAACGATCCCTCATCTTGGTCATCGGCACGTCCCAATCCCGCAGGCCATCGCAGACCTCGACTCTGCTGGGCGCGCCGGTACGACCGCCGAATACCTGGCATTTGAGCGCCGCCGCCATGGATGCCCAGCGCATCGTCTCTTCGATCGGCAAGCCTTCGGCGACAGCCAGCGCGAAAGCGCCATGAAAGATATCGCCGGCTGCGAGCGTATCGACCGCCCTCACCTTCGGAGCGGCAAGATGGGCGATTTCGCCGGTTCGGTCCTCGAACCAGAAAGAGCCATTTTCGCCCGCCGTGACGCTGACGAAAGCTTGCTCGAACTTTCGTTTCAGAAGGCCGACGACCTTCACCAGCTCGGCTGCACCCGCAAGGCGCTCGGCGGCCGGCTGCGAGAATACGATGTGGCTGGCCGCCGGTGCAAGCATCTCGATCACGCCATCGGCTGCGACATCGCCATCGAGAATGGCCGGTTTGCCCGCCTCTCGCGCCGCAGACAGCGTCCGCAATGCAAGCTTCGGCCACCGGACGTCGACCAGCACCGCATCGAAAGAAGAAACGTCCTCTATTGTGACCGGCTTGACTGTCTCGTGCAGGCCCGCATCGTAGAAAGGCACAATCAGGCGCTCGCCCTGATCATCGACGAGAATGGTCGAGACGGCCGAGCGGGCGCCGTCCACGCGCAGCATGCCGCTCGTGTCTATGCCGCTGTTGCCGAGGTCGGCAATGATGCGTTCGCCGGTGGCATCGTTGCCGACTGCGCCCCAGAGGCTGGCATTGCCGCCCAGCCGGGCGACCGCAAAGGCGGCGCTCGACGCCATGCCCTCGGCGATCTGCAGCATGTCGTAGGGCAGAATTTTGCCCTGGCCGGCGGGCAGAGAGCGGACCCGAAACAGGGTATCCATCACCGCCGCGCCGACACAAAGAACGCGGCGCGCCGGGCCGGGAGGCGCTTCGAAGGCAGAAGAAGTCGTCAAGTTCGTTGTCTCACCCGCTTACTTGACGGCTCCGGCCGTCAGACCCGCCACGATCTGCCGTTGCGCAAACACCGTCAAGATCAGCACGGGCAAGGTGACGATCAATGCGGCTGCGGCGAGCGGACCCCAACTGACCTGTTCGAAAGACAGCATGTTATAGACCGCGACAGGAAGCGTGCGCGTCTCGCGGCTGGCGAGCACGATGCCGAAGACGAAGTTGTTCCACGAGAAGATGACTGACAGGATGAAGGCGACGACGATGCCCGGCCTGGCGATCGGCAAGGCGACCAAGCGGAAAACCTGCCACGGTGTTGCGCCGTCGATGCTTGCAGCCTCCTCCAGCTCCATCGGCGTCGTCTCGAAATAACCGATCATGATCCACACGACGATCGGTACGGTGACGACGAGATGGATGATGATCTGCGGCAGGAGCGTGCCGAGCAGGTTCAGCCACTGGAATAGCAGGAAGAGCGGTATCAGGAAGGAAAGGCCCGGCGTCATGCGCGCGATCATGATGACCATCGCGGACTTCTCCGCCTTCAGCCGCGCGATGCCATATCCGGCGGGCACGCCGATCAGCAGCGCCAGAAGCGTGGCAGCCCCCGTCACCAGCACCGAATTCCAGAGATAGAGGAAGAAGTTGTTCTCTTCGAAGACCTTCAGATAATTCGACCAGGCTAAGCGCTCCGGGATGAAGACCGGCGGATAGGCGCCGTTGTCGATCTCATATTTCAGCGACAGGGAGATCATCCAGAGGAAGAACAGGACGACCGGCGAGATCATCACCAGGGCAACAAACAGCAGTCCGATGCGATCGAGCGTCTTGCGCTTCATCAGCGTGCCTCCCCGTCGGACCAGTTCACGCGCTGCCGGAGCATCATAAGGACGAAGGAGAGCAGGACGATGAGGATGAAGAAGACAACCGCCATCGCTGAGCCATAGCCGATATCGTAGTAGGCGAAAGCAGTGTTGTAGAGATAGATGTTGATCGTCTCCGACGCCGTGCCGGGACCGCCTTGGGTCATGGCATAGATGATGTCGAAACTTTTCACCGCATCGATACTGCGGATGATCACGGCAATCATCAGGAACGGCGCGATCATCGGCAGCGTCAGATAGCGGAATTTCTGCCAGACATTGGCTCCGTCGATTTCAGCACTTTCATAGGGCTCACGCGGAACCGCCGCCAGACCGCCGAGCACGATCAGCATGATAAGCGGCGTCCACTGCCAGGTCTCGACCAGTACCAGCGACGGGATGACGCTGCTCTGATTATAGATCCACTCCTGCGGGCCGATGCCGATGAAGGAGAGGAGATAGTTGAGGACGCCGAGCTGCGGATGGTACATCATCGTCCAAACGAGTGCGATGGCCACGGGCGTGGCCATCATCGGCATCACGAATATGCCGCGGATAAGACCGCGCAACGGAAATTGAGCGTCGAAGATGAGCGCTGCGAGCGTCCCTAGAAAAAGGGGGACGACCACGGAAAGCGTCGTATAGAGCACCGTATGCCACAGCGAATCCCAGAAGCGCGTGTCCACGACCAGCCGCGCATAGTTGTCCAGTCCCGCAAAGACCTGGGACTGGCCAAGCGTCCAGCTGTTGACGCTCATCCAAAGGGTAAACACCCATGGAAAAACAATGACGGCCGCAATGACGATCAGCGCCGGGATAACGAAAGGCCAGTAGTTAGGAGCAAACCGATCCGGTTTGCTCCTTCCTTTCGACGTCTTGGCCACTGCGGCCGTTTCGATGCTTGTCGAGGCCATTATCCCTCGCTTTTCGCCAGGACAGGTTCGAACTGTGCCGTCGCTGCCTTCAGCTCGGTTTCGGGATCGGCGCCGCCGATCATGTTGGTGAGACCGACACCATAGACGTCGCGGAACTCGGTGACCGGAATGATGACCGGCAGCGCGAGCTGCGAGATCTTGCCGGAACCGACGACGGCATCCAGCCAGGCGCCCGGCATCTTGACGCCTTCGCGGACCTTCGCATCCTCGAGGACGGACTGGCGGAAAGGAACGCCGGCGCCGGCCTGCAGCAGACGTGCGCCCATTTCATGCGAAATCGCCCATTGGCAGAAGAGGTACCCGGCTTCTTTCTTCTGGCTTGCCGCGACGACGCCAAGACCGTCGCCAAAAGTGCCTGCGGCTTGTGCCTTCGGACCTTTCGGCATGATGCCGTAACCGACCTGGCCGACGACGCGTGACTTTTCCGGATTCTCGATCGGCGGCGCAAAACCGACGCCGTCCAGCCACATGCCGATCTTGCCCTGCAGGAAGGCCGACTGCGCCTCGGCCCAGTTGAAGCCAGAAACGCCGGGAGGGGCGGTCTTGGTCATCAGTCTTTGATAGAGCTTGGCTGCATCGATCGCTTCTTGCGATGTCGTGCGCAGCTTGCCATCCGGACCGAGCGGGCTCGAACCATAGCCAAGCAGCAGCGACGTCCAGACCGGCGTATTGGCGTTCTTCAGGCCGCGGGCGACGAAGCCGTAGGTGTTGGTGGAAGGATCGGTGAGCGCCTCCGCAGCACTGGCGAGTTCTTCGAACGTCGTCGGGTAGGCGAGCCCCTTCTTCTCGAACAGCGTCTTGTTCCAGTAGATGATCCAGTAATCGACCGAGAATGGAAGCGAACGCAGAACGCCGTCCGGATCTCTGGCAAAAGTCAGGCCGGCTTCGGCGAAGTCGCTTTCAACCAGAGACGGGTCGGTCAGAGAGGGGTCCTTGAGAAAACCGCCGATATCGGCAAGCCAGCCGCCCTTTTCGAACTGCCGCTTCTGGACGTGGTAGCTCATGTGCACGACATCGAAGCTCGGCTTGCCGGAGCTCAGCTCGATGGTCGTCTTCTGACGCTGCTGTTGTTCGGGCGTCGCTTCGGCATTGACCTTGATGCCGGAGAGCTCCTCGAATTCGGACAAGTACTTCAGAAGTATTTCGCTGCGCGGGCTCTTGACCAGGTTGACTTCCAGCGTCGTACCGGCAAAGCGCTTCCAATCAACGGCAGCCGATGCCAACCGCACGCCGAGTATGCTGCTGGCGCCAAAAGCGGCCGTAACTGCCAGAAAGCCGCGTCTCGTCGGGTTCAAAAACGATGACATGTGATTCCTCCTCCTTTTGCCGGCGATCTCCTCATCGCCGGCTGTTTATTTCCGATTATATCCTGAGCGCACGATCTCTTGCATGATTGATATGTGCGACAAGGCTGTTGACGGCGTCCTCCGCCGATCGTCGTTCGATCGCCTCGAGCACCTTCAGGTGCTCACCCATGACAGGTCCGACGTGACCATCGATGCGAAAACGGTCCTGACTGATCAGGCGCATCTTGATCGAGTTCACCCGGTAGGCGTTCGAGATGATGGTATTTCCCAAAGCATCGATAAAGGCATCGTGCATGCCCCAATCGACAGCTTGTGCGTGCACTTCCAGTTCGTGCGATCCATCGCCATTTCGAATGGCGTCGGCAATATCCCGATGCTGCTTCAGGAGCCCGGCGACGGTCTCGTCAGATGCAGAGCGGGTGAAAAGCGCAACCGCTTCCTTCTCCAGGAAGACGCGCAGCTGGAACGCCTCGCGAATGAGGTTCAGGTCGATATGAGCGATCTGCAAACCCCGCTGTGGCACCGTCTTGATCAGCCCTTCGGCTTCGAGCCTCGGGATGAGTTCGCGGATGGCGCCAAGCGTCAGCCCTGTCAGCTCAACGAGGCGGCGCTGCGAAACGAACTGGCCGGGGCGCACGTCACGCGCAAGAAGGTGGCGTGTGAAGCTCTCATACGCCTTTTCCCGCAGTGTCGGCTGCTCGTCCGTTCCGTCCATCGCCTCCCCCAGAAACATCTCCGACCTATGCCGCTTTCGAGCGGAAAAGAGTGTCGAACGCAAGAGCGAGTTGCGCCTGCCCTTCACCGGATATTGAGACGAGTGGTGGTCGAACCGCAAGCCAGATTTCATCCGACGTCAGGTGAGCGACCATCGCTTTCACGGCGGCGGTCACCGGAAATTTCAGCAGTTCGGCCACGAAATTCTCGACGCGAGGATCGTCCATGCCTTTCTCCGCCATCAGCTTGACTTCGCGAGGTACGAAATTCGCCATGCCGGAGATCGCACCCTGGCCGCCAAGCCGCACGCCCTTCGCCAGGTGACGTTCGTCCCCCACCAGGATGACGAGATCGCCATGCGCCTTCAGTAGCGTTTCGGTAAAAGGCCAATCGCCGGAGGAATCCTTGACGCCCGTTACCACGTTGGGAAAGGCGGTCCGCAGGCGGCCGATCAGCGAAACAGTCAGCGGAACCATGGTGACCGAGGGAATGTTGTAGACGATAATGTCTCGCGCCTTGTCGCCAAGGATGGCGAAGACAGCCGAGAACCACTGGAAGACGCCATCGTCACTGACGTTCTTGAAGTAGGAAGGAGGAGCAAGAAGGATATTGCGGGCTCCCTTGGAAAGCGCATGGCCGGCCTGCATCGCCGCATCGTCGGCCGCGTCGACCAGCACACCGACGATGATCTGCTTTGCGGCTATCCCACTATCGAGCAAGGAAGCGAGAACACGCTCACGTTCCCGCGTGCCGATGGAAGAACCTTCACCCGTCGTCCCGAACAGGGTCACACTCGAGCACCCCGCAGCGAGGCTTCGGCGTGCCTGCTCGATCATCGCCCCAATCGCGATATCGCCATTGCTGTCGAATGGTGTGGCGAGAGCGACCGAGAGCCCGAATTTTTGTGTCAAATATGCTTCCTCCCAAAGAATGGATCAAGTGTAGCAAACTAACATGTTAGATGTAAAGAGGTGATTGCGCACTGCCTCGCTGCACGAATATCGAGGCAGTCGCTTTCTCACGATCAACTGGCATGCTTCGCCGTTGGCCCGTTCGCCCGCACGAGCGCCATCAGCATCGGGCCGATCGCAAATTCGCCCCTCTCGGTCCTTCGTGTCAGATCTCTGAGATAACCGCCGGGCGAGTTGATGTGCCCTCCCCTTTCCAGGATGCAAGCGATCACGGTTGCGGCGTTTTCCGGCCCCATGCCCGAGCAGGCTTCCTCATAGGCCGAGGGGCTGACGCCGAGCATCGACCGCACGACGACGGCGGCCGACATCAGGTCTCGCCAATTGCCGATGCTTCCGCCAGGCCCGTAATCGAGAATACTGGGGCAGGCCTGGAGGACGAGGCCGAGCGGGAAGGATTTCAGGCCTGGTCCGGCGCCCGGATCGGCCGCGCCCCCCGCGCTGCTCGTCCCGCCGGAAGGCTTTTGCTGTTTCAATCTTCGTTCGTCTGACGGCCCGGCGTTCGGGTCGTTATCGGCCGCTGCCTTTTCGCCCTGCTTCGGTTCGAAGCTTGGTTCAAGTTCATAAAGGGAGTGCGGATTTGAATTCTGTCTGTGATGCTCAATTTGAGACTCATTGGCGTTCATTTTTTTTGCTTTTATCCGTCTTTCCAGCATGTTGACGATCTCGGCGCGCAGCAGCCCCATCTCGTCGAGCAGCGGCGCCAGGTCTTCGGCGGTCGCCACGCGTGGAATTCGGGCAAGAAGCGCTCGAAACATCGCCGAAATGCCCTCCCAATCACCGGAAATCCCTTCTTCGAGCGCGGTCGCTATCAGCTTGGAGATATCGCGCCGGCACACCGTCAGGCGTTCCCTTGTCACCCGTAACAGCTCCCGGTCGGCAACCGCCTGAGCGGCCAGGCTTTCGATTTCGACAGCACGGGCCAGAAGCGGTGCGACGCTGAAGCCGAAGGCCTCGCCTATAGCCCCTGCTCTATCGCGGCGCGCATAGCGCTTTCCATTCGGGCTGTCCTTGCGCAGGATCAGGCCGGCCTCGACCAGGACGGCAAGATGCCGCCTGAGGGTGGCTGGGGTCATGCCACGAGCGCGCAACGAAAGCTGCGCATTCGACGGGAAGACGATCAGTCCCTTTTCCTCGGAGATCTCGTCGTCAGGGTAGAAGGTCAAAAGCGCGTCGAGCACCGTCAGCGCCCGATCGGTGACGCCAAGCGCCGGCCGTGCTTCGCAGATCGCCCTGAACAGCTTCCATTTGCTGCGTTTCATCCCCGGCTCGATGGTCTCGGCCAGTTGCTGGCTTGCCAGCATGCCAAGCGACATCGGCCGCCGCCCGAAGGGCGTCGTCACATATCCACTCTCCATTTGCCTTCACCTTCGTTCAGGCAAAAGAAAACCATCCACCAATTTGGTGCCTAAGACGCTTGACTGTGATTCGTGGAAATGCGATTCTTGATGTGCTTAAGATCTGAGAAGGGCTTCCACGGCGTCGTCGTTGGGGGCCTTTTTCTTTTGCGCGCTACGCTCCTCTGTCCTTGTTGAACTCCTGGAACAGGCCCTTCAGCCTTTCCTGGACGAATAGATCGAAACCGGGCGCGGTCTTGCCGTCGAAGACGAAGGTCGCACCGGATGCTGTCTTCTTGATCATGACAGGCACGCCGCTAACCTGGGTTTTGGCCACCGCCGGCTTCGGCGCGGCCGTCTTCTTCGTCGCCAGAACGAGTGCCCGGTGAAACCGCTCGTCGCTCGAAATTTTGCGCGCGTCGTCCGCGGACAACTCCGCGATGATCTTTTCGACGTCGGCTTTCTCAAGCCGCTCGCCCAGTTCCAACCATCGCCGGCGGCCGATATCAGGTGCGGCACCGATGGCGTTGACGAGCTCCAGAGGGACCTGCCGGATGACGATCAGCATTCTCGACAGCGCCGCCTTGTCCACGCCGAGAGCCGCCATAATCACATCGCGGCCAAAGCTGCGTTCCTCGAGCCGCGATGCGAAGAGCGCGCGCTCGATGTAGGAGAGATTGGTTCGAGCGCTGTTTTCCTGTCCCTGGCTGACGACCAGTTGACCGTCGGTGAGATCGCGGACGACCGCACGCACCCGGATGCCAATCTCTCGGGTGGCCGCCAGGCGCCGATGGCCGTAGGCGACCTGATAGCGTCCCCTGGTTTCCGGATGCGGGCGGACAAGGATCGGAACCTGCTGCCCATGCTCGCGGATCTGCTCGACGAGCTGCGCGAGTTCGGCCGCATCGATCGCCAATCGATCACTGACGAAGGAAGCGTCGATCAGGCCGGGATCGAGTTCGACGATAGTCTGGCCGGTGGCAAGCTGCCGTTCCAGCTCACTCGCCCGCTCCATTTTCTCGGTAATGTTGCCAAGCGTCTTGGTAATGCCGCCGACCGGCGCGGCACTGCGCTCCTGCGGCACGAATCCGGCGATGGGACGATTGTCGCGCGGCGCGACCGCATCCGCCCTTGCCGGGTTCGGAGCGGAAATTTCGATGAGGTTCTTGCGCGCCATCTATCTATTTCCTTCCCCAGGTCGAGCGAATATGCGCTTCGATCTCGCCATTCACGAGGTTGAGGGATTCCAGTGCCCGATCGTAGGTTCCGCGTGTGAACTGCGACCGCTCGACCTCGTAGAGTGTCTGCTTGGTGACGCCGGCGTCGGCGACCGCCGTCGACTTCACCATGGCGTTGTGGAGCATTCGATTGCCGAAGATCGCCCGCATGAAGCCTGTCATCTGGCTTTGCGGTCCGTCGTTCGGCTCGAACCGCGTCACGAGATAGCGCATCCAGTCATAGCTGGTACGCCCGCCGGCCTTTTCCACGACCGACATCAGCTCACTCGTCATCGTCAGAAACTGCGACATCGACATCACATCCAGCATCTGCGGGTGGACCGTGATCAAGACCGAGGTGGCCGCGCAGAGCGCCGACATCGTCAAGAACCCCAGTTGTGGCGGGCAGTCGATGACCACGACGTCGTAAAGGCTTTCGATCTCCGTCAGGACCTCGCCGATGCGGGCAAAGAACATCGTCTCCGCCGTACCCGACGCCATCGCCTTTGGGGTCTCGTGCTCGAATTCCATCAGCTCGAGATTGCCCGGAATGAGATGCAGATTGGGCGTGTAGGTGGCGCGCACGATGTCGGCGATGGGGCGCGGATCCTCATATCGGATCGCACCGTAGATCGTTTCGCCCTCTCCGACGTCGAATTCCGGCTGATGACCGAACAAGGCGGACAAGGAGGCCTGCGGATCGAGGTCGACGGCGAGCACGCGGTAGCCCCTGAGCGCCATGAACTGCGCTAGATGGGCCGCAGTGGTGGTCTTGCCCGAGCCACCCTTGAAATTCATGACGGAGATGATCTGGAGTTTTTCGCCCGGCCGGCGGGCCGGCACATATTTCGGCGTTCCGTTTCGCTCGTCGAGGACCCGGCGAATCCGGTCCATATCGGTTGCACTGTAAAGCCGCCGTCCGTTTGCGAGCGGATCGGGGCCGTGGCCGTCGGCGGCCACCTGGCGGAGATAACCTTCGCCGATGCCGATGAAGGCCGCAGCTTCCGCCGGCGTAAATGTTCTGATGGTCTTTTGCGAGAGCGGGGGAAAGATTTTTGCCTGATGCTGCTGAAGTTGATAGGATAACTCCTTCGCATCTGTAGCCAGAAGCGATGGGAGGTGCTCTTGATCGTCTTGAAGAGCAAGACTCGGCTGCATGATCTTTTTCCCAGGTAACTGCGCAATTTTGAACGAAAGCGCTTCAGTTGCGCAGTTACTATATGCCTCGATTCGTTACCAATTTACAAATGCTTAACCAAACCGCCCATTTCAGCCCGCCAAGACAGCTTGCGACATGAGCCAGATTTCAAGTGATTCGCGCATTGCCGATGACTCGAAGTGACTGATAACTACGGTGGCTTTGCAACCACTCGGAGGTCAATCATGTCACCCTATAAGCAATATTTATCAATAGCTTGGGCGCTACATCTCTATTTCCCATCGTCCTTCAGGTAGTTGTTGCCGTTGATCACCAGAAGCCCGTCGGAACCTTTGTCGGGTTCGAATATGCTCATGGTTTGGTCCTACCGCTGGCGTCGGTCAGATCGAGGCGATAACCGGAAAGCTTGTAGCGTCCGCTTGCTCCCGGCCGGTTGCTTGACGTAGTGACGCCCGATTGCGATCCGCCGATTTCGTTCGCCATCGAGGCGCCCGACCAGCCTGTGCGTTCGAAAGTACCGTTTCGATGAAGCGTCAGCGTATGGCTGGACGCCACCAATCCCGATGAGGTCGCAGTCAATGCCGCTCGAGGCGAAGGTGGATACCCATTCGCCGTCGAGCGTCGTGCCCTCATCAAACGGCGGCACGGCGCGGTAGTCTGCGTCGGCAATCAACAGGTCCTCACCTTTTTTCGAGAATCATGCCGGCCTGCAGGGAACTGCGCGCTGCCGGGAGCGGCTTGGTGATCTGAATTAGAGCATTGCGCGCTTGTCGTCCTCCGTTTCCGGAAAATCTTTCTGCAGCATGAACAGATTGCCCTTGCCGGCTTTCCTCCAGCCGGAAGCGGCATCGGGCAGGGTCACCGTCAAGCCGCCGATATCGGCGGGTGCGGCGAAGGATTGAGGGCTGGACAGTAGGGAAACGAGGACGAGAATGAAACCCAAGCCTGATCTCACCCGACCGACCCGATCGATCTGTGCGTTGCCCATGTGCGCCTCCCCGGACGCCGTCCTCAGCATCGGGCGGCAGGGTGCGCCTCAGGATCACGGGTCTACACCGGCCCAACATTGACTTATCCGGCAAATGAATGTTTGCCATCCCTTGTTTTGCAGTGCACAATATTTGCTGTTAACAGGGATGTGAGCCGGTGAGAATTTGCATCTACAAATCAGATGAAGCTCCTGAAGTGACGCTGTTCTTGCGAGAGGGCGTACCGGTGCCCGCACATCCGAAGAGCCAAAAGTGGCGGCACATAAAAGCGGTTGTTGGCGAAGAGGTAAGGGCCGACCTTCTGACCCAGATAGAGATCGGCAATGGATGTCTTTTTGTCAATCTTGGGGCATCCCCGAAACACTGATCTAGGCGGCTGGGCTAAACGCTGCTCAACCGACACGGAATATGCTCGCTCGTTGTTGTACCCGCCGCCAATCTTCAGGAGGCAAGCCTTCCCCCCCGTTCATCTCTATTTAAAGATTGCGGTGAGCCTTTGAGGGTTCTAGTCGCAGCCAGATGAACGTTCTGCGGCGGGTCGATTTTAAGTCTCCAACCGGCCGGAAGAAAAGCCGCGCGGCCTACTCCCCCATCGATTGGTAGAGCCAGTCGGAAAGCGTCTGGCGCGCCACGCGCGCATCGGCGCCGGGAATCAGGGCGTCGTCGGTCAGTTCGACGCCGAAATACGACGTGGATTGATCGGTTATCACCTGGCGTTCGTCTTCGTTCGCGGCGAGATAGATCCGGGCGATTTCATCGATGCCGAACTGCTCCGGGCCGCCGATTTCGACGACATCGCCCGAGGGAGCGCCGGCGGCCAGTTCCGCCAGGAATGCGGCGACATCCCCGGCTGCGACCGGCCTCATCAAGGCCGATGGCAATCGAAAGACATTGCCTTCAACGCCGATGTCGATCAATCCGTTTATGAACTCGTAAAATTGCGTGGAGCGGAGAATCGTATGAGGTCGACCTGAAGCGCGGATCAGATTTTCCTGCACCATTTTCGCGCGAAAATAGTCGCTCTCCACGAGGCGCGGCGTGCCAACGACGGAGAGTGCGAGATAGTGCCGGATGCCGGCTTGCCCCACAGCTGCGAGCAAGTTCTTCGTCGACGCCTTGAAGAAATCGAACGCCGAACTGTCACCGAACGATGCGGCATTGGTTACGTCAACGACGATTTCGGTTCCCGCCATTGCCGCTTCGAGACCCTTGCCGGACACCGTATCGACGCCCAGCGACAATGATGCGGCCGTGACGTCATGGCCCGAGCGGCGCAGCTTCTCGCTGAGCCGGGTTCCGATGAGACCGCTTGCTCCCACCACCATGATTTTCATGTCTGCATCCTCTGTTGCATCTCGTTCGCAATGCCTCGCGCGGATCGACAATGGCCGGAAAGCCGCGCCCCTTCCATCGTGCTTGAGGTCCGGCGCCTTAGACCTGTGGCATAGCGGAGGCAGCCCAAGGTCTAGTCTGTGCCATCGGAAGGAGGGAAGAGCCTTCGGATTGCGCGTTCGCCCCCGAAAATTCCGGCTACATTCCCGCGCAATGCATGGGTTTCCATGAGTTGCGGTTGTGGTGTCGCGGGATTACGGTTTGAAGATGAGCGCTCCCGCCCCGAAATCGAGAACGACCGCTTCAGGAAATGCTGACGATCCCCCGGTTCTCTCGGTCCGGCAGGAGCAGTGGATGCTGAGCGTTTGGTCGCACCGTCCCCAGTTCCTGCATCTGGGGCTTTTCTTCCTCGCCTATGTACTCGCCTGCGGCTTCGCACAGTCGCTGGCAATCGTGCCGGGAACGGGTATTTCCATCTGGCCTCCGGGCGGGCTTTTCGTGGCTACGCTCATCCTCGCCTCAAGGCGCAGCTGGCCATGGTGGATCCTGTCGGCTTGCCTGGCAGAGATGTTCAGCAATTTCCTGTGGTTCTACAGCCCCGTGCCCGCGGCCTTCCTGATCTATGTCGGCAACGCTCTCGGAGCGGTGGTCGCGGCATGGCTGGTGAACCGGACCTTGAAGCACCCTGTTCATATGGAAACTCTGCAGGAAGTTCTCACATTCGTCGTCCTGGCTGCCGGAATCGCACCGATCGTGAGCGCGACCGTGGGAAGTGCGACGCTCGCCTGGTTCGCGATCCAATCACAATCCTTCGCGACGGCCTGGCCACTATGGTGGATCGGAGACGCAACCGGGGTTCTGATCGTAGCGCCGCTGGCGCTGGTGCTCTTTCACAGCTGGCGCGGCAAGACGCAGTTCTCGACCGCGCAATGGGTGGAAGCCTGCGTCCTGGGGCTCATCTTTCTCGGTGTCGCGGCTCTTTCGCTCAGCGGCTATCTTCCCTTCGCCTATATCATCATGCCGCCTCTTCTTTGGGCGGCGGTCCGTTTCGAGTTCAAGGGTGCTGCCGTATCGCTCGCCCTGCTCGCTCTAATCACGGCGGTATTTACGGTAACCGGCGCCAGCCAATTTGTCGGCGACGCCGAGTCCCAGAAACACAAGCAGATCATGCTGCAGCTGTTTTTGGCCATTTCGGCATTTTCGGCGCTTATCGTTGCCGCCATATCCCGGCAGCACCAGCTGGCGGTGCTGACATTGCGCCAAAGCGTGGAGACGTTGCGCGACCGGGAGCGGGGACTCTCTCAGCTCGTGGACATGGTGCCGAGTCATGTCTGGCGTCTGACGCCCGACGGCGAGCCGACCTTTTTCAACAGGCGGATGGTCGATTTCCTCGGTCTCGACGTGGCGGACTCGGACAGGCCAGGCATCAGCCGACTGGAGGCGGTCCTGCAGGCCATCGTTCATCCCGATGACGCAGCCGGGTTCAGGGACGCCCTTCGCCATTGCCTTGCAACCGGGGAGAGCTTCGTCATGCGGTATCGGCTGCGGCGCGCCGACGGTCTCTATCACTGGATGTCGAGCCGCGCCGAGCCGATGCGCGATCAGGCCGGCAACATCGTCCAGTGGTACGGGCTTTGTCACGATATCGACGATCAGGTGCATGCCGAAGAGACCGTGCGCCGGAGCGAACGGCAGCTTCAACAGATGATCGATGCCGTGCCGGTCCGCATTTGGAGCGTGGAACCAACAGGCGGATCGATCTACTTCAACAAACGCTACCAGGATCATTTCCACGCCGTCATCGCCAATTTTGACGCGCAGGCCGAACCGCGCATCGATGAACTCCTGCAGCAGCTGGTCCATCCCGAGGATGCGTCCGAAGTGCAGCGCACGCTGCACACCTGTTTCGAAACCGGCGGCGGCACCACCATGCGGTTCCGCTGGCTTGAAAAGGACGGCGTCTATCGCTGGGCGGAATGCAGAGTGGAGCCTCGGCGTGACGACCACGGAACGGTCGTGCAATGGTACGGTGTCTCCCTCGACATCGACGAGGAGGTGCGTGCGCTGCAGGCGTTGCGCGACCGAGAGCGCGAGCTCTCGCAGCTCGTGGACATGGTCCCGGTGCAGATCAGGCGCCTGACGCCGGAAGGCGAGCCGGTCTTCTTCAACAAGCGCCTGATCGACTTTTTCGGTCTCGATGTTGGCGATATGGACAAGCCAGGCATGAGCCGCCTCTCGTCGGTCATTGAAACCCTCGTCCATCCCGATGACGCATCACGATTGCTGGAGACGGTTCATCATTCCCTCGCCAGCGGCGAGCCCTTCTCGATAAAATATCGCATGCGCCGTTTCGACGGAGCCTATCGCTGGGTCGATGGCCGAGCCGAGCCGCTGCGCGATCAAAGCGGCGCGATCATGCAATGGTATGTCATATCCGTCGACATCGACGATGAGATGCGCGCGCAGGAAGCATTGCGCGACCGAGAGCGAGAGCTTTCGCAACTCGTGGACATGGTTCCGAGCCTGCTCTGGCGGCTCAATCCGGAAGGCGCTCCGACTTTTTTCAACCAGCGCCTGATCGATTTTCTGGGTCTCGACATCGCCGACATGGAAAAGCCGGGTGTCAGCCGGCTGGCAGCGCTCATCGAGGCCGCCGTCCATCCCGACGATGCCGCCGGCCTCGAGCAAGCGCTCAACCATTCCTTCGCCACCGGGGAGCGCTTCTCCAGTCAGTATCGCCTGCGGCGCGCCGATGGCGTCTACCGCTGGGTGAAAGGCAGCGCGGAGCCGTTGCGGGATCAGAGCGGCCGGATCGTCCAATGGTATGGTCTGTCGCATGACATCGACGATCAACTGCGCGTCGAGGAGGCACTGCGGGAGAGAGAGCGTTCGCTTTGGCAGCTCGTTGAAACGCTGCCGGCAATGATCGATTGCGCAGCACCTGATGGAGAGCCGATCTATCGCAGCCAGCAACTGCGCGACTTCCTCGGTTATAATCTCGAAGAGCTGGATGGAACGGACAAAACCCGGCTGGACGGCACACTCGATGCCGGTGTTCATCCCGACGATTTGGCAGGTGTCAAGGAAAACTATGCCCATTCATTATCCACTGGCGAGCCCTATGCGCGTAGGCACCGTCTGCGGCGCCATGATGGTGAATATCGCTGGGTCGAGACCCGTGCGGCACCGATGCGCAATGCCGAAGGCGTCATCGTCCAGTGGAATGTCATCTGCCTTGATATCGACGGTGAGGTTCACACGGAGGAAGATCTGCGTCGAGCGCGAGAGGGTCTTGCACGGGCGAGCCAAGTGGCGAGCCTGGCCGAACTTTCAGCCTCCATTGCGCACGAGGTGAACCAGCCGCTCGCGGCCGTCGTGGCCAACTCACACGCTTGCCAGCGCTGGCTCATGGCCGAGCCGCCGAATATGGAGCGGGCACAGAGGACGGTCGAGCGCATCATCCGGGATGCCAACTCGGCGGCGGATGTCGTCAGCCGCATTCGCGCTCTGTTCAAGCAATCCGTAGACAGGAGGACCCCATCGACGCTCTCCGGTATCGTCAACGAAGCGCGCAACCTCATGGCCGACGAGGCCTGGCGTCGTCACGTTCGGATGGAGGTGGAGGTCGATGCCGCCCTTCCGCTCATCGCAATCGACCGCGTCCAGATGCAGCAGGTTCTCATCAATCTCATCCGCAACGGCATCGAGGCAATGGACGCCACGACAGGCGACAGGGTCATTGAAATCCGCGTGCGCCAGATCGGGAATATCCTCCAGACCGAGATCAGCGATCGCGGCCAGGGCATCGAATTTCCCGAAAAGATGTTCGAGCCGTTCTTCACGACGAAGGAAAACGGCATGGGCATGGGCCTGGCCATCTGCCGCTCGATCGTCGAACTGCACGGCGGACGATTGTGGGCCGAGAAGAACAATCCGTGCGGAGCGACGTTGATCTTCACATTGCCTATTGAAACGAAGGCGGCGCCATGACGGCCGACGACCATATCGTCTTCATCGTCGACGACGATGAACGTATCCGGGAAGCGCTCGTCGAGCTGCTGGACTCGCACGGCATGCACGCCATCGCCTTCGAATCGGCCTGCGACTACGTGAGAGCGGACAAGCCGGATGTGCCCGCCTGCCTCGTGCTGGATATCGAGCTGCCTGACATCAACGGTCTCGATCTGCAGAGACAGATCGCCGACAGGGATCATCCGCCGATCGTCTTCATTACGGGACATGGCGACATTCCCTCCTCCGTGCGTGCGATCAAGCATGGCGCGGTGGACTTCCTGACCAAGCCGTTCAGCGATGCGGATCTCATGGCGGCAATCCACGCGGCGATTGCTCAGGATCGGGAAAAGAGAGCCGAGCGCGCCGAGATCGACATGCTCAGACAACACTATCTCGACCTGACGCCGCGCGAGCGCGAGGTGCTGCCGCTCGTCGTCAGCGGCCTTCTCAACAAGCAGGCCGCAGCCGAACTGGGGATCAGCGAAGTCACGCTGCAGATCCACAGAAGAAACGTGATGCAGAAAATGGCCGCGGCATCGCTCGCCGATCTGGTGCGGATCGCGGAGAGATTGGAAATACCGATAACCCACTCGCGCAGAGTGGGAGGGAATTGAACATGAACAAGACAAGACATGTCGTGGCAATTGTCGATGACGATCCAAGGTTGCTTGAATCGATGGGCGACCTTCTGGAATCGGCGGGCTATGTGGCCCGCAGCTTCTCATCGGCGGGCTCGCTGCTCGTCAACGGGCTGTCGGACCTCGACCTGCTCATCACCGATATCGGAATGCCTGGCATCGACGGCTTCGAACTTCGCGACCTCGTGAGGAAGTCGCGTCCGGAGCTGCCGGTATTCATGATCACGGGCCGACACGAAATAGCGGATCAGGGACGCGCTCAAGGCGCGAGCGGATTTTTCCGCAAGCCCTTCGATGCCCAGGCCCTGCTGGCGGCCATTGCCAACGCTTTGCATAAATCGACAGATGGAGGGTGACATGAGAGTTGACCAGCCGTTGCCGCGGAGATCGGCGCCGTTATCATTGCAGTACAGTTATGAAGAGACCCAGCCGCTTGTCATTATCGTCGATGACGACGCATCGGTTCGCGAGGCGCTGTCGGAGCTGATCCTGTCGGCGGGTTTCCAGTCGACCAGTTTTGCTTCGACCCGAGAATTGCTTGACGCCGATATCTTGGACTGCCCCGGCTGCCTGATCCTCGACGTGCGCATGCCAGGCGCAAGCGGCCTTCACCTGCAGAGCCATCTGGCCGAAAACGGCATTTCTAAGCCGATCATCTTCCTGACCGGGCATGGCGACATCCCGATGACCGTCCAGGCGATGAAGGCCGGCGCCGTGGATTTTCTCACCAAGCCGGTGCGGGACCAGACGCTGCTCGACGCCGTGACTGCCGGCATTGCGATGGATGCCGAACGACGGGCCGAAGCGGCGATCACCAAGCGCAATATCAAGCGCCTGGAGACACTGACGCAGCGCGAGCGCGAAGTTCTGCATGAAGTAGCGCGCGGCCGCCTCAACAAGCAGATCGCCTTCGACCTCGGCATCAGCGAGGTGACGGTCAAGCTGCATCGCAGCAATGTCATGCACAAGATGGAGGCGACCTCCATCGGCGAACTGATCCGGGCCTGGGAAACACTGCCCGCACAAATGCGCCAGGTCGGCCCGCGCTAGTAGGCGAAGGATGCCGGCCTCGAATACGATCTGCCGCTGTCCATTTGATGCGCCCCGTATCCGATTCGCGCCGGAAAAGACGATACGGCGCCGATAATGGGTTTCGGCCCCGCACCCATGCGTTATCTCTAAATTAAAGTTCGGGGATATGACCTGGTGGTGCCCGGCTTTGGTTCCCTAAAGGAGATCTCGCCTTGAACAATCAACCGTCAGCTGCGCCTTCCCCTGAAACCAACGCCTTCGACAACGAAGCTAATTTCCTGTCGGCCATGGGGAATGCCAAACGGCTTCACATTCTGCATCTGTTGGCCGAAGGCGAAATGTCCGTGTCCGTACTGGCTGACGAGGTGGGATTGAGCCAATCTTCGACTTCCCAGCATTTGGCAATTCTTCGAGAACAGGACCTCGTGCAAACGCGAAGGGCTGCCCAGACGATCTACTATTCACTTCAATCCGACGCGGCCAGAGCGATGCTCGACACGCTCGCCGACATCTTCGGATGGTACCCTCACACCGAAATAGCACGTGCGCGAGCCGTGGAATAGCACGTGCGCGAGCCGTGGGCGCCTGACAAAGGCGAAGCGTTGCTCTTGCGGCTTATGATTGGCGCCGCGGCAACGAAGAACACCGCAATGGCGAAGACCGCGGTTTCAAAGAAGATGACTGCCGTTCAATGGGCGTAAATCCAGGGCCTGGATGCAATCGCGCGGGGTCCCGCGATGCTTCGCCCACATTCCCCTCGAACGCCTCGATCCCTGATGTACGATTGATGTACGCCTCCTAGACGACGGTGTGATTACGCCTCCATTGCGAATGGAGATAATGAACCACATCAGGAAAGGGAACTGTCAGGAGGAGACGACCATGAGTATGGACGTATATGAGGCAGTCACAAGCCGACGGGCGGTGCGCGGATTCAAAGGCGAGCCAGTGAAAAGGGAGGTGCTTGAGCGGGTGCTGTCCGCCGCAGCTTGGTCGCCGTCAGGATCGAACATCCAGCCGTGGAACACCTATGTGATGACCGGCGCACCGCTGGCTGAGCTCAAGACGTCCGCCGTCGAGCGCGTGGCCCATGGCGACGCCTGGGACAAGCGGCAGTACGAGATGTACCCGCCCGTGCTGAAGTCCCCCTACGGGGAGCGCCGATCCGCCTTCGGCAAGGAGCGCTACAGCGCGCTCGGCATTGCGCGCGAGGACTGGGAGACGCGCCAGCGGGCAGCGATCGCCAACTGGAACTGTTTCGGCGCGCCCGCCGCCCTGTTCTGCTACATCGACCGTGACCTGGGCCTGGCCCAATGGGCCGACGTCGGCATGTATCTGCAGACCGTCATGCTGCTGCTCCGCGCCGAAGGTCTGCACAGTTGCCCGCAGATGGCGTGGTCGCAGGTTCGCGAGACGGTCGCAGAAGTCCTGTCACCCCCGGACGAGCTCATCCTCTTCTGCGGCATGTCGATCGGGTACGAGGATCCCACGGTCAGTTACACCCGCACAGGCCGCGCCCCGCTCGACGAGACGGTCACGTTCGTCGGCGATTAGTTGCCTGCGATCGAAGGACAAGAGACCCTTCTTTGATTTTTGCGTATGATAGATCCTTTATCATGCGAGATATTGGAGACCGCCATGACCACGCATAAAGTAGGCTATCTCATCGGCAGCCTCGCAAAGGGCTCGATCAACCGCAAGCTCGCGAAAGCGTTGGTTCGGTTCGCGCCGCCGGAACTTGAAATGTCGGAGATATCCTTCAAGGACCTGCCGCTCTACAGCTACGACTACGACGCCGACTACCCTCCGGCTGGCAAGGCATTCAAGGCGGCAATCGCGGCCGTCGACGCCGTGCTGTTCGTCACGCCCGAATACAATCGATCCATACCCGGCGGGCTGAAAAACGCCATCGACTGGGCGAGCCGCCCTTACGGCACCAACTCGTTCACACGCAAGCCGTCAGCGGTGATCGGCACGTCGCCGGGTGCGATAGGCACGGCAGTCGCCCAGCAGAATTTGCGCAGTGTGCTCAGTTTCTGCAACTCTCCCCAGATGAATGCCCCGGAAGCCTACATCCAGTTCACACCGGGGCTGATCACCGATGACGGCGAGGTCACCAACGACAAAACCGCCGATTTCCTTCGCACTTACATGCGGGACTTCCATGTCTTCATCGCAAGGGTTCGCTCAGTGCTGCCGAAAGATGCCTAGAGCCGTCGCCCTGCAGGAGCTGGCCGCGCCATCCGGGCGGTCAGCTCCTGTTTTTTAAAGCGGGCAATGCCCTCAGGCGAAGGCGTAGGAGCCGTCGGGTCGCTTCGGCACCCGTCGCTGCCAATGAATGTAGCCTTCCTCTTCCATCGCCTTCTCGTCCATTTCGACGCCCCAGCCCGGCCGGTCGGGACGCAGCTCCAGATAGCCGTCCTTCGGCAGATAGGGATCGACGACATAGCGGGTTTCCCCCTCCCGCTTCTCGATATCGAGGCCGCCATAGACATAGGCCTGTCCCTTTGGCAGCCGGTATTCGAGGATGCGGAAATTCTGCGCCGCCGCCGAAAAATGAACGTTGACCGCCGTGGCAAGCGGACCCATCGGGTTATGCGGCGCCACGCCGACGAAGAAGGCTTCGGCGAGTGTGGCGATGCGGCGCATTTCGCTGATGCCGCCGACGACGCAGATGTCGGGCTGGATGAGGTCGGCGCCCTTGACCTGCAGCAGCCGCAGGAACTCGTTTCTGTTATAGAGCGACTCGCCGGTCGCAAGTGTGCAGTTGAGCCCCTGTTTCAGGTCGCCCCAAGCCTCGATGTTCTCGGGACGCAGCGGCTCCTCGAAAAACAGCGGGTCATAAGGCGCCAGCGCATTGCCGAGCTGGCGAGCGGCGATCGGTTCGAAAATCTTGGCATGGGCATCGAAGGCGATTTCGTATTCGTCATTGACCGTTTCGCGAAGCGAGCGGAAATAATCCGCCGAGGCTTTCACGACATTACCCCAGCGGTTGGAGTGCATGTCGATCCGCCAAGGGCTGAGCTTGAAGGCGGTGAACCCCCATCCCTCCTTCAGGCGGTCGAATTCGTCGCGGGCCGCCGGCGCATCCGGCGCGGTATAGACACCGGCATAGACCTTGATGCGGTCGCGCACTTCGCCGCCGAGCAGCTTGTAGACCGGGACATTCACCGCCTTGGCCGCAAGGTCCCACAGGCAGTGATCGAGCGCCGAGATGGAGGCAAGGCCAAGCGCCCCCGGCGGAAAGCGGCTCTGCTGGATCAGCAGATTGACGAGATACTCCACGCGTGTCGGGTCCTGGCCGGAGACAAATCCGAAGAGATAATCGAGCAGCGGCGGCAGCGCCTTGTCGGGGCCGTGATTGTAGCATTCGCCCCAACCCGTCAGCCCGTCATCGGTGTCGAGCGCGACGATCACGCGCGGACGGTCCTTGTCGCGGGTCATGAAAACCCGCATGCGGTCGATCTTCATCTTTCTGTCCTTCTAGCGATTGAAATAGGTGCGGCGCGACTGGCGCGTCTGCACGTAGAGATGCTCGTTGTCGGTTCCGGGATTGTAGGCACCCGCACTTTGCGGCACCGAGACATTGCCGTTGCTGGGGAAGCGCGCCACGAAGGCCTCGTCGATATCGCAGCCAAGTCCCGGGCCATCAGGAACGGCGATCAAGCCGTCGACCTGTTGCGGATGCGGCACGATCGTCTGGCGGCGGCCGTCCCAGTCGTCGTCGAGGCGCTCGAGGATGAGGGCGTTGGGAATCGCTGCAAGCAGATGCAGAGCCGCATATTCCGCCACCGGCCCGAGCGAACCCGAATGCGGCGCCATCTGGATATGATGGGCTTCGGCCATGGCCGCGATCTTCTTCATCTGGGTGATGCCCCCGGCCCGGCCGGTGTCCGGCTGGATCACGTCGACCAGCTCCTTCTCGATGAGCTCACGCTCGCCGAAGATGGTCGCCGAGCGCTCGCCGGCGGCAAGCGGCACATGTGCTGCGTCGCGGATGCGCCGGTAGCCGTCGATATTCTCCGGCGCAATCGGATCTTCCACCCACATCAATTCATAGGGTTCGAGCGCCCGCACCAGCCGGCAGGCATCCGCAGGCGTCAGCCACGGCGGTCCATGCAGATCGATGGCGATGTCCATGGCGTCACCGACGGCGTCACGCAGCGCAGCAACCTTGCGGACCGGATCGGCGACGCCGCCGCATTTGATCGCCTTTATGCCTCGCGCTTTGATGGCAAGCGCGCGCTCGGGCGTATTCGCATGCGAATAGATCGGGATCCGGTCACGCACCTTGCCGCCGAGCAGCATCCAGACAGGCACGCCGAGCGCCTTGCCCTTGATGTCCCATAGCGCCATGTCGATGCCGGTCATCGCACCGCCTCCGACCGTTCCGAGCATGCCATGGCCCATCATCGTGATATGCATCTTCTGCCATAGCCGTTCGATATGGGCGGGATCTTCGCCAATGAGGAGTGGGGCGAGATCATGGATCGCCGTCTCGACGACGCGCGGCCAGCCGGAGCATTCACCGATGCCGGTAATGCCCTCATCGGTATCGATCTTTAGAAAGAGCCAATTTCGGGTGCCGCCGAGCTGTTTCGAGGCGCCACTACTGGACCGCTGGTCGGAAGCCCAGTTCGCCGGATCAGGCTGACCGACATGCATGAGAAAAGTGCGGATCCCGGTGATTTTCATCGCTGAAAACTCCCATTCTTCAAAATGTCCGGCGCGACGTATCGGAAACGCCGCGATTGATCACGATCACGCGGATCGGGGCGCGGGATCGCTGATATGAGCGCCTGCGTATAGGCATGTTCGGGTGTGCGGCAGACCTTCTCGGCGTCACCGATTTCGACGAGCTGGCCTTTGTACATGACGCCGACACGGTCACACATGTAGCGGATAACGCCGATATCATGACTGATGAAGATATAGGCGAGACCGAGTTCGTCCTGCAGGCGCATCAACAGATCGAGCACCTGCGAGCGCACCGAGACGTCAAGCGCCGAGGTTGCCTCGTCGGCAACGATGACGCGCGGATTGAGGGTGATGGCGCGAGCAATGCCGATGCGCTGACGCTGACCGCCGGAGAATGCGTGCGGGTAGCGCTCGCGCGCCCTCGGGTCGAGGCCAACCTGCTCCATCAGATGGCAAACGCGCTCCTCCAGCGCCCGCCCCTTTGCGACGCCATTGACGAGCAACGGCTCGCCGATGATCTGGGAGACGGTCATGCGTGGGTTGAGGGAGCCGAAAGGATCCTGGAAAACCATCCGCAATTCCCGCCTTGCTGCGGCAAGCGTCTGACCTTTTGCCGTTGCCAGATCGATGATGTCGCCGTCGGCGCGGCGATAGAGGATTTCGCCAGCAGTCGGATCGATCAGCCGCATGATCGAGCGGCCCATCGTCGTTTTGCCGGATCCGCTCTCGCCGACGATGCCGAGCGTTTCCCCTGGCAGAAGCGAAATGGAAATATCGTCCAGCGCTTTCACCTCGCCGAAATCCATCGAGACGTTGCGGAGTTCGAGGATCGGTGCCGCCGTCGTGTCGAGCGGCGGGCGCGCCAGCCGGATTTCGGCCTTCGCTTCCAGCTTCAGCACCGAGCCGATCAGCATACGGGTATAGTCGTCTTTCGGCGCATGAAAGATCTGCTCGACCGGCGCATATTCCTTGGCGACGCCGTTATGCATGACCAGCACATCGTCGGCGATCTGCGCCACGACACCCATGTCATGCGTGATGAACAGAACCGCCATGCCCTTGGCCTTCTGCAGTCGGGCAATCAGGTCGAGAATTTCAGCCTGGGTCGTCACATCGAGGGCCGTGGTCGGCTCGTCGGCGATCAGCAGCTGCGGTTTGCAGGCGAGCGCCATGGCAATCATGGCGCGCTGGCGCATCCCGCCGGAATATTGAAAGGCATATCGGTCCAGCGCTTTTTCCGGCGAGGGAATCTCGACCTGGCTGAGCAGCGATATGGCTTCAGCGCGCGCCTCTGCCTTGCTCATCCTGGTGTGAAGGCGAAGCGCCTCGACGATCTGGTTGCCGACCGTGTGGATCGGCGACAGCGACGACATCGGCTCCTGGAAGATCATGGCGATGTCGCGGCCGCGGATCGCTCGGATCTGACGCCCGCGCGGGCTGAGGCTGGTCAGATCGATCGAGCCGCCGTTCTGATCGTTCAATATGATCGATCCGCCGGATATGCGGCCGGGCGCATCGACGATCTGCAGAATCGATCGCGCCGTCACCGACTTGCCGGATCCGCTTTCGCCGACGACACAGAGGGTCTTGCCCGGCTCGATCGAGAAAGACAGATCGCTGACGGCGCGAAATACGCCGGTGCGCAGAGGGAACTCGACCGTCAGATTTTTCACCTGCAACAGCGGCCTGCCGGCAATAGGAAGGATATCGGTCATGCCGGCCTCACTTGTTGTAGGGGTCGGCCGCATCGCGCAGGCCGTCGCCGAGAAGGTTGAGCGCCATCACGGCGACCACGACGGCGCAGCCCGGCATGAAGAGCCATGGCGCGGTGGCGATCGAGCGAATGTTCTGGGCCTCGCGCAGAAGCACGCCCCAGGAGATAGTCGGCGGCTGCAGACCGAGCCCCAGGAAGGAGAGAGAGGTTTCGGCAAGGATCATCGCCGGCACCGCAAGCGTGATCGACGCGATGATATGGCTGGCAAAGCTCGGCAGCATATGGCGAAAGATGATGCGCCTTTCGCGAACGCCGTCGAGCCTGGCGGCGGCGACGAATTCCTCGGTGCGCAAAGACAGGAATCGGCCGCGAACGACGCGGGCGAGCTGCGCCCAGCCGGTCAGCGACAGGATGATCGTGATCATCATATATTGCAGCGTCGCAGGCCAGTCCTGCGGCAGGGCCGCGGCCATTGCCAGCCAGATCGGGATCGTCGGCAACGACAGCACGAAATCGATCACCCGCTGCAGGAAGAAATCGATCCGGCCGCCGTAATATCCCGAGATGCCGCCGAGCACGATGCCGAGCATCAACGAGAAGAAGACGCCGACGAGGCCGATCGACAACGAGATCTGCGAGCCCTGCACCGTTCGGCTGAAGACATCGCGCCCAAGCCTGTCGGCGCCGAACAGAAGCAGCGGCGTCGTCTTGTCGGGCGAGGCGATCAGATGGATGTTGGTCCTGAACAGGCCGAACACCGAATATTCATAGCCGCGCCCGAAGAACTGGACGTCGACACGTTTTGTCGTGTCTTCCTTGTAGATGGCGGCCAACGTTTCCGGATCGCGGGTCAGCTTCATCGGATAATAATGCGGGCCGAAGGAGAACCCGTTCTCGGTATCGATCAGATGCAATCTCTGCGGCGGGTGAAAGGTCGCCCGCGCATTTTGCAGGTACGGATCGTTAATGGCGAAGAAGCCGGGAATAAGGGCGACGATATACATCAGCACGGTGACGACGAGCGCCACCATGGCCAGCCGGTGCCGGCGGAAAGCCCACCAGATGAGCTGCCACTGGGATGCAACGGCGGCGCGATCCGGCGGAATGTTCGTAACGGTGATGTCAGCCATGTGAGGCTCCTACTCCAACCGGATGCGGGGATCGACCAGCGCAAGCAGGATGTCGCTGATCAAAGAGCCTATCAGCGTCAGCGCGCAGATCAGCAGGACGAAGGCGCCGGCGAGATACATATCCTGGGCCATCAGTGCCTGCAGCAGCAAGGGTGCGGCCGTCGGCAGATTGAGGACGATGGCGACGACGACCGAGCCGGAAATGAGGTTGGGCAGCAGCCAGGCGATCGTCGAGATGAACGGATTGAGCGCGATCATCAGAGGATATTTCATCAGCAGCCGGAACTCTGAGAGGCCTTTTGCCCGTGCCGTGGTCACGTAAGGCTTCGGCAGTTCATCGAGCATGTTGGCGCGCATGACGCGGATGAGGCTCGCCGTCGAGGAGACGGCAAGGATGATGACGGGAAGCCAGAGATGCGAGAAGAGGTCGACCATCTTGGCGAAGCTCCAGGACGCGTTCTCGTATTCCGGCGAAAAGAGCCCGCCGACATCCTGTCCGAATTCGACCGCCGCGACATACATCAGCACCAGCGCCAGCAGGAAGGACGGAACGGCCAGGCCGAAAAAGGTGAAGGCGGTGAAGAAATAGTCACCGATCGAATATTTGCGCACGGCAGAATAGACGCCGATTGGCAGCGCGATCGCCCAGGTGGCGATTAATGTCGACAGCGCCAACACGAGCGTCAGCGCCATGCGCTCCCAGATCAGGTCCGAGACCGGCTGCTGCCATTCGAAGGAGATGCCGAAATCGCCGCGCGTGAGAATGCCCCACATCCATTTGAAATATTGGACGAGCATCGGGTCGCCGAGGCCGAAGCGCTCACGCAATTGCGCCGCCGTGTTCTGATCGACGATCTCGTTGGAGGCTGCCAGCGTCGCAATATAGGTGGTGACATAATCGCCCGGCGGTAACTGGATCAGCACGAAAGCCAGGAAGCTGACGGCAAACAGCGATGGAATCATCCATAGGAAGCGTTTGGCGATAAAGACCAGCATGAGGCGCCTCTTGCATTGAACGCCGCCTTCCGGGCCCTGTCGGCCGTCGGGGCCGGCAAGGCATCTCGGAGGGCGAACTGAAAAAAAGCGCCGTACCTGATGGTACGGCGCTCAAGACGAAAATCAGCTCGTGAAGGTGAATTGCTGCGGCATTGCAGGGCCGGGATTGGGCCAGGACCAGCTATCCGGCTCCTTCTCGGGAACATTGCGTAGATTATTGCGGATGATGCCGAAGCCGCCGACGGCAAGGCAAAGGCCGACGGTCTCGAACTCCTCGGCCGCGATGTCGAAGATCTGCTTCATGATCGCGCCGCGCTTGTCGAGATCGGCCGTCGAACGCGCTTCGTCGAAGAGCTTCATGCGCTTCTTCTGGCTTTCCGGCGGTTCTTCGCCGCGGGCACCGTTGGAGGTGTACCAAAGCGTCCACGGGATGGCGTAACGCGAACCCTGCGGATGGAAGGCGAAGAAATCGCGCGGATCGAGCATCGGATCGAGACCGCCAGGACCCGGCCACACCGCCGCATCATGGGCGTTGTCGTCGCCGCGGGTGTAATAGAGCGCCCGCTCGATCGTATTGACCTTCATGTCGATACCGATCTGAGCCCAATGCGCCTTGACCAGTTCCAGGGCATCGACGAGGTCGGGATAGAGGGTCGGAATGACGTCGATCGAGAAGAACACCTTCTGGCCGTCGGGCCGGAGGCGAAAACCGTCGCCGCCTTTCTTATAGCCGGCCTCATCGAGCATCGCGCCTGCCTTGTCGGCGTCAAATTCGGTGAATTGGCGCGCGTATGTCTCGTTATACCAGGGATGGGTCGGACGCGGCCCGGCCTGGTAGGGCTCGCTCTGTCCGAAATAGACGATGTCGATGAGCTCCTGGCGATTGATGCCGATCGAGAGCGCTTGCCGAAACGACTTGTCGGCAAACATCTTGCGCATGGCAGGATCTTTGTGGGTGATGTTAAAGTAGATCTGGCACTGTTGCGAGGCCGAAGGCACGAGCGTCAGCAGCCGATAATCGCCCTTTTCCATGTTCTTGGACAACGTCGGCTTGTTGGCGAGAACGCTGATGTGACGCTCCTGGATGTCGATCTTTCCAGAGATGACGTTCAGCATCAGCGATTCGACGTCCTGCGAGATGCCGAAGTTGATTTCATCGATGTAGGGGAGCTGATTGCCCTCGGTATCGACCTGCCAGAAAAAAGGGTTGCGGGTCATGACGACGCGCGTAGCACCGCCGGCATAGGGCTCCTTGACCACCCATGGATCGAGCGTCGGCTTGTCGACATTGCCCCATCGCGACGGGATCTCGATGTCGCCGCAACGGCTGCGGAACAACTCCGTCCAACTGGTGACGCCGGCCTTCTTCGCATCGGCCTCGATATTGGGATTATATTTCGGCAGGAACTGGCTGCAATAATGCTTCGGGAACAGCGTCGGATGCTGGCCAAGCGGTGTGGCGAGGTTTTCCAGGTAAAGCGCGTTGGCCGCAGCAAAGGTGAACCTCACCGTATAATCGTCGATCTTCTCGACCGTGACCGGCTTGCCGGCGACAGCAAGCTGCGCCGGGGTCGAGCTGTAGAGCTCGGTGTTCTTGACGCAGTCTTCGATCGCGAAAACGACGTCATCGGCCGTAAAGGGATGACCGTCGGACCAGCGCACGCCTTCGATCAGATGGAACGTGAATTGTGTTGCGTCGTCGCTGACTTCCCAGCGCTCGGCAAGGTTCGGCTGCACGGCGGTAAAATCGAGGTTCCAGCGTACAAGGCTCTGGTTGCCGACCATACGCAGGATGCCGTTATGGTCGGATGAACCGCGAAGGCCGCGGCGCAGCGAACCGCCATAGGTGCCGACCTTCTCGAACGGCGCCACGACCATCGGCTTTTTCGGCAGGCGCTCGGCGAGCGGCGGCAGCTTTCCATCCTTGGCGAGCTGCGCAAGGGCCGGCGCTTCGCCGCCTGCGGCTGAGACGCGACCGGCGATAGACAGCGCCGCGACACCAGCCATGCCGCCAAGCACGGCGCGGCGGGTGACGCCACGCGACAGTATTTCTTTGGCCATCGAATTCCTCCCTTTTGTGCCGGCGCAGCCTTTGCACCGGCTGATGCGGCGGGCTCCCGACCCGACGCTGGCGCCCTCCTCGGCGCTACGACCGAAACCATAGACACCTTCTCAAATGATTACAAGAGTTGACAGATAATTACAAATTTTGTAGCCATGCTGCATTGAAATGCGACGTTGAGCCGCTGAAACGCGGCCAATAGCACGAAAAACGTTGGATCTGTCAGATGCTGTCACCGCCCTGAACATCGTGGCCGGCGACAGCTAGGGTGCGGCCGCTGACCCGGCGCACGCGGCGTTGAGAGAAAAGGACCATGATGACATTCGCCGTCGATGCCGTTTCGAACAGGGGCGCAACGCGCTTCAGCGACATCATCTACGAGAAGATCGTGGGGATGATCGCCGACGGCAATTTTCCGGTGAACGAACGGCTGCCGCCGGAGACGAAGCTCGCCGCTGATTTCGGCGCATCGAGACCCGTCGTGCGCGAAGCGCTCGAACGCTTGAGAGCCGATGGCCTGGTCGTTTCGCGCAAGGGTTCCGGTTCCTATGTCCGGCAAAGGCCGGATTCGTCGATGCTGAAAATGGTGCCGGTCGGCTCCTTGGCCGATGTCCAGCGGTTCTTCGAATTCCGCGCCGGTCTCGAAGCCGAGGCGGCGGAGCTTGCAGCGCGAAACTGGCAACCGGTCGACAAGGAGCGCATAACGGCAGCGCTTCTTTCGATCGAGCAATGTTTGCGCAATGGGGAGCTTGGCGCCGAGGAGGACCAGGCTCTGCACGATGCAATTGCCATGGCGACCGGTAACCAGTTCCACATCACCTTGCGCGAGTGGTTCAAGCCGCATTTCGCCATCGGGCATTCCGTTACGCGAAGCTTGAGCTTGAAGCGGACGCCGGAACAGATCCGCAGCGTCCAGGATGAGCATGCGGTGATCGTCGAGGCGATCTTTGCGCACCGGGAAACCGAAGCGCACGATGCGATGAAAAGACACATACTGAATGCGCGCGCCCGCATGTTCCAGGGCGTTTGAGCGATATGGGAGGAGAGACGATGAAACGGGTCGCTATGACGGGTGCTGCCGGACGTGTAGGGACGCTGCTGCGTCCGCTTCTTCGGTCGCATGTCGAGCACCTCAGCCTGATCGATCTCCAGGAACCTGACGGGCTTGGCGAAAACGAGAATTTCGTAAAGGCCGACCTTACAAAGCTCAACGAGGCGACGGCTGCGCTGAAGGATATTGATGGCGTCGTCCATCTGGCGGGTATCGCAAGCGGCACGGACATGAACGCCATTCTGCACGCGAACGTGCTTGGAACATACAATCTCTACGAAGCGGCGCGGATCAACCAGGTTCAGCGGGTCGTCTATGCATCGAGCAATCATGCCACCGGCTTTTATCCGCGCGGCCAGCTCGTGTCGCCGCTCGACCCGATGCGACCCGACAGCCCATATGGACTTTCCAAATGCTGGGGCGAGCTTGTGGCGGGGCTTTATTACGACACATCGGGCATTCGCTCTCTTTCCATCCGCATCGGCAATGCGGGCACCTATCCCAACAGCGAGCGATCCATTGCGATCTGGATCAGCGCGCGAGACCTGGCGCAATTGGTCAGGATCGGCCTTTCGCACCCGTTGATCGCAGCAACAGTGGTCTACGGCGTTTCCGACACCGAGGAGATGTGGTGGGAGAACGATCTGGCGACACGATTGGGCTACCAGCCGCAGGACCGGCCGCGTGACCACGCCCTGATCGAAGAGGGATCCGAGGGGCCGGTCGCGCTGGCGTTCCAGGGTGGCGGGTTCTGTGAGATCAATCACGACGGCACCATCCGTATGCGCGACGCCGATGGCTTGGCCAAGAGCCCGGAGACGGTTGAATGACGGCGCCTCGGGTCATCCGCCCGGACGTCCGTTCCGTTATCCAGCAACCACTCACGGTCGGTGAATCGCCGGTATGGGACGAGGAGACCGGCACTTTGTGGTTCGTCGATATTCTGGCGCCGGCACTCGTCCGGCTTTCGCATTCAGAAAAGATCGACCGCTTCGACATGCCGGCCGCAATCGGCGCGCTCGGGCTTTGCCGAGATCACAGGATCGTCGTGGCGCTTCAGACGGGCGTCCATCTCTTCGATCCCGTCTCCGGAGATTTCGAATTTCTGTGCGATCCGGTCGGGCGCCACATCAACTGCCGCCTCAACGATGGAAAGGTCGGCCCCGACGGGCAGTTCTGGATCGGCTCGTTCAGCGAAGCCAAGCCGCAGACCGATGAGGCCGCACTTTACCGCGTGGGCGCCGATGGCCGCACGCAGACCGCTGCAACCGGACTGACGAGTTCCAACGGCCTTGCCTGGTCGCCGGACGGCCGGCGGATGTATCACTCCGACAGCCGGCAATGCTTCCTGCAGGCATTCGACTTCGATCCTGATACGGGCGACCTCGGCGATGGGCGCCGGCTTCGCAGCTTCACGGAAGACGAGGGTCGGCCGGACGGAGCGACAACCGATAGTGACGGGTTCTACTGGAGTGCCGGCGTTTCCGCCGGTCGCCTCAACCGAATATCGCCCGAAGGCGAAATCGTCGAAATCTACATTCTGCCGGTCCCCGCACCGACGATGCCGTGTTTCGGTGGGCCGGATCTGCGCACCCTCTTCGTCACGAGCCTGTCGACGGACCGCACCGGACGTTTCGAGGCGGGGACGGTGATCGCCTTCGACGTGGATGCAGAGGGCCTACCGACCTTCCGCTTCGGAGATCCTGTCGGATGACAGCGTGCCGATCACCGGGTGACAGCGTGCCGATCATCCTTCGGGTAACGGCGGATTGATGGAAAGATAACGGGGAAGAAAGATGAGCATCGCAACCATGCGCAAGGCGCTTACAGGCGTATCGGGTGTTCCGGTCACCGCCTATGACGGCAAGGGTGAAGTCGAACCCCGGATCACCGCGAAGGTCTATGAGCGGGTGGCGGCAGCGGGCATTCACAACATCGTCGCTGCCGGAAATACCGGGGAATTCTATGCTCTGACGCCGCAGGAGATCAGGATCGTCCACGAGGCGGCGGTTTCAGGCGTTGCCGGCAAGGCGCCGGTGACGGCGGCGATCGGCCGGTCGCTGCGCGAGGCGATCGGCATGGCGAAAGATGCGGCCGCGATCGGCGCATCCGCCGTCATGTCGCATCAGCCCGTCGATCCTTTCGCAGCACCTGCGGCCCAGATCGACTATTTCTGCAATCTTGCGGATGCTTCCGCCCTGCCGCTCATCGCCTATGTCAGGGCGGATGGTTTCGCCGTCACCGATATCGTCCGCCTCGCAAATCACGGCAATATTGCCGGCATCAAATTCGCCACGACCGATCTGATGTTGCTGTCGAGAGCGATCCCGGCGGCGAGCCCCGACGGCGCGCTGTTCGTCTGCGGCCTGGCGGAGAGCTGGGCGCCGACATTTACCGCAGCCGGCGCCCGCGGCTTCACGTCCGGCCTCGTTAATGTCGCGCCGAAACTATCGCTTGCGGTCCATGCTGCGCTTGAAAAAGCCGACTTTGCCGCCGCCAGGGCGATCGTCAACAAGCTCGAGCCATTCGAGCGGATGCGAACCAAATTCCGCAATGGCGCGAACGTGACCGTCGTCAAGGAAGCCGTCACCTATTCCGGTCTCGATGTCGGTCCCGTGCGTGTGCCGGGATTGCCGCAGCTCGACCAGCATGACCGCGAGGAGCTTCATCGGCTGCTTCAAGGCTGGGAGGCCGAAGGCGACATTCAAACTCATTCAGACCAGCCGGCCGTAAAGGCGGCCGGCTGAGTTCGACATTATCCACAAACAACAGGATTGGGAGGTCTTGAGATGCTGAGACAAGTACTGACAACGATCGCAATTGCCGGCGCCCTGACGACGGCGCAGCCCAGCTTCGCGGCGTCGCCGCCCAACATGCTGGTGATCGGCACCAATCTCACCGGCATAAGGACGCTCGATCCAGCCCAGAACAATGCCCGCACGGTTTCCGAACTGATCTCGAACCTCTACGACAACCTCGTGCAGCTGTCGCCGGACGACCTCAAAACGCTGAAGCCGATGCTCGCGACGCAATGGAGCGTCTCGGCGGACGGCAAGATCATCACGCTGACATTACGCAACGACGCGGTCTTCCAGAGCGGCAACAAGGTGACCGCCGAAGATGCCGCCTGGTCGATCCAGCGCGTCATCAAGATGGGCCAGGTCGGCTCCACCGACGTCGCGCTCTGGGGCTTCACGCCTGAAAACGTCGAAAAGCTCGTTCGCGCAAAAGACGAACACACGCTCGAGATCGAGCTGCCGCAAGCGGTCAATACCGATCTGGTGCTCTATTCGCTGGCGGGCTCGTCGATCGGGATCGTCGACAAGAAGACGGTGCTGTCGCACGAAGCGAACGGCGATTTCGGCGGCGCCTGGCTTTCCGCCAATTCCGCCGGCAGTGGCCCATTCAGCCTGGCGCAGTGGCGGCCGAACGATGTCGCGATCTTCAATGCGCAGCCGAAATACTGGGGCGGCAAGCCGGCCATGGCGCGCGTCGTCGCTCGTCATATCCCGGAATCCGGCAATCTCCGGCTTCAGCTCGAAGCCGGCGACGTCGATGTCGGCCAGTATGTGGCAAGCGGCGATCTCGATGCGCTCGCCACCAAGAAGGACATGGTCATCGAGAATGTCCCGGGTCTCGGCTTCTACTATATCGCCCTCAATCAGAAAGACCCGGATCTGCAGAAGCCGAAGGTTCGCGAGGCCTTCCAGCATGCCTTCGACTGGAAAGCGATCTCCGGCAACATCATGCGCCATACGGGCTTTCCCTGGCAGTCGATGATCCCGCGCGGCATGATCGGCGCTCCCGGCGAGGCGGCGGTGCGCTACGATTACGATCCCGCCAAGGCCAAGCAACTGCTGGCGGAGGCCGGATATCCCAATGGCCTGAAGAAGGTGCTCAATCCGTCGGGAGCCCCGACCCTGCCCTTCGCTGAAGCGCTGCAGGCGAGTGCCCGCGCCGCCGGCATTGATCTCGATCTCGTGCCCGGCGAGTTCACGCCCGCCTTCCGCGAGCGCAAATTCGAAGTGCTGCTCGGCAATTCCGGCGCCCGTCTGCCCGATCCCTTCGCGGTCGCCACGCAATATGCCTTCAACCCCGACAATAGCGACGAAGCACGCCTCGGCAGCTATTACCTCTGGCGCACGGGCATGAAAGTGGACGAGCTCAACACGCTCATCGACCAATCGATGAAGGAGCGCGACACGGAAAAGCGTACCGACATCTTCAAGAAGATGGACGGCATCTATGCCGGCATGGCTTCGCCGCTGGTCATCTTCTTCCAGCGAACCGACCCCTATGTCATGCGCGCCAACGTGAAGGGCTATCACGGGCATACGACATGGTCGACGCGCTGGCATGACGTGACCAAGGAGTAGAACGCCGTGGCAAGCGCCGATATGACATCGAAGGGGGGGAGCAGCCGGCACTCCCCGGCGGGCGGGTTCGCAGAGGCGGCCCCGCACCCGGCACTGAGCCTGCTGCGGCGCCTGGCAGGACGTATTGTGGCCGTCGTGACGACGCTGCTCGGCCTGCTCTTCCTGACCTTCTCGATGGGTCGCCTGCTGCCCGCCGACCCGGTGCTATCAATCACCGGGGCGGAAGTCAGCAAGGAGGTTTACGATCGCGTCTATAACGAGTTGGGTCTTGGGCAGCCGATCTGGATGCAGTTCCTGTCCTACGTCGGCAAGATCGCCACAGGCGATCTCGGCATGTCGGCGACGACGGGCCAGCCGATCCTCACCGATCTCCTGACGATCTTTCCCGCGACGATCGAACTTGCGATCATCGCCATGATCATCGGGGCGATCGTCGGCGTCCCCTTAGGGATCACCGCTGCGGTCAGGCGCGGGACCGTTATCGACCACATCGCTCGGATCGTCGCCCTTGCCGGCCACTCCATCCCGATCTTCTGGACCGGGCTGATGGCGCTCTTCGTCTTTTATGCGAAGCTGAAGCTCGTCGGCGCCTCGGGCCGGATCGATGTCTTCTATGAAGGCCTCGTCACGCCGATGACGGGCTTCCTCCTGATCGACGCGGCGATTCAGGGCCAATGGGACGTGTTTTACAACGCCCTTGGCCACATCATCCTGCCGGCGGCAATCCTCGGCTACTATTCCGTCGCCTATATCAGCCGCATGTCGCGGAGCTTCATGCTGGAGCAACTGAGCCAGGAATACATCATCACCGCCCGGGCAAAGGGGCTCGGCACCCGCAAGGTGGTCTGGCGCCATGCCTTCAAGAACATCCGCGTGCAGCTTTTAACGATCATGGCGCTGACCTTCGGCGGGCTGCTCGAAGGCGCGGTGCTGATCGAGACCGTCTTCGGGTGGCCGGGGCTCGGCCAGTACCTGACCCGAGGGCTACAGATGAACGACATGAATGTGGTCATGGGTTCGGTGCTGACGATCGGCGCCGTCTTCCTGACGATCAACATCCTGTCGGACTTCCTTTATCGCATTCTTGATCCGAGGACACGGTGACGCCATGACGATCTCCTCTGAGCACGCAGACAGCGTCAACACCGGCGGCCTTCGCAACTGGCTGCTCGCACCGGAGCCTCGAGGCTGGTTCCAGTCATCGGCGCAGCAAATTCACCAGGGCTGGCGGAAATTCAGCCTGCACCCGCTTGGCCTGGCCGGACTAGCCATCATCCTACTGCTGATCGTCGTGGCGCTGGCCGCACCCCTGCTGACGAGCTACGATCCGATCGTTCAGGACATGGCCGGGCGGCTTGCCGCGCCATCGACGAGCCATTGGCTCGGCACTGACAATTTCGGCCGCGACGTCTTTTCACGGGTGATCTATGGCGCCCGCACGACGCTCTACATCATCATGCTCGTCACGGTCATCGTCGCCCCGCTCGGTCTGCTGATCGGCACCGTCTCGGGTTATTTCGGCGGCATCGTCGATGAAATCCTGATGCGCGTCACCGATATTTTTCTCTCCTTCCCCGGCCTCGTGCTGGCGCTTGGTTTTGCCGCAGCCCTCGGTCCGGGCATCACCAATGCAATCATCGCGATTTCGCTGACGGCCTGGCCGCCGATCGCGCGCCTTGCGCGCGCCGAGACGCTCAGCCTCCGCAAGGCGGATTACATCGCCGCTGTACGCCTGCAGGGCGCGACGTCAATTGCGATCATCACCCGCCACATCCTGCCGATGTGCATTCCCTCGGTGATCGTCCGCGTCACCCTCAACATGGCCGGCATCATCATCACCGCCGCCGGTCTCGGCTTCCTCGGCCTCGGCGCGCAGCCACCATGGCCGGAATGGGGTTCGATGGCCGCCAGCGGACGTGAGTTCATGCTCGACAGCCCCTGGGTCATCGCAGCACCCGGCATTGCCATTGCGCTCGTCAGCCTCGCCTTCAACCTCGTCGGCGATGCGCTTCGCGATGTTCTCGATCCGCGAGGTTCGGAATGACTGACCTGATCGATATTCGAAACCTTGAAATCGCCTTCGGCGGTGGACAGGTGCGGGCCGTCCGCGGCGTGAGCTTTTCGCTTGGACAGGAAAAGCTCGGGATTGTCGGTGAATCCGGATCCGGAAAGTCGACCGTTGGCCGCGCCATCATGAAGCTGCTGCCACCGACCGCGATCGTCCATGCCGAGCGGATGCGCTTTCGCGACGTCGATCTGCTCAAGGCGAACGAAAAAATGATGATGACGATCAGGGGGCGGCGGATCGGCCTGATCCTGCAGGATCCGAAATATTCGCTCAATCCCGTCATGCGGATCGGCGAACAGATCGCCGAGACCTACCGCTTCCATCATCCGAGGGTGAGCAAGAGCAAGACCTATAGCCAAGCGCTCGATATGCTCGAAGCCGTCCAGATCCGTGATCCCGACCGCGTGGCCCGCCTTTATCCGCACGAAATCTCGGGCGGCATGGGTCAGCGGGCGATGATCGCCATGATGTTGATTGCCGAACCCGAAGTGCTGATCGCCGACGAACCGACGTCAGCACTCGATGTGACGGTGAGGCTCGAGATCCTGGCCCTGCTCGACGAGCTCGTCCTGCGGCGTAATCTCGGGCTGATCTTCATCAGCCACGATCTCAATCTCATCAGGAATTTCTGCGATCGCGTCCTCATCATGTATGCGGGGCGGGTCGTGGAAGTGCTCGAAGCGCGCGACCTCGACAAGGCCCGACATCCTTATACGCAAGGATTGCTGGCATCACTGCCGACGATCGAGGATCCACCCGCCCGGCTGCCGATCCTGAAGCGGGATCCAGCCTGGCTTGAAGAACCCGCATTGGAGCCGCCGCGGTGATCAAAATCGACAATCTCACCATCCGTTTCGGACATACCCAGCGGCCTGTCGTCAGAGATCTTAGCCTTTCCATCGAGAAGGGGACGGCCTTCGGCCTGGTCGGCGAGTCCGGCTGCGGGAAGTCCACTGTCCTGAGGGCGCTTTCCGGCCTCAACGCCAATTATGACGGCCGGATCGAGCTCCAAGGCGAGACTCTGGACCGACGGCGCAGCCGGCCGTTCTTCCGCCAAGTGCAGATGGTGTTCCAGGACCCCTATGGATCCCTCCATCCCCGCAAGACCATCCGCTCGCAGCTGAAAGAACCGCTGCGCAACCAGGGCCTGGATACGAATTCCGTCGACATGAACGCCGTCCTGAGATCGGTCGGCCTCGATCCGGCGCTGAGCTACAGATTTCCGCACCAGCTCTCCGGCGGCCAGCGCCAGCGCGTGGCGATCGCCCGCGCGCTGATGCTGGATCCGGACGTTCTGCTTCTCGACGAACCGACATCGGCGCTCGACGTGTCGGTTCAGGCCGAAATCCTCAATCTCCTCCAGGATTTGCGCACCAACCGCGGGCTGACCTATCTGCTCGTCAGCCACGACCTCGCCGTCGTCTCGCACATGTGCAGCCGCGTCGCCATCATGGAAGCGGGCGAGATCGTCGAACAGGTCGATGTCGGCGCGCTCCGAAGCGGTGCAGTCGAACACCCCTACTCGCAACGCCTGCTGCGCGCGAGCCGGATGTACGGAAGGGCGTAATTCTCGATCGATACGCGGCTGCTTCTCGGCGTCGTCGCAGGCCCGCCATCCACATCGAGCCGATCCGGCTGCCTAGACCAAAGGCAGTATCGATCGCCGATGATGTTGCGTAACCTTTGAAATACACTCGGCCACTCGCACGTTCACCCGGGCATGCTCAGGATTTTCGCTGGCGAATCGGAGATTCCCAATCTGGCGTTATCCGCTTGATCTGGAGTACAGGCCAAGGTCGCTTATCACGGCAAATTCGCAACGCTGATAGAACTCCGACAGCGCCCCTCCTCGTTGTGAGATCAGCCAGACGCTGCTACATCCTTCAACTGTGGCTGTTTCGAACATTGCAGAAAGTAGAGCAGTCCCTATTCCCTTACCCTGTGCGTCGGGCTGCACTGAAAGCTCGTCCACATAAATGACGGGGCCGGTATGGCGCCGCTGTCGTATCCCGAGCGCAATGCCGAGCACCTTGTCTCCGTCAACTGCCGCAAGTGCAATTGACCTGGGAGTTTCAAGCACATAGGTCACATTTTCTGCAGCCGCCTCAAGCGACCAGCTCTCATTCCACGGCGGCAGGGCATAGGCATTTACCAATACGGCGGCCGCGCCGCTAATGTGTTTTTCAACCAGACGCTCGATCCGAAATGACATAAACTCGCCTCACGCCACGTGAGGTGACATTCGCCGAAGGCTATTGGTTTCGCAATGGCGTGTTGGCTGCATCCGCAGGTTTTTCGCCGAGCTTGTCCCTAAAATGGTAAAGATCGCGGCTGCGCCAGGCAGGTCCGGGTCAGTCCGCTGGCTGAGCCAGCATTGAATGCTCTATTTCCACCTCACGTGAAGCCGCAAGATCCCAAGCGGGACTGGACGAATGATCTCCTCGGCCGCAGGCAGCATCTTTTCTTTTCGGCAAACCCGAGGGCGATGCAGTTAACGCACTGGTTCAGAACCGTCCGATGAATGCTGAGCAGATCGAGGATGCGGCAATCCCTTTCTGCGCGCATGGGCAGCATTGGTAGTTTGATCCTGTTGAAAACGCGTGCTCCGCGGCGGGCGAATACGTCCCATACGGAACCAATTCACTGCCGAGTGGTTATATGACACCCTCCTCCTCGAAGAGCCGAGCGTCGTGATGTGGATGTTAAGCGGCCCAAAAGTTACTCAGATGATCAAGGTCCTTGCCTGCGCCATCGCCGCTGCGACGGCGTCAATGCTCATGGCCGGCGCCGCCAAAGCCGACGAGTCTGCCTTCCTCAAAACACTCGCGGGAAATTGGAGCGGTAAGGGTACGGTGAAAGTGCGGACAAATGCACCCACCATGAAAGTCACTTGCCGCTTCAAGTCGGACGCGAATGCAAGTTCCCTTGCACTCAATGGGCGCTGCACTAGTCTCGTCGTTTTTTCCCGTGTCATCAGCGCTAACCTCAAGGCCAGCGGTGACACCTATACCGGCTCCTACGTCGGCGCAGGCACCGGCACCGCGGGTCTTGGCGGAAAACGCGCCGGTAATGCCATAAACCTCGCGATCAAATGGGCGAAAGAGGTCAATGGCGATCGCCGTGCGCAGATGACGATCGAAAAAACCGGGGCATCGGGCATGCGTCTCACAACCGTCGATACCGACCCTGCGACAGGTCGATCGGTTGTGACGAGCCGCATTGAGCTTCGCCGGAGCTGATATCTTTTTACATTCAAAGAGCCGTTGACGTGCTAAAGGGTTGATAGAGAAGCCCCGAAGCTATAGTTTCGCCTTCGCAAATCGTCGAACGATACAAGGAAATAGTTATCTCATGCCGACAGGTACCGTTAAATTCTTCAATGACGACAAGGGCTTCGGCTTCATCACCCCTGAGGGTGGCGGCCAGGACGTTTTTGTTCACGTGTCTGCGCTACAGAGCGGCGGGTCGCTCCGCGAAGGCGACAAGGTCAGTTTCGAAATTGGACAGGATCGCAAGACCGGAAAATCGAAGGCTGAGAACGTCTCGACGCTCTGATCGAAATCGAAGATGGCCCAGCCTGCGTTGAGCGGGTTGGGCTCATCGTCACGAGTCGCGGGCGCGAATGCCTTCGTACTCTAAAGCGCGTCGTGATCTTCGCGCTTTAGGTCTTTGTGTTACGCATGTTGTTGGCGCAAAACCGCTGCACCGTTTGCGCCACATGCTTTAAGCAGAAACGCCGACGATTAAGCCTTGGCGTGTCGTCTGATGTCCGCGCCTTGGAAATCCCGAATATGACGCGTGAGGACGCTCGTGCCAGCGCAGTGGCTGCAATCAGAGCATTTTCTCTCTGACAAAAGATGTTCCACGCATTCGCTTTAGACGATGCGATGAGCTGATCACATCACGCCCCTGACAGAATGCTCTTCGCGGCCTTCTCGGCAATCATGATCACCGGCGAGTTGGTGTTGCCCGATACGATCGTCGGCATGATCGAGGCATCGACCACCCGCAGTTTCTCCAGCCCATGCACCCGCAATTGCGGATCGACAACCGCCATCGTGTCGCTGCCCATCTTGCAGGTACCGACCGGATGGAAGATCGTTGTGGCGATATCGCCGACGCGACGGATCAGTTCCTCGTCAGTCCGGTATTCCGTGCCCGGCAGCATCTCCTGCGGCCGGTACTTGGCGATCGCACCGGCCTCCATGAGCCGGCGGGCGTGCCGGATCGATTTCGCCGCAACCATCCGGTCGCCGACGGTCGAAAGATAATTCGGGCGGATTTCCGGCGCCACGGAAAAGTCCGGGCCGACAACATGCACGGCCCCCCGGCTCTCCGGCCGCAGATTGCAGACGGAGACGGTGACGGCGGGATATTTGTGCAGCGGCTCGCCGAGCCGGTCGGTGCTCAGAGGCTGTACGTGATATTCGAGATCGGCGGTCGCAACAGCCGGATCGCTCTTGGCAAAGATACCGAGCTGGCTCGGCGCCATCGACAGCGGCCCGGACCGGCGCAGCATATATTCAAGCCCCATGCCCGCCCGGGTGAACAGGTTGTGATAGAGCTGGTTCAGCGTCTTTGCGCCCTCGATGCGGAAGACCGTACGGATTTGCAGATGGTCCTGCAGGTTTTCGCCGACACCCGGAAGTCCATGGACGACGTCCAGTCCGGCAGCCGACAGCACATCCGGTCGACCAACCCCGGAAAGCTCCAGGATTTTCGGCGAATTGATCGCACCGGCAGACAGAATGACCTCGCGACCGTTGCGAGCCAGATGGTTCTGCCCGTTCCGCCGGAACCGTACGCCGGTCACTATTCTGCCGTCGAATTCCAATCGCTCGGTTTCGGCGCCGGTCAGCACACGCAGATTGGGCCGCTTCATCGCCGGGCGCAGAAAGGCCTTGGTCGTGTTCCAGCGCAGGCCACCGCGCTGGTTCACCTCGAAATAGCCCGAGCCTTCATTGTCGCCATCGTTGAAATCGTCGGTCTTCGGGATACCGAGTTCTTCGGCGGCATCGCGAAAGGCATCGAGGATCGGCCAGGACAGCCGCTGTTTTTCCACCCGCCATTCGCCGCCTGCTCCATGCATCCGCGACTGGCCCCGGTAGTTGTCCTCGGATTTCAGGAAATAGGGCAGCACGTCGTCCCAGCCCCAGCCGGAATTGCCCGCCTGCCGCCAGCCGTCGTAATCGGCCGCCTGGCCGCGCATGTAGATCATGCCGTTGATCGACGAACAGCCGCCCAGCACTTTTCCACGCGGGTAGGGCAGTGACCGGCCGTTGAGTCCGGCTTCCGCGGCCGTCCTCATCATCCAATCGGTGCGCGGATTGCCCATGCAGTAGAGATAGCCGATCGGCACATGTACCCAATGATACCGGTCGCTGCCGCCCGCTTCGAGCAGCAGGACGCGGGTTTTCGGATCGGCCGACAGCCGGTTGGCCAGAACGCATCCCGCCGATCCCGCGCCGACGATGATGAAGTCGTAGCTTCCCGCATCAATGGCTGCATCATTCGCACGCATATTCACGCCGCCCCCGCTGCCGCCGGTGGGACCGCCGTCAGACGCCGCCAGAGCGGCGCCATCGCCTCGGCGATATCCTGATGGAGAGCGTAGCGCCGCGTATAATGCGCTTCAAGCGAGACATTCGGGCGATAGTGCCGCTCGGTCCGGACCATGGCCGCAGCACCAGCGCCGAAGTCTGTGAAAAGGCCGACGCCGGTTCCGGCCGCGATCGCCGCCCCCAGTGCACCGGTTTCACGCGAGCGGGCAACAGTGACAGGTACGCCGAGCACATCGGCAAAGATCTGCGGCCAGATCAGGCTGCGCGAGCCGCCACCGGAGAGCACCGCCTCGTTGAACACCGCACCGGCCTTTCGGATCGTCTCGATGTGCTGGCGATGGCCGAAGGCGACACCTTCGAGAAGCGCGCGAACGAGATGCCCCTTGCTGTGCCAACCGGCAAGACCGTAGAAGCCGGCGCGTGCATGGCCGTTCTGCTGGGCGCCATAGAGATATGGATGGTAGAGCGGGTCGTCTGCGGCGGGCTCGATCGCCCCGGCCAGTGCGCAGCAGGCATCGAAGGGCGACACGCCTTCCGCATACTCGCCTTCGAAGAACTCCCGCACCAGCCATTCGAGATTGGCGGCCGAGGTGGCGCTGTTCTCCATCGCCATGTAGCGGGTGCGATCGAAGGTCGAGGACATGAAGACCGGCCCGTCGAGGTCGGGACCGTCTATAACGACCTGGTTGATGCTCCAGGTGCCGGCAATGATCGAGGCGCTGCCGGTGCGCGAAACGCCGGAGCCGAGCGCCGAGGCGACGACGTCGAACAGCCCGCCAACCACCGGCGTACCGGCGGCGAGCCCGGTTTGCGTCGCCACCTCTTCCGTTACCGTACCGGCAATGTCGGCGCTTTCGATGAGCGGCGGCAAGAGATCCATGCAATCGTCCAGTCCATAGGCCTCCATCAGTGCCTTGTCGTAACGGCGCGCGGCAAGATCGAGCAGACCGGCACCCGACATGTCGGATACTTCGCTGACGCGGCGGCCGGTCAGGCGGTTGACGACGAAATCCTTGGAGAAGAACACCGTACCGATGCGGTTGAACAGTTCCGGCCGGTGACGCTTCAGCCAGGCAAGCAATGTCGGCGTCTGGGATGGCCACGGGCGCTGGCGGGCAATCGGATAGGTCCGGTCACCAACGCCGCCTTCTCGCCATTCATCGACCAGCCCGGCCGCCCGCGTGTCGAGCGACTGGATGCCGATGAGCGGAGCGCCGTCGCGATCAAGCGCATAGAGACCGTTGCCATGCCCGGCGCAACCGATCGCGGCGATTTCCTGCGGCGGGATCCTTGCCTTTTCGATGCAGGCGCGGATGACCTGCCGGGCATTCGCCCATAATTCGTCCAGACCCTGCTCGACATGCCCCGGGCTCGGCATGCGGCTGTGTCCCTCTTCGGACGCAGCCGCGATCTCGTTGCCCGCCCGGTCGAAAATCACCGCCTTGATGACGGTGTTTCCGGCATCGAGCCCCAAAAGATACTCTCCCATGCAGAACCCCTCCCAAGATTCGAAATCGCTGCTCAGCCCTGCTGGTAGAGCGCAAAGGCCTGTTCGCCGTTCGCATCCTCGTGCACGATCGCCATCAGCCCGCGCACCACGGCACCCGGATTGGCGTGCTGATAGATGTTGCGCCCATAAACCATGCCCATTGCGCCCTGTCGCATCAAGGCGGCGGATTTGTCGAAGACGGCACGAAGGTCTTCCTTGCCGCCGCCGCGCACCAGAACCGGGCAACGAGCTGCTTCCACCACTCTGTGGAAATCCTCGGCATTGGTGGTCGGATCCGCCTTGACGATATCCGCCCCCATCTCGCGGGCGAGCCGCGTCAAGGTAACGATCTTGTCTGCATCGCCATCGACCATGTAACCGCCCTTTTCGGTGACCGGCTGCATTACCAGCGGCTCGATCATCAGCGGCATGCCATACTTGTCGCAATCGGCCCGCACGCGGGAAATGTTCTGCACGCATTGGCGGAACAGGTCCGGCTCGTCCGGCAGCATGAACAGGTTGACGACGACGCAGGCCGCATCCATTTCGACCGCGCCGATCAACGGCTCGGCCTCGTTCTGCAGCACCGCCCACATGTCGCGGTGGCGGATCCGATTATAGGGATTGCCCATGTCGATGCGCATAACCAGCGCCGGCTTGTCCTTGCCGGCCACGTCCTGCAGCAGGTCCGCCTGGCCGTAATTCATCTGGATCGCGTCCGGCCCGGCTGACACCAGGGCCTTGACGACGGCCTGAATATCCTCCAGCCCGTTGAGGAAGGACGGTTCGTTGCAGACCCCGTGATCAATCGCCACGTCGAGGCAACGGCCGCCGCCGAACAGCCGGTTCATCCGGACTTTGCTGTTGTGTCGCATTCTGTGCTCCTTGGTTCGTTCCTTGCAGAAAGCATGTCTTCGTCGACGCCGTGGCGTTCGGTGAGAAGGGTGAGAAAACGGTGGCGCTCACGGGTGCGATGCGCGAGCGTCCAATGCTTTTCCTGCGTCAGCAGGTCGAGTGCTGCATCCATCATGTCGAGCGAAAGCTCGCCCGAAACGGCCAACGTCGTGCGCCGCAAAAGCAGGTCGTCGAGATGTTCCACCGCTTCCTCGCGGATCAGAAACTGCAATTCGCGCACCGAGTAGCCGGCGTGCGGCAACACTGTATCGGGGCCTGCCACGATGAAGCCGGCAACCGCCTCGGCATCCGTGCCGTACCGGGCAAACAGCTCGCCCATGCGCCCACCGGGAAGGCCTTTGCTGGCCGCCGCCTGCGCAAGCCAGACAGGCGCGTTGGCCGGAAATGCCTGCCCGCCGCCGATCGGCCGATCGGTTGTCGCAACGCGGCGCTGCCGGCCTAGTCGTTCCAAAGCCATGTCGGCCGCCAGTTCCCCGAAGGACCGAAATGTCGTCCACTTGCCACCGATCATGCACAGAACCGGCGGGCCGCCATCCTTCGGCTCTATGACCGTGCAGAAATGATCGCGCGGGATGCGGCCGGTAAAACTGTCGGTGCTGGCCGGCAGCGGCCGCACGCCGGAAAACTGGAAAACGATCTGTTCCGGCCGGATGGCGATATCAGGCAATACGAAGGCGAGCGATTGCAGGATATAGTCCCGCTCGTCGGCCTCGCAGCGCACGGTTTCCGGATCGTCGACGCGGATATCGGTGGAACCGACGAGAACCTTGCCGAGATAGGGAAACAGGATACAGATCCGCCCGTCTTCGTTCTCATAGTAGATCATGTGATCGGCCAGCGCATCGCGCAGCTCCGCATTGTCGACGATCAAATGCGAGCCCTTGGTGCCGCCCATCAGCGGAGCCGGCCGCGCTTCTGGCGAAAACAGGGTCTGATTGGCGATGTCGATCCAGCCGCCGGTGGCGTTGATGATCAGCGCCGGTTCGACGGCAACGGACGCGCCGCCGATCTGGTCTTCGACGCGGTATTGACCATCCTCTGTCCGCCGCAGTTCCGCATAGTTCAGCGCCATTGCCCCAAGCTTTGCTGAAAGACCATCCTGCAGAAGCTCGATTCCCAGCCGCTCCGGGTGGCTGACCCAAGCGTCGAAATAGGTGGCGGAACTCTTGATGTCGGGATTGAGCGCCGGCCACTTGGCAAGTGTTCTGCGCCGGCCACGAAACTGGTGGCGCGGCATCAGCGCCCGTTTGCGGGTCAGGAAATCATAGATGCACAGGCCCGCCTTGATGGCGACGGCGCCACGCCGGCTCGGGCGGCGGCTGAGGCCCAGGAAGCGGACGATGCCATTGCCGAGGCCGGAAAAGATATCGAACACCGGCACCGTCGTCGGCAGCGGCGCGACGTAATGCGGCGCATTGCGCAGCAGACGGTCCCGCTCGACCAGCGATTCCTGCACCAGCTTGAATTCGCCATTTTCAAGATAGCGGAGCCCGCCATGCACCATGCGCGACAGCGCCGAACTGGCCCCGGAGCAATAGTCGTGTTTCTCGACGAGCAGCACATTCAGCCCCTGCAGCGCCAACTCCCGAAAGACGCTGATGCCGTTGATGCCGCCGCCGATGACACAGACGTCCACCTTTGGGCTCTGGCGGAGCCCGTCCAATATCTCTTGCCGATTCATGATGGCGATCCGCTACCTGTCCATGTCAGTCAGTTTCGCCGCTATGGCCGTATCGATGGCAGCAAGCTCGGCCGCATCCAGCCGGATCGTCCCCGCCCGCGCATTGTCGAGCGCTTGTGCCGGATTGCGCGCCCCGCAAAGTGCAAAGGTGACGCCCGGCTGCGCCAACGTCCAGGCAATCACGATTTGGGCGATGCTGGCGTCGTGTTTTTCGGCGACCGGCCGGATAGCGTCGGCCAGCGCTGTTGCCTTCTGGCGGTTGTCGACCGAAAAGCGCGGATTGCCCTTGCGCTGGTCGTCACCTGAGAACACACGGTCAGGACCGATGGTGCCGGACAGCAACCCCAGCGCCAGCGACGAGTAGCTCAGCGTTGCAATGCTGTTGGCCTTGGTCAGCGGCAGAAGCTCCGCCTCGATCTCCCGGTCGATCATGCTGAACCGCTCCTGAATCGCGTCGAGACCACCGACAGCGATATAGGCATTGAGGTCGTCGGGACTGACATTGCTTGCACCGATCGCCCGGATCTTGCCCGATGTGCGCAGGTCTTCCAGCGCCCGCATCGTTTCCCCGATAGGGGTCGTCGGATCTTGCCAATGGGTGATGTAGAGGTCGATATAGTCGGTTCCGAGCCGCCTCAGGCTTTCCTCGACCTCATGCAGGATCGCGTCGCGGCCGAGATAACGGTGCACCGGCTTGCCGTCCTGGTCGAAAAAATGACGGCCCTTCTGCGTATGCCAGACAAGGCCGCATTTGGTGGCGATGACAGCCTTGTCGCGGCGCCCGCTCAGTGCCTTGCCGACGATCTCCTCGGAACGTCCAAGCCCATAGGCCGGCGCCGTGTCGATCAGCGTCACGCCGGCATCGAGCGATGCCTGGATCGCCGCGATGGATTCGGCCTCGTCTGTCCCGCCCCACATCCAGCCCCCGATCGCCCAGGTGCCCAATCCCACCGCCGAGGCGGAAACGCCCGATTTGCCGATCTCACGTGTCAATTGCTGTCCGCTCATGCCCATTTTCTCTCCCCATTCGCCAATGCCAGCACCCGCGCACCCGTCGCCTCATCGGTCACCAGCGTATCCAGATGATTGCCGCGCAGAACGCTGAGGATCGGACCTGCCTTGTTCGGCCCGCTCGCCACACCGATCTTGGTGGGGATCGAGGCGAATTCCGGCAGCGTCAGCGACACCAGCGAACGGTTGAGGCTGTAGTCGCAGATCTGGCCATGATCATCGAGCAGATGCGCCAGCAACTCGCAGGAGGCACCGGACCGCTCGATCGCGGCGCGGTCGGTGCTCGAGGACGGATGCAGCTCGTAATAGCTCGAATCGTCCGAGAGGATCGAGCCGATGCCGACCACCGCCACCTTCGCCTCACGCGCCCGTTTGAAAACGTCTGCGACGGAACGCATGGTGATCAGCATCGCCCGCTGCTCGGCATCGTCGGCAAAGAGGGGCGCATGGATTTGGTAGGAACGCCCCCCAAGCCGGTCGGCCATCAAGGTCGAGACATGGTTGACGTCGGTATAGTGCTTACCCTGGACGCAGCCGGTTACTGGAATGACCTCGACATTGAACCGACGCGGCGGCTGCAGACCGGCAACGACGGCGCTCACCCCTTTGCCGCCGGTGATGCAGATCGTATCGCCATCGGTGATCTCTTCCAGCAGCAACCTTGCTGCCGCTTCGCCGACGGCTTGAAGCGCCGTCTGCGGGTTGTCGGACACTGTCGGCACCACCACGGCGCGGCCGATGCCGCCAAGCGCTTGGAGCCGTTCTTCCATGTCGACCAGCGGCTCGACCGGCGACTTGATCTTGATCTCGACCAGGCCGAGCTGGCGGCCGCGCTTGATCAGGCGGTTGACGGTGGCGTGCGAGATGCCGAGCTGATCGGCAATCTGCGCCTGTGTCAGTCCCTCGAGGAAATGCAGGACCAGAGCCTGGTGCATCTGCCGGGCGATGACGATTTCCTCGCGCGGCGCATTTGCGGGTTTGAGCTTGGCTATCGGCATATCAGGCAGCCTTCCGCTTGTGCAGGAAATGGTCGATCGAGACGGCGGCAAGCAGAATGCAGCCTTTGATCATATCTTGCCAATAGACAGACACGTCGAGCAAGATCAATGAGCTTGTGACGACCGACAGCAGGGCAATACCAAGAATTGCTCCTAGGATCGTGCCGGAGCCACCATTCAGCGACGCACCGCCGATCACCGCGGCTGCGATGATGTTGAGTTCCATGCCGACGCCAAAGGTCGGGGTCGCGGCACCGAAGCGGGACATGTAGATCACCCCGGCAACACCTGATAGCGTGGCGCAGAGCACCGTCACCCAGAACTTCACCTGGTTGGTCTTGATGCCGGAATAGAGCGCCGCCTTCTCGTTGCTGCCGGTGTAGAATACCTTGCGGAAGGCAGTTGCCCGGCGCAGCAGGAAATCGAACAGCACGACGACCGCAACAAAAATCAGGATCACATAGGGGACGCCATAGAATGTGCCCTGCCCGACCGCCTTGAACGAGGGTGGCAAGGTGAACAGCGACAGCGGCGTGCCCTTGGTGATGATCAGGCAGATACCGCGCACGATGACCATGGCCGCAAGCGATGTGATGAAATGGTTGAGCCCGACGATCGTGACGAAGAAGCCCATGACACAGCCGATCAGGCCGCTGGCGATAACGCCGATCAGGGATGCGCTCCAGGGATCGAGCCCCATCAGGAACAGTGAACCCGACAGCACCATTGAGAAGCAGACGACCGAGCCGACCGACAGGTCGATGCCGCCGACGATCAACAGGATGGTCATGCCGACGACGACGATCCCTTCGACCGAAAACGACATCAGCATCGCCCGGAAATTACCGAGCGTCAGAAAATGCGGCGAGGCGAAGCTCATGACGATGCAGAGCGTCAGGATGATCGCGATCAGGCCCGCCTCGCGCATCGTCCCCAGCCGTTTCCAGCCGGGCGCGCGTGCCTGATGTGCCGTTGCCAATGTAGCGTCCGCCATGACCCTGTCTCCTGCCCCTGCTTTTTCCCTATGCGGCATGCTCTGATGCCTTTGAATTGTTGTGGCCGCCGATACCCGAGGCGAGCCGCATGATCGCTTCCTCCGTCATCGCCTCGCCTTCGACCTCGCCTGCCACTGTACCTTCGTGGATGACCAGCACTCGGTCGCACAGGCCGAGAAGCTCCGGCAGTTCCGACGAGATCACGACGATGCCGATGCCGGAGCGCGCGAGATCGCGCAGCAGCCGGTGGATTTCCGATTTGGCGCCGACATCGATGCCGCGGGTCGGCTCATCCATCAGGATGACCTTGGGATTGACCGCCAGCTGCTTGGCAATCGCCACCTTCTGCTGGTTTCCGCCGGACAGCGATGAGACCGGCATGTCGATGCCACCCATCCGCACGCCGAGCCGCCGGACCAGGTTGTGGGCACGATCCGCCTCGGCCTTGGAATTCAACAGCCCCAGCGGTCCGGTCAGCGATTTCAAATCGAGAACGGCAATGTTCTGGGCAATGGAAAGATCGAGGAAAATGCCGGAGCCTTTCCGGTCTTCCGACAGGTAGACGACGCCCGCCTGCGCGGCCTGCGCATAGGAGCGCGCCCGCAGCCGCTGTCCATGCAGCTGCACCTCGCCGTCGGTTACCAGCCGCAATCCGCAAATACCTTCGGCTATTTCGGTGCGGCCTGAGCCGATCAGCCCGCCGACGCCGAGAATTTCCCCTTTGCGCAGGTCGAAGTTCACATCCGTGAAGCGGCTGCCGTCGCCGAGATCGCGGACACTGAGAATGATCTCGTCGGTCCGCTCCGCCGGCGCCTGCTTTTCCGGATAAAGCTGGGTGATCTCGCGCCCGACCATCCGGCGCACCACATCATCCGGCGTCACGTCCGCCACTTTCTCCGTCGAGACGTAGCGGCCATCGCGAAACACGGTGACCCGGTCGCACAGGCTGAAGATTTCGGCCATGCGGTGGCTAATATAGATGATCGAGATACCCTGCGCCTTCAGGTCGCGGATGATTGCGAACAGGATCTGCGTCTCCGATTCCGTCAATGCCGCCGTCGGTTCGTCGAAGATCAGCACCCGGCAATCGAGCGTCAGCGCCTTGGCGATCTCGACAAGCTGCTGGCTGGAAATCGACAAGTCGCCGACTTTGCGGCGCACGTCGATCGGCGCCAGACGGTTCATCACGACCTGCGCATCCCGCTCCAGCCTGTTATAGTTCATGAAAGGCGAGCGGCGGCGGTTGGTCGCGGCCATGAACATGTTCTCGGCCACCGTCGCATCGGGGCAGAGCGCGATTTCCTGATGCACGAGGCCAAGCCCGAGCGCTTGCGCCACGGCCGGCGACGTCACCTTTACCGGCACGCCGTCGACGAGAACGTCCCCCTCGGTCGGCTGCAGCACGCCGGCAATGATGTTCATCAGCGTCGACTTGCCCGCGCCGTTTTCGCCGCAAAGCGCATGAACCTCGCCTCTTTCCAGGCTGAAGCTCACCTCCGTCAACGCCTTCACCGCACCGAAGTGCTTGCTGACATTGCGGATTTCCAGAACCGGCACCGACGCCATCATCGACTCCTCCTCACGCTCGCGGTGGCTGTCCGGCGCTTCACGCCCCGGACAGCCGGCACAAAGGCTTACTCCTCGATGCCTTTGGTGCCCCTCCGCTTCAGATACTTGTCCCAGTAGAAGTCGTCAGCATTGGCAGCCGTGACGATCGACAGACCGTTGTCGACGAACGGAATGCTCATCGGATTGAAGCCGACGCGCTTGGCGTCGTTCATCGGGTCGATGAGTTCCGGATGTTTTGCAAGCCACAGGAGCATGAAGCCCATGTAACCCTGCATGCCCTGGTTCGGATTGATCGAGCCGAACACTTCGCCCGCCTTGATCATGTCTAGAATGTTGGCGTTGACGTCGGCGCACATCACGAGGATCTTGCCGCCGCTTTCCTTGTTGGCCTGAGAAGCGCCGATGGCCGAGTTCGCTTCCGGCATGAAGACGGCGCCGATGTTCGGATGTGCCTGCACCAGGCTCATCAAGCCCTGATAGGCCTTGTTCGGGTCCTGGTTGGACGCAGCGCGGCCGACCAGCTTCATGTCAGGATATTTTTCCTCCATACGGGCGATGAAGGCGGCGATACGCTTGTCGTGGTTGTCCTGGCCCGGATTTTCCAGAACGGCATATTCACCCTTGCCACCCATCTTTTCGGCAATCGCGTCGGCCGCATAGGTGCCTTCGCGGGTATTGTCCGACGTGACGAATGAGATGCGCTTGGAAAGCGGCGCATCGGCCGCGAAGGTCACGACTGCCGTGCCCTGGTCGATCGCCCGGTTGATCGGCTCGATGAACGGGTCGGAGTTCATCGGGTGAACGAGAATACCGGCCGGGTTCTGGGCCAGCGCCTGGTCGAAGGTGGCGATCTGTTTGTTGACGTCATATTCCGGCGTGCCGGTATAGGCGGTCTCGCAACCGAGCTGCTGACCGGCCTGCTTGAACATTTCATAGACCGGGAACCAATATTCGACGCCCGATACCATGACATTCATGACGTATTTTTCACCGGGCTTGCAGCGGAAGGGATTTTCCGTGTCCGCGCTGGCAAAGCCGGCGAAAAGCGTCGACGCAAGGACCGCCAATGCGGTCGTGCTTAGAAATTTGCGCAAGTTTCCTCCTCGAGGCCGAAGCCCCTCCCAAATATCCGGCGGCGCCTCAGCGGCTGCCGATGATCCATTGAAGACCGGAGTTCCTCCTCGAAGTCCGGTATGGGCAGATAATCGCAACGGCAGAGCTCTGTCAATATAATTCATACAGTGAAATATATTTCACAAAAGACTGTGTGGCGGAATGTCGATGGCGCCTTAGGCGAATACCGCTAACAGGGGACAGAGCAGGTGAGCAGTTATTTGAGTGACGAAGGTTGCTCTTTCGAAGGAGCGGCAGCGGAACCATCTGCTCCCGCCGCGGGTTGGATAGGCATCCTCAAGCTCTCAGCCCACGGAGCATGCCATGGCTATATCCGCCAGCAATCGAGACTCGGCCGCCTATCCGATGCAGTCGCTGTTTGTCCCGTTTCCCTTCGTCTGCTTCACGCTCGCGCTAGCGACCGATATCGCTTTCTGGCAGACCGGCAATCTGATGTGGCAGAATTTCTCTGCATGGTTGCTGTTCGCCGGCCTTATGTTGGGCTCGCTTGCAATTCTGGCCGGATTGATGGATCTGATGCGTCCCCGCACCCGCCCTTTGCGGCCGCCGCTCCTGTCCGCGCTCCTCTATCTGATCATACTGGGCATCGCCTTTGCCAACAACCTTGTCCATGCCGGCGATGGATGGACGGCCGTAGTCCCATATGGACTGATGCTTTCGGCCCTCACCTTTGTCTTGTGCCTGGTGGCCGCAGCAGTTTCCGCTCGAAAATATGCCAGACTGGCCTGGAGGATATGATGAAAAAATCCCAGATTCTCGGCGCTTCGCTTCTGTCGATATCTCTTGGCGTCGGTCTTGCCGCTTACGCTCAAAGCGGAGATTTTGATATCTCTCAGCAGATCGGACCGAATCCCGTCCTTCCGGAACCAACCGCCTCACTGTTGCCTGATCTGAAGGTAGCGGATGTCGTTGGCTGGAAGGATGGTGAGACGCCGGCCGCCCCGAACGGTTTGACGGTCACTGCTTACGCCAATGACCTCGCCAATCCGAGAACAGTCCACACCTTGCCGAACGGCGACGTACTGGTGATTCAGTCGCGCGGCCCATCAGGCAAACCGACCTCACGGCCGAAGGATTTGATCCGGGGCTGGATCATGTCGATCGCTCGTGGTGGCGGCGGCGAGCAGAAGGAAAGCAACGTCATCACGCTGCTGCGTGACGCGAACCGCGACGGCAAAGTGGATGAGAGGCACGATCTTCTGAAGAAACTCGATTCGCCGTTCGGTGTCGCCTGGGTCGACAACACGCTCTATGTCGCCTCGACGTCCGCCATTCTCGCCTACCCCTATGAACTTGGTCAGAATAGAATCACTGCCCAACCGAAAATCCTGACGCCCTTGCCCGGTGATCCGATCAATCATCACTGGACCAAGGACCTGGCGCTGAGCCCCGATGGGCAGATGCTTTACGTCTCGGTCGGCTCGAATTCCAACGTCGCCGAGAACGGGCTTGAAGCAGAAAAGGGCCGTGCGGCGATCTGGCAGGTCGACCGGCACACCGGCGCGGCGCGCGTCTTCGCCTCAGGTCTGCGCAATCCGAACGGCCTTACCTTCAACCCGGAGACAGGGACGCTCTGGACGGTCGTCAACGAGCGCGACGAACTCGGTCCAGACCTCGTTCCCGATTACATGACCTCGGTCAAGGAAGGAGGTTTCTATGGCTGGCCATGGAGCTACTATGGCAAGCATGTCGATGCGCGCGTGCATCCGCCGCGTCCCGACATGGTCGAAAGGGCGATCCCACCGGATTATTCACTGTCGAGCCATGTCGCCGCGCTCGGACTGACCTTCTCGATGAATTCAGCGCTGCCGGCCGCTTACGCCAACGGCGCCTTTATCGGTGAGCACGGCAGTTGGAATCGGGACAGCTTCAACGGCTACAAAGTCGTGTACGTGCCATTCGAAAACGGCAAGCCATCCGGCAAGGCGCAGGACGTCGTCACGGGCTTTATCCAGGGCGACCAGGCGAAGGGGCGGCCGGTCGGCGTCGAGATCGACGGGACGGGAGCGCTGCTCGTCGCCGATGACGCCGGCAATACCGTCTGGCGCGTATCGTCGTCCGACGGCAAAATCACGCCACAGCCAATCGGCACGGACCAGGTAAAATTGCAAGTTTCGACGAATTCCGCGAGAGATCAGACCCCCGATGTAGATCCGAACATCGGAACGGAAATGACGGGGTCGGTTGCTCAATCCCAGACGCCGCCTGCGTCGCCCGATAACCGCCCGACCGGCCTGGCACCACCACCTTCCGGCCAACAACAGGATGAGCGCCGGCCTGCGCAGATGCAGATTGCCCCTGCAACCGGTCCTTAAATTCGGAGGTGTAGAATCCGACGCTTCGCATGGTGCCTACAGCCATTCCGACCACAATTCCGGGCGCGAGACCGCTGGGCACTTTTGTGGAATTGCTCTACAGCCGATTGGCGCGCAATAAGGTGGCACGAGACAAATACCCGACAAGTGTCCCATCTGCGGCTCTGACGTGCAGGCCCGGCATCTCACCGGAGAGGATAAGCGCCAAGGCGTCGTGAACCGTGGCATCAGCGGCAATCTCGGCATCGCCGTTCGACGGTTCCGGCGCGGTCATGATCATCGATACGGCGATCAAGCTCAGCCTTTTTATGGCTCGGTCGGGACCGAGGAAACTCTCGACGAATTCATTGACGGGACGCGCGAGGATTTCCTGCGGGGTATCATACTGAAGAAGGCGCCCATCCCGCATGATGGCGATGCGATCGCCCATCTTGATCGCCTCATCGAGGTCATGGGTGACGATGACGACGGTCTTCTTCACCTTCCTGAGAATATCGCGGAATTCGTCCTGGAGCCGAACGCGAGTGATCGGATCGATCGCGCCGAAGGGTTCGTCCATCAGCATGATGGCAGGGTCGGCGGCGAGCGCGCGCGCGAAACCGACGCGCTGACGCTGCCCGCCCGACAATTCGTGTGGCAGGCGCTGCCGCATGATAGCCGGATCAAGGCCCACGAGATCCAGCAGCTCGTCGACCCGGCGATCGCTGCGCGCCTTTTCCCAACCAAGAAGCCGCGGCACGGTCGCGACATTGCGCGCGATCGACATATGCGGAAACAGACCGACTTGCTGGATGACATAACCGATGCTGCGGCGCAGCTCTTTCTGATCGACCCGGGCGATATCTCTGCCATCGACCAGCACACGTCCCGTCGTGGGCGTCTCCAACTGATTGATCATCCGCATGGTCGTGGTCTTGCCGCAGCCCGACGGACCGATCAGGGCAACCGTCGTACCGGTCTCGATCAGGAGATCGAGATTGTCGACCGCATGCTGGCCGCTTCCGTCGTAATTCTTCGTAACATGGTCGAGATGAATCATCCTGATATCCGCTTTCGGCCGCTTAGCGCCGTTGAGTGAAGACGCGCTCCAGGGCGCCGAACGCCAGTTCCGCAAAGATCGCGAGCAGGGCTATCGGGACCGCTCCGACGAGAAGGCGCGGCATGTTCATGATCGCAATGCCGGCATTGATGAAATCGCCAAGCCCGCCGCCGCCGATGAAGGAGGCCAGCGCCGCCCCGCCGATGACCTGGATGGCACTCGTCCTGACGCCCGACAGAATCGACGGAACGGCCAGAGGAAGTTCGATCTCCCACAGCATCTGCCCGGCGCTCATGCCCATTCCATCTGCCGCATCGATCACCGAGGCGTCGATCTCGCGGATGCCGATGATCGTGCTCAACAGCAGCGGCGGCACGGCAAGGACGATGAGGGCGACCACCGACGGCAATAATCCGATGCCGAGAAACGGCATCGCCGCCGACAGGATCGCAAGGCTCGGTATGGAGCGCAAGGCGCCGGCAATATTGACCACGGTAAAGGCGGCGCGAGGTGCCCGTGCGACGGCAAATCCGAGTGGCACGGCGATGACGAAGGCGATGCCGAGCGATAGGACGCACATCAGCAGATGGCGATTGAAAGCATTGAAGAAGGTGCCGGAGTTGTTGAAGATCCAGCTGAATGCATCGATAACGATCATGCTGCTTTACCTCCACTGCGCCGGCGCAGCAGCTTTTCGAAGGATGCAAAACAGTAGTCGGCAAAGAGCGCCAGAAATGACGTCAGCAGCCCGCCGGCGATGATCTTTTCGGGGAACCGCTGGTCGATGCCTTCGAAAATAATGACGCCCAGCCCGCCGGCATTGATATAGGCGGCAACGGTCGCGATGCCGATGACCGTCACCATGGCAATGCGGATACCGCCGACGATATAGGGCATCGCCAGCGGCAGCTCGACTTCCCAGATCCGGCGCGCCGTGCCATAGCCCATGCCATCAGCAGCTTCGAGTATGTCACGCGGAATTGCCTGAAAGCCCATGCCGATATTGCGGATCAGGATCATTAGCGAGTAGGCGGCAAGACCGGTAATGGCGGGTGCTGCCCCAATCCCCATGATGGGGATGAGAAGCGCAAACAGCGCCAGGCTCGGCACGGCGAACAGGATACCGGTGAAGATGATGATAACCGCGAAGCTCCGCGGCCGCCTTGCCGCCCATATCCCGACGATCAGTGAGATCACCAGGGCGATGCCGACCGAGGAAAAAACGAGATACAGGTGCTCCAACAGCGCTTCGAATAGCCGGTCGAGGTGTTTAGGGACCCATTTCATCGTCGAGACCTCCGCGTCCGGGCGCTCGTTCGCCTGTCTACCATGATATCCCCAATCTGCGATCGGCGTCGTCGGCTCTCTGCGGCAGGACATCGTAGGCCGACGGAGCGACCGCCGAAAATCGCCTGAGGCCGAGCCGTTCCAAAGCCGCCGCTCCCTCAGGCGTTTCATGCAACGTCACGAGGCTCCGCTGTAACGCTGTGGCGATGTCCGCGGGCAACGTTTGCGCGGCAACCAACAGCGGCGCGGGAAGCGGATCAGTCGTCGCCAGAATACGAAGACCATCGATCGCGTCGCGTTCGTGCATCGACAACAATTGGAAGGCATAAGCGTCGATCGCGCCCGCATCGATCCTGCCATCCTTGAGGGCTGCGACGATGCCTGAGGGGTTGAGCAGTGGTCCAACCGTCGTGCCCTGCTTCATCGTGCCTGCAAATCGGCCTGCAAGGTAGGAGCGCGCAGCATGGTAGCCCGATTGGGAATCGCGGACGGTCCAGCCCCAACGTGCCGTAGCGAGATCCGCCACCGCGCTCACCGGCCCGGTGGAGGCGACGAGGATGTGGCTGGCATAGAGTGGTTGGTCCACAGACCATGCTTCGCTGGAGACGGGTGCAGCAAGGGCAGTCGGTCTCGCTGCCTCGGGCATGCGCGAAAACGGATAGCCGCACATGAACACCGCCCCCATGTCCGGCCTCGCCCATAATTCCGACAAGGGTGCTGGTGCGGCATGAGCGATGATCTCCAGCTCGACGCCGGAACGGACGCTGACCAGCGCGAACAGCGCGTCCCACAGGCCGCGAATGCGCGGGCTGAGATCATACATTCTCGAACAGGCGATTGGCTTGAACATGACCATGGCTATTTATGCGAACCGCAGGCGCTGGCCGATATCCATCTTCCTGGCTTTCGCCACCATGGCGGCGCCGAGCGCCACGTCGGTCGTGCTGAGGCCGCGATGCCAGAACAGGATCGTCTCCTCGTCGCTTTCGCGGCCGGGTTTCATGCCGCAGACGATCTGGCCGATTTCGGCATGCAGGTTCTCGGCCGTCACCTTGCCCTCGTCGACGTGACGGCGAAGCGCTCCGAAAGGCTTGCCGGGGCCGCATTGTCCCCAATCGTCGACGACGATCTTGTCCATGATATCGGTGAGATCGAATTCAAGCGCGCTCATCGTGCCATAGGGTACGACGAAGGCTCCCTTCTTCACCCATTCCGTCTTGAACAGCGGCGCCGGTTCCGGCAGGCGGCTGGCCTCGACCATGATATCGGCGCCCTTGAGGCAATCCTCCCAATTGTCGGTGACGACGATCTTCTTGCCGAGATCCGCCTCAAGACGCTTTGCGAAGGCAGCGCGACTTTCCGGGCGGCGCGAATGCACGCGGATTTCATCGAAGTCGAAGAGATGATCGAGAAGGCGGACATTCCAATAGGAGGTTCCGCGGGCACCGATATGGCCGAGAATCTTGCTATTCTTGCGGGCTAGGTGTTTTGCGCCAAGGGCAGTCACGGCGCCGGTGCGCATGTCGGTGATAGCAGTTGCGTCGATGATGGCCTTCGGCACGCCCGTGTTCGGGTCGAACAGGTTGAGGACCGCAAGCTCCGAGGGCAGATCGACCTTATAGTTATCGACGAAGTCGCCGACGACCTTGACGCCGGCATAGTTCAGCGCTTTGACATAGCCGCGAAGCACGTTGAAATGGCCCTTGTCGGAGCTCTCCGGCACAAGATGAACACGCGGCTCGATGACGGTTTCGCCCCTGCCCTGCGCATCCAGCGCTTTCGACACCGCATCGAGAATCTCGTCATTCGTCAGCGCCAGCGCCTTGGCATCGAGGGCGTTGAGATAATCGATCCAGATTTCCTGCATTTCCCGCTTCTCCACATTCCTGTCCGGCTGCTGAACGGACGGATTTTCGAACAAACACCGTAAGAAGATCGCCACACCAGATCGCGGCCGGATCGATACCCGGCCGCGGGCGTGACAATCATTTCGGCAGCAGGCCGTTTTCCTTGAGGAATTCGACCGCCACGTCCTTGGCTTCCTCGTGATCGGTCTCGACCTTGGCATTGAGGACGCGCATTTTCTCGTTATCGAGATGGGTGCCGACCGCTTCCAGCAGTTCGGCAACTTTCGGATTGGCCTTCAGCACGTCCTGGCGGACGACGGGGGCCACGTAGTAGGGCGGAAACAGACCCTTGTCGTCTGCCAGCGGCACGAGGTTCTTCGAGCCGATCTGCCAGTCGGTCGCGGCGCCATTGGCGACGTCAATGTCCTTTTGTTCCAGCGCATCATAACGAAGGCCAAGCTTGGCAAACTGCTTGAACTCCTTGAACTCGGCGTCATAGACACGCTTTAGGCCGGGCAGGCCATCGGCGCGGTCCGGAAATTCAGCGCCGCCGCCGAAGACCAGGGTCTTGGAAACCTTGGCGAGATCCGACAGGCTTTTCAGATTGTTGGCCTGCGCCGTTTCCTGCCGGACCACGATGACGTAGCCATTGTTGATGCCGCTCGGCTTCAGCCAGGTGAGGTTGAACTGCTTGGCGTAGAAGTCCTTGACCTGCGTGTAGACCTTCTCGGCGTCGGTCGACATCTCACCCTTGACGACAGAAGCGAGCGCCGTGCCGGTATATTCCGGATAGAGATCGATCTCGCCGGCCACCAATGCCTGGTGAGCAATCAGCGTGCCGCCGAGGTTGATCTTGCGCTCGACGGTGATGCCGGCATTTTCCAAAACGGCGGCGTACATTTCGGCGAGGATGAACTGCTCGGTGAAGTTCTTGCTGCCGACCTTGATGGTCTCTGCGGATGCAGGCTGAAACATGGCGGCTGCCATGATGCCGGCTGCAGAAATGCCTTTTGTCCAATTTTTCATAGTCATTCCCTCTTGTTGACTTTTCAATGAACGAACCGACGGCATTCCCCGGAATAACCGTCGGCATGACCGGTCGGCGCCCTGCCCTTCTTGCCGGGGCAGTGGCGAACCGGCTTATTGCGGGCCGAGCCCGATCAATGCGGCAATCGTCGCAAAATCCGGCCCTTGCGCGCGATCCTCTTCAAGCGGCGGGACGTGGCTGCGGACAAAGGCATAGGCTTCCGCCGATCCCTTGCCCAATTCGTCTGAGACGCCTCTGAGCTCGACGGCCTGTACCGAAGCAATCAGTTCGATGGCGGTGAGATAGCGCAGGCGCTCGACGATCGCCTGCGCCTTTGCCAAAACGCTCGGAGCCATCGATGCCTGGTCTTCGACGCCATCGGCAACAGGAATGGGCGAAAGCGAAACAGGCGTGGCCAGATGGCGGATTTCGGCTTCCATGGCCGAGACGGTTTTTTGCACCGTCGCAAAACCCGTACGGCTCTGACCCATCGGGGTCAGGAAACGTGGCAGGTCGGACATGCCAGGCGACATGATCTTCATGATCCGATAGGCAGTGCCTGCCGCACAATGCGCCATCGCCTGCCCCAGCCTTTCCCAGGCGAGCACAAAGGCGGTCATGTCAAAATTGCCGTGTGAAAGAATGACGCCCTCGGATGCGATCACGACAGGATTGTCACTGGAACTGACGAGCTCTATGTCAGTCGCCTGCCTTGCCTCATCGATCGCATGCCTCAACGCGCCCCAGACCTGCGGTGTGCAGCGGTAGCTCAATGGATCCTGCAGACGCCTTGCTGCATCGGCGGCAAGCAAGGAGCTGCCCGAAAGAAGCTCCATCAGCCGAGCTGCGACGCGGCGCTGCCCAAAGGCCGGTCTTGCAGCCAGAGCGCGGTCGTCGAAGGCACTGACATTAGCCCGGAACGCTTCGAAATTAACGGCAATCGCCTTCAGGGACCAATCGAAGAGCCGCTCGATATCCACGAGCGTCAAGCAGGCGAGGCCGATGGAGAGGCTGTTGGCAACAACAAGCGCATGGCCGTCCTTCGGCGCGAATTCGAGAGGCTTCAGGCCGGCCCTTTCAAGGGCGATGGCGGCCGGCAGCACTTCGCCGCCAAGCTCGATCTCACCGAAGCCCAGGAGGCCCCGGCTCATATGGGCAAGCGGCGCCAAATCCGCGGCACCGATCGAGCCCAGTGACGGGACGACAGGGTGAACACCGGCATTGATGGCGGCAATCAGACCGTGGAAGACTTTCAGCGAAACGCCGGAGCCGCCCGCCGCCATGCCGGCGGCCCTGACGGCCATCATCGCCCGCACGGATTCCCGGGCAAGCGGTTCTCCGACGCCGACGGAGCGGGCTTGCGGCACCCGCATCTGGAACGCTACCAGATCTTCCGTTGCAAGTCGTGTATCGACCCCCGCCCCAAGTCCCGTCGTCAGGCCATAGACCGGCAGATCACTTTCCGTATAGCGGTCGACCACGGCGCGCGCGGCCACAATCCGAGCATCGACCTCGGCGGATACCTCGATCCTTGCGTGCCGACGGGCAATTGCCGCGATGTCCTCGATCGTCGGCGGCGCCGCACTGAGGATGATCGATGGAGAATTGGTGGCGCTCACTGTTTCTCTCCGAGAATGGCGACGGGCCTGGAGGGACCCTTGGTGGACCGTGCTTCCAGCCGATATTGCGCGCCGGGGTAATATAACAGCGCACAGGTCACGACGGCCTCGCCTGACCAGGTTCTTCGAAAGACGCGCAGGCAAGGGTGATCATTCCTGAGGCCAAGATATTTGCGTATCGTCGTATCCGGCTTGACGGCCTGGACGATATGTTCGAACGCCGTTATCGGAGCCACCTTCGTCAGATATTCGTGCGGCGTCATGCTGCGGAAGTCGTTCGACAGATAGTCGGGCGCCACCAGCGGATTGACGTAGCGCTCCTCGACCTGAATCGGCTGGTCGTTTTCCATGTGCACGATCAGCGAATGCATCACTTCAGCGCCGAGGATGAGTTCAAGCGCATCGGCGACGTTGGCATCCGCCTTCATCAAGCCGGCCTTGACGACCGCTGCCTGATGCTTGTGGCCCCGTTCCAGTATTTCGTCGGCTATGTTGCGGATTTGAAGCAGATCGACGTCGAGGTGCTTGGGTGAAACGAAGGTTCCGATCCCGGCGGATCGCTTGAGAACACCCTCGAACATCAACTCCCGCAGCGCCCGGTTCGCCGTCATGCGGCTGACGCCGAATGCCGCCACCAATTCGCTTTCAGAGGATACCCGGTCTCCCGGCTGCAGCTTGCCCTCGGCGATCTCGGCCAGGATCTGCTCCTTGATCCTGATATAATGGCGCGCCTCGCCGGCGGCAGGCTTGAGCGCTTTCGTCATGACAACCTCGCCATGCCATTGTCGAGGATGGTCGCGCCGCGAGAAACAACGAGGCCTCGGAAGCGAATCTCGGCATCGTTGCGCCATATCTGCACGGTGATCGTTTCGCCGGGAAAGATCGGCGCGCTGAAACGCGCCGCGATGGCGCTCAAGCCGCTGGCCATGCTTGGATCGATGGCAGCGACAATGGCGTAGCCAGCATAACCGAAGCTGCAGAGCCCATGCAGGATAGGTCGGTCAAAGCCGCTTTTGCGGGCTGCCTGCGGGTCGACATGCAGCGGATTGAGATCGCCGTTCAGGCGATATAGCAGTGCGGCGTTGTCAGGGATGTAGACACTGAATTCAAGGTCCGGGCCTCTGTCCGGGACTTTCGACAAGGGTTCGGGTGCAGATCCCACTGAGCCGCATCCACCGTCGCCGCGGCACGCATTGGTCTGGACGATGGTCGCGACTGGCTCATCACTGTCCACGGTTGCAATCAGCCGTTCGAAGCTGACGAACATTCCTTTTTCCACGCCGCGGTCGACCACCGACAGGACGCGCGCGCGAGAGATGAGCGGCACATCGAGCGGGACCGGCCGGTGGATCGTCAGGCGATGTTCAGAATGCACCAGACGGGCCCAGTCGACGCCTGCCTGCTGCATCCATGGGCCTGGATGCGCCACGATATTGGCAAGGGTCGGCGCGGTCGCGAGATCGCGTTCATAGACGTACTTCAATGCCGCGTCGGGCGCGTCGGTGCCGTAGCCAACTGACAGGGCGTAAAGGATGGCATCCCTTGCGGTAACCACATGTGTCGCCTGCGGCACCGGAAAGTCGAGGATGGATTGAGCCGACAGCGTCACGATGCGGCTCCCCCTGAAGTCGCGGGTTTGCGAGCGCCACCAGACAGGCGGATGCCGCCGTCAACGGAAAGCAATTCGCCGGTGACGAAGTCGGCACCCTGAACAAGCCAGACGATGGCGCCGGCAACGTCTTCCGGTGTTGCGACCCGGCCGAGCGGCGCGGTTTCCGAAAATCGCTTGGCAATGGCTCCATAGGCATCCGGCCCGAGCGTGTCGCGCATCCAGCGCGTATCGATGATGCCGGGACAAACCGCGTTCACGCGGATATCGGGACCGCAGGTGCGCGCCAAGGCCAAAGTCAGCGCATTGAGCGCGCCCTTGGAAGCCGTATAGGCAAGCGAGCTGCCGCCGCCGGTAAAGGCAACGTTGGATGAGACATTGACGATCGCGCCGCCGCCGTTGTCCCGCATCGCAGGCACCGCCGCCCGGCACATCTGATAAGCGCCGATGACGTTGACGCCGAAAACGCTCTGAAAATCTTCGGCCGACAATGTCTCCAGATCGAAAGGATCGGATTTGACCGTCATTGCGGCATTGTTCACCAGGGCGTCGAGCCGCCCCCATCGATTGACGGTAATCGCCACCATCCGGCGGCAAGCCGCGTCATCGGCAACGTCGGCCTGGACGATCTCGACCTCCGCGCCCAGGCTGCGGCAGATATCGCCGGTCTCATCGGCCTCTTTCTTGCTGCGGCTGTAGTTGATGACCACCCGGGCGCCGCCCTCGGCGAATTGCTTCACGCATGCAGCCCCGACACCCGTTGCCGAGCCCGTGACGATGATGGTGGCTCCATCGATTTTCATCGGGCAAAGTCCTTCATGACATGGGTCGAAAACAGGCGCGCATCCATCTGCTTCAGTTGGTCCGACACCGCGATGCCCTTCGGCAGGCGGTCGAGAACATGAGCGGCAAGATCGATGCCGGGGGCAAACTCCGTCAGCGTCAAGCATCCGCCGATCACCCGAAAAACCGCCCGCTCGGTGACGACGAGCTGTGATTGTCCCTCCGGCGCAAAGGCCGGGTTCGAACTGATCTGGTCGACATCCTCGACGATCTTGCAAAGGCGGCCATCCTGGATGATGTCGAGCCTGCCGTCGGCAACCGCAATTTCAGCACCGCCAGCCGAAAATGCGCCGAGATAGACGACGTGCTTGGCCGTCTGCGAGATATTGGTGAACCCGCCGACCCCGACGATGGAATTATTGAAGCGGCTGACATTGACCGCCCCATGCCGATCCACCTCTGCCATGCCGAGGAAGGCGATATCCAGGCCGCCGCCGTCGTAAAAGTCAAACTGCGATGCCTGTGGGACGATGGCGGTCGGATTGACGGCAGCGCCGAAGGACAGCTCTTCGGCCGGCACGCCGCCGATGACGCCGGATTCGATCGTCACCGTATAATCGTCGAATCCCTCTTCGCTGGCGATACGGCCGATCCCGGCGGCAATGCCGATGCCGAGGTTGATCGTCGGGCGATTCAGCGGCGCCAGTTCCAGGAAGGCGCGTCGCTGAATAATCTTATCGACCGACAGCGGCGCCGGCAGCAAGCGGCTCGCCGCCACCCGGACGCGTCCGGTATAGGCGATATTGTCGGTCTCGGCGAAACTGATGCCGTGCTGGGCCGGATCATCGCAGACGACGACATAATCGACGAGCGCCGCCGGGATACGAACATCGTTCGGCTGCAGCGAGCCGCGTTCGGCAATCCGTTTGACCTGCACGACGACAATGCCACCGGAGTTTCGCCCCGCCTGCGCCATGGCGAGCACGTCGAGGGGGAAGGCCTCGTCCTCGAGGGTGATGTTCCCATCTTCGTCGGCCGTCGTTCCGCGCAAGAGCACACAGTCGAGCGGCATCGACGGATAAAGCAGCCATTCCTTGCCGCGCAACGACACACGCTCGACAAGCGGGCGCGGCGTCGTCGCATTCATGCGACCGCCGCCATGAAGCGGATCCATGAAAGAGCCGAGCCCGATATGGGTGACCACTCCAGGCTGACCGGCGGCAATCGCTCGATAGAGTTGCGCGATGACGCCCTGCGGCCAGCAATGCGCTTCGATCTTTTCCTCGATCGCAAGTTTTCCAAGGCGCGGCGTTCCGCGCCATCCCCCGGCAATCACGCAGGCGACCAGACCTTCATAACCGAAGTGCCCCATGCCGCGCGTCTGACGATCGCCCGTGCTGGCAGCAAACAGAAGCGTCAGGTTGCGGGGTTTTCCAGAGGCGAGGAAACGCTCCTCGACGGCGGCCGTGATGGCCTCGGGATGGCAGCATCCTCCAAAACCGGAAGCAGCGACAGTCATCCCGTCTTCGAGAAGATCCGCAGCTTGTTGTGAAGAGATGACCCGCATGACGATCTATGCTTCCGCCTTACCTGTATATACAGGCTAGTCGCTGATCGTTTGGAAGGCAACCGGAATCTTTGCAAGTATTTTGGGCATATCGCCTCGATCAGACGATATTCAGCAGCCCGATCAGGCAAAGCCCGAGAGCCCCGAGCGCCAACAGCGACAGCGCTGCGGCTGAAAGCACACGGCCGCCGGTATGGGCGAAGGATCTGACATCAACGGAGAGGCCCAACGCGGCCATGGCGGTGACGGTGAAGGCGGCGGAGACAGCCGCCATTCCGGGCAACAGCGGTGCCGGGATCGCGTCGAGGGAACGAAGCGTCGCCATGGCTGCAAAACCGAGGATGAACCATGGGAGAAGATGGCGGAGATTGACTGGCGAACCGCCAGGGCGGCGGCCATGAACTGCGCCGAGCACGAGGATGACGGGTCCGAGCATCATCACGCGGATCAGTTTGACGAGCGTGCCCACCTGGGTGCTGACCACTCCGGCAGAGGCCGTGGCCGCCAAGACCTGCGGGACGGCATAGGCTGTCAGTCCTGCGAAAACGCCGTATTGCATTGCGCTGAGACCAAAGAGCAGGTGAAGAAGCGGCAGCGTCAGCACAGCGCCGATACCAAGCACTGCGGTAAAGGCTATCGAGGCCGCGATATCGTCCGGTTTGGCGCCGATCACCGGCGCTGCGGCGGCAATCGCGGAATTGCCGCAGATCGAGTTGCCGCAAGCAACCAACGTCGCCAGGCTGGCCGACAGCCCGAAGAGCCGCCCGATAACAAAGCTGCCGACCAAAGACAGAGCAACCAGAACGGCAATTCCGCCGACAAGCGGCAGTCCAGCCTGCCTGATGGCAGCCGTGCTGAGCGAGGCGCCGAGCAACACGACCGCAATCTCCAGGAGCGTCTTGGCGGCAAATTGGATGCCGGGAATGAAGGTCGGCGACAGGCAGATCGATGAGCGCACGGCAATGCCGATCAGAATGGCTAGCACGAGGCTCTCGATCCAATGCGAGCCGAAAATCATCATCTGCAGTTGTTCAACGAGAGACGCCGAGAGCGTGACTGCTGCACACAGGACGAGTCCCGGCAGGACGGCAGGAAGCGACAGGGAACGTGAGGCGGAAACGATCATCGGCTAGACCTTGCGGAAGACTGCAATCTCCCACACTCAATTGTCGACTTCCATTGAATAGTTTAGTACATTTCATTCGGTAAAATCGAACGATCGAGTCAATGACGTTTGAACAGCTTTCCATTTTCGTAGCGGTTGCCGAACGCGAGCATCTGACCAAAGCCGCCTTTGCGATCGGGCTCACGCCATCGGCCGTCAGTTCGGCTATCCGCAATCTCGAGACCTCCTATGGTGTCGAGCTTTTCCATCGCGTCGGACGCCGCATAGAGCTGACATATGAAGGACGGGTGTTTCTGGGAGAGGCTAGAGCGACGCTGGCGCGCGCAAAGGCCGCAGCGCTCGTCCTGTCCGATCTCGGCGGCTTGCAAAAGGGTGAACTGGTCGTTTTTGCAAGCCAGACGATCGCAAGCTATTGGCTACCGGCGATGCTGATGCGTTTCAAGATCCGCTATCCGGGCATTGACCTGAAGCTGATGATTGGCAACACCACCACGGCGGCAAAAGCGGTTCTCGATGGATTGGCCGAAGTCGGCTTCGTCGAAGGGAGCGTTGATGAGCCGGCGCTGCACGTTCAGCCGCTTGCCGAGGACGAACTCCTTGTCGTCGTCGGTCCGCGCCATCCCTGGGCGCGTGGCAAACCAATTGCACCGGCAGATCTGGTTTCGGGCACAAAATGGGTCATGCGGGAAAAGGGGTCCGGAACCCGATCGGCTTTCGAGGCGGCTATTTCCAATCTCGGCATAGACCCCGCAGACCTGGCTGTCGCGCTACAACTGCCGTCGAACGAGGCAGTCATATCGGCAGCAAGAGAGGGCCTCTGCGCCACAGTCGTTTCGGGAGCCGTGGCAGCACCGCTCTTGACGCAAGGTCTGCTGGTAAAGGCGCGCTTCCCTCTGCCGTCCCGCCAATTTGCGATCCTGCGGCATAAACAAAGACACTCCAGTCGTGCCTCGCTGGCGCTGGAAACCATTTGCCGCGAGGACAAAGCTGCCGAAGTCCAGAATTGGGATGATTGGGCGCTCTAGCTGATCCAAGCCGCCGACGGTCTTTGTCGTTGCTGCTCAAAGGCGCGTCAGCGGTACTCTCCCACGCCCGCGGGAACGGCTTGGCCTGCTTCATGGCATTATGGTGGTCGCCACGCACGACGTCATGACATTTTCATCATGGGCATGGCTTCATGGATGCCCACTTGCTGCCATCGGTGCTCCTTGATCAGCGAGCGGGCTTATGGATGACATGCCAGCCAAATCCTGAAACAATGCTATCACGAGGCTCGCTAGATTGCGCGTCCGAAACTTGTCACCGCATCGTCTGATGCGTCCGACGTCACCGGCGCAACAGGTTTCGCGCGAAGCCGGCTTGCGTCGCGGGCGGGCGGAAGTCCGAACAGCCGCCCGTATTCCCGGCTGAATTGGGACGCGCTTTCATAGCCGACGGCGAAAGCGACACGGGCGGCGTCGCCCGGAGTCTCGAGCAACAGGCGGCGTGCCTCGTGGAGACGGAACCGCTTCTGATACTGGATGGGCGTCATGGTCGTTGCCGCCTTGAAATGGCGGTGGAACACCGAAGCACTCATTCCCGTCATCCGCGCCAGATCTTCGACCTTGAAAGATTCCGTGAAGTTTTCGCGAATCCAGGCGAGCGCCCGCCTGACCTGAGACTGGCGGCCGTCGATCTGTGCGATCTGCCGCAGCTTCGCTCCCTGCGGTCCCCGCAATAGGCGGAACAGGATTTCCCGCTCAATCATTGGTGCCATGACGGAAATTTCGTTTGGCCTATCGAGAAGTCGCATCATCCGTAGAAACGCTTCCTCGAGCTGAGGATCGGTCGGACTCACGCCGAGGCCACACAAGAATTCCGGATCGTGAACATCAGGCATCTCAATCAGAAGGTCGGCGATGTTACGGGCGTCAAAGCTGAACCCGACGCCGAGAAATGGCTTCTGGAGGCTCGCTTCGGATATTCTGCCAAAGACAGGAACCTCGACCGAGGCCACGAAGTAGCTGCCCGCTCCATAGTGCAATACGTTCTCGCCGCAAGTGATTGCCTTGGCGCCTTGTAACACCAAGCATATGACAAGCTCCGTCATGCCTGCCGTCGGCTCAGTCGTGCGTTCTGCTCTTAGCAAACCGACGCGTGGAATGGCGGTCGTCGTACGACCGCCACGCGAGTGCCTCTCGATCAGGGACCTTAGTTCTTCGCCCACATTGTCCATGCTGTTAAATTGCACCCTCCTCCAACGCGCGCAAGTCTTTCAGCAGGATTAGGCAAGAGTTCAATAGAATTTGGCACGCGGCCGGAAAGGCGCCTGCTCATATTGGACGGGCAACCAGAATGGAGAACCACCATGTTGAAGAATGCATTGATCACCGGCGCCAACAAGAGCATCGGCTTTGAAACCGCTCGACGGCTCGGGGGAATGGGTTATCGTGTTTGGCTTGGTGCCCGCGATGCGGGGCGCGGTGAGAGTGCGGCGGAAGCTTTGCGAGCTCAGGGTCACGATGTGCGCTTCCTTGAAATTGCCGTCGAGGACGACGCAAGTGTGAAGGCAGCCGCGGATCGTGTCAGACAGGAAGACGGCAAGCTCGACGCACTGGTCAACAATGCGGGCATACCCGGAGCATTCATCGACCCGGCGGATCAGACCGTAGACGACATCCGTCAGGTCTACGAGATCAACGTGTTCGGGCCGATTCGAATTACGCAAGCTTTCCTGCCTCTGCTCAAAGCAGCGGGTTCCGCCAATGTCGTCAACGTCAGCAGCGAGCTCGGTTCGCTTGGCGCCCTGACAGACCCGGAGAGCGAATTCTATGGTGTGAACAGCCTGGGCTACAACAGCTCGAAGACGGCCCTCAACGCAGTGACCGTATCGTTTTCCAAGGCCCTCGCGTCGTTCGGCATCAGGGTCAACAGCGCGGATCCCGGATACACGAAGACCGATTTTAACGGCAATACAGGCTATCGGACGGTCGAGCAGGCGGCTGAGATCATTGTCCAGCTTGCAGTCGCGAACGACGGCCAGACGGGTGCCTTCATCAATGACAAGGGCACGCTACCTTGGTGAGCCTGACTTAATGTTTAGGGCGGGCGGCGGTGCGCCCTTTTCCTAAAGACGGCCAATTTAATCGCTGGCTCCACGACTGTACGGCACGGCGCCCCGATCAGAGAGGTAAGCTGTCGGTCAAGGTGAACGAAGACGGTCGCTCGCCATACCCCTATGACAAATTCGGGTACAGGCGCTTCAAACTGACCATTGACATCGGCAGTGTTAAGGCAGAAGCCGCACTCGGCCGCGCATGCGCGGCCGTTTTGCGAGGATGCCAAAGATGACGACCAAGACTGGCGTAGCCGATGCCGGAAACCTGATCATAACAGGCGTCGTGCTGATGCTGATTGGCGATCTGCTTTTTGCGCTGAACGATGCAATGGGCAAATGGCTGGTCGCCAGCTTTGCCGTCGGCCAGGTGCTGGTGATCCGCTCGGTCGGCGCTTTCATCGTGCTCGGACCAATGATCCTCCGGCAAGGGCCGATGGCCTTGTTTCGCGTCGAGCAGAAAGGCCTGCAGTTCATCCGTGTTTTCATGGCGACCTGCGATGTCGCCCTATTCTATGCCGCCGTCGCCTATCTGCCGCTCGCAGACGTCATGACCTTCTATATGGCCGGACCGATCTATATCGCGGCGCTTTCGCATTTCTTTCTCGGGGAGAAGATCGGCTGGCGCCGCTGGCTTGCCGTTCTGATCGGCTTTGCCGGCGTCGTCATCGCGCTGCGTCCGTCCACGGCGATGCTGTCGCTTCCATCGCTCTTTGGCCTTGCGGGCAGCTTCGCCTTTGCACTGTCGCTGGTGATGAGCCGCTATCTGCGCTCGACCAGCGACACGACGCTGGTAACATGGCAGACGATCGCCGCGCTCATCACCGGCATCGTCTTGAGCATCGGTCATTGGCAGCCGGCAACGCTCATCGATTGGTCCGGCATGCTGCTGCTCGGCATCGTCGCCACCTGCGCACATCTGCTCATCACGCGCTCGCTGAAGCTCGCACCGGCATCGCTGCTCGCGCCGCTGCAATATACGCTGCTGCTCTGGGCGATCGTCCTCGGCTACCTCTTCTTCGACGATATTCCCGATGCACAGATCATCATCGGCGCCGTAATCATCGTCGTTGCAGGGCTCTTCATCTTCCACCGGAAGAATCTGAAAGAGACGGTTCCAGCTGCCGTCCCGCCCGACGGCCATTGAAAGCTAATTCCCATGGGTTTCCGGCTCCTCCCAACCGGAGACGCTCCGGCCGCCGAAATCGGCAGACTGGCGGAATTCTCCGGCGATGATTTCCTTGAGGTCGGGACCTGTCACATAGCGTTCCATCTGCCTGGACTGATCGTCCAGACGCTTGAGCGCCTGCAACTCCTCCTCGCGTCCCAGCCTGCCCTTCTGCACCGCTGATTTCATCACGGCGATCGTCTCGTCATAGACCTTGAGCGGGACCGGAAAAGGATGGCGATCCTTGCCGCCATGGGCGATCGAGAAGCGCGCCGGGTCGGAAAAGCGGCAGGGGGCGCCGTGAACGACTTCCGCCACCATGGCCAACGCCTTCACTGTGCGGGCGCCGACGCCTGGAACGAGCAGCAGCTCTTCGAAATCCGCCGGCCCGCGGTCGGCCGCGGCAGCCAGATTTCCATGCAGGCGCCGCATGTTGACGTCGCTCTCGCGGACATCATGATGGGCAGGCATGATCAGGTGCGGCAGCATCGGCTGTTCGGCAGGTTCGGGCGCCGGCTCTTCGGCACGCAGCAAGGCAGCGGCTTCGCGGATGATCCGGTCGGGCCCGAGGGTCGCGAGCAGATCAAGCTGACCACGCCGCGAGCGTTCGGCGCGCCGGTCGGCGAGGTTGACGATCTCGCCCTGGTTCCGTCCCTCGATGGCCGCATGCGGCGAATCCACGAAGCTCTCCAGCCCTTCGGACAGCCAGTGATAGCGCCGGGCCTGCCGCCTGTCGCCGTTCATGCCTTGCTGCACGACCACCCAATGGCCGTCATCGGCGACAATGAACCCGTGCAGATAAAGATCGAACCCATCCTGAAGGGCGGCGCTGTCGACCTTGGCGATGAGACGGCTCGTGGTCGCGAGCCCCTCGCCGTCGAGACCGACACGCTCGCCGATCGAGACGAGCTCCTGCGGGGTCTTGCGCGAATGCGCGCCGCGGCCGCCGCAGATATGCAGGCCGAGTTCGCCGGCCCGCGGCTTCAGCCCGCGCTTCAACGCGCCGAGAACGCTGGTGGTGATACCGGAGGAATGCCAATCCATGCCCATGACCGCGCCGAAGGACTGGAACCAGAATGGATGGGCGAGCCTGCGCAGGAATTCGTCGCGGCCATAATGATGGACGATCGCCTCGGTGATCAGCGTCCCGAGCCGCGTCATTCGGTCGCCGAGCCAATGCGGCACGCGTCCCCCGTGAAGAGGAAGATCGGCGCTGCCTGCTCGTTGTGACATTTTGCTGTGTCAATCCTGTGTGTCGGGCCGCCCATTGCGGCAGCCGCGTCTGCAATCGGGAACCCGGTTAAATTCCACGCGTTTGGTCTCAGTCGAGAGGCTGAGGCAAACATGACCGCATTTGAAACCATGTCCGATCAATCCTACCTGACCCGAACAAAAGCGCAACATCCGGGCGGCGAAAAACAGGAAAGCATGGCATGGCTCCTGCAAGGACATGCGGAAAGGGCCGCCTTCCTGATCAATGGTAACCGCTATTTCTCGGAAGTGGCGCGTGCGTTGCGGCAGGCGCGACGCACTGTGTGGATCATAGGGTGGGATTTCCATCCCGACATTCGGATCGCACCCGAAAAATCCGACGAAACCTTGGCTGACCTGCTGCATTCCGCAGTGGCGACGAATCCCGACCTCGAAATACGCATTCTCATTTGGGCGCTCGGGCCGATCTATTCGGACAAATCAATCCAGTTGCTTCGTAAGAAGGATTTTCCAAAAAATGCCAGGATTGATCTGCGCTTCGACTTTCCAGGCACCGTGCGCGGCTGCCATCATCAGAAGCTCGTCTGCATTGATGATGCTGTCGCCTTCATCGGCGGCATCGATTTGACGTCGCGGCGATGGGACACGAGGCGTCATCGCGTCATGGACAGGTGGCGGCGCGACCCCGGTGGCGAGCCCTACGATCCTCTGCATGACGTTCAGGCGATGCTCACTGGCGATGCCGCCCGGATGATCGGCGACGTCGCCAGGCGGCGCTGGGAAGACGCCACAGGCGAAAGCCACCTGCCGTTGACCGAAAGCGTTCCCTTCACCTGGCCCGCCAATCTCGCCGTTTCCATGCAGGAGATCCCAGTCACCTTGGCGCTGACGGAGCCGTCAACCGCTTTTCGCACCGGTATCAGCGACGGCATCGCCATGACATTGGACGTCATCGCCCGGGCGCGACGGCAGCTCTACATCGAGGCACAGTATCTCGCCTCCTTCCGCGTCGCCGACGCCATCGCCGCGCGGCTGCAGGAGGAGGACGGGCCCGAAGTCATCATCATCTGCACGCGGAGCTCTCACGGGTTGATCGAAAAGATCGTCATGGGCGGCAATCGCGACCGCGTCATCCGCCGCCTCAAACGCGCCGATCGCGCAGCCCGCCTGCGCGTCTACTATCCCGTCGTGCCCGGGCCAGTGCCGAAAAAGGACAAAGAGGCGGAGGTGCTCATCCACTCCAAGCTAATGATTGCCGATGATGAGCTGATCCGCATCGGCTCCTCCAATCTCAACAATCGCTCGGAAGGGCTGGATTGCGAATGCGACATGCTGTTCGAGGCCGGTAACGGCGAGCACCGCCGCGCGATCGCTGATCTGCGCAACCGGCTTCTGGCGGAATATCTCGGAACCACCCCGGAAAGGTTTGCCGCAGCCTTCATGCGAAGCGGCTCGGTGATCGAGGCGATCGACACGCTCAACAACGGGCCGCGGGGGTTGCGGGAATTCGCCGTCGAGCTGTCGGGCAGCATCTCACCGATTCCGGGCACCGGCCTCTTCGATCCGGCTCGGCCTTTCGCACCCCTAGACCGACTGGGCCTCGGCGCGCTGGTCCGCCTCCTCATCCGCCCCGCGTGATTTCCGCCGAAAGATCACCTCGCTGATAACGAGAAGCGTCGTGCCGAGCGCCAGCGGAATGAAGAAATAGGCGCAGCGGAATGCAATCAGCGCGCCGATCGAGGCCTCCTTCGGCACGACATAAGAAACGGTGGCCTCGAGCACGCCGAGACCGCCCGGAACATGCGTTGCAAGGATTGCCGAATTGGCAAGCACGTAAGCCGTTACCGACCTGAAGAAGGCCACATCGCCGAAGGTGGAAAGCATCTGGTGCAGACAGGCGGAGACGAACATGAAGTTGATCGTCCCAATTCCGACCTGCGCAACCGAGATCGAAAACCGCGGCAGCTGAAACGACCAGCGCCACAGCCTTAAGGTGCCGCGAATGAAAAACGCCAGGCCGGTATAGACGACCGGCACGACCAGTGCCAGGGAACCGAAAATACGGACGCTTGCAGGGTCGATGCGCAACAGGCGCCCGGCATCGCCAGGATTGATGATCATGGCAAGGCCGCCGAGCGTGATGAGCCCGAGCCCCACGGTGACACCGCAAAACAGGATGACTTTCGCCACGTCTTCCGCCGTCAGCCCCCAGCGCGAATAGTACCGATAGCGGAAGGCGCCGCTGCTTAACCCGGCAAACCCGATATTGTGGCCGAGCGAAAGGCTGACGAAAGAGGCGAGCAGGATGTTCCTGTAGGGCAAGGATTTGCCGAGCGAGCGGATCGCCAGGAGGTCGAAGCAACTGAGGCAGAGATAAGATGCCGCCGTAAACAGAAGTGCTGTGCAGAAGGTCGAGAATGGAATACTGCGAACCGATTGGACGATCTCATCCAGGCTGTACCGTTGAAAGATGCGATAGAGAAGGAAGACCGCAAGACACAGGGCGGCAACCAGCAGTCCATTCCAGATTATGCTTTTCCAGCTCATCGATTATCCATTCCGAAGCGCGATACGAGGATTGAAAGAGCTGAAGCGTCATTTGTGCGTCCGAAGATGCACGGCGCTCCAGGCTAGATTATCCGGAACGATCAAACGAGTTCTGTGTTCCCCCGAAGGACAAGTTCTATGTCCTGGGGGAACGAGCTTTCAGCGGGTCTATGCCGGATAAATCAATCAAACTCCTGACCTATAATGTGCACAGTTGTATCGGCGGCGACCGGAAGCTCGATCCCGGCCGCATCGCTTCTGTCATCGCCGAGGCTGAGGCTGATATCGTCGCTCTTCAGGAGGTCGACGTTCTCAGGCGCAGGACCGGCGGCGTCGACCAGGCCCATGCGATCGCCTCGCTTTTGAAGATGCAGGCTCATTTCCATCCGGCGCTGTCGATTGCCGAGGAGCAGTATGGCGATGCCATCATCACCTCGCTGCCGACAGGCGCGGTCAAGGCCGGACCATTGCCATCCATCGGGGAACAGCGCGGTGCCATTTCCGTCGAAATAATGGTCGGCGACAGAAAACTGCTGGTCGTCAACACCCATCTCGGCCTTCGTGGCCGCGAGCGCATCCGGCAGATGACGACGTTGCTGAATCCCGGCTGGCTGCACGGGACGGCGGATGAGCCTCTTCCGACCATCCTCTGCGGCGATTTCAATGCAATCCCGTCATCGGCGACTTACCGACTTGCCGCACGGTCATTGAAAGATGCCCAGGTCGCAGGCGGCGCCGCGCCGAGAGCGACCTTTCCGTCGCGCTACCCGCTGATGCGCCTCGACCACATCTTCGTCACTGACGATCTCATCGTCAAACAGGCGGCGGTCCTGGAAAACCGCCTCACAAGGATCGCCTCGGACCACCTGCCTCTGCTCGCGGAAATCGGCTTCGCCTGAACAGTCATCGAAGCCGACGACTTTCATCGGGCGAGCTTCCGGTTCATTGCCGCCGCCACCAACGGTAGCGCCGTCGTCGCCACGGCTCCCAAAGGCAAACGCATGATGCCCCTCGTGACGACGAAGGCCGCCGCCATTGCGCCTGCCAGCTTGAGCCAAGGCTGATTGCCGAGCTGCGCATGGGCGCTCGCATCGGCCCATCGGACGTTCTCCGTCACGACGGTCGCGGCCTGATGTTGGATCACGTGAAGGCGAGCGCGGAGGTTTTCGAGTTCTTCTCTCAGTTCTTGCAGACGGCCTTCCAGGACATGACCCTCGTAGATCGGGAGGGGCTCCTCGACGGTGTCTCCAACGGAAGCATAACCACCGCCGAGCGTCGCAATATATGCCCGATATTCGGCCTCGCTGGCGAAACCCTCAGGTCTGATAAGATCAGGGTTGATGCTCGCCTCTTCGAAGGAGGCCGGCGCGGTTTCCACGCCGTCGCGCATATCCTTGTTTGTGCCGGTGTCCCCAAGTTCGTCCTTGAACATGATGCGTCTCCAGTTGTTCCTGGCGATAGAACGCTCGACGGCTCAGAAGGATGCATCGGCCTCCGCTGCTGCCTTCATCTTCTCGACGCGCTGAAACGCTCCGGCCGAAAGTCCGCCAACAGCGGATGGCGGCGTCCGTTGACGATCTCGTCCGCCAGCAGTTCGCCGGCAATCAGGCCGAGGGTGGCGCCGCTATGGCTGAAGGCGACGAAATAACCCGAGATCGATGGCAGTTCGCCGAAGACGGGCTCGCCGTCGCCCGGGATGGGCTTCGGGCCGACCCCATAATCTTCGACCTCCAGCACCGGATTGCCTTCGAGAACGTTTGAAGCCTCGCGCAGCAATCCTTCCAGCGTCGATTGCCTGACATCATAACTGCCGTCGGGCTTCACGCTCACCTCTTCCTCGGACCAGGCGGAATCGACCGCGAAGCTGCCGTTGGGCGTCGGCCGGATGGCGACGCGAGGAGTGTTGAGCACAGCCTTCAGCGGATGGCGGATCGGCTTGGTCCGGACGAGAAGGGCGACAGGCGTTGCATCGCCAATATGCTGACCGGCCTCGGCCACGATTGCCGGTACCTCGCCGCCGGCAGCAAGCAGCACGGCATCTGCATCCCGGCGCATGCCGCCTGCTGTGATAACGCCACGGGCACGCCCGCTTTCGACATCGACCGTCGCGCGACCCGCGTCCGTGATGATCTCGCCGCCCAGCGTGCGGAATTCCTGCGCGAGCACGCCGATCAAGGACGGAAGATCGACCCAGCCCTCCCCGGGATTGAAGATCGCGCCTTGGCGCGTCACAGTACTGGCATCGACACCCGGCGTCACCCCGGCAATATTTTGCGGGGCGAGCCATTGCGCGTGATAGCCGAGATCGCGCTCATAGTCGAAGATTTCGGCAATCTCGTTGCCGGCATCGTCCGCATCCCAGGTCAGGCCGCCGTCGAAGCGCAGCCACGGCGCGTCGGAGTTCCGGACGGCCAGCGTGCGGTAGCGATCTATGCCGGCCAACCGCAGCCGGTGATAGGCATCGGTGCGTTTGCGCGCCGAGTTGAGCCAGGCGAGCGAACGGCCGGAGGCACCGTTGGCAAGCGGGCCGTCATTGATGAGCACGGTACGGACCCCGAGCCGTGCCAGATGCACAGCGGTTGAGACGCCAAAGATGCCGCCGCCGATGACGACGACGTTCGAAGGTTTGGAGGAAGCATTCATGTCGATAACCTTGTTGTCTGCTCTTGCTGGATCGGTTGAAATCCGGCACGCCCGGCGTGAGGACGACCGGGGCGCCATTCGTTGCCTCAGGCGCTTCAGAGAACTTCGGCAAGGAAGCGCTTCAGCCGCTCGCTTCGGGGATTGTCGAAGATCTGCTGCGGGCAGCCCGCCTCGACGATGCGGCCCTCATCCATGAAGACGACCTGATCGGCCACCCTGCGCGCAAATCCCATCTCATGCGTCACCACGGCCATCGTCATGCCCTGGCGGCCGAGGGCGGCCATCAGGTCGAGCACGCCCTTCACCAGTTCGGGATCGAGCGCACTCGTCACTTCGTCGAACAGCATGACCTCCGGATCCATGGCCAGCGCGCGGGCGATGGCGACGCGCTGCTGCTGCCCACCAGACAGACCTGCGGGCCGATGATCCCGACGCTCTGCGAGACCGACATCGGCCAGACGCACCTCTGCGATGCGCCGCGCCTCCTGCCTCGGCATCTTCTTGATCTTGGTCAGCGAAAGCATGACGTTCTCGAGTGCCGTGTGGTCGGGAAACAGGTTGAAGTGCTGGAACACCATGCCCACACGCCGGCGCAGCCTCTCCGGCTTCATCGCCAGGATGCTCTCGCCGTCGAGCAGGATGTCGCCGCCCTTGGGCTCGACAAGCCTGTTCATGCAGCGCAGCAGCGTCGATTTACCCGAGCCGGAAGGGCCGATAATGCAGGTGACGGTACCGGCGGCGATGTCGAGATCGACACCCTTCAGCACGTCGAGATCGCCATAGGCCATGGTGAGGTCGCGGATGTTCAGCGCGCCGCCTTTGAAGCGCGGCGTACTTTCCTCGACCGTGCCCGTGGGATGGGGGCCGGCAGCGGCCTGCAACTCGCTCACCTCGACCAGTCCGCTCGCAGCACCCGAACCGCGGCCTTGTTTTCCGAGCCGCAGTCTCGCATCGATATAGTTGACGAAGTGGGTCAGCGGCACGGTGATGACGAGATAGAAGACGCCCGCCAGCAGCAGCGGTGACAGATTGCCGGTGACGACGGCCTGATCCTGGCCGACCCGGAAGATCTCCCGCTCGGAAGCGAGCAATCCGAGGAAATAGACAAGGCTGGAATCCTTGACGTTTCCGATGAATTGATTGACCAGCGCCGGCAGAACCCGCCTGATGCCTTGTGGGATGACGATCAGGCGCATGCCCTGCCCATGGCTCATGCTGAGCGCCCGGCAGGCCTCCATCTGACCGCGCTCGACGCTTTGAATGCCGGACCGGAAGATTTCGCCCATATAGGCTCCGGCAATCAGACTGAGCGCCAGGATGCCGAGCGGAAATGGCGACGGACCGAAGATCTCGCGCCCGATCCGGGCAAAACCCTGGCCGATGATCAGAATCGTGACGATCGCCGGCAGCCCACGGAAGATATCGGTGTAGATGCGCGCCGGCAGCCGCAGCCAGCGGGATTGCGAGATGCCCATCACCGCGAGCGCCATACCGATGATGACGCCGAGCACGGTCGAGGCGGCGGCGAGGATCAGCGTGTTTTTCAGGCCGACGCTGATCATGCTCGGCAGAACTTCCGCCATGGCGTCCCAGTCGAGGAAGCTGCGGCGCAGATTTTCAAGCCAGTTCATTCCGATCCCCATGAATTTTGGCCAGGCAGACACCGCCGTCCGGCTGCCGAGCAGCAATGCCTTGGTAAGCCGCCCGCCATGAGCAGGCGGCTTACGGCGTCACTTCTTGGGAAGATACTGTTCCGGCATCGGTGAGCCGGGGAACCACTTTTCGTAAAGGGTCTTCCAGGTGCCATCCTGCATAGCGTCGTGAAGCGCGCCGTTCAGCGCCGTGCGGAAGGCATCATTTCCTTTTCGGATGACGAAGCCAGCAGGCGCATCAAAGGACGGTATATTCACGGCAACCTTCAGCGCGGGATAGCGCTCGCCATATTGCTTGGCGGCCTCGTAGTCGAGAAAATGCGCGTCGACCGTTCCGTTGTTGAGGGCGGCCACGGCGGAATTGTTGTCGGGAAATTTCACCAGATCGGTTCCCCCGAAATTCTTGGCTGCATAGACCTCCTGCAAGGTCCCCTGCACGACGCCGAGACGCTTACCCTTGAGGCCATCGGCATCCTTGATACCGGCGTCCGGGGTCAGGACGGAGAGATAACCGGCAAGATAGCCGTCGGAAAAGTCGATGGTCTTCTTGCGGGCCTCAGTGGTTCCGATCGCAGCAACGGCAACGTCGAACCTTTCGTTTGCCACCGACGGCAGGAGTGCTGAAAATTCCTGGCCCGTGAACGTCACCTTTTCTTTTTGAAAGCCGAGGCGGGAGACGACATTGAGAAACAGCTCGATATCGAAACCTGTGAACTGGCCGTCCGCCGTCGCAAACGTATAGGGCTTGGAATCGCCCATCGTGCCGACGCTGATAGTTCCGGGCTCGATCAGGTTATAGGGATTGTCGGCTGCGGCCGCAGAGCCTGCCGCCATCGCCAGAAGGCATGTCAAGAGGCCGGCCCGCACCGGGGCCATAATGGTCGGAAGTGAGTTGAAAAGCTTCATCGTCGTTCTCCGCTCTGAAGGGAATGCTCTTGTCGGCACTGTATGGTCACCCTGCCTTTGTATTCCTGGCTGGGAGTGTTGAATAAGATACCGGTCTCCAGCAAAAAGAGACCGGTCTCACAACATATTTGATACTCGTCAATTGACCGGCCGTCAACAACTCTTGTAGTCCTCGGTCCATGGAAGATTCCGCTCATCCGAAACGTGCAGTCACGGTCGCCGACGTCGCGAAGGCCGCAAAGGTCTCGAAGGCGACGGCCGCCCGCGTGCTCGGCGGCTACGGCGTGGTCAGTGCCAAGATCACAGATCAGGTCATTGCGGCGGCGGCCGCCCTCGAATACCGCCCGAACGAACTCGCCCGAAGCATGAGCACCGGAAGATCCGGCATCATCGGGGTCGTGGTCGGCGATATCGAAAACGCTTTCTTCAGCCTGGCTGTGCGCGGCATCAGCGATGCGGCCCGTCTTGCGGGCTTCAACGTCATCATCGCGAATTCGGGTGAAGAGTTCGATGCGGAAAAATCAGCCGTCGACCTCCTTATCGGCAAACGCGTCGATGGCCTGATCGTCACGCCGGCCCGCTGCGACAGTATCGATCATCTCCAGCACGTCCGCCGTGCCGGGGTTCCGCTCGTCCTGTTCGACCGGGCCATCCCTGAACTCGATGTCGACGCCGTGACCGGCGACGACCGGGATGCGGCCATCACCGCGACCCGGCACCTGATGGAGCAAGGACATCGCCGCCTCGCCTACGTCTCTGCCATGGATGCCGAGGGCGGCGGGTTCACCGATATCGGGCGAATCTCGAATTCCGCCGTGCGCGAACGCGTCGAAGGTTTTGTCAGCGTCCTGACAGAGGCGGGTTTGCCGAACCCTCTTCATTATATCAGGCTCGGCGCCACGGACCAGCAACAGACGGACGGCGTGATCAAACGCCTGCTCTCCGACAGTGCTCCGCCGACGGCACTGCTGGCTTCAGACAGCCTCGTGGGCTTGCGGATCTTCAAATCGCTGCAATCGCTCGGCCTGTCGATCCCCAAGGACGTCTCGATGATTTCGTTTCTCGACGCCGACTGGACCAGCGTCACCGTTCCGCCGATCACCATCGTCGACCAGCGCGTCTACGAGATGGGCAAGCTCGCCGGCGAGCGGCTCATCGCCCGTATCGAACGCACCCCTCTTGCCGTCGAACGCCTGCGCGTCAGCACGAGCCTCGTCTTGCGCGGCTCCGTCGCGACGATCGGCCGGTGAGATCCAGGCTAATCGTAGAGCTCGCCATGACCAATCTGCTCCCTGGCGGGTGCATCGCTGATTGAGGGGTCGTCGGCCGGATCGGGATCTCTCTTGTTGGCATCGCTCAGAAACTGCGCGGCCTTAAGCAGTGCCGCGGTGATTTCTTCGGTGCCCCATCCCGCTTCATTGGCAGCTGCGATCACCCGTTCCAAAGCGTCGCGTGCGGCAGCGGTCGCCTCTTCGAAGCGCTGCGCGGGGAATTCGGTCTTCGGTGGTGGAAAGGTCATCGGCGTTCCCTCCATGTGTCTGGCAGTTAGAGGTGAACGCAGACCGCGGGAAATGGATGCACGACTATGGTGATTTAACCCGCGGAAGCTGGTTCGTATCCAACCGAAAAGGGTCGATGATGTCTTTCCCGCGTCAGATGACGGTCTGCAATAGAAACGGAGAGCGCTCCACTGGACGCTGGGCAAGAATCCTCAGCATTGCGGGGCCCTGGATGCCACTAGTGGTACGCGAACGACCGTCGTGATAGACCACGGTCATGACCTGGTTGAGAATATCGTACCTGATCTGTGCGATCGTTCGGGTGTGAACCGGAAAAATGAATTCGTCGGGGCCAATTTCCGGCCCGGTGGTTTTCAAGGTCATCGCGATGCCTCAGCAACAATAGAAATTTCGGCCCGACCGATGGCTGAGCCCAACGGCGCCTATCAAGCACATATTGCTGCGACGGTCGCGTGACATCGGCGTGACACGCAGAATCGAGATATTCAAATCCAGGCCGCGGGTCTCGTAGCCGTCGGTCGGAAGGCTGGCGATTAGCCGTCAGTGCAACGTTCTGCAGATTGCGTGCACGTGGGCACCTTTTAGCGAATATTCGACGGAGCGGACAAGCGAGCGGACGGCCTCGTCCACGTTGAAAACAACGTCTCCGAGTCGCTCAATCTCATAGTCGAGTTCGTACACTTCTACCTCGTCAAACTCTTCACTCTGCAGCATCCGCCGCATTGCCTCAATCAGACGCTCCGTCTGCCCAACGATATCAAGTGCACTTCTCACGATAATATCGAACATGTAATCCCTCGCTGATGATGGAGCGTCGGGCATATTGATGATTCTCGCAATCCTGAAATCTTGTTAGAGCCGGTCGCGGACCGAGTCATAGAGGTCGCGCAATTCGTCCAGTGCAGACCGATAAAGATAGCGCCGCGGCGGCTCCGCACGACGTCCGGCGAGGATAAGCGCAAACGCGCCGCATACAGCCGCCACCGCGACCAATGTCGAGACTGGATGACGCTTCACCGCCGCCTGCGTCTGGCGCATTGCGTCGTCGGCATTCCCCTTGGCCGATCGGGCGGCGGTTGCCACTCGCTGCTGGAGCGCGTCGATTTGTTTTCGCAACGCGCTCAGGTCTTCGTGCAGATCGGACGCTGCCTGCCGTGGAACGCCGACGGAGGCGGTATTTGTATCAATGATGGCCTTCGGCACCGGCTCGCCAATTTTGGCTCCCGTGGTGTCGAGTGTTTTCGTTTCTGCGCTCTTGCGGGGCGGCATGATCATTCTCCTTCCTAATCTCTCAAGTGGAAACTGCTCGTTTAGTCGTCGTCGAGCGAGAAAACCGGGCGGTAATGGCGCTGCGCGATAAGCAAGCTCCTGTCGGGTCGGATGACGTAGATTTCCTCAACCTCGCGTCCCCATTGATCGGTGAAGGTGTGCGGGAAGGACGAGCCTGCGGGCGACTTTGTCAGCTTGGTGCGGGGCTGGCCACCATAAGTGATGCTGCCAGGAATAGGAGCGAGGCCTGACGACGAATAACCGCCTGCACTGGTCGTACAGCTTGTCAACACAAGCGCGAAAACCAGCGCAAATCCTATCCTTAGCTGCATCGGAACCTTCACTGCTTCCTGTCCCTCGGGTGTTGCTCGCCTTTCGCCAAGGTAACCAGGGTTGAGGGACATTGTTCCAGAATTTGCCGGAGACATGAGACAGGCGAGCCCCGATTGAACCGGAACAACCACGTCATCGCGTAGCTTGGTAGAACGGAGATACGCTGTTGCAGGGTCCTGACTGGCACAGAGCAATCTACAATTCGTAAGGGCGCCAAGGCGCTGGGACTTGTCAGCGGGGTCAGATCAAGAATTGTATCGATGAAAGAATAGGGTTTGAACAAGGGACCCGCAGGAAGAACATCCGCACGCAGCATGAGCGTCCCGGCGGTGCTGGCGCCAGGACCGAGTCGGCAGTGGCGTCAGCCGCAGCCGCTAAAGCTCATCGCTGCGACGCTTCACAGCGTGCTTCAGCGCAATCAGATGTTTGCGCCGCTCAAGCATATAATCGGCATAGCCGACACAGATAAACAACAATGTCGGGCCGGCGAAGACAACGATGAGAGCCAATGCAACAATAATGAATGCGGTCGTCATGGTCTGTGTTCCATCATGTTGGTCATGTGATGCGGAAGGACCTCATGCCTTCGGCTGATCAAATTCCGCCGCTACGCCTGCCCCTCACTTTCGCTGCGGGTCGTGGCTGTGGTGGCGATCATGCTCACCCCCACCGCCGGAGACCTTGCTTTGCGTGCGCCTGTCCGGCTCCGCCGGCGGCTTCGGAATTTCGAGCGGAGCCTTGGCGTTCTCATGCGACGCGCCGGGGCCGCCCTGACGGATGGTCGACGGGCTCTTCTTCGATGTAGACATCGGTGCCTCCTACCGGTCTTGCTGGTAACCCTGATGGGTCGTGTTGATCTTGGTGTTTCCTTGCTGGCCCTTCTTGTCGGGATTCTCGCCGCCGCTTGCCGTCACGGCATCCTCTGCGTTGGTCTTTACCGGCTTGCCTGCACCCTTACTGCTGGCATTTTCGGCTGGAACAGGGGGTAACCTGCTGCTCATCGCGCCTCTCCTCAGTCTGGATCTCGATTGGAGCTGTGATCCGAATATTGTTCGGTTTGAATTGACTTGCCGTCGAGGCCGCGCTCCTTGGAGTGCTGCGTCTTGTCACGGTTCGAAAGGACCGCATTTTCGGGAACCTGCTCGTCGTTGAGGTCCGTCATCGCGCCGCTGCCATCGCGCTTTCCTTTCGCGCCGGCGCCAATATGTTTCCGGTCGGCATGTGCCATGGTCTTTCTCCCTTCGGTTATCAGGTCAAACAATCCAAAGCCGCGGAGGTTCCGCCTGAAAGAGAAATCCGCGACAGCGGAAGCGAAAAGGGCGGGCTTTCCTACGATTTGTCCAGACGCCGGTGCAGTTCGTCCTTGTGAATGAAACGATCGGTTTTGCCCGGATCGGGATGCGAAACCTCCACATCGAGATCATCAGGAAAACGCGAGCGCCTGTTTGGCGTTCATGATCCCCAGCGCGACTCGCTCTTCTTCGGTATCCACGGCGACTTCGACCAGCTGTTTCTTAGAAATCATCTCGACGATCCTTATCCTTGCCTATTCAGAATCCGCCCGCCTTCCAGTCGTTCCCTCCCCAATCGATTTTGTGGCCTTTCTTCTCGCATCGCCGCCGTTACGCGCTCGAGTAGCGGGCTCGACGTCATATCCTCGAGCAACACCGACAGCTTCGGCCTCCAGTTCGGATAGCTGTCGCTCGTGCCTGGGATATTGGTCGGCTTTTTCTCATCGGTGAGATCAGCAAGGCGGACGGCAACGAGAAGCGACGGAGTCCTGGCAATGAAGCGATAGGCGCTGACGGTCAGTTCCCGCAGCGTTTCGCGACTTGCCCGCGCGGTAAGCCCGGCGGGCAGGTCGAGGTCGGCCGTCTTGAGCGCCGCTTTTAGGCTGCTCCGCTCGCGCTTACGGTGTTCGAGATGTCTTTCGGTAAGATCTGGCGGCACGATGCCGTGGTCGCACCGGGCCTGAATGTCGGCGCCGCGCCACCAGCCGGCAAGGGTCTGGTGGTCGTGCGTCGAAATGCAGGCCAAAGCCAGAACGGGATAGACGTCCGCCGGCTTGAAGCCCTTCTCGTCCTGTTCATAGGAAAGGATGCGGTAGGAGAGAATGTGGGCCGCCGCCAGATCGTCCTGCAATCCCTTGGGGATCAGTCCCAGGTCTTCACCGATAACCAGGCACCGATGCTCGGCGGACACTTCTGCGAGGATCTGCAGAAGCGCCTCCTCAGGATAGCGGACATAGGCGCCACCGTCCGGCCTGCTGCCCAATGGCACCAGGAAGAGGCGGCGAAGTGCTGCGGCGTGGTCGATGCGGATGGCGCCCGCATATCGCATGGCAGCGCTCACCATGCGGCGGAAAGGCGACATTTCTCCTGCCGCGATCGCGGAAGGCAAGTATCCGGCAAGGTGCCAGTCCTGCCCGTCGACGGCGAATGGATCGGGTGGACTGCCGATGGTGGCCTTCGAGATATAGGTATCCGGCTCGCTCCATGTCGCCGAGCCGTCGACCGCCTCCCCGACGGCTAGATCGAGATAGAGCCCGATCCGCAGGCCGGCCTTCCGCGCCCGGTCCGCCGCCTGCGTCAGCTGCCGGTGGGCGAGCCATTGCAGCCACATGTGGAAACGGACATCGTCCGCGTGTCCACGCTCGAATTCGGCGACGGCGGCGCTATCGAAGCGCTGGAAATCGGCCGGCCAACGGTGCCAGCCGGCGCCTGCCCCGCGCTCGACCATGGAAAATGAGAGGCATTCGAAAAGTGCGTGCAGCCGCAGGCTGTTTCCGCCTTGCGCGGCGAAGGCATCGAAATCGGCCGGATCATAGGCGCCGTCGATCACGCTGCGCTGTCGCCAGGCCGGCCAGAGATCGCGTAGGGCCCTCAGCTTTATCTGTGCGACGCCAATGTAGTCGACGAGATCGGTCTGGCGAAGGTTGGTCCATTGCTGTTCGAGTTCGGGGCTGGAGGCAAAACCCGGCACCCGGTCGATCGCGATATAGAGCGGGTTGAGATGCTGGCGGCTCGAGGGCTCATAGGGGCTGCAACGGTCGGGATCGGCGAGAAACGGCGCGTGAAGCGGGGTGAGGCCGATGAAGTCGGCGCCCAGCGATCCCGCGAGATCCGCCATATCCGACAAATCTTCGAAATCTCCTATGCCCCAGTTGCGCGCCGAACGGAGTTCGTAAAGCTGCAGGCTCACGCCCCAAACCCGCGTGCCGGAAAGGAAATCCGGCAGAAATGACCTGGCGATCTTCTTAGCCGCCGGCTTGAGCTCCCGCCGCGGCGCGCCGTTCCCGGGATCGGCCGCTGCCGGCAAGTCGATCTTCAGTGCCTGGAGGATCTTGCGTTTGGTCTCGCCTGATATCGCCACCTCCCGATTGTCGGGACTGGGCCTGGTCAGGCTGATGCCGTGCCGGCGGGCGAGCTTCTCGAGCTCAGCAGATTTCATCGTTCGATCGCCTTCCTATCAGCGCGCCATCAAGCCTCGCCGATGCTCCAGATCACCGTCCAGGGCGCGAGATTGCCACCGTCGCTGGCGCCAAGACGGAAGATCGTCTCGCCGTCATCTCGTTGCGAGACTAGCGGCGCCGCCTCGGCGCCGAGGTTGGCGTGCAGATGAAGACGCCGGTTTTGCGCCAGGGTCCAATCCACCGCGAGCGCAGTTCCCGCCGAGCGATAGACCGCGTTCCCGGCGCCAGCGCCTTTCAGCAAAGGCACGATCCTGCGGTGCCGGAGGTCGAGAAGCGCCCTGTAAAAATCAAGGACCTCGGAAGAGGCGAGTTTCGACCAGTCCAGCTTGGCGGCGGCGAAGGTCGATGGCGCCGTCGGGTCGAGAAGGTCGTCGGCGTCGAAGCCCGGGAGACGGGAAAGCTCCTCGCGACGGCCTTTCCTGACCTTCTCGTTCAAATCCTCGTCGAAATCGCAGAAGAAGGGGAAAGGCTCTCTGGCACCCCATTCCTCCCCCATGAACAGCATCGGGATCTCCGGCGCCAGCAGATAGATGGCGGCGACAGTCTTGACAACATCAGCAGGGCTCGAAGCCAGAACCCGATCCCCCAGCGCCCTGTTGCCGATCTGGTCATGGTTCTGAATGAAGGAAATGAAAGCGGTGGGCGGGAGATGGCCGCTCGGCCTGCCGCGGCTTGCGCCGCGGTAGGGCATGTGTTCCCCCTGAAAGACGAAGCCTTCCGCCAGCGCCCGGCCGAGCTTGCCGGCGTCACCTGCGTAATCGGCATAATAGCCGAAGGTTTCGCCGGTGGCCGTGATATGCAGAACATGGTGCACGTCGTCGTTCCACTGAGCGGTGAACAGCTTCACTTCCCCGTTTTCGTCACGCGTCAACAGGTCGCTGTCGTTCTCCTCGTTTTCGACGATCAGATGAACATGCCGGTCGCCGGCCGCGGCTCTGACGCGGCGGGCAAGCGCGTGAAGCAGATGCTCGGCGCTGTCATCCTTGATGGCGTGAACGGCATCGAAGCGGAAACCGTCGAGCCTGAACTCAGTGATCCAGTAGATGGCATTCTGGATGATGAACTCGCGGATCATCTCCGATCCGTCGCCATCGTAGTTGATGCCGTTGCCCCAGGGCGTCTTGTGATGGTCGGTAAAGAGCGGCGCATAGGCGGGGATATAGTTCCCATCAGGCCCGAAGTGATTGTAGACCACGTCCAGGAAAACCGAGATGCCGCGCTGGTGCGCAGCGTCCACCAGCGCCATGAAATCTTCCGGCCGGCCATAGCTGCTGTCTGGAGCATAGGGAAGCACGCCATCATAACCCCAGCTGTAACGGCCGGAAAATTCACTCAGCGGCATGATCTGCAGCGCCGTAACGCCCAGCGCCTGCAGATGGTCGAGCCGCTCGATCGCGGCCTTGAAAGTACCCTCCGGCGTGAAGCAGCCGATATGCATCTCGTAGATCACCATCTCTTCCCAAGGCCGTCCGGTCCAATCGCCTCTCTTCCAGCGATAGAGGGAAAGGTCGACTGCTTCGCTCGGCCCGTGCACATCCTGCGGCTGAAACCGCGAGGCGGGATCGGGAATTTCAAGACCGTCCGGCAGGACGAAGCGGTAACGCGTGCCGGGACGAGCGTCGGCGACCGTATAATGATGCCAGCCGCCTTCGGCCGCCTGCATCGGCCGCGGATCAGCGCCTTCGAGATTCAGCGACACGCTTTCATGCAGGGGAGCCCAGAGGCGAAACAGAATGCCCTCTTCGGTGAATGCGGGGCCGAACGTCATTTTGGTCAAAGGAAGCCTTCGATGAAATGGGGATAGGATCTAGGTAACTTTTGTCAGGGCAAAAAGTTTCGCAGGCACGGAGAGCGCAAGAGCGGCCACCGTCGCGAGGTGCCCCGCCGGCACATACCCGAAGAGTATGATTCCATCCTATCCGGAGTAGGATTTTATCCTATCACGTGCTATAAACCTGCAACAAATAGGAGTGTAGTCGATGCGTTCGACGCAACAAATGAGCATCACGTTGCCCGTGGAAATGGCGAAGCGCGTTAAACAGCGGGTGTCTAACGGTGATTACGCCTCGGAGAGCGAAGTCATACGCGAGGGACTTCGGGCTTTGCAGGAACGCGAGAATGCCGTCGAGCATTGGCTGCAAACAGAAGTTGCGGCCACCTATGATGCCTACAAGGCCGATCCCACCAAGGCCAAGCCCCTCGATGAGGTCTGGAAGCGCCTCGAAGCGCGCATGGAGGAAATCGATCGGGAAGAAGATTGATGAAGCGCTATAGTATCCGCCTCACTGATGAGGCGGAATTGGATTTGGCGGTATCTACAATTTCGTCCGCAAGACATCCGCATCTTCTATCGTCGCCCGCGATTACGTGGCCCGCATCAAGACCTTTGTAAGTGGATTCGAAACGCACCCTGAGCGCGGCAGCGTCCGCGATCATGTCCGACCCGGGTCACGCATTGTCGGTTTCGAGCGCCGTGTAAGCGTGGCGTTCGTGGTTGAGCCCACCGAGGTTGTTGTTCTCCGCATCCTCTATGCCGGGCAGCGGTTTGAAAGCGACGAGAGTTAGAGCCGGCCCAGAACGCAATACGCCCGGTACATCCCCACTTCGATCAAGCCGCCGCGACTTTGCCCGAGAGCGCCTGATCCATCGCTGTCTGAAGCTGTTCCTGCGTGAATGGCTTCTTCATCCGCAGCATCCGGCCGAGACCATGGTCTTCGGAAAACTCGGCATAGCCCGAGGCCAGGATGATGGGCAGGCCTGGAAAGGAGGAGCGAAGGTGACGCGCAAGCTCGGCGCCCGTCATGCCCGGCATGGCATGATCGGTGATGACGAGATCGCAACCCTGCCCGTCGGCAAAGAATTCCAAAGCCTGGGAGGCGGAAGACGCTTCCTGCGGCAGGTGCCCGAGATCCTCCAGCATCGCCACGGTTCCGGTCCTGACAAGCGCATCGTCGTCGACGACCAGAATGGCAAGCGGCCGCGACGCCGGTTTCAAAGCCTCCATTGCCGGAGGCTCGACGGCCGGCTGCACCTTGACGAAGGTTTCGGCAACGGGCAGCCATAGGGAAACGGTCGTGCCCTTGCCCCTGACGCTCGATATCTGGATAGAGCCGCCGGATTGCGCCGCCAGGCCATGCACCATCGACAGGCCGAGGCCGGTGCCCTTGCCGACCCCTTTGGTGGTGAAAAACGGTTCGGCGGCACGCGAGACCGTTGCCTCGTCCATCCCCTCGCCATCGTCCGACACCGATATCCTGATGTAATTTCCGCCCGCGAGCCCGGCCGGCCGGGCGTCTTCGGCTACCGCCGCGGCAACCGTCACGGCTCCGCCGCTTTCGAGCGCATCCCTCGCATTGACGAACAGGTTGAGCAGCGCCAGTTCCAACTGGTTGCTGTCGACCAGAAGGGGTGCCAGATCCGCCGGGATGCTTTTGCGGATTTCGATGCGCGGCCCCACCGCCTTGGCGAGAAGATCCTCGACGTTTTCGAACAGCCTGAAGAAGTCGACCGCCTGCGGCTTGAGCTCCTGGCGGCGTGCGAAGGCAAGCAGGCGCTGGGTGAGCGCGGTGCCGCGCTCGGCCGCCTGGATCGCATTCGTCACCAGGCGTTCACTGCGTTCATCGGCAGGAAGCCGCTTCTTCAGAAGGTTGAGGCTGCCGAGAACTGCCATCAAGAGGTTATTGAAGTCGTGGGCCACGCCACCCGTCAGATGGCCGATCGTGTCGAGCTTCTGCGCCTCGAACAGCTGCGCAAGCGCCTCTTCGCGCTCCCGCGTCCGTTGATCGATCCGGTGCTCGAGTTCCTCATTGAGCTCACGCAACTGCGCTGCCGAGGCCTCGAGCTCAGCGGTGCGCTGGTGAACGCGGGCCTCCAGCTCGGCGTTCAGGCGTTCGAGTTCCCTCGTCTTCCTGTAAAGATCGGCAAAGACCCGCACCTTGGCTCTCAGCACCTCGGGGACGATCGGGACGGAAACGTAGTCCACCGCGCCCACCGCATAGCCGCGCAGCCGGTCGGGTTCCGCCAGCATGACGGCGGAGACGAAGATGATCGGCGTGTTCTGATAGCGCGGATGCTGCCGGATCATGCTGACGAGTTCGAACCCGTCCTGTTCGGGCATGCAGACATCGACGAGGATCACCGCGATTTCGGTGCGCAACAGATGTTCGAAAGCTTCGCGAGCGGATTGCGCCTTGATGAGGTTTTCCTCGAGCTCTTCGAGGATGACCTCGTAACTCAGGAGCTTTGCCGGCTGGTCGTCGACGAGGAGGATGTTGACGGGGTTCATGGCCAGATCCTCAGCGATGCAGCCACATGCGAAGAGCCGACAGAAGCTGTTCGGTATTGACCGGCTTCGCCAGATAGTCGGACGCGCCCGCTTCCAGGCATTTCTCGCGGTCGCCCTTCATTGCCTTCGCCGTTAGCGCCACGATCGGCAACCGCCGGAACCGGGGCTCCGAACGGATGACCTGCATCGTCTCGTAGCCGTCCATTCCAGGCATCATGATGTCCATCAGCACGATCGCCACAGAGGGTTCGTTGTTGATGACGTCGATGGCTTCACTGCCGGTCGTCGCGGTCAGGACTTTCATTCCCCGGCGTTCGAGAACGCTGCTCAGCGCGAAGATGTTTCGGGCGTCGTCGTCGACGAGCAGCACGGTCTCGCCGACCAGATCCTCGTCCGAGCTGTGCAGTTCCTGCAGCGTCGCCTGCTTTGCGGCCGGCAGGTCGGCGACCACCCGGTGCAGGAACAGAGCCGTCTCATCCAGGAGACGTTCGGGCGACTCCACCCCCTTCACCACGACGCTGCGCGCCATGCTGTGCAGCGCCGCGTCTTCCTCGGCGGAAAGCTCCCGGCCGGTGAACACGACCACCGGCACCTCGCCGATCTCGGCGTCGTCGCGTATCTGCTCCAGCACGTCGAAGCCGGACATGTCGGGAAGGGAAAGGTCGAGCACCACGCAGTCGGCGGAATTCTGCCGAAGGGCGGCGAGAGCCTCGGATCCGGAGCCGACGCTGGTGATATCGATGTCGTCATATCCGAGAAGGGCGGTGACACTCAGACGCTCGGCTTCGTTGTCTTCCACGAGCAGCAGATGCTTGCGGCGCGGTTGTGCATAGGCCTTCAATCGCGACAGCGCCTTGCCGAGGCCTTCCGGCGTCGTCGGCTTGCTCATGAAGGCGAAGGCGCCGCGGGTCAGCCCGTGCTGACGATCCTCGTCGAGGCTGATGATCTGGACCGGAATATGCCGCGTCTGCGGATTCTGCTTGAGCTGGCTCAGCACCGTCCAGCCGAGCATGTCAGGCAGAAAGATGTCGAGCGAGATCGCTGCCGGCCTGTAGTCCTGCGCGAGTGCGAGCGCATCGCTGCCGCGCATCGCCACCAGAACCTTGAATCCATTGTCGCGGGCAAGATCCACCAGGACGCGGGCGTAATGCGCATCGTCCTCGACGACGAGCAGCACCGAGTCGCCGGCCGCTATCTGATGGCGATCGTCTTCGACATGTTCAGCCGGCTTTTCGGCGCGGCGGTTTGCTGCCGCCTCGGCGAATTCCACGACATTTGCCGGCGGAACGGCCTTCGGCGCAACCGCGCCGGCGCCGACATAGGTGAGCGGCAGGTAGAGAACGAAGGTGCTGCCGACACCAGGGGTGCTGCGCAACTGGATCTCGCCACCGAGCAGGTTTGCCAGTTCGCGGCTGATCGCCAGGCCAAGGCCGGTGCCGCCATATTTGCGGCTTGTGGAGGCATCCGCCTGCTGGAACGCCTCGAAAATGATGCGCTGTTTTTCAGGTGGTATGCCGATGCCGGTATCGACGACTTCGAAGGCGATGACCGAAGGCGCGTGTTTGAGCGAGGGATGGTCGGACGACCAGCCGCTCGTTGCCGATGCGACGCGAAGCGTCACACCGCCCTGTGCGGTGAATTTGAAGGCGTTCGACAGCAGGTTCTTGAGGATCTGCTGCAGGCGCTTCGAATCCGTGATGATGCTCTTCGTGATATCGGCGCCGACCTCGACTGCGAACGACAGGTTGCGATTTTCGGCTTCATGCCGGAACGGCCGGGCCATGACTTCGAGCAGGTTGCTGACGGAGATCTCCTCGGCATCGACCGAGACCGTTCCGGACTCGATCTTCGACAGGTCGAGGATGTCGCTGATCAGGTTCAGCAGATCGGTGCCTGCCCCGTGGATCGTCTTTGCAAACTCGACCTGCTTGCCCGAGAGGTTGCCATCCGGGTTTTCCCCCAGCTGCTGGCCGAGAATGAGGATTGAATTCAAAGGCGTGCGCAGCTCGTGCGACATGTTGGCGAGGAATTCGGATTTGTACTTCGATGTCAGCGCCAGCTCGGTTGCCTTTTCTTCCAGCGCGCGCCGGGCCTGCTCGATCTCCTGGTTCTTCGCCTCGACTTCGACGTTGCGCTCCTCCAGCTGCTGCGCCTTCTGCCCGAGCTGCTCGTTGGTCTGCTGCAGCTCGCGCTGCTGCGTCTGAAGCTCGGCGGCGAGTTGCTGGGACTGTTTGAGCAGGCCTTCGGTCTGCATGGTCGCTTCGATCGAGTTGAGGACGATGCCAATCGATGTCGTCAACTGGTCGAGAAAGGACAGCTGCAATTCGGTGAATTCGCCTACGGAGGCAAGCTCGATCACCGCCTTCACCTGCCCTTCGAAATGCACCGGCAGCACGATGGCGCTTCTCGGCAGGGTCGTGAACACGCCGGAACTGATCGGAACGACGTTGTCGGGAAGGTCGGTGACCAGGATGCGGCGGGCGTCGCTGGCGCACTGGCCGACAAGTCCCTGGCCGAATTCGAGCCGGGCCGGATGCGCCGCCTCGCCGCCTTTCGCGTAGACCGAGAGCAGCGACAGGACCGGCTGCCGCTCGTCGGCATCCACCTGGTAGATGACCCCTTGATGGGCGCCAACCAGCGGCGCCAGCTCCGACAGCAGCATCTTGCCGACCAGCGTCAGATCGCGCTGCCCCTGCAGCATGTTGGTGAAGCGCGCAAGGTTGGTCTTCAGCCAGTCCTGCTCGGTGTTGCGCTCGGTGGTGAGCCTGAGGTTGTCGATCATCGTGTTGATGTTGTCCTTGAGCTCGGCCACTTCGCCGCGCGCGTCGACCTTGATCGAGCGCGTCAGGTCGCCCTTGGTGACGGCGGTCGCCACCTCGGCGATGGCGCGCACCTGCGTCGTCAGGTTGGCCGCAAGCAGGTTGACGTTGCCAGTCAAATCCTTCCAGGTTCCCGCGGTGCCTGGAACATTCGCCTGACCGCCGAGGCGGCCTTCCACGCCCACCTCACGCGCAACCGTGGTCACCTGGTCGGCAAAGGTCGCGAGCGTGTTGGTCATGTTGTTGATGGTTTCGGCAAGGGCGGCCACCTCACCCTTCGATGCGACGGTGAGATTCTGCTTGAGGTCGCCGTTCGCCACCGCCGTCACCACCTTGACGATGCCGCGGACCTGCTCGGTCAGGTTGGCGGCCATGACGTTGACGGTGTCGGTCAGGTCCTTCCATGTGCCGGCAACACCAGGCACCTGCGCCTGGCCGCCGAGCTTGCCTTCGGTGCCGACTTCGCGGGCGACGCGCGTCACTTCGCCGGCAAAGGCGTTGAGCTGGTCCACCATCGTGTTGATGGTGTTCTTCAGTTCGAGGATTTCCCCCTTCACGTCGACGGTGATCTTGCGCGACAGGTCGCCGCGCGCCACGGCCGTCGTGACTTCGGCGATGTTTCGAACCTGGGTCGTCAGATTGGCGGCGAGCAGGTTGACGTTATCTGTAAGGTCCTTCCAGGTGCCGGCGACACCGGGAACGACGGCCTGGCCGCCGAGCCTGCCATCGGTCCCGACTTCGCGGGCGACACGCGTCACTTCGCCGGCAAAGGAGCGAAGCTGATCGACCATGGTATTCAGCGTATCCTTCAAGAGCAGGATTTCCCCGCGCACGTCGACCGTGATCTTGCGCGACAGGTCACCGTTGGCGATCGCGGTGGCCACCTCGGCGATGTTGCGCACCTGCGCCGTCAGGTTGCCGGCCATGGAGTTGACGCTGTCGGTCAGGTCCTTCCAGGTGCCGGCGACACCAGGCACCTGCGCCTGGCCGCCGAGCTTGCCTTCGGTGCCGACTTCGCGGGCGACGCGCGTCACTTCACCGGCAAAGGCGTTGAGCTGGTCCACCATCGTATTGATGGTGTTCTTCAGTTCGAGGATTTCCCCCTTCACGTCGACGGTGATCTTGCGCGACAGGTCGCCGCGCGCCACGGCCGTGGTGACTTCGGCGATGTTTCTGACCTGACCGGTGAGGTTGGAGGCCATGGAATTGACGTTTTCAGTGAGGTCCTTCCAGGTGCCTGCAACACCCGGCACCTGCGCCTGGCCGCCGAGCTTGCCCTCGGTGCCGACTTCGCGCGCGACGCGCGTGACTTCGGAAGCGAAGCGGTTCAGCTGATCGACCATGGTGTTCAGCGTTTCCTTGAGCTCAAGGATTTCCCCCGAGACCGAAACCGTGATTTTCTTCGACAGGTCGCCATTGGCGATCGCGGTCGAAACTTCGGCGATGTTGCGCACCTGCGCCGTCAGGTTGCCCGCCATGGAATTGACGCTGTCGGTCAGGTCCTTCCAGGTGCCAGCGACGCCGAGCACGTTCGCCTGGCCGCCGAGCCGCCCTTCGGTGCCGACCTCGCGCGCCACGCGCGTCACCTCGCCGGCAAAGCCGTTCAACTGATCGACCATCGTGTTGATGGTCTCTTTCAGTTCGAGGATTTCCCCCGACACGGTGACGGTGATCTTCTTGGAAAGGTCTCCTTGGGCGACGGCGGTCGCGACTTCGGCGATGTTGCGCACCTGCCCGGTCAGGTTGGAGGCCATGGAGTTGACGCTGTCGGTCAGGTCCTTCCAGGTGCCGGCAACGCCGCGCACATTAGCTTGGCCGCCGAGCCGGCCCTCCGTTCCGACTTCGCGGGCAACACGGGTCACTTCCGAAGCAAACGCGTTTAACTGGTCCACCATCGTGTTGATGGTTTCTTTCAGTTCGAGGATTTCGCCCTTCACGTCGACGGTGATCTTCTTCGACAGGTCGCCATTGGCAATGGCGGTCGAGACGTCCGCGATATTGCGGACCTGCGCCGTCAGGTTGCCGGCCATCGAATTGACGTTTTCGGTCAGATCCTTCCAGGTGCCGGCGACGCCGCGCACATTGGCCTGGCCGCCGAGCCGTCCTTCGGTGCCCACTTCGCGGGCCACGCGCGTCACTTCTGAAGCGAAGGCGTTCAGCTGATCGACCATCGTGTTGATCGTCTCCTTCAGCTCGAGGATTTCACCCGACACTGTCACCGTGATCTTCTTCGACAGGTCGCCATTGGCGATCGCAGTCGAGACCTCGGCAATGTTGCGCACCTGCGCGGTCAGGTTCGAGGCCATGGAATTGACGTTATCAGTGAGGTCCTTCCAGGTGCCGGCGACGCCTGGCACCTGCGCCTGGCCACCGAGCCGACCTTCGGTGCCGACTTCACGCGCCACGCGCGTCACCTCGCCGGCAAAGCCGTTCAGCTGGTCGACCATCGTGTTGATGGTCTCCTTCAGCTCGAGGATTTCGCCCGAGACGTCGACGGTGATCTTGCGCGACAGGTCGCCGCGCGCCACGGCCGTGGTCACCTGGGCAATGTTGCGGACCTGCGCCGTCAGGTTGCCGCACATGGCGTTGACGCTGTCGGTCAGGTCCTTCCAGGTGCCGGCAACGCCAGGCACCAGCGCCTGTCCGCCGAGTTTGCCTTCGGTGCCGACCTCGCGGGCAACACGCGTCACTTCCGAGGCGAAGGACCTCAGCTGGTCGACCATGGTGTTGATCGCCTCCTTGAGCTGCAGGATTTCGCCGCGTACATCGACGGTGATCTTCTTGGAAAGGTCGCCGTTCGCAACGGCAATCGTGACGTCGGCGATGTTGCGCACCTGCGCCGTCAGGTTCGATGCCATCGAGTTCACGCTTTCGGTGAGGTCCTTCCAGACGCCCGTCACTTCCGGAACCTGCGCCTGTCCGCCGAGTTTTCCGTCCGTGCCAACCTCGCGGGCGACGCGTGTCACTTCCGATGTGAAGACGCTCAGCTGCTTGATCATCGTATTGACGATATCGGCCGAGCGCAGGAACTCGCCTTTGAGCGGCCGCCCGTCGACATCCAGCGGCACGGTCTGCAAGAGATCTCCCTTGGCGACCGCTGTGATTGTGCGCGTGACGGCGGTCGTCGGCCATAGGAGATCGTCGATCAGACCGTTGATCGATCCTTCCATTTCGGACCAGGAGCCGTCCGACAGGCCGAAGCGTACGCGTGTGCTCGTTCGCCCGTCCCGGCCGACCACCTGCCCGACATGCTCGAGCTGCTGGGCCATGCGCTGATTGGCGGCGATGATGTCGTTGAGGGCATCGGCGACCTTGCCGGTGAGACCCGTCAGGTCGGACCGCATTCGCACGGAAAAGTCGCCGCGCCTGACCGCGACGAGGACTTCCAGAAGCGCGCTGGCGTCGTCGAACGCCATCGTTTTTGGGTCGTGCCCATTGAGGCTGTCTACCGCAACGCTGTCGCGCGCGAATTCGCTGGTTTGGTTGCTCACGAAAATCCCCCTCTTCGACGATCGGTAATTTAGCGCTCAACTCAGAAAATGGTATGGGCCGTCCGGCGTCCATCCTAACATGATTCACCGCCCAAAATGAGCCTGATAGTTGCAGATATCGGAAATGCTCGCCGGAAACCGTCTCGGCGGACTTTGCGGTTTTTCTTGCGCGGGAACACTTTGCTGCCGCTGTCGTTTCCGTCCTGACAATGGAGAGCGACATGTCGAACGTCTCACGGACAGGCAAGGAAGAGATCAACAACGCGACCAGCCCGACCACTTTCGGAAAGTCGGTCGAGAGCCAGGCGCAAATCGAGGACGCGGCCGCGCAAGCGTCGCCCGACACTGACGGCGAGATGCTCAACATCTATCGGCTGGAGCCCATCGCCGAACCCGACGATCCAAGATGGGACAATGCTCCTAACCACGGCGTCATCGTCGTTGCGGCCAGGACGCCCGGCGATGCCAGGATCGTTGCCGCGGCGCGCGAACTCGATTTCATGGAAGTCGACGCGGCGCCCGCCGAGGACGTGACGACAGCCAATGCCAGCGCCTTCCGCGACGATAAGCTTTACACCGTGATCGAAATCGATCGGAACAGACGCGATATAAAGCGCGGTATCCTCGACGGTACGGTCTCGGTCGACACGATCCGACCGGTCGAACCGGACTAGAAATCCTTTCTTCACCTGGGGAGTTCTCATGAATACCGCCAATCTGCAGCTCAAGGGCCTGATCATGGCGATGGCCTCGATATGTGAGGCGATCGTCGATAAGCAACTGCTTACGCGCGGGGAGATCGACGCTGCGCTCTCGAAGGCTCAAAAGGCGATCGAGGAGGATGACGACCACGAGCTGTCAGGCGCCAATCTGGCGGCGATCCTGTTTCCGATCCGCGTGCTGCAGCTTGCCGGCGAATCCAATCGGAAGGGCGAAGAGGCAACGTTTTCAGACTATGCCAAACGTGTGGGGAAGCTCAGCTGAGCATGTTCGAAGGCTTTTCTCTCGATACCGTTGACGCCGGGCCGGGATCGCTTCGCGTCCGTCACGGCGGAACGGGACCGGCCGTTTTGCTTCTCCACGGCCATCCCAGGACACATATGACTTGGGGCAAGGTGGGCGATCTGCTGTCGCCCCACTTCACGATCGTCTGCCCCGACCTTCCCGGTTTCGGCCGCTCCTACCAGCCGCTCGATGCTCCCGACAGCCGCAGCTCTTCGAAGCGCGCAAAAGCGGAAGCCCTCGTTGAACTGATGCTGAGGCTGGGGCACGAGAACTTCGCGGTGGCCGGCCACGACCGCGGAAGCTTGACTGCCTTCCGCATGGCGATGGATCATCCCGACCGTGTGCAGAGACTCATCATCGCCGACGGCATTCCCGTGATCGAACATCTCGAACGCGCCGACTGGAAATTTGCGAGAGACTGGTACCACTGGTTCTTCTTCGCTCAACCGGAAAAGCCGGAACGGGCGATCTCGGCCGATCCTTTGGCATGGTACGACAAACTCTCGCCGGCGCTGATGGGAAAGCAGGCCTATGACGATCTTGTCGACATCATCCACGATCCAGCCGTGATCCACGGGATGATCGAGGATTACCGCGCCGGCCTCCGCATCGACCATCTGCACGACAGCGAGGACCGCGACGCCGGTCGGAAAGTAACCTGCCCCATGCTATGCCTCTGGTCACTACGGGACGACATGGAACAGATCTATGGCGATCCCGTCGCCATCTGGCGGAACTGGGCGGATGACGTGCACGGCTTCGGCATAGACAGCGGCCATCACGTGGCAGAGGAGAATTCTGAAGCGCTCTCGCAGGCGATCCGGGAGTTTCTCGAACGCCGATAGAGCCGGAGATCGAGACGCGCTTCGGTAGTGCGCCATCCGGCGAGAATGTTCAGCGCTGTCGGTTTTTGCTATAAGTTGATCCATTCGGTCTTGTTTCTCGGCGGCTCCTGCGGCTATACCCCGGCCGTACACACTCACGCACCGGGAATTTCTTCGTGACCAGCCTCAAATCGCTTCTGGCCGCCTGCGGCCTCTCCGCCATCATCGGCCTTGCCGCAAATCCGTCTTTGGCCGGTTCGACGACCTACCCGCTGATCCTGGAAAACTGCGGCGCGCAGGTGACTTTCCGGAAGGCGCCCGAACGGGCGATCGGCCTCGGCCAAAACAGCGCTGAAATCCTGCTGCTGCTCGGCCTCGAGGACAAGATGGCCGGCACGGCCTTCTGGCCGAGCAAGGTCCTGCCGCAGCTTGCAGAAGCCAATGCCAAGGTCAAGCTTCTGACCGTCGAGATGCCGACCTTCGAATCGATCCTCGCCGAAAATCCCGATTTCGTGGCGGTGGCTCTGCCGAGCCTGGTCGGGCCGAACAGCAAGGTCGCCAAGCGCGAGGATTTCGACAAGGTGGGCGTCGCGACCTATCTCTCGCCCAGCACCTGCCTCAGCACCAAGGACGTCAAGGACCAGTACGGCAGCCGCGCCGAGCTGTGGAACATGGATCTTCTCTACAAGGAGATCGACGAACTCTCGCAGATCTTCGACGTCGCCGATCGCGGTCAGGCGCTGATCGCCGACTTCAAGGCGCGCGAAGCCAAACTTCGCGGGAGCGTTTCGAAGGACGGCAAGAACCTTTCCTACGTCTTCTGGTTCTCCAGCCCCAGCCCGTCGGCCGACGCCTATCTCGGCGGCAAGAACAGCGCGTCCGGCTTCATCGCCGACCTGCTCGGCGGACACAACGCGATATCAGCGGAAGCGGAATGGCCGACGCTCGGCTGGGAAGGCATCATCGCCTCCAGTCCCGACGTCATCGTCGTCGCCAGTCTCGACCGCAACCGTTGGGAGCTCGATAAGCCGGAGGCCAAGATCAATTTCCTGAACACCGATCCGGCCGTCAGCCAGATCGCTGCCGTCAAGAACAAGGCGATCGTGATCATGGACGGCCAGGCCATGAACCCGACCGTCCGCACGGTCTACGGCGCTGAGCAGGTGGCCGGCCAGCTGAAGGCTCTCGGTCTGTTGAAGTGACGGAAGCGGGCCGTATCTTCCGGCAGCTGGGAGCCATCCTCGCACTGCTCCTCGCCTCTTTCTGCCTCATCGCTATCGCCATCGGCGTCAGCGTCGGGATCGGCGACCTGCCGATCCCGCTTGCAACCACGTTTTCGGCCGTCACCAACCGGCTGGGATGGACCGCGGTCGAACTGAACCGCATCCATGAGACCGTCATCTGGGATTATCGGCTCAGCCGGGCGCTCGTGGCCGCCTTCTGCGGCGCGGGTCTGGCGCTGTCGGGCGCCATCATGCAGTCGCTGCTGCGCAACCCGCTTGCCGAACCCTATGTGCTCGGCATCTCCGCCGGCGCCTCTACCGGCGCCGTCGCGATTGTCATCCTGGGGATCGGCTCGGGCGCGGTGTCGCTCTCGGCCGGCGCATTTGCCGGCGCTTTCGCAGCCTTCTTCTTCGTGGCGCTGCTCTCGAACGGCACGCGCGGCGGCGCGGATCGCACCATCCTTGCCGGCGTCGCCGCATCGCAGCTCTTCAACGCCTCGACCTCCTACATCGTCACCACCTCGGCCAATGCGCAGCAGGCCCGCGACGTCATGTTCTGGCTGCTCGGCAGTTTCGGCGGCGTGCGCTGGCCGGAATTCGCGCTGGTCTCGGTCGTCGTCGGGTTCGGCCTCGCCGCCTGTCTGTTCTACGCCCGCGTGCTCGACGCCTTCGCTTTCGGCGACGAAGCGGCATCCTCGCTCGGCGTCAATGTCGGGCGCGCCCGCATGGCACTTTTCGCGCTGACCGCGATGATGACGGCGACGATCGTCAGCATGGTGGGCTCGATCGGCTTCGTCGGCCTCGTCGTGCCGCATGTCGCCCGCTTCATCGTCGGGCCGCTCCACATTCGTCTCCTGCCGGCCTGCGCCATCGCGGGGGCGATCTTCATGGTGTTCGCCGACATCGCCGCACGTGCCCTCATTCCCGGCCAGATCCTGCCGATCGGCGTCGTCACGGCCTTGGTCGGCGTTCCCTTCTTCTCGATTATCCTCTACCGGTTCCAGCGCGCGTCATGAGCATCAAGGCCGACAACCTCACCTGGAAAATTGGCAGGAAGACGATCCTGGAGGGTGTCTCCCTGGAGGCGCCACCCGGCAGGATGCTCGGCCTGCTCGGGCCGAACGGCTCGGGCAAAACCTCGTTGCTGCGGCTTCTCGCCGGCCTAAAACGGCCGCATTCCGGCCGCGTCACGCTCGACCGCAGCGACATCGGCACGATCAGCCGCCGCTCGATCGCCCGGCGGATCGCCTTCGTCGAGCAGCACGCCACGACGAATGCCAATCTGCGGGTCGTCGACGTCGTCAAGCTCGGCCGTTTCCCGCACCGGTCTATGTTTTCAGGCTGGACGAGGGCCGACGAAGAGGCGGTTGAAGAGGCGCTGACGCGCGCCGGCATGGCGGAGAAGCGCGACGATCGCTGGCTGAACCTGTCGGGCGGCGAAAAGCAGCGGACGCATATCGCAAGGGCGCTTGCCCAGTCGCCGCAGGAGCTGATCCTCGACGAGCCGACAAATCATCTCGATATCCAGCATCAGATCGGGCTGATGCGGCTCGTCTCCGGCCTGCCGATCACCAGCATCGTCGCCCTGCACGATCTCAACCATGCCGCCATGTTCTGCGATGAGCTGATCATCCTGCAGCATGGCAGGATTGTCGCCTCCGGCGCGCCGCAGGACGTGTTGAGCGAGGAGCTTCTAAAGGATGTCTTTTCCGTCGAAGCCCGGATCGAAGCCTCACCCTATCACTCGCGCCCGCATATCCATTATCTCAGGTGAGAGCGGCTCTCACGTCACGATCTGCAGCGGCAAAGCGGTCGTCTTTTTCAGTGTCTTGAGGACGATACTTGACTTCACCGATGCCAGATTGTCAGTGACCCGGATCATTCTTTCCAGAAATTGGCTGAGATGTTCGAGGTCGCGCGTCATGACCTTCATCAGAAAGTCGGCGTCACCGGTCTGCGAATAGCACTCCAGGATTTCCGGCGCGGTCTCGATGAAACGATGAAGCTGCTCGTTTCCGCCTTCCGTATGCGCTCTCAAGCTGACGAGCGTATGGGCAACGACGGTGAAACCCAGTTTCACGGGATTGAGGATGGCGACGACACTCTGGATATATTGCTCGTTGCGCAGCCTTTCCAAACGGCGTGCGCACTGGGTCGCGGAGAGATTGACCTTCAGAGAGAGTTCGTTCTGCGTCAGCTCGCTGTTTTGCTGGAGAGCGGCGAGCAATTTGATATCGAATGGGTCAAGCATGGCCACCCTCCTCGGACGGTGAATTTCTGCACATCATAGCCATATCGCGCTGATTGTCTGCATAGATGCGTCGTTACAGGGAGATAATCGCAGAAATTCGTCGCGAAAGTTCCGCTAGTCTGCGAGCCAGAATTACGGAAACGAGGTGGACTTGTGTTTGACGAACTGAACAGTCGGCCAGCCGACAGCCTGCTTGCTCTCATCAAGGCCTTCCAGGCCGACGATCGCCCTGGGAAAATCGACCTGGGGGTTGGGGTTTATCGTGACTCCATGGGACGCACGCCGGTGATGCGTGCCGTAAAGGCAGCGGAGCAGTTTCTCCTGGAGACCCAGGACAGCAAGAAATATCTTGGCCCGGAAGGTGACCTGCAATTCGTGCGCCTCCTGCAGCCCATCATCTTCGGAAAATCGCCGACGTTTGCTCAACGCCTTGTCGGCATTCAGACACCCGGTGGAAGCGGCGCCCTGCGTCTCGGTGCTGAGCTCATCCAAGCGGCAAATCCATCGGCCAGGCTTCTGCTCGGGACGCCAAGCTGGCCAAATCATGCGCCGATCTTCAGCTCGGCGCGCTTGCCGGTAAAGGAGTACGCTTTCGTTGACCTGATGTCGCAGCAGGTGAAATTCGAAAGCGTGGTCGCCTGCTTGTCTTCCGCTCGGGAAGGCGACGTCGTGCTGCTTCACGGTTGCTGCCACAACCCGACCGGCATCGATTTCACCATGGAACAGTGGCGGCAGATTACCGAGATTCTCGTTGCGCATCGGCTGGTGCCGTTCATCGATCTCGCCTATCAGGGCCTCGGCGACGGCCTCGAACAGGACGCCGCGCCGACGCGCATGATCCTCGAGGCGGTTGATGAGGCGCTGATCGCCTATTCCTGCGACAAGAATTTCGGTCTTTATCGCGAGCGTGTCGGCGCGCTCTATGTCATGACCCGCAATGAGGATGCCCTCAGGAAGGCCGAAAGTAACATTGCGGCACTTGCTCGAGTCAACTGGTCCATGCCGCCCGATCATGGAGCCGCGGTCGTCAGGTCCATCCTCGAAAGCGAAGAGATGTCGGCCATGTGGCGCGCTGAGCTCGAAGAGATGTGCCTGCGCGTCAACGGCAATCGTGCAGCGCTGGCCGCCGCGGCTCTCGATCTGACCTTCATCCGCCGGCAACGCGGCCTGTTTTCCAATCTTTCCATGTCCAAAGAAACGGCTGCGGCCCTCCGGGCCAGGCACGGCATCTACATGGCGGATTCCGGGCGTATGAATCTCGCGGGCATGCAACCGGCAGACGCCGACGCCATCGTCGCGGCGCTCCGGGCCGAAGGCTGCCTGAAATGAGCAGGAAAGAAACGACCGGTCAGGCGATGACCCGTTCACTCGTCGCCCATGGGATCGACACCGTATTCGGCATCCCCGGCGCCCACATGTATGATTTTAACGATGCCCTCTACGGTGCCGGTGACAGAATTCGGTTCATTCACACCAGACACGAACAGGGCGCCGGTTACATGGCCTATGGCTATGCCAAATCCACCGGCCAGATCGGCGCCTATACCGTCGTTCCAGGCCCAGGCGTCCTCAATTCCGGCGCGGCGCTCTGCACCGCTTACGGCGCCAATGCCCCGGTGCTGTGCATCACCGGCAACATCATGTCCCACCTGATCGGTCAAGGCAGAGGACAGTTGCACGAACTGCCGGATCAGCTCGCGACGATGCGCGGGATTACGAAAACGGCGGAGCGGATCAATCACCAGTCCGAAACCGGTCCTGTCACGGCCGAGGTCGTCGCCAAAATGCTCTCCGGCCGCCAGGGTCCAGGAGCGGTCGAAGCGCCATGGGACGTGTTCGGGCAATTCGGCCCAGAAACCGATCTGCCGGTTGGCACGAGAGCACCTCATCCGGCCGTCAACCCTGATCAGGTCGCTGCCGCGGCGTCACTGATATCAGGTGCCAGCAACCCGATGATCATGGTTGGTGGCGGCGCGGTGGATGCTGGAGCGGAAATCGCTGCTCTTGCGGAATTGCTGCAGTCGCCGGTCACGTCCCATCGCTCCGGCAAGGGCATCGTCGCCGACGACCATCCCAACTACCTGAATTTCGTCGCCGCCTACGAATATTGGAAGAATACTGATGTTCTGATCGGGATCGGCAGCCGGCTGGAATTGCAGTTCATGCGATGGAAGTGGCTTCCCAAGGATCTCAAGGTGATCCGCATCGATATCGATCCAACCGAGATGGTCCGTCTCAAGCCCGATGTCGGCATCGTCTCGGATGCCAAGGAGGGAACGCAGGCTCTGCTCGATGCGCTGGCAGGTTCCAGCCGCAAGGATCGCACGCGCGAATTTGCCGAGCTCAACGAAAAGGCAAGGTCTCGCTTCTCGGCAGTGCAGCCGCAACTCGTCTATCTCGATGCCATTCGCGAAGCCCTGCCAAGGGACGGCTTCTTCGTCGAGGAAATCTGCCAGATGGGCTTTACCGCCCGATTTGCATTCCCGGTCTATGCCCCTCGTCAGTACGTCACATGCGGCTATCAGGACAATCTGGGTTTCGGCTTCAACACGGCCTTGGGCGTGAAAGTCGCCAATCCCGACAAGGCCGTTATTTCTGTTTCCGGCGATGGCGGCTTCATGTTCGGGGTTCAGGAACTCGCTACCGCCGTCCAGCATAAGATCAATGTCATCGCCATCGTCTTCAACAATTCGGCCTATGGCAACGTACTGCGTGACCAGAAGCAGGCGTATAAAGGCCGCTATCTTGGCTCGGAGCTGACCAATCCAGATTTTGTCGCGCTTGGCGAGAGCTTCGGCATTCGAGCATTCAAGGTGACGAGCCCTGGCGAATTGAAAGACGCGATCGAGAAAGCCCTATCTCTCGACGAACCTGTTCTCATCGAGGTTCCCATCGAGAAGGGATCCGAGGCGAGCCCTTGGCCTTTCATTCATCCGGCTCCGCACACCGAATGAAACCGATCAAAATGACGGTCCCTTGAGAAAGATCGTCGCCAGCGGCGGCAGCGTCAGCGACAGGGAGACGGGCCTGCCGTGTGCGGGAATGGGCTCGCTCGACACGGCGCCATTGACAAGGCCCGAGCCGCCATATTCCCGCGCATCCGTGGTAATCCGCTCGATCCACACCCCGTCCTGCGGCACGCCGATCCTGTAGCCGTAACGCGGCACCGGCGTGAAGTTCGACATGACCAGCACCGGTGAAGCGCCATCGGGCGCATAACGGAGCATGCCGAGGACGGAATTGACGGCGTCGTCGGCTGCCGCCCATTCGAAACCCTCGGGATGAAAGTCGCCGAACTGCAATGCCGGCTCGTCCGCGTAAAGGCCGTTCAGATCCTTCACCAGCCGCTGAATTCCTGCATGCTGAGGCCGGTCCAGCACATCCCAGGTCACCGACCCGTCATGGTTCCACTCGCCAGGCTGAGCGACTTCGCTCCCCATGAACAAGAGCTTCTTGCCGGGATGGCCCCACATGAAGGCGAGATAGCTGCGCAGATTGGCGAATTTCTGCCATTCGTCGCCCGGCATCTTCGTCAGCAGCGAGCCCTTTCCGTAGACGACTTCGTCATGTGAAATCGGCAGAATGAAGCGTTCGGAATAGGCGTAGATCATGCCGAAGGTCATCGTGCCATGGGCGTAACTCCGGTAAATCGGATCCTTCTCGATGTAACTCAGGCTGTCATGCATCCAGCCCATGTTCCATTTGATGTCGAAGCCCAGCCCCCCTTGCTCCGGCGGCTTCGTCACCCCCGGCCAGGCCGTCGATTCCTCGGCGATCGTCACCGCGTGCGGGCAGCGCTCGTGAATGATGCTGTTCAGGTGCTTGAAGAATTCGACAGCTTCCAGATTCTCCCGGCCGCCATATCGGTTGGGAATCCATTCGCCCTCGTTGCGGCTGTAGTCGCGGTAAAGCATCGAGGCAACGGCATCGACCCGCAAACCGTCGATATGGTAGCGCTCCAGCCATTCCAGCGCGCTGGCGATCAGGAAACCCTTCACCTCGTTGCGGCCGAGATTGTAGATCAGCGTGTTCCAGTCGCGGTGAAAGCCTTCGCGCGGATCTTCGTGCTCGTAAAGCGCGCTGCCGTCGAAGCGGGCAAGCCCCCATACGTCGGTGGGAAAGTGGGCGGGCACCCAGTCGAGAATGACGCCGAGCCCGGCGCCATGGCACCGGTCGACGAAATAGGCGAAATCCTCAGGCGTCCCATATCGGCCGGTTGGAGCGAAAAGGCCGAGCGGCTGATAGCCCCAGGAGCCGCCGAACGGATGCTCCATGATCGGAAGCAGCTCGATATGGGTAAAGCCCATGTCGCTGACATAGGGAACCAGCCGCTGGCTGAGTTCGACCCAGTCGAGCGACCTGTTGCCGTCCTTTTGATCGCGAAACCAGGAGCCGACGTGCACCTCATAGACGGAGAACGCGCCCTCCAGCCTGTCTTGCCGGGACCGGCCCTTCATCCAGCCGTCATCGGTCCATCGAAACGGCGTTGACGATGCGACGATGGAGGCTGTGGACGGAGCGGCCTCGCTCGCCCTCGCCACCGGATCGGCCTTCTGCGGCAGGCAGGTCCCCTGCGCATCGACGATCTCGAACTTGTATCTTTCGCCCGGGGCGAGGCGTGGCATGAACAGTTCCCAGACGCCCGCCGACGGTCTCAGCCGCATCGGGTTTCGCCGTCCGTCCCAGGCGTTGAAGTCGCCGACAACCGAGACGCGGCGCGCATTTGGCGCCCACACGGCGAAACGAACGCCCGGTACACCGTCGATCGACATCGCCACCGCGCCGAGCGTCCGGCTCAGACTATAGTGAGTGCCCTCCGATATCAGATGGAGGTCGAGCTCTCCGAGCAGCAGACCGAAACTGTAGGGGTCCTCGGTGATCTGGACTGCATCCGGCCATGTGATCCGCAGCCGGTATCCCGTCCTCGAGGCGGCGGCCGCGGCAAACAGGCCTGACGGGTGGGCGATGCTGAACGGCGTCACCACCCGGCCGCTCGTCGCATCAATGAGATCAACCGCTTCGGCGCCAGGCAGGTATACCCGCACGATCGTCATGCCGCCGCTTTCGTGAGGACCGAGGATCGAAAAGGGATCGCCGTGGCGGCCCTCGATCAAGGCCCATAGCGCATCCTGTCCGATGCCCGCCAGGAGTTCCGAGCGCTCAACATTCATGCCTTGACCCCCGCCAGACGCGATACGATTTCGGTAAAGCCGGATAGCGGGATCGGAAGCCATTTCGGCCTGTTGCGGGCCTCATAGGCGATCTCATAGGCGGCCTTTTCGAGAAGAAAGGCATCGAGAACCCTCCGTCTTTGATCGGGTGGCATGTCAAGCTCCTTCGATACGGAGACCGCCTGCGAATAGGCATCGAGAAAGGCCTCCTCAGCATGGCGCCCGAAGCGGGCGATCGCCTCGCGCCGGACTTCGTTCTCATGTTCGATGACCGCGTCGTTATCGAGCTGGGCGGTGGCTACGAGGTAGTTCAGCGATCTCAAAAGCCCGGCGACATCACGCAGCGGGTTTGTCTTGGCCCGGCGCTCGGTCAGGTTTTTCGCGGGCTCGCCCTCGAAGTCGATGATGACGGCATCGCCTTCGCTGACGAGGATCTGGCCAAGATGAAAATCGCCATGCGTGCGCGTCATCAGCATATCACGGGTGCTTTCCGCCAGCGTCGCGGCGAGTTCGACGAGTTCGGAGCGGCGCTCGAGAAGCGGTGCCGCAAGCAGGTCGATGGCGGGATCGGCATTCTCTGCGCGTTCGTCGAGCTTCGACAGGGCATAGGCGACCTCGCCGGCAACCGCCTTCTTTATCGCTTCGACCTCACTGTCGCCAGCGACCACCGGGCTGAAGGCCTCGTCCCCGGTATCCCCGGCGAGCACGACATGCAGTTCGCCGAGCCTGAGGCCGACCATCGCGACGAAGCTGATCAACGGCCGAAAGACGTCATCGCCCGGTTGGACAGCCGGGTCGTTCAGCACGAGTTCGTCTGCCCCACGGCGCAGATTGTTCAACATCCAGTTCCAGGCGTCGCCCTGATTGCGGATCGCGCCCTGGACGATGATCAAGGTCGAACGGCGTCCGCTGGAATCCGTATGCGCGACCTCGCCGAGCAGGGGCGCCGTGTGGTCATAGCCGGCGCGCGTCAGATAGCGCGTCATCTCGACCTCCGGATGAATACCGGGAAAGATGTGCCTGATCAGCTTGATCATCGCGAGGTCGCCGACAATCAGCGAGCTGTTGGACTGCTCGGCCGAGAGCCAATGGACCGGAAGGTCGTCGGTGACTTCGAGGCGGTCGAGCCGCTCGGTGCCGAGAAATTCGAGGGTGCCGGTGCGGCCGGTGATGCGCGAGCGGTCTCCAAGCCCACGCAGGATGCCACGCGCCATTGCCTCCACGGCAAATCCGTCCGTCAGGAAACCGACGCGCCTGCCCTGGCGAATCCGTCCGAGTGCCAGCTGCTGGGTCAGCGCGGACGGTTGCGCATCGTCCCAGGCAACCGCCAGCGGCAGCTGGTAGGATTCGCTGTGGTTCGGCAGCACGGCTTCCAATTCGCCGAGAACGATGCCGTCGGCAAACGGGATCGGCGTTGCGGAGATCAGACGTGCCGCCTGAAGCGCCTGGTCTTTCGCCCCGAACCACCGCCGCTTCGCGAGATAGGCCGGCAGGATTTCGGTGCTGAGGGTGCGCGCAAGCTTGGGTTCATCGACAAGATCGAGCAGGCCGCGGCGGATGACCATCGTCACCAGATCGGGAAGCTGCTCCGGCGGCGCGGTGCGCCATGCCGGTGGGTCGGCATCGGCCTCCAGCTGGAACCAGAAGAAACCGTAGGGCGGCAATGTTAGCAGATAGGTCAGCTGGCCGATCGGCGGAAAGGGCGACATGCCGGTCAATTCGATCGGTACGCGGCCCTCGAAAGCCGAGAGGTCGAGCTCGACCGCCTGGGGCAGCCGCGAGAGGTTTGCGACGCACATCAGCGTCTCGCCCTCATACTCCCTGAGATAAGCGAGAATCTTTCGGTTCTCAGGCGAGAGGAACCGCAATGAGCCGCGCCCGAAGGCCGGATGCCTGCCGCGCAGCGCCAGCATCTTGCGCGTCCAGTTGAGCAGCGAATGCGCATCCGTGCTCTGCGCCTCGACGTTGACCGCCTCGAAACCGTAAAGGGGATCTGCGACCGGCGGCAGGACGAGACGCGCCGGGTCTACCCTGGAGAAGCCGCCGTTACGGTCCGGCGACCATTGCATCGGCGTCCGCACCCCGTCCCGGTCGCCGAGATAGATATTGTCACCCATGCCGATCTCGTCCCCGTAATAGATGACAGGCGTTCCCGGCATCGACAGAAGAAGCGCGTTCATCAGCTCGATCCGCCGGCGGTCGCGCTCCATCAACGGCGCTAAGCGCCGCCTTATGCCGAGATTGATGCGGGCACGTTTGTCGGATGCATAGGTCTCCCAGAGATAATCCCGCTCGGCGTCGGTCACCATTTCGAGCGTCAGCTCGTCATGGTTGCGAAGGAAGATCGCCCATTGGCAGTTGTCGGGAATTTCAGGCGTCTGGCGCAGGATGTCGGTGATCGGAAACCGGTCCTCCTTGGCGATGGCCATATACATGCGCGGCATCAGCGGGAAGTGGAAGGCCATGTGGCATTCGTCACCCTCTCCGAAATATTCGCGCGTGTCCTCCGGCCATTGATTGGCCTCGGCAAGCAGCATCACGCCGGGGTGGGTGGCATCGAGCGCGGCGCGTATGCGTTTGAGGATCGCGTGGGTTTCCGGCAGGTTTTCGTTGATCGTCCCCTCGCGCTCGACGAGGTAGGGGATCGCGTCGAGACGAAATCCGTCGATGCCGGTTTCCAGCCAGAAGCGCATCACCCTCAGCAATTCCTCCATGACAAGGGGGCTATCGAAATTGAGGTCGGGCTGATGGGAATAGAAACGGTGCCAGTAATAGGCGCCGGCGACCGCGTCCCATGTCCAGTTGGATTTTTCCGTATCGATGAAAATGATCCGCGTTTCCGGAAATTTCTGATCGGTATCGGACCAGACGTAGAAGTCGCGCTCTGGCGATCCCGCCGGCGCCTGGCGCGCGCGCTGGAACCAGGGATGCTGATCGGAGGTGTGATTAATGACGAGTTCGATGATGACGCGGATATTGCGCTGGTGGGCGGCGTCGACGAAAGCCTGGAAGTCCTCCACCGTTCCGTAATCGGAGCTGACACTGCCATAGTCGGCGATGTCGTAGCCGTCGTCTCGGCGCGGAGAGGGAAAGAAGGGCAAAAGCCAGATGGCATTGACGCCGAGGGCTGCGATGTGATCGAGCTTCTGGTGCAGGCCGGCGAAGTCGCCGACCCCGTCGCCATTGGCGTCGTAGAACGACTTGATGTGCAGCTGGTAGATGATAGCGTCTTTGTACCAGAGCGGCTGGTTCATACCATCAGGATTCAAGGTGTCCATTCATGCCTCCGCTGCGCGAACGCGCCAGATCGCAAAGGGCAGGATCTGAGGGTTGAAGCTCACTCTCTGCCACTTGCCATTCCATCTGAACCGATGCCCAGCGACCAAGTCTTCGGCGTCGAGCGCTCCACCGTCTCCGAGCGACCACTTCCAGAGCGGCAGCTCGACGTCGCTCTGCTGGAAATTGTGGGGGTCGAGACTGATGGCGATCAACAAAACATTGTCGCGGGCGCGGCTCGCCTTCTCGAAGAACAAAATGTTGTCATTCGAGGCGTTTAGCAGCGTCAGCCCGAGATGCGAATGCAGGGCAAGATTTTCGTTCCGGATGCGGTTGAGCATCCTGATCTCAGCGATGATATTGCCCGGGCGGTCGTAGTCCCAGGCGCGGATTTCGTATTTCTCGCTGTCGGCATATTCCTTGCGCTTGGCATCGGGACGCCCCTCGCAAAGTTCGAAACCGTTATAAACGCCCCACAATCCCGACAGGGTGGCGGCAAGTGCTGCGCGGATCAGGAAGGCCGGGCGCGGCGCGTTCTGCAGGAAATCCGGATTGATATCATGCGTGTTGACGAAGAAATGCGGGCGGAAGAATTCCTTCGGCGCCGTCTCCGTCAGCTCCCGCATATATTGCTCAAGTTCCCACTTGGCATTGCGCCAGGTGAAATAGGTGTAGGACTGGGAGAAGCCGATCTTCGCCAAGCGGTACATCACCTTCGGCTTGGTGAAGGCTTCCGATAGGAAGATCACATCGGGATGACGGGCCCTGATATCGCCGATCAGCCATTCCCAGAACGGAAAGGGCTTTGTGTGCGGATTGTCGACGCGAAACAGCTTGACGCCCTGGTCTACCCAAAGCTGGACGATATCCCTGAGCTCCAGCCATAGTGAAGGCAGCGCATCTTTTGTGTAGAAATCGACGTTGACTATGTCCTCGTATTTCTTCGGCGGGTTTTCGGCGTATTTGATCGTGCCGTCGGGACGCCAGTCGAACCAGCCGGGATGCTCCTTCAGCCAGGGGTGATCCGGCGACGCCTGGATCGCCAGGTCGAGAGCGATCTCCAGACCGTGCCGGCTTGCCTCCTCCACCAGCCGGCGGAAATCCTCGAACTCGCCGAGCTCGGGGTGGATGGCATCATGGCCGCCCTCCTCGGAACCGATGGCATAGGGGCTCCCGGGGTCATCTGGCCCTGCTTTCAGGCTGTTGTTGCGGCCTTTCCGGTTGGTCGAACCGATCGGATGAATGGGCGGGAAATAGAGCACGTCGAAGCCCATGTCACGGATGGCGGGCAATCTCGGGATGACGTCGTCGAAGGTGCCGTGTCGGTTCGGATCGCCGCTCTGCGATCGCGGGAAGATCTGGTACCAGCTGGCAAAGGCAGCCTCCTTGCGTTCGGCATCGACGGCGCTTGCCGTCGAGCGAAGCCGAAACGGCCGCCTGTCCGCCTTGTTCATCAATTCAGATGTTCCGGCATCGAGAAGGATCGCCGTTCGCTCGGCATCTGAGGCGCTCTCGAGATTGGCGAGCAGCGCCTTTAATTCGGCGCGGAGCGTGTCACCTGCATGCATCTCGGCCGAACGGACGAGCTTTATCCCCTCCTGGAGTTCAAGCTTCAGATCCAGCCTGGCATCGTTCTTCTTCGTCAGTTCGTAGCGAAAAATCGCAAACGGGTTCTTCCATGCCTCGACGGCAAATTCATAGCGCCCGACCCGTTCTAATAGGAATTCGGTGCGCCAGCGGTCATTCTCGACCAATTGCATCTCCGTCTCGTTCCAGTCCGCCGCATCGAGCGGCCGCCAGAGCAGGACCGCGGCGATCGGGTCGTGGCCGTCGGCGAATATATCCGCCTCCACTGTGACGATGTCGCCGACCACCCGCTTGACGGGAAAGCGCCCGTCATCGACCCGCGGCGTGATGTTTTCGATGGCGAGCCGCGGCGACGCCGTCGCCTGCTCAGCGTCGAGGATCAGCTGGGATGTGATCGGCGCCGGCGCCTTGCCTTCGACCACCAGGGTCTCCCCTGCCCGTAGCCGCAGAGCCGTGCCGTCGGCTGCGGCGGGCAGAAAACCGGAGGCCGCTTCGCGCAGTGCGGTCACTGGAGCGGGCGCACTTTTCCGAAGATCCCTGTTGAGCAGGATGAACCGCACATTCTCGGTGCTACGAAGGTCTTCCGCCTCAGACTGCAGCAGCGCTGAGACTGGTCCGTTGGCGTTGCGGATGAGCCGAAGCGATGCGGTCGGCGCATGGGGTTTATTGCCGATCTCGGTGTTTGCAAGGCGAATTTCGGAGGAGATATCGAAAGCAAGGTCATGCCGCAGTCCCCGCAAACCCGTTCCATTCCCATGGGTCGGATCGAGCGGCGCGGCTGCGCCATATTCGAAGCCCATCGGAACCATCAGGCCGCCGCCGAGCGAGGCAGCTAGGCGCAGCGCCCTTATGGCGCGCCGTTCAACGATTTCGCGGCTCTCGGTTCCGTGCGCGATCCGCCTGGCGAATGGCGGCTCCGGAAAAGCGATCTGCCAGCCTAGCTGCTTCTGGACGCGGTGTTCTTCGATGAACCATCTCTCGTCAAAATCCCACCAGGCCATCGATGAAAAACATCCATCAAAGCCTGTATTCTTGACCGCGCTCCTCGCCCCAAAATCAGTGCCGGGCGTCCAGGCGAAGAATTGCGCGTCCGCCTTCTGGCGCACCGCCGCAATCAGCGATTTGAAAACCGCCGGCGCAATGCGATCGATCCCGAGCACCCGATAGCCGGAGAGGCCGAGACCGGCAAGTTCTTGCAACCGTTCTGTCCACTCTTCTAACAGTCGGGATCGAGACTCCGCTTCCATCGCGATCATCGGCTCTTCCGGATCCAATGGTGAGCGTCTCGGATCGACGGGGCGAAAGCCCGCCTCGGAATTCCGGGCCTTGCCGTCGAGCATCAGGTCCATCATCAAGGCGATGCCGCTCTTGCGGGCGGCCTCCGCCAAGCGTCCCACCCCATCCTCGATTGCGCTTCCGAGCGACAGTTGAGGATCAAGGCGATTCAGATCCTGGGAGGCAAAGATGCTGCGCTCCCCGCCCCTATCGAATAGAGGTGCCGTCAGCACACGGTCGAAACCGGTATCCGCCGCGTGGTCAAATACCTCGCGCCACGCGTCGATACCCTGAAGAAGGAGTGGATTGACATAATAGATCCGGGGTGGGGCGCTCAACACACCCTGGTTTGGAGAGAATGACATCGGCCGCCGCTCGAGTTTGGTTTGAAGGCAAACTTCTGTTGCCCGACGTTGTTCCACCGAAAGTTTCAATTCAGGTTGCGCCAGACATCGCCGACCGTACCGGCGCGGGACCGATGGAACGCGCTCGATACGCGCGTCAAAAGCCTTGAACTGCGCAGACGGACCTTGAAGGTTCGCGACATAATTGAATAGTCTTGCGCTTTCTGGGACGATGACCCATTTGGTTGCCGACGGAAGCCCCCTCGCCGCCCCGCACCGTTCTGAAAGATCAGGCGCCCGAACGAGACTTGATGTATCCGAATGAAATCACTGCGATTGCAATAGAGGCGGCCAGACATGAATCCATCGGTGGAATTGTGTTCATATCCCGAACTCGATGATCGAATCGTGATCGTCAGGGCGGGGGACGAGGTTGATGCCGTGTTTGTCCGGACCGAAAGGTTCAATGTGCTGATCGATACGCTCGGCACGCCCGAACTCTGCACGGCGGCGCTGGACCTGCTCGGGGAACAGACGAACACTCGTCCGCTGATCGTCATCAATTCGCACATGGATTGGGATCATTTCTGGGGAAATGCCGCCATTGCTGCGCGCGCTCCGATTATCGCGCATGCCGCCGCGCTCGACCGTTTACGCTACCCTTCCGCACAGGAGGTCCTGAGGGACAAGGCGAGCCGGGAGTCGAGGTTTCGAAACGTCGACCTCATCGGTCCCGATATTACCTTCTCCGGCTCGATGACCCTCAATGGCGGTGATCTGACGCTGGAACTCATTCATACGCCGGGACACACGCCCGACCATATCGCCGTATGGATTCCCGAACTTCGCATCTGCCTGGCCGTCGACGCGGTGGAATATCCCATCCCCGAAGTCTGGAGCAAAAATGCAGGCGACCTGCGCTTGATCCGCTCCTCGCTCGAGCGGATACGTGACCTCAATGCAAGACTGGTCATCCCTGCGCATGGCCGGACGCACTCTCCTTCGGCGGTGGATGGCAACCTCGCCTATTTCCGAGCCCTGGCCGATCGTGTCGGCAGTTTGAGTGAGAGCCAGCTGGCCGATCCGCAACTCGGCAGTTCAAGCGGCCTGCGGCTTGAAGACTTCGTCCCCATCCCCGACGGAATGGCCTCCGACGTCGTGGCGTTCTACCGGAACTGCCATGAGACAAACCTTGGCGCCACGGTTCAGGCCCATATCGAAAAACTGAATTCGCATAAGGAACGTCAGGGGGCCGGAACGTGAAACTGTTGGAGGGCGGACGAACCGGGCAGATCTGGCAGGACGGCGATACCGTCGTACGGCCTTCCGGCGCATGGACGCCGACGGTGCACCGGTTTTTGCGCCATCTCAGGAGCAGAGGCTTTCTAGGAGCGCCGGATCCGATTGAAATAACCGGAAACCAGGAAGTCGTCGGTTATGTCGCCGGGCGCGTCTGCGAAGACCTGAGCGACCAGTTTGTCGGGTCGGAGCGCATGCTGCTTTCCGCAGCCAGGCTCCTGCGCGAATTTCATTCGGCATCTCAAGGGTTTCTCGAATCGGATCGCGAGGTCCAGACATGGATGCTGCCGCCACAGGAGCCGCGCGAGATCATATGCCACGGCGACTATGCGCCCTACAATGTCGCGACGGTAGACCATGAGGCTGTTGGGATCATCGATTTCGATACCGCCCATCCCGCACCGCGCCTATGGGATCTGGCCTATTCGGTCTACCGCTGGGCGCCGCTTTCCGATCCCGCCAATCCGGACGTAGCCTTCGGCCTCGACGAACAGCTGCATCGCGCGGAAATCTTTTGCACGGCATATGGGGCGACGATGGAAGACCGGCTCCAGCTCCCTGAGATGATCTGCAGGCGGCTGCAGGCGCTCGTAGATTTCATGCTGGCAGGTGCGGCCGCCGGAGATGAGACGTTCATGGAGGACGTGGTTGCCGGAGACGCCCGGTTGTATCTCAGCGATATGGACTACGTTCGCAGCAATCGGGACCGGCTGCTGAAGGCCTTGTGCTGACGTACCTTCGCCAAGCCGCGTGTCCGTCTACCGCATACCCGCCCCTGCATCACATATTTAGAGCCACTTCTTCCGACGGAAGAAAGTGAAGAGGCCCAGGCACAAGGTGACGATGACGCCGAGCACGACGAAATAGCCGTACTGGAATTTCAGCTCCGGCATATCGTTGAAATTCATTCCGTAGATACCGGCGATCGCGGTGGGAACCGCGAGGATCGCCGCCCAGGCAGCGAGCTTGCGGGCGATCGCCGTCTGCTCCGTCTGGCCGATCATCACGCTGGCCTCGAAGGCGAAGGCGAGGACCTCGCGCAGTGCATCGATATCTTCCTGAACCCGGCGCACGTGATCGGTCACATCGCGAAACAGCGACTGGAGCGTCGGATCCATCCCGGGAAGATCGATGTGCTCGTATCGCCGGCAGACGTCTACCAGCGGCACCACAGCGTTGCGCAGCCGCAGCAGCTTGCGCCGTAACAGGTAAAGCCGCTCGATGTCGGACTTTTCCAGCTGTTCACGCAGCACCAGATCCTCGAGCTTCTCGACCTCCTCCTGCACGACCTCGATGACAGGCATGTAGTTGTCGACGATGAAATCGAGGATGGAATAGAGAATATAATTCTCGCCATGGGCAAGTGCTGCCGGCGTGGCCTCGCATCGCTGACGCACCGCCAGATAGGAGGACGAGTCGCCGTGGCGGACGGAAACGACATAACCGCGACCGACGAACAGATGCGTTTCGCCGAAGACGATTTCGTCATCCTTCATATGGGCGGTCCGGGCGACGATGAACATCGCGTCGCCGTAAATTTCCAGTTTCGGGCGCTGGTGAGGCTGTGCTGCATCCTCGATCGCCAAGGCATGGAGATTGAACTCGGCCTGGACCTGATGCAGCAGCACTTCATCCGGCTCGTGCAGGCCGATCCAGACGACGGCATTCTCCCGGCTTCGCCATTCGCCGGCCTCCTCTACCCTGATGTCGCGAATGCGTTGCCCCTGCTGATAAACGGCGGCGGCCACGACGCCGGGCCGTTCATACGGCGGTGATGTGGAACCCCCGTCTGCCAGCGCGGAAATACCGTTCAGATCCTTCAGCCGTTCCAAATCCAGCTATCCTCTCCATGGCCGCACGGGATCATATATCCGCGGGGTCAATCCCTTCGCCGGTCAGGCGCTCAGCCGATCATAATGCTATTTCGTAAAACATGCATCACTGCGTCGGTGCCGGGTTTGACCAGCCGCCTTCATCCGGCCAGGCGCCGGGCAGACTCATGTGTCCGTGGAAATATCGTCCATGCGGTTGCCGCTCGCCGCTGAAACGGGCGGAGACAGGAATCCCCGACATAAAAAGGCGCCCGGCGATTGCCGGGCGCTTTTCATTCGGTCAGGACGCGAAGGCCGGATTGCGCCGCGCGCCCATTCTCAACACGAAATAGATCGCTCCGCCGATGGCGACGCCGAAGAACCAGCCGTAAGTGCCCCACCAGTCCGGCAGGATGGTGGTGAAAGTCGGCAGGATCGAGGAAAACAACGCCCCCACCGCAAATGCGATGAAGGCATTGCCGTGCCATCCGTTCTGGAAGCGGAACTCGCCATTCTCATGGTAGAGCGCTTCGACGTTCAGCTGGCTCTTCCTTATGAGATAGTAGTCCACCATCATGATTCCGAAGATCGGCCCCATCGTCGACCCGATGAAATTGACGAAATGCGCGGCACCCGTCTCCCACGGAGCAAACGGGTAAAGCACGAGAGCGATCAGGGCGGCGATATATCCGCCGCGCTTGAAGTTGATCTGCCGCGGGAAGACGTTGGCGAAGTCGAAGGCCGGAGACACGAAGTTCGCCACGACGTTGATGCCGAGCGTTGCGATCGCGAATGTCAGCGCCGCAAGCAGCGCCAGGAACCAGCTGTCGAATTTCGCCGATATCTGTTCCGGATGCAGCAGCACCTCTCCGTAGACGGTGAAGGCGGCGGTGGTCGTCACACCTGCGACGAGGCAGAACGCCAGGAGATTGATCGGCAGTCCCCAGAGGTTGCCTTTCCTCAGCGCCTTTTCATTCGTTGCGTAGCGCGAGAAATCGCAGAAATTCAGGTAGAGCGCTGCGAAATAGGTGATCCAGGTGGCGGCTACGGCAGCAAGGGCTGCGATCGAACCGGGCTCGCCCGGCACGCCGGCATCCTTGGTCTTTTCGATCAGCACGTCGCGCGGGATTTCAGACCCGAAGGAGAAGGTGCCTGACTTGACGACCAGATAGACCGCGAGCACCAGCATCATGATCCAGACGGCGGGTCCGGCCCAATCCTGGAATTTGCGAACCGTTTCCATCCCGCGCTGAATGATCAGCAGCTGCAGCGCCCAGACGACAACGTAGCAGATAAGCTCGAGGGTCGAGTGGCCGAGCATGTGACTGTTTTGATGAAAGGCAAGCAGGCTGTCGTTGCGGATCAGCAAAGCAACGATCGCGCCGGATGCGGCAGCGGTCTGCGCCCCGTACCAGAAGCAGGCAACCACCGCCCGGACCAGTGCTGGAACATTCGCCCCGAACGTGCCGAAGGAGGCGCGCGCCAGAACCGGAAAGGGGACGCCGGTGCGCACGCCCGCATTGCCGACCAGGCTCATCAGGCAGAAGATGACCAGAGATCCGATGCCGATGGCGATGACGAAATTGACGAAGCTGCCGCATAGCAGGAACAGGCTCGCCGCCAGATAATAGCCCCACAGGCTGTGGACGTCTGATGTCCAGACGTTAAAGATGCTGAATGCACCCCATTTGCGCTCCTCGGCAGGTGCGAGATCCTCGTTGTACAACGAGGGAGACGGATTTTTTACGCTCATGAATGCCCTCCCATATCCTCGAGGTCAATTTGACCACGGGGGGAAGTCTGCTCTCCATTTATGCATGTGACAATTTAATAGTCACATTATGCACATGTCTTGGTGATGCCTGAGGATTAGCCATCGCCGCCCTGACCTCCGTCTGGTCATTGCGAGCCGACGACACGCCCGGCTAGACGAAACGGACTTGCGACCGCAGCGCCGGCGGCATCGAAGACATAGGCGCCAACGTCGCCGGCGGTCGAACGCCTGCCGCTTTCGAAGGAGGCAAGCTGCGCTCCGAACTTGGCGAGCGATGCGTAGCGGTCGTGCCCCAGCCCGTCGGATGCCTGGATCGACGTGATGTCGATGACCCGAAGCCTTTCCTTCAAGGCAGCCTCCCTGATGACGGGATCGTCGATATCGAGGCGTCCGACGCGCGCCCGCTCCCCCGCTATGAAGCTCGAGGCCACCAGCGCCCGGTCATCCTTCGAAACGAGAAGACATATGGGAATAGGCATCCGACCGATATCCTTCAGCTGGGATCGGAAAACATCGACGTCGATGTCAGGGGCTGCGAGGATCACCGCCAGTTTGCCGATGACGTCGTCGCGATGCTGTAGTTTGAGCTGGCGCACCGTTTCCATCACCAGGAATCCGCCCATGCTATGTCCGAAAAGGATAATGCGTTTCACCTTTCCGGAAGCCGAGAGCGCGGCGACAAGCGAGTCGAGGTCGCTGCGCGAGGAGAGAGCCGCATCGCGGTCGGCGACATAGCCGGCGACGGCAGCGGCCGAAGGCCACGAAAACAGAACTGGAGAACCCGGAATTTTGGCGTCCGCGGCAATCTGCGCGGTGCGAAACAGCGCCTCCTGATAGCTATAGTTATAGCCATGCACGAAGATGCCGACAGTGCCGTCGGACTGCGTCGAGCGGAGCGCCTCCTCTACGAAGGCGTCCTTTGCAAGCTGCTTGCGCCTGATGACAGCAAATTGGCGTTCGGGATCCGGTCTCGAGGTCGGATATGTGATCGCGGTGTCCTTCCGGCCGGGAGGGACCGAAAACGCATATTGCTCGTAGGTAAGATTGTCAGCCCAGGTGCTGCCGAACCCGCCCCGTATGCTATCGGGGGTTCTGTTGGTCGCTACGAGCACCTTCACGCTGACCGGGGTCTTTTCGGCATGAGTCGGTTGACTCAGATGAACTGGCTTCAATACGTCCGGCGATGGTCTCGTCGCACAGCCTGCGAGCATCGCCAGGCCGATCGCGGCAATGATGGCCGGCCCGGTCTTCAGGAGCTCTCGGTGATCTGCCTTCGAGGGCTCCGGAGAATATCGTTCCGTCATCGATAAATTTCCCCTGGGATCAAGGCTCTCGGGCGCCAATCTCGTCATACGGCATGTCGTTCTCGTTCCCGCGTGGGATGGCATCGCCTGCGCCACCCCACACATTTTATCGCGGCCCGTGTTGCAGCGGCCGCCGCGGCGGCCGTGGGCGATGGCCGTCGAAGACTGCGTCACACCTCTGCCGCCGCGGCTTCGGCCCGAACGCCTTCGTCCCTCGGAATCCTGAACCACGCGACGTAGAGCGCAGGCAGGAACAGCAGGGTGAGTGCGGTTCCGACGACGATGCCGCCCATCATGGCGTAGGCCATCGGCCCCCAGAAGATCTCGCGCGAGATCGGGATCAGCGCCAGCGTGGCTGCCGCGGCCGTCAGCATGATCGGCCGCATGCGGTGTTCGGTGGCCTCGATGACCGCTTGCCAGGCCGCCATTCCTTCGCTGCGCAAATGCTCGATCTGGACAACCAGGATGACAGAGTTGCGGATCAGAATGCCGATGAGCGCGAGCACGCCCAGGATCGCGACGAAGCCCATGGGGGCGTTGCTGAGGAGCAGGGCCGCGACGACGCCGATCAGGGCCGTCGGCGCGACGGCGAACACCAGGAACAGGCGGCTGAAGCTTTGCAGCTGGATCATCAGGATCGTCGCCATCGCAAACAGCATCAGCGGAGCCACAGCCACGATCGGCCCCTGTGAGTCGGCGCTGGATTCGACCGCGCCACCCACTTCCACCTTGTATCCCACTGGAAGGCCTTTCTGGAATTCTTCGACCTTCGGCTTGAGCTGTTCGACGACCGTGGCCGGTTGCGTCGGACCGACGACGGCCGCCTTGATCGTTATGGTGGGTTGCCTGTCGCGACGCCAGATGGTCGGCTGCTCGAGCTCGTAGCGGAAATTCGCCACGGCGGAGAGCGGCACGACCTTGCCATTGGAGGTGGAGAGCTGCAGGTTCTGCAGCGTCTGGATGGAGTCGCGCTCGGAAGCCCTGGCGCGGCCGATGACATTGACCAGGTAGATATCGTCTCGAACCTGGGTGGCCGTCGAGCCTTCGACGATGCCGTTGAGGGCGGTGGCGATGTCTTCGGAGGATACGCCGAGCTGGCGCGCCTTGTCCTGCAGGACATCGACCTTCACCACGCGGGACGGCTCGTTCCAGTCCAGGACCATGTTCGCCAGAAGCGGATGCGATCCGATGACGCCGGCAAATTTCTGGGAGAGATCGCGGACCTTTTGAATATCAGGGCCGCTGACCCGGTACTGGACCGGCTTGCCGACCGGCGGACCGATGTCGAGAAGCTTCACGAAGGCGTCGGTGCCCGGGAAGGTTTTCGTCAGATAGTCCTGCAGCTCTGTTCGCACCTTGTCGCGCACGTCGAGCCCCTTGGTGACGATGATCGTCTGTCCAAACGACACGTTGGGCGTCTGCACGTCGAAGGATAGGATGAAGCGCGGGGCGCCCTGGCCGACATAGGTCGTCCAATGATCGATATCCTTGTTGTCGGCCAGCATCTCCTTTTCGAACCTGGCCATCTGCCTATTGGTTTCGGCGATCGAACTGTTGTGGGGGAGGTTCCAGTCGATAATGAGCTCAGTCCTGTCCGAGCTGGGAAAGAACTGCTGCTGCACCAGCCCCATGCCGCCAATCGAAAGCCCGAAAACGCCGACCGTCAGAATGATGGTGACCCAGCGCCAGCGCATCGCCAGGCCCAGGAGCCAGGAGAAGACCGAGGCGAAGCGGCCCTTCTTCTCGTGATGCGATTTCATCGTCTTCGGCAGGATCGTGACGCCGAGAAGCGGCGTGAACAGCACCGCCACCACCCAGGAGACGATCAGCGAAACCGCGATGACGACGAAAAGCGTGAAGGTGAATTCACCGGCAGCGCTGTTGTTGAGACCAACCGGAATGAAGCCCGCTACGGTCACGAGCGTTCCCGTCAGCATCGGAAAGGCGGTCGACGTATAAACGTGGGTGGCGGCCTTCCTGAGATCGTCGCCCGCCTCCAGGCGGGCCACCATCATCTCGACAGCGATCATGGCGTCGTCGACAAGCAGCCCGAGTGCGATGATCAAAGCTCCGAGCGAGATGCGCTGAAGCGAAATGCCGGAATACTCCATCACCACGAAGGTGATGGCGAGCACGAGCGGTATGGAGATCGCCACCACCATGCCGGCGCGAAGACCAAGGCTGATGAAGCTGATGATCAGCACGATGACGATCGCTTCGAAGAGCGCGCGGGTAAATCCGGACACCGCTTCGTCGACAACGGCCGGCTGATCGGAAACGCGGTGGACATCCACGCCGATCGGGAGGTCGGCGACGACACGCTTCATCTGCGCGTCGAGCCCCTCGCCGAACTCCAGAAGATTGGCGCCCTGCTTCATGCCGATTGCAAGCCCGATGGCAGGCTGGCCGTTGAATCGGAACAGCGCCGACGGCGGATCCACGTAGCCGCGTTTGATCGTGGCGACGTCGGTCAGCGGAAAAAAGCGGTCGTTGATCCGAAGATTGATCGATCTCAGACTTTCCTCGGAGGTGAATTGTCCACTCACCCGCAAGGCGAATCGCTCTGGCCCGGCATCGACGAAGCCGGATTGCGTGACGGCATTCTGCGCCTGCAGGGTCTGGATGACCGACTGCTGGTCGATCCCGAGTGCTGCGATCTGGCGCGTGGAGAATTCCAGATAGATCGCCTCGTCCTGGGCGCCGACCACATCGACCTTGCCGACATTGGGCACGGTCAGGACCTCGGAGCGGGCGTTTTCCACAAGATCGCGAAGCTGCCGCTGAGTAAGGCCGTCGCTGGTGAAGGCGTAGATGTTTCCGAAAACGTCGCCGAAGCGATCGTTGAAGAAAGGACCGACGACGCCGGTCGGGAAATCACCCTTGATGTCGGCGATCATGTTGCGGATGCGCAGCCAGGTCGGCGCCACGTCCCTTGCCTTGGTCGTCGGCAGCAGCTCGACGAAGACGGTCGTCTGGCCGGCAACGGTCTCGCTCTTGGTATAGTCCAGCGATTCCAGTTCCTGGAGCTTCTTCTCGATCCTGTCGGTCACCTGCCGCGTCACTTCTTCGGCGGAGGCGCCGGGCCACTGGGCGGTGATTACCATCGTCTTGATCGTGAAGTTCGGGTCTTCCTCGCGGCCGAGCTTCACGTAGGAGAAGGCGCCTGCGAGAATGAAGACGATCATGAAGTACCAGACGAGCGAACGGTGTTCGAGCGCCCAGTCGGAAAGATTGAAGGACTTCACTGGCTGATCTCCTGGTCGATCCTGATGGCCTGGCCATCTTCAAGTTTATGCACGCCTGCCACGACGACCCTTTCTCCGGGGGCGAGCCCCTCGGTGACGCGGACGCTGCCGCCGTCTTCGACGTCGCCGTCGATCTTCACGCGGCGAAGCGATACCTTTCCGGCAGGTGCATCGACGATCCAGACACTCGGGCCGTCGCTGCTCGCAAGGATTGCCGAGGAAGGCAGGACGATCTGCGGATCGGCGGCAATGGTTGCCGCGGCTGTGATGACCGAGCCGAGCCTGAAGGCTTCGGGCGGATTGGTGAGCGCGATCTTGGTCCTGCTCGTGCGGGTAGAGGTCTCCGCCTCCGGTGCTATTTCGCGCACGATCCCGGACGTGCGGATGGTCGGATCGAGCTGCAACGTCACTTCGAAGGGCGCGCCGATCTTCAGTTTCTGGGCGGCCGCCTGCGGGACATCGACAACGGCGTCGCGTTTGTCCGGCCGGGCAATGGTCACGACTGTCTGGCCGGCCGACACCACCTGCCCGACCTCGGCCGAGGTCGCCGTCACCACCCCGTCGAACTCCGCCCGAAGCTGCGCATAACCGAGCTGCTCCTTGGCCTTGTCGAGATTGGCCTGCGCCTTGGCGACGGCGGCTGCGGCGGTTCGCCTTGCCTGCTCGGCCTCTTCGAGCGAGGCTTCGGTGCCGGAGCGCGACGTCAGCAGCGCGCGCTGGCGCTGCTCCGTGGTCACCGCGTTTCTGAGCTGGGCGTCGCTGTTCTCGACGTCCGACTGAGCGTTGCGTACGGCAAGCTCCAGCGCCAGCGGATCGATGGCGGCAACGACGTCATCCTTCTTGACGAGATCGCCGACATTGACGTTGCGGGCGATCATCCGCCCGAGAATCCGGAACCCGAGTTCGGTCTTGATCGTAGGTTCGATCGTGCCGGTGAGGCTCAAGCTCGAGGCCGATGTCGGCTTGACTGTCATCGACAGCACGGGACGGGGCGTTTCCCCCTTCTCCTCATCCTGCGGCGCGCAGGAGGAGATCAGGGTCGTACCCATCATCAGAGCGACTATGTTGAGACGAATTCTCACTTGGAAACTTCCTTGACATAAGACACGATTTCACCCGGCCTGAGGAACTTGGTTCCGTCTGCCACCACGACCTCACCTTGCGATACGCCCGACTTGACGATGAAGCTGCCGGTCTCATAGCCGGAGATATCCACCGCCCGAACCGAAACCGCAGACGATGCGGGATCGACGATCCAGACGGCCGGCTTGCCGTCCTTGGATGTCATGGCGGACCAGGGAAGCTGGATGACGTCCTGCGAGACGTAATTGAATCTTCCGACGACGGGAGCGCCGAGAGGCATCGGAGCGTCGCTCGATATCGCGACCTTGACCTTGATGGTTCCGGTGGAGGAATCGATCGTCGGCGAAATCTCGCGAACCTTCGCCGCGATCTTCTGCGTCGGGTCAGATAGCAGGGCCACTGTGCCATCGCCGTCGATCGGGCGCAGGAACGCACTTTCGACCACTTCGAAGACGGCATCGCGGTCACCGTCATGGGCAAGAGTGAAGACGACCTGGGCGGCCTGCGCCACCTGCCCGACCTCGGCATTGCGGGCAGTGATCATCCCGTCGGCGTCCGCCTTCAGCTCTGTGTAAGACAAGGTATCCTGAGCGGTTTCCAACAGCGCCTGCGCCGACTTCGTCGATGCCTGCGCGGTCAGAAGCGCTTCCTGCGCCTGGTCGAGTGCCGCACGCGTCGTCACCTGCGTTCGAAACAGGCTCTGCTGGCGGTCGTATGCGAGCTGTGCCTGGGTCTGCTGCGCCTCAGCCGACTGAAGATTGGCTGCCGCCACCTCCAGCTCGGCCTTCTGCTCTTCCGGATCGATCCGCGCGAGGAGCTGCCCCGCCTTCACGGACTGTCCGACTTCCACCAGCCGCTCGATGATCTTGCCGCTGACGCGGAAGGACAGATCGGTCTGAACACGCGCCCGCACTTCTCCTGTGACCGCGCCGCCCTGAGCCAGCGGCTCAGGCTTGGCGACGACGACGGAGATCTGCCGCGGGGTGGGCTCGGTCGGCCCGCTTGCATCGCTGCATGATCCGAGACCGATGGCGCATACGATCGCTGTGGCGACCAGAATGGTTCTCATAGTTGACCTCTTGCTCTCAACGGCAGCTCCTATATAATTGACTGACGGATTAGTCAATGAAACTTTGTGCCGCGGGATCAGGGCGAGCGCAACAAGGGAGGCGAGGCAAATGGCAGCTCAGAAGAAGATCACACGCGCGGAACAGAAAGCGCTGCGGCCAATCCAGATCCTGGATGCCGCCTTCGAGGAATTCGTGAGAAGCGGTTTCACCGGCACGCGCGTCGAAGACATCGCCGACAGGGTCGGCGTCACCAAGGGTACGGTGTATGTCTACTTCGAGACGAAGGAGAAACTTTTCGAAGCTATGATCAACCATTTCTCGGTGCCGTTTCAAGAACTGCTGGGGATCACCGAGAACCTCAGCGGCAGCGCCACCGACCGGCTGATTTCCATTCTCGGCCTGCTCTATGAACAAATCGCCGAGGATCGTACGACCCGCGAACTGACACGGCTGGTCATCGCCGAAGGACACCGGTTCCCCGACCTGATCGACCGCCACCACGATCAGTTCATTGAGCCAATCATCACCAAGGTCGACGCTCTCATTCTGGAGGGTGTGACGTCGGGGGAGTTTCGCGAAGTTCCGGTGGAATTCTCCGACATCGTGGTCGCGCCCATCCTGACGACGACAGTTCTGCGGCTGATATTCGACGACCGCCGCGTGCCCACACCCAACAAGGAGGCCTTCCTGCGGACTTATTTCGACCTGCTGCTCAATGGCCTGCTTGCCAAACCTCACTGATCGCCAAATGACAAAAAATACCGCACCAGGCACGTAGCTTTTCTCAAGTTTTTATGTGAAAACATCGAGTTAGCTATGCCTTCGAAGGCACGACCTCAATTCGTGACGGAAAAAGTGGAACGCAAAGTCAATCTCAAGGATGTCGCGCGCGATGCGGACGTGTCGCTGAGCACGGCCTCGCACGCGCTCAACGGAACCGCACCGCTAACGATCGAGGTACGCGAAAGGGTTCTGGATTCGGCCAAACGCTTAGGCTACCTCGACCGCCGGAGGAAGAAGGCAACGATCGCGACCTTGCGCGTCCTGCTTCTCGCCATTCCCGACGATGCCGCGCCCGAGAGCGACCTCAATCTGGTGAGCTGGACGATCCTCAACGGTCTCCGTAGGGAGTGCGAACGCCGCGGCATCAGGATCGTACCCTTCGTCAGCACCGGCCGGCGTATCGACGGCGCTCAAGTCAGGCAGATCGCGCTCTCGGAACGCGCCGACGGCATCGTGGTCCTGAACGACGATCAGCCGGAACTGATCCGAAGCCTCGCCTCCCCTGATATGCCTGTCGTCATCGTCAACGGCGAAGACCCCGCCATGCTGGTCGATACGGTCACCCCCGAAAACCGCTTCGGAGCGCGGCTCGGCATCGAGCACCTGCTGGCGCTCGGGCATCGCCGTATCCTGCACCTGACCTGGAAGGGACGCACGACGATCCAGCGCCGATATGACGGCTTTTCCGATGCCTATTTCGCCGCCCAGCTTCCGGTGCCGGACGATATGATCGTCGAGGCCGAGGGGTATGAGCCCAAGCACGGCGAGGCTGCGATCAACGCGCTGCTCGACCGCGATGCCACGATGAAAGGCGCGACCGCCGTCTTTTGCGCCGCCGACAATCTGGCGCTCGGCTGTCTGAAGGCATTGGCCGATCGGGACATCCGCGTGCCGGAAGCGATATCAGTGCTGGGGTTCGACGACATCGTTCCCGGCGAGTTCAGCCGCCCGCCGTTGTCGACGGTCAGCGTTCCCACAGACAGGCTCGGCGCCGCCGCCTTGGCGCTGATCGAACAGCGCCTGATCGCCAACGATCCGCAGCGGCCGGCCCATCGCCTGGAACTTGGATGCCACCTCGTCCTGCGCGGCAGCATCGGGCCGCCGCGTTAGATGTCGCGGCCTGATGCTTTATTCCGGCATTGGAGATGAATTGGAGAGATCCAGGCGATCAATTGGGGTACCTCGGTGCCAGTCAAGGATGCATGTCACAACGTGGCCGACGAATGAGGGCTTTGGGCAAAGACAAAAACCGAAACGCGCCGCATGAACCAGGTTCAATGCGACGCGCCTCAGCCGGGAGGAAGACGTGGTATGGTCGTTCGGCGATTGCGGGGAGGTCTATCTCCACGCCTCGCCGTTCACTTCATGCCTGTTCCGGCGATGCCAGTGGTGATGTACTTCTGCAGGAACAGGAAGACGACGGTGACAGGCAGCAGGCTGAGGAACGTCATCGCCAGGATATAGTGCCACTGCACCGAGAACTCTCCCTGGAATGCATTCAGGCCGACCTGCAGGGTGAAATTCTCGCGGCTGTTGAGGACGATGAGCGGCCAGAGGAAATCGTTCCATCGCCAGAGCACGGAAAAGATCGCCAGCACCGCGAGCGCCGGCGCCGTCAGCGGCAGGATGATGCGCCAGAAGATGCAGAATTCGCTCGCCGCATCGACGCGCGCCGCCTCTATCAGCTCGTCGGGTATGGTGAGCATATATTGCCGCAGCAGGAAGACGGCGGTCGGAGAGGCAACCGTCGGCAGGATGACGCCCCAGAGGTTGTCGGCAAGCCCTACCCCGACAATGACGAGATAGGCTGGCACCATGACGACGGCGAGCGGGATCATCAGCGTCGAAATGATGATGACGAAGACAGTCGTATCACCTGCAAATTTGTATTTCGACAGGGCGAAGGCCGCCATGGCGTTGACGATGAGCGTCAGAAGCGTTGCGACGAAGGTGACGAACACTGAATTCTTGAGGAATGTCAGGAAGTTGAAACGCGTCAGCGGATCGGTGTAATTCTGCGTGGCAACCGTCAGCTTCTGCACCGGCGTCATCCCCTTGACGTCGACGCTGACGGGTGGTCCCGGATTTGCGGGATCGATCATCTGGGCCTTGAGGCCGATGCGGCGGACCATGGCCATTTCACGCATCTGGCCATCGACATTGACCTGCCAGAGGCTAAGCGGCTTGTCGAAGCCGGGCACGGTCTGTTCGACGGCGGCCCGGGGAAGCAGTGTCGGCGGAAACCGGGTGATTTCAGCCGCCGGCTTCAGCGAGGAGAGGCCTGCCCAGAGGACCGGAAGCAACACCACGAAGGTTCCGCCGATCAGCCAGACCCATGACAATATGTCGGTTATATCGATGCGTCCGGCCCGGCGTGTGCGCGTGAAAAAGCTGATCGGGTTCATCTCAGGACTCCATTCGCTTGCCGATGCGCAGCTGTATGAGGGTGAGAACCAGAAGCACCAGCCCCATGAGAACCGAGGCAGCGGAGGCCAGTCCGAAGAGGCGAAGATCGCTGCCGAATGCCATCTGGTAGATATATTGGACGATGAAGCTGTTGGCCGTGCCGGGGCCGCCGCCATTGGTCAGAACCCAGGCCTCGTCGAAGATCTGGACGGACTTGATCATCAAAAGAATGAACACGACTAAGAGGTTCGGGGCCAGCAGGGGAAGCGTGATCCTGAACAGCGTGCGGCGCGGCGAGGCGGCATCGATGGAGGCAGCCTCGTAGAGCTCCTTCGGGATGGCTTGGAGGCCAGCGAGGAGGATCAGGGTATAAAACCCCATGTGAAACCAGACCGACACCGCGACGACGAAGAAGCGCGACCAGCCGACGTCGAGCAGGAAGATTTCAGGGGGAACGCCGATCATCTGGAAGAAGGCGTTCAACAGCCCGTTGCGATCGAGGAACCATTTCCAGATGAGACCGATGACGACGGGTGACAGCAGGACGGGATAGAAGAACATCGCCCTGAAGAAGCCGCGCGCGACGATCGCCCGATTGAGGATCAGCGCCGTGATCAGCGCCACGAGCAATGTGGCGACGACATTGAAGGCCACGAACCAGAGCGTGTTCCACACAGCCGTCCAGAACAGCGATTCCTGGCAGGTTCCCGGCTGCAGATAATTGCCGCAGGAAAGCAGCGTGCGGAAATTGTCCAGGCCGACGAAGGGGCGCTCCGACACGAAAAGATTGGTTCCGCCGGTAAAGGCGTAACCGATCGCGATCGCGATCGGAAGGAACGTGAAGATAGCGAACAGAACGAGGTTCGGCGCCAGGAACAGCCATGGCATACGCTTGCGGCCGAACACGCGCTCGATCAGATTTATCGGGGTTTCGACCACTCTCATCGCCGTTTCCCCTGCCTGGGACAGCAATGCACCTGCCTTGAGCGCCGCCATGTTCAGCGCCTCCCCTGTCCGGGCCGCCGGGCAAAAGCCAGGCCGCTTTCGGGATCGAACAGATGAACCCGCCCCGGGGCGGCATCGATCACGATGTGATCACCAGGCGCCGGCGCGAAATGGCCGGCCTCATGAATGATGATCTGCTCATCCCGACCTGCAAGGTTGCCATAGACATAGGTCTCGGTGCCGAGGCCCTCGTGATACTGGACGATGAACGGCAGGCCCTGCTCGCTGGAGCGTGAAAAATGCGCGGGCCGGATACCGGCGAGAACGGCCTGGCCGACCGCAATGCCGGCGAGATCGACATCGCTGACGATGCTGCCGCCGTTGCCGACATCGATGGTGACGCCGCTTTCGCTGACGCCTGATACCTTGCCCTTGATGATGTTCATGCGCGGCGAGCCGAGGAAGCCCGCGACGAAGAGATTGCGCGGGCTGTCGAACAGGTCCAGCGGTGCTCCGACCTGCTCGACCCGCCCGGCGCGCAGCACGACGATCTTGTCGGCCATCGTCATCGCCTCGACCTGGTCATGCGTGACATAGATCATCGTCGTCTTGATGTCGCGGTGGAGCTTGGTGATCTCGGCCCGGGTCTGGACGCGTAGCGCAGCGTCGAGATTGGACAGCGGCTCGTCGAAAAGGAAAATATCAGGTTCGCGCACGATGGCCCGGCCGATCGCCACGCGCTGGCGCTGGCCGCCCGAAAGCTGCTTCGGACGCCGATCCAGATAGGGTTCGATCGCCAGCATCCTGGCAGCTTCGGCAATCCGCGCCTCGATCTCGGCACGCTTGAACTTCAGGTTCTCCAGCCCGAAAGCAAGGTTCTTGCGAACGCTCATATGCGGATAGAGCGCATAGGACTGGAAGACCATCGCGATCTTGCGCTCGGCCGGCGAGAGTGCGCTGACGTCGCGCGCCCCGATCGCGATTGCGCCTGACGTCACCTCTTCGAGGCCGGCGATGACGCGCAGCAGGGTCGACTTGCCGCATCCCGACGGACCGACGAAGACGACGAACTCGCCGTCCTTGATATCGAGTTCGACGTCATGCAGGACTTTGACCGAGCCATACGACTTGTTGACGTTGGAAAGTTTCAGTTCTGCCATGTCCCACTCCCATCAGGTGCCGCCGTTTCGAAGACGGCGTCGTTTTTGTTCCAGCCTTGCGGCAGCGGTGTCGGCCTCGTGATCCGCACCTCGTTCATCAGGATCCCGGTGACATCAGCCACGTAGACGGCCGGCATTCCTCCCGGATAGTGCTCAAGACCAATCACCCGGCCGTCCGACCCGAGGGTCCAGGCATTCGCACGGCCGCCGCCATCGGCTTTTGGGGAAAGGTCCGCGTTCGTCGGACGCAGGTCGTAGGATCGCGCCGTGCCGAGCTGCCCAGGCTGCTGATCGATGGCGATACGCGCCAGCGATGCGTTCCGGATGCCGGCCGACGACGTCGAAATAACGGTGATCGCCCCCTCCATCCGGCCGGTGATGTCCTCGACGATGAGATTTTCGATGGCGCCTGCCGTGCGTTCCGTAACACGGTCGACGACATTGACGGTCAGCGCCTCCCCCGAGCCCCAGAAGCCATCGGGGGTCTCGCGGCACTCTACCGCAATTCTCGAAAACCTTACGTTCGATATCCGGCCGCCGTCGCGCGAAAAGACGCCCAGCGCCCTGTTGGAGGATGAGGCGGTGCAGTCCTCGAACACGACATTGGTGACGTCGCCATGCGTTTCCGTGCCGATCTTCAGCGCGCAGCTGAGGCTCTGAACGGCGCAGCGGCGGACGAGAATGTTTTCGCATCGCCCGATGGCGACGCGATCAGGACCGATGCTCGTCTTCAGGCATATGCCGTCGTCGGCCGTCGATATCCGGCAGTCCTCGATGACGGCGCCGCGGCAGGCATCCAGCACGATGCCGTCGGTATTGGGAAGACGGCGGTCGTTATCGATGGTCACGTTCCTGACCGCGACATCGGTGCAGTTGACGAAGTGCAGCGTCCACATCGGCGAGCGGCTGATATGGATGGAGCTGATCTCGACCTCGGCGCAGCCCTCGAAGACGACGACGCGGGGCCGAAATTCGGCCGGAATGAAGGTTCCCACAATCTCGTCGTCTCCCACGATAAAGCTGTCGCAGCCGGCTTCGATGCGGCCGGCCCCCGTCAGGCTGATCCGCCGCGCATCCTTGGCGACGATCATGGCGCGGTCCGATTTTTCGGCGATCACCGAAACACTCGTATGCGCATAGGCGGCATAGTCCGGAACGGGACGCAGGATCGCGCCGGCGGCCAGATGCAGTTCGACGCCGGATCTGAGCTGGAGCCCCCGGCAGACATGGATGCCGGCCATGAGCTCCATGCGTCCGCCGCCCGAAGCCGACAGGCCGTCGATGGCCGCCTGCAGGCGGACCGTATCGTCGCCCTCCGCCGGTTCGATCGCGACAATAGACACGGGGCTCATTGGCGATGGCCGTTCTCGAGGAGGACTTCCGTCAGGAGCAGCATGGTCAGCGCCTGGCCGTAAGGCGTCGGCACATTGGGGATGCGCCGGTAGAAATCGAGGTCATGACCCATCGGCGTGCCGTCGGAGACGCCGTGGACGACACCTTCCTCGTCGATCTGCGCCAGCACCGCCGCAAGCGCGCGCTCCGCATAGGCCCTGTCGTCCTTGTCGAGAATGCCGGCATCGACGGCGCGCAATATGCCATAGGCGATGCCTGCCGTGGCCGAGGTTTCCAGCGGCGAGGACGGATCGTCCAGAAGCGTCGTGAACATCCCGTCCGGCCGCTGGTATGCCTTGAGCGAACGCACCTGGCTGACGAGGACATTCGAAAGGAACCGCCGGTCCTTCTCGCCGAGCGTCGGAACAAGATCGAAGAGTTCGGGGATGGCGACCGTGATCCAGGCATTGCCGCGCGCCCAGAAGGCATTGGCAAAATTGTGCCGTCCGTTGAAGGTCCAGCCGTGATACCAGAGCCCGCTGACCGGATCGGAGAGGTAGCGGGTGTGGATCACGAATTGATAGACGGCTTCGTCGATCCATTCGCTGCGTTCGCAGAGCACGCCGGCCCGGGCGAGAAACAGGCAGGCCATGAACAGCGTATCGTCCCACAATTCGCCGTCATTGAGACGCTCCTTGACGACGTGCTGAAAGCCGCCGTCTTCGGTCTTCGGCAGTTCCTTGACGAGCCATTCGGCCCAGTCCTCGACGAGAGCACGAAAATCGGGACGGTCGACATGCTGGACGAGGATCGCCAGCGGCAGCATCGGCGCCGTGCTGTTGATCTGGCGCGGCGGTAGGCCGCGTTCGATCTGGCCGGCATACCAGGCGACGAGCTCCTGCAGCGCTTTCTGATCATTGGTGGAAATGGCGCGCCGCAGGAAGCCGTAAAGGCCGACGCCGACTTCCCAGTCCCATTCGTCAAACTGGATTCCGGAGGCGGAATTTCCCGTCACGAGACCTTCCTTGATGCCTCTGAGCCGGCTGAAAGCCGTTGCCACGCGATCGATCGTCGTCAGGAGGGCGGCGTTATCGACAGATGTTGTGTTCATGCTGGAGACCTATGTTTTTAGGAGTAGAACGGCCCGTCAGTGCCGGTGCCGGAGGCTGCACTGTCGTAGGTGAGGATCGGGTGCGGCTGATCATGCGTGAAGGGCCTCGCCTCGCCGCCGATCGTAAGACCGTCGGCATAGGAGAGGTCGATCGCCGGGCCGCCCGGCGGCGTCAGGGAGAGACGCCGAAGCTCGGGATCGAAGGAAACCGTCGTCTGGCCCAGGCGTTCGACGAACGTCTTGAAGGCATCGTCGTTGCCGCATCCGACGATACCAGCCCAGCCGCAAAGCGGCCCGTAGGAGCGCGCCTCGCGGCCGGCGGTCGGGCCATCGGTGATCAGCTCCAGGCCGTTCGACGCCCAGAGGGCGGAAAATCCCCCACCCGATCGCGCGATGAGCCACTTTTCTTCGATGATGAGTTCGTCCAGCCCGTCGCGGCCGATATAGGCGTGCGTCCATGCGTGGCGTGCGTCGCTTGTATCCTCGATCAGCAGAGCGACGTCGCGATGCTGGGCAACGCGCGGCAGGATGCCGTTGCCGGCCCAATAGGACGGCCTTTGATTGCCCCAGGGGTCGTCCTCGCCGGGATGGTTGACCCACAGCCTCGCCATCGGATGGCCGGCCAGCCGGATGTCGAGGACATGCTGCTGGTGGCCCTTCTGGCCGGTCTTGTGATCGACGACCGTCGAAAGCTGCGCCGCCTCGTTCTTGAACAGCGCGAGTTTTGCGCTCTCAAGCCCCTGGCTGTAACGCGCCTCGACGCTTCTTGCCCGGGTGAGCGCCGCAAGCTCAGCCAGATCGGCGGGCGGCTCGTAGCCGCCGGCGCAGAACATGGTCAATGCCGCGACACCATTGTTCAGCCAGCCGGTTCCGAATGCGACCTGGGCAAAAGGCGCAAGCTCGGTCAGCGGGCCGGCACGCAGTTCCTTGTCGTATGCACGGCCCTGCGATCCGGCCGGAACGCCTGCGAGCGTATGAAGGGCGATCATCCGGAAGATGAGATCGATCTGGGCGCGGGCGCGCGCCGATATCTTTGTCTCGGCCCAGCGCTCCAGCGCCAGCAGGCCGATAAAGTCGATCGGGTAATAGGCCGCCGAGTTCCACTCCGCCAAGCCATGGGCTTCGACGCTGTCGAACCAGCGCCCGAGCCGCTCGCGGCCAAGTTCCGCCTGCTGACGCCCCGTCCTGCCCGAGGCCGAAAACACCTCGTCGGGCAGGAGAAGTCCCGCCAGCAGCTGGCTCGCATGGAAGCAGAGCACGTGGTTCTCGCTCCAGAACCACATCGCGTCGTTGCCCGGCTCGTCGACCCAGTAACGATAGGAGCGGACGGAATGCCGGATGCGAGCGACCACGGCATCGGGCATCCGGTCGGCATAGGCGCCGAGCAGCCACAACAGCGGCACCATGATGAAATCCGAGCAATCCTCCCGCGCATCGATGGAGGCGAGCGTCGCGTCGATGATGCGGTCGAAGCTTTCCTGGTCGTGATGGCCGGTTTCCATCATGGCGATCAGGCGCCCGACGCGGTTGGCGCCGAAGCGGGCGCTGTATTCCAGCGCCTGCCGCTTGCGGGCGGCAAGCGACGCCTCTGATGGCAACGGAGAAATGCTGCTCATGAAGGCGGCATCGATGACCCGCGTAACCGAACCCGTGCCGCTGCCGATCGTCATATGCACGCCGTGATAACCGTCCGGAATGCCGCAGACATCGTCGGCCGTGAGACTGCTCTGATGGGCCTTGAGCGTCAATCGGGAGTGCGCGAGAACGGGCCGCTCGTGGCCATGGCCGACGACCTTGATCTCGACAGGCAAGTCGCGTTCGGGCGCGGTGCCGAAGATGATCTCCAGCGGCTGATTGACGAAGACGTCGCGGGCCGGACGCACGCCGGGCGCAAGGGCTTCCAGCTCGCGGACCTCATCCTGATCAAGCGATACAGGCAGCAGCACGCTAAGCGGCTCGCCGTCCAGCATCTCGAGCTCGAAGAACCACGTCGTGTCGCGCTCGGCCAGGTCTTCGGTGTGGACGAGAATCTGGTTGTCGCCGGCGTCCAGCGCCAGCTTTATGTCGGTTGTGCTCTCGGTGTTGCGCTTGAAGGGTTCGAAGCGCACCGCCTCCTGTCCGTTGACCCATATGCGGACGCCGCCGCAGGTCTTCAGTCTGAGATTGAGCGTTCGCGCAGTCTCCGTCCTGAACGTGCCCTTCAGCCATCGCCTGAGATGCGTCGGCACGTGCCAGAAGCCGGTGAACTCGACACGGCGGTTCGAGCCGGGAAGATTGAGGCTTTCGGTCGGCCAAGCTGTGTCGGGTAGTAGCGGCCGCCCCACCATGCTCGACCAGAAGGCCTTGCGGCAGGGCAGGTCGCCGACATCGACGCAGCCGTTGATGAAACGATAGTTCACGCGGTCTTCGGCCGGCGCCGGCTCGCCGGGAAAATAGCTGGCGATGAGGCCGGAAACGGCCCATGCCGTGATCGTCTGCCCCTCGGCCACGCTGTATGCTGGCGCCATCCCATCCGGCTGCTTGATGTATTCCGTTTTCACAGACCGCCTCCTCCGCAATCTTATGAAAATATTTTCATTAGATTATTTGTGCGCGCTAATTTTGCAAATTGCTCAAAAACATCGCTATTGCCGCAGAAAATAGCTTGACGGAACGAATGTCAAGTATATGAAATTGATTTATCGATGGCTGATGCCGCGATTGATGAAAATGTTTTCATGGGAGGATGAAAATGAAAACCTATCTCTCAGGGGCCGTCGCACTGGCGTTGGCAACCGTTTCTTTCGCATGGGCCGGCGCGGCCATGGCAGAAACCAAGACAATCACCTTTCTGTTCACCGACGACGACCAGGCTTACGTCGAGCGGATGGAAGCGCTCAGCAAGGAATTCGAGGCGGCGCATCCCGACGTCAAGGTCAACTTCGTCTCTTCGGGCTATGATGCGGTCGCCAAACAGCTGCCGGTACAGCTTGCCGTCGGCGAAGGCCCTGACATCGCCAAGATCACCGACTGGCAGCTTGCGCCCTATTACCTCGACATGCGTCCCTACATGAAGGACCCGGACGGTTTCGCCAAGCTGCACGGCGACAGCCTGAACACGCTTCGCTTCCCCGGCGTCAACGATCCGCAGTCGATCAACGGCTATATCGCGTCGCAAACCTTCAACCTGCCCTTCGTCAACAAGACGCTGTTCGAACAGGCCGGCGAACCGCTTCCGAAGCCCACCGCCACGCTGAAGGATATCGTCGAAGCCTCGGCGCGCGTCGCCAAGGCGACCGGCGCTCAGATCCCCTTCACGATGGATCGCTCGGGCCATCGCTTCTCCGGCGCGGCATTCTCCTACGGTTCGAACTACGTCAAGGACGGCAAGTTCTTCTTCCCCGACGATGCCGCCAAGCGCTATGTCACGGATCTCTACGGCTGGACGAAGGACGGCTCCTTCACCAAGGAAATGTGGGGTGCTGCCGGCGGAACCCAGTATAAGAACATGGGCGATGAATTCGTCAACGGCAACGTCGTGACCTATCTCGCGGGCAACTGGATGGTCAATCCGTTCCAGAAGAAGATCGGCGACGCCTTCGACTGGACGGCGATCAGCGCCCCCTGCGGCGATGCCGGTTGCTACGCGATGCCGGGTGGCACCGCGATCGTCGGCTTCAAGCGCACCAAGTCTCCGGAGGCCGTGGCCGCCTTCATCGAGTTCCTCGGCTCTGAAAAGGTCCAGCGTGAAATCGCTGAGAACTACGTCGTCCTGACGGGCGCCGACATCAAGGACCCGCAATACAAGCTCGAGAGCAAGAATGCCAAGGAGGCGATGGCCGTCTTCCTTGCAAGCCGCAATAGCGTGCCGCAGGCAGCTCGAGACCTGGAACGCCTCAAGGGATCCTCGGCCATCTATCAGCTCATCGTCCAGAGGATGAGCCAGCTGATCGTCGGCGAGCTTTCCCTCGACGAGACCTTCAAGGTGATGAGCGCGGACGTCGACAAGGTCAACGTGGCGCTCGCCGCCAACAAGTAACCGGCCGCGCCTGTCTCCCACAGATTGCGCGCTGCATCAGCCACGGCCTCGCAACGGGCCGTGGCTGATCGTTTTTTGCTTCTGCCTGGCGTCCTCTCCGAAACTTTGATCGGTTTCCAATTGTCGACGATCTGAACCACGCTACAACTGCCGCAAGGAAAGGTAGCGTCGCCAGTTCCGCGACGCGATGCTGGGAACGGCGGCGACTGGCGAAGGTATGGTGACACGCGGTTCGAGAGAGGTTATAGGCGTTGTCAGCCTTCGCCGGCTCGCAGGCACCATGGTCAACTCACACATGCCGGCAACCCGGTTACATCCGGCGACCCAGCGACTGTCTACCTTATAGAGGTGCATTTCCATGCCGATGGGCTCCGAGCATCCGCTGCGAAGGGAACTTCACAACGAGCTCCACGCGCGGCCGTCGCTTTACTTCGACGGCGACACGGATGTGTGGCACGTCGCCATCGTCGGCGAGAATGCCCCTCCTCAGATACCCAATTCCCTGCCGGGACTGGAGGATGTCTCCACGACTCGCGAGGGCAACCACGGTATCGGCCGCATCGGCGACGGTCGGCTGAAGTGGGAGGCGCATACCGAGTTCCTGACCCTTACTTTCGTCGTTCCCGCATCGGCCGAACCTGGCAGCAATCCCCCCGAAGCGTTTCAGGCCTGCTGCCGTCAGATCGACGGCAAGGTCATCGCGGCGGTCCGGGTACTGGTGCGGGACGAAAAGGACGGGCAGCGCCCGGAAAAACCGAAGCTCGACTATGTCGCCTCGCAGGTCGGCGGCGGCGATGCGGAAGTGCATTCGAACTTCCGGCTGACCGACAGCGGCTTCGTCGAATTCCTGTTCTTCAACCGCAACCTCAACGCCTATCGCACCGGCCGCATGGTCAGGCGTTTCCTGGAGATCGAGACGTACCGGATGATGGCGCTGCTGGCCTTGCCGATGGCACGCGAGACGGTGTCGAAGCTTTCCGTCTTCGACCGGCGCCTCGACCTGCTGATCTCGCATATGCAGAGTGCGGTCAAGGTCGACAAAGCCCTGCTTTCCGAGGTCACCAAGCTCTCGTCGGATGTGCTCAATTTCTCCGCTCTCGCCCGTCACCGCTTCGGTGCGACGAAAGCCTATGCCGAGATTGTCGCAAGCAGATCGTCGGAGCTGCGCGAGGAGCGCGTCGAGCAGCGCCAGCGGATCGGCACCTTCATCGACCGGCGCTTTCAGCCGGCCGTCCGCGCGGTTCACGCCGCCGAACGTCGCCTTGATGAACTGGCCGAACGTGTGAGCCTAGCCGGAGACCTGCTCAGAACCACCGTGCAGGTTCAACTCGAAGATCAGAACGCGTCGCTGCTGACATCAATGGAAGAGCGGGCGCGCATCCAGGTGCATATCCAGCAGGCGGTCGAAGGCTTCTCCGTCATCGCCATCACCTATTACACCGTTGGCCTCGCAAAGATCTGCCTGGAAAGCATCTCCGAATTGGGGGTCGATCCGCACGTGACGAAGCTCGCCGTTCTCGGCGCCATCCCGCTCGTGCTCTTCGCCGTTTGGGCGGCAGTTCGTCACGTTCGCAAGAGCATTGCCGGCCACTCTCACGCTCCCGCATCGGAGAGCCACTAAGGTGACGCCGGCCGATGATCGCTCACCGCCGCCCTTTCGAGGCGGCGGCGTTTTCCTGGCTGCATCGACAGGACGTCAGGATGCCATTGCGTAGTGGCGATGTTCCGATGCCCGGCCGCTGCCCGTTCTGAACCGCCGCAGCAATTCGGCAAGGCTTTCGGTTTCATGTGTCAGGCTCTGGGCGGCCGCCGTGGTCTCTTCGACCATCGCGGCGTTCTGCTGCGTCACCTTGTCCATCTGGTCGCCGGCAGCCGAGACCTCGCGCAGGCTTGTCGCCTGCTCGCGGGCGGCAACGGCGATCTCGGCCACGGTCGCATTCATGGCGGTGACCTGCTCGACGATCTGTTCGAGCGAAAGGCCGGATTCGCCCACCAGCTGGACACCGGTCTTGACCTGCGCCGAGGAGGTGGAGATCAGCTGCTTGATCTCCCTTGCCGCGTTGGCGGAGCGCTGGGCGAGCTCGCGGACTTCCTGGGCGACGACGGCAAAACCCTTGCCCGCCTCGCCGGCGCGGGCCGCTTCCACGCCGGCATTCAGCGCCAGCAGGTTGGTCTGGAAGGCGATCTCGTCGATGACGCTGATGATGTTGCCGATCTTGGACGACGAATTTTGAATTTCCGTCATCGCATCGATGGCGCGGGCAACGATCTCGCCGCCCTTTTCCGCATTGGTACGCGCGGTTGCCACGACACCCTGGGCACGGCTTGCGCCCTCCGCCGTTCCATTGACGCCGCGGGTCACTTCACCCAGCGCCGCGACGGTCTCCTCCAGCGAGGCTGCCTGCTGCTCGGTGCGGCGGGCGAGATCGTTGGAGGCGGTGGAGATCTCCGCAAGGCCGGAGCGGATGGTGGCGACCGCGCGAATGACGGAGTCGACCGCCTCTTCGAGGCTCGCGACAGAATTGTTGAAATGATCCCGGATCCTAACATAGCGGTGGTCGACTTCGCCGACGCGAACGGTGAGATCGCCCTTCGAGAGTGCGTCCAGCCCGACTGAGATCTGGCGGAACGCGTGCTCCATCACCTGCGCATCGCTGAGCCGCTCGGCTTCCTGCCGGAGCCGCTCTTCTTCGGCCGCCAGGCGGGCGCGTTCGGCATTGGCTTCGGCGATCAACTTGGCGCGCCCCGTTTCCTGGAAAACCTTCAGCGAACGCGCCATGGCCCCCAGTTCGTGGCGGTGCTCGACGCCGGTTATCGCTATCCCTTCCTCACCACGGGCAAGCTGCTCCATGGACTGGGCCATGTTGCGCACCGCCGAGGAAATCAATCGGCCGACGAAATAGGAAAGGACGAGGCCGATGACGATCAGCAGGCCGCTGATGACGAGCGTCGCGCTGGTCGCGGAGGCAACCGTTGCATCCACCGAACCGTCCAGGGTCTTCTGCGCACCGGTAACAGTTGCCTGCAGATCCTTGAAGCCGCCTGAGATTTTCGGTGCAAGCACGCTGAGCTGCGTCTGGCGGATATTGCCCGAGGCCTGCAGCACGTCCTTCATGTCGACGAGACGAGCGGTGTAGTTCTGCATGAGCTGGCCGGCGCCCATCAGGCGCTTCTTCTGCAGCTCGTTCTTTGCGGCCTTGGCGGCGGCTTCGTTGAGCGCGACCGCTTCGGCGAGTGCCGCCTGCGCCGTGTCATAGGCCGCAAAATCATCGGAATGCACGAAGCGTTCGGAGAAATAGAGGCTGCGGTTCAGGGCCTCCAGTGTCGCCGCCGTCATCTGCAGCAGGGCCACATCGTTCTGGCGCCAGGCGCTGCGCACGACGTCGTTGAGCGCGATACTGGTCCAGGGGCCGAATTCGGTGACCTTGGAGATCAAGGCATCACGCCTGGCCTGCAGCGCAACGATTTCTTCGAAAGCCTTGCCATAGGTGGCGATGTCCTGGCGGATCGCAGCAAGGCCGGACTGCAGGTCCTTGTTGCCGGCAAAACGCGGGTCGTCGGCGTCGAACGCTTTCACGCCGGCGCGGAAGCGATCGACGACATCCTGCGTCGGCGTGGAGCGAAAGGCTTCCGCCGACATCTGAATCTCGTTCAGCTGGTCGCTGTAGTCCGAGATGGCGAGACTTTGGCCGGCCGTGGCGCGATAGGACGAGAAGATCGAGGCGAGCCCGTTCATGCCCGAGATCGCGCTGACCGTGAGCAGGCTCATCAACAGGATCAATGGCACGAAGCCGGAGGTGATCTGTGCGCGAATGCCGAATTTATTCCAGAAATGCAACATCATAGTCCTCTTATGCTCACTGGCTCTTCGGCAGATAGGTGGCAATGTTCTCAGGTGTGACGAGTTCGAAGGGAACGTTGTTTTCGCGCGGCACCTTCTCTTTCCGGATCAGCTTGACGGCAGCGTCGACAGCGGCAGCACCCTGTCCGACGGCGCTCTGGAGAATGGTCACGTCGAGATCGCCGGCCACCATCGCGGCGAGCGCGTCATCGGTCGCGTCGACGCCGGCGACGACGACGTCCTTCATCGGGATATTGTTCTTCTTCATGGCCCGGATCGCGCCGAGCGCCATCTCGTCATTATTGGCGATGACCGCGTCGAACTTGACGCCGGCCGACAGCCATTCCTGCATCTGCTGATCGGCATAATCGCTCGACCAATAGGCCGCCTGCCGCTCGACGATCTGAAGACCCTTGCAATCCGGGGTGGCGATGACGTCGGAGATGTCCTGGGTGCGGGCGCGGGCGGCCGCGTGGAAGGGTTCGCCCATCAGCACGACGACACGGCCTTTGCCTTTGAGGAGCGCGCAGACCTGCTTGGTCTCCAACGTTCCGGATTCCTTCTCGTTGGAGGCGACCACTACCTGATTATCCGGCAGGTCCAGTAGGTTGGAAGGAACATTGTTGATGTAGACCAGCGGAATACCGGCATCTGCCGCCATCTTGGTCATTTGCGGCCCGAGATCGCCATCGGAAACTGCAAGGATGATGGCGTCGACCTTGTCGGCAATGAGCTTCTGCACCTGCTGCTTCTGGAGCTCGTTGTCGCCCTTGGCGCTTTCGGTGACGAGCTTGAGGCCCGATATCGTCTGTCCATGCGAGACGACGCCGTTCAGAAGTGCCGTTCTGAATTTGTCGAGATCGGACATCGAAACACCGATCGTCTGGGCATGGGCAGCAGAGATCGATATCGCCAAGGCGATGGATGCAAGCGTAGCCGTTTTCATGAATTCCCCTGCGCAATTCGAATATGAAGGGGTTATTTCAAATTTTGGTTAAATTTTACTTTTCGGCCAGGAGCAAAAGTTAACCGCGGGGATATGGTTGCGGCGGCACGAGAACCTTCTTCGGCGGCGATAGACCGGACTTGAAGCGCATCACAGCAAACTTGATGCGATGCGCTTAAATCTTTGTTCTTATGAAGATTAGCGCCCACCAAAGCCGGAGCTGACGGTGATGCCCTTGTAGATCACCCTCTGCAACACGATGGCCAGGATGACGCCGGGCACCATGGAGATCGTCGCACCGGCCATGATGTAATTCCACGCGGTGCCCTGCTGTGTCTGGAACAGGGTGAGCCCGAGCGGCAGCGTGGCCATTTCGACGCCGCTGGTGGCGATCAGCGGCCAGAGGAAACTCTTCCACTGCGCGATGAAGGTGAACAGCGCCAGCAGGCCGATGGCCGGCATGGCAAGTGGAACGATGACCGTGACCAGGATGCGCAGGCGCGAAGCCCCGTCCATCATCGCCGCCTCGTCGAGATCCTTGGGAATGCCGAGGATGAACTGCCGCAGCAGAAAGGTGCCGAAGGAGCTGAAGGCGACCGGCAGGATCATGCCGTGATAGGTGTTGATCCAGCCGAGCTTGCTGACGACGAGGAAGAGCGGGATGACCAACATCACCTGCGGGATCATCAGCGTGCTGAGATAGGTAAGCAGAAGCCCCTCCCGTCCGGGAAATCTCAGCCGGGCGAAGGCGTAGGCAGACAGGCAGGAGACTGCAATCACGATCGCCGTAACGCCACAGGCGACCACGAAGGAATTCAACAGGAAGGTTCCAAATGGCAGGGAAACCAGGGCTTCGACGAATGTTCCCCAATGATACTCCTCGGGCAAGATGCGGACCGGCACAGCCATCACCTCGGCATTGGAGCGCACCGCGTTCGACACCATCCAGAAGAAGGGGAAGAGGAAAAGCAGCGCGATCAGCGAAAGTGCCGTGTAGCTGACGAAGGTGCCGACGCGCCGCAATATGCGGTGACGACGCTGGGACACGGAATGCGGATGCCGCGAGGTCTGATCAATCGTCATAGTGCACCCATTTGCGCTGCATGTGGAATTGCAGGATGGTGAGCGCCATGATCATGACGAACATCACCCAGGCCAATGCGGAGGCATAGCCCATCTGGAAGTTGGAGAAGCCTTTCTGGTAGATGGCGAAACCGAGCGTGGCCGTCGCCGAGCCCGGGCCGCCGCGCGTCATGGCAAATATCTCGTCGAAGACCTGCAGCGAGGTAATCGCCGTCATAACAGTGCCAAAGAAGATGGTCGGCGAGATGAGCGGCAGGCGGATGCGCCAGAAGCGCTGCCAGGCGTTGGCGCCGTCGATCGTCGCCGCCTCGAGATAGTGCTTCGGCACCAGGTCGAGGGCGGCGTTGAACATCACGACATTATAGCCGACATTTGCCCACAAGGTGACAAGCACGACCGCCTGCATGGCCCAAGTCGAGCTCAGCAGGAAATTCGGCAGGCCGAGGCCGAGCGCGCGGATAATGGTGTCGGCCAGGCCGTCCGGCGTGAAGATCAGCAACCACACCACCGACGCCGCGATGGTCGGTGTAAAGGTCGGCAGGAAGAAGATCACCCGGAAGATCGCCTTGCCGCGCTTCAGGCTCGATATCCAGACCGCGAGCGTCAGCGAGACGATGATATTCAGCGCCAGATACTCGACGGCAAAGAACAGCGTGTTGCTCAATACGGTGTAGAAGGCCGGATCGACAGTGAAGAGCCTGATGTAATTCTGAAAGCCGACGAAGGATGGCGTCGAGATCAGCTGCCAGTTGGTAAAGCTGAGCGCCAGCGACGCCACAATCGGCAAGGCCATGAAGACCATGAAGCCGAGGAAGCTCGGCAGCAGGAACAGCATGGCTGTCTGCGTCTCCGGCTTCAGGAAGCGCCGTGGTTGACCGGGTTGCAAGGGAACTTCGGCAACAGCGCTTTGCGACATGTCTTCCTCCATGCGCGGCTGGTCCTGCCGCAGCGAGAGCTGGCGCATGACCCGAAGATCGGAATGGATTTTCCGAAAGGATCAGACGCAGATTTCAAAGCAAGGCGCGTCCTGCCGGACGCGCTGGCTCTATTGCTGCGCGAGGCTCTGGATGGACTCCATCGTCTGCTTGGCGTCGACGCTACCGGCGAAAGCCGGCGGGAAATACTGGTTGAAGAGATTTTCCACCGCTGCCCAGTTGTTGGTGATCACGTAAGGCACGGAGTGCGCCAGGGAATAGTCGATGGCCTCGCCGCCGTTGGTGATGTCCTTGGCCGCCACCTTGTACCAGGCGGATTGCGACGCAGTGCGCGCCGGCAAGGCACGGCCCTGTTCCGCGAGATAGGACAAGGCTTCCGGGCTGGTCAGCACCTGGATCGCCTTCCAGGCCGCGTCCTTGTTCTTGCTCGTCGTGGAAATACCGAAGCCGGAGCCTGCGGTCACGGCCGAAAGTTCGCCCTCTTCGCGCGGCAGGGTGGTGAGGCCGATTTTGAACTTCGCCTGGCCCTTCATGCCGATGATCGACCAGGGGCCGTCGATATACATGGCGACGTTACCCGAATTGAACCGGCCCTGGACGACATCACCGGGATTCGCGCCACCTGATGGAACCAGCGGCGCGATCTTATCCTTGGCTGCAAAGCCGATCAGCCTGTCGGCGGCAGCAACTGCGCTCGCACTGGTCAAGTCAAGCTCGCCGGCGTCGTTGACGTATTTATCGCCCCAGGCCGCGGCCAGGACCGAATAGTTCGTCGGGGTGATGCCGAAGCCATACTTGCCGTCCTTCGTCAGCTTCTTGGCGGCATCGGTGAACTCGGCAAGCGTCCAGCCCGGCTTCGGCAGCGGAACGCCGGCGGCTTCGAGCGCGTCCTGGTTATAATAGATGACCCACGGACCAACGTCGTAAGGCAGACCGTAGAGCTGCTTGTCGACGGACATGCCTCCGATGATCGAGGGGGTGAAGGCACCGACGTCGAACTTATCGGCCTCGATCCGGTCATTCAGCGGCTCGAGCAGCGAATAGAAGTTCGGCATGCGCAGCGACTGCATGGAAACGATGTCGGCGAGCTGTCCCGATGCCGCCAGCACCGGCAGCCGCGTCCAATAGTCGACCCAGCCCGTCGTCGTCAGCGTCACCTTGATGTCGGGATACTTGGCGGTCACCATCTCTGCCAGGTGCTGCCAACTCTTGGTGTCGGTTTCGGAGCCGGTCCACATCTGCCAGGTCAGATTGACCTGCTCGGCCGATGCGGCTGTGGCAAAAAGACTGCTGCCGATAGCGGCAAGCAAAAGCGTTTTCTTCAGAACCTTCATGGGTTTCTCCTCCCTCCATGAACGCAAAGGACACGCGGTGCGATCGAGCTCACGCCTTGAGGACGATCTCGATCACCGGGACGGTAACGTCAGGTTGCCGGACCGGCAGTTCGAGCGTGATCATGCCTTCCGGCACCATCACGCCGATGTTGGAATCCACTTCCTTCGTCTGGCTGAGCCAGCGCACTTCGCTGGCGTCATGCAGGAACTGCGCATAGGCGATCCTGTCGGCGAGACCTTCGATGTGGATGTGGCGATAAGGCCAATTGTAGACGTGCAGATAAAGACGGTTGCCGCGCTGGGTATAGCGGCAGCCGGCCGGCACCGGATAGTCGGACGGCCCCGCCCCATAGATGGAGCGCCCGTTGACGGCCATCCAGTTCTGGTAGACCTCCAGCGCAGCGATGGCGCGCGCATCGAGCGTGCCCCGGCCGGTCGGGCCAACATTCATCAGGAGGTTACCGCCGAGCGAGACGGAATCGATGAGCAGCTGGATGATCTGTTCCGGGCTCTTCCAGGTATCCTCGTCACGGTGATATCCCCAGGAACCGCTGAAGGTGTGGCAGGCTTCCCAGAGCACCCCCTGGCTGGCGATGGCGGGGGCGACCCGCGGCGTATATTGCTCCGGTGTCGTTACGTCGGGCAGGGTGCCGGGCGGCAGATCGAGGCGGTTGTTGACGATGATGCCGGGCTGCAGCTCGCGCACCAGATCGACCAGCCGCTCGCTCTCCCAGTCGCCGCGCCCCTTGCCGGGCAGGCCATGATATTCGCGCCCCGGATAGCTGAAATCGAACCAGATGATGTCGACGCGGCCGAAGCCGGTCAGAAGTTCGCGCACCTGTTCGCGCATATAGGCAGCGTAGTTGGCGATGTTACGGCCGGCATTCAGTGCCTTGGCGTCCGGATGATTGCGCAAGGGATGGTGAACGTCGATCGGGAAATCGGGATGGTGCCAGTCAAGCAGCGAATAGTAGAAGCCGATCTTCAGCCCTTCGGCACGGAAGGCGTCGACCAGCGGCGTGAGCAGATCCTTGCCACAGGGCGTGTTCGGCGCCTTGTAGTCCGTCACCTTGCTGTCCCAGAGGCAGAAACCCTCGTGATGCTTGGTCGTCACCACGACATATTTCATGCCGGCGAGACGTGCCCGGCGAGCCCATTCCTTGGGATCGTAGAGATCAGGATCGAAATTGTCGAAATAGCGCTGGTAATGCTCGTCGGTCAGCTCTTCCCGGTTCTTCAACCACTCGTGCCGGGCGCCCAGCGCATAGAGGCCCCAATGAATGAACATGCCCAGGCGATCGTGGCTGAACCAGGCGTGTTTGCCCGCCCCTCCCGACGCCGGATTTTCCGGCTGGCGTTCCGAACTCATCACAGGTTTCTCCTCCCTGTTTTCCGGTCCAACATCATATCGAACCGGTTCGGTACGTGATAATCCGACCTGATCCGACGCCTGTCAAGCTGAAATTTTCGATCGCAAGATCAGGAAGACAAGCCTTGCAACCAGCCAGTTTGGAGCATGCAGGTTGCGTCCACCGACAAAATCGGACATAACAAAGCATTAGAACCGGTTCGACAAACATGACCACGATACGAGACGTAGCGCGCCTTGCGGGGGTTTCCATCTCGACCGTCTCGCTCGCGCTCAACAGCCCGAAGCGGGTCGGCGTCGAAACGCTCGACCGCATTCAGCAGGCGATAAAATCGACCGGTTACCGCATCGACCCGGTGGCCCAGACGCTGGCGCGCGGACGCAGCTCGCTGATCGGTTTCGTTTCGGCCAATCTCGGCAACATGTTCTTCGGCGACATCCGTCGAGAGATCGAGCACCAGGCGCTCGACCACGGCTATTTCGTCCTGATCGCCGACTCCTCCGGCAGGGCCGATCTCGAACGGGCGCTGCTGGAGCGGCTGGAGGCGCAGAAGATCGCCGGCATTGCGCTGGCGGCAAACGGGCGCGGCGAGGAGTACGCCACCTTCCTGCGCGACTTCAAGACTCCGATCGTGATGTTCGACCAGAAGCTGGAAGGCGCCGAACGCGATTTTGTCGGCTCCGATAACCCGCTAACCACCACCATCCTGACGGAACATCTGCTGCAGCTCGGTCACAGGCGCATCGGCTTCATCTCCGGACCGAGTGGCCTGCACACCGCCGACGAGCGCCTGAAGGGCTTCATCAACACAATGGCCGGCGCCGGCGTGGACATCGACCCTTCGCTGGTAGTCGAAGGCGGCTACACCAGGACCGGCGGTCATGCGCAGGCGATGCGCCTCTTGACCCGTCGCGACCGGCCGACCGCCATCATCGGAGCCAACAACATGACCGGCCTCGCAGCACTGCAGGTGATGCAGGAGATGGGCTTCCGCTGCCCTGACGACGTGTCGCTGGCGATGGTCGACGACGTGCCCTGGAGCAATGTCATCACCCCTCGCATCACCATGGTCGTGCAGGATGCGCAGAAGCTCGGGGAATTGGCGGCCCAGCGCCTCCTGGCAAGAATAGCAAGCCCGGAGGCTGCCGCAGCACCCCCGCAGGATTTTATCCTGACGCCGAAGTTCGTGCGCGGGGAGTCGACCAAGCGGTTGTGAGTGCTTCTCCAGATCCGCACACCTATGCCAAAGCCGCGTCGAAAGACGCCAGCGCGGTGCCGGATTCCGCTGGTTGGCCCTTGTCCATTGAAAGGCGGGCAAATTTGTCATACATGTGTGATGAATCGTGAATTCGCAGTGCCGCGCATTTGAGCGGCATTCGGATCAAGAGCCGATGCGGGGGTCAGGCGTGGCTATGCAGATGAAGGATCGCAGCAAAGGCTCCGGCTCGCTGGTCTCACAGGTTGGCGAAAGTCTCCGGCAAGCCATATTGAGCGGCCAGTATTCTGCTGGCGACAAGCTTCCGAGCGAGCACGAACTGACCGAAACCCACAGCGTCAGCCGCACCGTCGTGCGCGAGGCAGTGGCAGCACTTCGCTCCGACGGGCTTGTCGAGGTGCGCCAAGGGGCCGGGATTTTCGTACTCGGCGCCGATCCCTCGCTCTCCGCGCGGAAAGTCGACAAGGCCCGCGTCGCCTCCGATCTTGAGGTCCTCGAGATCAGAACACCTGTCGAAATCGAGGCCGCCGGTCTTGCGGCCTTGCGCCGCTCGCCCGCACAGGAGGAGGCGATTTTCGAATGCCACCGGAAAATCCTCCAATGTATTGAGAGCGATCAATCCATTCGCGAGGCTGATCTCGAGCTCCATGCCGCAATCGCCGAAGCCACGAACAATCCGCTGTTCAGGCAGTTCCTGGAATCGCAGGGCTCGGCGATCATCCCGCAGTCGAGGCTCGTTCCGGAAACGAGGACCGCCGAACAGACCGCCTATCGAAAGCTGATCCACAAGGAGCACGAGGCAATTGTCGTCGCCATCTCTGACAGAGATGATCGGGCCGCCCGCAACGCGATGCGCGACCATCTGGTCGGCAGCCAAGCCAGGTACCGCAACCTGCTAAGAGATCTGCGCAGCTTTACAAGCTGAGACCTGATCCGGAATTGCGTGGCCGTTTATGTACGCCCGACCGGCAGGTGCTGGATGTGGCCCGAGGCCCTTGGGGCAAGGTCGCCCCCGAGTGTGGATATTGGCGCGAATTGTCCGCTATTTGTCCGACGCGCGCATTTTCCCCTGTCTTCAAATCGCCGAATATGACTTCATGATCAACCTGCATGGAGCAAAAAATGTCCGGCCATGATACTGTCCTTTTCGTTATCGACGCCCAGGAGTCCTTCAGACACCGGGATTACTGGGATGAAACCCTCGCTTCCGCCTATATCGATCGTCAGCAGGCTCTGATCGACGGCGCGGAAGCCGATGGAATACCCATCATCCAGATCTTCCATGTCGATGAAAACGGGCCGTTTTCGGAAGCATCCGGGTTCGTCAGCACACTCGCCCCGCTCAGGATCGCTCTCAAGGCGACGTTTAGGAAGAGGCGCCATAGCGCTCTGGTCGGTTCGGGTCTCGACGTGTGGCTGACCGAGAACGGCGTTCGTCGAATCCTCGTCTCCGGCATCCGCACCGAACAGTGCTGCGAAACCACGACCCGCCATGCCTCGGATCTCGGCTATCAAGTCGACTATGTCGGCGAGGCGACCCTGACCTTCCCGATGACCGACGGCGCAGGACGCACCTGGAGCGCCAAGGAAATCCGGGATCGAACCGAGCTGGTCCTGTCGGGCCGCTTCGCTCGCATCACAACCGTCGAACAGGCTTTGGCGGGGAGCGGAAAGTCTCTCGCCGCATGACCGACGCCGCGCAGCCCTTCGATATTCCGGTATTCGTCGTCGTGCCGCCGCGCGTGCTGCTGCTCGACGTCGCCGGCCCGATCGAAGTGCTGCGCAAGGCGAACCTCGAACAGCGCACGGTGCGTTTTACCGTCACCTATATCGGCCCATCGGCGACGGTCGGCAGTTCAATCGGTCTTGCCGTTACGGGCGTCGCCGCGTTACCCGAGCGCTTGCCCGATAACGCGCTCGTCGTCGTTGCCGGCAGCGCCGACGCCCCGATGGAAACCAACCGCCCGTGGGACGAACAGGAGCGCGCCGACCAGGCCGCCATCGTCGCATGGCTGAAGCGCGCCATTCTTCCGGGAATTCGTCTGATCTCGATCTGCTCGGGCGCATTGCTCGCTGCCGAGGCAGGCATGCTCGACGGCCGCGATTGCACCACCCATCATGCCTGCATAGAGGACCTGGCGAGGCTCGCGCCCACCGCGCGCGTCCGGGATAACCGGCTCTATGTCGAGGATGGAGACCGCCTCACGAGCGCCGGCATCACCGCCGGCATAGACCTTATGCTGCATATCGTTGCCGAAGCGGCGGGACATGCCTGCGCGCTTGCGGTGGCGCGATATCTTGTCGTCTATCTCAGGCGCGGCGGCTCGGATCCGCAGCTTTCGCCGTGGCTCGAAGGTCGCAACCATATCCACCCGGTCATTCACCGTGCACAGGATGCCGTCGCCGCCAACCCGTCTGAGGACTGGTCGGTGGCGTCGCTCGCCCGCCTCAGCGGCGCCAGCCCGCGCAACCTTTCACGGCTGTTCAACGAGCAGACGGGCATGAGCGTGACGGATTTCGTCAACCTTATGCGCGTGGCCCTTGCCCGCGAGATGCTCGCCGGTTCAAGGCTGGACATGGAGGCCGTCGCGATGCGCGCCGGCTTCGGCTCGGCGCGGCAGCTCCGCCGCGCCTGGAACCGTCTGAACGACGGCCCGCCGAGCGCGGCACGGGCAAGGCTGTCTACAGGCTCATAGCGCGATAGGAAGGGCGGACCGGCTGAGCCCGGTCTCCGGCACTTCCGTTCCCCAGATCTCGATCTGGGTCAGCGCCGGATAGGGCGAGGCGTCCCCGGCCTTGATCAGGCCGTGCAGTTCCACCCATTCGATGATGCAGGGCTCTATCGGAAAGGCCTGGGCGGCGCCCGATTTCACCAGCGGAAAGCAGGAGGTCCTGCCGTTCGAGAAGGTGACGCTAGCCTCCTCCCACCAGGAATCATGCGGGAAGTCAGCCCGAAGATAGAAAACGATCTCGTCGATCCTGACCGGCCTGCCGAATTCCACCGTCAGTGCTGCTTGCGGATCGCGATTGATTCCCCAGCTCGTATAGGGCCAGAAGCCGTGATCGTCATTGGCCTTTTCGCCGTCGATCGCGTTGCGCGCGGCGAAGACCGCTTCGCCGCGGGTCTCGACATTGGCGCGCGCATGCGGAAACAGAGCTCGATTGGCGTGATCGTCCCAGGGGTTGAGGGCGAGATTGCGCCGATGGACAATCTCGTCAGGGCGTATGCTTCGCGCTGAAAGCCGGTGGATATCGCCCCTGAAGGCATTCGGCGAATAGGGCTTGCGCTTATCGCCGAAGGGTACGGCGAGTGAATAGGCGCATTCCTTCATATAGACCAGGCCGGGTTGGATCGCGCCATCAAGGGAGAGGAAGACATGTCCGGGCTCGGAGACCTCCACGACCACGCGATCGCCTTCGCAATAGCTCTGGCGATAGACCAGGAACGTCTCGTCCCGGCCTGTGGAACGCGCCAGCACCGCCCCATCGGCATCCACGATCTTCAGTGTCAATTCCATGCTCGCCCTCCCCGGAGCATGATGCCGAAAAGTGTGAGCGGTTTTCGGACGACATCATGCTCTAACTATTTAATTTAGAACAGGATTCAGATTTTAGGCCGACCCGGCCTGAAATCATCCTGTTCTAGACGATTCGCAATCTCAGCAGCCTGCCGGCAAAGCTCACGCGCAGCCGATAGATTTTTTCGGGCCAGGCCGATCTCAGCCGGGCGTCCTCCACGACGATCTCGTCGATTTCGATCTCGCCGGCGCTGTCGACGAAAATGCTGCCGAGATCTGCCAGATCGATCCGGTCCGGGCTGACGGTCGGCGCCAGGCATGTCATCAGCGACAGGACCGCCGGCTTGCCCCCGTCATAGGTGTCGACGATCTCGACATGGCGGCCGCGCAGCAGGGAAACGACGCGCCGATAGCTGTGCAACTGCGCTTCGGGGGGATAGGCGTCTGAAATATCGAGCGATATGCGCGCGCTCCCTTCGTCGAACCCGACCTCGACATCGCGCGCGCCAAAAGCTTCGCCGGCGGACTGCATGACGCCTGCGAATGTCGGCAGGTTGTGGAACGCCGACTGCATCGTCCATATCTCGTAGCGCCGCGCCGAAAAGGTCTTTGCGGCATAGGTCTCGACGCCGACATCGATCAGGAACGGATGTCCGTTCTTGTAGAGCGTCACGCTCCCCACATCGTTGTGATTGTGGCCCTCGCCATTGTTGCCGCCCTTGACGGCAAGCGAAAACTGCTCGTCGCGGCCGATGAACAGGCCGATGCCGGGATAGAAGATATCGCGTCGGGATGCGGGATGCGGCCCGGCGGCAGCGGGAAGCGTCGGGCCGACCAGCAGTTCCTGCACGCGATACCAGAGGTTCCATTCCCCCGGCAGGTGCGGATTGCCGGAAGCGGCCCTGTCGGCCGCTGCGAACTTAGCCAGCATCTCAGAGCCGACCGCCTGTCCGAACAGATATTCCCGCACACTGCAGGGTTCGACCACCGCGGAAGAATCCGCGAAATTGAAATAATAGCGGCCGGCCACATGCATGTGAGCGATATATTCAGCCATGTTGCGGATCTTCGGCTGTTGCCAAAATCGGCCGAACAGGCCCGGCGCCACCCTATCCAGAATGGTCAAAGCACCATGCAGGCAGAGCGCGGCGTGGCGGTAATAGAGCACGCCCTCCTCGCAGGCGCCGTCTTCGGCATAGTTTGTCAGGAAGGCGTCGAGGCTGCCGAGCGCCTTTTTGACGACGGCGTGACGCGTGGGTTGATCTGTTTTCAGGGAGAAGGCCGTCAATAGGATGTTCTGGCTTATCCATGTCGTCCAGTTGTTCATCCGCTCTTCGCCGCGGCCCATCCACCAGAAATGCCGGGCGAGATAGGGCGAGAGGATGCGGATCTCGATCTCGCGCTCGACGCGTGCCGTAATCTCGGGGCTGATGTCGTCGAGCTCGTCGCCCAGCAATGCGACGATGGTGGCAAGCAGCGCCGCCGTTTCGGCCGCGAAGAGATCGACGACCGGCTGCGAATTGTCGGGAAGCGGCAGCCGCGCACCGCTTCGTTCATAGGCGTTATGCGCCGGAAGCTGCCAGCCGCTCTCCTCCGCGATCAGGAAGATGCCATCGACGATCTTCGGCAGGAATCGCCCTCCGCCTTCGATGAGTTCGCCGAGCACCAGATTGTTGAGCATCCGGCGCCGCGTGAAATATAGCTCCTCGAAGTGCGCGCGATTGCCTGTCGCGGTGAACTCCCGGTAATCCGACGCCGTGATCAGCGGAAAGGTGCGCGCAAGCGTCTCTTCGGCCTCGCCAATGACCAGCTCCCGTACCGCCTGCGGCACAGCGCTCCATCTGGCGCGATCGGAGCAGACCGCCCCAGGCGTGAAATCGCCCAGCACATCCGGCAGCTCTGAAATCTCGCTGAACATGTCCCTCCCCGCATTGGAAAAGCATCGATGAGCGCTTGGTCTTCATGCTCACCTATCATATGTGTTCTACGCTTTCCATGAAATTCGTATGACCTATTCAGAACTTGTTTGACCAATACCGGATATGTGCTATGTGGTTGCGGGAGGAAGAGGAGGCATCGGTGTCCATATCGAATTCGGTCATCGCGACGGATGGCGCTCCGGCAATCTCAAGCCGAAAAGTCGCGGTCTTGTCCAAGCGCCAGCGCAGGATGCGCAGCGCGCTCGTCGCCTATTCCTTCATTGCCCCGAATTTCATCGGCTTTGCCGTCTTCACGCTCGGCCCGATCCTGTTCGCCTTCGCGCTCGCCTTCATGCATTGGGACGGCTCGAATGCGATCACATTCGCCGGGCTGGACAATTTCTGGCGGCTCTTCGAGGACAAGGCCTTCATCGCGGCGTTCTGGAACACGGTCATCTACACGGTCGCCTCCGTGCCGGCGACGCTCATCTGCGCGCTCGGCCTCGCCGTTCTCCTCAACCAGAAGATCGCCGGGCGCGACTTCTTCCGCACGGCAATGTTCTTTCCCTATGTCGCTTCGCTGGTGGCCGTCGCGGTCGTCTGGAACATGATCTTCAATCCCGAGATGGGACCGGTGAACATGATCCTCTACACACTCGGCCTCGACCCGAAGAATATGCCGGGATGGGCGGCCGATCGCCACTGGGCGATGGTGACGGTGATCCTCTTCGGCATCTGGAAGAACATGGGCTATTACATGGTCATCTATCTGGCCGGCCTGCAGGGCATCAATTCGGAGCTCTATGAGGCCGCCGATCTCGATGGGGCCAATGCCTGGCAGAAGTTCATCCATGTCACCGTGCCGCAGCTCGGGCCGACGACCTTCTTCGTCACCGTGATGCTGACGATCCAGTCCTTCAAGGTGTTCGACCAGATCTACATGATCACCCAGGGCGGGCCTGGCACCTCGACGCTCGTCCTCGTCTACCACATCTACAACGAGGCCTTCATTTCCTGGGATCTCGGCTATTCCAGCATGGTTTCGCTCGTGCTGTTCTTCCTCGTGCTCGCCGTCACCGTCTTCCAGTTCCGGCGCCAGAGGGAGGACGAGGCATGAGGATCGCAGGACGCAAGGTGACCGTCAGATCGATCGCGATCTACGCCATCGTCATCGCCGTCACGCTCGTCATGCTGATGCCCTTTGCCTGGATGCTTTCGGCATCCCTGAAGCTCAGCCGCGACGTATTCGCTTTCCCAATCGAGTGGATACCGTCTGAGCCGCAATGGCAGAACTATGTGGATATCTGGACGAAGATCCCGCTTGCGCTGTTCATTTACAACACGTCGAAGCTGACGATCATCGTCACGCTGCTGCAGCTTTTGACCTCCAGCTTTGCGGCCTACGCCTTCGCGAAACTAAATTTCCCCTACAAGAACACCCTGTTCCTCGGCTACATCGCCACCATCGCCATGCCCTGGCAGGTCTATATGGTGCCGCAATTCCTGCTGATGCGTGAATTTGGCCTCAACAACACGCATCTGGCGCTGATCTGCCTGCAGGCCTTCACCGCCTTCGGCGTCTTCCTGATGCGGCAGTTCTACATGTCGATCCCGACCGAGCTCTGCGAGGCGGCCCGCATCGACGGCATGAACGAATATCAGATCTGGGCGCGCATTATGCTGCCCCTGTCGAAGCCCGCGCTCTCGACGCTGACGATCTTCACCTTCGTCACCACCTGGAACGATTTTCTCGGGCCGATGATCTACTTGACCAAGACCGAGCTGAAGACCGTCCAGATCGGCCTGCGCATGTTCATCTCGCAATATTCGGCCGAATACGGGCTCATCATGGCGGCTTCCGTCGTCGCCCTCATTCCGGTTCTCGTCGTCTTCCTCTCTCTCCAGCGTTTCTTCGTCGAGGGCATCGCCTCGACGGGACTGAAGGGTTAAATCCATGAACGCCGTCTCGTCCGTCGCCCCGCAGCCGATCACCGATCCGGAGGTCAAAGCTGCGCTCGATCTTGCCGTCGAGCAGATCAGGCGCAACCTGCCCAAGTTCACCCATGCCTCGCAGAACCATTCGAGCGTCGGAAATTTCTATCCCGCGGTGGCGAACGACCAATGGACCGCAGGTTTCTGGCCCGGTGAGCTATGGCTCGCTTTCGAGCATAGCGGCGACGCGGTTTTCCAGGATGCTGCGCAGATCCAGGTCCAGTCGTTCATGCATCGGATCGTGAACCGCATCGAGACGGATCATCACGACATGGGCTTTCTCTATTCGCCCTCCTGCATCGCCGCCTGGAAGCTCGTCGGAGACGAGGATGGCCGCAAGGCCGCCATCCTGGCCGCCGACCAGCTGATCGAGCGCTTCCAGCCCATCGGCCAGTTCATCCAGGCCTGGGGCCGCAAGGGGGTGGCGGAGGAATACCGCTACATCATCGACTGCCTGCTGAACCTGCCGCTTCTCTACTGGGCAAGCCGCGAGACCGGCGACCCGAAATATCGCGAGATCGCGCTCATTCACGCCCGCACCACACTCGCCAACTCGGTTCGGCCTGATGATTCCACCTATCACACCTTCTATATGGACCCGGTCACCGGAGCGCCGGTGCGCGGCGCCACCAAGCAGGGTTACAAAGACGACAGCGCCTGGGCGCGCGGACAGGCCTGGGCAATCGCTGGCATGGCGCTGTCCTATCGTTATGAGCGGCTCGAGGAATATGGCCAAACCTTCGACCGGCTGCTCGCCTTCTATCTCAACCGGCTGCCGGCCGACATGGTGCCCTATTGGGATCTCGTCTTTTCAGACGGCGACGGCGAGCCGCGCGACAGTTCGTCGGCATCGATCACCGCCTGCGGCCTTCTGGAGATGGCCGATCTCGTCGAGCCGGAACCGGCAGCACGCTATCGCACGCTGGCGCGGCGCATGATGAAGAGCCTTGCGGATCACTATGCGGTCAAGGATCCCAGCGTCTCGAATGGCCTGGTGCTGCACGCCACCTATTCGAAGAAATCGCCGTTCAACACCTGCCGCGGCGAGGGTGTCGATGAATGCGTCTCCTGGGGAGATTATTATTACATGGAAGCTTTGACGCGCCTTTCGCGCAGATGGTCTTCCTATTGGTGAATTCAGGAGAACCCGATGGCCAGCATTTCGCTTAAAGAGCTGAACAAGAGCTACGGTGCGCTCACCGTCGTCCATGACATCGACCTCGAGATCGCAGACAAGGAATTCATCATTCTGGTCGGCCCCTCGGGCTGCGGCAAATCGACGACGCTGCGGATGATCGCCGGCCTCGAGGAAATATCGGGCGGAGAGCTCAGGATCGGCGGCGACGTCATGAACGACGTTCCCTCCAAGGATCGGGATATCGCCATGGTCTTCCAGAATTATGCGCTCTATCCGCATATGACCGTCTACAAGAACATGGCTTTCGGCCTGCAGCTCAGGAAGGTGTCGCGCGACTTCATCGATGCCCAGGTGCAGGACGCCGCCAAGATCCTCGACATCTCTCATCTCCTGAACCGCAAGCCGAAGGCGCTTTCGGGCGGCCAGCGCCAGCGCGTCGCGCTTGGCCGCGCCATGGTGCGCAATCCGGCGGTCTTCCTTCTCGACGAGCCGCTTTCCAACCTCGACGCCAAGCTGCGCGGCACGATGCGCTCCGAAATCACCAAGCTGCACAAGCGCCTCAACGCCACCTTCATCTACGTCACCCACGACCAGGTGGAAGCGATGACCATGGCGGACCGGATCGTCGTGATGAAAGACGGGCATATCCAGCAGGTCGATACGCCGCAGAACCTCTATGACCGCCCCGTCAACATGTTCGTTGCCGGCTTCATCGGCGCGCCGCAGATGAACATGCTGCCCTCGACCATTCTGCGCCGGGGCGACGGCTACATCGCCGTCTTCGACGGCCGGGAGCTGCCGCTGCCCGCCCATTTCGACAAGGGCAGGATCGCCCCCTACGACGGCCGCGAATTGGTGCTCGGCATCCGTCCGGAGAATTTTCACGAGCTGCCGCCGGCCGACATCGCACCGGAGAACCTGGCGCCCCTCAAGGCGGTCGTGGAACTTGCCGAGCCCATGGGCTCGGAAGTGCATCTGAACATGGTGGCAGGCGGGCGCAATCTGATCGCTCGTGTCTCGCCGCGCTACCGGCCCGATATCGGCGAGGAAGCGACGCTGGTCGCCGATATGACCAATGCGCAGCTGTTCGACAAGGAAACGGAACGCTCGATTCTATACTGAGGCGCCTGCGGGAGACGGCTATGCAGTGGTTGCGGGACATGTGGACGAGGGAGGGGCCGGGCATTCCGAAGGATGCGCCGAAGAAGAACGGCCTTGCCCTGTTCGCCGAGATCCTCGTTCGCGAATGGTGGGAGATGGTTAAGCTGAACATCCTCTTCATCCTGGCCGGCCTCTTCGTCGTGACGCTGCCGGCAGCGCTCGCCGCCATGGCCCGGGTCTCGGTGGCCCTCGTGGAAGACCGCAATACCTATCTGCTGCGGGACTTCACGGAAGCCTTTCTGCGCTACTTCTGGCGCGCCACCGCCTGGGGCCTGGCGCTGGCGGGCGCTCTCGCCGTCTGCCTCTACGCGATCGCAACCTATGGCGCCGGCGCGCGGGACAATCTGTTGCTGAGCGCACCACTGACGATCGCGCTCGTCGCCACCGCCTTCGTCGCGGTCCTCGCCTGCCATCTCGTCATTCTGATGGTGATGCGCGATCTGCCGGCTCTGAGATTGCTGCGCCTCGCCGCGCTCGCCTCGGTCATCCGTCCGCTCCCGGCGCTTGCCGCGCTCGCCTTCGCCGCCAGTCTCTGGCTGGCGCATATCCTCTTCTATCCGGTTTCGGTGTTCATGCCGGCAACCGTCAATTTTTCACTCGGAATGTTCGCCGTCGCATTCGGCGTCCATCGGGCGGCGGTGATGGTTCTAGACCTGCCAAACGCAACGCAGCCGCACCGCGAACCGCATGCACGAGACGCTTTATAAAACAACTGATCCAGAGATGATCCAGGGAAGGAGAACGGGAATGTATTTGGATAAATTCGGGGGGACGGTGAAACTTGCCGTGGCGGGGTTCACCTTGGCGGCGATGACGGCCGGGGCTGCGCTTGCCCAGGACGCCGTGACGCTCAAATGGGCTTTGTGGGACTGGGACAAGACCGCCTATTACAAGCCGCTGATCGAGGCCTATCAGGCTAAGCACCCCAACGTGAAGTTCGAGCCGATGGACCTCGGCTCGCAGGACTATCAGCAGATGATCTCGACGCAGCTGACCGGCGGCTCCAAGGATATCGACATCGTCACCGTCAAGGACGTGCCGGGCTACACCAATCTGGTGCGCGCCGGCAACATTGCCGATCTCAGCGGCTTCGTGAAGGATCAGAAGATCGACCCGGCCCCCTATGGCGGCCTGATCGAGGAGCTGACCATCGATGGCAAGATCTACTCCCTGCCGTTCCGTTCCGATTTCTGGGTCGTCTATTACAACAAGGATATATTCGACAAGGCAGGCGTCCCCTACCCCACCAATGACATGACCTGGGCGCAGTTCGACGAGACCGCCGAGAAGCTTTCGGGCGGCATGGGCACCAACAAGACCTACGGCGCGCTTCTGCACACCTGGCGGTCGACCGTTCAGCTGCCCGGCATCCTCGATGGAAAACACACGCTGGTCGACGGCGACTACGGCTTCCTGAAGCCCTGGTACGAGCGGGCGCTGACCCTGCAGAAGGATGGCGCGATTCCCTCCTATGCTTTCCTGAAGACGTCGAACACGCATTATTCGGCGCTCTTCTTTAATGGCACGATCGGCATGTTGCCGATGGGAACCTGGTTCGTCGGCACCCAGATCACCAAGGTGAAATCGGGTGAATCGAAGAGCAAGAACTGGGGCATCGTGAAGTTCCCGCATCCCGACGGTGTGGCAATCGGCACGACCGCTGCGCAGATCTCGGGCCTGGCGGTCAACGCCAACTCCATTCACAAGGATGCCGCTCTCGATTTCATCAAGTTCGTCACCGGCCCTGAGGGCGCAGCAGTCATCGCGTCGACGGGCACTTTCCCTGCGCTCAAGACGGATGATGTCAGCGCCAAGATCGCGGCAACACCCGGTTTTCCTGAGGATGCGGCCAGCAAGGAGGCGCTGAAGCCGTCGAAAACCTACCTGGAGATGGCGGTCAACCCCAACGCCGCCAAGATCGAGGTCGTGCTCAATCGCGCGCATGACGCGATCATGACCGACAGCACCTCCGTCGATGACGGGCTGAAGGAAATGACCGAAGGCGTGAAGGCCATCAAGTAAGCGTCCAGAAATATCGACGGCCGCGGGCAATGTCTGCCCGCGGCCGATCCTGTTTTTCATGAATTTCGAGCCTGACAATGATATATGATCCCGCCCGGGCCAATCCGCTTTTCGGCAACCCCCTGAAGACACGCGACGACCTCGCCAGGGCCGTCATCGATCTCTTCGAGCCGCTGCTGCCGTATTTTTCCGAAGGCGGCGCCCGTGTGCGCCTCGGCGCGGCCGCCGCGATCTTCGATCGGGCGGCAGCGGATCTGGAGGGATTTGCGCGGCCGCTCTGGGGGATCGTTCCGCTCGTTGCGGGCGGCGGCGTGTTTCCGCATTGGGATCTCTATCGCGGCGGGCTGGCAAACGGCACCAATCCCGCTCATCCCGAATATTGGGGCGATCTTGCCGACCGCAATCAGCGGCTGGTCGAACTCGCCGCCGTCGGCTTCGCCCTGGCGCTCGTGCCCGAGCACATCTGGGAACCGCTTGACGACAGCGAGAAGAAGACGGTCGCCGCCTATCTTCTCAGAGCACGCGAGCTGGAATTCATCGACAACAACTGGAAATTCTTCCGTGTGCTCATCGATCTAGGGCTGGAACGCGTGAGCGTGGCGTTCGATCACCGGAAAACCCTCGCCTATCTCGACGAGGTGGAGGCCTTCGACCTCGGGGAAGGCTGGTATCGCGACGGGCCGGTTCGGCGGGTCGATCATTACATTCCCTTCGCCATGCATTTCTACGGCCTGATCTATGCGGTGCTGGCCAAGGGCGACGAGGCGCGCAAGGATCGCTTCCGCGATCGTGCCGAGATCTTCGCCAGGGACGTCCGCCACTGGTTCGGCCCCGATGGTGCAGCCCTTGCCTTCGGCCGCAGCCAGACCTACCGCTTCGCGGCGGGAGGTTTCTGGGGCGCGCTTGCCTTTGCCGGCGTCGAAGCCCTGCCCTGGGCGGAGATCAAGGGCTATTACATGCGCCATATCCGCTGGTGGTCGGCGATGCCGATTGCCGATCGCGACGGCGTTCTTTCGGTCGGCTACGGCTATCCGAACCTCTTCATGAGCGAGAGCTACAACTCTCCCGGCTCGCCCTATTGGGCGCTGAAATTCTTCCTGCCGCTCGCCCTTCCGGGGGATCATCCGTTCTGGGCGGCCGAGGAGGTACCGCAGCCGGAATTTCCGGAGCCGGTTGCGTTGAAGCCGGCGGGAATGGTCGCCATGCACACGCCGGGAAACGTGGTCGTACTCTCCTCAGGGCAGCAGCACGACAAGATGCTCGGCGTAAACGAGAAATATTCGAAATTCGTCTACTCCACGCGCTACGCCTTCAACATCGAAGCCGACGACCGGAATTTCTCCGCCGCGAGCTTCGACGGCATGCTCGGCCTCTCCGATGACGGCGTCCATTTCCGGATGCGGGAATCTCTCGAAGAGGCGTTGATCGCTGGCGACCTGCTCTATTCGCGCTGGCGCCCCTGGAGCGATGTCACCATCGAATCCTGGCTGCTTCCCGAAAACCCGTGGCACATTCGCATCCACCGCATCGCCACGCCGCGCACCCTTGGCACCATCGAGGGCGGCTTTGCGATCGAACGCGCGGATTTCAATGCCGATCGCTCCGATGTAAGCGATGGTCGGTCCGTCTGGTACGGACAGACTGATATCAGCGCGATCGTCGATCTATCGCCAAATCGAAGGGCCGGCCATGCGATGAGCCCGATACCAAACACAAATCTCATCCACGCCAAGACCCTGCTGCCGCAGCTGCGCGGCGAAAGCGGCCCCGGAACCACCGTGCTGGTGACCGCCGCGATGGCCCTGCCCCGCCGTGAAAACTGGGCAAAGGCGCTCGACAACCCGCCGGCCTGTCCTCGCCTCGACGAGGTGGAGCGGTTCTTTCGCGAAAAAGGCGTACGCGTGCCGGCATTCGCCCTCGGGACGTAGCTTGGAGGCACTGGCTTCCGGGTTTCGACCGCCGGCCAGACGGTTGATTATCGTGCGGTCAACTCTGAACGGTATGCTTCACCAATGCGCTGCGCCAGCTGTGCCATTTGATCGTCGGGTATCTGTAAAACCCCGTACTCCGCCATCAGTGCATGGTATTGCTGCTTTTCGAGCGGCACACCTGAGGGCAAGGGAACGACATGAAAATGTAGGTGGCTGTTGGCTTGTTGGCTGCCGAGCGAAAGCACATAAATTCGCTCGGCGTCCAACAGGCTTTTGAGGGCGCGCGACAAGACATGCACCTTCTCCTGTAGTCGAAGATATTCATCTGTCGACATGTCCCGCGCCAGATCCTCCCGGTGCTCCTTCGGACAGACGAGGCAATAGCCCGGTAGAGTGGGGTATTTGCTCAGGAAAATGATCGTCTCGTCGTCTTCAAAAACGCGATGATGAAAGAAGTCAGGGTCATTCCTGACCAAGCCACAGATAAAGCATGGCCTTGTTCCGATGTCGTGCACATAGGCCTTGAGATCAAATGGTTGGCGTTCGATCATTCTAAACCTCTGTCGTCTCACGCGCCGAGGCGTATCCGATCGTCAAATTGGTGCGACAACCGATATTGGGAAGTCAAATCGATCCTGCCATCAAATCTGTCCACTGGCGCATATGCGAGGTGATGGTCCTGACACTCCCCATTGCAATCGACTTTGCATGATTTAGGTGATATTGGGATGCTTATCACCAATCTCACGTGGCCGAAATGACCGAAGCTCTCTTTTCCGAATTTCTCATGATTGATCGGTCGTCCGCCAACGACGGACGAACCGTGCCATTGGCTCGCCGCCGGCGCAAAGGCGTTGTTCCAGAACGGGCCTCGGATGAAAACGCTCTGCGTGATGCGTTCGCGGATGCCTTCCTGCAGACCCTGACGAAGTTCGCCGTCGATCGATCTGCTTTTCCTGGGAACGCGGACCCCGAACTCGCGAAGCTCGCCAGGGCGATGGCAAATGTTGCGGTCGGGGATTCCGTGGTAATCCGCTTAAAACCCGATCTTCCGGAAGGACATCGCAGATCCGTCAAGACCTTCTTCCAGACGATGGTCCGCGTCAGCGGCTCGCTGGAAGAAAGCCGGCTGGAAGACGCGATCAACAAGCTCGCGGATGTTATACTGCCTGATGAGCTTGGCGAGGCGCGCGGCGTGCTCGCAGCGGACAATCTGGAGCTCAGGGATCGCTTCATCGCTGAGGTGCCGCAGCTCACCAGCGCGGAGATCGGAAACCGCGCCGGCTCAAGCGCGAGAAACCTCTACGCGACTGCGGCGCGCTGGAAGAAAGCCGGCGACATTTTCTCAGTACATCATCGCGGCACCGAATATTTTCCGGCGTTTCAGCTCCGGGACGGACGGCCGCATCCTGCGATCAAGAAGGCGCTTGTGGCGCTTCCGGAAAACCTGTCTCCATGGCAGCGTGCATTCTGGTTCGTTTCAACGAACGGCTGGCTGGACGACAAGGCGCCCATGGATGCGCTTGACGATATCGACGCGGTGGCTGCTGCCGCGGCCCGTGAACGGCAAGAGGTCATTGGGTGAGCCACCCTCCTCTGCCATGCCCGCCATCTCCTTTTGCAACGATCAACATCCGGACGATCAAGGCGGGTACGGCGCTTCATCGGACCCATCTGTCTTCGTTCCGGGCAGGGCAATTCAATCCCTGCAAGGGACAGCCGACGCGCTTTGCACCGTTCAACGACGCGCACGGCAATTGTGTCGCGACGCTCTATGCGGCAACGAGCAGAGAGGCGGCCGCCTTCGAGTCGATCGTTCACGACATCGAACCGGCCGCCGCTTTCAAGACCGTCCGGCTTGCCGTCGTCGAAGCGCGGACGGTGAGCGTCATCGCGCCAAAGCGTGATCTACGGTTGGCAAGCCTTTTCGCACCCGATTTGAAAGCCTGGAAACTCAATCGAACGGATCTCATCGAAACGCCGAAGACGACATATGGCGAGACCGTCCTGTGGGCCGAAGCCATTCATCGGACGCGCGCCGACGTCGACGGGTTGATCTGGACGTCCCGCCAGTGCGACCCCGAGCAATGCATCATCCTGTTCGAGGATCGCCTGGCAGAGGACCGGCTCGACGTCGTTCAATCCATTGACGCCGGTGCGGACGCCGATCTCCTTCTCGAACTGCGGGACTATGGGCGCCGTGCGGGCATCACGATCATATCTTAGCACCAATGACGCTCGCTGACTTCGGAACCGTCACCAAAGCTATTCTCGAAAAGCCAATGCGCGCCCAACGCCGCCGCCGCATAATATTTTCGAATTACTCGATAATTATATTTACACCCTCAACTAATGAATAAGAAAAACCCACTCTTCGCAACATTGCTGTAATGAAATCCGGCAAAGCGCAGCAGCATACTCAGCTTTCAGTTTCCGAGATCTTGAGAGGAGGACGCAATGCCTACCATAATGATCTACCACGACGTCAAAGACACGAAACACTGGCTCGCCTCACCGATCCGCAAGCAGGTATTGGAACCCGTTGGCGTCACGAACATTCGCACGTTTACAGACCCTCAAAACTCCAACCGCGTCGGCTTGGTCATGGACGTTGCAGACATGGAAAAGTTGATGGCCTTCATGCAGACCAAGGCAGCGGCCGATGCGATGGCGAGTGACGGCGTCTTGCCCGAGACCATGACGTTCCTCGTTCAATCGTAACACACATCTCGACGAGACTTGGAAATGCAACGCGGGAGGATGATATGACGACATTATTCGTTAGGCACGAGGTCTCCGATTATGCCGCCTGGCGCAAGATATATGATGGCTTTTCGCCGGTGCAGAAGGTCAATGGGGTAACGGCGCAAGCCGTTTATCGCGCCAACGACAATCCGAACGATATTACCGTCACCCACGAGTTTGCCACGCTTGAAGCGGCGCAGGCATTTAGCAAGCTGGACGAGCTGAAGACGGCGATGCGCACGGGAGGCGTGCTCGGCGCGCCGACGGTGTGGTTTGCCAACAAAGCATGAAATGCCGCCAAACGGCCTCCGCCGCTGCAAGCGGGGGCCAGGTTGCGGTCGCGCTCTGCACGTGACATGGAAGCCGAGGAGTGCGCCCTTGCGCCGATTGCCGACCTTTGGTGGCAGTTGCAGGCGAACTGCGCAAATTCGTCCGCGGTCCTATTGTCCGTTCCTGATGTCGCGCAAGAGATCCAGGCCCCGCTGGTATTTTTCCGTTTTCTTGCCAGCTTGTTCGGCCTGTCGGAGATTATCTTCGAGATCGGCCCGTTTGACGGGCAAGGCCAGCGCGTTTGATGCCGCACGTCTGACGAAATCGTCATCCGGCTCGTCCGGCCGCCGTGTCAGAGCATTCACCGCGGAGATGATCGCCGGCGGAAACCCTTCTTCCCGCAGCCTGTCGAGCGTCCAGCCGCTGCCCTTCTCGACGACGTCATGAAGGTAGGCGACCGTTCGCGTCTCCTCACCGGAAACGAGAAGCGCTACTCGCTGGCAGTGCTCGAAGAACGGCCGGCCGGTCTTGTCCGCCTGGCCTTCGTGGGCCGTAAGAGCGATCTGGATGGCATGGTCGAGATGCTGCATGGCGATCACGGCCCTTCGGTCTTCCTGATCTTCCGCCAGGAAGGCTTTTCGCTCGTCGTCATCTCGATGTCAGGCACGGGAGCCTTGGCGGCCTCAACAGGCCACGTTCTTGGAAGATCGAAATCGCCGCTCTCGCCCGCCCCTTGAAGCAATGCCGCATCATCCCTGTCGTCTTCATCGAGCAGGTTCTGCAGCGTCTCATGCTCATCCTCGCCGGCAAGTTCGTCGCAGGCTTGAAGCCAATGGCGCTGGTCAGCGCCATCCGGGCGGCCCTCGGCCTCCCAGATTTCGTAGGCACGGCGACGGATTTGCTCGTGCTTGTCTATAGCCATGATCGCCTCCAAGCGCATTGGAACGAGCCGCCCGAAGAGCGGCTCGGCCGCCCTTTTCAGGGCGTGTTGATGGTTGGAAGAAAATCCTCCACCTGCTTGCGTTGATCCTTTGGAAGCGTCTCCACCCGTTCCTTCCAGAACCGTTCGGCCTCCGGCGGATCCTTGTCCCAGTGGCGAACATCGGTGATATTGTCATCGATCATCGACCGGCGGTGGCCGCCGAGACTGAGATATTTTTTCGCAAGCTTCAGGCTTGGGGTTTCGGTGCCGCTATCGCGACTTAATACCGAACTCACATTGCGCCGGGCGGTCTCCAATGCCCTTTTGCGATCGGTTTCGGCCCGTTCGGTATCGGCGGACCGCGCATCGTCGGTGCCGCTCTCTGGCGGCACGTTGGATCTGGAAGTCATCATGGATCACCTTTCGATGTTGTGATCCAATAACCTTCGCAAGCAGTGAGAGTTCCGCGTGGGTGGCGATTGATTTGAGCGGGGGATCGAGGCGGAGCCACGCATCCGGCGATCAATGGACGGCCATGCTCACCATCCGATAGGGGTGCACGGCTTCGAATTGCGAGATCATCGCCGTTGCCTGCTGCAATACGAGCTCGGCATTTTCCGGATCATCACGGGCGAGCTCATCGGCGTTGACGCGGATCGCTTCAGCCATGTTGTTGGAGATTGCCGCAAATTGCGTATTGCCTTCGACAAAGGCCTCACGCGCCGTGTCCTCCAGCGTACGAGCGATATCGACGAGGATTTCCTCGCGTTCCTCGATACTGAGGTCTTTGATTAGTTTGGTGTTCTCTTCCATGTCACTCACTCCTAAAGACGTGGGACGGTGACCGAGCTCATCAAGCCTCGGCCACCAAAGAACTAGGAATGCCGAAATACGGATTCAAGCCTCAATGCCGTTCGCCCTTTTATTCGAACGCAGGAGCCGATTGTCTGTTCCCTGTTGGGCGTTAGCAGTCTCCGGCGGAGAGTGCTAATTTTTCTTTCGTCGCCTCTTGAAATTGCTAAACCCTCGAACCAGATCATTCGCGCAAGGCGCGCGCGAACCTGCACCCGCCCGGATTGGTTATCCGATCCGGCCACGGGAACAACGTCATCATTGTTCATCGATGGAGGAAGACATGTCGTTTCGACCGCTTCATGACCGTATTCTCGTCCGCCGGGTCGATTCAGAGGAAAAGACCAAGGGCGGCATCATCATTCCCGACACCGCCAAGGAGAAGCCGCAGGAAGGCGAGGTTATCGCCGTCGGCCCCGGCGCACGCAACGACGCCGGACAGATTCAGGCTCTCGACGTCAAGCCCGGCGATCGCATCCTGTTCGGCAAATGGTCCGGCACCGAGATCAAGATCAATGGCGAAGATCTGCTGATCATGAAGGAAAGCGACGTGATGGGGATTATCGAAACCCGGGGCGAAAAGAAGCAGGCCGCCTGAGATTCCTGCGGGGCATCCGTCGATGCAGGAGCGCATCGGCTTTTCATGGAAACGCAGAACCGCTCCAACCTTTTATTTCTGACGCAATTCCAAACGGAAAACCACGTCGCACTTTTCCAGGAATTGCTCTGGCTGCCTATGAAGGAGTGAGGACAATGGCTGCTAAAGAAATCAAATTCAGCACCGAAGCCCGTGAGAAGATGCTGCGTGGCGTCGACATCCTGGCCAACGCCGTGAAGGCGACCCTCGGCCCGAAAGGCCGCAACGTCGTGATCGAAAGGTCTTTCGGCGCACCGCGCATGACCAAGGACGGCGTTTCGGTCGCCAAGGAAATCGAACTCGAAGACAAGTTCGAAAACATGGGCGCACAGATGGTCCGCGAAGTCGCCTCGAAGACCAGCGACATCGCCGGCGACGGCACCACGACTGCAACGGTGCTGGCCCAGGCAATCGTCAAGGAGGGCGCCAAGGCCGTTACTTCGGGCATGAACCCGATGGACCTGAAACGCGGCATCGATCTTGCGGTCGGCGCCATCGTCGCGGAACTGAAGGCCAACGCCCGCAAGATCTCCAACAATTCCGAAATCGCCCAGGTCGGTACGATCTCTGCCAATGGCGATGCCGAAATCGGACGCTTTTTGGCGGAAGCCATGGAAAGGGTCGGCAATGATGGCGTCATCACGGTCGAAGAGGCCAAGACCGCCGAAACCGAACTCGAAGTCGTCGAAGGCATGCAGTTCGACCGCGGCTATCTCAGCCCCTACTTCGTGACCAATGCCGACAAGATGCGGGTCGAGTTCGAAGACCCCTATATCCTCATCCACGAGAAGAAGCTCTCCAACCTGCAGTCGATGCTGCCGGTTCTCGAAGCCGTCGTCCAATCCAGCAAGCCGTTGCTCATCATCGCTGAAGACGTCGAAGGCGAGGCGCTTGCGACGCTCGTCGTCAACAAGCTGCGCGGCGGCCTGAAGATCGCCGCCGTCAAGGCGCCTGGCTTCGGCGACCGCCGCAAGGCCATGCTGGAAGACATCGCCATCCTGACCGCCGGCACCGTGATCTCCGAAGATCTCGGCATCAAGCTCGAATCCGTCACGCTCGACATGCTCGGCCGTGCCAAGAAGGTGTCGATCGAGAAGGAAAACACCACGATCGTCGATGGGGCAGGCGCCAAGTCCGACATCGAAGGCCGTATTGCCCAGATCCGCGCCCAGATCGAGGAAACCACGTCCGACTACGACCGCGAGAAGCTGCAGGAACGCCTTGCAAAGCTCGCCGGCGGCGTTGCCGTTATCCGCGTCGGCGGCTCGACGGAAGTCGAAGTGAAGGAGAAGAAGGACCGCGTCGACGACGCGCTTCATGCAACCCGCGCGGCGGTGGAGGAAGGCATCCTGCCTGGCGGCGGCGTGGCGCTGCTGCGCGCCGTCAAGGCGCTCGACAATCTCAACACGGCCAACCAGGACCAGCGCGTCGGTGTGGAGATCGTCCGCCGCGCGGTCGAGGCCCCGGCTCGCCAGATCGCCGAAAATGCCGGAGCGGAAGGCTCGATCATCGTCGGCAAGCTGCGCGAGAAGACCGAGTTCTCCTACGGCTGGAACGCTCAGACGGGCGAATATGGCGACCTCTATGCCCAGGGCGTTATCGATCCGGCCAAGGTGGTGCGCACCGCGCTGCAGGATGCGTCCTCCATCGCCGGTCTTCTCGTCACGACGGAGGCCATGATTGCCGAGAAACCCAAGAAGGACGCGCCGCCGCCATTGCCCGCCGGCCACGGCATGGACTTCTAAGACCGCTACCGGCCCGCCGGCTTGGCCGGCGGGCCCTTTCGGAGGGAATAGAGATGGTTCAAACGATCAAAACTCGATCGCAGGCACCGCTGGACTCCCGCGATCTCGAAATCTGCCAGCAGGTCTTCGACAAGATCAGATCCGATTACCAGGTGGCAAAGGACAGCGACGAAGCCGAACGAATGGCGAGCATCGTCATCGAACTCTACCGGCAGGGTGTGCGCGACGCCAATCACCTGCAGTCGATGGTCGAGGCGGCCCGCGGCCTCTTCGAAACGAGCGAGCGGTAGGGAATGCCGCGCCTGCGCGTCATAAGTACCGCGCGGGACCACACATAATGATGGTGTCAGCGTGGGCGCCGTCCGGAGGATTTACCCCGAAGAACGGTCATCTGCTCCTGCTGCACTTCATTTTCATCGTTCAAAACGGCTTGCCAAAGCCTGTTGCCGAGCCGAAGCGACACCCGTTTCGTCCCCTCGTGTTCAGCTGTCCCGATTTCCACGGAACTGACGACGGAACCATGGCGCATGTGGCGGCGAAGATCGGCAAGCGACAGCCCGAACCGCTCCGCCAATTCCGATGATTCCAGGATGAAATCGCCATTTGCATCGCGCTCGATCAGCACCGACTTTTTCTCCAGCTACGTTCCACGCCGACCACTCAGGCCACCGCCGGGATCTCATTGTCTTCCTTTGGCAGTAGCTGCGCCACTGCGCTCAGCAGATCCGTCTGCGATATCAGGCCGAGGATCCGGTAATCGTCATCGACAATGATGACGGCATGCGTGCGCCCGTCCGTCAGAACCGGCAATAACGACAGAGCGGGGTCCGAGGGCCTCGCTACCGCCGGTCTCGCGATCGCATGCGCGATTGTCTCGGTGCTCATGGACAATTCCCGCAAGCCGACGGTGCCGACGAGGCGGCCCTCTGGGTCCTTCACCGGCAAGGTGCGGATATTATGCTTCAAGAGAAGATGCCGTGCGGCATCCGGCTCCGAAGCTTCGCCAATGGCGATCACGTCGCGCGACATGATATCGGCACAGTTGATCTTGCCGTTTGAGCGGATGGCCGCTTGCAGCTCGACCTGCTGCAACAGCCGGCTAAGGTCTGCCCGGTCGATATCGAAGGTTTCGTCAAGCGCTTCGAGGGCCGCATCGACATCCTCCTCGCGAAAACCCACCCGCACCATGGATGGCAGGTCGATCGTCTGATGGGTGTTCTCTGCCGCTTTCGGAACGACATGCGGATAATTCCGCTTGGACACCTTGTGGAACAGCAGGCCAAGGCCGACGAGAATGCAGGAGTTCAAAGCGACGGGCACGAAGGGAAAGAGGAGCCCCCAGCCGGCAACGACAGGGCCGCCGAGCACAGCGGTCAGTGCGGCGGCTCCGCCGGGTGGATGAAGGCAGCGCGTGAAGGACATCGCGCCGATGGCAAGCGAAACGCCGACGCCGGTCGCGATGATCGGATCGCGAATGAAATAGGCGGCAATGATTCCCATCAGAGCGGAAATGGTATTGCCGCCGATGATCGACCATGGCTGCGCCAGCGGGCTTGCCGGCACCGCAAAAAGAAGCACCGCGGACGCTCCCATCGGCGCGACGATCAGAGGAAGATGTGGCCCCTGGCCAAACAGATAGCCGCTGATGACGCCGGTGAAACCAATGGCCAGCAAAGCGCCGAGACATGCAATCAATCGCTCTCGTAAGGTCGCACCGGCCAGAATAGGTGAAAACAAACGGAAGCGGCGGAAGCGGCTCGGTCCCACCTTCGGGGAAACGGGATACTGCATGACAAGACCAATTAAGCGAGGATTAGGTGGAGGGCGAACGGGAAATGTGAGAGCTAGTTTGTCGCCAGCCTGACATCTCTGCCCTTTGTCGCGCTGAGGACTTCGTGGAATGCGTTGAACGCGCTGGGACGATCATTCCTGCGGTAGACGAGCAGCGTCTCGACAGGGCCTAGCTGATGGGTCTGGACAGGCGTCGGCCAGTGCATGAGATCAAGGACGGATCGCGGCATGACACCCGCCGTGTTGCCGGTCGCAACGCTCGCCAGGATCGCGTGGTAGGAGCCGAGCTCGCTCGTCGGCAGGGCGCTCGATTTGCGCGCCCAGTTTTCGGCGATCCTGCGATAGGTGCAGCCGGGCTCGAGAGCGGCGAGCGATCCGACACGCAGGTCTGCGGCGGATTTGATGGAGGGATGCCCGGATGGCAACACGATCAACAGGTCCTCGACGAAGACCGGCTCCATTTCCAGTGCCTTGAGTTCGGCATCGAAGCTCGAGTCTTCCTCCCGCATCGTCTTCGGCGGGCGGGCAATCAGCGCACAATCCAGGACATCGGAGAGAACGTCGCGGGTCAGATCGCGGGACGCTCCCATCGTCAGATGAAGCGACACATCAGGCCACATCTGATTGAATTGCGTTAGCGCCGCCGGCAGCCTGCTTGCCGCCGTGCTCTCCATGGTGCCGACCCGCAACGTCCCCGATGGGGCGAGAGGCCGCACGGCCTGGCGCGCTTCGAGCGCAAGCGTCATAAGCCGGTTGGCATAGCCGAGAAACGTCTCACCCTCCCGCGTCAACGTCATCTTCTTGCCGTCACGGCTGAAGAGGGAAACGCCGAGGTCCTCCTCCAATTGCTGGATACGCGTCGTCACATTCGACGGAACTCGCCCTACGGCCTTGGCAGCCTTCGTCACGCTGCGGTCGCTGGCGACAGCGAGGAATATCTCGATCGATGAAAGGTCCAATGAAAAGATCTCGTTTCCGGAATTAAGACGGTAGATAATTCTCTATATAAAAATCATTATGCCAACTCAAGCCGGTTTCGGCATTGGACGAAAAAAAGCAAGCCGGGGACCGGACAAGCAAGCGATTGCCGAAAAAAGGATCGCGACGCCGAGGAAATAGCCATGCAAGCGGCGACATGCCTCTGTCGGATGGGGATTTGCGGGTTTGGGGCTGGCATGAGGTTTGCATCCGCAAGGCCATCTGCAGATCGATCGGCGACGACCCCATGTTGCACCTTGTCTTGACCTGTCTTCTCCTGAGCGTCGCTTCGGGCTTGAGCATGCGGCGTTTTCTGCTGCCGTATTTTGCAGGCGGCGACCTCGCCGAGAAATCCGCCCCAGTGACAATCGTCGCAAGCGCCGTCTTTCTGGCGGCAATCGCTTTCACCGTCTCCGATCAGGATGTTTGGGCAAAATCCGTCATCCTGATACTCGGCCTCTCGCTGGCGGCGATGTTCGACGATGCGAGACCCAGGCTGACGATTGCCCTCTCCGCCATCAGTTTGGCAGCCTATCTCGGGCTGCGTTCGATTAGCTGAGCATCCGATCTTCACGCAAACAGATCCGTGGTGATTGAACACCGCAGCTCATCGCAGGTGTCGAAGCCCAATCGAGGCGTTGCATCTACCGACGAAATTATTCGTCAACAGAGCCACATCTTACAACCTGAAACATCCCCTACCGCGGACAAGAAAGACTTCGCGCAAAACGGGAAATGATCTCCATTGAAGAATATTCACTTGCTGTTATTCTCCATCGTAGAACATTTTCCGAGACACGCCGGGATCGCAGCGGCTCCCGTGCCGCACGAATGTTCGAGTTACGCCGATGATGAGGAGGCGAGTGGCGATCATGGAGAGCGACCCGGCAGGAAAAATCTGGTCGGAGTGGTATGCGTGGCATCCTGTCTTGCCGATCGATGACACAGTGTTCTGGCTCGAGACCGTGTACCGAAGGGAAAGCCCGGAAGGTCTCTGGCAATATCGTTCGTTCCGGCCCGAGGTTGAACGCCGGCAGGCTCTAACCGACATACCGGTCTGTCCCGGCGCTTAAAACCCGATATCGATCCCTAGGTAGGATTGCGTCAACCGAGCGCCTGGCTGACGAGTGCGTAGGTCTTCGGCTCCGGCGCCACCGCCCGTCCGGCAACAGGAAGCCAAGGGCCACCGAGCGACATGGTCGTCACGATATCGTAGACAGGAAGACCGCAGCGGGAGAGGAAATCGGAAAAGGCTCCGCCCTGCTCGCGTGTGTCGAGGCGCAGGAACGCTCCTGCGTGCTCGGCTGCATGCGGGCGGGCGACGGCGATCGCGTCTGCGTCACTGCGCGCCACAACGGGACCGATGACATGGCCACGCCCGAACCGCCGGCAAAGCGAGAATGCCTCAATCCGACCGGCGCGGCTCAACACGATGCCCTTGGAATTTGCCAGAAGCCGGGCCAGGAGCAGTTTGCGATCCGTGCCGAAAGCCACGCAATCCAATTCGGCGATCGCTTCAAGATCACCAGCCTCGACGGCCCGTATCACGGCGCCGGATGGCGGCGCCACATCCGGCGGCAAGATCGCTTCGCCTTGGCATTGAAAGACGAGCGCCTCCCGAACAAAATTCAGGGACCGATAAAGACGGCGCGCTGCGCGCGTCGCATTCAGCCCGAGGTTCCGCCCGGCGACCTGATTCAGCGCGTGTCCCATCAACCATTGCCCGGCGCCATTGGCTTGAAGACGCGGCGAGGTGATGACCATACCGACCGTGGCAAATTGCGCGTCATAGGGAAACCACATGGCAGAGCCCAGGATACGGCCGATTTCATCGATCGCCACGATGCCCTGTCCGAACTCCCGCAGGAACTGCCAGTCTTCACCGCGATGCGGCCAGGCGACGGTCATCGACAGTGCATGCAACTGGTCGAGGGCAACGCTGTCGATCCCGGCGATATGCGTCTCGAAACTATCGACGAACCTGGATTCGGACATCAGTTCACTCACTCCCGCCCCTGCTGCATTTTTTGGCCAAGTCTGCGCCCGGAAACTTATCCGCCCAGACTAGAACAGATCGTTCGATACAATTCACTGGTGAAGCCTGCGCAAACACAACAATCGACCAAATCCCGATGCGCTTTCGGCAAGTAACGCCTGCGCCTCCCTCTAGACTCATCAACAGATCCAGCGGCCGGAGTCGCTGTTCACTGTGAGAGCCCGGAAATGTCGCTTCCATCAGCCCAGTTGCAAACACCTCTAACATCGCGCTGGACCGAGTTGTCGTTTCCGTCGGCGGCATGGCCGCCGTCTCGGCAGGCAGGGCATGCTTGTGAGGCCGCCGATGCAGGCCATTGAAATTCTCGAAAGGCTCGTCGGCTTCCCCTCCGTCGTCGGCACGCCGAACGGCGAGATCGTCGCGTGGATCCGGCACTATCTGCAAAGCCACGGCGCCGTCGTCACCGAGCTTCCCGGCCCGGAGGGCGACCGGTCGAACCTGTTCGCCACGATCGGCCCGAAGGAAACGCCGGGCTATATCCTCTCAGGCCATATGGACGTGGTCCCCGCTGCCGAAAGCGGCTGGACCAGCGATCCGTTCCGCCTGCGGGCCGAAGCGGACCGCCTTTACGGTCGCGGCGCCACCGACATGAAGGGCTTCCTGGCCGCGGCTCTCGCGGCCGTTCCGGCGTTGGCGGCCTCACCGCTTCGCCGGCCCGTCCACCTCGCCTTTTCCTATGACGAGGAGGCCGGCTGCCGCGGCGTGCCGCACATGATCGCGCGCCTGCCGGAGCTCTGCGCAACTCCGTTTGGCGCAATCATCGGCGAGCCGAGCGGCATGCGGGCGATCCGCGCTCACAAGGGCAAGGCCGCCGCCCGGCTGACGGTCAAGGGCCGGTCCGGCCATTCCTCGCGTCCGGACCAGGGACTGAACGCAATCCATGCCATCACCGATGTTCTGGCCTGCGCTCGCGCCGAAGCCGAACGGCTCGCCTCCGGCCCATTCGAACCTGTCTTCGAACCGCCCTACTCCTCGCTTCAGGTCGGCACGTTGAAGGGCGGCCAGGCGGTCAACATCATTCCCGACACCTGCGAAGCCGAGTTCGAAGCGCGGGCCATTTCCGGCGTCGATCCGATCACGTTGCTTGCCCCACTGCGAGTAGCGGCCGAGGCGCTGTCGCCGCTCGGCTTTCAGGTGGAATGGCGCGAACTCAGCGCCTATCCGGCGCTTTCTCTGGCCGCCGATGCGCCGCTTGCGGCACTGCTTGGCGAACTGACCGGCATCGAGCCGCTCGCTGCCGTCAGCTACGGCTCGGAGGCCGGCCTTTTTCAGCGCGCCGGCATCGATGCGATCATCTGCGGACCGGGCGACATCGGCCGCGCCCACAAGCCGGACGAATTCATCCTCGCCGGCGAACTGCGCGCCTGCCAGGCGATGGTTGAGGCGCTTGGCCGCCGTTGCACCTGATGACATCGGATCAAGGAGCCGACGCCATGACCTTTCTCTTCAATTCGGATGCGAAACGCGGCGCCATATTCGCCGAAGCCTTCGCCCGCGAACTGCCCGACATTGCTTTTTCCATGGATCCCCAGTCGGTCGAACCGGACGCCGTGCGCTACCTGATCACCTGGACCGTGCCGGAGGATCTCGCGCGCTACCGCAATCTCGAAATCCTGTTTTCGATCGGCGCCGGCATTGACCAGTTCCGCATTGATGCGGTGCCGGCATCGGTGAAGGTGGTGCGCATGGTCGAGGACGGCATCGTCAGGATGATGCAGGAATATGTGACGCTGGCCGTACTTGCGCTGCATCGCGACCTGCCGGCCTATCTCGATCAGCAGCGGCGCCGAACCTGGCAGACGATCGCTCCTAGGCAAGGCTCGGACCGCCGCATCGGCGTGCTCGGGCTCGGCATGCTTGGAAGCGCCGCGCTCGAACGGTTACAGCCCTTCGGCTTTCCGCTTTCGGGCTGGAGCCGCAGCCCGCGCGAGATCGACGGCGTCCGATGCCTGAGCGGCCGGGACGGCCTCGATATTCTGCTTGCAACCACCGACATTCTCGTCTGCCTGCTGCCGCTGACGGACGAAACGCGCGGCTTCCTGAATGCCGAGCTTTTCGCCGGACTGCCGGCCGGCGCAGCACTCATCCATGTCGGCCGCGGCGCTCAACTCGACCATCAGGCGCTCATTGACGCGCTCGACGCCGTGCATCTCTCCGGCGCCGTCGTCGACGTTACCGATCCGGAGCCGCTGCCTGCGGACCACGCCTTCTGGAACCATCCGAAGATCCTGCTGACGCCGCACATTGCGAGCGTCACCCAGCCTGAAACCGCCGCGGCGGCCGTCATCGGCAACATCAAACGGCACCAAGCGGGCCTCGATCCGATCGGCTTGGTCGATCGCAACCGCGGCTACTGAGTTCTCAACCTAGGAAAGCAAAATCATGTCCCTCCTCAAGACGATCGACACCAATCCATCCTTCGCGCCGCGCGAATCCGGCCCCCTCCCCGAACGGCTGATCTCAGGCAATCCGGCCTTCAAGACCTGGGCACAGGACGTCGCCTGCGGCGAGACGGTTCATAGCGGCGTCTGGGAAGCGACACCCGGCGAGACGCGCTCGATCAAGGGGGAGACGTTCGAGTTCTGCCATATCCTGTCCGGCCTGGTCGAACTCACGCCGGAAGGTGGCGAACCGGTGGTCTACAAGGCCGGCGACAGCTTCGTCATGAAGCCGGGCTTCGTTGGCGTCTGGAAGACGATCGAGACGGTGCGCAAGATCTACGTCACCGTGTCGTGAAGCCGACGCCGTAGATTTGACTGCGGCGGCGGCGAAAACGCAATTTATCGCCGCTGCGGCATCACCGGTCGACGCATGCTGCTCGCGTTCTCCAGTTAGGCTTGTCTCAGCCCATCCCGAGGACATGCGATGACACTCAGCTTCGATCCGAACACGATTTCCCTGCCCGTCGGACATTTCATCGGCGGCCGGCTGGTTCCGGCCGAGGCCGTCATCGACATGCATCGCCCATCCGACGGCAGGGCCTATGCCGGCTGCCCGCTGGCCGACGAGGCGCTTGTCGACCAGGCCGTCGAAGCCGCCAGGACCGCATTGAAGACGAGCAATTGGGGCGGCATGCGGCCGCGCGAGCGCACCGTGGCGCTGCAGCGCTGGGCGGACCTGATCGAAGCCGAGGCGGAGACCCTCGCCAAGCTCGAGGCGCTTTCCTCGACACGGCCCGTCGGTCATCTCGTCGCCGGCGACATCGCCGTCACCGCCGAACAGATCCGCTTCTTTGCCGAATTCGCCGACAAGGAGGGCGGCGACCTCGTCCCGACCGACGATGCGAACTTCGGTATGATCATGACGGAACCCTATGGCGTCGTCGGCGCCATCACACCCTGGAATTTTCCCTTGTCCATGGCCGGCTGGAAGCTCGGCCCGGCGCTGGCGGCAGGCAATGCGGTGGTGCTGAAGCCATCGGAAATGACGCCGTTTTCGACGCTCTATCTCGCCGAACTTTCGGTGCGGGCCGGCCTGCCGGCAGGTCTCGTCAACATCGTGCTCGGCGACGGCCCGACCACCGGAAATGCGATCACCGGACATCCGGGCATCTCCAAGGTCAGCTTCACCGGTTCGACTGCGGCCGGCGCGGCAATAATGACCAACATCGCCCGCACCGGCGTGAAGCCGATGACGCTGGAACTCGGCGGCAAGAGCCCGCAACTGGTTTTCGCCGATGCCGATCTCGAGCTTGCAGCCGGCGCAATCGCCGGCAGCATTCTCTCCAACGCCGGTCAGGCCTGCGTTTGCGGATCCCGCCTGATCGTCGAAGCGAAGGTGGCGGACGCGCTTGCAGCCGCACTCATCGAGAAGCTGGCCGCCATCCGCCCCGGCCCCACCTGGGATGAAGCGACCGATTATTCGCCCGTCATCTCCGAACGACAGATCGCCCGCATGGACGGCATCATCCGTGCCGCGATCGACGGTGGCGCCGAGTGCCTCACCGGTGGCCGCCGCCTCGACCGCGACGGTTATTTCTACGCACCGACCCTGATTTCGGGCGTGACGGCAACATCGCCGGCGGTTCTTGAGGAAATTTTTGGACCGGTGCTGACCATTCAGACTTTCGAGGACGAGGAGGAAGCGTTGGGGCTCGCCGACCATCCGGCCTATGGGCTCGCCGCCGGCCTCTTCACCCGCGATCTCTCGCGTGCCATCCGCGTGACGCGCCGCCTGCAGGCCGGCACCGTCTGGGTCAACCGCTACGGCCGCTCGCGCGACCATATCCTGCCGACCGGCGGCTACAAGCAGTCCGGCATCGGCAAGGATCTCGGCCGCGACGCCTATCTCGCCAACCGCAAGAGCAAGAGTGTGCTCATCAGCCTGTGAGGATCTGCGATGAAAACCTACAAGATCGCCCTTCTGCCCGGAGACGGCATCGGCCGTGACGTGACGGCAGCAGCCTGGGCCGTGCTCGAAAAGGCAGCTCGCCTGAACGGATTTTCTCTTGACGCAACCAGCTATCCCTGGTCCTGCGACTACTATCTGGAGAACGGCAGCATGATGCCCGCCGATGGCATCGAAACGCTCAGATCCTTCGATGCCATCCTGCTCGGCGCCGTCGGCTGGCCTCGCAAAGTGCCGGATTCCGTGTCGCTGCATGGGCTGCTGCTGCCGATCCGCAAGGCCTTCGTGCAATACGCCAATATCCGTCCGCACCGGCTGCTGCCGGGTGTGCAGGGGCCGTTGCGGTCCGATGGCTTCGACATCCTCTGCATTCGTGAAAATACCGAGGGCGAATATTCTGGCGCCGGCGGCCGCGTCCACCAGGGCACCGATAATGAGGTGGCGGTCGAGACCTCGATTTTCACCCGCAAGGGGGTCGAGCGCATTCTGCGTTTCGGCTTTGAGCAAGCACGGGCGCGACGCGGCACGCTTGCCTCGGTGACGAAGTCCAATGCGCAGAAATATTCGATGGTCTTCTGGGACGAGATCACCCAGAGGCTTTCAGCGGAATATCCCGATGTCGAAGTGACCAGCTACCATATCGACGCCATGGCCGCCCGCATGGTCATGGCGCCTGATAGCCTCGACGTCGTGGTCGCCTCCAACCTGTTCGGCGATATCCTGACCGATCTCGGCGCCGCCATCCAGGGCGGGCTTGGCTTTGCCGCCTCCGCCAATATCAATCCCGATCGCTCGGCGCCGTCGATGTTCGAACCGGTCCACGGCTCGGCGCCCGATATCGCTGATCTCGGCATCGCCAATCCGATCGCCGCCATCTGGTCGGGCGCAATGATGCTGGAGCATCTCGGAGAAACGGCTGCCGCCGCAAGGGTGATGGCATCAATCGAGGCGACGACGGCACGCGGCATCGGCGCAATTCCCGGCAAGGACAAGACCGACGCGATCACGGCATCGGTGCTTTCGGCACTTGGCTGATCAATGGAGAACAGAATGAACGGATTAAGGGATAGCAGCCTGCTTCGTGAGCAAGGGCTGATCGACGGAGAATGGCGCGGGGCCGCGGCCGGACACACGATCGAGGTGATCGATCCGGCGACCCAGCATGTGCTGGGCACGGTACCCGACATGGATGGAGCCGATACGAGGGCGGCAATCGCCGCGGCGGAAAAGGCCTTTGGTCCATGGCGCGCAAAGACCAATGCCGAGCGCGGCGCATTGCTGGAAGCCTGGCACGATCTGATGCTCGACAATATCGAGGATCTGGCGCTGATCCTCACCCGTGAGCAGGGCAAGCCGCTGACGGAAGCGCGCGGCGAAATCCGCTATGGCGCCTCGTTCATCAAATGGTTTTCCGAGGAGGCGCGCCGCATCGGCGGAACGACCATTCCCTCGCCGACGGCAGATCGGCGGATCGTCGTTCTGAAGGAGCCCGTCGGCGTGTCGGCGATCATCACGCCGTGGAATTTTCCGAATGCGATGATCACCCGCAAGGTCGGGCCGGCGCTCGCCGCGGGCTGCACCGTCGTCGTCAAACCATCGGACCTCACCCCCTTTTCGGCGCTGGCGCTCGGCGTATTGGCGGAGCGCGCCGGCATCCCCAAGGGGGTGATCAATATCGTTACCGGCATGCCGGCCGGCATCGGCGACGAACTGATGGCAAACCACACCGTCCGCAAGATCTCTTTCACCGGCTCGACCCGCGTCGGCTCGCTGCTGATGCGCGGCGCGGCCGACAGCATCAAGCGGCTCAGCCTCGAACTCGGCGGCAACGCGCCCTTCATCGTCTTCGACGATGCCGATCTCGATCTTGCCGTGGAAGGCGCAATCGCCTCGAAATTCCGCAATGGCGGGCAGACTTGCGTCTGCGCCAACCGGCTTCTCGTCCAGTCCGGCGTCTACGAGGCCTTTGCCGCCAAACTTTCCGCGCGCGTATCGGCCATGAAGGTCGGGGCCGGCACGGATGCAGGCACGGATATTGGGCCGATGATCAACAGGGCGGCGATCGAGAAAATCAAGCGTCATGTCGACGATGCGGTGGAAAAGGGAGCGAAGATCCTTGCCACCGCGGGTTCCGTGCCTGAAGGCGATCAATATGCGGTGCCGATGGTGCTCGGCGATGCGACGACCGAAATGCAGCTTGCCAGCGAAGAGACCTTCGGACCCGTTGCCCCGCTTTTCCGTTTCGACCACGAGGACGAGGCGATCCGCATCGCCAACGCCACGCCCTTCGGCCTTGCGGCCTATTTCTACACCGAAAGCCTGAAACGCTCCTGGCGTGTCGCCGAAGCGCTCGAATTCGGGATGGTTGGCCTGAACACAGGGGCGATCTCGACGGAGGTCGCTCCCTTCGGCGGCGTCAAACAATCCGGTCTTGGCCGCGAGGGCGCGCAATGCGGCATGGAGGAATATCTCGAAATGAAGAGCTTTCACATCGGCGGGCTCGCCTAACTATAGGAAAACAAAAGAGCGTCGGGACATCATCCCGGCGCTGGATGATCGGAGCGACGGTCGATGCTCCTGCTGGAGCAACTCCGACACGTCGTTTTAAGTACTCCGCAACCTTTGGCGGATGCCTGCAAAATTACGGTGCCCAAACAACACTTCTTTGACGCTGCTTTGACGGCAGGATGCTACGGCCGGTTTGCGAAGTTACGCAGAGGGATTTCAACCGGTTATGCTTCAGTTCGATCATCGCCATAGCATAGATTTACATTTCGCCATCCCGGTTTCCCTTCCCGGTTGCTTGCCAGGAGCCGAAGTTGTGGCAGACTGGCCCCTGGATGCTAGGTTTTCCGGCCGCCAAACGAGCGTATCGGAGGCAGCGGGGGCGGGGCCGGTGGATCGCATGAACAAGGAGCAATATCCGTTTCGGATGTTCCTGCTTGGGCCTTTTGCCCTTGTGGACGCCGGGGGGCGGTCGGTTACTCCGAAATCCAAAAAGGCACAGGCTCTTCTGGCGATGCTTGCATTGTCCGCCCGGGGCTCGCGCTCGAGAATCTGGCTTAGGGACAAGTTATGGAGCGATCGCTCCGACGACCAGGCGGCAGCCAGTCTACGCCAGGCGCTTTTGGACATTCATAAGAGTCTGGGGCCGGCACGTGATCTCTTGATTGCGGATAAGAATACCGTTTGGCTGGATACGGACCGACTCGTGCTGGATACCGACCTGGTGGTTCGGGCGGAGCGGTCTCCGGATCAAGTCACCGACGAATTGCTCGAAGGCATCGACATCCGCGATCCCGAATTCGAGGACTGGTTGGCGCTGGAACGGCAAAACTGGTATCGCCGCCTCGATGAAGGACAAGTCCACGATGTATTCGAGCCGCGACAGCAGCCGAGCCGCGATATCGCCAAACAATCCGCCCTGCTGCCTTTAACGGGCGCCCCGGATACATCGAGAACAGGCAAGCCCGTGGACATCGCCAGCAGCGCCCCATATGGGCGGCGGGTTGGCGGTGACTGGCAATGGATGATGGCTCTTATGTCCCCCATCATAGTGGGTGCCGGAGAGGGCGGACAAATTGCTGCGACACGGTTCCAGAACCTCATTGCAAAAGCCATCATCGATGGGCTGGGCTTTGGCGTCACCGACCTCTCCTTCACCTTGCCGCATATTGAAGAGAACGAACAGCAGATCAGCCTTCCCATATGCCTACAGCTTCGCCTGACGTTTGATGGTGACATGGTGCTGATCGAGCTGGTGATGAAGCACCTGATCAACAACCGCATTCATTGGCTGGGCAGTCAGGCAATCAACCGCACGCAGTTCGAGCGTGGCGAGTTCGGCATCGCCGCTGCGCTGATCAGCCAGGCCGTCGATCAGCTGGCCTATTTCCAGGAGATCCAGGCAACCGACAGCCGATTGTCGCAAGACGGTCTCCTGATCGACGCCGTCAATGCGATCTTTCGGCTGTCGCGCGACGACCTCGATAACGCGGAACGGCGGCTGGAAGAACAGATCCAGTATCAGCCGCGATCATCGACTTTCGCCTGGCTGTCATTCATTCGGACTTTCCAGGTCGGTCAGCGTTTCAACGCGCTGGACGCGCATCTGATCGAGGAAGCCCAGGCCTATGCACGCAAGGCGCTGGAGCTCGATCCGCAGAATTCCGTGTCGCTCGCGCTCGTCGGCCACGTGCATTCGTTCCTGTTCGGCGAATACGACTACGCGGCCGACCTGTTCGAAAAATCGATCCGCCTGAATCCGGCCTTGCCGCTCAGTTGGGACCTTTACGCGATGCTTCACTGCTATGCAGGCCAGCCCGACAAGGCGGTGGCCATGGCGCGTTGGGTACAAGAGCTCGGCGTCTACAGCCCACATAAATATTACTTCGATACGACCAAATGCATTGCCGCAGCGCTTGCAGGCGATCATGCCGCAGCCATAGCTGCAGGCGAAGAAGCCCTGCGGACACGGCCGAATTTCAACAGCCTGCTGCGCTATCTTGCCTCCAGTCATGCCCATTCCAACGATCTCGTCGGCGCGCGGCACTACCTGCAGCGTCTTGAAGCGGTCGAGGGCGGCTTCTCCATCAACGCCTTCCGCGGCAGCGGTTATCCGCTGCTCGACACAGGCGGCGGCCAGATCTTGGTCGACGGTCTGCTCAAGGCCGGCGCCAAGCTGCGCTGAACCCCGGACAATTCTTCACATCATCGCGCAAGGAGGCTGCAATGGAAGCGGACACTGCCCACGAATCGCAATCAAAATTAGTTTTATTTCTAAACAGTTATAAATTTAGGATTGAGCCGGATACGGTCCTTCCATGCGAACCGAGGGACGATGCCGGTGCTGATCCTCTCGCCGGTGCGTCGCCGGCTGCACCTGATGCAGCCTCCGAACCTGCGCTTTTCCCCGGCACGGGTGAAGATGCATCGCCTCTAGCCAGGCCCATGATGGCGACGATGGCCGTAGCCTCGGTCCTCAACAAGAGCGTGGCGAACAAGTCGGTGCTCAACAAGGCGTCGCTGAACAAAAACAAGAACAAAAATAAGAATAAGAATAAGAACAAGTCGACGATGGATGGCGGTAGCCTCGGCGTATCGCAGCTTATCCCCTCCTTCGAGCTACGCAGGCTGCACCAGCAGCCGTCACGCAACGCCTATACCGCGGCGCGGCGCTTCACCTGGGAAATGCTGGATATACTTCCGCCGCCCGGCCCCGATTATACCCGCCTCGAAACGACGGTGCTGCTCTCTATGCAACGCCGCGACCGCGAACGTGTGCGGCGGCTGCCCGACATCCAAATCGAGTCGACGATCTCCGTGGGGGAATTTACCCGCGCATTGCATATCGAGGATCTCGGCGGTTTCGAGCAAACGGAAGGGCTTTTCCAGGCGATCCTGACGGCCTGCGAATATGTCGGACTGATCTACAAGAGCCAGTTCAATCGGCTGCGGCCAAACCAGTTTGAGCCCATGCTGCGGCCGTTGCTCGCCGTGCCGGCCCACGAGTCCTATCCCAGCAACCATTCGTTCCAGTGCTTTTCGATCGCCTTGGCGTTCTCGACGATCCTGCCGGAACATCCGGCCACCGACGAGCTTGCCCGCATCGCCCAGAACGTCGCCGAAAATCGCGAATGGGCCGGCCTGCACTATCCGAGCGACACGCAGGCAGGGCGAGATCTCGCCCGGCGCTTCGCTCCCTACCTCCACGACGCCTTCGGTCCTCTGTTCCAGGCCGTACACGACGAATGGGTCTGAATTCTCCAGCTGCTGCTCAACAGGGTTACAACCATGACGGATCAAATAAAAATGCCTGAGCCCGCGCCGATCAACTACTACTATCTCTGGCACCTGACTGCTCTTGGCGTAGTCGACGCGGAATACGGATCGGCTCCGCCGGCGCCTCCAGCGCTCGATGCGAGCGCCACACGCGCACTCCCCGATCCACTCATCACCGGCACGGTCTGGGATACCATAGCTTCCGCCAGCGCTTCCGCCGGCCCGCTGCGACCAGCACGGGTCGCGCTGATCGATGTCGGCGTATCTCCCGATCATCCCAATCTGGCAACCCGGCTTGACCGGGAAGCGTCAATCGATTTGACAACCCATCGTTACGGCGCCCGCGTGCTCGAAATTCTCGATACGACCACGTCCTTTGACCGCGAGGAAAGACATGCCTTCTTTGCCGGGCTCGACATCGCTCCGCTCGGCAATATGGGCCTTTCGAACGACGACCGAGACTATCTCGGTGATCTGGTTGCCGAATACGCCGCGTCGGAGGGTGTTATGCGGCGGCTCTACAATCCGGAATCGCTGTTTGCGTCGCATGGTACCTGCTGCGCTGGGCTGATCGTCGGCGAACCCGCCGTTGTTGCGGAAGAAGGCACGTCAAGCCTTCCGCCGGAAGGAGCCTTCTACGGGAATGACGACGAGCTGCGTACGAGCGGCAATCGCAATGTCATCCCCTATTTCGGCGTTGATCCTTTCTCAAGGCTCATCTCGATCAGAACATCGTTCGAAGACGATGTCAGGCAATTCATTGCGGCCTTCCTCTATGCCTATCTTCAGAAAGCAGACGTGATCGTCTTGCCGCGCGGTCTGCCTGACCCGAAACGCAGCATCGTTGAACCGAAGAACGAGCTGAAGGCCGACCTGGAATTATGGAAAAACCAGGATGCCGCCAACCTGTTCACGCGCATTGCTCTTACTGATCAAGGTGGGCCTGAACTGGAGCCGAAGGCTGCGCAGAAAGGCTCCAATCCGGATCGCCCGTGGCATGTCCTCAAACAACTCATCCTCGCCATCAGCCGGCACATCCCGATCGTCTGCGCCGCAGGAAACAGTGGCGAGAGCCAGCTGATCTATCCAGCAAGTCTTGCCGCCGACAACAACGGCGTCATTGCAGTTGGAGCCGTTACCGTCGAAGGTTTCCGTTCGGGCTACAGCAATTACGGCGAAGGGTTGACGGTTGTCTCGCCCTCCGACGACGGGGAGGTCTTCAACAGGCATCAGTTGCGCCTCGACCGGCTTTCTCCATTTGCCGCGCAGCACGACTACAGCGCATTTCGAACACGGGAATACTACTATTCGCACTACTCGCTGCTGACGACGGACCTATCGGGGATTTTCGGCAATGATCATGGCTCCGATCCGTGGTCGGCCATCGTGCCGTTCGGAACCAATCTCGGCATCGGGGGCGGATACTACACCACCTTCGGGGGCACATCAGGCGCGGCGGCGCAGGTGGGCGGGCTATGTGCCCTGATACAGCGGGCCTACAAAAGCCGCCACAATCCCGGTGACCGCCTCTCGGGGCCTCAAGTGAAATCAATTCTGAAGACCGCATCGCGCCTGGACGCCATTGTCGCGCCCGGAACGAGGAAATTGACGGCGGATTGCATGAACGCCGAAAGCGAGGACGCCGTCGAGATGGCCTATTTCTTTGGATCGGGACTGCCAAATGCGCGGGCGGCGGTGCAGGCAGCCCTGGCCATCTGAACGCCCGGGGGATGCTATTCCGAGATTCCAAGCCCCCTTTATCGAGGGGGCTTTTTCTTTGGTTACCCTCCTTTTTACGGATTTTTAACGCGGTACTGGCGGGCGAATGACGCCCTTGGGCAATAGTGCCTCTCAACGGACGGCACATACCGTTCCCATGCTCGACGAAGCCGGCCCGAACCGGGGCATCTTCGCCCGACATGCAACCTTGATCCACCAGAAGACAAACCCACGGAGGCCTCGATGTCCGCGTCTCGCATTCAACAATTGGCAGATGAGGCGCGCTACCTGCTCAGGTGCAATCCCCTGATGGCAAGCACCGCCTCCCTGCAGCGCATCGCAACTCGCAACCTGTTAAAGCGACGCTTCCAATATGGGTGCACGCTCGCAGCTGCTTCGAAGCTTACCGATTGTTCGGCCGGGGTGGAGACGCTGTCACGATATTTTCCCGACCTTGCAGATGGCGGATACACTCGCCTGCTGGAGCTTCCCCCAGCGATCGCCGAACCGGTCAGTTCCGACCCTTATCGTTCGTCCGTGCTCGCAGCCTGGATGAGTGGGCTCGCGCGGAGTCTGGAATGGCAGGCGGGAGGCCCCGATGCGCAGATCGTCAGCGGCTATCTGCAGTCGGATCTCATCGCATCGGATTTTGAACTCGAACGTCAGCCGGCGCGCCGGCTCTCTTGCGGCATCGGCCTCGTCCGCATCGAAAGCCTGGCGCGGAGCCGCGTCATGCAGCCCCTCCTCCGCCAATGCATGCCGAATTATCACGGTTCCAACTATCCCATCACTGACGACGCGGAATTGGATCACATCGCCAATCATCTAGAGAGAGCCTTCGCGCTAATCGCGGAATTGGACATGTACGGCTATCAGCGCCTGATCGCTGGCCTGCACACGCTTCACGTTGGCGTGCGACGCGAATCGCCGTGTTCGTTCTCGAGTTCGAACGAATTGCCGGGCAGCGCGATCATCGTCCTTTCCAGAGAAAGATTGCGCGACGGCGATCATGCCGCGACCGCGGCCCAACTGCTTCACCAAGAGGGGCATATCCTGCTGGGGTTTTATACGACCTCGGCGGCGGCATCCCTGCCTGGCGAATTCCAATATGTTTCCCCATACAAGGAGGATCTACAGACGCTCGAGAGTATCCTGCACGTGGTGTACACCATTCCCTGGGAGTGCGCCTTCGGCATGGCATGCCTATCCAACGAGGTGGATCCTGAGCGCCGCGCCTGGAAGACGGCATTCATAATTACCTATGCCGCGCGGCAGGTCCCGCTCATCGATATCGCTCGGAAAGGAATCGAACGTCTCGGCGGCGATGTCCTCCTCGACCTCCCAGACATCGCCGCCATTCCTTCCTGGAGTAGCCGGATCTTGTTCCTCGTGGGCCAGTTGCTTGCCGAAGAGCCTATTGCGCACCGCCAGGCGCACTTTGCCGAGCGCCAGCGAGTTCTCGATCGCCAAGCCTGGGATATCGGACAGATGCTGCTGCGCGGCAAAGAGCCGGTCGATCCTCGAATGGGCCGGCGAGAGATCGATGACAGCGGCGACAATGTCAACCTCTGGTACGACGGCAAATTCCACGTGATCGCGAAGGCCGCCGACCATGCGATGGGCAAGGACTACGGTCGCTATGCCGAGACCATCCGCGGATATGCGCCCAGCGAGATGGAGGCGATGTGATGGTCAATGATCGGTCCAAACGATTGTCAGCGACCGCCACGGCGTCCGTCGACTTCCCGAACCTCGTCACCCACAGCCTTGGGCGGGGCGGCCGGGGGGCTCTGTTCACCGGCAATAGTGCCGATTCTGTCGAGGAACAGAGCCCCTATGTTACCCGGTCTGCATTCGTCGTCTCGTTGAAGGCTTCCGATATGCCGGCGGAGGACGAATATGACTCCGCCGCAATCGATCACCACGACGCCATCCTGACGCCTCTTTGCCATCAACACGATGTCGCACGGTTTGGCGATATCGACTTCGTCATCATCGGATGCGGCGACTTGGGCTCGCAGATCGCCATCCAGCTTGCGGCCCTCGGCGCGCGCCATTTCCTTCTCATGGATGCGGATCGTATCGACGAGAAGGATTTGAACCGTCTGCCATGGGCAAGCGAGGCGAATCTCGGCTGGCTGAAGACGGACAGGCTGGCGACCCATCTGGCCGCGGGTTTCTCGGCCTATGTCTTCGCGCTGCCGGAATTTGCGGAAGGCGCCTCGGCGCTGCGGTTAATCGCAGACTACGCTAATAACCCGTTCTTCATTTTCGCCGGCGACGATTCTCGTCCAGCCCAAGATCTCCTGTCGGCCTGCCGAGCATTGGAAGCCGGCCTGCCGCCGCATCTGCATGTGGGCCGCTCTGCAAACTATTGCATGGCAGGTCCTTTGGTCTTGGTGCATGAGGACGCTTGTTCCGTCTGCCATTGCGCCACCCAAGTCGCAACCGACGGCAGCTTTCGCACCCTGCCGGCCACCGTCGACAACCCATTGGTCGCCGGCCTTGCCGTGTCGCAGATCGCCCAAAACTGCCGTTCGAGACACTCGGTCGCCCGGGGACGCCAATGGATATTGGACCTCAAAGGCGATCAAGCCGAGCTGCACTCTCTTAAAACACCCCGAATGTAAGGTATGTCCATGATCGCGCTATTTTCCTCGGAATATTGTTGCCCCGTTGGCGCAACTGCCGGAAAGAACGATGAGCTGACGATAACCGAAGCTCTTCGTGATCCACTGATCGCCATCGTGATGCGCGCGGATGGCGTGACCTCCGAAGAATTCAAGCGACTCCTTGAGGCGGCAGCCCGCGAGCTAAAAGCCAATCTAGCGAACTCCTCCTTCCCACCAACAGGAGGATAGGCACGTGATTGTCGAAACGACACGGGAGATGGTTGACGAGCATGTGTGGCCAATCCCGGTCCAAACCATGACTCGGCATTGGCCGTCCCGCGGAGTTCAGGGGCAATGAGATTCGATATGGTGAGAAAGTTCCCAACGATAATTCTTGTTTTTGCCGAAGGGAAAGACCGCAAGGTGATCCGTACCGTTCACGAGGCTGCCCAACTGTTGCTGAAGGAATGGCCCACCGACGATGGTGAGGAATTCCTCACGGCGGTGAGAATCTGTTTGGAGGTCCTTACCGGGGAGAGCGAACCCGAGCAATTGCATGAGGCAATCGTCCGCGCGGCATATGAAGCGGGTATTGCAGCGATCACGACTGATAACCGCCTTGGCATTCTCAGGATCTATCCAGTCAGCGAGGCCAGATAGTTGACCGCCGCGCAGGCGCTCATCGCAATCCTGCCCCCATCGAGCCGTTTCGGCTGCAATCGGACTGATCCGGTCCGTTACTGGAAGCGATCGAGGGTCTTGTAATAGAGCCCGACGAGCGGCAGGAACCAAGGCTTTCCAAAATGGCCGGGAACGGCCGGCCATTCGAGCCCCTTGATCGGATTACGGTCGACCTTGCCGAGGATGGCGTCGGCCATGATCATGCCGAGATGGGTGGAGAGCTGGGCGCCGTGGCCGGAATAGCCCATGGCATACCAGACACCATCGACATAGCCGGCGCGCGGATAGCGGTCTTTGGTCATGTCGACGAGCCCGCCCCAGCAATAGTCGATTTCGACGCCGGCAAGCTGCGGGAAGATCTCAGCCAGGCTGGCCCGCAGGATGTCGCCGCTCCTTGCGTCCGATTGTTGATCCGACGTGGCGGAAAACCGGGCGCGACCGCCGAAGATCAGCCGCTTCTCGGGCGACAGCCGGAAATAATTGCCGATGTTCATCGACGTGACACAGGTGCGGTTGCCCGGCATCGTAGCGGCGATTTCGGCGTCGGTCAGCGGACGGGTGGCGATGAGGAAGCTGCCGACGGAAATGATCCGGCGGCGGAAATAATTAAAGAGCGACGGCGTATAGGCGCCCGTCGCGACCAGCACGTGATCTGCGGTGATCGTGCCGCGGGCGGTCGTCAGGCTGTGGCGACCGTTGCCCTGCCGGTGCGCGGTCACCGCCGAGCTTTCAAAGATGACGGCGCCATGGCGGGCGGCCGCCGTGGCGAGCCCGGCGACATAACGGCCCATATGCATCATTGCACTCTTCTTCGAGAGCATTGCGCCATGGAAGGGCGAACCGACCTCGCTTTTCAGGTCACTCGCCGTCAGAAGTGCGGTGTCCGGATCGACCTCTCTATGAACCGCCTCGAAATTGCGGGCAATGGCATCTAAATGCTGCGGCTTGGAGGCAAGCTTCAGCTTTCCGGCGCGGCGGAAATTGCAGTCGATCCCCTCTTCGGCGATGATCGCCTCGATCGTGTCGATGGAATCGTCGAACGCCTTGTAGAGGGCGACGGCCCGCTCCACGCCGAGTGCGGATTTAGCTGACAGGAAACTGTGGGCGAGCCCGTTGTTGAGATGGCCGCCATTGCGCCCGGACGCCCCCCAGCCGACCCGTTCGGCCTCCAGCACGACAACCTTGACGCCGGCCTTTGCAAGCTGGCGCGCCGCGGCAAGCCCGGTGAAGCCGGCGCCAATGACGGCGACGTCATAATGTCCATCGACGGGGCCTTGAGCGCCGCCGGCAAAGGGCTGGGCCGTGTCGTGCCAGTAGGATTCGAACTGCATCCGCGTGTCTCCGTCAGAGCCCGACGACACCAGGAAGGCCCGAGATGTCAGGGATTTCGACATAACCATAATAGGGATTTGCCGGCTCGTGGCCACGATTGACCCAGACCTTGTTCTTGATGCCGAGATCGTGGGCCGACATCAGGTCGTAGCGGAAGGATGACGAGCAATGCAGCACGTCTTCCGGCCCGCAGCCCAGCATATCGAGCATATATTCAAAGCCCCTGAAGCGTGGCTTATAGGACTGCGCCTGCTCGGCGGTATAGACCGCGTGGAAGGGCGCTCCCAGTTTTTCGACGTTCGACATGATCTGCGAATTCATGGCGTTGGAGAGGATCACCAAGGGGATTTCCTCGGCGACTTTGGCGAGACCGGCCGGGACATCCGAATGCGGCCCCCAGGTCGGAACCCGCTCATAGATCATCCGGGCGGCTTCATCGCGAAAGGTCACGCCGTTGCGTTTGCATGTCCGCTCGAGCGAATTGTGCACCACCTCGGCATAGGGTTTCCAGTCGCCCAGGATCTCGTCGAGCCGATAGGCGGCGAAATTCTTGATGAACTCCGCCATGCGTGGCTCGTCGAGCTCTTCGCCGTAGAGGTCGCGCGCCGCCTCCGCCATCTGAAAGTTGGTCAGCGTGCCGTAGCAGTCGAAGGTGATGTATTTCGGACGGAACGTCGTCATCTGCGTATCCTTGAACAATCGGAACTATCACAATCATAGGCACCGCTTCACCCGCCGCTCACCTGAATTGCCGGTATCGGAAGCAGAATCTATCGTATCGAAAGCAGGGTTTGGCAGAAGGTTGCGCGCTTGCCCGCCGTCAACGGCCGGCGGAGTGACGCCTTCAATCGCCGTCGTGATCGTGATGCGACGGAAGGTCGAGGCCGAACGTGTTGACGAGATCGGCCACCTGCGCCGGGCTGAGGAAACGGGGATTGAGGTTACGCAACAGCAGATAGAGCTTCGCCGTTTCCTCCAGTTCCTCGGTCGCGAAGACCGCCGCTTCCAGGCTGTCGCCAGCGACAACGGGTCCGTGATTGGCCAGAAGCACCGACGAATACTTGCCCGCCAGTCCGCGGATCGCATCGGCCACCGCCGGATCGCCGGGACGATAATAGGGCACCAGCGCGGTTTCGCCGGCGCGCATCAGATAATATGGCGTCATCGGCGGCAGGGCGGCGCGCGGATCGATCTCAGGCAGCATGGTCAATGCCACCGCGTGGGTGGAGTGAAGATGGACGATGGCGCGGGCGCTACCGCGCGTATCGTAAAGGGCGGTGTGCAGCGGAATTTCCTTGGTCGGCTTGTCTCCGGACAGGAGCCGGCCTTCGGCATCGAGCCTGGAGATCCGTGCCGGGTCGAGAAAGCCGAGCGAAGCGTTGGTCGGCGTGACCAGCCAGCCGCCATCCTCCAGCCGCAACGAAATATTGCCCGACGAACCAGGCGTCAGCCCGCGCTCGAACAGCGAGCGGCCGTATCGGCAGATTTCCTCACGCAGGCGCGCGTCGGACATGACAGTTCCTCCAATATTAGGCGGTTGCCCCTTCGATCAGTTCAAAGCCGAGATCGACGGCCTGCGGCGGCGCATTAGCGACGACCAATTGCGCGGCGATCTCCCCGGTCGCGACTCGCGGCGTTCGGATGGTCGACAACGGCTGCGGTGTTGCCCGGCCGATATCGAGGCCGTTATAGCCGAAAATGGCGAGCTTCGAGGGGATCGCGATTCCCTCGGCCAGACAATGAAAATAGCCGCCCAGCGCCATGTCGTCGTTAGAGAAATAGACCGCATCGAGATCGGTCGTCCGGGCGAGAAGCCGCTCCAGCCCCAACCTGCCATTTTCCACGGACGAAGCGCCGGCGAGAATTTCGTGGGCGACGAGCGGGGTGTCATGCCCATCGAGCGTTTCGCAAAAGCTGGAAAACCGCTTGCCGGCACGGGTATCGCGGTTCAGGTCGTGACCGACATAGCCAATTCGGCGATAGCCCCGCTTCAGCAGGAAGGCAGCGCTCTCCCGCCCGGCCGCGCGGTTCGAGAAGCCGACCGCGATATCGAGAGCATCGCCGTCGAGATCGAGCAGCTCGACAACCCTGCACCCGCTGGCGCGCAGCATCTTCACCGTACCCTCGGTATGCTCGCATCCAGCCAGCATGACCGCCGCCGGCCGCCAGGCGAGCATCGCCGCGGCAAGCGCTTCCTCCTTGCCCGGATCATAATCGGTCACGGAAAAGACCGCCTGATACCGGTTTTCCTCCAGAACGGCACTGGCACCGCGCAGCACATCGGGAAAGACAATGTTGGACAGCGAGGGAATGACGAAGGCAACGAGACGCGAACCGGTAGAGGCAAGCGTTCCCGCGATCCGGTTCGGCACATAGCCCAGCCGCTCGACGGCGGCCATCACTCGCTCCCGCGTCTTGCCGGAAAACGAACCGTGGTTGCGCAGTACCCGCGACACCGTGCTCTCGCCAACACCGGCCGCTTCCGCGACCTCGGCAAGCGTTACCGTCGGTTGATGTTTGAATTCCATCGTTGCGTTTGAACCCGACTGTTGTGGTGGTTGCCCGGCCTGCCCGCCCGATGACCACCGCGTTGCCACCATTTTTCACCGCTGTCGCCAAGAAGCAAGGTTTTTTTGGCAGCGCTACCAATTTGCTGTTGGCAGCGCTGCCAAAATGATTTAATGAGAATGGCAGCGCTGCCAAAAAAGTGGCACGGCGTGCCGCGGGAGGACCTCAAGGAGACCGCGGCAACAATCCGAGGAGAAAATCATGACGCTGCAGACGCAAGCGCCAGTTGTTGGCATACATCCCGCCCAGACGCTCGAAGACCGCGCCTATGGCAAGGTATTCTGGCGCATCGTACCCTTTTTGATGCTGTGCTACGTGGTCGCCTATCTCGACCGCGTCAATGTCGGCTTCGCCAAGCTGCAGATGTCAAGCGAACTCGGCCTCTCGGAAGCCGCCTATGGCATCGGCGCAGGGATATTCTTCATCGGTTATTTTCTGTTTGAAGTGCCGAGCAACATCATCATGAACAAGGTTGGCGCACGGGTGTGGATCGCCCGCATCATGCTCACCTGGGGCATCATTTCCGCCGCCTTCATGTTCACCTCATCGGAAACCGTCTTCTATGTGCTGCGTTTCCTGCTGGGCGTGGCCGAAGCCGGATTTTTCCCTGGCATCATTCTTTATCTGACCGCCTGGTATCCGGCCCATCGCCGCGCCAGGATCATCACCACCTTCATGTCGGCGATCCCGATCTCCGCCATTTTCGGCAATCCGCTTTCGGGTCTCCTGATGGATAGTTTTCACGGCACGCACGGACTTTCCGGCTGGCAGTGGATGTTCCTGATCGAAGCCATTCCGGCCATTCTTTTCGGCGTCGCGACGTTCTTCTACCTTGATGATACGATCCAGGGCGCGAAATGGCTGAACGATGAGGAAAAGCGCGTGCTGACGGCCAATATCGAGGCGGAGAACCGGACCAAGACGGCAAGCCCGCACAGCATCGGTGCAACGCTGACCGACCGCCGCGTCTGGCTGATGTGCCTGATCTATTTCTGCTTCGTGCTCGGGCAATATGGCCTGAATTTCTGGATGCCGACCATCGTCAAGGCCTCGGGCGTCAACGGAAACCTCAATATCGGCCTGATTTCGGCGATCCCCTATATCTGCACATTCGTCGTGATGCTGGCGCTCGGACGTTCCTCCGACAGGCTGCGCGAACGCCGCTGGCACCTCGTCGTCCCGGCCGTCATCGCCGCCGGTGGTTTCGTCGCGGCGACGATGGCAACGAGCACGGCGGTCTCGATTGCCTGCCTCTCGCTGGCGGCTGCCGGCGCCATCAGCTGCGCGCCGCTGTTCTGGTCGCTTCCGACGGCTTTTCTTGCCGGTACGGGCGCTGCCGCCGGCATCGCCTGGATCAATTCGGTCGGCAATCTCGCCGGCTTTCTCGGGCCGTTTCTGGTAGGCTATCTCAAAGACTTCACCGGCACCAACAGCGCCGGCATGTATCTCTTGGCGGCTGCCTTGGTCATTGGTTCGCTGGCCGTGTTGACGGTTCCGGCGAAAAGCGTCAATCGCTGAGCTACAGCCCCTCCGGGATGATACCCGGAGGGGCGCAGATCTTTCTCAAGAGACTGGAGAACTTCCTCATGTCACCGCTTGCTGAAAACTCGGGCTCGGCCATTGTCGCAGCCGTCATCGGTCTTGGTTCCATGGGATTGGGAATGGCCCAGTCGATGAAGCGCGCAGGTCTCGACGTCGTTGGATATGATATCACGCCGGCGGCAGTGGACCGCTTCGTCGCCGATGGCGGACGTGGCGCGGCGACCCCTGCCGCTGCGGCAAAGGACGCCGACATTGTCGTCTCCGTGGTCGTCAACGGCGCGCAGACCGAGGCCGTATTGTTCGGGCCTGAAGGCGTTGCGCATGCGATGAAGCCCGGCGCCGTCTTCGTCTCGTCGGCCACCATGGATCCCGCCGTCGCACGCGATCTGGCACAGCGGGTGGAAGCTCTCGGCCTGCATTATCTCGACGCGCCGATTTCAGGCGGCGCGGCCAGGGCGGCGCGTGGCGAATTGACGGTCATGGCATCCGGCTCCGGCCGGGCCTTCGGCACGGCGCGCCCGGGTCTCGAGGCCATGGCCGCCAAGGTCTACGAACTCGGCGACGAGGCCGGAAAAGGCGCTGCCTTCAAGATGATCAACCAGCTTCTCGCCGGCGTGCACATCGCGGCCGCATGCGAGGCGATAACGTTCGCCGCCAAGCAGGGCCTCGACCTCGACAAGGTCTATGAGGTGATCACCGCTTCGGCCGGCAACTCGTGGATGTTCGAAAATCGCGTGCCGCATGTGCTGGCCGGAGACTATACGCCGCTCAGCAGCATCGAGATTTTCGTCAAGGATCTCGGTATCGTCCAAGACATGGCCCGCTCCGAGCGTTATCCCGTACCGCTCGCGGCAGCGGCCTTGCAGATGTATCTGGCCGCCTCCGGGGCCGGCATGGGCCGTGATGACGATTCCTCGCTGGCGCGGCTCTATGCCAAGCTTTCCGGCGCTGAATTGCCCAGCTCCACCAAAGAGCCGCAGAGCCTGTAAAAGGAACGCTAGACATGCCGGTTTTCGCCGCCAACCTGACGATGATGTTCAACGAATGGGCGTTCCTCGACCGCTTCGACGCCGCAGCCGATGCCGGCTTTGCCGCCGTCGAATACCTCTTTCCCTATGAAGCCACGCCCGAGGCAATCGCCGAACGGCTTGCCCGCAACAATCTGCAGCAGGCCTTGTTCAACCTGCCGCCGGGCGACTGGGCAGTAGGCGAACGTGGCATCGCCGCCCTTCCCGGACGGTTCGATGCGCTGAAAGCGGATGTCGAGCGGGCACTGGACTATGCGGCGGCGACGGGCGTCAGACGGTTGCACCTGATGGCCGGCATCGCCGACCGTCATGACGAAGACGCCTCCTCCGCTTATCGGCGCTCCGTCACCTATGCCGCCGAACGGCTTGCGGAAAAGGGCATCGATCTGCTGCTCGAGCCGATCAACGGCCGAAACATGCCAGGATATTTCCTCAGCGACTTCGCCGCCGCCGATCGGCTGATTGCCGAATGCAGCCTGCCGAACCTGAAGCTCCAGTTCGACATCTATCACCGCCAGATCATCCATGGCGACGTCACTATGGCGTTGCGACGCCTGCTGCCGATCACCGGCCATATCCAGATCGCCAGCGTGCCGTCACGCAACGAACCGGACGGGGAGGAGCTGAACTATCCCTATCTGTTCGGCGAAATCGATCGCCTGGCTTATGACGGTTTCATCGGCTGCGAATACATCCCGCGCGGCCACACATTGGACGGTCTTGGCTGGTTCAAACCTTTTGCACGGAGCTAGACGATGGCTATTTTTCTCGGATCAATCGCTGACGACTATACGGGTGCGTCCGACCTCGCCAACACGCTGACGAAGAACGGCCTGCGCACGGTGCAGACGGTCGGCATCCCTGATCCGGCGCTGGCGCTGCCGGATGTCGACGCCGTGGTCGTCTCCCTGAAGATCCGCTCCGTCCCGGCCTCGGACGCCGTGACGGCTGCCACCAGCGCCGAGCGATGGCTGCGTCAGCGGGGTGCCGGCCATGTGCTTTACAAGATCTGCTCGACCTTCGATTCCACCGATGCCGGCAATATCGGCCCGGTCGCCGAGGCCTTGAGCGAAGCAGCCGGTGGCGGCGTCGTGCTGGTGACGCCCGCCTTTCCGGAAACGGGACGCACCGTCTATTTTGGCCATCTCTTCGTCGGCGGGCAGCCGTTGAATGAAAGCCCGCTCAAGGACCACCCCCTTAATCCGATGCATGACGCCAATCTCGTGCGGGTTCTCACCCGACAATCGCGCAACGCTGTCGGACTGATCGATCTCACATGCATCGCGGCCGGAGCCGGCGCCGTCAAGGCGAGGCTTGACACGCTCAGCAAGGCAAGTGTCACTGCTGTTATTGCCGATGCAATTTTCGAACGGGATCTTGAAACGCTCGGCGAGATCGCACTGGAAACACCGGTATCCACCGGTGCGTCCGGCCTCGGCCTTGGCCTTGCTCGCGCGCTCGTCCGCTCCGGCCGGATATCCTCCGGCGGCGCGACAACGGCGGACGCCATTCGCCCGGTGGGCGGGCTTTCCGCGATCGTTGCCGGCAGTTGCTCCAAGGCTACGCTCCATCAGCTCGACATCGCCGAACGGTCGATGCCCGTCCTGCGGCTCGACCCGGAGCGGCTGCTTGCCGGTCCCGATGAGATCGCCGCGGCGATTTCCTGGGCCGGAGAGCGCATCTCCGCCGGCCCCGTCGTGGTCGCCGCAAGCGCTGCGCCTGAAACCGTGTCCCGGCTGCAATCGCTTTATGGACGAGAGGCCTCCGGCCACGCAATCGAGACCGCAACGTCGATCATCACAGCCGAACTGGTGGAGAGAGGCGTGCGCCGCCTTGTGATCGCAGGCGGCGAAACCTCGGGCGCGGCGGTCGACAGGCTCGCCATTCCGGCATTTCTGATCGGCCCGGAGATTGCGCCCGGCGTGCCGGTGCTGCGCACGATCGGCAATGCCCAGGGCGATATGCTTCTGGCGTTGAAATCCGGAAACTTCGGAGGTGAGGATTTCTTTACGGCCGCGCTGGCGGTGATGCGCTGACAGGGCCTCGTTTCGATGAATATCGGTGGGCTCCAGCATAAGATGCGGCGGCCCATAACAGCAGCGCCATAAGATACTGCTTCAACCATGGCCTTCAGACGATCTGCCCGCCGGTGCTCCGGCAGACTGGCGGGTACGATATGAAGGACGCCCCCATGCAAACAAGTCAGATCGAAATCGTCCCGTTCGGCCCGGATCATCTGGAAGCCGCCGTCGCGCTCTCAAGACAGGCGGGCTGGCCGCATCGGACGGAAGACTGGCAGCTGGCACTCGCCTTGAGCGACGGAATGGTCGCGGTCGAGGATGGCAGGGTCGTCGGCACAGTCCTCGTCACGCCGTACAAGTGGGATTGTGCGACGATCAATATGGTCATCGTCGACGAGACGATGCGTGGCAGGGGTCTCGGCCGAAAACTCATGGACGCCGCTTTGCTGACAGCGGGAGACCGGCCGTTGAGGCTGGTGGCGACGACGGAAGGTCTGCCGCTCTATCAGAAGCTTGGCTTCCACGAGACGGGAACCGTGCTACAGCACCAGGGCCTTGGCGGAGAAATTGTCGCGCCGGCGGAAACGGAAGCCGCCACCGATGCCGACCTCGCTGGCATCGCGGAGCTTGACCGACTTGCCTTCGGCGCCGACCGCGAAGGGCTGCTCTCCTATCTCGCCGGGATCGGCGAATTCGCCGTCACTCGCCGCGACGACCGCATTTCCGGGTTCGCTTGCCTGCGTCCTTTCGGCCGCGGCGAAGTGATCGGACCGGTGGTGGCCGCCGACGTCGGCGAGGCCAGGAAACTCATCGAACATTTCATCGCCAGACGGCCCGGGCGGTTCCTCAGGGTCGACACCACCGACGAGACCGGGCTTTCCCCATGGCTCGCCGACCATGGGCTCGCCCATGTCGGCGGCGGAATCACGATGAAAAAGCCCTTCGTCCACCACGCCGCCGAACCGGCCGTCACCACCTTTGCCCTCGCCAGCCAGGCACTCGGCTGATCCGGAGATCTCCATGTACAGCAATTCTCTCATCGAACTCGATCGCGCCCACCTCATTCATCCTGTCGCCTCCTATCGAGGCCATGAAAAGCTTGGCGTGCGGGTGCTGGCCTCGGCCAAGGGCGCGACGGTCACCGACGCCTCCGGCAAGCAGCTGATCGACGGCTTCGCCGGCCTCTGGTGCGTCAATGCCGGTTACGGCCACGAGAGCATCGTCGAGGCGGCGGCCCGGCAGATGCGCGAGCTTCCCTATGCGACGGCCTATTTCGGCCTCGGCTCAGAGCCCGCGATCCGACTTGCCAGCGAACTCGCCGACCGCGCACCGGGCGATCTCAACCACGTCTATTTTACGCTCGGCGGCTCCGATGCGGTAGACAGCACGATCCGCTTCATCCGCTACTACTGGCATGCCCGTGGACAGCCTCAGCGCGATCAGTTCATCTCCGTCGAACAGGGCTATCACGGTTCCTCGACGGTCGGCGCGGGTCTGACCGCGCTACCTGCCTTCCATGCCGGCTTCGGCGTTCCATTCGATTGGCAGCATAAGATTCCGTCTCACTACGCCTATCGCAACCCGGTGGGCGACAATCCGCAGGCGATCATCGACGCCTCGCTTGCGGCGCTGAAAAGCAAGGTCGAGGCGATCGGGCCGGAACGCGTCGCCGCTTTCTACGTCGAGCCGATCCAGGGATCGGGCGGCGTTCTGGTGCCGCCGAAAGGCTGGATGAAAGCCATGCGCGAATTCTGCCGCGCGCACGACATCCTTTTTGTCGCGGACGAGGTGATCACCGGCTTTGGCCGCACCGGCCCGCTTTTCGCCTGCATCGAGGATGAGGTCGTGCCCGACTTCATGACGACCGCCAAGGGCCTGACCTCGGGTTACGTTCCCATGGGTGCCGTCTTGATGGCCGATCACGTCTATCAAACGATCGCCGAGGGCGCGGGTGCTGCCGCCGTTGGCCATGGCTATACCTATTCGGCCCATCCCGTCAGCGCCGCGGTCGGCCTCGAAGTCCTGAAGCTCTACGAAAACGGGCTTCTCGAAAACGGCGTCAGGGCCGGCGCACGGCTGATGCGGGGCCTGGAATCGCTGAGGGATCATCCGCTCGTCGGCGATGTCCGCGGCCGCGGCATGCTGGCCGCCGTCGAGCTGGTGGTCGACAAGGTGAACAAAACGCCCTTGCCGGCATCTGCCGAACCCGCCCGCCGCATCTTCGATCGCGCCTGGGAAAACGGCCTCGTCATCCGCGCCTTCGGCAATGGTGCAATTGGCTATGCTCCGCCGCTTTGCTGCACAGACACGGAGATAGACGCGATCATCGAGCGCACCCGCATCACGCTGGACGAGACGCTGGAGGATCCGGATGTGCGTCGGGCGTTGCAGGCCTGAGAATATCGGGAAACCGTCAGATTCGGTATTTTGTGCCGCCTCATGGGGTCTATTCGGCGAATCCGGCGCAGTGCAGGTGACAAACTGAAGTCAACGAAAGGCCTGGATCCCGGCAGATGCGGGCCTTCCCATAAAAGAGCGGGACAATGACCCCGCCAGCGGAACAGAATTTTCTTCTTCGAGAAGCCGAGCTCCCATCGGGGCCGAACACTGGGGAATTCACGTGAGCAAGAGCCTTTCGGAATTCAAATACATGACCTTCGACGTCGTCGGCACGCTTATCGACTTCGAGGGCGGCCTCAAGACCTGCTTCGCCGAGATCGCGGCCGAAGTCGGAAGCACAGTCGACGGCGAGCAAGCGCTTAGCCTCTACCGCGCAGCCCGCTATTCCGACCATGCCGATCTCTTTCCGGACGACCTCGTGCGCGTCTACCTTGCGATCGCGCCGAAGCTCGGCCTGCCCACTGAGCAAAAACATCGCGAACGCCTGCGGGATTCGGCGAAGAGCTGGAAGGGCTTTGCAGACAGCGCCGCGGCGCTGGCAAGTCTTGCGAAGGATTACCGCCTCGTGGCGATGACCAATGCCCGCCGCTGGGCCTTCGATTTCTTCGAGAAGGAACTCGGCAACCCCTTTTATGCCGCCTTCACCGCAGATGATACCGGGACCGAGAAACCCGATCCCGCATTCTTCGAGAAGGTATTCGACTACGTCGCCTCGGAAGGACATTCGAAGGACGACATCCTGCATGTCGCCCAGAGCCAGTACCACGACATCGGGATTTCCAGGAAACTCGGGCTGACCAATTGCTGGATCGAGCGACGACATGCCGAGAAGGGTTACGGCGGCACGATCGAACCGGCTGAGTTCACCAAACCCGATTACCATTTCACCTCCATGGCCGGCCTTGCCGATGCCGTGGCCGCCGCGCGCGCCTGACTTTGAAAGCAGATCGGGCCTGCCCGCAACGGGCAGCCCGCCACAGAAGAAAAGGGGAATGAGATGAACGACAAGATCACCAATTGGACCAGATCGGACGATGCCATGGTCGAAAGCGCCATCCGTCGTGGCGCCACTCGTCGCGAGTTGCTGCATATGATGCTTGCGGGCGGTGTGGCGCTGTCTGCCGGCGGGCTCGTGCTTGGCCGTGCCGGCAAGGCGCTTGCCGCCACGCCCGTTTCCGGCGGCTCGCTCAAAGCGGCCGGCTGGTCGTCCTCGACGGCCGATACGCTCGACCCCGCCAAGGCGTCGCTCTCCACCGACTATGTCCGGTGCTGCTCCTTCTATAACCGCCTTACCTTCCTCGACAAATCAGGCACGCCGCAGATGGAGCTTGCCGAAGCAATCGAGTCCAAGGATGCGAAGACCTGGACGGTCAAGCTGAAGAACGGCGTTACTTTCCATGACGGCAAGCCGCTGACCGCCGATGACGTGGTTTTCTCGCTAAAGCGCCATCTCGACCCGTCCGTCGGCTCGAAAGTCGCCAAGATCGCCGCCCAGATGACCGGTTTCAAGGCGGTCGACAAACAAACCGTCGAGATCACGCTCGCCAGCCCGAATGCCGATCTGCCGACCATTCTGTCGATGCATCATTTCATGATCGTCGCCGACGGCACGACCGATTTCACCAAGGCCAACGGTACCGGCGCTTTCGTCAAGGAAGTCTTCGAGCCGGGTGTTCGGTCGGTCGGGATCAAGAACAAGAATTACTGGAAATCCGGCCCGAACGTCGAATCCTTCGAATATTTCGCCATCAGCGACGACAATGCCCGCGTCAACGCCCTGCTTGCGGGCGACATCCATCTCGCAGCCACGATCAATCCGCGTTCTATGCGCCTCGTCGAGGCCCAGGGCGACGGCTTCACCGTGTCGAAGACGACGTCCGGCAACTATACCAATCTCAACATGCGCTTGGATATGGAGCCCGGCAACAAGCGGGACTTCATCGAGGGTATGAAGTATCTCGTCAACCGCGAACAGATCGTCAAATCGGCGCTGCGCGGTCTCGGCGAGGTCGGCAACGATCAACCCGTTTCACCGGCGAACTTCTATCGTGACGCAGAGCTGAAAGCGCGGGCCTTCGATCCCGACAAGGCGAAGTTCCACTTCGACAAGGCCGGCGTGCTTGGCCAATCCATCCCGATCATCGCTTCCGACGCGGCGAGCTCGTCGATCGACATGGCCATGATCATCCAGGCGGCCGGCGCCGAAATCGGCATGAAGCTCGATGTGCAGAGAGTGCCATCTGATGGTTATTGGGACAATTACTGGCTCAAGGCGCCGATCCACTTCGGCAACATCAACCCGCGGCCGACCCCCGATATCCTCTTCTCCCTGCTCTACACCTCGGACGCTCCGTGGAACGAAAGCCACTACAAGTCGGAGAAGTTCGACAAGATGCTGATCGAGGCGCGCGGCTCTCTCGATCAAGACAAGCGCAAGACGATCTATAACGAGATGCAGGGCATGGTCGCCCAGGAAGCTGGTACAATCATTCCGGCCTACATCTCGAACGTCGATGCCACGACCGCCAAGCTCAAGGGCCTGGAAGCCAACCCGCTCGGCGGCCAGATGGGATACGCTTTCGCGGAATATGTCTGGCTTGAAGCCTGATTAAGCAAAGGAGACTGGGGCTGCAGCCCGCACCCCAGTTCCTCCATCTGCATTGATGGAACTTAACTCGAACGCAAAGGGAAGACGCCCGTGAACCGCCAGGTCTTATCCCTTGTACTGAGCAGATTGTTCGTCGCCGTGATCACCCTGGTGATCGTCTCCTTCGCCGTCTTCTTCGCGACAACGCTGTTGCCTGGAGATACGGCGACGATCCTGCTCGGCCAAGCCGCCACGCCGGAAGCCGTCGAAGGCCTGCGCAAGGCCATGCATCTCGACGAGCCGGCCCTCTTTCGTTTCCTGCGCTGGTTAGTCGGACTGCTGCAAGGCGACCTCGGCACGTCCTATGCCAACGACATGCCGATCGCCGCTCTCATCGCCGGCCGCTTCGTCAACACGCTGAAACTTGCCGGCGTCACCGCGCTTTTCTCCGTACCGATCGCGCTGACGCTCGGGATCACTGCGGCGATGCTGCGCGGCACCCTTTACGACCGGATCGTCACCGTGATCACCATCGGCGTCATCTCCGTGCCGGAGTTCATGGTCGCGACCTCCGCGGCGCTCATCTTCGCCGTCTATCTGAAATGGCTGCCGGCGCTGTCCTTCGCCAATGAAGTCCACAGTCTGGCCGACCTGTTGCGTGTCTATGCCATGCCGGTGATCACTCTCACCTTCGTCGTCTCGGCCCAGATGATCCGCATGACGCGGGCGGCTGTCATCGAGACGCTCAACACACCTTATGTCGAGATGGCATTGCTCAAGGGCGCCTCCCGGCCGCGCATCGTCTTTCGCCATGCGCTGCCCAATGCGCTGGGTCCGATCGTCAATGCCGTCGCGCTTTCGCTGTCCTATCTGCTCGGAGGCGTCATCATCGTCGAGACCATTTTCAACTATCCCGGTATCGCCAAGCTGATGCTGGATGCAGTCGCCACCCGCGATCTGCCGCTAATCCAGAGCTGCGCGATGATCTTCTGCCTGGGCTACCTGCTGCTGATCACCATAGCGGATATCATCGCCATCCTTTCCAATCCGAGGCTCCGATGACCATGACCAGTTCCGAAACCACCTCCGGCCGGCTGTCCGAAACCCGGTTTGGCTATCGCTTCAACATCGTCGGCGCGATCGGCTTCACCGTCATCTTCTTATGGGCGCTCGTCGCGATCTTCGCGCCATGGGTCATTCCCTACCCCGTCGGCGAGATTATCGATCTCGACTATTTCGGCCCGATGAGCCGGGAACTCTGGCTCGGCTCCGATTATCTCGGCCGCGACATGCTCTCGCGGATTCTGATGGGCGCGCGCTACACGGTCGGTATCTCGTTGGCTGCGGTCACGATCGCATGCTTCAGCGGCGTCGTGCTCGGCATGATCGCAGCTGTCGCCGGCGGCTGGCCGGACACGATCCTCAGCCGCTTCCTCGACGCCCTCAACTCCATCCCAAGCAAACTGTTCGGCCTGGTGGTCGTCGCTGCCGTCGGCTCCTCGGTCCCGGTGCTGATCATGACGCTGTCGGTGATCTACATCCCTGGCGCTTACCGTTTCGCCCGGGCGCTCGCCGTCAACATCAATGCGATGGATTTCATCACGGTCGCGCGCATTCGAGGGGAAAGCACCCTCTATCTTATCCGCTCGGAAATCCTGCCCAATATCGTCGGACCGGTGCTTGCCGATCTCGGCATCCGCTTCGTCTTCATCGTTCTGCTGCTCTCCGGGCTTTCCTTCCTCGGCCTCGGCGTCCAGCCGCCCTATGCCGATTGGGGCGCGCTCGTGCGCGAGAACATCGGCGGCCTGCCATTCGGTGCGCCGGCGGTGATGTTTCCCTCGTTTGCCATCGCCAGCCTGACGATCAGCGTCAACCTGCTGATCGACAACCTGCCGCAGAAAATCCGCGACCGGAGTGTGTCATGAGCAATTTCATCGAAATCCGTGACCTGAAGGTCGAGGCCACCACCGATTCCGGCCGGCGTGTCGAAATCATCAAAGGTGTCAGCCTCGATGTTGCCGAGGGCGAGATCGTCGCGCTGATCGGAGAGAGCGGCTCGGGCAAGACAACCATCGCCCTGACCCTGATGGGCCACACCCGTGCGGGCTGTCGTATCTCCGGCGGCAGCGTTTCGGTCGGCGGCAAGAACATGGTCACGCTCAGCGAGAAGCAGCGCGCCAAGGTGCGTGGCACCGAAGTCGCCTATGTCCCCCAATCGGCGGCTGCCGCCTTCAACCCGGCCACATCAATCATGGATCAGGTGATCGAAGTCACGCGTATTCACCAGCTGATGTCGCCGGACGAGGCGCGTGCCCGGGCCGTCGAGCTCTTCCGGGCGTTGTCCCTGCCGGAACCCGAGACGATCGGCAGCCGTTATCCGCACCAGGTTTCCGGCGGCCAGCTGCAGCGCCTGGCAGCCGCCATGGCGCTGATCGGCGACCCGACCCTCGTCATCTTCGACGAGCCGACGACGGCGCTCGACGTCACGACCCAGATTGAAGTGCTGCGTGCTTTCAAGTCGGTCATGAAGAAGGGCGGAATAGCAGGTGTTTATGTCTCACACGACCTTGCCGTCGTCGCGCAGATCGCCGACCGTATCGTTGTCTTGAAAGGCGGAGAGACTCAGGAAACCGGGGCCACCGACGAAATCCTCAACAACGCCAAGCACCCCTATACCAAGGAGCTGCTTGCAGCCTTCGAGCCGAAGCCGCGCGGCGCGGCAGGCCCGGCCAAACCCGCGACCGCTCCCCTGCTGAGCATCGAAGATCTCGTCGCAGGCTATGGACAGCCCCAGGCTGATGGCCTGCCGCTCGTTCGCGCGGTCGAGCATGTGAGCCTGAAGGTGGAAAAGGGCCGCAATCTCGGCATCATCGGCGAATCCGGTTGCGGCAAGTCGACACTCGCCCGTACCATCGCCGGCATCCTGCCGGCCGCGGTCGGCAAGATCACCTTCGACGGCACGGAACTGCATCGCAACGCGCGCAAGCGTTCGCGTGATGAGTTGCGCGAGATGCAGATCGTCTTCCAATATGCCGATACCGCACTCAATCCGGCAAAATCGGTCGAGGACATCCTCGACAGACCTTTGGTCTTTTACCACGCAATGGATCGAAAGGCGCGGAACGCCCGGATCGATCAACTGCTCGACATGGTACGCCTGCCCCGCAACCTGCGCCATCGCCGGCCGGGCGAACTCTCGGGCGGCCAAAAGCAGCGAGTCAACTTCGCCAGGGCCCTCGCCGCCGATCCGAAGCTGATCCTCTGCGACGAGATTACCTCGGCGCTCGACACGGTGGTTGCAGCCGCGGTGATCGACCTGCTCAAGGAATTGCAGCGCGAACTCGGCCTCTCCTACATCTTCATCAGCCACGACCTCTCGGTGGTGGAGGCGATCTGCGACGAGATCGTCGTGATGTATGGAGGCAGGAAGGTCGAGGAGATCACCTCATCGACGGTGAAGGCGCCGCAACATCCCTATTCGCAGCTGCTCTTCTCATCGGTGCCCACCCTCGATCCGGCCTGGCTCGACGGGCTGCAGCAGGATCCGGAACTGGTGCGGGCCTATTGCCGGCACTGAGCGCCGATTCCACCGCGAAATTTCGAGAGTTGGGCGCTTACAAGATCAAGCGCGCACCGGGTCAGGTCGTGCTGGAAAGCCTCGACTCCGCAGCAAGAGCCCAGCAAGTGGCAGCGAACATGGCTTTGGAAGGTAAGGCCGGAATTTTGTCGCAAGTCCTTCCAACCAGTAGAAGCTTATAGTTGTAGGGAGAACAATCTGCGACAGAGACCACCCGTATCCGCGCAGGACTGGTGAGAGACTCAAAAACCTCTACGCACTTGCTGGAGTAGCTCTAATGCGGAAACAAGGTGGTCAGCGGCATATGGGCCTTGATGATCGGCGATTTCAGGACGACGAAGCTGAAATATTTGTCGATGCCGACGTCCAGGTCAGTCAGCCGCTCCATGATCGTCTGGTATTCGTCGATCCCGGCGGTGACGAATTTCAGCAGATAATCGTATCCGCCGGAGACCAGATGGCATTCGATCACCTGGTCGACTTTTTCGATCGCCGCCAGGAAGCGGGCGAAATCGATCTGCCGATGGTTTTTCAGGGTGATCTCAGTGAATACAGTCAGCGTCTGCCCCAGTTTACTGACGTTGATCTGAGCCGAATAACCTTCGATGTAGCCCTCCGACTGCAGCTTCTTCACCCGCATCAGGCAGGGGCTCGGCGACAGATTGACCAGTTCGGCGAGTTCCACATTCGTGACGCGGCCATTCTTCTGCAGTTCGTAAAGGATTTTTACGTCGATCCGGTCGAGTTTCATCTTACACGCCCTCACTTGCTGGAATCGCCAATGACGCAGCAGATTATGCTGCTTGTTCCCGACGCCAACCTTAGCACATGACGTAGACCTGTCGATCGCGTTGCGAGACAGGCCGAAGCACAAACGGCTCTGGCATCCTCCCAACGCGGAATCTTCTGCTGCCACCAACCCATCTCCGGCAAAGCCGTGGCGTCGGATCCGCTACACTACGCTAAAACGGAGACTCTCCCATGCCCGCACCTCTCAATCGCGTCGACACCACGCCGGAACTGCCTTCCACCGCTGATGTCGTGGTCATCGGCGGCGGCATCGTCGGCGTTTTTGCAGCCTATTATCTCACTCGGCGCGGATTGAAGGTGGCCCTGGTCGAGAAGGGCCTGATCGGCGCCGAGCAATCGAGCCGCAACTGGGGCTGGTGCCGCCAGCAGAATCGCGATGCCCGTGAACTGCCGATGTCGACGAAGAGCCTCGATCTGTGGGAGCGTTTCGCCACTGAGACCGGTGAGGACACCGGGTTCCGTCGTTGCGGTCTTTTCTATCTCAGCAATAGCGACGCCGAACTGTCCGGCTGGGCGCGCTGGCGCGATTTCGCCCGCTCGGTCGGCGTCACGACGCATATGCTGAGCAGCACGGAGGCAACCGAACGCGGGCATGCCACCGGCACCTCTTGGAAAGGCGGGGTCTTTTCGCCGACCGACGGGACCGCCGATCCGGCAAGCGCTGCGCCCGCCGTCGCGCGTGCGATCCTGAAGCTCGGCGGCACGGTGCATCAATCCTGTACTGCCCGCGGCCTCGACGTCGAAGGCGGCAGGCTTTCGGGCGTCGTCACCGAGCATGGTACGATCCGGACAAAGATCGCGATCCTCGCCGGTGGCGCCTGGGCCTCCTCCTTCTGCCGCCAGCTCGGCATTCGATTTCCGCAAGCCTCGATACGCTCCTCGATCCTCTCCGTATCTCCAGGCGCAAGCGGCCTGCCGGATGCCTTGCATACATCAGCCGTTTCGGTGACACGTCGCGGCGATGGTGGCTACACGCTGGCGATCAGCGGCCGCGGCCGCGTCGATCCGACGCCGCAACAGCTCCGCTACGCCCGGCAGTTCCTGCCGATGTTCGCCCGGCGCTGGCGCAGTCTCGCACCCGGCGGGTTGGAAGGGTTTCGCTCCGGCCACGAATCTCTGGCCCGCTGGCGGCTCGACAGGCCGACACCGATGGAGCGCATGCGCATCCTCGATCCGACCGTCGACGAGGCCACCATTGCGCTTACGCATGCGCGGGCGCTCGAGCTTCTACCCGCCTTGAAGAAAACCGCCATCAGCGCGGCCTGGGCAGGCTATATCGACAGCACGCCTGACGGCGTGCCGGGGATCGGCGAGATCGCCACCCTCCCGGGTTTCATCGTCGCTGCCGGCTTCAGCGGGCACGGCTTCGGCATCGGGCCGGGCGCCGGTCATCTGATTGCCGATATCGTCACAGGCGATGAGCCGATCGTTGATCCCAGGCCCTACCACCCCGACCGCTTCGGTGGATCCGCCTGGGGCAAAGTGGCTGATTTCTAGGGAGCAGTCGGCCTTTGCGCAATGTCGGCAACACGGATCGGCACGGCTTGGTACCGGTCACAGGAGCTGAGCATCACGTTTCGATTGCCACGATCACGACAAATCGGCGATCAGAGGAAGACTGATCGCTTCGGTTCCTCGCCGGCATCATTGGCAATCAAGGCGCGCAATGCTGCCGCCACAGGTGTGCCGGCGACGGCGAGATCGCGTACCGTGCTCATGTGATTGCCGTCTGCGACCTGCGATGCCCGCACGTCAAGCCCTTGGTCGGCAAGAATGTCCCTGAACGCATTTGCCTGAATTTTGAACGGACTAGTTTCCTGTTCGCCGGTCATGATAGCGACACGCGTTGCAGCATCGTGCTCGTGACGCATGGGCGTAAACCGTCGCACCTCCTCGTCGCTCAAGGCAATCTCGTCGCGCAGGAAAGACCTCTGCAGGGGTTCGAGATCGTATAGCCCGCCAAGCAGGAAAGCAGCACCTACGCCCGAAGGCGCTGGCGAGCGATGGAAGAGAAAGGTTGCAAGATGTGCACCGGCGGAGTGGCCGCTGACGGAAAACCGCTTTGACGTGGCGCCAAAACGATCGGCATGGGCCAGCAGGAATGCCTTGGCTTTCAGGACCTGACCAACCAGGACGTCCATTCTCGCCGTGGGCATCAAGGAGTAATCGACGATAGCTGCGACCGCGCCAGCGCCGGTAATGGTCTCAGCGACGCAGGAGTAGTCCTCCTTGGAGAACATCCGCCAATAGCCGCCATGGATGAACATGTGGATCGGCAAGTCCGAGCCGGCGCTATCTGGCAGGAAGATGTCGAGCGTCTCGCCAGGTCCAGCCCCGTAGGCGATGTTGGCCTCCATGGCGAGAGTGCGCCGCGTTGCAAGGCTGCGAGCTCGGATATCGCCAACGATCGCGTCGAAATCTGCGACATGGTCACGAATGCGGAACGGATCGGCGGCCACAGGTTCCTCCCTCAGAAGCTTGTGGCAATGTACTTGGCTTCCATGAACTCCGCGATACCGTGATGCTGCCCTCCTTCACGTCCGAGGCCGCTTTGTTTCACACCGCCAAAGGGGGCCGCGGGATCGGAGACCAGTCCACGATTGAGCGCAATCATGCCGGCCTCGATCTTGGAGGCGACGCGCATGCCGCGGCCAATGTCGCGGGTATAGATGTAGGCGGCGAGGCCATATTCCGTATCGTTGGCGGCAGCGATGACCTCTGCCTCGCTCTCGAAACGGTAGAGCGGCGCCACGGGACCGAAAATCTCCTCGCAGCCCATGTCGGAGGCCGGGGAAACATCGACAAGCACCGTCGGCGGATAAAAAAAGCCGCGGCCTGCCAATGATCGTCCGCCGCAGAGGACACGCGCTCCCCGCGAAATGGCGTCGGTAACAAGGCGCTCGATCTTCTCCACCGCCTTGCGCGTGATCATCGGACCACATTCGGTATCCGGATCCACACCCGGGCCGACCCTGAGGGCGGCCATGCGTCTGGTGAATTTTTCCGCGAAGACATCGTGAATACCGGATTGGACATAAATGCGGTTTGCAGCCGTGCAGGCCTCACCCGCATTGCGCATTTTCGCGACCATCAGACCCTCGATCGCCGCGTCAATGTCCGCATCGTCGAAAACGACGAATGGCGCGTTGCCGCCGAGTTCCATGGAGCAGGAGATGACATTTTTTGCCGCTTCCGCCAGAAGCGTGCGGCCGACGCCGGTCGAACCTGTGAAGGAGAGTTTTCGCACGCGCGGGTCGTCCAGCATGGCGGTGATGACAGGGCCCGGCGTCGATGTTGTCATCACGTTCACGACGCCCGGCGGCACGCCAGCCTCCTCGTAGAGAGCCGCAAGCGCATAGGCCGTCAGCGGCGTCTCGCTCGCCGGCTTCAGGATGACGGTGCAGCCTGCGGCAAGGGCAGGCGCGATCTTGCGGGTCGCCATCGCAGCCGGGAAATTCCACGGTGTGATGAGAACGCAGACGCCGATCGGCTGGTAATCGACGACGATGCGGTTTCCGCCGGCCGGGGCAAGGCCGAACTCACCAGAGATCCGCACCGCCTCCTCGGCGTTCCAACGAAAGAACTCCGCCGCATAGGCCACCTCGCCGCGCGCGTCGCGCAACGCCTTCCCGTTCTCGAGCGAAATGAGCCTGGCAAGCGTTTCGGAGCGCTCCACCATAAGTTCGAAGCAGCGGCGCAGGATCTCGGAACGCTTTCTCGGCGGCATCTCGCGCCAGCCTTCCGCCGCACTTGCCGCAGCATCCACTGCCGCCGCCGCATCCGCGACCGTGGCATCGGGCACAGAGGCAATGACCGCCTCGGTCGAGGGATCGATCACCTCGATCCGTCCCTCGCCCGCCGCAGGCCGCCAGGCGCCGCCAATATAGAGGCCGTCGGAGAACGTGCTGAGCCCAAAGGGATCGTGGTCTGGATGCGAAGAATGCTGGTTGACGTTCATGATGATTTCCAAGTCAGAGGGCGGAAGCGGCCAGATCGCCGTCATAGGCGGCGCGCACCAAGCCACGCATGGCGGCCGCATCGAAGGAGCGGGGATTATTCTTGATCAGCCGGCCGATGCCGAGCGCCTGCTCTGCGGCCCAGTCGATCCGGTCTTCCGGCAGGCCGAGCCCGGCAAGTGTCGGCGCGATGCCGATCGCGGCGAAGAGACGGCTCACCTCGCCGATCGCGGCATCGGCAACCGTTTCGTCGTCCTCCACTCCGGTGGGATCAAGGCCGAGCGCCCTGCCGACAGTGGCGAATTCCGCCGTAGCGACGCGGCGATTATAGGTCATGACATAGGGCAGCATGGTCGCAACCCCGAGGCCGTGCGGCGTATGGGTCAAGGCACCAACCGGATATTGCACGGCATGGGCCGCAGCGGTGCCCGCCGTTCCGAAGGCGCAGCCGGCAGCGAGCGCGCCCATCATCACATCGGCGCGCGCATCGATGTCGGCACCGTCGACGAAGGCCTTTTCCAGGCTCCGGCTGAGGAGCCGGATGGCATGCAGCGCGAACTGGTCGGAGAGATCGCTCTTTCCGATGAAGACATGCCGCTGCGCGAGTTCAGGATCGCCGGGGCGGCGCATGGCCGTGAAGGCTTCGATGGCATGCGTCAACGCATCCGCACCGGCAATCGCCGTGAGCCCAGGCGGGCAGGATAAGGTCAGTTCCGGGTCGCAGATCGCCGCTGCGGCGATGAGATATGGGCTGGAAATGCCAACCTTCAGGATACGATCGGGATCGGAAACTACCGCAACCGGCGTCACCTCGGAGCCGGTCCCTGCCGTCGTCGGCACGGCGATGACCGGCAGGACGGGCGCCGGCACCTTGAACTCACCGTAATAATCGGCGAGCGCGCCTCCGTGAGCGAGCAGGAGCGAAGCGCATTTGGCCATGTCGAGACAGCTGCCTCCACCGATGCCGATCACCATATCAGGCTCAAAGCCGCGCGCGGCTTCAACGCAAACCGCGACCGTATCTTGCGGCACGTCCGGCAGCGTGCGGTCATGCACCAGGACGACGATGCCGGCCGCTTCAAGCGCGGCGATCATTTCCGCGAAGACGGGTGTTGCGGCAAAACGCGCATCCGTGCAGACGAGTGCGCGCCGGCCGGTCCTGCTGGCGACGCTCGCGAGCGCGTGGCGCTGGCCGACGCCGAACAGGATTTCCCGCGGCAACCTCAGGGCGGCAAACAGGCTCATGATCTTTGTCCCTCGAAGGCCAGAATGCGCGGGCGCGAAAGCGCATTGAGGTCTTCCCAGAGGCGCTGGTCGATCTCGAGCCCATTGCGGCTTGCCGCCGCTCGCCGCCCGCGGGCACGATCGCCCGGAACGAGAACCGGTTCGCCGGCGCTGGCGGGTGGTGAAGCGCGCACGGCATCGAGATAGGTCGACAGCCGCTCCTGCAGTCCCGGCGCCAGACTGGGTTCGATCAAGATGAAGACGTCGCCTTTGTTGCACGGCGACTGGCTGTCGAGCGTGCCGCGCGCATCCGGCGCGAGCGCCGAGCCGGCAAGAGCTGCCACCAGCAGCTCCAAAGCAATGCCGAGGCCGTAGCCCTTCGCGTCGCCAAAGGGCGCAATCGCGCCGGCCTTCGCACGCCCCGGATCGGTCGTCGGATTGCCGGCCGCATCGCGCGCCCATCCCTCGGGAATGGGCCTCCCGGTCGCCGCGTGATGATGAATCCTGCCCATCGGCACGAGGCTGGTGGCCAGGTCGAGCACGAGCGGTTCCTCGGCGGTTGGCACGGCGATGGCGATGGGGTTGGTGCCGAGCATCGCGCGGGTGCCGCCGAAGGGATGGACCAGCGCCTCGCTCGACGAGAGCGCGATGCCGACGAAGCCCAGTGCGGCGATGGCCTCCACATAATGCGCGAGCATGCCGAGATGGTTGGCATTGCGCACGGCGACAAGACCGATACCGAGATCCGGAATGTGAGGCGCCAGCCGCTCGATCGCGGCCATGGCGACGACGGGGCCAAACCCCGACGACCCCTCCACCTCCAGCACCGCATCCGCGCGCCAGCGCTGCGTGCCCTTCGTCTGCGGGTCAATGACCCCACGCTCGATCCGTTCGACCAGCCGCGGAAGCCGGTACAGGCCATGCGAGGGGTGCCCCTTCATCTCCGCCGTTACCAGGACACGAGCCTGCAGCGCCGCATGGTCACGCGGTGCGCCATGCTCTTCCAGCAGGCGGGTGGCAAGTGCAAGCGCTGAGGCTTCGGATATGCGCATGATTTTTCCTCCCTATATTAAATCGTATAGGATATAGGATTGTCTTGGCCGCAGCATCGTGCTAGCGATTGAACCTGTCAAGAGGCAAGGCAGCAGATGATTTCGACGAGACCGAAGGAACCCTCGACGGGCACAACCCAGATACCGCGCGCCAACAGCCTGGCGGGCGACGTCTATGAGGCAATCTTTAATCAGCTCATGTCGCTGAAGATCGCACCGGGGGCACGCATCACGGTCGACAACCTGGTGAGGGAATTTAACGTCTCACACACCCCTATCCGCGAAGCCCTCGGCCGGCTCGAAGGCGAAGGCCTCGTCGTCAAGCAGCATCTGGTCGGCTATCGTGCCGCGCCGCAAATCACGCGCCACCGCTTCGACGAACTCTATGAACTGCGCCTGCTGCTGGAACCTGCCGGCGCTGCGAAGGCGGCCGAGGCGATGAACGACGAAAAGCTGGCCATTCTGACGGAGGCCGCCGGCGTGATGACACGCAGCGACAACAGGGACGAACGAGCGAACTATTCGGCCTTCGCCCGCAAGGATGCTATTTTCCATGACCGCATCATGGAGTTTGCCGGCAACGAGTTGATCCGCGAGATGCTGACCTTCCAGCACACGCATTTCCATATCTTCCGCCTGATGTTTCATCGCCGTGTCACCGAGGAGGCACTCGGCGAGCATCAGACGCTGCTTGATGCCTTCGCGGCGCGCGACCCCGGCGCGGCTGCGAACGCAATGCGCATCCATATCGAACATTCGCGCGACCGGCTGTTACCGGCCTTCGACGAAATCTGAGCAACCCGGCAGGCAAGGTCGTGCCTGCCCGATCTGACAATGAGGAGGAGAAACCATGCCAGGCAAGAAAATCCTGATGCTCACCGGCGATTTCACCGAGGAGTACGAAATCTTCGTCTTTCAGCAGGCGATGGAGGCGGTCGGTCACACGGTGCATATCGTGTGCCCGGATAAGAAGGCCGGCGACATCCTCAGAACGTCGCTGCACGATTTCGAGGGAGACCAGACCTACACCGAAAAACTCGGGCACAACGTCACCATCAACAAGACGTTTTCCGAGGCCGAGAGCCAGCTCGATCAGTATCACGCCGTCTACTGCGCCGGCGGGCGCGGACCGGAATATATCCGCACCGACAAGCGGGTGCAGGCAATGGTGCGTCATTTCCACGAGCAGAAGAAGCCGATCTTCACCATCTGCCACGGGGTCCAGATCCTGATCGCGGTCGACGGTGTCGTTCGCGGCAAGAAGGTTGGTGCACTTGGGGCCTGCGAACCGGAGGTCACCCTGGCGGGCGGAACCTATATCGACCTGTCGCCAACCGAAGCCTATGTCGATGGCACGATGGTTTCGGCCAAGGGCTGGACGGCGCTCGCCGCCTTTATGCGCGAATGCCTGAAGGTGCTGGGAACAGAGATCCACCACAGCTGAGACGACGGCACCAAGCAACGAAAGGCCCGGCAGGTGACATCTGCCGGGCCTTTTGCAATGGGCCTGCAATCACGCTCCGCCGCGGTTCCAGCCGCGGCCACGGTCGCCGAACATTTCATAGCCGCCATCAGTGATGGCAAGCGTATCCTCCAGCTTGATGAATCCGCGCTTCGGGTGAAGCATCGTCGTCTCGACCGAGATCACGCTCCCGGCTTCCAGCGGTTTGTCGGCATCGATGCCATCATAGGTGACGGGGTGGTTCGTCATGAGGAATGGCGCTTCGTGGGCGATGACGCCCATGCCATGGCAGAAGAAGTCGGTGAAGGCCGCCGACGGCGAGGCCTTGAGCTCGGCCTCCGCTGCCACAATCATCTCCCTGCCCGCAGCCCCTGCCCTGACCTTGGCGAAGGCCGCTTGCTGGATACATTCCACTTCGGCCAGAAGGTCCTCCAGCTCCGCATCCGGCTCGCCGAGCACACCCATGCGGCAGAGGTCACCAATATATCCGTGATAGTTGCCGCCGGAATCGATCGACAGGATCTCGCCCTCGGCCCAGGCCTGAGGCGAGCCCGCGCGGTTGTGGCTGGAGCCGAGCGTCAGGAGGCAATATTCGAAGTGCAGGCCGCGGTTCGTTTCTTCCCGGCGCAGCTGCTCGATGATCTCCATCTTTGTCGAGCCGGCGCGGGCCGCCGCGATCGTCGCCAGCATAGAGTCGGTGATCAGTTCGGAGGCGCGTCTCAGCTTTGCCAGTTCATCCGGCGTCTTGACGGCCCTTAGCCGCTCCAACACATGCGTGGCATCGACAAATCGAGCGCCATCCAACCGCGAGGCGAGCAGGTCGCGGGCGTCGGAGGGCAGGAAGGCTGGCTCGATGCCGATGCGCCCACCGGTCTTGCCGATTTTCTTCAAGTGCTCGACGGCGAGCCCGGCGGCATCCTGCGTGCCCCAGCTCGCCGTATGCACGGCGGGCGTCCAGAATGGATTGTTCTGGTGCTCCGCGCCCTCCATGCGGTTGCCCACATAGGCGGAGTGATCGGGCGCGCCTTTCTCATAAATCACCATCGGCAGGTAGCGGCTATGCCCGATCGCATCCATGGCGGCGAAGAAGATGAACTTATAGCCGCCCATGAGATATTGCGTGTTGTGTTTGGAGGTGGCGACGATGACGTCGATACCGGCTTCCTCCATGAGACGGTCGAGCTTGGCCGTATCGAACGGCGTCACGGCGGTCTGCCTTGTTTGCCCTGCATTGTCGTTCATTGTCTTTCCTCCCAGAAAATGGATGCGCCCCCTCAGAAGCCCGGCGGCAGCAGGCGGAAGTCCGGCAAATCGCGTAGCGCAAGCTCCGGCCCGCCCGGTGAGTAGACCACGAAAAGGAGCATCTTCCCGCCGCCAGTGTTCTTCGTCGAATGAAAGCGACTTTCCGGAATATAGATCGTGCAGCCGGTGGCGACCTTCTGCGTGATCGGATTACCATTTTCGTCCTCGACCATCTGCTCGCCCTCGCCGGAAATCACAAAAATGATTTCCTCCGCGCCCGGGTGATTGTGGCGGGAATGGCCCTCGCCGCTTGGCAGCTCGACCACGCCGCCGGAAAAGCGGTTGGCGCCGTTGACCTCGGGCGCCACAGTCAGCGACAGCTTGCCCCAGTCGAAGCCGAAGGCGCTCACATCCTCAGGATAGATGAAGTACTTGTTCTTTACCATGAAACGGCCTCCTCCATGCCCTTCCTTTAGACGGCCGCGCCGATGGCGAGCGCCTTGAAATCTTCCGTCTGCTTGCGAATTGCCGCCTCCGCCGGCAGGCGCTCCATCGAGCTTGCGCCATAAAAGCCGTGGCAGCCAGGGCAGCGTTCGAGAATGTAGCGCGCATCCGCCGGCATGGAGATCGGGCCGCCGTGGCAGAGCACGATGACGTTGTCACGCACCGAATGTGCCGCCTTGGCGATCGCGGCGATCTCCTCGACGCAGTCATCGAGGGACTTGCCGGATGTGGCGCCGATCGTGCCGCCGGTCGTCACTCCCATATGCGCCACGACGATGTCAGCGCCGGCGGTCGTCATGGCGATAGCCTCGCTCTCGTTGAAGACATAGGGCGTCGTCAGCAGGTCGAGCCCGTGGGCGGTGGCGATCATCTCGACCTCCAGATTGTAGCTCATGCCCGTTTCCTCGAAACTCTGCCGCATCCGGCCATCGAAGAGGCCTATTGTGGGGAAGTTCTGTACGCCGGAAAAGCCCATTGCCTTGAGGTCGGCGAGGAAGCGCGGCATCAGCACGAAGGGGTCCGTGCCATTGACGCCAGCAAGCACCGGCGTCTTTTTCACGACAGGCAACACTTCAAGCGCCATGTCCTTGACGATCTCGTTGGCATTGCCATAGGCGAGCAGTCCGGCCGCCGAACCGCGGCCCGCCATGCGGTATCGCCCGGAATTGTAGATAATGATGAGGTCGATACCGCCTGCCTCCTCGGCCTTGGCGGAGATGCCGGTGCCGGCACCGCCGCCGACGATCGGCACGCCGGCTGCGATCATGCCGTGAAATTTTTCGAGGATGGTGCTGCGCGGTATGACTGGCATCGATTTGTCTCTCAGGGGTTGGCGATGTCACGATAGGCCGCGACGGCGGCCTCGGCGAAATCTGGATCGTTGATATGGAGCGGCAGGCGAATAATACGTCGCGACACCGTCGGCTTCACCGTCGCCTCGAGCGCGGCGAAAAGCGCGGCGTCGGCTTGCGGATCGAAGAACGGACCGTCTTCGATGTCGAGGGCCGAAACGCCCTTTTCGGGAATGAGAAGGCGTACGGGGCCGTGGCAGAGATTGAGCTTGTCGCCGATCCAGCGGCCGATCTGCGCGCATTCGGCCGACGTCGTGCGCATCAAGGTGACGTTCGGGTTGTGCCGGTAAAACAGCCGGCCGGTATAACGCTCCGGGACAGTCTCCGGCGCCCAGAAGTTCACCATATCGAGCGCACCGACCGAGCCGACATAGGGCAGGCCTTTGCGAGCAATGGCGCCGAAACGGTCCGAGGTGGCGGGCAAGACGCCGCCGAACAGCAGGTCGCAGACCTCGGTCGTCGTGATGTCGAGCACGCCAGAGATGAGTTCGCTGTCGGCAAGCTTCTCCATCGCACGCCCGCCCGTGCCTGTCGCGTGGAAGACCAGGCAGTCATAGTCCGCTCGGAGGCGCTCAACTATGGCGGATACGGCAGGTGTCGTAACGCCGAACATGGTAAGCCCGAGGGCTGGTTTGGATGCAGTCACCTCAGCCGGCCGGCGGGCCATGGCGGTGATCGCCTGGGCGGCGTTGTGAAGGATGACGCGGCTCAGCCGGTTCAGGCCCGCCATGTCCGTGACCGAGGGCATCATCAAGATGTCCGAAACATCGACAAAGGGAGCCACATCGCCGGATGCGAGCGTCGAGACCATGATCTTTGGCAGACCGAGCGGCAATTGGCGCATGCCTGCGGTAATGATCGAAGTGCCCCCGCCTCCACCGATACCGATGACGCCGGCGATGTCCTGGCGCTCCACGAGGAAGCGCGCGAAGGCAATGCCCATCGCCTCGACCGCCGTTCCGCGGTCGCCGCTGGCAAGAACGGCTCCAGCCCCGTCCGGATGGCACGCCGCCACTGCTTCGGCCCTCACATCGACGGAGGTTTGAGGCTCGCGGATGCCGACGTCGACACGGACGACAGCCCCGCCCGCCGCTTTGATGCAAGCGGCCAGATAAGCAAGCTCCTCGCCCTTCGTGTCAGCCGTGCCGACCACGTAGATCTGCTTCATTTCCCCTCCGAGACCGGTTGGGTTTCCTCCCGGCATATCCCACGTCCGGGGCAAAGCGATAGGCCCTTGCAAATTTGTGAGACGTGCGTATCATAAAGACATGGATGTCTCACGTCAACAGAACGAAACAGCCAGGACCGAGCGAGGCCCGCGTGCCCGAACGCGAAAACTGATGCTCGAAACGGCAACGCGGCTCATGCAGTCCGGCATCACTCCGTCGGTAAGTGAAGTCGCCGAGGCTGCCGAAGTCTCGCGCGCGACGGCCTACCGTTACTTTCCGAGCCAGGCCGCGCTCGTGCATGCCGTGGTGGATGAGGCTCTGGGGCCGATACTCAGCTGGTCGTCGGACAGTCCGGATGCACGCACCCGCGTTGCCGACCTCTTGGCGACCGCAATGCCGCGCATCGATGAGTTCGAAGCCACCTTCAAGGCGGCGCTGAAACTTTCGCTGGACCAGTGGGCGCAGCGCCAGGCCGGCACGCTCGGCAACGAGCCGCTATTCACGCGCGGCCACCGGGTCGATCTGCTCAAGTGCGTGACGGCTCCCCTGCAGGGCACCGTGCCGCCCGAATCCCGGGAACGCCTTGCGCAGGCGCTTTCGCTTGTCTTCGGCGTCGAGGTGCTGATCGTGTTGAAGGATATCTGGGGCCTGACCTCCGAAAGCGCGCAGTCTGTTGCCGAATGGGCCGCCAGGGCGCTTGTTGATACAGCGTTACGGCAGGCGGAGAGCAAAGCATGACGTGGGGAACCTTCAAATTAATCCAACAATTGGTTGGACCAGATGAAGCAAATGTGGTCGGGATTGGCGAGCAGGAACGTGAGTTTGCCTGACAAGACCGCGCGAGCGGAGCCGCAATTGTGGGAAGGTATCCAGAAGTCTGGAAGATGAACCTTTGCTAAATGCTCTCCGAGGCTCACTCTTGACGATATTGGCGTTTGGTACTACCAGATTAGGGAATAACATTCAGGCTTGAGATCTGAAACGCGCCAGGGTCGGGGAGGACCCCAGCACGAAAATCACCCAGGAGGATCGGGAAGCCGGATCGGGAGGCCCGCGATGACGCGGGAAGCGTGCATAAATGGGAGGAAATGTTATGCGCAAAACTATGGCCGGTCTCTTTGCCGGTGTCGGATTGATGTGGGCCTGCGGAACATCCGCACAGGCCCAGGAACTGACGATTTTCTGGGCCGAGTGGGACCCGGCAAATTACCTTCAGGAACTGGCGAACGAATATGAGGCTGAAACCGGCGTAAAGGTCACGGTCGAGACCACACCATGGGCCGACTTCCAGACCAAGGCATTCACCGAGTTCAACGCCAAGGGTTCAGCCTATGACATGGTCGTCGGCGACAGTCAGTGGATCGGGGCGGCGTCAGAAGCTGGCCATTACGTCGATCTGACCGACTTCTTCACCAAGCACAATCTGACCCAGGTGATGGCTCCGGCAACTGTGAAATACTACGCCGAATATCCGTCGAACTCGAAAAAGTATTGGTCAGTTCCGGCCGAAGGCGACGCCGTCGGCTGGTCCTACCGCAAGGACTGGTTCGAAGATCCCAAGGAGATGGAGGCGTTCAAGGCCAAATACGGCTACGACCTCGCCCCGCCGAAGACATGGGCCGAGATGCGCGACATCGCCGAGTTCTTCCACCGTCCAGACCAGAAGCGCTACGGAATCGCCATCTACACCGACAATTCTTATGACGGTCTCGTCATGGGTGTCGAGAACGCGATCTTCTCCTTTGGAGGCGAACTCGGCGACTACCAGAGCTACAAGGTCGACGGCATCATCAATTCCGAGAAGAACGTCAAGGCGCTCGAATTGTATCGCGAGCTCTACGGCTTTACGCCTCCGGGCTGGGCCAAATCCTTCTTCGTCGAGAACAATCAGGCGATCACCGAGAACCTGGCGGCGATGAGCATGAACTACTTCGCCTTCTTCCCGGCCCTGGTGAACGAGGCGTCCAACCCGAACGCCAAGGTTACCGGCTTCTTTGCCAATCCGGCGGGGCCGAACGGCGAACAATTCGCAGCGCTCGGCGGCCAAGGCATATCGGTCATCTCCTACTCAAAAAACCAGGAAGAGGCGATGAAATTCCTCGAATGGTTCATCAAGGACGAGACCCAGAAGCGCTGGGCCGAACTCGGCGGCTACACAGCAAGCGCCAAGGTGCTTGAATCGCCGGAATTTCAGAACGCGACACCCTATAACAAGGCCTTCTACGAGACCATGTTCAAGGTGAAGGACTTCTGGGCAACGCCTGAATATGCCGAACTGCTGATCCAGATGAACCAGCGCATTTATCCCTTCGTCACCGCCGGGCAAGGCACGGCGAAGGAAGTGCTCGACTCTCTGGCAGCGGACTGGAACGCGACGTTCAAGAAATACGGACGCAATAAATAGCAAACGCGATCAGCGGAGGGGCTCCGTCGCCCCTCCGTTTGCATTCTGCATCTCGCGCCCAAAGGCGCGGTTCGAGAGGGCGCGGCGCCCGGAATTCACTTCGCGCATCGTGATGCCTTTTCCGGCATCCGGCGCCGACTCTCGGAGGAGGAGAGGATTGGCAACCGCAGTCATGACATCGCTAGACACGAAATCGCGTGCCGCATCCCACGGCATGAGCGACATCCGCATTCGCAATCTCTTCATTATCCCGACGATCCTGTTTCTGATCATCTTCAACATCTTTCCGCTGATCTATTCGCTCGGCTATTCGTTCACGGACTTTCGCGCCTCGACGAACGCGCCGGCCAACTTCGTCGGCCTGCAGAACTACCGCGAATTGCTGAACGATCCTTTCATCTGGTCGAATTTCGCCATCACCGCGAAATATGTGATCGTCTCTGTGACGGGGCAGGTGATCGTCGGCTTCGGCACCGCGATGCTGCTCAACCGTGACATTCCGCTGAAGGGTCTTCTGACGACGCTGCTGCTGCTGCCGATGATGCTGTCGATGGCCGTCGTCGGCCTCTTCTGGAAGCTGCTCTACGACCCGTCCTTCGGCATCATCAACTACGCGCTCGGCCTCGGCTCCTTCGAGTGGCTGTCGAATCCGGACATGGCTCTCTATGCGGTCGCAATCACGGACATCTGGATGTGGTCGCCCTTCGTGATGCTGCTGTCGCTTGCCGGCCTTTCGGCCGTGCCAAAACATCTCTACGAGGCAGCGGCGATCGACCGGGCGGGACCGTTCTATACCTTCTTCCGCATCACGCTGCCGCTGGTGGCGCCGATCCTGATGATCGCAATCATCTTCCGTACGATGGAGGCCTTCAAGACCTTTGACCTCGCCTACATTCTGACCAGCCAACCGACGACCGAGGTGATCTCCATCCGGCTCTACAAGATGGCCTTCCAGGAATGGCAGACGGGGCGTTCCTGCGCACTCGCCTACATCGTGCTCATCATGGTTCTTGCGATCACCAACATCTACGTCAAGTACCTCAACAAAGTGAAGGAGCGCTGAGATGGCTGCCGTGCAAACCCGCTCCGAACGCGCGCTGAACCGGGTGGCGATCGCCGCCGTACTGGTCATCACGCTGATCTTCCTGGCGCCGATCTACTGGATCACCTCGACGGCCTTCAAGCCGCGCAATCTCGCTACCACCATTCCGCCGACGGTGCTCTTCGAGCCGGAACTCTCGCCTTTCGTGAAGCTCTTCACCAAGCGCTCGCAACTGCGCGGGGCGCCAACCGCTGAAGAATATGCCGCCGCCCCCTGGTGGGAGCGGATGGTGTTCGACGGCGGCGAGAAGATCGTTCGCTCCGGCCGCGGCGAGGTGCAGCCCTCCGGCTATCCGAACCGCTTCATGAACTCGCTGATCGTCGCCATCACGTCCACGGTGCTGGCCGTCGGCATGGGAACCTTCACAGCCTACGGTTTCTCGCGCTTCAAAGTGAAGGGGGAGGCAGACCTTCTCTTCTTCATCCTGTCGACGCGCATGCTGCCGCCCGTCGTCGTGGCGATCCCGATGTTCCTCATGTACCGCGTCGTCGGCCTCAACGACACGCATTGGGGCCTCATCATACTCTACACTGCCTTCAACCTTTCCTTCTCCGTTTGGTTGATGAAGGGCTTCATCGACGAGATCCCGAAGGAATACGAGGAGGCCGCGCTCGTCGACGGATACACGCGGATGGAGGCCTTTTTCAAGATCGTCATCCCGGAAGCGGCCACCGGCATCGCCGCAACCGCGGTCTTCTGCTTCATCACGGCCTGGAATGAATATGCATTTGCGCTGATCATGACGAACCGGCGTGCGCAAACGGCTCCACCCTTCATTCCGAGCCAGGTCGGCTCAGGCCTGCCGGATTGGACGGTGATTGCCGCCGGCACGTTCCTGTTCCTGCTACCGGTCGCCATCTTCACCTTCCTGCTCAGGAACCATCTCCTGCGCGGCATGAGCTTCGGAGCGATCCGCAAATGACCTTTCGCGCCTTCAACCAGAAATATCTCGAACCCGGTTCGCAGTATCTCATGATCTTGGGCATCGTCGCGCTCTGCCAGCCCTGGAACCTGTTTCTGCACCGCTATGGCATGACGATGACGCTCGTCGGATTGATCGCCTTCATGGTGGCGACCAAAATCCCCCGCGACGCGCAACCAGACGAAGGCAACCATTTATGACGCAGATCGAACTTCGCGGGATTCAGAAATATTTCGGTGCCGTCCAGGTCATCAAAGACCTTAATCTCGCCATCGCCGACAATGAATTCATTGTGCTGCTTGGACAATCGGGCTGCGGAAAGACGACGACATTACGCGCCGTCGCGGGGTTGGAGACGATCGACGAAGGCGACATTCTGATCGACGGGCAGCCGGTGCAGCATATCAAGGCATCAGACAGGGATATCGCCATGGTATTCCAATCCTTCTCGCTTTATCCGCACATGACGGTCTACGAGAACATCGCCTTCCCGCTCCGCGCGACCCGGATGAGCCGTGCCGATGTCGATGCGTCGGTCCGCGATATCGCCGGTGTGCTGCGCATCACCGGTCTCCTGGCCCGCAAGCCCTCGGCGCTGTCAGGCGGCGACATGCAGCGCGTCGCGATCGGCCGCGCGCTGGTGCGACGGCCAAAGGCCATGCTGATGGATGAGCCGATCGGTGCGCTCGACGCGAAGCTGCGCGAGGAAATGCGGGCGGAAATCAAGCGTCTGCATATCAAGCAGGGTTCAACCACCATCTACGTGACGCATGACCAGGTGGAGGCGATGTCGCTCGCCGACCGCATCGTCATCATGCACGAGGGCATCCTCCAGCAGGTGGGCACGCCGGAAGAGGTTTACGCGCAACCCGCCAACACGTTCGTCGCCCAGTTCGTCGGAAGCCCGGTCATGAACATGGCGCCGGCGATCATCAGCGCAACGGGCAGCCATACCAGCGTACAGGTCGGCGACGGGACGACGGGCTTCGAGTTCCCCGCCGTGCTGGCGAACCGCCTCTCCGACGCAAGGGCCGAGAACGGCAAGCTGACACTCGGGGTCCGGCCTGAGGGCGTGCTCGTTTCACGGGAGGCCCGCGAGGGCTTCATGCCGGTCGAGGCGCATATCATCGAGCCTCTCGGCTCGCACGACATCGTGGACCTGAAGGTTGGTCACCAGATGATCAGGGCACGCACAAAGAGCGGTTTCGTGCCTGGTCCCGGCGAAGCCGTCTGGGCACGCATCGACCCCGCCCAGGCACATTTCTTCAACACCGCGACCGGCTCGTCGCTGGGGATCAGACTCTGATGGCGCATATCGAACTCAAGGGCATCACCAAGACCTTCGGCAGCCACACGGCGCTGAAAAACTTGAACATCGACATTGCTGACGGCGAGTTCTTCGTGCTGCTCGGGCAGACCGGCGCCGGCAAGACGACTACGCTGCGCCTGATCGCCGGTCTCGAGAAGCCGACCGCAGGCCAGATCTTCATCGACGGGCAGGACGTCGCCGACTGGGGTGCCGCCGAGCGCGATGTGGCTCTGGTGCTCCAGCAATACTCGCTTTACCCGCGCTATACGGTGCGGGAGAACCTGGAATTTCCATTGAAATCCCGTATCCGTCGCGTTGAGCCCGGAGAAATCAAGGAGCGCGTCGACCGCGTTGCGAAGACCCTGCGCATCGAGCATCTGCTCGACCGCAAGACGGACCGACTGTCGGGAGGCGAGATGCAGCGCGTATCGATCGGCCGGGCCATCGTGCGCAAGCCGCGGGTCTTCCTGATGGACGAACCCCTTTCGGCGCTCGACGCCAAGCTTCGCGAAGCACTTCGCACCGAGCTGAAAAACCTGCAGATGAACCTCGGCGCGACCTTCCTCTTCGTCACTCACGACCAGATAGAGGCCATGTCGATGGGCGACAAGATCGGCGTCCTGAACAATGGTCAACTGGTGCAGACGGGTACGCCGCAGGAGATCTACCGAAACCCGGTCAACACCTTCGTCGCGCGCGCGGTCGGTTCGCCGCCGATGAACCTGATTGCCGGCACGCTTGCCGGTGGCGAGGCAGTGGCCAGCGAGGGCTACCGGCTGCCCCTCGGCAACGGACACGGGATCGCGACAGACGGTCGCCCGCTCACCTTCGGCATCCGTCCCGAGGACATTTTCCTCGATAGTGGCGCGCCCGGCGAAGCACGGGTCCACGACGTGGAAAACCATGGTGTCGAAAAGATCGTGACGCTACGCACCGGCGAGAAGTTCATCCACGCGACCGTGCCGACACAGACGGCGCTTCGGATCGAGGATGAGGTTCGCTTTTCGTGGAATCCGGAAAAGGTCGTGCTGTTTGACGCCGGAAGCGGTGTAAGCTTGCGGCACGCGGGCTGACCTCAACGGTCCGAAAGATGCCAGCGGTCTCGGCGGCACGGCAGGGGCAGCCAGCGTTTCGAGTTGTCGCGACGGGGCGCTATGCGGGAAAGCGCCGGCGGTAGTGTTCTACCACTTCGGGATTGCGCAAATTGACGGGCAAGTCGCCCTTGATGACGCGCAGGGCTTCGCTCGCCGCGCCCGTTCCCATGCGCATCATGCTCTCTTCCGTCAGGCCAGCCAGATGCGGCGTGACGATGACATTGTCAAAGCCGAAATAGGGATGATCGAGCGGCAGCGGCTGCGTTGCGAAGACGTCGAGCGCGGCTCCGCCGATGCGACCATCGCGCAGCGCCTCGATCAACGCCGCATCATCGATCACCGGCCCGCGCGAGACGTTGACCAGAATGGCCGCGGGCTTCATGCGCCCGATGCGACCGGCATCGAGCAAGCCAGTGGTCTCCGGCGTCAGCGGACAACAGAGCACCACGATATCGGCCGTCGCCATAAGCTCATTGATCGCCAGGAAACGCACGCCGTCCGGCACGTTTTCCGGCGACCGGCTCGTGGCGACCACCTCCAGACCGAAGCCGTACTTCGCGATCTTGAAAATCGCCTTGCCGACATTGCCCATACCGACGATGCCCATGGTGCGGCCGGCGAGGTCGACGGCCGTGTCCGACTGGGCGCGGCCCGCCGCCCAGCCGCTCTGACGCAGTTCGCGGTCCATCAGCCGGAAGCGCCGAAGCAGGGCCAGTGTCACGAGGAAGACGTGCTCGGCGACAGTCGAAGCATTGGCGCCCGGGACATTGGCGACAAGCACGCCGGCGCGGGTCGCCGCATCCATCGGCACCATGTCGAGCCCGGCGCCATGGCGGATCGCCGCGCGAAGCGCCGGCGCATCCTCGAAGAAGGCCGGCGGGATCGGCGCGCGTACGACGACGATGCCCGCGCCGCGGCCTTCTCGCAGCAACGTTTCGGGATCGGGCGCGGAAGCGACGCGCAGATCACCCGCAGCCTCAAGCATGGACCTGGCCGCAGGGTGCAGGGGATGTGTGGAAAAGATGAAGCTCATCGGCCCTCCCGCCGGTTGCGCCTATTCGGCTGCCGTCGCTGGACCGCCGATGAGACCCTTCCAATAGCTTTCCGCACCTTGAAGATGCGCGCTCATCAGCGCCTGGGCGAGATTGCCGTCTCGGGCAAGCAGCGCCTCGTAGATGCGGATATGTTCCTCATGCGAGCGCCGGCTGCGGGCGGGATCGGCAAAATAGATCGGCAGGCGGTGCTCGCCCATGACGTAATAGACGCTGCACACCCGATGGAAGACGCTATTCTTGGTGGCCCGGACGATCTCCAAATGGAAATCCCGGTCCTCACGCGCCAGCCCCTCGCCGGCGGCAAGCTTCGCCTCGGACGCGCCGAGGATATCGCGCAAGTGCTGGTAATTCTCCTCCGTCGCCCGATCGCAGGCGAGCTCCGCCGCCTTGATCTCATGGATCTTGCGAAGCTCCACGGTCTCATAGATCAGGATGGGATCAAGCGGCACGCCGGCGCGGGCAAAAAGCGCCATTGCCTCCACGCTCGCCTCTGTGGTCGTCAGATAGATCCCCGACTTGGCCCGGCGCTCGACGATGCGCATTGCCTCCAGAATGGCCAGTGCCTCTCGAACCTGGCCCCGGCTGACGCCGAAATGCTCGGCAAGCTCTCGCTCCGAAGGCGTACGGCCGTTGCCGCTCGAGTTCGAAAAAAGATGGGCCGCGAGATCGGAGAGGAGGGAGTTTTCTTTCATCGTCACTGTCTTTGCGCGTGAGTCTCCAGGACCCGCTGATTGATCGTGAAGCCCAGGCCAGGCCTGTCCGGGATCTCTATCATACCGTCTTTCACCGACACAGTGTCCTCGACTAGATCATGGATCATCGGATTGGCGCCGAGCGAATATTCGATGATGAAGCTTGCCGGGGAGGCCGCGCACAAGTGCAGGCCGGAAAAGAAGCAGGGCGCACCGGCCCAGAGATGCGGCGCGAAACGGAGATTGAAGGCGCTGGCGAGCGAACTGATGCGCATCGCCTCCGTAATGCCGCCGCAGAAGGCAGGGTCCGGTTGGAATATGTCGGCGGCCCGAAGCATGGCAAGATCTCGGAAGGCAAAACGCGTCGCCTCGCTCTCGCCGGCAGCGATCGGCACGTTCCCAGCCGCGCGCACCTCCGCCATGCCCGGCTTGTCATCGGCAATCACCGGCTCCTCGAACCAGGCGAGGTCGCAATCGGCAACCATCTGGATGAAGCGCTTGGCATCGGCAACAGTATACGTCCCGTGCGCATCGACCATCAGGTCGACGTTAGGCCCGACCGCTTTGCGAGCCGCCCGCACGCGCGATGCCGAGACATGCAGCGCACGATCCATCGCGCCGACGCGCATCTTGACTGACTTGAAACCGCCGGCCGCGATATAGGACCGGAGTTGATCGCCGATCCGCTCCGCACTCTCCCAACCGCCCGAGGCATAGGCGGGCAACCTGTCGGCCTTGCGGCCACCCAGCAGCTTCCAGACGGGAACGCCGAGCGACTTGCCGAGAATGTCCCAGAGCGCTATGTCGACCGCGCTGATCGCCGCGACGGAAAGGCCGCGACGCGCGATCTCGGGCATGGCGTGACCCGAACGCGCCGCCGTCTCGTGGCGTACGCCGTTGTAAAGCATCTCCCATATGGTGGAGATATCGGCAGGATCGCGGCCGATGAGCTTCGGCCCCACCTCGTGGTTGATCATGTGGACCAGCGTGCCGTAGGTGCCCGCACTGCCCGCGGCATTTTTACCCTCTCCCCAGCCCACGATACCGTCGTCCGTTTCGATCCGCAGGATAGCGCTATCGAAGGTCGTCAGTCGGCCGAAGTCGCTGCGGTGTTGACGGCTGGCCTCGATGGGAATTTTGATCCACCAGGCCTCTACGGTCTTGATGCGCATGTCTCGGATCCCCTGCCCCTCACGGCCCGCGAGCCGCATGGCATATGTCTTTCCGTTCGTTACTTGATCAGCGGCAGGATCGTCTCGGCAGTGATCCGCATCTGATCGTCGTAGAACTTCTCAGTGAGAAGGCTCGAGCCGTGGTCCTGGATGAATTTCAGCTGCTCCGGGGGAATATCGACGGGGTTGCGCTCGACCATGTCCGGATATTTGGCGGCGGGCGTCCGGTCGACCGGAGCGACGAATTCGTTGGTGACGGCGCCGTCGTAACCAATCTCCTTCAGCGTGCCGATGATCTTTGGCCAGTCGAGATGGCCGAGGCCGGCGGCAAAACGATTGTTATCGGCGACGTGGAAATCGAACAGGCGCTTTCCCGCGAGCCGGATCGCTTCATACATGTCTTCCTCCTCGATGTTCAGGTGGAAGGCATCCAGGCACACCCCGCATTCGGGGCTGACGGCATCGGCGAGCGCCAGCGCTTGGGCGGCACGGTTGAAGAAATAGGTCTCGAAACGGTTGAGCGGCTCGACGGCAATGCGCACACCCCTCTTCTGCGCATGGGCAAAACACTCCTTGGTAGCGTCCACCACCCATGTCCACTCTTCCTCCTCGGTCCCATCCGGCACCACCTTGCCGACGGTGGCCGGCACCAGGGTGACGATCTCGCCATCGAGTTCGCTGACCATGGTGATGACGCTCTTGACATAGTCCACCGACTTGGCGCGCTGGCCTTCATCCCTGGCGGCAAGATTTCGCTCGCCGAGCGTCAGCGTAACGGCGCCCCAGCAGCGGATGCCATGCTCCTTCAGCAGCGCACGCGTCTCCTTGACGTCGTACTGTGCCGGTTCGCCGGATATCTCGATGCTCTCGTAGCCATATTTCTTGATGCGCTTCAACGTGACGGCGAGCGGTTCCGCCCGCATCCAGTTGTGTGTGGAAAGATGCATGAGGTTCCTCCTAGGCTGTTGCGGCCACGCTCGACAGCCGCTTGGCATCGAAACGTCACCTTATCGCTGGCCAATCCCGTTGCTGCTGCAATCTGGTTTGGCCAATTCTCGTTGTCTGAAAGATCTAACCCAATTCCCGAGCCTCTGCAAGACGGCCTTGAAACACCGATACATCCGGCGCATTCGGTTGTTTATTGCGACATTTCACCGCTTATGCACGGAATCCTGGCTCCAAGCGGCGAGCACCGCAGCTTGACCTGATGCGCAAATTTGGTATGACCAGATCTGAGGATGTTGATCGGCTTAAGCCGCCGCGCAATGGCCGCAAGGCGAAGGGGGGAGAGATGAAGATCGGGATGTGCATGTTCCTCTGGACGACAGCTGTCGGCAGCAAACACGAGGCATTGTTGCGCGATATCAAGGCCACGGGGTTTGATGGTGTCGAGATCCCGATCTTTTCGGGCGCACCCGACGACTACCGGCGGCTGGGGGCCTTGCTCGACCGGATCGGCCTAGAACGGACCGCCGTTTCCGCTATGGGCGACCCGCAGATGAACCTGATCGCCCCCGACGCCGCGACCCGCAAGCGCGGCATCGACTTCGTGAAATGGGCCATCGACTGCAGCGATGCGCTTGGGGCGACGATGCTGAGCGGGCCGCTGCATTCGACGCTCGGCAAATTTTCCGGAAGCGGGCCGAGCGCGGCGGAACTCAAGCGCTCGGTTTCCTCGCAACGCGCGATCGGCGATCATGCAGCAAAGCACGGCGTCACGATCGGGCTTGAGGCGCTCAACCGCTTCGAATGCTACCTGTTCAACACGATGGACGACCTTGGGGCCCATATCGACGCGGTCGGACACCCGAATATCCGCGCCATGTACGACACCTTCCACAGCAATATTGAAGAGGCCGATCCCATCGGCGCCTTCACACGAAACAGTGACCGCATCGTGCATGTCCACATTTCTGAGAACGACCGCGGCGTACCAGGGCGTGGCAACATTCCCTGGGCCGAGACGTTCAAGGCACTACGCGCGAGCGGCTACGACGGGTGGCTGACAATCGAGGCCTTCGGTCGGGCGCTCAAGGAACTCGCCGCCGCCACAAAGGTCTGGCGCGACTTTTCCGAGACACCGGAAGCGGTCTACCGCGAAGGCTACCGCCATATCCGCAATGGATGGCGCGCGGCGGCATGACCACAACCGATCTGCTCTTCAAGAGATTTGACCCGTGGCAACACATCGCCGCGCAGTTGGTCAATTCGATCAATGAAAGGCCGGACACCCAAAATCAAGACGTGGCAAGCCTGGATGGCTCCGAAACCGAACCGCGTCCGTCAATTGACGGACGCGGTTCGGCGGCGGGCGCCGGGAGATCAGTCTATCCGTCGGCCTTCGGCGGAGAAGAGGTGGACTTTCTCGGATTTGGGCGCGAGGTCGATTTGCTGGTCCGGCTTTAAATCCACCCGCCGGTGCAGCACGATGGTTGCCGTCTGCGTGCCGACACGCACCGAAAGATGGGTCTCCGCACCTGTCGGCTCGACAGTCAGCACGGTGGCCGGAATGCCCGTCTCTGCAATGTCGAGGTCTTCCGGGCGGATGCCGTAGGTGCGTGCCACGCTGTGGCTCAATTGCGGCGGAAGCGGCAGGGAAACGCCGCCTTCGATACGGAAGCCGCCGCCGCTGACGCCACCCTCGAAGAGGTTCATCGACGGCGAGCCGATGAAGGCGGCGACGAAGGTGTTATTTGGGCGGTCGTAGAGATCGAGCGGCTTGCCGATCTGCTCGATTCGGCCGGCGCGCATGACGACGATCTTGTCGGCCATGGTCATCGCCTCGATCTGGTCGTGAGTGACGTAAACGATGGTCGTGCCAAGGCGCTGATGCAGCTCCTTGATCTCGCTGCGCATGGTCACCCGCAGCTTGGCGTCGAGGTTGGACAGCGGCTCGTCGAAGAGGAACACTTTCGGATGGCGTACGATGGCGCGGCCCATGGCGACGCGCTGGCGCTGGCCGCCGGAAAGCTGTTTCGGCAGGCGCTCCAGCAGGGGTTCAAGTGCGAGAATGCCGGCGGCTTCGCTCACCAGCTTGTTGATTGTCGCCTTATCGCGCCCCTGCAGCTTCAGGGCAAAGCCCATATTTTCGCGCACCGTCATGTGCGGATAGAGCGCGTAGGACTGGAACACCATGGCGATATCGCGCTCCTTCGGCGCGACGTCGTTGACGACGCGACCGTCGATGCGGATTTCACCGCCGCTGATATCCTCTAGCCCCGCCAGCATGCGCAGAAGCGTGGACTTGCCGCAGCCGGACGGCCCGACGAGCGTGACGAACTCACCGTCCTCGATATCTGCGGAAACCCCGTGGATAACCGAGGCCGCGCCGTATTGCTTCTGAACCCGGTCGATTGCTACCGATGCCATTGTCTGTCCTCCCTCACAGTTTCAATTGCCAGACGCTGGCCCCGGCGACGGCGCCGGCGAGCGTTGCCGAACGTGCGGCGGCAAAGCCCGGAATGCGTTTGGACCCCGTCCAGCGGCCGTTGTCAGCGAAGACCTCGATGGAGCCGGCATCGAGGAAGATGCGCAGGCTCGACGGTTTCGCGCCAGCGGCGACGTAACGTGGCGGCGCCATACCGGTACGAACGTCGAAGACAATCGCCAGACCATCGGCATCGAGTTTAACGCCTAGATCGACATCCGGATGATCGAAGGTGAGATCGAAGGCGGCGCCCGGCTCGGTGAGATCAAGTACGATCTCGACGGCGCCGGTGCCGAGCGGCACGGTCTTGCCGGCGGCAAGCGCGGTGTCATCCAGCAACTGATGACGCAGGCTTTCGACGGCTGCGACCGGCGGGGTCAGCACGGTGTCGCCGTCGAGAAGCATGCGGCGCGGCAGGGTCATGGCCGTCGGGAAATCGTCCTTCTTGGAAAAATCCGTCCAGTTGGCTAGCCAGGCGATGCCGACCGGCTCGTCGCCATCAACGAAGGCCTGGAAGGCATAGGCATCCGAACCGAAATCCAACTCCTGCTCGAACTCCGCAGTGAAGGTGCGGCCATCGAAACCGCCGACGGTGACGGAGGTGAGGTTGCGGCGGCCGGTGGCCGGGTCGCGGCTGGTGAGCAGACCGAAGATCAGCGCCCAGCGGGTTTCTGCGTTTTTGTCGGAAAGCGGCACCATGCAGGGGCATTCCGCCGCCGTCATGCCGAAACCGTCCTCGCGATGGAGGATGCCGAGGAAGGTCCAGCCATCGGCGCCTTGCGGGTCTGCGGTTTCATAGAGCAGTACGACGCCGCCCTGCCTGTCGCGGCTGCCGAGCAGCATCTTCCAGCGGCCGTCCGGGCCTTTGAAGACATAGGGGTCGCGGAAATCGGTGGTGAGGTTCAAGCCTTCCGGGCGCAGCGGCATCACGATTTCCGACGGGCCGGCGACGATGCCGTCGCGGCTGACGGCTGAAAGCTGGATTTGCTCTTCCGGTTGCCGGTCACGCACATGCTCGGTGTAAAAGACGCGGATTTCCTCGCCCTCTGGGCCGATGCCGGGGATCGCCGAGCCAGAGAAGGCGCCGCCGCGGCCATCGTCCTTTTCCGATAGATGCGCCGCCGGAAAGAGGAACATGGGCAGATGTGTCCAGCGGACGAAATCCCTCGAGACAGCATGGCCCCAGTGCATGGTGTTCCAGCGCGGCTCATGGGGATAATGCTGGTAGAAGAGGTGAGCATTTCCGCCGAACCGTCCAAAACCGTTCGGATCGTTCATCCAGCCGAAGGGCGGGCGGAAATGATAGCTGTCGGGCACGTCGGGGGCGGCCGTGCGGGCATCGCTGTGCAAGACGCAGATGCCCTCCTTCATCACGGTTTCCGGCCGGAAGGCATAAGCGACGGAGAGTGCAGCGGTTGTCGCATCATAGGACAGCGTGGCACGACCGCCCTTCGCGAGCGTCACAGCGAAGAACTCAAATTCCCCCGTGCGGCGGGTCGAGGGCTCGCCGATGTCGTCGCCATCAACGGCGACGAAGAGCTTCGCCTCGCCGCCGGCATGGCGCGCCTTCAGCCAGAGATGCAGCACCGTGCCTTCGGGCAGCTCCGCTTCAATGGCCTGAGGTGCTGACGTTTCGGATTTTGCCTGCAGAGACATGATCAACCTTTCACGGCGGAGCCGACGAATGAACTGACGAACCAGCGCTGGAAAGCCAGATAGAGAATGAGGACCGGGATCATCATCAGCACCGAAGCGGCCATGGCGCGGTCCCAGTAGATGCTGTCCTGTCCGAAGAAGGTGGCGATGGCGACGGCAATCGGCCGAGCATAGTCGGTCTGGGTGACCAGCGTCGGCCAGAGATACTGGTTCCAGCTTTCGATGCCCATGAGGATCGAGACCGTGGCGAGCGCCGGCAGGCTGAGCGGCATGTAGATCGACCGGTAGATGCGGAAGACCGATGCGCCGTCCATTTCCGCCGCTTCATAGAGTTCTTTCGGCAGCTGCGCGAAGAACTGGTAGAAGAGGAAGACATAGAGCGGGCTTGCCACCCAGGGCAGGATCTGCACCGCGAAGGTATCCGTCAGCCCCGCCCGCGACATCATGACGACGAGCGGCATGATGATGCTTTCCTGCGGGATGACATAGAGCGCGACGACCAGCGCCAAGAGCGCCGCCTTGCCGCGCAGCGAGCCCCAGGCCAGAACGAAGCCCGCCATGGAATTGACGACCAGACCCGAGACGACTGTGGCAACGAGGATCACCAGCGAATTGAAAAGATATCGCCCATAGGCCAACTCGCCGGAGAAATGGGCGATCTCCTGGTAGTTCGACAGCGTCGGGTCGCTGACCCAGAAGGCGCGGAAGCTGCCCATGTCGGCGAGGATGCGGAAGCGGTCGTCCTTCAGGCTGGCGATCAGCAGCATGAACAGCGGCGAGATCATCACCAGCGCGATGACCAGGATGCAGAGGCTCTGCACGATGCGCAGGCCTCTCTTGCCGTTGCCCCTTGCGATTGCCAGGGAGGCGGGCTGGGTCAAAGCGAGATCAGACATCGAAGCGCCTCAGGAGTTTGCGTTGCAGGAGCGCGATCAGAAGAACGATGACGAAGAGGATGACGGACACGGCCGATGCGTAGCCGAGTTTCTGCTCCTCGAAGCCGGCGCGCACCATGTAGTGGACAACGGTTTCGGTGCTTTCGTTCGGGCCGCCCTGGGTGAGGATTGCCACCTGCGTATAGAGCTTGAAGGCCTGGATCGTGGTGATGACCAGCACGAAGACATGGGTCGGGCGAAGACCGGGCATGGTGACGTGCCAGAAGCGGCGCAGCGCGCTTGCCCCGTCGATGCGGGCTGCATCGTATAGTTCTTCGGGAATGCCCTGCAGGCCGGCGAGATAGATGATCATCTGAAAGCCATAGGCCTGCCAGGCTGAAAGCAACACGATGGAGAACATCGCCCAGTTGGGGTCGCCGAGCCAATCGATCGGCTGGATCGTGCCGCCGGAAAGGAAACCGGCGATCTGGTTGAGCGGGCCGCTCGGATACTGGAACAGCGTGCCCCAGATGACGCAGACCACCACCATGGAGGTGATCGCCGGCAGGAAGAACAGGCCGCGCAGCAGGTTTTGCATCGGCAGCTTCTGATGCAAGAGCAGCGCGGTCAGGAAGGCGAGGCCGCATTGCAGCGGCAGCACCCAGACGGTGAAGCGCGTGACGTTCCACAGCGAGGTCCAGAACAGCGGATCGGTGAAGACGCGCTCGAAATTCAGGAGGCCGACGAAGCGCACCGGCGTCGGGCGCGGCACGAGCGGCTGGTTGGTCATCGCCGTCCAGAAGGACAAGAGGAACGGCGTGATCAGGAATATCGCCATAAGCAGAAAGGCAGGCGCGATCATCGCCATTTCCTGCCAGAGCCGCTTGTTGTCGCGGCGTTTGGCCGGACGTCGCAAAGCGGGCGTGGAGGTCTGTTGCAAAGTCATTGTTTCCTCCTCATCGGTCATCCTCCCGAGATGGTTCAGGGGCCGGCAGGACGAGCCGGCCCGTCAAAACCCCTTACTGCTGCTCGTCGAAGGGCGGGTAGCCGGCGTTGTCCTCGATATCCTCGTCGATCTTCTTGGCGGCGGCCGTCAGCGCTTCCTGCGCGTCACCACCGTTGAAGATCTTGTCGACGGCCTGCATGAAGGCCGAGGTGATCGTCGGATAGGCCGGGTGCGGCGGACGGGCGATCGCGGTCTTGGAAGCCTGCTCAAAGGCGACGGCGAGCGCACCGCCTTCCGCATAGAGCGGGGAACCGGCGGCGAAGCTCTTCAAGCCCGGATAGGCGGACTGGGTCTTGGCGTACTCCCGGTACTCCTTGTCCTTCAGCAGGAAGCTCAGGAACTTGCCGGCGATCTCAGGGTTTTCCGAGGTCGCGGAAACGCCCCAGATCCAGGTCCCGTTCGGGCTCACGCCCTTGTCGCCGATCTTCGGCAGCGGCATGACGACGATATTGTCCTTCATCGCTGCCGATGCCTCCGCGTAGAACCAGTGGCCGCCCATGGCGAGCGCGGCCGGCTGTCCCTCGGCATAGAACTGGTTGGTGCCCGACGAAGTCGGTACGACCCAACCCTTCTTCACCCAGTCCTGCATCATCGTCAGCGCCTTGACGCAGGCCTCGCCGTCGAGCGTGCCGCTGGCCTTCCAGGTCTTGCGGTCAATCAGGTCGCAGCCGGCGCTTTCGAGCAGTGGGCCGTAGGCATAGGTGATCCACTCGGTCTTGATGCCGTAACCTCGGAAGGTGTCGATCGGCCACTTCACGCCTTCGAGCTTGGAAAGCTTTTCGAGATAGCCTTCGAATTCCTCGCGGGTCCAGGCATCGTCGACCGATTTCGGAATGCGGGCGCCAATGGCTTCAAGATACTTCTTGTTGCCGTAGAGCACGACCGAGGAGTCGGTGAGGCCGATCGCATAGAGGTCCTTGTCGATCGGATAGGTGCCCTGAGCGATATTCGAATCCGTCATGTCATCGAGCAGGTCCTTGTCAATGAGCGGCTTGACGGGCTGCAGATAGCCGGACCAGACATAATTGGCGAGGAACGGAGCATCGAGTTCCATGATATCGGGCAGTTGCTTGGCCATGACGGCGGCGCTGAACTTTTCGTTATAGGCATCGTGCGGCGCGTAGATCATCTCGATGTCGACATCGGGATTGGCGGCCTCAAAGCGGGCGGCAACGTCGCCATAGGCCTTCACCCAGCCAGGATCGCCCTGGTGCATGACGTGGATGACGGTCTTCGCCTCGGCGAAACCGGCGGTCGCGACCAGCGCGGCGGACGCTAGGATTGCTGAAAGTAAACGATTACCCATTGAAATGCTCATTGATATTCTCCTCCTGTTAGACACTCGATGTTCAGACGGATGCCCGTTCGACCAGATGGAACGGCAGTTTATGCAGATGCGGCGGTTCGGGCTGCTCGGCCAGGAGGATCTCCATGGCAAGGCGGCCCATGGCGCGGTGCGGCAGGGCCATCGTCGTCAATGGCGGGTCCAGCCGCGAGGCAATCTCGACCTGGTTGTCGAAGCTTGCCACCGCGATATCATCCGGAATGCGAAGGCCGGCGCGGGCAAGCGCCGCGTAGACTTCCATCGCTACGCGGTCATTGCCGCACAGGATGGCGTCCGGCCGTTGACCGGATTTCAGAAGCGCCTCTACATGAGAGGCAACAAGGCTTGGCGCGCGGTCGCTGTAGACGCTGCGGCGCACCGCCGGAAACACGCCGACGGGGTCGATGCCCGCCTCCTCAAGCGCCGCACGAAACCCCATCTCGCGTAGCGTGCCGGCGAGAATGCCCGGCAGGTTGATGAAGGCGATGCGCCGGCGGCCGGCGACGAGGAGATAACGCACGATCTCCCGCGCGCCGCCCTCTTCGTCCGGGACCAGCGCGGTGACGCGGCCGGCAGCCTCTCGGCAGTTGATCATGACGCCGACGGCGCCCGCCAACCTGTCCGGCAGGGCGACATCCTTGTGGTACATGGCGGCATATGCAACGGCGCGCGGCCGGAAGTGCTGCACCTCGTCGAGCACCGAGCCGATAGACTGGCCGCTGCGATGGTTGACCGCAAAGACCGCCATGCCGGCGCTGCGGGCCGCCCCGTCGAGGCCACGTACGATCTCGGTGGCGAAAGGCGAAGTGATGAGACCGTCGGAGACGACGCCGACCAGCGGCAGCCAGCCCTGTCGCACGCCGCGCGCCGCAAAGTTGGTTACGTAGCCGAGCTCTTCCGCAATGGCCTTGACCTTTTGGCGCGTATCGTCCGACATGCGGGCGGAGCCGCCGTGCAATGCGCCGGAAACCGTCTTTACAGAGACGCCCGCACGTTCCGCGATGTCAGAAAGAGATACAGCCACGATCGGCATCATCCTCCTTGGGTGATCGATTACCCAATAGTCGCGGCGATCGCTTTTTGTCAAGCGGCTTTTTCGCGCACTGCACGCCGGAACACGGCCTTTGCCCTATGAACATCCTTGGGATGGGCTTCTTTATGGGCACATCGGCGCATGCGATATGCGGCCGAGGGCGCATTTTCTGCGCCCTCGGCCTGTTACTCAGCCGATGGCCATGAGGCTCGCATTGCCGCCGGCGGCCGCGGTGTTGATCGACGTCGACACCTCCTCCAGCAGCCAATTCAGGCAATAGGCTTCGGGATCGCTCGCCAATTCATCGGTGCTTGCGGCCTGGACCAACAGAAGCGGACCGGGCAGTGCCGCGATCCTTTTATTGGCCGCGTGGACCCTGTCGCGATCCCCTTCGACGAGCGCACCGGAGAACGGCCCGTCCTTTTCCCAATCCGATGTCCAGGAAATCCGGCCGGCGACAGCCGCCGGAAGATCCGCCAGGACGGATTTCGATAGGGAACCCACGTCCACGACGATGTGGTTGCCGGTCGATAGGGCTGCAGCAATCTGGCGATGAAGCCCGCCTTCGGTCTGCGGCACGAGGAGAATACGACCGCGGGGATGGAGCGCGTAGAGATTGAGTTCGCCCACCGGACCGGTGAGTTCGCGTTCGAGCCCGAGCGCCGAGCGGCTCGCATATCCACGCGCCACTTCCCCCTCGCCCGACAAGCCCTTCTTGTCGAGCCAGACAATGTAGTCACGAAGGGCAAGGTCCGTATGGACGGAATCCTGCTGCGGCGGCACGGGCGCACGCTGCACCAGCCGGCCGATATAAAGCGGACCGCCGGCCTTCGGACCCGTTCCCGACAGGCCGCGGCCGCCGAACGGCTGCACGCCGACGACGGCGCCGATGATGTTGCGGTTGACATAGAGGTTTCCTGCCTTGATGCGGCTGGTCACATGCGCGATCGTTTCATCAAGCCGGGTGTGAAGCCCGAATGTGAGACCATAACCCGACGCGTTGATGTCGTCGATCAGACGGTCGAGCCCGTTTCGCTTGAAACGGATAACGTGCAGCACCGGGCCGAAGATCTCCCTCGTCAGGTCTGCCAGGGATTTGATCTCGATGATCGTCGGCGGAACGAAGGTCCCTGCCGCTGCACTTTCGGGCAGCGGCAGTTGATCCACCTTGCGGCCCAAGCCGCGCATATGCTCGATATGCTGGTCGATCTCCGTCTTTGCGCTATCGTTGATGACTGGGCCGACATCGATGCTCAGCCGGTCCGTACGGCCGATCGTCAGCTCGCGGAAGGCGCCCTTCAGCATGGCGAGGGTCCTGTCGGCCACATCGTCCTGAAGGCAGAGAACCCGGAGCGCCGAGCAGCGCTGACCGGCGCTGTCGAAGGCAGACGCAATGACGTCGGCCACCACCTGCTCGGCCAAAGCCGAGGAATCGACGATCACGCCGTTCTGGCCGCCGGTCTCGGCAATCAGCGGAATCGGCCTGCCACTCACCGACAGTCGTTCCGCCAGCTGTGCCTGGATCATCCGGGCAACTTCGGTCGACCCGGTAAACATGACGCCTGCCGTCTCCTCCGCACCGACCATGCCGGCGCCGAGACGGCCGCTGCCGGGCACGAACTGCAAAGCACCGACAGGCACGCCCGCCTCGTGCAGGATCTTGACGCTCTCCGAAGCGATGATCGGCGTGACGCCGGCAGGTTTCGCAAGCACGGGGTTGCCGGCCACCAAGGCTGCGGCGACCTGTCCGGTGAAAATCGCCAGCGGGAAATTCCACGGGCTGATGCAGACGACCGGGCCGAGCGGCGCATGCGAGGGGCCGAGCGTCTTGCGCGCCTGCTCGGCGTAGTAGCGCAGGAAGTCGATCGCCTCACGCACCTCGCCGACGGCATTGGCCGCCGATTTGCCGGCCTCGCGCATGACGATGCCCATCAGCACCTTGATGCGGGCCTGCATGATGTCGGCCGCCCGCTCCAGGCAGGCGGCACGCTCGGCCGGCGGCACGGCGGCCCATTGCGGCGCATGCTCGGCCGCCATGCGAACGATGCGCGCAGCCTCCTCGACCTTCACCTCGGTCACTGTGCCGACGACATCCCGGTGATCGGCAGGATTGAGAACATCGCGCGTCACCCCCTCCGTAGAGCCGTCGGCAAGGAGGGGAAGCGCATGCCACGGGGCAGCAGCCGTGGAGATGAGCGCCTCAGCCAAATCCGAAAGGGTGGCCTCGTTCGAGAGATCGAGACCTTCGGAATTGGCCCGGGCGTTGCCGTAAAGAGCCTTTGGTGAGGCGATCTGCGTGTGGGGCGCGCCCATAACGGGCATGGCCGCGACGATTTCCGCGGGATCGGCGATCAGCGCCTCGACCGAGACATTCGGATCGGAGATGCGGTGCACGAAGGAGGAATTGGCGCCGTTTTCCAGAAGGCGTCGAACCAGATAGGCGAGCAGCGTCTCATGCGTTCCCACAGGCGCATAAATGCGGCAGGGCCGGTCGAGTTTTTCCTTTCCGACGACCTCGTCGTAGAGCGGTTCGCCCATGCCGTGCAGGCATTGGAACTCATATTTGCCGACCGTGAAATCAGGACCCGCCAGACGATAGATCGTGGCGAGCGTCTGCGCATTATGGGTGGCAAATTGCGGGAAGACCGCATCTGGAGCGTCGAGCAGCTTGCGCGCGCAGGCGACGTAGGCGACATCCGTGTAGATCTTGCGGGTATAGACCGGATAGTCGTCGAGCCCGTCCAACTGGGCGCGCTTGATCTCCGCATCCCAATAGGCGCCCTTGACGAGACGGACCATGACCCGGCGCCCGGAGCGGCGTGCGAGATCGATGATATAGTCGAGGACGAAGGGGCAGCGCTTGCCATAGGCCTGCACGACGAAGCCCAGCCCGCTCCATCCGGCGAGATCAGGGGCAAAGCAAAGCTCCTCGAGGAGGTCGAGCGAAAGCTCCAGCCGATCGGCCTCCTCGGCGTCGATATTGAGGCCGATATCATAGGTCTTGGCGAGAACGGCCAGCGCCTTGACCTTCGGCAGCAGCTCGCTCATCACCCGGCCGGCCTGCGACCTCACGTAACGGGGATGCAGGGCCGAAAGCTTGATTGAAATGCCCGGGCCGTCGTAGATGCCGCGCCCGTCCGACGCCTTGCCGATGGCGTGGATCGCCTTTTCGTAATCCCGGTAATAACGCTCGGCGTCGGCGCCCGTCGTCGCGGCCTCGCCCAGCATGTCGTAGGAATAACGGAAGCCGCGTGCTTCCAGCGGCCGGGCGCGTTTCAGCGCCTCCGCAATCGTTTCGCCGGTGACGAACTGCTCACCCATCATGCGCATCGCCATATCGACACCGCGACGGATGACCGGCTCACCGGCGCGCGCGATCAGCCGCGTCAGCGCTGCCGACAGGCTTCGGTCGTTGACTGTCGAGGTGAGCTTGCCGGTAACGACGAGCCCCCAGGTGGCGGCGTTGACGAACATGGATTTTCCGCCGCCGATATGGGAGGTCCAGTTGCCCTCGGCGATCTTGTCGCGGATCAAGGCATCCCGGGTTTCGGTATCGGGAATACGCAGCAGCGCTTCGGCAAGGCACATGAGCGCCACACCTTCCTGGCTGGAAAGCGAGTATTCCTGTACCAGCCCTTCGACACCGGTTCCCTTGTGCTTGGCGCGCAACGCCTCGATCAGGCTGCGGGCCGTGCTGCGAATGTCATAGCGTTTTGCCTCGGAGACGCGCGCTGCTGCAACGAGCGGCGGCAGGCATTCGGTTTCCGGCCGGCGATAGGCTGCCGTGATGGCTTGGCGAAGTTCGGATTGCGGCCGGATCGGTGGGGCAAAGCCGGAAAACGGCGCGCCGTCGGTCGGATCATTGGAAGAGGCGGGGTCGATCGCTGCGTTCAACATGAAAGTACCTATCAATCGATGTGTGGTTTAACGGATAAACGAGATGCCGGGCTCGTCGTCCCACTGCGCATCGTCAGTGAAGGCGGGGCCGGAATATTCCGTCTCTCGCAGCGGGCGCGCATCCGGTCTGTCGCGCTTGAGGGTGAGCGCCGCGGCCACAGCCCTGATCGCCAGCGGCCGGTAGTGAGCGAGCAAATCCTGCGTCCGATCGTCATCCGCTTCTTTGTTATGCATGTATGATCCCCGTTTTGAGCGCGGCACCGATCCCGATTTCAGCACTCTTCTGCCCGGCGGATAATCTATCATAATCGCAAATCGCAATCTCACTTGATTTCAACAGTTTCCAGGCTGTATGAACTTATTAATCCGCGCGCGAGAGTTCAAATGGCTACTGAAACCGACATCTTTAGTGAATTGGACCAGTTCGACAGAAAGATCCTCACCGCACTCGCCGAGGACGGAAGGCTGTCGATCACGGACTTGGCCGCGCGTGTCGGATTGTCGAAGACGCCGTGCCAGATCCGCTTCAAAAGGCTGATCAGCGACGGATATATCGAAGGCTTCAAGGCCGTCCTTAATCCGTCGAAAATGCAGCTCGACCATATCGCTTTCGTCGAGGTGAAGCTTTCCGATACCCGCGAGGACGCGCTGAAAAGCTTCAACGATGCCATCAAGAAGATCAGCGAAGTCGAAGAGTGCCATATGATCGCCGGCAGGTTCGACTATCTCCTGAAGATCCGCACGCGCGATATCGGCCGCTACCGCCGCGTCCTCGGCGAGCGCATCTCGACGCTGCCCCACGTTGCCAACACCTCGACCAACGTCGCGATGGAAACGGTCAAGGAAAGCTGGGACAAGTTCGGTTCCAGTCTTTCGTGAGGGTAATGTCGTTTATCGACCCGAAGCAGTTCAGCCACCTTTCGCTTTACGCCCGCGTGCGCTCGGCTTCGCCGGCACGCTTTTGCCGTACTCGTTCCACCATGCCGTCAGAGCTTCCATCGTGGGGCCGAGGCCCCGCGCCTTCTGCGTGATTGCATATTCGACGCGCGGGGGAACCTCCGCAAAGACGGTGCGGGATACGAGGCCGTCCGCCTCCAACTCGCGCAGTTGCGCCGTCAGCATGTGCTGAGTAATGCCGGGAATAGCCTTTCTCAGTTCGCCAAACCGGTGGATCCGCTGATGGAGCAGCCACATGATTTCCAGCTTCCATTTACCGGAGAGCAGCGCGAATGCCCGACGCATCTCCTCATGCATATTGATTTCGCCATCGGCCATAGTCTGGTTTTCCATACTAGCTGCAAGTAATTCATCCTACTTGCAAAGATAGACCTTAGACGAAATTTTCCATCCGTGCATCAGGGGCGCAGTAAAAGGAGCGCCTCTCACATAGAAACCGACAGACTCGACGAGAGGAATGTTGCTGCGTGAGCAGCGACAGGATGAACTTATGCTTGAATTTTACGGATACTGGATCAGCACGGCACTTCTATCCGCGCTCTATCTCGCTTCAGCCTACATGTATGCCACAAAGAAACAGTGGGTTCGCGAGGCGCTGACGGAACTCGGATATAGGGCGAACAACCTCGTTCCGTTCATGATCATTGTTAAGATCCTCGGCCCGGTCGCGATCCTTTCACGCGTCAGCGTCCCGCTCAGCGACCTCGCCTATGCAGGCATCTTCTTTCACCTGCTGCTGTCGGGCCTCGCACATATCGGCGTTCGAAAACCTGTGGGCGCGCTGCCGGCGGCGATCGGCCTGGCGCTGCTGATCGCCTCGTTCATGACGCAGAACGACGCCCGCGACGCCCCTTCGCCTTACGTCCAGGCTGCCGTCCTCTGACGCCTCGAAGATTCCCAAGCCTTATCAAATGGAGATACACATGGGTCGACTCAATGGAAAAGTTGCCGTTATCACTGGCGCAAGCCGCGGCATTGGCCGCGCCACCGCAAAACTGTTTGCGGCCGAAGGCGCGAAGGTCGCAGTTCTTTCGCGGACCTCCGAAGGCGTCGAACGCGTTGTCGCGGATATCATCGAAGCCGGCGGCACCGCGCTCGGCGTCGTCTGCGACGTCGGTGAAGCCGATCAGATCACGGCCGCGGTGGACAAGGTTGTCGCTGCGTACGGCCGCATCGACATTCTCGTGAACAATGCTTTCGATGGTTCTGCCGTCTTGTCTTCAGTCATCGACCTTTCGATCGAGCAACTGCAACGGAACTTCGACACCGGGCCGATCGCCTATCTACGTTTCATGCAGGCTTGTTATCCTCACCTGAGAGAAGGCGGAGAAGGGCGGATCATCAATTTCGGTTCGATGGCCGGCACTGTGGGGTTGGCTGGTTACGGTCCGTACAACATGGCCAAGGAGGCGGTGCGCGCGCTCACTCGCACGGCGGCACGCGAATGGGGTGCCGACAAGATCACCGTGAACAACGTTCTGCCAGTCGCGGACACTTGGGGTGCCGCGGAAAAGGAGGTTCCTCCACCGACGAACGCGCTCGCGCGTTTCGGCTCGCCGGAAGACGACATTGCCCCGGTAGTGCTGTTCCTGGCCAGCAAGGATTCCCAATTCATCACGGGCTACAGCCTTACCCCCGACGGCGGCGCCATCATCGACAGCGCCCGGTAATTGTCGATGAGCAAGAGGCGCGACGGTTTGCGCTGCTTCGCCCGGCCTGTTTTCCGCTACCGATACCGGTAGCGGAAAGCTTCAACGAAGGCAGAGAAAGCAGGGGATGGATGGCGCCGGCTGGGGTAATAGAGATGATACCCCTGGAATGTTGGCGCCCAGTCCGCGAGCACTTCGTGCAGTTGACCGCTGTCACAATATTGCCTGATGAGGTCCCTCGGCACATAAGACAGACCCGCCCCATCGAGAGCGGCATTGATCGCCGGCCCTATGTTGCTCATCACGAGCTGGCCTTCCACACGAACGCTGAACTCGCGGCCATCTTTTTCAAACTCCCAGGCATAGAGAGCGCCTGACGTCGGAAGACGCAGGTTGACGCAATTGTGGTCCGTCAAGTCATGCGGGGTCGAAGGCACAGTGTGGACAGCAAAATATTCGGGTGATCCAACCACGGCGTAAGAGATATCGGGCCCGATGCGAACGGCCACCATGTCGCGCGCAATCGCTTCGCCGAGCCGCACGCCGGCATCGAATTGGCGCTCCACGATATTTGTGAAACCATTGTCGACGATGAGTTCCACGGTGATATCGGGGTAATTCCGTAAAAATGCCGGCAGCCTCGAACGGAAGACCAGCTCTACGGCATCATCGGGACATACGAGGCGGACTGTGCCCGAAGGCTTGTCGCGCAACGCGCCGAGGGCACTGATCCCGGCGGCGATGCTCTCGAAATGCGGCTGGATAGTTTCCACGAGGCGCGTACCGGCCGCCGTCGGGGCGACGTCACGCGTCGTGCGGGAGAGAAGCCGGACGCCGAGCCGGGCTTCGAGCGCGCTGATCGTATGGCTCAGCGCCGAGCGCGTGACTCCCAGCTTTGATGCAGCGCGCGTGAAGCTCCGCTCCTGAGCCACCTCCAGAAACGCACGCATTTCCGTGAACTCGTCGCGCCGCATTGTTGAATCTCCTTCATCACGACGTTCAGATTATAGCTTCTAGTCGAGCAAAACCAGTGCGGTTATCTATCTGGCAACGGACAGGAGAACGTGAATGACCGTCGAGTTGACATTGAATGAGACCTCACTGACGGACGACACGGCGACCTCATGGTCTGCTGTGACCTGTCTCTCACTTCTCACTTTCCTTCTGGTGGGTCTGGAATTTCTCCCTGTGAGCCTTCTGACCCCGATCGCCAGGGACCTCTCTATTTCAGAGGGGCAAGCCGGATTGGCGATCACCGTGTCGGGTGTCTTTGCGGTTATCACCAGCCTTTTCGGCAATGCCTTCCTGGCGAAGATCGACCGGAAGTCTGTCGTCCTGCTCTATACGGCGGTCCTTGTCGCATCGAGCTTGGCGGTTGCCCTCGCACCCAACTTCCTTGTCTTTCTCTTCGGACGATCCCTGGTCGGCGTTTCGATCGGCGGCTTCTGGTCGCTGTCGACGGCTATTTTGGCACGCCTGACTTCGGATCGCGACCTGCCCAAGGCCATTGCGCTTCTTCAAGGTGGCACCGCATTCGCCCTCGTCCTTGCCGCACCGCTCGGCAGTTTTCTTGGCGGGTTGATCGGATGGCGCGGAACCTTCTTCATTACCGTGCCGATCGGAATTGCCGCACTCGTCTGGCAACTGATCGTTCTGCCGAGGATGCCGGCGACATCAACCGTCTCGGTGGCCAAAATATTCGGGCTGCTACGCAATCGCACATTGGCGATAGGAATGGCGGCGACCGGCTTGGCCTTCATTGGCCAGAACGCACTGTCTATTTATCTTCGCCCGTTCCTCGAAGGCGTCACGGGGCTGGAATTGAATGTCCTGTCCATGGTGCTTCTCGGCCTGGGCGTCGGCGGGCTAGCTGGAACCTCCGTGATCGGCTTCGTCGCCCGACGCCACCTCCTCCGCGTTCTCGTAGGCCTGCCGGCCGCTCTTGCATTCCTAGCCCTGCTGCTGATCGCTCTCGGGCCGTTCGCGGCGGTTACGGCATTCCTGCTCGTCATGTGGGGATTTTTCTCGACGCCGATTCCGGTCGCCTGGAATACCTGGATGGCCGCTATCGTTCCCGGTGAATTGGAAGCGGCAGGTGGACTGCAGGTGGCGCTGATCCAACTCGCCATTGCAGGCGGCGCTTTCGCTGGCGGCATGCTGTTCGACACCGCGGGATGGTGGAGCACCTTCCTTCTGGCCGCCTGCTTTCTCGCCGGTTCGGCTGTCCTCGCCGCGCTCGCCGGCCGCCGTTCCTGAACCTTTAGAAACCTCAAAACAGGAAATCATCATGTCCCAAGGAATCCAAAACAAAGTGGTCGTCATCACCGGAGCAAGCAGCGGGCTTGGCGAAGCCACCGCGCGTCACCTTGCTGAGCGCGGCGCTTCCGTCGTCCTCGGCGCGCGGCGTAGCGACCGCATCGCCAAGCTGGCCGAGGAGCTTTGCGCCAGGGGCTACAAGGCCAAAGCAGTCCAAACCGACGTCACGGATCAACATCAAGTCAAGAAGCTCGTCGACACGGCCGTCAACGCGTTCGGTCGCATCGACGTGATGCTGAACAATGCCGGCCTGATGCCACTTGCGCCGCTCGAACGGCTCAAAGTTGACGAGTGGGATCGCATGATCGACGTGAATATCAAAGGGGTGCTCTACGGCATCGCAGCAGCGCTTCCGCACATGAAAGCGCAGAAGTCGGGGCACATCATCAACGTGTCCTCCGTCTACGGTCATGTTGTCGATCCGGGTGCCACCGTCTACTGCGCGACGAAATTCGCCGTGCGCGCCCTCTCCGAAGGGCTGCGGAAGGAAGTGAAGCCGTACAACATCCGCACCACGATCATTTCACCCGGCGCGGTGAGCACCGAACTGCTCGAGCACATCAGTGAGAAGGACATCCAGGCAGGCACCAAGGAGTTCGTCAGCAACATCGCCATCGGCGCGGACACGTTCGCCCGAACGGTCGCCTTCGCGGTGAACGAGCCGGACGATGTCGACATCAACGAAATCCTGTTCCGGCCCACGGCTCAACCTGTCTGACGCGAGGCGCGCTATGTCGATGACATCCAAGTTCATGAGCCGTCGCGCCGTGCTGGGCGGAACCTTGGCGGCCGCCGCCCTATCTCTCGTGGCGCACGGGCAGGACGAGCACGGCTCGACAGGTCATAAGGCGACAGACGTCAGGATCAGGATTGGCTTCAACAATCTAACCCTGACCGCGACACTCTCAGACAATCCGACCGCGCGCGATCTCATTTCCATGCTGCCCTTGAACCTCAAGATCGAGGATTACGGCAGAAACGAAAAGATCGTCCATCTGCCGCGCAAGCTGACCGAAGAAGGCAGCGGTGCTTTCGGCAACGAGCAGCCGGGCGACCTTTGCTACTTCAAACCATGGGGTAACCTGGCTCTGTTCCATGCGGATTACCGCTGGGACGGGCTGATCCGGCTCGGCCGCTTCGACAATGGCTTCGCGCCGTTGCTGGTGCGCGGCGAGTATCCGGTCCGCATAGAACGCATCTGACACGGTGCTTTATGGCCGGAGATGTGAACGCCTTCCTTCCAAGCATGAAAGAACCCAACAGACGATAAACTTCCGGAAACTAGAAAGCCGCGGCCGGCTCAAGCCAGCAGAGGCGCTCGACGGGGTGCCTCCGTCTATTCGATGATCTCGACGCAGAAATCTATAAAGGCCCTGACCTTAGCCGGAACATGCTGACGCGAGGGATAGAAGGCGTAGAGCGGGAATGTCTCGTCCGACCAGCCGGGAAAGAGGTTCACGAGCTGCCCATTGTTCAGATAATCCGCCATCCCGAGTGTGAAGACTTGCGCGATGCCGATCCCCGCAAGGCAGGTCGCCAAGGTCGTGCCGGCATCGTTGACTAAAATGCGGCTGCGGGTCTCGATCGAGACGACCTCGTCACCCGACCGAAGCTCCCATTCGAAAGGCCTTGCGGTCAGCGGATCCTGGAACTGGATACAGGTATGCTCGCTCAAATCCTGTGGACGGCTCGGCCAACCATGCCGCTCGATATAAGCGGGAGCCGCAATCGTGATCACGGGCGTCTGCATCAACAGGCGCGAAATAAGCGACCTCTGTGCAGGCTCGCCAAAGCGCACCGCGACGTCCATGCCATCAGCAACAAGATCACCGATCTCGTTGCGGGTGAAGATCTCGATCTGAATATCCGGGTAACGATCGAGGAAGGCGCCGAGCCGCGGGCCGAGCACAAGGCGTGAAAAATATGGGTCGACATTGACTCGCAGTCGCCCACGCACCGCCTGTCTGGCGCCAACAGCAGTCTGCGCAGCCTCTTCGATGCCGCTCAAGAGTGGGGCCACCTGTTCGTAGAATCGCGCGCCGTCATCGGTCAGCCGCATCGTGCGTGTTGTCCGATCGAGCAGCCGCAGACCGATCCGCCCCTCCAGCCGCGAAATGGCGCGGCTGACACCCGACGCCGATAATCCCATTAGCTCCGCTGCCCGCGCAAAGCTTCCGCTCTCGATAACGGCGGCCAATACGCTCACGCCATTCAATAATCGTCCGTCAAACATCGCGTATCCGTGATTTTTAGTCACCAATCATGTGACAGAAGCGCGCTTCAGTCAAAGGCTTCCGAAGGACATGATCGGCATAACAAACCGCCAACCTGCTGGCGGCGGAGCAGCAAAGGAGTCTAGCCATGTTTGTGATCAGCGGAGTAACTGGCCAAGTCGGAGGCATCGTCGCCGCGCGTCTGCTGGAGGCGGGGGTGCCGATACGCGCCGTCGCGCGCAATGCGGAGAAAGCAGCAGAATGGAAGGACAAAGGCGCGGACCTAGCCTTGGCCGAGATGACCGACGCCGATGCGCTCACCAAGGCTTTCGCCGGCGCCGACGGCGTCTTTCTGCTGATCCCGCCCACCTTCGATCCAACCCCCGGCTTTACGGAAGTGCGCGCGGTCATTGCGGCGCTGGAGACCGCGCTTCTTTCTGCTGATCCCGCCAAGGTCGTTTGCCTCTCGACCATCGGCGCGCAGGCCAGAGAACCTAACCTCTTGAGCCAGCTCGGTCTCGTTGAACAGAAGTTATCTGCCTTGCCAATGCCGATCGCCTTTCTGCGTGCCGGCTGGTTCATGGAAAACACGGCTTGGGATATCGCGCCGGCGCGCGAGACATGTGTCCTCTCAAGTTTCCTCCAGCCGCTCGATCAGCCCTATCCGATGGTTTCTGTCTTCGACGTCGGAGCCAAGGCGGCAGAATTGCTGCAGCACGACTGGGTGGGCAAGCAGGTCATCGAATTGACGGGGCCAGAGGGCGTCACGCCCAACGAAATCGCCGCTGTCCTCTCGTCCATCCTCGGAAAACCCGTCCGGGCAGAGCCGGTCGCCCGCGACACCTGGGAGCAGATTTTCACCGACCAAGGCATGCAAAACCCCCTCCCGCGGATGCGCATGATCGATGGTTTCAACGAAGGCTGGATCCGGTTCGACGGCGACCCGGTGAAGGGCACGACCACGCTGGATACAGCCATAAGCCGCCTGATTAGCGCCGGCCGATAAACAGCTTAAAGGCCGTGGAGGAGAGCAGCCACGACCTTTCTCATGCAGCCTCTGATAGGGTCGACCCAGGATTTGAACTGAGGAATTGCCCCGAAGACTACCGGAACGGACGGCAGCGCCCAGTTACTGGCTCAAACGCCATTATATGTCGGCCAGCGTGCGGCCTACTGCGGCTTTTGAATTTCACAGTAGACAATGTTGCGGTTTGAGCCGGGCCAAACAGACACCTTTACATCCGCCCCGGTCACGCTTTCACTGGCGATCAAGCCCATCTCTCGTTCTGATCGCAACAGCAGCGCCCAGTTCATGAATGTCTCCATATAGCCATCGACGTTCGTTTCCGGGGAGAAGTTTGCGAATAGGAATGTACCGCCAGGCTTCAGCATGCTGATGCACTTTCTGGTCAGCCTTACGGCTACCGCGTGCGGCAAATAGTCATAGAGGCCCGCGGCATAAACGAAATCGAACATTCCCAGCGCATGCCTTCCACCGAGCAGGGATTTGACCGACCCGTTCACCGCCTCGACGGACGTGCCGGCGAAATCGCGGGCGACGGTTCCAACGCTCATCGGGTCTTGATCCAAAGCTACCCAGCGTCTGATCGCGCCGGCGCTCAGAGCGTGCGACAACGGGCCCTCACGAAGATGCCCGGCGGCAATCGCGAGGACTTCAGTCGAACCAGGCCGGGTCGAAGCGATTTCGTCAACGCGGCGCGCCAGAATGTCTCGACGCTCCCTTACCGCGACGGATGACGAAGCATTTCGAGTGTAGGCGTAGATCGAACGTCCCAAGTCGCTCGCTGATGCGACATCGTCCTCAATCTCAGGTCTGCCGTAGATGAAGTCGAGAAGGCGTGCGTCGCCAGAATAGCCGCGCGGCTTTTCGAACGACCAGCGGGTCAATGGATCTTGATGGAGATAGTGAGCAACGGGATGGGATTGCGCGATCTGAACGAGGACGTCCCACGCCTCCGGATGAAAGCGCCGCCTTATTTGGTGTAAGGCATCAGTAAGACGCTCGATGATCGCATGAGGCTCGACGCCGGATTTGAACTGACGGAGCGACACCTCAAGGCTGAGAGCAAGCTCAGCTCTGGCAACGATCAGGTGGCCGGGATCTGGGGCAGCAACCCTCCTGGCCGACCGACGAATCTCGCCGGGCGCTACAAGACTTTCACCGTCCAAGACCAGGCTTTGTTCCATTTCGAGATCCTCTTGACATAGCGTTAAGCATAATCAACCTCGAAATAGGATGCGACTAGAATCTACACGGGATAAGAGTAATTCTACTCTTGCGGGTCAGATGCTACCCCTCTAACAAAGCTCAGCAATAAGACAAACCGGTTGCAGATTGCCGAACGCGATTTTGGAGGGCGCCGAAGTATGGCTTACTTTTCAACATACTTTAGATGGCTGTCGGGTCGGCGTCGTTGCATGATCGCGGCTTGCGCTAATGTCCAGCGCGATGAATCAGCCGCCAGCTTTTCATTCGCCGATGCCCTCAAATCTCTGAAAACCGAAAATGATGCTGTCCGAAGGCAGAGCTCACGGTGTGGTCTTTGGATGGCGGTCGCCGTTTATGTGGCCTTCGCACTTCCCGACCGCTGGCTGATCCCCGATGTCGCTTCCATGACGATCGCCGCTCGATTCGTCGTTGCGACGATCGCTCTGCTGGCGTTCGAAATCTTGCGACTGGCAAATGCGAAAACCGTCTGGCTCGACATCACATGCGCCGCTGCGCTGCTTGTGGGCTATGTAGCCTGGCTTTACCCGGCGATTGCCACCCGCGACGTCACCGCCATGTCATACTACATGGTATTCGGCGCCATCTTCATGATGGGCGCTAACCTGTTTTTCAGTTTCCCGTTTCGGCTTTCGGTGATCACCTCAGGCCTCGTTCTATGCGCGTTTTTCATTACGATCGAGGAATTCTTCCCCTCAAGCCAAACCTACAAGCTTGCCTTCGGGCTATTCTACATTTCGTGCTTCGTTTTCACGTCTTTCGTCAATTGGCGATTGAATGTGGAGCGTCGAAACGTGTTGCTCAACGCGGCAGAGGCTCGCCACCAGCACTGGGAAGCGTCCGAACGAGGAAGGTCACTGCTCGAGCTTTCACATACTGACTACCTGACAGGCATAAGCAACAGACGCGCGTTGGATCGGCGGCTCGACGAATGCTGGGCCGCCTGGAAGGATGAACGCCGCGGCTTCTCCGTGTTCCTCATCGACGTAGACTTTTTCAAACGCTTCAATGACCGTTATGGACATCAGGAAGGAGACCGATGCCTGACTGTCATCGCCAATGCGCTGAAGGCGATTGTAGAGTCGTCCGATGGCATGATCGGCAGGTATGGTGGCGAGGAGTTTATCGTGGTCATGCCGGCTGCCCTTCCCAAGGTTGCGATGGCCCTCGCCGACAAGATCAGAATGGAAGTCGAGTCACTTGCGATTGCTCACGACGAGCGACCAGATGATATGTCGACCGTAACCGTCAGCATCGGCGTCGCCTTCACCCGCGAGAAAGTTGGCGAGAAAGTCGAACGAATAGTCCGTGAAGCCGACCTCGCTCTCTACAATGCCAAAGCAAGTGGCCGAAACTGCATTCGCAGTTTTGATCCGTTTTTACCCCGCCCCGACGACCACGCTGGCAAACTCGTCCCGCTGCTGGCGGCCGCTATCGATCGCAAACTGGTCTCGCTCGTGTACCAACCGATCTTCGACGTGACCAACGGGAAAGCAAGAGCTGTCGAGGCTTTGATGCGCCTCAGAATGCCGGATGGCACCGCGGTTTCCCCGAAGACATTCATTCCAGTTGCAGAACGAAGTGGCGCTATCCTCGAATTGGGCAGGTGGGCGATCGAGACGGCCTGCCGGGATATACTGATGACCGATCGCATGGCGACGGTCAGCGTCAACGTCTCGCCGATACAGCTGCGTTCCCCCGGCTTTGCTGCCAGTGTCGCTGAAATCCTTGATCGCTGCGGGGTCTGCGGGTCGCGACTAGCCTTGGAAGTCACCGAAGGCCTGGACATGGATATGCAGGCGGAGGTGCTGAAATGCATTGCCGATCTGCGGGCACTCGGCGTCGAAATCTGGCTTGACGACTTCGGCTGCGGCTTCGCGGGCCTCTCTTGGCTGAGGGCAATCGAGTTTCAGACGGTCAAGGTCGATAGAACCTTCCTGCACGACTGCTCGAACCCACGCGGTCTGACGATGCTTCAGGACATGATTGCTCTCATCCGCAATCGCGGGAATACGATCCTGGTGGAAGGCGTCGAAACTGCAGCACAGTTTTCCCTTCTCAAGGATCTTCGCATCGACCGGGTCCAGGGCTTTCATATGGGAATGCCGGTCAGCGCTGAACTTCTGAACGCGGCGTAACTCGCATCAAAGTTTCCAGATGGCTCAGCACGTTGCCGATGATCGGTGGCGCATGACGTCTCTGCAAATCGCGAATTCGGACGGGAGCCGTATCGGCCGCGCAAGATGGAGCGGAAATTCCACGTCACGAAAGATCGGCTTGTGATCACGCCGGCCAACCTTGAAGAAGGCCGCCATTGCCGGAAGTCTTGCTTTTGGACGGATCCGGCCGTCTGATGCAGCGAGACAACGGATCGCTGAATCAGGTGAATATTCGGCGGTTGAACCTGGGAATGAGGAGCAGGATGGATCAGGCCAACAGCCAGCAAACATCGGCAAGCGAAGAGAGGGAAGCGCGCAGGCTTCAATACCTGACCTGGGAACACATAGCGTCGGATCTCGATCATCCCGCTCACCTCTCTCGCAAGGCGGAACTCAGGCGATCATGCGGCGCGGAGCTGGCCGAGACGTCCTACATCGCCGAGAATGCCGCAATCTTCACCGAAAGCCTGACGATGGGCGAGCGGTCGTGGATCGCCGGGCACGCCCTCGTTCGCGGCGATGTGATTCTCGGCGACGATTGCACCATCAATCCCTATGCCTGTGTTTCCGGCACGGTGACGTGCGGTCATGGCGTGCGGATTGCTTCGCATGCCTCGATCGTCGGCTTCAATCATGGCTTCGACGATCCGACCATTCCCATACACCGCCAGGGTGTCGTCAGCATCGGCATCACGATCGGTGACGATGTCTGGATCGGCGCCAATTGCGTGATCCTCGATGGCGCCACCATTGGAAACGGAGCGGTGATCGCCGCCGGAGCAGTGGTCACGGGGGACATTCCCGCCATGGCGATTGCCGGTGGCGTGCCCGCCCGGGTGCTGCGGAGCCGAGGCTCGGCGCCCAAAAAATCCGGCACTGGCGACATCGAAGATCAATTGGTCAGGCTCGGCCAGAAAGCGAAAGACCAATGGCCTGATATTCTTGCGCGCTGGAAAACGGACGGAGCCTATGAATCGCTGGAAGCAGACGGCATCCGCAGACCGGCGATCCGGCATCTCTGCGATGCAATCGAGATCGCTGCCGGCTTCGGCTACCTGCCGCCTTACCTCGATGCGGCGGAGACCGTCGAGCGTCTCCAAGGTCTTCAGGACCGAGAGACCGGCCTTTTCCCGGAAGAGCATGCGCGAATGCATGGCAAGGCGCTCTATAACGTCCTTGCGGTTGGCTATGCGCTTGAACTGCTTGGTTCCGGTCCACGCCAACCGGTCCATGCGGTCGAGCTCGTCGCCAGGGAGCTGGATGAATGGCTGAGCGCTCTGCCTTGGTCGACTCGGGCATGGCACGCCGGAAGCGTGGTCGATGCAATCGGAACTGCCATGTACTTCAATGCGAAGTATTTCGGCATCAGGCATTCACGGCAGGCGCTTTTCGAGTGGCTGAGCCGTAATGCCAACAGCGTTTCGGGACTATGGGGTGAACCGACCGCGGCGGAAGGATGGCTTCAACCGGTGAACGGCTTTTATCGCCTGACGCGCGGCACCTACGCCCAGTTCGGCGTGGCACTTCCCCACCCGCACGCCTCGCTCGAGACGGTTCACCTCAACTATCGCAACCACAAGGGCTTCGTTGCCTCAAAATACAATGCGTGCAACCTGCTCGATACGATACACCCTCTGCTGCTGATTGCCCGGCAGACCGACTACAGGCGGGGCGATGGCGAAGCGATCGCCCGCAAGCTCATATCAAGGGCCCTGGAGAGATGGCAGGATGGCGAAGGATTCCCATTTGCGGATGGTGGTGAGCCGAGTTTGCAGGGAACGGAAATGTGGCTTTCCGTCATTCACCTGGCGGCCGATTTTCTTGGCCTGGCAGATCGCTTCGCATTCGTCCCGAAAGGCGTTCACCGGACGGCAACCGTGGGACTGGGTTTGTGACTATGCTTCGATCACCCGTGCAGTGATGCCGTCAGCCAGGCGGCGGCAAGGTCCCGCGCATTGCTTCGCTTGGCTTTGACGGGCACGATCACGTTGTAACGATCCTCCGCCGCAAGCTCGCCGCCGCCGATCTGCACCAGGGTTCCATCCTCCAGAAAGGTGCCCACCAGCATGCGCCATCCCAAGGCGATCCCTTGGCCTGCGCGCGCGGCTGCGATGGTTTCGGTATAGTGGTTGAACCGAAGCGACGGCTTTACCTCGAGGTTGGCGCCGGTCAGCGAAAACCACTGCGCCCAGCTATACCAGGACCGATCGAGAACATCCGTTTCGATGAATTCGTCGGCGGAGCCGAGCGGGCCATCTCCGCGACGCTTGAGATAGTCGGGAGAGCAGACGGGGCAGATGACGTCGCCATGCGAGGCGATGACGGTGCTATCGCTGAAGGGAGGCACACCATATCGAATTGCCACATCGACTTCTCCGTCATCGAGAGCGATCGAGCTGTCCTGGGATATCACCCGCACCAGGATGCCGGGGTTCGCACGGCGAAATTCGGCCAGCCGCGGCAGCAGCCAGAAAGAAGAGAATGCAACGGTCGCCCCTATGGTCAACACGTCCTGGCTGCGCGACTGGAGCGCTTCCACGCTCTCGGCAATATCGGCAAAGCTCTTGGCCAGCGTGGCTCCGAGGTTGATGCATGCCGCCGTCGGCTCGATCGCTCGATGCTTGCGCACGAATAGGGGCAGGCCGAATTCCTCCTCCAGCAAGGCAATCTGCCTGCTGACCGCCGCCTGGGTGACACCCAATTCGGTCGCAGCCGTGGTGAAGCTCTTCTTTCTGAGCACCGCCTCCAGGGTTACCAATGCCGTCAACGACGGGATCCGTCTTCTAAAGTGCATCACAGAACCCCTTATCGCATGATAAAAACTCATGCGAACCTAATTTTTTATGCCGTTGAAACAACGCAACTGCAAGAGCAATTTGGGGAAACTCTCGCATAAGAGGTTCTGATGCTAAACAAGCTCCCATCTTCCATTTCCGCCCTTCTCGACGCTCGTGCCAATGGTCACTCTCTGCCGGCCGGCCTTTACGTCAGGGAAGACGTGTTCGAAGCAGACATCGACGTCTTCTTCCACAATCACTGGATTTGTGTCGGTCTCGATTGCGATGTTCCCGAACCCGGTGACGCCACCGTGATCGATATCGGCAAGACGAGCTTGATCCTTCTGCGTGACGACGACGGAGAAATTCGCGTCCTGCACAATGTCTGCCGCCATCGCGGCTCCCGCCTTCTCGATCCGGGCAAGACGATCGTTTCAAAACTCGTCTGTCCCTATCACACCTGGACATACGAACTGACGGGTGAGCTCAGCTACGCGCCTCACATGGGCAAGGACTTCGACAAGGAGTGTCGGAGCCTCAAGCCCGTCACTTTCAAGTCGATCGGCGGGCTGGTTTATGTCTGTCTCTCCGACAATCCGCCCGAGGACATTGCCATCCTCGAACAGGCCGTGACCGAGCGCCTCGCCCCCTACGACATCCGAAACGCAAAGGTTGCCTTCCAAACGGATGTCATCGAGGATGGCAACTGGAAGCTGACGATGGAAAACAATCGCGAATGCTACCATTGCTCCGCGAACCATCCGGAGCTTTGCGTCTCCTTCGTCGATCTCGACTTCGGCTTCGACCCGGAGACGCTGAGCCCGGAGGATCGCGAACAGGCCGAGGAACACTTCAGGCTGTATGAAGAGCAGACGAAGGCGTGGGAGTCTGACGGCTTCCCCTCGGCTGCCATCGAGCAGCTCGCCGACTGCGCCACCAACTTCCGCACCCAGCGGCTGATCATCGCAGGCGCCGGCGAATCCCAGACCCACGACGCCACCGCCGCATCCTCCAAGCTTCTTGGGCACATGACCCGCAAGGATCTCGGCGACACGCATCTTTGGGGCCACAACAGCTGGAACCACTTCATGGGCGACCATGCCGTGGTGGCAACCGTCATCCCGCTCTCGGCGGGCAAGACGCTGGTCAGAACCAAGTGGCTGGTCCACAAGGACGCCGTCGAAGGCGTGGATTACGATCTCGACAAGCTGACGGATGTCTGGGTCGCGACGACGGACCAGGACGCCGATCTGGTGGCGCGCTCCCATGCAGGCACTCTCGACCCGGCCTATCAGCCAGGCCCCTACTCCCGCTTTTCCGAGACGAACCTCGACAAGTTCGCCAGCTGGTACATCGATCGGATGCGCGCCCATGGATACTAGGAGCCCGCAGATGCCCGTAGCCAGGGCCGCCCTTCACGACGTCTGGAACCCGGAAGAAGACGACGCGCTCGTCTGCCTCGACGTCCAGCAGGAGACGCATGACGTCAAAACGTTCACCTTTGCCTCGCGTGAGGGCAAGCGGTTCGTGTTCAAGGCAGGGCAGTATTTTCTGTTCGACCTGGAACATAATGGAGACGCTGAAAACAGGTGCTACAGCATCTCCTCCTCGCCGCATCGGACGAACGCCTTCTCCGTGACGGTGAAGCGCGTCCCCGGCGGAAAGATCTCCAACTGGCTTCATGACACCCTGGTTCCCGGCGCGACCGTCAAGGCGAATGGACCGCTCGGCCACTTCGTCAGGCCCGAGACGTCGGGACGCAAGCTTCTGCTTTTGTCCGGCGGCTCCGGCATTACCCCCGTCATGTCCATTCTGCGTGAGATCGCCGACAGTTGCGAACCTGCCGACGTCGCCTTCATGCACGCCGGCCGGACGCCGCAGGATCTGATCTTTCGCGACGAACTGGCCTGCATCGCCCGCAGGCTGAAAGGCCTTCGCCTGCATTTCCTCCCGGAGACCGTGGCCGGCGAGCCGTCCTGGCCCGGTCTGACCGGCCGTATTTCGAAGGACTACATGCGGCTTGCGGTTCCCGATATCGCCGAGCGAACTGTGATGTGCTGCGGCCCCGCCCCGTTCATGGCCGCCGCGCGCGGCATTGCCGCCGAACTCGGCGTACCCGGCTCGAACTACCTGGAGGAAAGCTTCGACGCCGCGGTCATCGACGAACCCGAGATCCCCGTGGTTCAGGAGGCAGCTGCCAAGGTCTTTCAGGTCACCTTCTCGAAGCAGGCGCGCAGCATCGACGTCTCCGGCGACCAGAGCGTGCTCTCTTGTGCGAAAAAGTCAGGCGTCAGGATCCCGTCGTCCTGCGCAAACGGTGTCTGCGGCACCTGTAAGTCGAAGCTTACGTCAGGCACGGTCGACATGAACCACAATGGCGGAATTCGTCAGCGGGAAATCGACGCCGGCTTCTTCCTGCCCTGCTGCTCCAAGCCGCTCAGCGATCTGATCATCGAACGCTGAACATCCGGGGCGTCGTTCACCGCAACAAGGACTGACTGAGATGCTGCGAGAGGAAAGCGATTCCGCCGAGCCGACCGGCTCGAATATCTTCAAGGACGCGCGAAAGCAGGCATACCTCAACCCTGAAGGAGCCGACCGGCCTCTTATCAGTCCTGTGCCGGCTACGACGCTCGATCGGGTTCGCCGCTATCGTCTGGAGCGCCTGCGCGGGAAGATGCGCGAATGGGACTGCGGCGCCCTGCTTCTCTATGATCCCGTCAACATCCGATATGCCTTCGATTCATCGAATATGAGCATCTGGACGATGCACAACGCCTCGCGCTACGCTCTGATCCTCGCCGATAGGCCGGCCATACTTTTCGAATTCGAAGGCGCCGAACACGTCAATGACGGGCTTCCCGGCATCGACGAGATCCGGCCGGCGAAGTCATGGATATTCTTCACATCAGGGAACCTTATGGAACCCCGACTGAAAACCTGGGCGGACGAGGTCGCGGACCTCGTAAGCCGCAATGGCGGCAACAAACGCGTGGCGGTGGACAGGCTTGAACCGGCGGGCGCGTTCGAATTGCGGGAACGCGGCTTCATGCTCTTAGACGGCCAGGAACTGGCCGAGCGGGCGCGATCCATCAAGAGCGCCGACGAGATCGAGCTGATGAGATGGACGATCCGTGTCTGCGAAGCAGGCATGGCGCGGATGTACGAGGTATCCGAGCCGGGCCGCACCGAAAGAGAGATCTGGGCCGAGCTTCACTTCGAAAACGCACGCAGCGGCGGCGAGTGGCTGGAGACCAAGCTTTTGACCGCAGGCCCGAGAACAAACCCCTGGTATCAGGAATGCTCGGACTACGTCATCAAACGCGGGGAGATGATATCCTTCGACACCGATATGATCGGACCCTACGGCTATTGCGCCGACCTGTCGCGTTCGTGGACAGCGGGACATGTGGCGATGAGCGCCAAGCAGAAGGAACTCTACGCCGCTGCCAGGGATCAGATCGAGCACAATCTCGCCGTCCTGAAGCCCGGCATGACGTTCGAAGAGTTCAATGCGCTGTCGTGGCGGATTCCGGAGAAATACCAACCTTATCGATACACGCTTGCTTTGCACGGAACCGGAATGGCGGACGAATGGCCGGGGATCCTTCTGCATCCGGATTTCGACCCTGATTTCAGCGGCATCATCGAGGAGAACATGGTTCTCAACGTCGAAAGCCTGATTGCCGAAGCCGGATCCGAGAGCATCAAACTGGAAACCCAGGCTCTGATCACGGCACGGGGAGCCGAGCGGCTGGACACGTTTCCGTGGGAAGAGATCTGAATAAGCCCAGAGCATGATGCCGAAAAGTGTGATCGGTTTTCGTACGACATCATGCTCTAACTATATAATTTAGAACAGGATGATTGAGGCCGACCCGGCCTAAATCATCCTGTTCTAGTGCGCTCTCGAAGCAGCACGATGCTGTGACGGCGTCTGCCCGAATGTGCGCTTGAAGGTTCTTGTGAACTGCGAGGCATTTTCAAAGCCGACATCCAGCGCGATCTCGATCAGAGGCGCCTTCGACTGGGCAAGGATCGATTTCGCCCGCTCCATGCGAACACGATTATAGGCCTTGGCCGGAGACATCCCCGTCTTGTCGATGAAGATCCTCTCCAGTTGCCGCCTCGACAGGCCAACTGTGGAGGCAAGCTTCTCGATCGACATGCTGCCGTCGACGAACTGTTCCATCGTGATCATCGCCGCTTTGACGCGGGCATCGTCATAATCGTCATAGAGCGGACGCCGGGGCTGGACGTCCGCAGCTGCGCGGGCTCTCTCGATCTGCAGCACCTCAAGTGCGTTTCGTTCGGCGTCGCGGCTGATGTATTTCCTGACCAACAGCGCGGCCATGTCTGCTGAACTGCTGCCGCCGGCGCAGGACCCACGCTGGCGATCGAGATTGAAGAGCCGGTCGGAACGAACGTTGAGATCGGGGAAGCGCTCCCGGAACTCCTTGTAGTGCAGCCAGCTTACACAGGATTCATGCCGCTTCATCAGGCCCGCCGCGGCAAGGATGAACGACCCCGTGCACACGCCGATCAGCGGCACCTTCTTGGCGTCCGCCTGCTTGAGAAAGGCGATGGTCTCCTGGTCGACGGGGTTTTCCACCGTCAGCAGACCGCCGACGACGACGATGTAATCGAAGCGCGACGGGTCGACGAAATCCGACGTCGGCGCGACTTGGACACCACAGCTCGCGGTGATCAGGTGCCTCGTGCTGCCAATCACCTGCCAGTCGGCAAGGACTCTTCCGGAACGATCCTGCTCGTCGCTGGCGAGCCGCAGCGTGTCCACGAAGAGGGCGAAGGCGGACAGCGTGAACGATCGCGCCAGAACGAACCCGACCTTGAGCCGGCTGGCCGACTTCGCAGCGTCATCTGCCTGGCGATGCTGATCGGGTCGCATACTCATCTCCCTGTCGCCTGTAAGAGCGTGCTCATCGAATCCGAAAGACATGCGCTAGCGGATCATGATCGTCAATGAAAATGGGTTTGTCCAATGTTTCCCTTGGCTTCGATCCGGCTAGCCCGGGCGGCCGGCAGGCCGGCGCGCGGCCATCACGGAATATCTCTATATCCCGATAGCGGCAGTTTTGCTGGGGAGCACCGCGTCGGCGCTCCCCAAGGTCAAATCACGCGGCCAGGACGCCGCTCTTCTTGGCCATCCAGGTTGCGATGTAGTCCATCAGGCCAGGGTTTAGGCAATCGTAAGGCTCGAGGCCGGACGTCCTCAGTTGCGCCCTGACAGCGTCCATCTTTGCGGGGTCGAAACCGCTTTCGATGATCGACGACACGAAGGCCGCAAAACCCGGCTTCGCCCAGCCGCTTTCCTGAAAGCGTTCCGGATGGACGAACGACAGTCCCTGGAACGGATGTTCGCGCACGACCGGCCCATACATATGCACGCCGCATTCCTTGCAGGCGTGGCGCTGGATCAAGGCTGTGGAATCGACGACGGCGAGCTTGTCGCCATTCTCCTGAACTTCGACGCTTTCGGTCGGCGCAACTGCCACGACCGAAAAGACTGCGCCCTCGGGCTTCCAGCACTTCGTGCAGCCACAGGCGTGATTGTGGGCGATATCGCTTTTGATCCTGACCTTCACCGGGTTGCTTGCGCATTTGCAGACGAGCGTCCCGCCTGCGAAAGCAGCGTCAGTCGCCCGAAAGCCTGAATCCACTGCCGGATGTATGGCTATGCTGGTCATGGGTTTCTCCTCCCCTTCTGGGCCGTTTGCGATATGCCCGGCCAAGCTCTGCAATCAGTCTCCCAACCTTCGCGCGTGCCAGCGCAGATGGTCTTCCATGAAAGTCGAAATGAAGAGGTAGGAGTGGCCGTAGCCTTCCTGCATGCGAAGCCGCAGGCTGATGCCGGCCGTCTCGCAGGCTTGCCTGAGCTCTTCGGGGCGCAATCCGTCCTCCAGGAAACTATCCGCCGTCCCCTGGTCGACGAGGAATTCCGGGAACCGGTGCCCGTCTTCGATCAGCGAGCAGGCATCATATGCTCGCCAGCGCGCTTCATCGGCGCCGAGGTATTTCCGGAATGCCGGCTTTGACCAGCCGGAGACCGAGGGATGGCTGATCGGCGCGAAGGCCGAGCAGCTGCCGAAGCGTCCGGGGTTCTTGAGCGCAATGGTGATCGCGCCATGTCCGCCCATCGAGTGACCGAAGATTCCCTGTCGGTCCATGTCGACCGGAAATTCGGCTTCGATAAGCTTCGGCAATTCATCGACGATGTAGCTGTACATCCGATAATTCTGCGCGAACGGCGGCTCAGTGGCGTCGACGTAAAAGCCGGCTCCCTTGCCGAACTGCCAATTATCAGGTTCATCCGGGACGGCCTCGCCCCGCGGACTGGTGTCGGGGCAGACGATGATCATGCCGAGTTCTGCGGCAAGACGCCGATACTCGCCCTTTTCCATGACGTTCGCATGGGTGCAGGTCAGGCCGGAAAGGTACCATAGAACCGGCAGCTTCCGTGCTTTGGCCTGCGGCGGCAGGAATACCGCAAAGGTCATGTCGCAGTCGCAGGCTTCCGAGCGACCAACGTAGACGCCCTGGGTGCCGCCATGAGAATTTTCGGTCGAGATCGTCTTCATGGCTCAGTACACGACCACGCCGCGGATGCTTTCGCCCTTGTGCATCAGCTCGAAGCCCTTGTTGATGTCTTCGAGCGGCATGGTGTGGGTGATCATCGGATCGATCTGGATCTTGCCCTGCATGTACCAGTCAACAATCTTCGGCACGTCGGTGCGGCCGCGCGCGCCGCCAAACGCCGTGCCCATCCAGTTGCGGCCGGTAACCAGCTGGAACGGACGGGTGGAGATTTCCTGGCCGGCGCCGGCAACGCCGATGATAATGGACTTGCCCCAGCCGCGATGGGAAGATTCCAACGCCTGGCGCATCACCTTGGTGTTGCCGGTGCAGTCGAACGTGTAGTCGGCGCCGCCGATCAGGTCGCCGTGGCGCTTGGTCAGATTGACGAGATAGGGCACGATATCGTCGCCGACTTCCTTCGGATTGACAAAATGGGTCATGCCGAACTTTTCGCCCCAGGCCTTGCGGTCAGGGTTGATGTCGACGCCGATGATCATGTCGGCGCCGGCAAGACGCAGGCCCTGAAGCACGTTGAGGCCGATGCCGCCGAGACCGAAGACGATGGCGGTCGCGCCCATCTCCACCTTGGCGGTATTGATGACGGCGCCGATGCCTGTCGTGACACCGCAGCCGATGTAGCAGATCTTGTCGAATGGCGCGTCGGGATTGACCTTGGCAAGGGCGATTTCCGGCAGCACGGTGAAGTTCGAAAAGGTCGAGCAGCCCATATAGTGGTGGATTTTGTCCTTGCCGATCGAGAAGCGGCTGGTTCCGTCCGGCATCACGCCCTGGCCCTGGGTCGCGCGGATCGAGGTGCAGAGATTGGTCTTGCGCGAGGTGCAGGAATAGCATTCGCGGCATTCCGGGGTATAGAGCGGAATGACGTGGTCGCCCTTCTTCACCGAAGTGACGCCGGGGCCGACATCAACGACGATGCCGGCGCCCTCATGGCCGAGGATCGCCGGGAAGAGGCCTTCCGGATCGGCGCCCGACAAAGTGAAATCATCGGTATGGCAGATGCCCGTCGCCTTGACCTCCACCAGCACTTCGCCGGCCCGCGGCCCCTCCAGCTGCACGGTCATCACTTCGAGCGGTTTTCCTGCCTGTGTGGCCACGGCGGCGCGAACGTCCATTTTGATATCCTTCCTCTTAAATTGAATTCTGATGCTGCATATTCCGATCGACCGGCTCTCGCCGATCTGCTTCGCTGCGGTCCCGCCAAGACTTCAAGCTCTCGCCTTCGGGCTTTTGTTCATCTCGGGCCCATTGTCGCCAAGGAACCCATCACGTCTCCCGCTCAACCTGGCACCAGACCGCAAGCAGCGGCCGGGCTGTGCATCTTATCGCGAAGGATTGCCCCGCGTCGTTTGCAAAGACCGTCCCGATACCGGCAGAGAACCACTGGGAATCGCCGAGGCGGATTTCGCCCGGCGAAAGCAGAATGAAGGCACGGGGCTGCGACTGAACATGATCGGGGAATCTTGTGTAGCGATCCATGTAGATCACGCCGACCCTGAGATCGGCGCGCTCCTCCATGCCGCCGGGTCCCACCAACACCGCATGGGAATGCGTATTGCCAAAATTCAGGCTTGCGAACGGACCGGAGCGGCCGCGTCTCCAGAGCAGCTTATCGGCGAGACTCTGGAACTGGCCGGCGATCGCCTCGTATTTCCGCCCCGATTTTGCAAGATGGCCGATGGCGTCTTCCAGCCCTTCGGGCGCGCCGGGAAGAGGCCCGCCCTCCGGACGCACCTTGCCGGTCTTGAGCAGCCTCTGGAGAACCTTGCCCGCGACGAAACTGGCGACGGCGGGAGCCTCCGCCGACAGCATCAGGCCGCCGACATCATTGAGGAATTCCTGCAGCGGCCGAGAGCGCCGCTCTCTGCCGATGTCGTGCAGCCGTATGTATGCCGGCTTCTCGTCATCGTTGAGAAGAAGGTCGGCACCAGGTTTGATTGGACGTCCCACGACGCGCGCCACGTTCGGTCTCCCCGGTTAGAGCGCCTTTTGCAATTCCGGCAAGGCGTCGAAGAGATCGGCGACCAATCCGTAGTCGGCGACCTGGAAGATCGGCGCCTCCTCGTCCTTGTTGATGGCGACGATCACCTTCGAATCCTTCATGCCGGCCAGATGCTGAATGGCGCCTGAAATGCCGCAGGCAATGTAAAGCTGCGGCGCCACCACCTTGCCGGTCTGGCCGACCTGCCAGTCGTTCGGCGCATAACCGGCGTCGACGGCGGCTCTGGAAGCGCCAACGGCGGCCCCGAGCTTATCGGCAAGCGGCAGGATGACCTCCCTGAATTTTTCCGCCGAGCCGAGTGCCCGGCCGCCGGAGATGATGATCTTGGCAGAGGTCAGCTCCGGCCGGTCGGAGGCCGACAGCGCATCGCCGACGAAGGTCGACAGCCCCGGATCGGAAACCGCCGGGATCGCCTCGACGGTGGCCGAGCCGCCTTCCGGTGTAGAGGCAAAGGATGCGGTGCGCACGGTGATCACCTTCTTGGCATCGCTCGCCTGCACCGTCTGAATGGCATTGCCGGCATAGATCGGCCGCTTGAAGGTATCTGAGGAAATTACCTCGATGATCTCGGAGACTTGAGCGACATCGAGCAGGGCAGCGACGCGCGGCAGCACATTCTTGCCGACCGAGGTGGCGGCAGACAGGATCGTGTCGTAGCTGCCGGCCAGCGAGACGATCAGGTCGGCGAGCGGTTCGGCCAGATTGTTGGCGAGTTCGTCGCTTTCGGCCAGCAGCACCTTGGAGACGCCGGCAAGTTTTGCCGCCTGTTCGGCAGCGGGCTTGGCAGCCTTGCCGGCAACGAGCACATGAATATCGCTTGCCTGTTCCTTGGCGATCTTTGCGGCTGCCGTCAGCGCCTTGGCGGTCTGGTCGGACAGGCTGGCATTGTCGTGGTCAGCCAGAAGAAGAATGGTCATGATGATGGCTCCTGTTCCCAGCTGATTACAGCACGCCGGCTTCGTTTTTGAGCTTGTCGATGAGTTCGGCGACCGACTTGACCTTGACGCCGGCCTTGCGGCCCGACGGCTCCTCGGTCTTCAACACCTTGAGACGTGGCGTCGTGTCGACACCGAAGTCGCTCGGCGTCTTCTTGTCGAGCGGCTTCTTCTTCGCCTTCATGATATTCGGCAACGAGGCATAGCGCGGTTCGTTCAAGCGCAGATCGGTGGTGACAACAGCAGGCAGCTTGATCTCGATCGTCTGCAGGCCGCCATCGACTTCGCGGGTGACGGTCGCTTTGCCATCACCGATCTCGATCTTCGAGGCGAAGGTCGCCTGGGCAATTCCCATCAATGCCGCCAGCATCTGGCCGGTCTGGTTGCTATCGTCGTCGATCGCCTGCTTGCCAACGATGATCAGCCCCGGCTGTTCGGCGTCGGCGACAGCCTTCAAGATCTTCGCCACAGTGAGCGGCTCGATTTGATCGTCGGTCTCGACCAGGATCGCCCGATCGGCGCCCATCGCAAGGGCGGTCCTCAGCGTCTCTTCGGCCTTGGCCGGGCCGATCGAGACGACCACCACTTCCTCGCACTTGCCGGCTTCCTTCAGCCGCAGCGCCTCTTCCACCGAGATCTCGTCGAACGGGTTCATCGACATCTTCACATTGGCAAGCTCGACACCCGTGCCGTCCGGCTTCACCCGGATCTTCACGTTGTAGTCGACAACCCGTTTGACTGGCACGAGTATCTTCATGGGCAACCCCCCTTTATTTCTAAACTGCTGGCCGTTCGGCAAGTAATGCCCAGAAGGCGAAGAGCGGCGTGGCGAGCGACTTCATGGCATGCTTGATGTCGGGGACATTGTAGAGGGATCCGCCGATACCAGGCGAAAACCAGTCCCCTTCCCCCTGCTGGAACTCTCCCTCGGACAGTACGAGGTAGACCTCCTCTGGCGCATGAACGTGGTCGGGATAGCGCACCTGAGGCGCCATCAACGTCACGCCGACCCATAGGTCGCTCCTCTCCTCCAATCCTCCCGGGCCGATGATCATCGCATTGGCATGCCCATCGACAAAATTGTCGCTGGCCGTGTGGTCATACTTGCTGCGCCGACGCCATTCAAGCATTGGCTCGATGCCTTTGAACCCGTCGATCAATCGCGTCAGCGAAGGATAGGCCGTATCGATCGAGAGCGCCACATCAAGCTGAGCGCAAACGGGCAACCGGCTTCCCTCCCCCACGCGCGCAGCCCCCGGGCGCTCCAGCGCTGCAAAAATCTGACGGATCGAGCGGCGGGCTTCCGGGGCCTTGGCGAACTGATCGAAAGCCACGAAAGTCGCGTCCAGGAAAACCTGCAGGCTTTCATTGCGTAAACTCATGTCATCACCTCCCGAGACGATCGGCTGGCAAGCGGTCCGCTCTTGCGATCAGATATCTTTCGCAATGCGCAGCCCGTCATAGACGGCGGCATGCGTGTTGCGTGCGGCGACCGCATCGCCGATCCGGAACAGCTGAAACTTGCCATCAGGATTGCGAATGACGGACTGAGGTTCTCCGGAAAGAAGCTGATCGTGCGACATCTCGCCGAGATTGCTCGAGCTGGGCTTCAGTTCGAAATAGAGCTCGTCGAGCGGAATGGTTCCATGATTGACGACGATCTGGTCGAAGCTGTGCTGCCTGGCGATCCCGCCGTAATCGCTGCCGACATGGGCGACGAGTTGGTTGCCGCTCTTCTCGACGGCTTCGAGACGGTAGGTGACGGTGAAGGTCACATCGTGCTTCTGAAGAGACCGCATATAAGGCACCAGGTTCATGGCCATGACCTCGGGCGCGAAGGACCGGTCCGGCGTCATGATCTCGACCTTGGCGCCGGCCTTGGCAAGAAACTCCGCTGCCTGAAGGCCGGCATGATCGCCGGCGTCGTCGAAGATCAGCACGTTAGTTCCAGGCTTCACGTCGCCGGAGATGATGTCCCATGACGAGACCACCAGGTCGTTGCCGCTGGCGAGAACCTCGGTATGCGGCAAGCCGCCGGTCGCGATGATGACGACATCGGGGTTCTCGGCCTGGATGGTATCGGCTTCCGCCCAGGTGTTGAAGTGGAAGGTGACATCGTATTTCTCGCACTGGCTCATGCGCCAGTCGATGATGCTGATCATTTCCCTGCGGCGCTCGCTCTGGGCGGTGAGGCGGATCTGGCCGCCGGGATTGTTCGCCGCTTCGAAAACGACGACCTGGTGGCCGCGTTCTCCGGCGACGCGGGCCGCTTCCAGACCGGCCGGTCCGGCGCCGACAATGACGACCTTTTTCTTGGCCTCAGCTTTCGCCACGATATGCGGCATGGTCAGTTCGCGGCCGGTGGCGGCATTGTGAATACAGAAGGCGGCCCCGCCCTGGTAGATGCGATCGAGACAGTAATTGGCGCCGACGCAGGGACGAATATCGTCTTCCCGCTTTTCGATGATCTTGCGGACGATATGGGGGTCGGTCATGTGGGCGCGGGTCATGCCGATCATGTCGACCTTGCCGGAGGCGATCGCGTGGCGCGCAGTGGCGACGTCAGGAATTTTCGCCGCATGGAAGGTCGGGAAATCGGTTGCGGCGCGAATTTCGCCGGCGAAATCGAGATGCGGCGAATTCGCCATGCCCTGGATCGGGATTACGTCGGTGAGACCCGCATCGGTATCGATGTGACCGCGGATAACGTTCAGGTAATCGATCAGGCCGCTTGCCTTCAGACGCTTGGAGATTTCGATGCCGTCGCCCTTGCCGGTACCGCCGGGAAGACATTCGTCGGCGGTGTAGCGCACGCCCAGAATGAAGTCGTTCCCCACCCTTTGCCGGATCGCCTTGAAGACGTCGAAGCAGAAGCGCAAACGGTTGTCGAGCGAGCCGCCGTAGGGACCGTCGAGCTCGTTGGTGAGCGGAGACGTGAACTGATCGATCAGGTGGCCGTAGGCTTCCAGTTCGACACCGTCCATGCCGCCTGCCTTCATGCGCTCGGCAGCGTCGGCGAAATCCTTGATGATGCGCTCGATGTCCCAATCTTCCATCTTCTTCGGGAAGGCGCGGTGGGACGCCTCGCGCTGATGCGACGGCGCCACGACAGGCAGCCAGTCGCCCTTGTCCCAGCGCGTGCGCCGGCCGAGATGAGTGAGCTGAATCATGATCGCCGCACCCTCTTCATGCACGGCGTCGGTCATTTCCCTGACCCAGGGTACGATCTCGTCCTTATAGGCGAGCAGATTGTTGAACACCGGCGGGCTGTCTCTGGAAACCGCAGCCGAGCCGGCCGTCATCGTCAGGGCCACCCCCCCCTTTGCCCGCTCCACCGTATAGGCGCGATACCTCTCCTTCGGCATGCCGTCTTCCGGATAGGCCGGTTCGTGGGAGGTCACGATGATACGGTTGCGTAGCGTCAGATGCTTGAGCTGGTAGGGTTGAAGAAGGGGATCGTTCGACATGGGCCGTGGTTCCGGATTAAAAACGTCAGGGCAGACGCTAAGCATAATGTACATATGTGTCAACATTGAAAACAACTGGGTCGTTGTTTTCGACACTGATGTACATTTTTCTTGTGCGCGGCTTGATAATTTGATAGGAGATAGCCCATGGATCAGGCTTTGAACGACACTGGCTGGCGCGGATCACAGGAGGGATGGCTGGAAGCAGCTTACCACTCGCTGCTGGATTCCGGCGTGGATTCGGTGAAAATTCTGCCGCTGGCGAAGAAGCTCAATCTCTCGCGCACGAGTTTCTACTGGTTTTTCAAGGACCGGGAAGAGCTTCTGGCCGGGCTCGTGGCGCGCTGGCGCGACAAAAACACCGGCAACATCGTCAAGCAGTCCGAAGCCTACGCGGAATCGCTTGCCGAGGCGATGCTCAACGTCTTCGACTGCTGGCTCAACAATGATCTGTTCGACGCCAGGTTCGAATTCGCTGTGCGCAGCTGGGCGCTGCAGTCCGACGAGATTCTCGCCGAGGTCCGGCAAGCCGATCAACTCCGGCTTGATGCGCTCAAGCGGATGTTTATCCGGTTTGGGCTACCAGAAGCGACATCAGATGTCCGAGCGCGAACAACTTACCTCGTGCAGATCGGATATATCTCCATGCAAGCCAAGGAGGAACTCGCCGTCCGCATGAAACGGATTCCCGAATATATCGCGATCTACACCGGCGAAGTGCCGCAGCAGAGGGAGCTCGATCGCTTCTTCTCGCGGCATGGCTACAGGCCGGGTTAGGGAAGGCCGGGATGAGCGTTTCCTTGAGGATCGGTATCATTGGCGGCGGCGGCTGGCTGGGCGGAGCAATCGCCGGCGCGATCCTTGATGCTGGCCTGGTCGAACCTCGAAATCTCTCCCTCTCCTATCGCAGCGAGCGGCCGCGCCGTTTCCCGAATTCTTTCCTGACTACCGACAATCAGGCGCTTGCCGACCGCTCGGACGTGATCGTCCTCTCCGTCCGTCCTGATGACTGGCATGCTCTTGATGTCGATGCCGGCGGCAAGCTCATCATCTCAGTCATGGCGGGCATCCGTCTGGACGCACTTTCCGAGCGCCACAACACCGGCCGCGTTATCCGCGCTTTGCCCAATGCCGCCGCCGAAGTGGCCAAGTCCTATACGCCGTGGATTGGCGCGAGCGATGTCAGCGAAGACGACCGGGCGCTTGTCCGCACGGTTTTTCAGGCATGCGGATCTGAGGACGAGGTCGCAAGGGAAAGCGACATTGATTACCTCACCGGTCTTTCCGGGTCCGGACCGGCATTCCCGGCGCTGCTCGCCGCCGCCATGATGCGCGACGCCGTCGCAAATGGCCTGCCGGCGGAGATTGCGCGCCGTGCCGTGAACACGGTGATCACAGGCGCCGGCCGCCTGCTGGAGCGCCGCGACGAATGTCCCGATGACGTCGTTCAAGCCTTTGTCGGCTATCGCGGCACCACTGCGGCAGCCATCGAAGGCATGCGCGCTGCGGGGTTCGACGCTTCGGTCGCAAAGGGGCTATCGGCAGCATTCAAGAAATCGGTGAGTATGGGAGACGCTTCCTGACAACCGTTGGAGTGGGTCCTGCGGCGCCCCGCTCAGCAAAACCGGCCGCTAAATAGAGGGAACGAGAATGAAAAAACTATTCGCATCGACATGTCTGACGTTCGGCCTGATCGGCGGGGCGTCTTTCGCCAGCGCCGCCGAATGCGGCACTGTCACCATCGCCAGCATGAACTGGCAGAGTGCAGAGGTTCTCTCCAACCTCGACAAGTTCATCCTGAACGAAGGTTATGGCTGTGAGGCCGAAATCACCGTCGGCGATACCGTCCCGACGATTACCTCGATGGCCGAAAAGGGCCAGCCTGATATCGCGCCGGAAGCATGGATCGACCTGCTGCCCGATGTCGTCAAGAAGGGAACGGAAGAAGGCCGGATCGTCCAGGTCGGCTCTCCGCTGCCCGATGGCGGCGTGCAGGGTTGGTGGATTCCCAAATATCTGGCCGATGCCCATCCTGATATCAAGACCATCGGCGATGTGCTGAAACATCCGGAACTCTTCCCCGCTCCTGAGGATCCGAAGAAGGGCGCCATCTACAACGGGCCGCAGGGCTGGGGCGGCACCGTGGTGACCACGCAGCTCTACAAGGCCTTCGAAGCCGACAAGGCCGGCTTCACCCTCGTCGATACCGGCTCGGCTGCCGGCCTCGATGGTTCGATCTCCAAGGCCTACGAACGCAAGGAAGGCTGGGCCGGCTATTACTGGGCGCCGACCGCGCTGCTCGGCAAGTATGAGATGGTCAAGCTGGAAGCCGGCGTGCCGAACGATGCCGCAGAATGGAAGCGCTGCAATACCGTTGCCGATTGCCCCGATCCGAAGCCGAACGCATGGCCGGTCGACAAGATCGTCACCCTCGTTGCAAAGCCTTTCTCGGAAAAGGTCGGCCCTGAAGTCATGGACTACCTGACGAAGCGCTCCTGGAGCAACGAAACGGTCAACAAGCTCATGGCCTGGATGACCGACAACCAGGCGACCGGCGAGGACGGTGCCAAGCACTTCCTCAAAGAAAACAAGGACCTCTGGACCAAGTGGGTTTCGCCTGAGGCAGCCACGAAGATCGAAGCTGCTCTTTAACGCCGACTACTGCGGTGCGCTTAATGCGCACCGCCTCTCGCTGCCGATAAAATCAAAAAGACTGCCACGGCTCTTTGAAGAAAAGGGGAACCGAATGGAATGGTTTTATAAATTCCCGCATATGGATGACGACGCCCTTCGCAATCTGAAGAAGGCGATCGATGACGGTTTTCGCGCATTTACCCGCAGCTACGGCGACGCGATCGAAAGCCTCTTCTCCCCGCTGCAGCATTTCCTGATCGCCGCCGACCGCTTCATGACGCAGACGCCGTGGCCGATCATTACGGCAATCATCCTTGTCATCGCATGGTTTGCGAGCCGCAGCCTGAAGATCGTCCTCGGCTGTCTCGTCACGCTGCTGCTGATCGGCTATTTCGACATGTGGGACGATACGATGCGGACGGTCTCGATGATCTTCGTCTGTACCGTGCTCTCCATCGCCATCGGCATTCCGATGGGGATATTGATGGCGCGTTCCGACCGGCTGCAGCGCGTTATCAATCCGATCCTCGACGTCATGCAGACCATGCCGAGCTTCGTCTATCTGATCCCTGTCGTCATGCTGCTCGGCATCGGCAAGGTGCCGGGACTGATTGCCGTCGTCATCTACGCCATCCCGCCGATGATAAGGCTGACCGACCTCGGCATCCGCCTGGTCGACAAGGACGTGCTCGAGGCAGCCGATGCGTTCGGAACGTCGAGTTCGCAGAAGCTGTTCAAGGTCCAGCTGCCGCTGGCGCTTCCCACCATTATGGCCGGCATCAACCAGACCATCATGATGGCGCTTGCCATGGTCGTCGTCGCTTCGATGATCGGCGTCCAGGGCCTTGGCCAGCCGGTTCTGAAGGCGATCGCCAACCAGTACTTCACCCTGGGTATTTTCAACGGCCTTGCCATCGTCGGCATTGCCATCATCTTCGACCGGGTCAGCCAGGCGTATGGCAAACGGCTCCAGAAGCATCGGGAGATCGTCCATGGCTGATCAACGTTTCGGCGGCATCAAGATCCGCCATCTCTACAAGATCTTCGGTCCCAATCCCGGCGCTCATGTCGATGCCGTCAAAAAGGGATTGTCGAAGACCGAGCTCAACGAAAAGCACGGCCACGTGCTCGGCCTGAAAGATATCAATGTCGAGATACCTTCGGGCCGCATCCAGGTCATCATGGGCCTTTCGGGTTCGGGCAAGTCGACGCTCATCCGCCATATCAACCGTCTGATCGATCCAACCGCCGGCGAAGTGCTTGTCGACGGCGTCGATGTCGTGAAAATGAACGAGACCGACTTGCGGACGTTTCGCCGGCACCAGACGGCAATGGTGTTTCAGAAGTTCGCGCTTCTGCCGCACCGGAACGTTCTCGACAATACCATCTTCGGCCGCGAGGTGCAGGGCATGGAGCGCTCGAAAGCCGTCGACGTCGCCATGGGCTGGCTGGAGCGGGTGGGCCTGAAGGGCTTCGAGAGCAAATATCCCAACCAGCTCTCGGGCGGCATGCAGCAGCGCGTCGGGCTGGCGCGAGCCCTCTCGAACGATGCGCCGGTTCTGCTGATGGATGAGGCCTATTCGGCGCTCGACCCTTTGATCCGCACGGATATGCAGACGGTCCTTCTCGACATTCAGAAGGAGATCAAGAAGACCATCGTCTTCATCACCCACGATCTCGATGAAGCCCTTCGGCTGGGCGACCAGATTGCGATCCTGCGCGATGGCGAAGTCATCCAGCAGGGCACCAGCCAGGACATCGTTCTGCGTCCGGCAGACGCCTACATCGCCAACTTCGTCAAGGAGGTCAATCGAGGCCGGGTCATCCAGGTCGATGCCGTCATGACACCCCTGCATTCCGGTGCGGTCCCAGGCGGATTGACGATTGCATCCGGCGCGACCGTTGAAGACGCCGTCCGGATCCTGGCATCGGCGGCGCACGACGATGCCAGGGTGGTTTCACCATCCGGGGAAGCATTGGGGCTTGTCACCTTCCGCCAGCTCGCGGGCGCGATGGTGAACTCGCAGGAGGTGGCTCCCCGACGCGACAGCGCCCTCTCGGTCGCACTTTGACGCTCCAAATGCGGCCGTCTTTCAGTCTCGTTGGCGAGGCACATCGCCATCTCCGGAACTGAGAGGTCGGCCGCCTGACGCCTGGGGATCACCATGCCGAAACTCTTCCCGCGTCTGGTTTCGCCGATCGGCCCGCGCGGGCGCGGACCTTGAAGATGCTGGGTCAATGGCGTCACCTTATGCCGTCTATGAGGGCGGACGAGCCGCATTGGAGCTGTGATGACCGGGCAGAAGATGAGAATGCCGATCGACGAGCTCCGCCAACTGGCGCTCGAAGCCTGCCTCGCCTGCGGCGGCAGCCCGGCAATGGCGAAGGCGCTCGTCGATGCAACGCTGTCGGCCGCCTGCTTCGGGCGCACTGAGCTCGGTTTTCCGCATTTCGTCGATTATCTCACCAGCCTGCGCGACGGGCGGATCAATGGAGACGCCAAGCCCCGCTTCGACCATGTGCTGCCGGCCCTGATCCAGGCCGACGCGGATGGCGGCATAGCGCAGCTCGGGTTTGACCTTATTTACGACGACTTCACGACACGCGTGAAAACCTTCGGCATATCCGTCCTCACACAAAGAAACAGCTATACCGCCGGGGAATTGGGATACTACGTCCGGCGTCTCGCTCAGGACGGGTTGATATCCATCGCCGCCGCCAACGGACCGGCCTTGATGGCAGCCGCCGAGGGCGGGGAGCGCGTCTACTGCACCAATCCGCTCGCTTTCGGCGCACCCCTGCCGGAACCCTGCCGCCCCTCGTCATCGACCAGGCGACGAGTGCTACGGCATTCATAACCCTTGCCGAGGCGGCAAAGGCGCAGTCGCCGATCGCTCACGGCATGGCCATCGACGAGACCGGCGCCATCACCACCGATCCGGTCAAGGCGATGCTTGGCGCTCTCCTGCCCTTCGGCGGCTATAAGGGCGGCAATATCGCCCTTATCGTCGAGATGCTCGCTGCGGGTCTTTCCGGGGCCGCCTGGTCGCTCGATGCCGGCCACTTTCTCTCGGGCGAGCACCCGGTGAATGCGGGAATGACCGTGATCGCGCTATTCCCGGCGGCCGTAGATTCGGACTTTCCGGAGCGCGCCAAGGCCCAATTGGAACGGCTGTGTTCCAAGGGAGTCCGTATCCCCGGGAACAGAGCGAAGTCCGCAAGCGTCGTGGAAACCGATAATCTCGACGTCGACATCGGCGTGTTGGAAACGATCCGTCGCTTGTGCCTTCGGTGAGAAAATCATTGCTCAGCTCAAAGAACGAACGCATCGCGCCCGACGGCATCATGCCGGCGTCCCGTCGTTCGTGCCAAATGAGAAACTAAAGATTTCTATCCACTTTGCGCAGTTGCTTGCGCGGAACAGGCGGCTTCGGCGGCGCTGGTTCATATACATTTTGCGCAAGATCAGTCCAGACTGCGTCACGAAAAGCCGGTTGGCCGACAATATCGGGACCCGACAATTGCTCCATAGCTAGGGAACAGTAAGATGAAAGCCGACCAAGACCATGATGGTTTGCGGTCCCAAAGCCAAGCCCGTCCATCCCATCACCCCCAACAGGATGGAAGGGATCGTACATACGCACTCCATCCCGTGCGTATGCCTGCATGTCGCCTGCCGAGGGCCCTCTTTAAGCGGTCCACTAAGAACCTTCGGCAGGCGACTGCGCGGCTCTCGAATGGGGCGTTCACTATAAGCTTCAGATGATGTGCATCCGGCAAGATCGCTGCGGGTAAATCTGTGGCGTGGCGGATACAGCTGTAAAATCATTCCTTTAGCGTAGTCGTTTTATCAGCGCGTTATCACCATAACCGGCAGCGTGACGTCTTGCCTATTCCGGCAGGTTCTGTCAGCTCCTGTCGTCTGGGCGACAATTCTGCGCTGGATGGGACGATCGACAATGCGTTCAGGAGGTTGGACTTTTTGACGCCTGCAACGCCAAAAATCGGCCTGCTTCAGCTGCCGCACGCCTCTGATCTCGATGCCGATATCACGCAGAGAACCACCTACTCCGCTGCAAGCTGCTGCACTTTATCCAACAATCGTCTAATATACCTCCAAGCTCCGCTCATCCATTCCCGTCTGCGGGCTCTGATGAACCGCCGCGGCGCAGGACGACCACCCATGGCGACCGGCAAGACTGGCAGAGGCACGTGCACCAATCCGACACCCGCGCCGGCCGCGCGTCGCGCTGGCACTTGCGAGCGGTGGAGGAGCGCATGCCGAAAGCAGCCGCATCGAACAGTGGGAGCAGCATGACTGAAAATAGCCCTCCCCCATTTTCATTTCGATTTAGTGGTTCGTCCTTCGACAACATGGTCGAAACGCTGGGCGGCGCTTTTGGCGCATTTGATGCCGAGCCCGTCGGCCGCGCCAAGGACTTCCATTGGGGACTGGATTTCTCCGTCTGTGACAAAGCCGTCCTGCTTACGGGTTATCACGAGGCGGAGTTTCAGTTCAATATCGAGCCGACCGTCGATACGTCGGAGTATCTGTCGATTGTCGTGCCGCGCAGCGGCGGCATGGGCGTGGCCTATGGGTCCCGCATCGCCGAGGCCGGACAGGGAAAATTGCTTCTTTATAACAATTTCGAGCCCGACAGCGTCATCATGCACGGGCAATCGAACGTCATCGATGAATTGCTGATCAACTGGCCTGTCATCCTCCAGACGATCGGCCAGACTTTCGAGATGCCGTTCAGCGGCTCCCTCGACCTGCTGCCCGAACTGGATCTGTCCAGGCCGGAAGGCCGCCTTATCAGCAATCTCACGGAAACGATCATCTCGGGCATGCGCGACGATGGCCCCTTGCTGCAGTCGCCGATCGCCATGGCGCATATGACGCAGGCGCTGGCCGATCTGGTCGTGCGCCTGGTGCCGCACCGGCTGTCGCATTTCCTCGAGAATGGCCCCGCCCTGATCGCTCCCCGCCATGTCCGCAGGGCGATCGAGTTCATGCACGCCAATATCGATCAACCGATCACCATGCCGAAGGTGGCCGAAGCGGCCGGCGTCTCCAGCCGGGCACTCGAAACCGGTTTTCGTGCATTCAGGGGAACCTCTCCCGCGGCCTATCTGCTGACGCTTCGGCTGCGCGCCGCGCGCCGAGATCTGCTCGATCCCGAGAGCAGGGAGACCATGAAGGCCATCTGCCTCAAATGGGGCTTCTTTCATTTCGGCCGGTTTTCCGCGGTCTATAAAACCACATATGGAGAATACCCCTCCGACACCAGGAAGCGCGTGATCCATCGATAATGGCCGTGGCTTACGGTGAAGAGGCGGTTGACCCGTCACTGACGCAGGATGTTTACGCCCCGCCCCGCGGCGGCAAGGTGTAATGCACTCTCATTGTCCTCAGATCCCGCTTCACGATCTGCAGCACCCCTTCGCGTTCCGCCAGGACGTTGAGTTCCCTGAGCACGAGAGAATGCGCGATCCCCAGCAGGCGCGCAAAGGCGCGGCTGTCACGCGCAATCCCCAGTTCCGCGGCGACAAGGAGACCGGCCTGTATGGATGTCAGCCTGATCTCCCTGCCTTGCGCCGCGGCGACGAGGGCAAGAAAACGATCAGCGTCGGAGGCCTCTTCGCTCACGCGGTTTTTCGCCGGCGGAAGGACACCATGATGGATTTCGAGGTGGGCGTATCGCTTTCCCTGCCCGCGCTGCCAAGCGGCACGAGCACGTTCAGTTCGGGATAGTAACCCGCGATGCTTCCTCGCGGAATGTCATAGGGCACAAAGCGGAAATTCTCGGCGATACGCTCGATACCGTCATCATGCTCACCGACCACGTCGACGCGGTCACCGGCCTTGGCATTCATCGCCTCCAGGTCGGCTGGATGAATGAAGATGACCTGCCGCTCCCCGTAGACGCCGCGGTATCGGTCATCGAGACCGTAGACCGTCGTATTGTATTGATCGTGCGACCGGAACGTCTGCAGAGCGAAACGCCCCTCGCCTTTTCGCGCCCGCTGATGCACCGTCTCGTCAGGAAGCGCCTCCGAAGAGAACGATGCCTTGCCTGCCGGCGTATCCCACGCCCGATGGGCGGCGGTGTTGCGCAGGTGGAAACCGCGCGGCTTGCGCAGGCGCGTATTGTAATTTTCGAAGCCTGGGATGGTCGCCTCGATATGATCGCGGATGCGGTCGTGGTCGTCTGCAAGCTCTGCCCAGTCGACCACGGCAGAGCCGACGGTCGCTTGTGCAATGCCGGCAATGATGGCGACTTCCGAGAGGAGATGCGACGAGGCCGGACGATTGATGCCGGCAGACCCATGCACCATGCTCATCGAATCCTCGACGCTTATGAGCTGTGAGTTGCCTGCCGCGTTCAGATCGATCTCGGTGCGCCCGAGGCACGGCAGGATGAAGGCCGTTTCGCCGGGCATGAGATGCGAATGATTGGGTTTGGTCGCGATATGCACTGTCAGCTTCAGCCGCCGCAGCGCCTTTTCGACGAGTGCGCTGTCGGGCGTGGCGCGGGCGAAATTGCCGCCAAGGCCGATGAAGGCCTCAGCCGAGCCGTCGAGCATTGCTCCGATCGCGGCAAGGACATTGTGGCCATGTTGGCGGGGAACGGTGAAACGGAAATGCTTCTCCAGCGCATCGAGAAAATCGTCCGATGGCTTTTCGTTGATGCCGACCGTGCGGTCGCCCTGCACGTTGGAGTGGCCGCGAACCGGGCAAAGGCCGGCCCCCCGCCGGCCGATATTGCCGCGCAGGAACATGAAGTTGGCGATCTCGCGGATCGTCGCCACGGAATGCAGATGCTGGGTCACGCCCATCGCCCAGGTGCAGATGACCCGCTCGGCGTTGATATAGACATCGGCCGCCCGTTCGATCTCCTGCCGGCTCAGTCCCGATTGGTCCTCGATCTCTGCCCAGTTCGTCGCCTCGACCGCTGCCCGGTATTCTGCAAAACCCGCACAGTGTTCGGCGAGAAATGCGTGGTCGAGAACGGAGGGCAGGCCGGCGGCGACCGCTGCTTCTTCCGCGCCCAGCACGGCCTTCGCCATCCCGCGCACCGCGGCCATGTCGCCGCCGAGCTGCGGCTGCAGGTAGAGGCTCGCGATATCCGTCGAACCGCCGCGCAGCATCTCGACCTTGTCCTGCGGGTCGGAGAAGCGCTCCAGGCCGCGTTCGCGGATGGGATTGAAGACGACGACGCGTGCGCCGCGGATCGCCGCCCGGCGCAAGTCGCCGAGCATCCTCGGATGGTTGGTGCCCGGGTTCTGCCCGATCACGAAGATCGCGTCGGCCTCTTCGAAATCCTCCAGCAGGACGGTACCCTTGCCCACACCGACCGCCTGACGCATGGCAATGCCGCTCGCCTCGTGGCACATGTTGGAGCAGTCGGGAAAATTGTTGGTGCCGTAGACGCGCACGAACAGCTGGTACAGGAAGGCGGCCTCGTTGCTCGCCCGGCCCGACGTGTAGAATTCCGCCCGGTTGGGGCTATCGAGACCCCTCAGAATGCTGCCGATCTCGGCAAAAGCATCCTCCCATGCGACCGGCAGGTAACGGTCGCTCGCCGCATCGTAGCGCATCGGATGCGTGAGGCGGCCATTGAGTTCCAGTTCATAATCCGTCAGCTGGCGAAGCTGCGATACAGTCTTTTCCGCGAAGAAAGCGGGCGTGGCCCGCTTCTCCGTCGCCTCCCAGGCGACGGCCTTCACGCCGTTCTCGCAGAACTCGAACGACGATCCGTGCTCCGGGTCGCCCCAGGCGCAGCCTGGGCAATCGAATCCATCCGGCTGGTTCGCCTTCAGCATCGCCCGCGCCCCTGAAATGGGCATGCCGCTTTGAAGCAACCGCTTCCCACAGCTCTTCAAAGCGCCCCAACCGCCGGCTGCCGCCGATTTCTTACCAATGAATTTTGTGTCCATGCGCCCTGTATTGTCGAAGCGGGGAAAACATCAAGAGCGCGCGGACGATGGTTCGATAGGAAAAACCTATCAAGGATCCGTCTAACCGACGTCCTTCATGGTCTGCCGCTCGTCGGGCGAATGTGCCAGGATGCGATTGCGACCTTGCATCTTGGCGTCGTAGAGCGCGGCATCGGCCTCGGTCAGGAGGCGGTTCGGGTTTATCCTCAGGGTGGCTCCCGTCGCGCAGGATATGCCGATGCTGGCCGTCACCCGTCCGAATTCGCTGCCGGAATGAACGATATTTTCCTGGCTGAGGAGACGCGCGAATTGCTCGGCAACGATCATTGCGCCTTTCGCACTGGTTGCGGGGAGCAGAACGACAAATTCCTCTCCGCCGTAGCGTGCGACGATGTCTGCCGGGCGGCTTACCGACTGGCGCAGACACCTGCTGACGACACGCAGGCATTGGTCTCCGGCGGGATGACCATAGGTGTCGTTATAGGCCTTGAAGCGGTCGATATCGACCATCAGAAGGCTGAACGGCGTGTTTTTCCTGGCGCTGCCTGCGGTCTCACGTGCGAAAGCTTCGTCGAAGGCCCGGCGATTGACCATGCCGGTGAGCCCATCTGTCTCAGCGAGGTTCTTCAGCTGTTCCGCCGAAAGCCTGAGCGCGATTTCCGCCTGCTTGGTCGCTGTGATGTCTGAGACAACGGCCATCGCCGTGCCGTCTTCCGCTAACCTTGTCCGGATGCTGCGCCAGTCGCCATTGTGAAGCTGAACCTCTTCGTCCTTGTTGCTATGCAACGTAGCGGCGGTGGCCTTGACCCACTCTTCACGGTCATTTTCCGGGATCCCGGTGCGCTCGCCCGTTTCGGCGACGCGGCGAAGGATGTCGCTGATATGCGCACCAACCACGCGGGCGTCCCCGGATAGCGGAAAGGCGGTGCGATACTGGTCGTTACAAAAAACGAGAAAACCCTTGCTGTCATACATGGCGATGCCATCGGACATGCCAGCCATCGCATGCGACAGCAGGTTCTTGCTCTTGCGCAATTCCCGCTCCAGAGCAGTCCGCTCAGTCACGTCACGCGTGACGCCGGCAAGGCCGATCACCCGCCCCTGCCTATCCTTCAGCGGCACCTTGGAGGCAAGCAGGTATCTGTCTTCAATACGCTCGACGGAGTCGATCAGGGGCACCCCCGTGTCCATGACCTGCTGTTCGAGATAATAAAATTCTTCGGCGCGCGGCCGCGATATAAGATTGAAATCCGACAATCCGGTCATCTCCGCCGTGGTTCTGAAACGAAAAAGGCGGATCATATTTTCATTGACGGTGATGAACCGGCTGTTTCTGTCCTTCACGTAGAGATAGTCGGGCGACTGCGAAAACGCGGTCACCAAGATGCTCCGCTCCAGCTCCCATTGCTGCGTCTTCAACAGAACGAAACCACACAGCGCCGTCGCCAGGCAATTCAATACCGTCATCGGCAGACCGATCATGGCCAATACGCGGGCGTGCACCAGTGTGGGAAGCACCGCCATCAATACGATAAGTGCGGCGCCGAGCGCGAGGCTCAGCAGCGCAACGTGCATGAGCTCGGGAGATCTCTTCCGGATCCAGACGTTGGCAGCCAGGCCGATAGCGGTCGCGACAGCAATTGCGATCAGACCGTCGATCATTGCCGTGCCGCCGACACAGAAGCGGAAGACCATTGCCAGCGACGCCGCAAGAGCCGCTGCGATCGGTCCGCCAAACATGCCCGCCAAAGCAAGCGGCGAAAAGCGCATGTCGATATAGATGCCGGGATTGACTTCGACGGCCAGCAATATGGACCCGATGGAGGCACCGCCGGCTATGATTCCGAAAGCGATTTTTTCCTGTGTGACCGAACGACTCTGAAATTGGATCGAGAAATGTGCCCAGAGCGAAATCGCCAGGCACACGAATGACAGGTTGCCACCGAATTGCGTCCAGATGCCATTCACTGCGTTGGATCCACCTTCCAATACGTCATCCGAACCAATCATAGGGCAATACTGGTTTGGGCTTCGTTAAACTAAAGACCCATCAGGGCATATTCTTTCGCAGATGCGTCGCCAGGACGGCCGGCAGCAATGCGACGACAGGAAAAGCGGGCGGCCGCCACAACGACGAGGTCAGGTTCAACGGCTAGCAGCCGATGCATAAGGCGTATGTAACAACGGCATCCTCTGTGTCAGGACTCATAGCCCAATGACGCAATACAGCGTTATCGGAATAAGTCTGCGCGATCGGGTCACTCATTGCGAGCAGCCATCCATGCCGTCAGCAACCGGCTGCCGACGGCATCGTCCGCCACTTCTCTTCTATTTGCAGATCGCCGCCTCCAAAAAACCGCGCATCGCCTCGCCATAAGGCGGCCGCATCATGTATTCCGCTTCCACCATCCTGCTCTGGTGATAGACGGCGCGCGGATGCGAGAAGGCGAGGAAGCCGAACTTGCCGTGATAGGCACCCATGCCCGAATGGCCGACGCCGCCGAAGGGCAGGCCTTCCGCCGTGACGTGGCTCATGCAGTCGTTGACCGTCACCCCGCCGGAAGTCGTGTTGTCGAGGACGCGGGCCTCCTCTTGCTGATCCTGGCTGAAGTAATAGAGAGCGAGCGGGCGCGGCTTGGCATTGATACGATCGATGACGTCGGCGATATCGCGATAGGGAAGGACCGGCAGCACGGGTCCGAAGATTTCCTCCTGCAGCACGCGCATCTCTTCCGTGGGGTCGAGGATCAGGGTCGGAGGCATGCGGTGGGCCGATTGCTGGGAGAAATTCTCTGCCGCCGGGTTGATCTCGACGACACGGGCGCCTTTGGCCCTGGCATCGTCGATCAGGCCCTGGATGCGGGCGTGATGGCGGGCATTGACGATCGAGGTGTAATCAGGGTTTTCCTTCAGCGCCGGATACATCGCGCCGACCGCCGCGACCGCGTGGCCGGCAAAGGCCTCGACGCTTTCCTCGGGCACATAGACATGGTCCGGCGCCAGGCAGATCTGACCGGCGTTCAGCGTCTTGACGGTCATGACGCGGCGCGCCGCGTCTGCGAGGTCGGCCGAGCGGCCGATGATGACCGGCGACTTGCCGCCGAGCTCGAGCGTCAGCGGCGTCAGGTTTTCTGCCGCCGCGCGCATGACGTGATGGGCGATCGCGGTTCCGCCGGTGAAGATCAGATGGTCGAAGGCAAGCGATGTAAAGGCCGTGCCCGTGGCCGGTCCGCCCTGAACGACGGCGATTTCCGTTTCGTCGAAGGCGCCGGCAATGAGGTCCGCCATCAAGGCTGCCGAAGCCGGCGTTACCTCCGACGGCTTGATCATGGCGCGGTTGCCAGCGGCGAGAATGCCGGCAAGCGGCGCAAGGGCGAGCTGATAGGGGAAATTCCACGGGCTCAGGATTCCGACAACCCCCTTTGGCTGATAGACCACTTCGGCCACCGCGTCCGGGAACAATGCCTCGTGCTGTTCGGGCTGCAGCCACTCGGCAAGATGGGCCTTGGCATATTTGAGCGAACCGACGCAGGTAAAGACGTCGAGAAGCAGGCTCGCCTCGGCGCTGCGGCTGCCGAAATCCTCCGACAGGGCAGCGGCAATCGCATCCTTATGGTCGACGAGAAGGGCGATGACGCGGTCGATGCGATCGAGACGGGTCTCGATGCTCGGCGGCCCTTCCCTCAGGAAAGACGCCCTTTGCCGGCCAAGCAGCGCCTTCATGACATCAAGGCTGGTATCGGTGGCGATTGGGGTGACGGTGTTCATTGTTTCCTCCCTTGAACGGTGTCAGACGGCCGGCTGACGCACGACCGGTTTCAGCACGATGCCCTTTTCGGAATCCTCGACCGCCTGGTTGATGTCGGCGAAATCATAGAAGGTGATCATCCTGTCGAAGGGGAAGCGGCCCTGCCGATGCAGATCGATCAGCAACGGGATCAGCACGTCGGGATTGGAATCGCCCTCGACGATGCCGCGGACCCGGCGCCCGCCGGACAGGATATGGGTGAGGTCGAGCGTCAGCGTCGCGCCATGGGGCGAGGCCCCGACAATGCCGCAAGTGCCGCGCGGCGCTAGCACCCGCACGCACTGGTCGATGACGGCGGGCACACCGGAGGCATCGATCGAATAATCGACGCCGGCGCCGGTCAGCGCCATGATCGCGGCGACCGCGTCGCTCGCCTTGCCGTTGACGATGTCGGTCGCGCCGAGTTCCGCTGCAAGTGCCAGCCGCGTCTCGTTGACGTCGACGGCGATGATCCGTGACGCGCCGACGATCCGCGCCGCCATCACGGCAGCAAGACCGACGGAGCCCATGCCGAAAACCGCGAGCACTTTTCCCGGTTCGACCTTCAGCGCGTTCATGACCGCGCCGGCGCCGGTCTGGATGCCGCAGGCAAGCGGCCCGAGCAGCGCCAGATCCGCATCCCCAGGCACTTTCACGATGTTGCGTTCGTGGCACAGTGCGTGGCTGGCGAAGGAGGATTGCCCGAAAATATTGCCGTGAACCCGCTCTCCCTCGCATGAGAGCCCGCTCGAACCGTCAGCGCGCGCACCGAAGAAGTTGCGCGGGAAGAATTCGTGGCAATAGGTCTCCTCATGATCGTTGCAGCTCGGGCAATGACCGCAGGAATTGAAAGTCATGACCACGTGATCGCCGGGCTTGACCTTGGCAACGCCCGCTCCAACACGCTCGACAATGCCGGCGCCCTCATGACCGAGCACGACCGGCTGCGGCACCGGCAGATGCTGGTCACGCATGACGATGTCGGTGTGGCAAACCCCTGTTGCGACGACGCGAACCAGGATTTCACCCTGGCGCGGCTCCTCCAGATCGAGCCTTTCCAGCGAAAACGGCATATGCGGCGCACGCGCCACCGCGGCATGGATCTTCATTGCTTTCCTCCTCCCGATGATCGGCTCGCGAACGGCCCGGCGAACCGGGTTCGTCCTCAGCGGCCGCGCTTGTAGGCGCCGAGGCCCGGCTGATAGGTCTTGTCGTCGAGGAACTGCTTCAGCCCCTCGTCACGCCCCTTGGTCTTGTCGAGAAACAGCATCTGTTCCAGCTTGGCGTAGATGTAATCGTCGGCGAGATCCCAGGGCAGGTCGCGCACGCGCTTGTAGGTGTCCTTGGCGGCCTTCAGCGTCACCGGGTTCTTTTCGAGCAGGCTGGCGCAGATCTTGCGGACCCGGGTTTCCAGCTCCGCCAGCGGCACCGCCTCGTTGACGAGACCCATTTCCGCAGCCTTGCGCCCGCCGAACAGTTCGCCGGTCATGATGTAATAGAGAGCATCGCGATGGCGCATCACTTCGGCGACCGCACGGGTGACATTGCCGCCCGGCAGAATGCCCCAGTTGATCTCGGAAAGGCCGAAATTCGCCTCCTCGGCGGCGATAGCGAGATCGCAGGAAACGAGCGGCGTGAAGGCGCCGCCGAAGCACCAGCCGTTGACCATGGCGATCGTCGGCTTTTCGAAATACATCAGCCGGCTCCACCAGCCGCCGGATTGCCGCCGCGCCTTCAGCGTGGCATCGCGCGGCTTGTCGTCATTGTCGCGGAAATACTCCTTCAGATCCATGCCGGCGGACCAGGATTCGCCGGCGCCGCGCAGGACGAGAACGCCGCAGCGCTCGTCGCCCTCGAGCTCGTCGAGCACTTCGAGCATCCTGATATTCAGGGCCGGATTCATCGCATTGCGCTTTTCCGGACGGTTGAGGGTCACGAAGGCGATACCATTATCGAATTCGACCAGAACCGGCGATTGCATATCGGTCATGAGGTTACTCCATGGGTTTCGGCGTGAATGCCGGGGGGCCGCGTCACAGGGCCTGTCGTTGAAGGGTTTCGTCGGAATGGAACTGGCGCAGGACATGTTTCTGCACCTTGCCGGAGGCGGTGCGGGGAATGGCCTCGACGAAGAGGATGCGCGCCGGACGCTTGAAGGCGGCGAGCCTTGCCGCGCAATGGCCGGCGATCTCATCGCCCGTCGCCACGGCACCCGGCCGCACCACCACATAGGCGACACCGCATTCGCCCCATCGGATATCGGCAATGCCGACGACCGCAGCGTCGAGGATATCGGGATGACTTGCGAGTGCTGCTTCGACCTCGGCGGGATAAACATTCTCGCCGCCGCTGATATACATGTCCTTCAGCCGGTCGACGATGCGATAGAAGCCGTTCGCTTCGCGCCGGCCGAGATCTCCGGTGCGGTACCAGCCGTCGGTGAAGGCGGCAGCGGTTTCCTGAGGCTTGTTCCAGTAGCCAGGCGTCACCGCCGGCCCGCGCAGCCAGAGTTCACCGATCTCGCCTTCATCAACCTCGCGGCCATCCTCACCGACGATACGAATGTCGAGCAATGGCGCGGGCAGACCGACGCTGCTTGGATTGTCCTGCACGGCGCGCCGATCGATCGGCACGTGCAGCACCGTTCCCGCCTCGCTCATGCCGTAACCATTGACCAGCGCAACGCCGTCATCAAGATAGCTTTCGATCAGCGCCTGCGTCAGCGGCGCGCCGCCGACGAAGAGCGCATGCAGGCCGGCCAGAGCCGCGGCGCTATAGGCGGGATCGTTGCGCAAGGCGAGCGCGATTTGCGGCACGGCGAAATAGTGGGTGACGGCACGCTGCCGGTCGGCAAGGGCGGCGAGTGTGCGCGCCGGTGTGAAGCGGTCGGAGACGACGAGCGTGCCGCCCAGCATCAACGTGGTGCGCGCCACCGCGATCAGACCGATCGTATGGAAGAATGGCAGGTCGCACAGGGCGACGGATTTTGGTCCGATCTCTCCGACGACGGAAAAGTTGATGGCGGCAAAGAAGGCGTTGCGGCGGGTGATGACGACGCCCTTCGGCTGTCCCGTCGTGCCCGAGGTGTAGAGAAGGACGCAGGGTTCGTCGGCATCGACGGACACCGGAGCGGCCGGAAGGCTCGCCTCGATCCGCGCGGCGAGCCCTCGGGCCGGACCGTCAGCCGTCGATATCACCGCCATCTCCGGATCGGCGCCCGCAAGGCTGGCGACGGTTGACGCAAACTCTTCGTCGTGAACGAGCAGGGCCGGCGCGCAATCGGCAAGGATCGGTCGCAGCTCGGCGGCGTTGAGGCGCCAGTTGAGCGGCACGTAGATGGCGCCGGCACGCTGGCAGGCAAAGGCAAGCACGATCGAATCCATGGAATTGCGCGCCAGCATGGCGACACGCGCCCCGTCGCGGCGCGCTCCGAGCGCCTCGCTCAGCAAGCCCGCGCAGCGGGCGATCCGCGCATCGAGTTCGGCATAGGTGAGCTGCCGGCCGGTAGCGATCTCGAACAGAGCCGGACGGCCTGGTGCGACGCGGGCGCGGTAAAGGATCGGATCATCCGTCACCAGTCCGCAATCCGCCGACGAAGCCATCCCGGAAATGGAATGCGCCATGTTCTCCTCCCATGCCCACCGCTCCCCGCAGCAGGCATCATATTTGTATGCAACACATACTAATATCTTTTTCCTGTGATGCAAGAGGCTGTTTAAGGCAAATCCGATTTGCTCCAATGGCACGGGGAAATCCGCACGACGGATATTGACTAACCTGCTGATTTTGATGGTTATGACCCTTGATGAGGCGAGAACGAACGATGAGCACAAAACCAACGCAGGACGATTTCGAGGGCGAAGATGCTCCCGCGACGCCGGGCCTCGACGTCGGCCGGCTTGGCGATCTGCTGGGATTTCATCTGCGCATGGCGCATGTCGCAGTCTATCGCGACTTCGCCGAAACCATGGCGGCGCTGGCGCTGACGCAGAAGCAGCTGGCGGTGATGGAACTCGTCGCCGGCAATCCGGGCGCATCGCAGATCGACCTTGCCAACACGCTCGGCACCGACCGGGCGACGATGATGGCCCTCGTCAACCGGCTGGCCGCCCGTGACCTGATCGAGCGCCGCCCCTCCGCTGCCGATCGCCGCCGCCAGGAACTTCATTTGACGAAGGAGGGACGCGCAATGCTCGCACGGGCGCGAGAACTAATCGATAGGCATGAACAGCGCTTCATCGAGCTGTTTTCGCGCGAGGAACTGGATGCGCTGCTGGCTGCGCTGAAGCGGATATACAAGGGGAGCTGAAGCCGCTTCGCTCGGGAAGCGAGCGGCATCCGAGCCTCTAGATTTCTATTGGGAAACTCCCGTGTTATGATCCCGGTCCTGGCGTCGTCCGCCGTGGGTTCTGCGCACGGAGACTTGTCTGATGAGCGAAGTGGACGTCCTTTTTGCCTCCCTGCGACAGGCGGCTGACCCGCAGACGGTGGAGTGTATCGAAAACGTCGTTATGCATGGCTCGGATCGCGAGCTCAATCGCATCAATGCGCTCGCTTTCGCCGATAAACACCATCTCGATGAAGAGAAAACGATCGCCGCATTTCTCCATGCAGCCCGCATAGGCGCATTCGAGATGACCTGGAATGTCCTTTGCCCAGGATGCGGCGGCGTCCTCGACAGCGGCGCAACCCTTAAAACCGTCGTCCATGAGACGTATCATTGCGCGCTCTGCGCGGCCGGATACGAGCCGACCCTCGACGAGATGGTCGAGGTCACGTTCACGGTCAGTCCGCGCGTGCGCAGGATTGCCGCTCACGATCCCGATCGGTTGTCGCCACTCGAGTACTACCGCCAGATCTTCTTCAGCTCCGGCGTTGACCTGCCTGACGATCTCGAAGCGAGGCTGGCGCGCATCCAGCTGGAGATGATCGAACTGGACCCGGGCGAAAAGGCCTTCGTCTCCCTGCAACTGCCGGCGCAATTCGTCATCATCTTCGATGCGGTGACACACTCGGCGCAGTTCATCGACGTGCAGGGTGAGCCCACCGACGAACGTCAAACCCTCTCGATGATCATCAGTCGGACGCATGCGCTGAACGAAACGCTGACGCTGCGCCCCGGCTTACTGCGGCTGACGCTCGAGAACCACACAGATCGCAGAGTGGTGCCGAACGTCTGCATCGCAGGCGATGACCTGCACGACCTCTTGGGCCGCAGGCAGGCTTTCCTGACCGCCAAGCGCCTGCTGACGAACCAGAGTTTCCGGGACATCTATCGCACCGATACACTCGATGTCGACCAGCGCCTCAAGATCACCAGCCTGACCTTCCTCTTCACCGACTTGAGAGGCTCGACCGCGCTTTACGAGCGCGTCGGAGATCTTGCCGCCTTCGATCTGGTGCGAGCGCATTTCCGGGTTCTTCACGAGATCGTCGCCACAGAGGCCGGAGCAGTCGTCAAGACCATAGGCGATGCCGTGATGGCGACGTTCCCGAGCCCGGACCGCGCCGTGGCGGCGGCACTCAGGATGCGGGAGGCGATGCTTCGCTTAAATGCCGAACACGGCAGCGACGATCTTCTCCTGAAGATCGGCATCCATGAGGGGCCCTGCCTCGCAGTCAACCTGAACGACCGGCAGGACTACTTCGGCCAGACCGTCAATATCGCTTCCCGCGTCCAGGGCCTTGCCGATCCCAATGTGATCATGACGACGGAGGCGATCGTCGGGGATGCCCAGGTTTCAGAAATCCTCCGCGACAGCGGCATCAAATCGGCCTCCCGGATGGCGGAGCTTCAAGGCATCGGGCGGGAAGTGAGGATTTTTGCGCTGTCGTGAGCTTGGTCTGCTCTTCGACATCGAGCCAGCTTTAGCAGTTTCCACTAACGGCCATTTTTGGACTTTCATTGGGCAATCAGTGTTCGGCAGCTTCGCGCCTCTTCTCGGTCATAGAGGCAATTGTTGCCGCTCCCCGAAAGCGGCCATAGCATTGGTTTGGCGAGACGACATCCGTGCGCCATGTGTGGACGTCGGCTCTCTTCGGCTTAATCGACTTGGGACGAAGGCGATCAAGAACGAGCACGTGGTTCCAGTTCAGCATATGGCTCCAGTTCATCGTCGACGGGCGAAAGCAGCTCTTTCTTTCTAAGCTGAGGTAGTCCGGACAACGCGGAGTAGCGGTACTGTGCCTTGGACGCTGGACCACAGCCCCAAGCTGTGATCAACAACAATTGAACGTCTGTCAGAATTGCAAAAAGTGTGCATAATAGACAAATGAGAACAATCAGTTGTTGATACTGATCGCGAAAAGGTTGGGAGCCCTCCTCTTCAACTTAGCAGACTACCAGGAAATGCAGGGAGAATTCGACTACAATCCAGGGAGGAAGAACAATGACCAAAAAGGCAGTATCGCGTCGAGAGTTGCTGGGAGCCTCTACGCTCGTTGGAGTAACCGCAGTTGGGGCTCTTGCCGCCCCGGCCGTGCTGGCCCAGGCACCCACCGTCATTAAAATGCAAACATCCTGGCCCGCGTCGGACATCTGGATGGATTTTGCCCGCCTGTACGTCGAACGGGTCGAACGAATGTCCGGCGGACGCCTGAAGTTCGAACTAATGCCTGCCGGTACGGTCGTCGGCGCGTTTCAGGTGCTCGACGGCGTCAACGATGGCGTGATCGACGCAGCCCACACCGTTCCCGTCTATTGGTACGGAAAGCACAAGGCAGCTTCCCTCTTCGGTACCGGGCCGGTATTTGGCGGCAGCGCAACCACCATGCTCGGATGGTTCCATCAAGGTGGCGGCAAGGATCTCTACCGAGAACTCACCCAGGACATCATGGGGCTGAACCTTTACGGCTTCTATGGCTTCCCGATGCCCGCGCAGCCGTTCGGCTGGTTCAAGAACCCGGTCGCGACCGTGAACGACGTCAACGGCCTCAAATATCGTACGGTCGGGCTCGCCGCCGATCTCATGCAGAATATGGGCATGAGCGTCGCTCAACTTCCGGGCGGCGAGATCGTGCCGGCAATGGAGCGAGGTGTGATCGACGCCTTCGAGTTCAACAATCCCTCCTCTGACATACGGTTTGGTTCGCAGGATGTCGCCAAGAACTACATGCTGTCGTCCTACCATCAAGCGAGCGAATCTTTCGAGTTCCTCTTCAACAAGGATGTGTTTGACGACCTTCCCGAAGATCTGCAGGCGATCCTGGAATATGGCGTGGAGGCAGCAAGCACGGCGATAACAGCGTCCGCGATGGACAACTATTCAAGCGACCTTCAAAAACTCCAGGCCGAACATGGCGTGACCGTGCACCGCACTCCAAAGGAAATTCTGGATGCGCAACTGAAGGCCTGGGATGAGATCATCCCCACGCTTGAAGCGGATGCGTTCATGAAGAAGGTGCTCGACAGTCAGCGGCAGTGGGTGGAGAGGGTCGTGTACTACGAGTTGATGAACTCCGCCGATCTCGCACTCGCCTATGAGCACTATTTCCCCGGAAAATTGAACCTCGGAAAATAGATGGGGAAGGCCCGGTATTTCCGGGCCTCGTCCCTCTTCGAGATTAGGGAGGCGCTTGCATGCTCCGTTACATTGCATTCGCCGACGAATTGTCGGCGTGGTTCGGCAAGGTGTTCGCGTGGGGGATACTCATCATGGCCTTCGGCGTCGGCTATGAGGTTGTTGCACGCTACCTCTTTCGCGCGCCGACCCCCTGGGCCTTCGATCTGAGCTACATGCTCTATGGAACGATCTTCATGATGGCGGGAGCGTATACCCTCTCGCGTGATGGCCATGTGCGCGGCGATTTCATCTACCGGCTCTGGAAACCGCGCACCCAGGCCAGGCTGGAACTGGTGTTGTACTTCATCTTTTTCTTTCCCGGTATTACCGCGCTTGTGATCTCGGGCTGGAAATATGCCGCACGCAGTTGGGGCTATCTGGAGGTCAGTTCCAACAGTCCCGCCGGTGTGCCGATCTTCCAGTTCAAGGCCGTGATCGTCGCCGCCGGCATTCTCCTGTTCCTGCAGGGCGTGGCGCAGGTCTTCCGCTGCATTCTCTGCATAAGGACGGGCGAATGGCCGAAGCAGGCCGAAGATGTCGAAGAACTGGAAAAGGTACTACTGGAAACAAAAAGCCTGGACGTGCTCAAGTCCGAGGACGAGGGTTTCCTTCCGTCGCGGGAAGTTGACGCTGGACGTGAACCACGGGATCGGGACGCTCAATGACGGATGCACATATCGCCGTCGGGATGCTCCTCATCCTGATCCTCGCCATCTTCCTCGGATTCCCGGTGGCGTTCACCTTGATGGCTCTGGGTGTCGGCTTCGGATACTATGCCTATTTCGATGCCGGCCGCATGTGGCGCGGCTATGACCGCGCGCTCGAATCCGGCGGCGATGCCTTTACACTGGCGCAGACCTGGATCGGCGGTTTCTTCAACAACCGGATCTTCGATCTGTTCGTCAACCAGACCTACTCGGTCATCCAGAACGACGTGCTGACGGCTATCCCGCTGTTCCTGTTCATGGGCTACATCGTCGAGCGAGCCAACATCGTCGATCGGCTGTTCTCGACGCTATTCAGCGTCACGCGCCGGGTGCCCGGCTCGATGGCGGTCGCCGCCCTGGCCACCTGCACACTCTTTGCCACGGCAACCGGCATCGTCGGGGCCGTGGTGACGTTGATGGGACTGCTCGCCCTACCAGCGATGCTGAAGGCAAAGTACGACGTGCGCTACGCGACGGGCGTGATCTGCGCGGGCGGCACGCTCGGGATCCTGATCCCGCCTTCCATCCTGCTGATCGTCTATGCGGCCACCTCCGGGATCTCGGTTGTCCGAATGTATGCGGCGGCGCTCCTGCCCGGCCTCGCCCTGGCGGGGTTTTATCTCATCTATGTCGTGGTGCGAGCAATCCTGCAGCCGCAACTGGCGCCGCGGCCAACGAAAGAAGATGTGGGCGAGCACACGCCGGTCCAACTCGCCTGGATGATGCTTACATCCTTCGCGCCGCTCGCCTTTCTAATTCTTGCGGTGCTGGGTGCCATTCTCTTTGGCCTGGCAACGCCGTCGGAAGCCGCCGCAATCGGCGCATTGGGGGGACTGGCGCTTGCTGCGGCCTATCGGGCGCTGACCTGGCAGCGACTGAAGGAGTCGGTGTATCTGACGGCGCGAACGACCGCGATGGTCTGCTGGTTGTTCGTCGGTTCGGCGACCTTCGCATCGGTATTCGCCTATCTCGGCGGCCAACAGTTCATCAGTGACTTCGTGACCGGCCTGGACATGTCGCCGCTGATGTTCCTGATCCTGGCCCAGATCATCATCTTCATTCTCGGCTGGCCTCTGGAATGGACTGAAATCATCGTCATCTTCATCCCGATCTTCATTCCGCTGCTGCCGCATTTCGGGATCGATCCGCTGTTCTTCGGTATCCTCGTGGCAATCAACCTGCAGACGGCCTTCCTATCACCACCCATGGCGATGTCGGCATACTACTTGAAGGGCGTCTCGCCTCCGCATGTCAAACTGACCGACATCTTCCGCGGCATGATGCCGTATATGTTGATCGTCATTCTCTGCATGGTGGTCATCTATCTGTTCCCGAGCATCGTCTACATGCTGCCGAATCTACTCTATGGAGTACAGAGATGACGCAGTGTCTGGCCCATTCCGAAAGGATAGACCGATGAACAGAAGCCGGTTTTTTGCAATATTTGCATTCGTGACGCTTGTCGCGTTCTGCGCGATCATCCTGGCGTTTGTTCCACGGTTCGATTTGGCCGCTGCACTGCTGATCGGGATTGTCCCTGCGGGGTACGACATCTGGGATCAGCTCTTTCGGCGACGCCCGTCGAAATCGTCCGGATAGACTGCAATCGTTCAACCGCCGCCCTTTCGTGACGGCAATCCGCTGCAAAAAGCCCGTTCGTCCATCGACCTACGGGCTCTCGGCTTGGAAATTGGTCACCCATGGCCCCTCCCTGTGAAAGCGAGAGGCACCGGCGTTACGCGAACTTCCGGTTGACTCGCATCGAGAAGGCGTCGGTGCCCTAAGGCCAATCCGCATAACCCGAGGACAGCATGCTGTTTTCCGAGCCGGCGGAAGCGCGGGCGATCTCGCGGTAGCCGGCGGGTGAAAGGCCGGTCTTGCGCTTGAAGAAATGGCTGAAATAGGTTGGGTCGCGAAAGCCGAGGCTGTCGGAGATTTCCTGGATATTGCGGGCCGATCGCTCCAATCTGAGCTTTGCCTCCTGCACCACACGCTCGTGCAGCAGTTGGATCGGCGAGCGGCCGAGCGCCCTTTGGCAGGTGGAATGCAGCCGGTCGGCCGTGACGCCCAACTCCGCGGCATAATCGCTGATCGGCCGGTGCTGGCGGAAACCGGCCTCGACCAGTTGCCGATACCTCTGCAGGATCGAACCCACTTCGCCCTGCCCGCGCTGCTCGCTTCTCTCGCCATCGGAGCCACGCCACAGCGCCATCAGGATGAGCCTGATATAGGCGGAGGCGACCATCCAGGAGGAGCGGGAGGGGTCGCCCAGTTCCCGCACGAAGCCGGAGATCAGCGGGCTGATTTCGGTGACCGTCAAGGGATCCAGTGCCTCGACCAGCTTGCGCTGTTCGGTGAAGATGCGCAGCGAATAGGATTCCACCTTGTCGCCGATCGCATCGACCATGATCTGCGGCGAAGCGCCGACCAGATGAGCCGCGGTTCCGGCTGATATCGACAGGTCGCATCGCGCCTGCGGCGGCAGGAAGGCAAGCAGCGGTCCGTGCAGCGGCCGATGTTCGCCATTGTCGAAATGAAGCTCCCCACTCCCCTCCCCAAGCAGCAGGAAATGGTGGAAATCGGCATACAACCCTTTTTGAAAACGGATGCGCCGGTGCGACAGCGACGGAGCATGCCATTCGCCCCTGGCATAATGATGAATCCCTCCGTCCGTCGCCAATGCTTTTCCTCCGCTTCCCAAGTCAAGCAATGCTGATATCACCGGATAATTACAATATTAACCCAATAAATCGCATTCCATCCGCGCCAGATCGGCGTAACCTTTCTCCATCAGCCTTTGGGAGGAGGCACTTCAACAGATGCAGGAACGGTCAGGCCGCCTTCGTGGCGCCGCGTCCGCTCGTTTTCTCCCATGGCAACAACGCAAACCGGCATGTGGCGCCAGCACGTGGCGCCAATACGGGTCGAATGGGTGGAACAGTGTTTTCGGCAAAGCTGATGATCAACAACGAGGCGATGGATGCTTCCGAAGGGGCCACCTTCGAACGCATCGATCCGTTGACCGGCGACATCGCAACGATCGCCTCGGCAGGATCCATTGCCGACATGACGCGGGCAGCCAATGCGGCAGCAGCCGCCTTTCCGGACTGGTCGCAAACCGGCCCGGGCGAACGGCGCAGACTTCTGAATGCCGCAGCCGATATCCTGGAGGCCCGCACATCCGAACTCGTTGCCGCCATGACCGGCGAAACCGGCGCCACCACGCAATGGGCGGCGATCAATTGCGGGCTCGGCGCCGATATCCTCCGCGAGGCGGCGGCGATGACCACGCAAATATCCGGAGAGCTCATCCCTTCCGGCACTCCGGGAAGCCTTGCCATGGCCGTCCGTCAGCCGGCAGGCGTCTGTGTCGGCATTGCCCCCTGGAACGCACCTATCATCCTCGGCACCCGCGCCGTCGCCATGCCGCTTGCCTGCGGCAACACCGTCGTCCTCAAGGCCTCCGAACTCTGCCCGAAAACCCATGGCCTGATCGGCGACATCCTGCGTGACGCCGGCTTTCCGCGCGGAGTCGTCAATGTCGTTTCCAATGCGCCGAGCGATGCCGCCGTTGTCGTCGACGCGCTGATCGCCCATCCCGCCGTGCGCCGCATCAACTTCACCGGCTCCACCCGTGTCGGCAGGATCATTGCCGAATCCGCGGGAAGGCATCTCAAGCGCTGCCTGCTCGAACTCGGCGGCAAGGCGCCGTTCATCGTCCTTGCCGACGCCGATATCGATGAGGCCGTGCGCGCTGCCGCCTTCGGCGCCTTCATGAACCAGGGGCAGATCTGCATGTCGACCGAACGGATCATCCTGATGGACGAGATCGCCGATGGCTTCGTCGGCAAATTCCGGACGAAAGCCGCAACCCTCGTCGCGGGCAATCCCAAGGACGGCAACACGCCGCTCGGCACGCTGATCAACACTGAGGCCGTCCGGCGTGTCCGGTCGCTCGTCGATGATGCCCTGCAGAAGGGCGCGGTCCTCGTCTGCGGCGGCCAGGCCAACGGCACGCTGATGGACGCGACGGTCATCGATCACGTGACGCCTGCCATGCGCATCTACCGCGAGGAAAGCTTTGGACCGGTCGCAGCGATCGTCCGCGTCGGCAGCGTCGACGAGGCCGTGACGGTTGCCAACGACAACGAATACGGGCTGTCGGCCGCCGTCTTCAGCGCCGACGTCAATGCCGCACTTGCCGTCGCCATGCGGCTCGAATCCGGCATCTGCCACATCAACGAGGCGACCGTTTCCGACGAGCCGCAAATGCCCTTCGGCGGCGTCAAATCAAGCGGTTACGGCCGCTTCGGCGGCAAGGCGGCGATCGATGAATTCACCGAGCTCCGATGGATCACCATGGCGTCGGGAAAACGGCACTACCCGATCTGAATTGAGATCGGCCGATATGAACAATGGGAACGGGCCGGGAGGCCCGATCAAGAGGGAGGAATGATTTCATGAACGGCATTTTCCGCAGCGGAAAAATCAACGCGGCATCGCTGAGCCGCCGGTCTTTCATCGCATCGACCGTGGCGGGCGGTGCGGCGCTGGCGCTTTCCGGCCGCACGGCCTTCGCTCAAAGCAGCGACACGCTGAAGGTCGGCTTCATCAGCCCGCGCACCGGCCCTCTCGGCGGCTTCGGCGAGACGGACGGTTATGTGCTGGAACTGGCGCGCAAGGCGCTGGCGAACGGCCTGCAGGCGGGCGGCAAGACCTGGAAGGTTGACATTCTCGACCAGGACACTCAGTCCGATCCCTCGCGCGCCGGCCAGCTGGCGAAGGACCTGATCAACAACCAGGCGATCGACCTGATGCTCGCCGTCTCGACGCCCGAAACCATCAATCCGGTGGCCGATGCCTGCGAAGCGGCAGGCATTCCCTGCCTCTCGACGGTCATGCCCTGGGAAGCCTGGTATTTCGGCCGCGGCGCCAAGCCGGGCGCGCCCTCGCCGTTCAAGTGGACCTATCATTTCGGCTTCGGCGTCGAAGAGTTCCACAAGGCCTATGTTTCGCAGTGGAACCTGATCGAGACCAACAAGAAGGTCGGCGTCATGTATCCCAACGACGCCGACGGCAATGCGATCCGCACCCATCTGGCGCCGGCACTTTCCAAGGCGGGCTTCACCATCGTCGATCCCGGCGCCTATGAAACCGGAACCACCGACTTTACCGCGCAGATCGCTCTCTTCAGGCAGGAGGGCGTGGAGATCTTCAATTCGTTCCCGATACCGCCTGACTTCGCCGCCTTCTGGCGTCAGGCCGCGCAGCAGGGCCTCACCCAGCAGATCAAGATCTGCCAGATCGCCAAGACGGGCCTGTTTCCCTCCGACATCGAGGCGCTCGGCGATCTCGGCCTGAACATCGGCAGCGCCGCCTACTGGCATAAGGCCTTCCCGTACAAATCCGCGCTGACGGGCGTTTCCGGCACCGAACTTGCTGATGGCTATGAAACGGCAAGCGGCAAGCAGTGGACACAGCAGCTCGGCGCCAGCCTTGCGCTTCTCGACGCCGGCTTCGATGCGCTGAAGGCCAGCACCGACGTCAAGAGCAAGGAGGCCGTCGCCAAGGCGATCAGCACGCTGAAGACCACCACCATCGCCGGCAAGGTCGACTTCAACAGCGGTCCCGTCGCCAACGTCTCTCCCGGACCAATCATCGGCACGCAATGGGTGAAAGCGCCGGAGGGCTCGAAATTCGCGCTCGACTATGTCGTCACCGAAAACGCCACCGACCCCAATGTCCCGGTCGGCGCCAAGCTCACCGCCTATAACGGGTAGCGCACAGTGCTGCAGCGGGAAGCTCAAAGACGGCCGGGGGGAGCCTTTCTCTCGGCCAAAGGGATCCACAAGCGGTTCGGCGCGCTGGTGGTGCTGGAGAATCTGGATTTTTCCATGGGCGATGGCGAGGCGATCGGTATTGTCGGGCCGAACGGCGCTGGCAAGACGACCCTGCTCAGCGTGCTCGCCGGCGCCTTCCCGCCGAATGAGGGAAGCATCACCTTCGACGGCGTCGACGTCACGCGCCGGACGGCGGCGGAACGCTGCCGCTCCGGGCTCGTCCGGACCCATCAGATTCCCAAACCCTTCGGCGGCATGACGACCTTCGAAAATGTCTTCGTCGCCGCATCGCACGGCAATACCGCAAGTCGCGACGAGGCCTATGAGCGCGTGGTGGATTCGCTTTCGCTCTGCGGCATGCTTGGCGTCGCCAACCGCCCCGCCGACACGCTCGGCCTGCTGGACCGCAAACGCCTGGAGCTTGCCCGTGCGCTTGCCACGCAGCCAAGGCTGATGCTGCTCGACGAGATCGGCGGCGGCCTGACCGATGGCGAGGCAAGCGAGCTCGTCGAAACCATCCTCGAATTGCGCCGCCGCGGCATCGGCATCGTCTGGATCGAGCATATCGTTCATATCCTCCTGCAGGTGGCGGAGCGGCTGATCTGCATGGACGCCGGCAGGATCATCGCCGATGGCGAGCCGAAAACGGTCATGAGCAATGCGGAGGTGGTCAAGGCCTATCTCGGAGGGACACCCGCATGAGCCTTCTCTCCATCCGCGACCTCGACGTCCGCCACGGCCTGCTCCAGGCGGTGCGCGGCGTCAGTTTCGATCTTGCCAAGGGCGAGGTGCTGGCGCTGGTCGGCGCAAATGGCGCCGGCAAGACGACGCTGCTCAGATCGATCGCCGGCGCCCATCTGCCATCCTCCGGCCACGTCCTTCTCAACGATGAAGATCTGGCCGCCGTCCCGTCCCACAAGCGGATCGCCAAGGGCATCGCCCTGGTGCCGGAAGGCCGGCGCCTGTTTTCGCAGATGACGGTGGAGGAAAACCTGCTTCTCGGAAAGAGCTCCGGCCGCAAGGGCGAGTGGAGCATCGACCGCGTCCTCGACGCCTTTCCGAACCTGAAACCCCGCCGTCACGCCAAGACAGGACACCTCTCGGGCGGAGAACAGCAGGCGACCGCCATCGGCCGGGCGCTGATGAGCAATCCCGATATTCTTCTCCTGGACGAGGTCTCGCTCGGCCTTTCGCCTCTGGTCGTCGATCGCGTCTATGCCCAGCTGCAGGCCCTGCTCACCTCGGGAACGACCATCGTGCTCGTCGAGCAGGATCTCGCCCGCGCCATGAGCGTGGCAAGCCGTGTCATCTGCATGCTGGAAGGACGCATCGTTCTCGACAGGCCGGCCGCCGCCGTCACGCGCGAGCACGTCACTCAAGCCTATTTCGGATTACACCGGGCAGCCGGCGAAAGGAGCGCATCGTGATCAACACCCTGCTCCAGGGCATTCTGCTCGGCGGTTACTACGCCGTCATCGCCTGCGGACTGTCCTTCATGTTCTCGGTCATGCGGATCATCAATCTCGCCCATGGCAGCCTGGCGGTCGCAGCCGCTTACGGGCTGTGGCTGCTCGCCGCCAAAGCCGGCATTCCACCTTTCGCCGGCCTGCTGATCGTGCTGCCGGTCATGGCGGCCGCCGGCTGGCTGCTGCAGCGCTTCATTCTGGAACGCAGCGCCCGCGGCGGAACGCTGCTGCCGATCCTGACGACCTTCGGCCTGTCGATCGTCATCGACAACCTGCTGTTCGAGCAGTTCGGCGCCGACACCCGCTCGCTCGCCCCGTTCATCGGCAATCTGTCCTATGCATCCTGGCAACTGCCGGGCCACATCTACGTCGGCAAGCTTGCCGTCATGATGATGGTGACGGCAATCCTCGTTCTCGGCGGGCTGCAGTTCTTCCTGAGCCGCTTTGCACTTGGTCGCGCGATCCGCGCCACGGCCGAAGATCCCGATACGGCGGGGCTGGTCGGCATCGATGCCCGCAGGGTAAACGCCGTCGCCACCGCGATCACCATGGTCACGGTCGGGATCGCCGGTGCTTTTCTCGGGATGCGGGCAACCTTCAGCGCCTATTCCGGCGGCCCGCAGCTTCTCTTCGCCTTCGAGGCGGCCGTGATCGGCGGAGCGGGATCGCTATGGGGCACGCTTGCCGGCGGCATCGTTCTCGGCCTTGCCCAATCGCTCGGCGCGCAATTGCATCCGCAAGGCTTCCTGATCGGCGGCCATGCCGTGTTCCTGCTGGTGCTTTTCGTCAGGCTATCCCGGTTCGGCATGCCGGCTCTCGACAAACTTGCCGCCTCCCTGCGCACCCGTCTCCGGAGCCCGACATGAGCCCCAACGCGACCCTTGCCTCCAACGGAATATCGATAGAACGCTGGACGAAAGCGTCACGGGTGGCGCTCGGCTGCATGGCCGCGGTGCTTGCCCTGCTGATGTTTGCCCCAGCCGTGCTCGGCGCCGGCGCGATCGACCGGATGACGGCCCTGTTCATCTACGTGATCCTTGCCGCCATGTGGAATGCGCTTGCCGGTTTCGGCGGGCTGGTCTCAGTCGGCCAGCAGGTGTTCTTCGGCCTCGGCGCCTATTTCACCATCCGGCTTGCGGATGCGGGGCTCAATCCCTTCGTCGCGCTCCTTGCCGCCGCGATCGTGACCGGCGCGCTGTCGATCCCGCTTTCGCTGTTCATGCTGCGCCTGAAGGGCGGCGAGTTCGCGATCGGCATGTGGGTTATCGCGGAACTCGCCCATCTGCTCGTCAACCTCGACCGGCTGATCCAGGGGGAAACGGGAACCTCGCTGATCTCGCTCAACGTCTATGACGGCGCGACGCGGCGGGCAACGATCTACTGGCTCGCCTTGACGGCCATGGCCGCCCTGCTCGGTGCTCTCTTCATCCTGATGCGCAGCCGTGCCGGCGCTGCGATGCAGGCGATCCGCGACAATGAGGAGGCGGCAACCTCGGTCGGCGTGCGCGTGATCGCAACCAAAAGGCTGCTCTTCGTGCTCGCCGCCTTCGGTATCGCGGTCGCCGGAGGCCTATGGCTGGCGACCGCCACGACCTTCCAGCCGAAGACCTATTTCAGCGTCCAGTGGACGGCCTACATGATCTTCATGGTGCTGGTCGGCGGGATCGGCAAGTTCGAAGGCGCGATCCTCGGCGCCATCCTGTTCTTCGTGATCGAAACCGTCTTCGGCGGAGCCGGCGTCTGGTATCTGATCGGCCTCGGCGCCACGGCCTTGATATTCTCGCTCTACCTGCCGCGCGGCCTTTGGGGCGAAATCGAGCGCCGCTTCGATTTTCAACTTCTGCCGGTCGGCTACCGGCTGAAATTGCCCGGTCCGCATAAAATCAAATGGGAAGAATGAGCCGGCTTATTTCCGGATTCTGTTGCGAAAGGTGACGTTCATGCTTTTTGGTAAAACAATCCTGGTGACCGGCGTCGCATCCGGCATCGGCGCCCGCACGGCGGAACTGGCCGGCCAGATGGGCGCCGAGGTCATCGGCGTCGATGTGCGCGAGCCTGCCAGTGGAGGGGCCGCCTTCATCAAGGGCGATCTGTCGACTGCATCAGGCGTTGCCGAGATCGTTGCGCAGCTTCCGGTGCGCCTCGACGCGCTCGCCAATGTCGCCGGCCTCTCCGGCAGCACCGGCATCTCCTCGACGCTCGCCGTCAATTTCTACGGGCTTCGCGCCCTGTCGGAAGCCGTGGCGCCGCGCCTGCGCGAAGGTGGCGCCGTCGTCAACGTCGCCTCGATCGCCGGCTACGGCTGGCGCGCCAACATCGAGCGGGCAAAATCCTTGGCCGGAATCGAAGGCTTTCCCGAAGTGGCGGCGGTTGTCGCCGAGCACGGTCTCAAGGATGAGGAAGGTTACCCGATCTCCAAGGAGCTGCTGCTGCTCTGGACCATGCGCGCCGCCCATCAGCCGCTGTTCAAGAACCGCGGCATCCGGGTGAATGCGGTCAGCCCCGGGCCGGTGGAAACGCCGATCCTCAAGCAGTTCCGCGCCGTGCTCGGCGACGCCAGGGTCGACAGCGACATTACCCGCGTCGGCCGCGCCGGCACCTCCGCCGATATCGCACCCGCCGTGCTCTTCCTCTGCTCGGATGGCGCACGCTGGATCAACGGCGCCAATCTTGCCGTCGACGGCGGCCTCGAAGCTTCCATCAACGCCGAAGTCCTCGGCTTCTAGTTCTTGTCCCAAGGAGACCTCCGATGAATATTTCCCTCCTCATCAACGGCGCAGACCGCGCGGCCTCCGGCGGCCGCACCTATGATCGCATCGATCCCTTCACCGAGAAGCTCGCAAGCCGCGCCGCCGCGGCAAGCCTGGAAGATGCTGCCGCTGCGGTCGATGCCGCCAGCGCCGCCTTCGGCGCCTGGTCGAAGACCGGCCCCGGCCAGCGCCGCGCGATCCTGATGAAGGCCGCCGATATCATGGATTCCAAGGTGGGCGAGTTTACCCAGCTGATGATCGAGGAAACGGGCGCCACCGCGCCCTGGGCCGGCTTCAATGTCATGTTCGCCGCCAACATCCTGCGCGAGGCCGGCGCCATGACGACGCAGATATCAGGCGAAATCATCCCTTCCGACAAGCCCGGCACGCTCGCCATGGGCGTTCGCCAGGCTGCGGGCGTCTGCCTGGCGATCGCCCCCTGGAACGCGCCGGTCATCCTCGCCACCCGCGCCATCGCCATGCCGATTGCCTGCGGCAATACGGTCGTGCTCAAGGCCTCCGAACAATGCCCCGGCACGCACCGGCTGATCGCCACCGCGCTGACCGAAGCCGGCCTGCCGGCCGGTGTCGTCAATGTCATCACCAACGCGCCGGAGGATGCGCCCGAGATCGTCGCCGCGCTGATCGCCCATCCGGCCGTCAAGCGCGTGAACTTCACCGGGTCGACCAAGGTCGGCAAGATCATCGCCGAGACCTGCGGCAGGCATCTCAAACCCGCCCTCCTCGAACTCGGCGGCAAGGCGCCGCTGGTTATCCTCGACGACGCCGATATCGACGGTGCCGTCAACGCCGCCATTTTCGGCGCCTTCATGAACCAGGGCCAGATCTGCATGTCGACGGAACGCATCATTGTCGACGAGACGATCGCCGATCAGTTCGTGGCCAAACTGGCCGCCCGCGCCAGCCAGCTCCCGGCCGGCGATCCGCGCGGCCACGTTGTTCTCGGTTCGCTGATCAGCCTCGACGCGGCGAAGAAAATGGATGAGCTGATTGCCGATGCGACCGCCAAGGGTGCAAAGCTCGTGGCCGGCGGCAAGCGCTCGGGCACCGTGGTCGAGGCGACGCTGCTCGATCACGTCACGCCCGAGATGCGTGTCTACTCGGAAGAATCCTTCGGTCCGGTCAAGCCGATCATTCGCGTCTCCGGTGAAGAAGAAGCCATCCGCATCGCCAACGACAGCGAATACGGCCTGTCCTCCGCTGTCTTCAGCCGGAATGTCCAGCGAGCAATGGCCGTTGCGGCGCGGATCGAATCCGGCATCTGCCACATCAATGGCCCGACCGTGCACGACGAGGCGCAAATGCCCTTCGGCGGCGTCAAGGGCAGCGGCTACGGCCGCTTCGGCGGCAAGGCGGCGATTGCCGAATTCACCGATCTGCGCTGGATCACGGTCGAGGATTCCGCCCAGCACTATCCTTTCTGAGCCGGTTTTACAGCCGTCACCGTGCCACGACGCCATTGCGATCGTGGCACGGCCTATGCTCAGACCGGCGAAAGAGATTCGCTCCGCCCTTAGGAAGATGCTTCAGCGCTTCGATATGGCGTGGGCGGCGACCCGCGACTGCGATCGGTCCGAGTTCAGCTCTCCAGCCATTGGGCGATGAGCTTGGCTGCCGCCCGCTTGCGCCCCACACGAATGTCGGCGGCGCCGGTATCGAAATCCAGGCCGTTTTTCTCGCGCACCTGTCTCAGCCATGTCGGAAAGGCATAAAGATTTCCGCAACCGAGAACGGGAAGGCCGAGATCGTTCCGGCAGGTCTTTTTCTCGCTTTCCGAAAACTCTCCGCGCTCGGCGATACGCGCATTCAGTTCCCACTGCCAGTCCGGGTTCGGCCGGATCTGCAATCGCACAACGTTCTTGGCAATCAGCGGATGACCTTCGGAACCGCGCAGCGGGACCGCAATATGAATTTCCCAGTCCTCGTCATCGCCAAATGGCAGGCCCAACCTTTGGGCCAGAGCGACGGATTCGGTGGCATTGCGGCGCGCAAGCTCGATGCCCTTGAGCTGCCGCGCCAGCGAGCGGAAACGCTCTTCGTCAGGCTCGATATCCGGCAGGACTGTCTCGACATAGCGGTGCAACATCGCCAGTTGCTCGACGCGCCGCATGAGATCATATTTGCCCTCGATCATATCGGCAACAAGATCGCCGCGGGTCGCCTTGTTGAGCAGGCAGATAAACACCATGCCCCAGAAGCTGAGATTGGTGACATCGTAGAGGTCTTCGCCGTAACGTCGGTCGTGGCGATAGTCGAGATGCCGGAAAACCTCGAGAATGCGCACCGCCTCGTCGGCAAAGGGAACAAACTTTGCCTTCTTGTCGCGCTGCGCAGGCATCGTCGTATAATTGCCGACCTGCGCAATGAGCTTGAGCCGCGCTTTTAGCGCCTTGGCCGAAATCGTCTCGCCGCTGGGCAAGGCGCCAGTATCGTCAAAACCGAACACGAACAGCAGCTTGTGCCGCCGCGACATCTGGATGACGCCGCCAAGATCGAGAAACGGCAGCATCCGCCGATAGGCCTCGAGCAGCAGCGGCATTTCCTTATCTCCGACGGAGGGTGCGCCGCCGGCAATGCGCATGAAATGGAAATAGAAATCGATCTGCTCGTTCGGATCGAGCAGCCCGGAAGCTTTGGTCGCCAGAGGCCCGATACGATAGTGATTGGCAGGCCAAAATTTCCCCTGGCACCGATCGGCAAAGGCTTCGTTCTCATCGGCAATGAATGTCCGCAGCAACTTTGCGTCGGTGTCGGTCATGGCGCTCCCCTAATTGTCGCGAAGCCGTCCATTGCTTAGGAAGCCGCTCGATTTGTCTCAGCACCTCAGCCACATCGAGCGAAGGTCGCTTCGGGTTATCTCAGCTCAGCCAATATGCTCCGGTCGTAAGTCATATTCTGGCGGCGATGAACCGCAGTGGTGCTCAGCCGTTTACCAGCTCGCAGCATTTGAACTGCCTCAGTGCTCAGCCACCAAGATTGAACTTTTTCGAACTTCGCCTTTTTCAGAGAAGCCTGAAAATCTCGCATTATTTTCTTTGCGAATTCATTGTTGTGCATTGACCTGACACTTCCGGGTAAAAGGGTGCCGTCCTCCCAAATGCCGGCGAGCGTCATTTCAACAGACTCGTCATTAAATCCGCTATAGACACTCCACATCTTCCTTCCGAACGTGTCGGAGTCCTCGCTCGTATACGGATGTAAATTCAACCGCGAGCCGGCAGGAACAACGAGATATGAATCCGATCCGCTGGCGGTTTCGTTCGTGGCAACCCCTGGATTGGGTATTTCGGCCCCGGAAATCAGCGGAGGGTCTTTAATGTCATAGCTTCCAACTCGTGCAAACACGATTTTGTTGGTCGTCTCCAAAGCAGAAATTATCGGCTGTATATCGTTTGGAGTCGCAAAGAATAGGATCTGCTTCATCATCCGACTTTCGGAACTAGTGCTTCAGAGCCTTGGTCGCAAAGATATTTTTCTTACCGGAATAGCGATGCATGACCGTCGTGAGCCGTTCGGGCAAGTCGTCAGCTCAGTTCCCGATTCGAAGAATTCCGAAAGCGATTCTCGCGTTCTCTGCAGGTCCTGCAGAAAGACATCTTCCCCGATGGCGAGCGTATACGCTGCACATCCTCTGAAGATAGTCGGTTCCGATTCCCTTTGACACCCTTGATCTTGAAGCTGGGGCGCTGTGGCCGCAAATCGCGCCTGATGCGGCGCACGGCATCTAATGCCGGCTGACGGGACCAAAACCGCATCACACGACGACGGTTCCCTCGCTTTCCTTTCGATTAAAATGCAACGACGTATCGCGGGCCACTTCTTCCCTGACGGTAGCAACGATCTTCTCCCACCAATCCAATGCGATGATCTTCACCTTGGCCTTTTGGGCAATCGCAGCAAGCGCCGCTCTGATCATCTCGAGAAACCGGTCGAGCTTGTTGGATGCGCCGGTGATCGCCTCGTAGCGCAGGCGCACGTAATACGCCACCCAGTCGCAGCCGGAAGGCTTGGACGCCCTACCATACAGGAAGACATCCGGATCGTTCGCGCTGGCGGCAATCCCTTGTTGCGCGGCCAGCACCGAGCCTCGCAGACTGTCCACGTAGACAGTGATATCTAGTCCCTTATGCGCGGTGGTCCGTTTCGTCTCGTCGAAGCCCGCCGCCGAGATAAGGCCTGCGAGCCGGATGATCAGAGTGTGGGAAACCCACAATGCGGAACTCGTGTCCGTCATGGATTGGAGGAAACCCAACTTCATCGCTTCATCCCGTGCTTGCCTACTGCACAATGCTACAGCGTCCTTCGAGCGTCTGAAAAGACGTGCAGGACGGGAAAAGCCCTCTCAATCAAAAATGCTGCTCAACGCGCGCCCCAGCTTCCCGAGATCGCCCCCTTCTTCATAGAAGGGGTCACGCGGCCGATAGGCATTGATGACGTAGTTGCGCAGCTTCGGAAAATCCTCTTTCGATAACTTGCAAGGAAGGTGAGATATTTCGAGATTTTGCACAATATCACTCTTTAGGTTTTCCCAGCCTTCCAGCTTGTTCTTCCCATATATCCGTAGCGACCGGAGTTTCTTCAACTTCGAAAAAACCGAAACATCGCCTGCAATCTTACATGAGGAAATCTGCAAAACTTCGATCTCCTTGAAGCACAGAATGTCCTCGACGTCCTTGATGGTCGAAGCGATCAGGAAAAGCCTCTTGATCGGAGCTCCTTCGAAAATCGACAGGGAGCCGGAAAAGCCTTGGAGCGAGAGATTGGCGAGGTTGGGCCATTTGCCATTCAGCGCTTTGATCTTATTGGCCTTCCAATCAAGATTGAGCCATGCCTCAAGTTGCGGAAACAGGTCCGGCAGCGCATCTCCGAAAGGCACATCTTGGGTTGTGATCGCCTTGACGCTGCCGAACCGCTTGAACCTGTCGAGATCGAAATCCTTAGCAAAAGCGCCCGATCCGGACACGCCGATCTTTCCAATGGCATCCTTGTTCTTGATACCATCGAGGCTAGGGGCGAAGTATTCCTGCAGCCTCCCCTCGGCGACATCCTGAACTTCGATGGAGAAGCCATCACATTCATATTGGTCGATCAGATCACCGTATTTTTCGAAGCCTTCCTTGTTGAAGGCCGCTTCCTTCTTTGCAAATCGGGATGCAGCCGTCCGCACGATGACATGAGGCCCCCTCATCAAATTGTCCATGGTTCGCTCATCGGCTTCGAACAGAACTTCCGACACCTATTTCTCCTTATCAAGGGCAAGCAACAGTTACCTGGCTGTAGCATTTTCTTGAGACCTGGCGCTTTTGCGGCCAACGTCAAACATCGTGGAGCTGTATCAGCACTGCCGCCGCCAGAGCAGTCGCAATCATTTTTGAAATTCACATCCTCGCGTGGAGCCGGCCATCCATGATTAAGGTCCAGCAATTCTGCATCCATGTGGCTGTCCAATGGCGTCGCCCTGCATGCGAAGCCGTCGCACACCGAATGCCACGGCGCGCTTGGCATGGCCGGCGAGTTCAAAGCTCACGTGAACCTTGTTGGCCGATTGTTCCTCCGGCGCGGTAATCTCGCCATCCACGAGGAAGTCGACACTCGGCATGCTCATCGAATTCCGCATTGTATTCGGCATCGCATACCACTGCCGGTTCAGACTTTCAGATCGAACTTGTTGGTCGCGGCGGCGTAAGCCGGCAGAAGTTTTGCCAAGGTTTCGTCAAACGGAACCGGCAGCGCATTCTGGAAGCAGCAAAGCGGCGTGGCGTAGAACAGGGGATGATCCAGCGGCGGCAGATCCAGGCCACGTTGCTGGCGGAGCCGGCATGCGGCTAGCAATTCGACCGGGAAGAACCACAATTCTTCTTCGTTGACGACGTCGTAGTCATCCGTCCCGCGCCCCGATGCATGGAAGTCCGCAGCTTTTGCCAATGCCTCGTCGAATGTATGGGGCCGCGGATCGAAGAGCGTTTCGAGCAATGGGGAAAATTCACCCATTTCTACGTCATCCGGCTCCAAATCATAGGTCTCGTCGCTCCCCCGCCACGCCTTGTAGAGTTTGACTGAAAGCCATGGCAGATATTGCGGCAGATCTTTCCACGCGACGGCGCCGTTACCGTCGGTCTGTGCGTCCCACCGGTCGAAAATCGTCTCGGCGAGGCGGTTTGCATGGCTCAGCCAGCCAAGCGCCAGCATGGTGGAAACGTCGGTGAACGGCCGCATTGGAAATTTGTAGCCGGCCGGATCGTCCGATTCCATGACCGCATGCGCACATTCGTAGTGCCAGAACCGGTAAATGCCGGACCTCGCAATCTCGTCGGCAGGATAAAGGGCTTCGTGAAGGCTCTTGTTCATCGCCATCCGCATATGCCAGCTTGCGATGGAACCGAGCGCATCCGGAACCAGCTTCTTTTCGCTGTTCCCGTCACGAACGAATGGCTCGATCGTTTCAGAAAGCGGTTCGTCGTAGAGAATTTCCTTGTTGAAGGAATCCTCGACCCAGTCCCGGATGTCGCGTTTCTCTTGGTTCAGGTTTGCTTTAATCGTCTGCGCGACCGATGGCATTTTTCAATCTCTTACAAAATTTCGCTGTCAAAACATGTCCATTGTATCGGGGCGGGGAGCCCCGCCATCCTCAAATTTTCATCGGTTTATACTCGGAGAGATCAACCCCGCCTTCTCGCGGCCCGGATCGCCATATGATGGAGCGATCGGTTCGACTGCCCTCCGCGTATGCGCCTCCAGCTTCCCGTACGAATTCAAACAGGAATATGAAATTGGCTGGAAAGGCGACTTCTTCGTTCAGGATAAGGGGGGTCTCTCCCAGAGTCTCCGCAATATGTTTAATCACATCGCGGGGGCTTTCCTCGAACATAGAGATATCGCGGTATTTCAAGCTCCGCACTTTTGCGTCCGCCAATATTTCCACCAGACGATCAGAGTTGTAGGTCAGAACAAGTGGGTTATTATCCCCACGTACTTCCGTTTCGCCGGCGGCGGTAGGTCCAGTTTCTTGATATAGAGAAAGAATTTCCTGCTTTTCTTCAGCAGTCAGACCCTCTCCCAATTCAGCTAAGGTAGACTGAAGTATATCATCTGGAATTTTTTCGGAAGAAATCCCTTTCGAGGTTCCGTAGATGGAACTGAAGCGATCGACCTGTGACCGGCTCATCCCAAACCTCAACTTGCCAAGGCCGATTTTTGGCTCGATCCGCCAATGTTGGGATTCATTCATTTTCCAATCCCCATTCCGCAGCGTCCCCCGCCCCTATGGCGCCTTCAACAGCAGCTCCGGCGGCACCGCCAACCCGCGACTATATTCGATCCAGAAATCCATCATGGCGTCAGCAGTTTTCCATAATAACTCTCAGCCTGCAGCGGAAACCGTCGTACCATCTTTGAGCGGCGCGAATTCACCCAGCACTTGCTGAAAGGGGCGCTTTTCGATGGCCAGGGCCGGCGCACCCTCAGGCTAAGTCTGTGACGGCTCAGCCAATCAGCTTCCGCTCGCGCAGATGGTCGAGATACTTTGGGTCGGATTCCTCGAAGATTTCCTCACCTTCTCCCATATAGGCTCGTAACAACGGATCAGTGCTTTCCTCCTGGCGGCCAAGATCGTAAAGGCACGTGCCTATACCAAGTTGGACGAAGCTGCTGGCATAGCCGTCGCTGCTAGCCGCAGCTTGCTGAAAGGATTCTAGCGCTCCGATGAGATCGCCGTCTTCTCTTTGCGCCTCTCCGATGGAAGCATGAAGCCAGATCGCCGCGTCCCATTTACGCCGCGGTTCAGGCAATAACTTTAGAGCCGAGCGCCATGTCGAAATTGCCGCTTTTGCATCTCCGCGATCAAGGAAATCGTTCCCCTGCTCAGAGAGCAGCGTGACGCGGTCGTAGATAGCCTCGGGAAGTTCTTCTTCTCCGCTATTCACCGCGAGCAGCCTTTTCTTTCCTGTAGAACTCAAAATACACTGATTGGTCGCCCGAGAAGCCGCGTTGACCGTAGATCTCGTGAATCCGTCCGAAAATGTAATAGGCACGATCCTTGTCGCCTAGTTTGTACATAGCCTCACCTTCTGTCATGAGCACCAATTGGTCCTCGTGATTCGGATCGCCATACATCTCCGCCATAATCTGCGACCACTCGGATACGCTCTCCTTGTCTCCCAAATCAGCGAAATCTTGAACAAATCCCGCCGAGAGGCTTTGAGGATAATAGTCCCAGTCCGACTTGGGCTCGGGAATTAGGTCCCAAGCTTGCAAAGCGATATCGAGCGACCCTCTGAGGTCACCGGAGGAGAATTTCTTGCCAGATGCCTCCAGCAGTTCGTCGATGCGCTTCCTGATGGTGGGCTCGATTTGCTTTTTCCGGTTCATAAGCAACTCGCTCTGCGTCTCGCATCAGCTTCCGATCACGCGTACCGGCTGCGGCGGGAAAGGAGCATTGTCCATCAATTGCAGCTCATGCGCCTGCGCAAGGATCGCCATATGCGGCAACGCTTCGTAGATCGTCAGGCTGGCCAGCGCCCTTTTCCCGCCGAGCGCAAGGATCGGCCTGAACCCGTAGATCTGATCTACGCCGAGCTTGCCCAGCTTTGAACGCGCCGGCTTGAAAAGCTTTTCAGCCTCTGCATCGTATTCATCGAATGTCGGGCTATCGAGCAACATCAAATCGCTGGTAACGGCAATATTGGGATCGTAGGTCTTGCCGTTGACCAGCGCCTGGCACGATACCTGCCCATTCACAAGATCGATGGTCACATTCTGATGAACTTCGTTCCACGCGATGATCGTTCCGAATGCGCCAAAGCCCAGCACATGCGTCTGCTCGGCGTCAATCTGCGAATCGCCGTCAAACACGAACTTCATGATCGATGCATAGACATCGGGATCGCAGAACTGAAAATAGCCGTTCATTATGATCCCGGTCCCATTCTGCTGCCAGAACTCGATCACCGCATCGGGAACCCTGCCGCGGTAGCGCTCCACATCGACGGCCGCTCCCCCGCCCTGCGGAGCACCGAAATCCTCGACGATTGAAGCAAGCCTTACCTGATAATCCTTCACGGCACCTCCACTGAGAACCGACAGATGCACTAGGCAATGTTATGACATCGGAGCATTGCCGGGACCACCTCGCCCCTCCTCGGTCCACCGGCAATGAACTTGACTATTACTACCCTTAGTCTTTTCTGATACCACTCGATCTCTTCCACTCGCATCTGCTTCTTCTTGCTGGGAACGCGCCCGCCGCCGCTGCCAAGGAGCGGCATGGTGGATTGTAACATTGGAATGCTTCGCACTATTAGAAGCATCAGCACCGCCTGACGTCGGTTAATCGAATGTCAGCCAAGGAATTCTTTGCACCAGCCGGCCTCCATGCTCGCAAGCATCGCCGAAGCGGGCGACCTTCTGGCCCCCGATCTTGGCAACTGACGATCCGCTTGTAATACCGGCGGTCGTCGGAACGCCCGTGCATGTGCATTTGTCTCCCACTGTCGCGATTGGCACGCCTTCGACGCAGACGAAAGATTGGGATGTCGAAGACACCGGCCCTCCAACATGCGGCCGCGGCCCCGGATCGACCATCGGGCAGACATGCATATGGCCCCTAAGCGTGACCGGACGACCAACCATTTGGGCTCTCATTTCTAACGGCGAGGCTGCAAACCTGTTTCAGACACAAACCTGATATCTAATTGTTCAAGACCAGCGAGCCGGCATCAACATCTCAAGTACCTGAGATCTGCTTGCCCATCATCATGCACCAACTTCGCGGACCGCCGGGACGCTAGGTATGCTTGTGTTATAAAGGGTGAACGGCACCGCCTGAGCTGCGATCGTCATGGCCGCGAGCGCCCCTGCCGGGCGGAGATTGTCGACGGTGATCGGTCCGCCCAGAGCCGGGTGAAGTTTGGGCGCGTAGATTTGTCCCACTTGCAGTGCGCCGTGTGCAAGGAGGAGACGCTTGAACATCGGCTTCCCATTTTCGTCCGGATTGTCGTAGGAATCTGCCTTCACATTGCCGATCACAATGCCCAACGTGATTTTAGGGTCCATATCAGGCTCGGGCGAAAACAGTTCCGGGCAACTGACGCGTCCATAAAGCATATTGATTTTGACGGTTTTATAATCCTCGTTCCAAGCAACCAAATCCCCGAAAGCCGAAAATCCGAGAGCATGCGTTCTTTCCGGCTTCAACTCCTCATCGCCGCCTAGAACCAGCGCCAGGACCGATTTATATTCGTCCGGATTGCAGAACTGGAAATAGCCCTGGAGCCATTTTCCAGCGGAATGAAGGCTCATGAAGTCAAGAAAACTATCCGGAATTCGACCGCGGTAAGCGTCCAGAGTGGTAGATGGCAGTGGAGATCCGCCCTGCGGTTCGCCAAAATCCTTCAAAGCATTTTGATAGGTGATGAAAAGGTCGGTCATGACTTCAACCAGGCGCGTGACATCAGCTTGCGATAGCACGTATCGGCTGCGGATGCTCAATAACTCAGGCGGGATTTCGATTTCTGTCAGCGTCGAAGCCGCACTACGCCGCTTACCCGATCAACTTATTCGAACGTGATCCATGAAACGCCCTGCACAAGCCGTCCGCCATGCTCGCAGGCGTCTCCGAACCGGGCGACCTTCTTGCCCTTGATGTTTGCGATCGACGAACCGCTGATGATCCCGGCGGCCGTCGGAACGCCGGTACAGGTGCATTTATCGGATACGGTCGCAATCGGAATCCCTTCGACACAAACAAAGCTCTGCCCGGTCGAGGAAATCGGACCGCCGATATGCGGCTTCGGCCCTGGATCGACCATCGGGCAGACATGCATGTGCCCCCTTAGGGAAACAAATTGTCCTACCACTTCCAGCCTCCTCTCATGATAAAAAAAGCCGCCCGGAAGCGCTCCGCTCCAGGATGGGATTCACTTCCACAACCTTGATCGCTTCGCCGTCCGCTCCCTTAATAAGGAGAAGGTCGAGAAGCGCGTAACCTATGCCGACCCGCTCCGCGATGTTCGCGGCAAAATTCGAGAGCTTTTCACCGCTGCCGGGCGGAGGGACATAGCGATCGGAGCGGTTCATCCATTTGGCGTGCACCGGCTCTCCGTCCTCAATATGGAACCGCACCTCGAATGCCTTACTAAGATCGACAAACGGAAAGACATGCAGCTTCGTCGAGACCTGCCTACAGACGAACGCGTGCAGGATAAAGGCCATCCGATCTGTCACCCCGCGTAACATAACGGGCATCAACTCATCTATCGCAGCCAGAGGCACGCTGATGAACGCTGAAATTTCCTTCCAGCTGACCGGACCGATCTTCGGAAACGCATCGCCTTCCATTTTTTTGCCGAAGCCCCTAGACGGCAAGGACACCGGCTGGGAGATGTTTAGAAAGCGGCGATATTGCGCATTTTGCGACAGCACCGCCCGCATATCGCCGGCAGAAATGGGGATGGCATCCAAAGGCTCGGCAAGTGCATGGACGCGAAGCTCTTTGGGCCAGTTTTCAAAAGACGACGCAATCACATCGTCGGCCCAGGGCTCGATCCTAGCGAAATCCATCATGGCCCCCGTGACAGGTTGACGCCGTTGTCAGCCAACCGCTTATCGCTTCTCGATAAACCTATGACCGAAAATTGCATCGCCATTTCAACGCACCTTCACTTTCGGATACTTGGCCTTGAGCTCTTCCTTCGTTCCGACGCCCGCCATAAATTCGGTAAATGTTTCGCCGACGAAGGCTACATTGTCCCAATCGTAACCGGGTGTTCCGAAAGTTTTCTTTTTCAGATCCGAAATATAATACATACGGCCAAAGCTGTCAGACCTGAGATCGATCAGGAAAGTGCAATAATTGTCGATATTGGTCGCGATCATGTTCTCCGGTATGCGCGGACCGACATTGTCGAGAGTCTGATGCGGTTTGGAGAGGACTTTGGTGCTCGCTATTGTATGTCTTGCACCCGAGATCATCCCAAAATCGGAATCGATGACTTCCTTGTCCGGATATCGGCAGAGAAAGTATCGGACACCCGTCTGTACCGAACCGCCCACATCCCCATATTCAAGGAGAAAATCCTTGTAGTCTTGCGGCAGCTTTCCACCGGCCAGGGTTTCCAGTTCCTGTACAGCTGATGGATCCGGCGGCGAGTGAAATTCCGGCGGCGCATTCTTAACGAGCATCCAGTTTTCGTAAAGACCGGGATTTATGGCTTTCAGATCGAACATGATACCTCAGAAAACATCTGTTTTTTCGATGGAGCGGAAGCCAGAATGAGAGACATTGTTATGGACTGAACTTTCTACAAAAGCCAACGAGCCGTCTTCCATATGATGAAGAGTATATCCACGCGGAGCTTGCCCTCCCGGAAATGCGTCCTTGTATTGTGCCAACACGGCTGCAGTGTCCTTGTCGACATCGTTCGTGACATTATCGAGATGGAACTTATTGTCCTTGCCTCCCCAGGTACTCGGCCCGAAGTCCGGATAACCATCCTTGAATGTCACGGACTTCGGGTTCCCATACTCGTCCGTGAAGTTCCAGGTTCCATTTCCGGTCTCGCGCGCGTTCGGCGGATGCCAGGTTCCACCTTTCGACGGCATATTCGAACGACGAACGCGCTTGCAGGCCTCGGTATTGCAGCCAAGACGTTTTTCCTGCTGAGCTTTCCTGACGGCCCTCGCTGCCGCCTCTCGCGCGCGCTGGATGGCACCCGGCTCAACCGCCTTCAACGCCTCCATCATGTCAGCAGTTTTTGCCTTGCGCAGCGTGTTGAGCCCATCGAGAACCTTCATCGCCGGCTCGCCATATTTACGAGCAATCTTGAGCGGCTTAGCAGCGGCATCGCCGAGGTAGGGGATCATCGAGGCACCGCCCAGCAATGCATCAACAAATTGCCCTTTCCAAAGAGAAACAGCAACGCTCGCGCCATCCGAAATTGGCGTCGGATCGAATATCCCGGCTATGTCGAGCACAAGCTGTGGGTCGATGTCTTTCGCCTGCTTCTGCAGCGATGACCATAGCTCACCCCGAAGCGCGCTGTTATATTCCTCAGACATACCTCTTCTCCGGGTTCTCTGCGCCTATCCACTCGTCGGGATCATCAAACCGTCGGGCATCCTCCCAGTCATCGTCATAACGGCGATCGAGCATGATCTCGAACCTGTCCTCTGGTGACAATTCAGCGCGCGTGAGGACTTCCCTCAGCTTGGGCTGACGGTGCCACCCTGGCGCCACACGCATCATCAGGTCAACGAACAGGTGAATATGGCTGACATCGAAGATCCGGTAATTCATGGCGATATCGATGCCGTGATTGATATTTTGGGCCAGCAGGACCGGAGGCATGACCTTCATTGCCTGACCGAAGTCTTCCTCAAGATAAGCGATGGTTGATGCCACCAGTTTCGGACGGTTGAACAGGATCGGCGCCTCGAGCTGCGCCTGCGTCAGGGTGAGTACTGGCCTGACGCCTGCGCCGTTAAGATCGAATGTCATGATGCTTGCAAGCGACACCGACGGATCCCCGATGGTCGCTTCCTGTACCGATGGTGACGGCGCCTCATCCGACGGAGGCAGTACAAGAGTTGTATTGATATCGCCGGTTTCTCGAAGTTGCATCTTGCCAAAGCCACATGCCGGTCCAACGGCGACCTCCATGAGCATGGCGGCTGCCGGACCAAACACATATTTTCGTTGAGCACCGGTCAGGAAGGGCAGGATAGATCCAAGAACGTCTGGATCGTAATATCTGAAAAACAGGCTCTCCCCGTCGACTTGTCTTATCTTGGTCAGGTGCCTGAAGTGGCGAAAAAGATCATCGAACGACCCGCCACTGATAACAAAAACACACCAATGCTGCCCGAGCCCCTCATCAACGAGATAGTCCGAGAAACCATCCATCTCGCCACACTGAACCAACCAGGGAGCGTCGTCTTCAAACTCTTGGCGCGCGCTTCCGATGTAAAGGCACTCGGCCCGCTCCGACAGCCCCTGCGCTACCGTTGTTATCTTGGTATCGCGCGATGGGTCGAGAAGAACAAACAGCTGGGCTCCCGGATGCTCTTCAAGCGACTGCCGAAGCAGATCTTTGGCGGCTTGTCCGATGGTGGCAGTCATTAGGACTTCTCCGCCTTGCCGGCTTCAGAGCAATCCTCGGCAAAGCCCTTGTTGGTTCTCTTGCCTGGTCCGCCCTTGGAGAAATTGATCTGGTTGCCCTTGATGTCAATACGCAGGCCCTTGATGACAATGCCTGTCTTGTTGATCTCGATCTTGCCCCCGGGTGCGGTTAAGACGATTTTGTCATTCGCATTAATCAGCCAGGTTTCGGACCTCCCCAGGAATTTCTGGTGTGTCCATAAGTCAAAGAGTTGGCCGACTTCCATGCGTATCGTCTCGCCGACCGTGGTACGTTGCTCTTTTCCGACCTTGGTCACCTGCGTCTGGCCGATATTTGTTACCTTGCTCATGCCGATCTGTTCCGCACGAGCAATACCGATCGTATCGGATTTGAACGAGCCGACGATGGTATTCATGATGCCTGGAAGCGGGAAAAGTCCGGACGCTGCATCCCCGACACCGCTTCCCGAACCGGCGAGAGCCGTACCCGCATCAGCGCGGGGCGACGAACCAGCCACCACACCTTGACGGCTTCCCAGACCGGCCGCGCTCAGGAAGCCGAGCGCAGAAGATGCAAGCGTCCCGGCAAAGGCCGCTACTCCGGGCCCGCCACCTCCGGCGATCTGACCGGCCTGCGAAAGAAGGCCCGCCGTCTGACCTGCCATTCCCTGCACCGCCCCCATCAGCGCCATGGCCATCGGCCCGGTGCCGCCGACGACGGTGTTCATCGAGCCGCCGACTTCATGTTTCTGGTTGCCGCCGACCTCGACCGTCCGGTTGGCGCCGATCGCCGAAACTTCGTGGCGATCGATGCGCTTGGTGCGGTCGTTGAGAACGCGCGTCGTCTGGTCCTTCTGCGCATGGAAGAACATATTCTCCTGACCGGCCTCGTCTTCGAACGTCATTTCGTTGAAGCCGGTGCCTTTGTGCGTGTTCGAGCGCATCACCATGCGCGTCTTGTTGGCCGGCAGGTCGTAAGGAACCGTATTGCTGGGATTGGGGACCACGCCCGTCACCAGTGGCCGGTCGGGATCGCCGTCGACGAAGGCGACCATCACCTCCATGCCGATGCGCGGAATGACCTGGGCGCCCCAGGTCCCGCCTCCCCAGACCTGGCTGACGCGCACCCAGCAGGTGTCGGAACCGTCCTTCTTGGCCTTGCGGTCCCAGGGGAACCACAACTTGATGCGGCCGTATTGGTCGGGATGGATCTCCTCGCCGGAAGGGCCGGCGACGATCGCCACCTGGGTGCCCTCGATCCGCGGCCGCTTGGTCTCGCGATGCGGCGTCATCGCCACCCGCGACGGCACCGCCTCGAATGTGTTCGTGTATTCCGGCTCGTTGCTGTTGGTTTCGTAGGATCGATCGACGACGGTATGCACCGCCTTGACCACCACATGTTCCTCATAGGCGTGATCTGGATGGGCGACTTCATAGGGGGTGAAGCGGCGTCCCGCCTCAAGGATGCGGGATGTGGAGCCGCCGAAGACCCGGTCGTGATCGGCTTCGGAGGCCTGCATCCTCAATTTTTCCGCCCGCTCCGCCTCGGCCACGGAAGAAATGCGCGCCGGATATTCGTAAAGCTCGCGCTTGGTGGCCTCGGGCATCTGCACCAGGGACGGGGTCATGGTGCCCGGCACCATGCGCGGCGTCTCGAAGTTCCAGTCGGCGCCGGCCCGCTGCCCCGGCACATAGGAATAGCGCCGGCTCCACTCGTTGATATGGTTGCGGTCGGACGAGCCCTGTGCCAGGCGAACCCGCCCCTCGCCCTGCGCCGAGGGCGACGGGCCGAGCCAGGATCTTGCGCCATCGGCCACATGCAGCTTGTGTTTGCCATCCTCATGGGAGAACCAGTAAAACAGGCCGTCTTCCTCGAAACGGCGCGTGAGATAGGCAAGGTCCGTTTCGTTCCACTGCACCGAATAATGCTGCGGTGGCGGCGGCGTGATCACGCCCGAGGTATCGGGCGCGGGAATACCGTGCTCGGAAAACAGCGTCTCGACGATATCGACCGCGGTCTTGTCCATCCAGATGCGGCAGTCGGAACGGCGCGACAGCAGCCACATCTGCGGCCTGAGCACCATGGAATAAGACCGCAGGCCGCGGGTGATGGGCGGTCCTTCGTTGAGTTCGGTCACCAGGCCGTTGAACGGCCGACGCACGCCGCCGCCATCCTCGCCCTGCTGCACCTCGACGGAGACATCCATCAGCCGGCCGATCAGTTCCTCCGGCTTGACGGATGGTTTCTTGGCGCGGGCCGACAGCCTGATTTCAAAGAGCGAGGAAATACCTTCCTCGATCGTCACCCGCTCCGGCAGAAGCTGGTCCTCACCGAGCGGTGAGACGATTCTGAGGATTCGGCTCGCCTGGATGAAGTCCGCGGCGGACGACATATCGTTCATCGATGAGGACCTCTCAACCTACGGCAGCGGCGGATGCTTCCGAGAAGCGTTTCAAAAAGCCGTCGACAAGGGTGCGCCGATCGAAATAATGCAGGAGTTCCAGCCGGTTGTTGTTACCGTTGAAATAGGCGGCAGCCATCGGCCGCTCTCCGGTCTTCTGGATGAAGGTGACCGCGGGATTGCCATACAGCAAACGGGTCGGCGCCGGATCCTCGCCATAGATGGGAAGGAAATTCAGCGTGACCGACGCTTTGTAATGCTCCAGCGCCTTGGCCGTGAAGATGTTCTTCTTGCCGAGGTAGCGGTGCATGACCGTCGTGCGGCCGTTCGGGCGGGTCGTCAGCTGCGTTCCCGATTCGAAAAACTCCGAAAGCAATTCCCGCGCGCCGGGCGAACCCTGTAGCTTGCGGCCTTTGAAATAGACGTCTTCGCCGATGGCGAGCGTATAGACGCTGCGCATCACCTGAAGATGGCTGGTCCCGACCCCCTTGACGCCTTTGATCTTGAAGCTGGGCGCGACCATGCCGAAGACGCTTTCGTCGAACACTTCCTCGACGATGAGATGGTAGTTCGTCAGTTTCACATTATCGATGGCCAATCCGCTCATGGGAAGACTTCCTTCAAGCCCGCGACGACGATGGAGCGAACAGGCGCCGCAACGATGCGGCGCCCCTTCCAGTCGGATGTTAAGCAGCCTTGGTGGTCGCGAGATCGTAAGAGGCGATCATCGGCGACTGCGGCGAGTGCTTGTCGTCGTAAGGCGTGTACTTCACTTCCATCTTGGTGAAGTTCAGCTTGATCGTCTCGACCGGGCGGTCGCCGTTGGAGTCGATCGAGTAGCTGGCGATCAGCGTGTTTTCGAGGGAATACTCGATATAGGTGTCGCCAGGATTGCCCGTGGTGACGAGATGGATGACGGAGCGCTTGCCGGTACGGCCCGAGCAGGCCTCCTGGAAAAGCTTGGTCGACGAGGAGTCGCTGACCTTGGTGAGGATCACTTCCGAAACGGTCGGCTCGGAAGCTTCACGGTTCGCCGCCGAACCAGCGGACGTGTTCATGTTGCGGGCTACATTCCAGTGGATGGCTTCGATATCCATCCATTTGCGATGCTGTTCGTGGGTAGCATCCCCCTGGATACCGTCGATCTGAAGATAAATCGGCATGCTGTCAGCTCTCCTGTTGGCGGTTGAGTGCCTAGTTGCGTCTAAGGCGTAGTTGCCTTTCTTCTCGCTGCTCCCCGAGTGCGCTTGCGGCTCGGGGCTACTTCATCCGACAACCGGTTTTCCCCCGGCGTGTCGAATTCCTGTGGGGCGGCCTCTTCGGCATCAAGGCCGAAGCGATGGCCGTCGTAACCGATGGCGACCCCGGTAATTTTCTTTCCCTGCCCAACGGCATCGAGGAAGAACGTCGAAAGATCAGGCAAGAGGTCGCGGGCGATCATGACCTCGATCGCGCGGGCGCCCATCTCGCTGGTGCGGGCGCGCGAAATCAGCGCGTCGCGGGCTTCCGGCGACAATGAAAGCTTGGTGCCGTAGGTCGCCTCGACCCGCTCGCGGATGCGGCCGATCTGGATATCGACGATGCCCGACAGGGTCTCGTTGCCGAGCGGCATGAAGGGCAGCACAGTCGTGCGGCCAAGGAAGGCCGGCTTGAAATGCTTCTGCAATTCCGGCAACAACATCGCTTCGAGCGCGTCTGCCTCCGGCATCGTGTCAGGATCGGCGGCAAGTGCGGCGATCATCTCCGAACCGGTATTGGCCGTCATCACGATGGTGGTGTTCTTGAAATCGATGTCGCGGCCTTCGCCGTCGCGCAGCGTTCCCTTGTCGAACACCTGATAGAAGATTTCCTGGACACCCGGATGCGCCTTGTCGATCTCGTCGAGCAGCAGCACCCCATAGGGCCTGCGCCTCACTGCCTCGGTGAGTACGCCGCCTTCGCCGTAACCGACATAACCGGGGGGCGAGCCGAGGAGCATGGAAATCTTATGCTCCTCCTTGAACTCAGACATGTTGATGGTCGTGAGGTACCGGCTGCCGCCATAGAGCATATCGGCGAGCGAAAGCGCAGTTTCGGTCTTGCCGGTGCCGGACATGCCGACCAGCAGGAAGACGGCCGGCGGCCGGCGCGGATCGGAAAGCCCGGCGCGGGCGGCCCGCATGGCCGAAGCGATCCGCTCGATCACCGCATCCTGACCGAGCACCCTCTCCTTCAGACGGGCATCGAGCGTCTTGACGGTCTCGATCTGGTCCGACAGCAGCTTGCCGACGGGAATGCCGGTCCAGCGGGCAACGACGGCGGCGACGATCTCCTTGTCGACGACGCGCGGCAGCAGAGGCGTTTGATCCGCCACTGTCGCCAGGCTCCGTTCGGTCACCGCAAGGGCAGCGCGCGCGCTTTCCGCCGTCATTGCCTGCGACGGGAAAGGCGCCACATTCGTGCCGTCGCCTGTAGTGTCGGCTGGTGCCAGCGGGACCACGGCGTCGTCGGGCGAGAAGAACTCCTCCAGCCGGTCGGCCTCGCGGACGAGCCGGTTTTCTTCGTCGAATTTCGACCGGAGCGCTTCGATCTCCAGAATAATTTCCCGTTGCTTCGCTGCGATTTCGCCAAGCCGGGCGCGCTTTTCCGGCGTCTCCGGTTCGCGTGCGAGCCAGTTCGCCTCGGTTTCCAGAAGATCGCGCTCGTCGGCGAGCAACTTCAGCGCCTCCGGTGTCGTCTGGCGCGCCAGCGCCACCGCAGCCGCTGCCGTATCGATCAGGCTGATCGCCTTGTCGGGAAGCTGCCGGTCCGGCAGATATCTGGCCGAAAGCCGGACGGCGGCGACGATTGCCTCGTCGCGGATGCGCACCTTATGGTGGGTTTTCAGGCCTTCCGCTACGCCGCGCAGCATGCGGATGGCGGCTTCTTCGTCCGGCTCGCGGACATGCACGGTCTGAAAGCGGCGGGTGAGTGCGGCGTCCTTTTCGATGAAGCGCTTGTATTCGCTCCAGGTCGTCGCCGCGATCGTCCGCAATTCGCCGCGCGCCAAAGCGGGTTTCAGGATATTGGCGGCATCGCCCTGCCCTGCCTGTCCGCCGGCGCCGATCAGCCCATGCGCCTCGTCTATGAACAGAATGATCGGTTCCGGCGACGTCTTCACCGCATCGACCACGCCATGCAGCCGCCGCTCGAACTCGCCTTTGACGCCGGCACCGGCCTGCAGCAGGCTCAGGTCCAGCAACAGCAGCTTCACGTCCTTCAACCGGGCTGGCACGTTGCCGGCGGCGATCTCCAGCGCAAGGGCTTCCGCCACCGCGGTCTTGCCGACGCCCGCCTCGCCGACGAGGATCGGATTGTTCTGCCGCCGGCGCATCAAGATATCGATCAACTGCCGCAGCTCGCGATCGCGACCGATGACCGGGTCGGTTCGCCCCGCACGGGCGTCCGCGGTCATGTCGTGGGTGTAGAGCCGCAGAAATTGATTGTCTCCCGAGAAGTTCGCGGACGAGGCGGCGGGTGCGGAAAGCTGTTCCGACGGGCCTGTCGTCGCCTTTTCCAGCAACTTGTCGAGCGTCGCTCTGTCCAGATTGCGCATCGACGGGGCAATGCCGCGCGTCACCGCCCGCAATGCAGAATCGTTGATTAGCGCGGTAAGCAGATCTGCCAGCAGCACGACATTCCGCCCGCATTGCAGCGATGCAACCAGAAAGGATTCCCGTCCAAGGGCAAGCAGGTTCGGTGAGAGCGCGAGCGAGACGCCATCTTCCCGCGGCAGGTCGGCGATCGCCGCGTCGAGCTCCGTCCTCAGTATCTCGGAGGAGAGCTTGAGCTCTTCGAAAACGGCTGAAAACTCTGCAATATCAAGAAGGGAGCGAAGCCAATGGGCGATATCTACGACGGCATGCTGATGCCTTACGGCAAGCGAAGCCGCTGTCTCAAGACCGACACGTAGATTGGGCTCAAGCGTTCTTATCAGACGATTGAGATCGATATGGGACATCCGCAAGTCCTGTCTTTACGTCGAAATTCAGTATGCTCTCGTGATGCGAAGAAACAACTAGGGCGCTCATAAACCCTTGTCCAGAAGAAAAACGACTCTATTTTGAAAAATGAGCATAACGAAAGTCGTCATAAATCCGTCATCATCCTTCTGTGGTTGACAAGGGAATATGAGCCGCCCAAAATGACCATTCTTCGGAGTATGTTCTGTTTTTTGAGGAATTTAACCGCGTGAACGTTCGTGAAATTGTAGATCCACTTGAACAAGATCGCCCGTGCGGAGAAAACGTGCGGATTAATACTGTATCACGTGAAATATACTATAGAATTAAGGACGCGAGAAACGCCGCGCGTACAGCCGAACGTAGTATTGTCCCGGGTGAAACTATTGGGCTTGCACCTGCTTGGCACGATGTTAGCAATCTTGGATTGCAGATCCTTTCTTCCAGGAGCAAGGACATAGAAGTATTGGCATGGCTCGCGGAAGCGCAGCTGCGGTTGCATGGGTTCTCAGGATTGCGTGATGTCTATATCGCAACCGTGTCGCTTTTAGACAAGCATTTCGATGCGTTGCATTCGATTGGAGATGGTGACTTCGAGGAGCGGTTCGCGCCCTTCGCGGGTTTGAACGGCGTCGGCGGCGAAGGAACGCTCATCCAGGCTATTCGTTTGACATCGTTGATCCCGGGCGGAAAATTCGCGCAGTTTTCGCTTTGGGATTTCCAGCTTTCGCAGCGGCCGAACGAAACCGAACGGCGCAAGGAATTGCAGCAGGCGGCGGCAGAAGCCGGTGTCGCTCAGATGTCAGCCTATCTCGACGTGCTGACCGAGTGCATCGCCGCCTTCGATCGCATGGTCGAAATACTTGACCTACACTGCGGCGACCAGGCGCCCCCGAGTTCGAATACACGCAATGTTTTGCAGGAGGCCGCCTCCGCGATCCGGATGCTCGCCGGGATCGAAGCACCCTTGGCCGCTCCGCAAGCCCCTGCTTCGCACGAATCCGAGCTGCAGCAGCAGGCAAACGATACCGATGGGGCCGAGGTTATCCGCCTGCGGCCTGTCAGCGCCGAGACGATTCGTTCGCGGGAAGAGGCCTTCGAACTTCTGATCGCCGTTGCGCGCTATTTCCGCCGCGCGGAGCCCCATTCACCGATCTCCATGTCGATCGAGACGCTGGTGCGTCGCGGCCGCATGGATTTTTTCGAGCTTCTAGCCGAACTCCTGCCCGAACAAAACACCCGCAACGCGGTGCTGACGGCAGCCGGTATCCAGCCCGTAACCGACAAGGGGGGTTAGCGGCACGCCGCAGCATCCTCAATTTGACAATCCGCCGATGAGACGAAGGAGAATCTCGATGGCAAGTGTGCATGAGAAACTGGAACGGGTTCGCAAGCCGCGGGTCCACATCAAATACGAAGTAGAGACCGAAGGCGCGATGGTGGTGAAGGAGCTGCCTTTCGTCGTCGGCGTGCTCGGCGATTTCTCCGGCAATCCTACGCAGGCGCTCAAGCCGTTCGGCGAGCGCAAGTTCGTGCAGATCGACCGCGACAACTTCGACGACGTCATGCGCCGCATGACGCCGGGCCTCACCCTGTCGGTCGAGAACACTCTCGAGAAGAACGGAACCGAGCTTCCCGTTTCGCTGAAATTCGAAAGCATGGCCGATTTCGAACCCGGCGCGGTGGTCGATCAGGTGCCGGCGCTGAAGGCCCTGCTCAACGCGCGCAACCAGCTGCGCGACCTGATGAGCAAGGCGGACCGCTCCGAAGAGCTCGAGCGCCTGCTGGAGGATATCCTGCAGAACAAGGCCGATCTCTCGCAGCTGGTGGCCCAGCTCGGCGGCGACAAGGCCGAAGAGGCCAAGGACGCATTGAACTGAGTACCTGGGATCGCGGACCGATCGCGCCCGCGCGCTCCATTCCTGAAGAGTCGTTGTCCGGCAGCGGCCCCTTTTGAAGGGAACCCTTCATGCTTCGAGGGCCGCTGCTTTCGCAAAAAGGATCGATAGATGACCGCCGAAACGCAATTGCAAACAAAGGAAGAAGTAGGCTTCGCGCCTGATGAGAACCTGCTCTCGAAGGTCGTTGCGGCGACCCGCCAGACCGAGCCCGACCGTGCCCAGGACCTTCTGCGCACCCTTACCGATCAAGCCCTGAAGGGCACCGTCACCTATGATCGCAACCTGACGATCACCTTGAACAATGCCATTGCCGAAATCGACAAGGCGGTATCAAGCCAGCTCGCGGCCATCATGCAGTCGCCTGAGTTCACCAAGCTCGAAGGAGCCTGGCGCGGCCTGAACTATCTCGTCAAGAACACCGAGACCAGCGCCAACCTGAAGATCCGCGTGCTCAATGCATCCAAGCGCGATGTCGCCAAGGATCTGGCAAAGGCCGTCGAATTCGACCAGTCGCGGCTCTTCAAGTCGGTCTATGAAGACGAATTCGGCACGCCGGGCGGCGAACCGATGGGCGCGCTGATCGGCGATTACGAATTCGACAATTCGTTTGACGACGTTCAGCTTCTGCAGGGCGTCTCGATGATCGCCGCAGCCGCTTTCGCCCCGTTCATCTCGGCCGCCAGCCCGCGCATGTTCGGCTTCGAGGATTTCCGGGAGCTGGCAAAACCCCGCGATCTCGAGAAGATCTTCGAGACGGTTGAATACGCCAAGTGGCGCGGCCTGCGTGACAGCGATGATTCCCGCTTCGTGACGCTCGCCATGCCGCGTGTGCTCGCCCGCATGCCCTACGGCCCGAAGACCAGCCCGATCGAGGAGTTCAATTTCGACGAAACCGGCGGTTCCAAGACCGGTGAGCTCTCGCACGGCTCCTATTGCTGGATGAACGCAGCCTATGTGATGGGCACCCGTCTCACCGAGGCCTTCTCCAAGAACGGCTGGTGCACTGCCATTCGAGGGGCGGAAAACGGCGGCAAGGTCGAAGGGCTGCCGATGCACATCTTCTCGAGCGACGACGGCGATCTGGACCTGAAATGCCCGACGGAAGTCGGCATCACCGATCGCCGCGACGCCGAACTCGGCAAGCTCGGCTTCCTCCCGCTCTGCCATTACAAGAATACCGACTATGCCGTATTCTTCGGGGCGCAGACCGCGCATAAGCCGAAGCTCTACGACCGGCCCGAGGCGACTGCGAATGCGGCCGTTTCAGCCCGCCTGCCCTACATGATGGCGACCTCGCGCTTCGCCCATTATCTCAAGGTCATGGGCCGCGACAAGATCGGCTCCTTCATGGAGGCGGAAGATTGCGAGGCCTGGCTCAATCGCTGGATCTCCAACTATGTCAACGCCAATGACGACGCAGGCGAAGAGTCGCGGGCGAAATATCCGTTGCGCGAGGCGAAAGTCACCGTCCAGGAAATCCCCGGCAGGCCAGGCGCTTACAACGCCGTGGCCTGGATGCGTCCGTGGTTGCAGATGGAGGAATTGACCACCTCGCTGCGCATGGTCGCCCGGATTCCCTCGAAGAACTGATGAAAGCAGGTCCAAGCGCGGCGGGTTGCCGCCGCGCTTGGACCTTGCGTTCGAAACATCTGTGTCAGGTTGACGATGGGTTCCAGCACCGAATGGCGGCGCCGGGCGGATCAGCTGATTACGCTGATCGACGAAGCGCTGAACAAGCAAGTCAATGCCATCCTCCACCATCCCGATTTTCAGGCGATGGAGGCGAGATGGCGTGGCCTCGCCATGCTCGTGCGCGAGGCAGGGCGCAGCGGCGAAGTGAAAGTCAAACTTCTCGGCGTCAGCTGGGGCGAGCTCACGCGGAGCATGGAGCGTGCCAGCGACTTCGACCAAAGCCACCTCTTCGAACTGATCTACAGCCGCGAGTTCGGCATGCCGGGCGGCGAACCCTTCGGCCTGCTGGTCGGCGACTATTATCTTTCTCCGGCCGATCCGGCCGGCGGCGATCCGGTCAGCACGCTGTCGCAGATCGGCATGGTGGCGGCCGCCGCCTTCTGCCCCTTCATCGCAGGTGCTGCGCCGCTGGCGATCGGGCTTGAAGACTTTCACGAGCTGAACCGGGTCAACGACTTTTCCTGGCTTGCCAATGAGACCGCCCGCATCCGCTGGAACGGTCTGCGCGCGCGTGAGGATTCGCGTTTCCTGGGACTTGTCGCGCCACGCATCCTGATGCGCTCGCCGCTTACGCCTCATGCACGCAATCGCAACGACGGCTTTCCCTTCCGGGAAAGCGTTGCTAGCGACGGCAGTTCGCTTCTCTGGGGCAACGCCGCTTTCGCCTTTGCGACCGTCGTCATTCGCAATTTCATCGATTCCGGATGGTTCGCCGATATCCGCGGCGTCACGCAGGACGCTATCGACGGTGGCCTACTGAGCGCAACCGAGCTTCCACCTTATGATTTCGGCACCGAAAGCAACGGACTATCAGCTCAGGCGCCGGTGGAAATCCATCTGACCAGCGGCCAGGAGCAGCAGCTCTGCGAGCTCGGCATCATCCCTGCCGCGACCACCTATCTCTCCTCTTCGGCGATTTTCAATTCCAATCAGTCCCTGCATGCGCCGCCCCACTACTCCAACGAACATGCACGCCAGAACGCCCGCCTCGCCGCCATGCTGCAATATGTGCTCTGTGCGTCGCGCTTCTCGCATTATCTCAAGGTCATTATGCGCGACGAAATCGGCCAGCTTGCCGATGCGATCTCGATCGAGCGGAAGCTGGCGGATTGGCTGACCGCCTATACGCTCGGCAATGACGACGCCGACATCGCGCTGCGCACCCGCTTCCCCCTGCGCTCGGCCGGCATCGGCGTCGCCGAGATTCCGGGCAAGCCCGGCAGCTTCTCCTGCACCGTCCGGCTGCAGCCGCATTTCCAGCTCGATGACGTTGCCACGAGCTTCCATCTCATCGCCGAGACCGCGACCACGGGCCAGATCCTGAGCCGCCCCGTTGCCATACCCGAGAGGATGTCCGCATGACGCTTTCCGCCAGCATCGCCCAATCGCTCAGCGACAATGCCCTCGATGACGCGATCGAGGAGGTCAAGGCGCATCTGAAGGTCAAGCCGTCAGATCAGGAGGCGCGGCATCTCTATATCGATCTTCTCGTGCTTGCCGGTGACTACCAGCGGGCGGACAATCAGTGCAGCCTTGCTGCCACCCTCTCTCCCGACGCGACGATGGGCTTCGCCCTGCTGCGCAACGAGCTTCGGGCAATGGCGGCGCGCGACGCCTGGTTCGAAAGCGGCGCCCTGCCGGAATTTCCACAGGGGCCGAGCGAACTCGACAAGCTCGCGGTCCGCCTCGGCATCGCCCATCGCGGCGGGGATGCGGATGAGGCGAGGACCACGCTCGATGCGCTCGAGAAGCTGAGGGGCGAACGTCCGCTGATCTGGAACGGCAGGGCCGTCTCCGATTTCCGCGATCTCGACGACCGCACACCGCATGCTCTCGAAGTCATCATGACCGGCGGCGGCTATCTCTGGATCGATTTTTCCAAGATCGCAGCTCTCTCGATAGAGCCGATTGGGCGTCCGCGCGATCTGACCTTCCGCCGCGCCGAGCTCTCCCTGATCGACGGCGCAGCCGCGTCGGTGCTTCTGCCGGCGGTCTATCATGGCACCGGCAAGGATGCGACGCTCAGGCTCGGCCGCGAGACAGAATGGATCGAGGAGACGACCGGCATCACCACCGGCCGTGGCCAGCGCTGCTACCTCGCCGGCGACGAACTGGTTTCCTTCCATGACACCCAAAGTCTGGAGATCTTGCCGGCAACGGCTGCCGGCAGGCACGTCGCGCATGGTTGACCCCCTCGAACGCTACCGGTTGCGCGACCGCGTCCTTGCCCGCTCGATCCTCGACAGGTTGATCGACGAGGCTCCGGATCGCACCGTCGATCCGCCGATGAGCTTCGTCGACCAGGTCCGCGACGTCAGGGAGGCGATCCGCCGCGATCTCGAAGCACTGCTCAACACGCGGCGCTGCCCGGCAACGCCGCCGGCAGCACTTTCCGAACTCAGGGACGCGCTGGTCAGCTATGGCGTCGACGGCATCGTCTCGGCAAATCTGATGACCGACCAGGCCAAGCTCAAGCTGGCGCAAGCGATCGAGCGGCGGATTGCGCTTTTCGAAACGCGGCTTTCCGATGTGCGGGTGACGATCCTGAAGAGCCGGACGATGACCGAACGGGCGCTGCGCATGCGCATCCAGGCGACCTTCCGCCTGCATGAAGGCATGCCGCCGATCAGCTTCGAGTCGACCATCGATCCCTCGACCCAGCGCTTCCTCGTGGAGGCGGCGCATGGCTGAAGGTTTCCTGCACCGCTACAATGAGGAATTGCTGGCGCTCCGCCGCCGGGCCGCGCGCTTTGCCGATGCCTTCCCGAAGATCGCCGGCCGCCTGCGCATGACCGGCGACGTCGCCGACGACCCGCATGTGGAACGCCTGATCCAGAGTTTCGCCTATTCGGCCGCCCGCGTCCGCCAGAAGCTGGACGACGAGTTTCCCGAGCTGACCGACGGCCTGCTGGAAACGCTTTATCCCCATTATCTGGCCCCACTGCCCTCGATGAGCATCGTCAAGTTCCGCCCGAGCGACACGCTCGCCTCGGTCCAGACCGTGCCGCGCCATACGGAAATCCTGGCCGAGCCGGTGAGAGGCGAAGCTTGCCGCTTCCGCACCACGCAGGAGGTCGAGATCGCGCCGATCGAAATCACCGGTGCTGAACTTTCCGGCCAGCCGATCAATGCGCCGCTTTCGCCCTATGCCGGCGTTGCCGGTTGCCTGAGGCTGTCCATCCGCTCTCTCGATGCCCGAAAGCCGCTTGGCGGTCTTGGCATGAGCCGGCTGCGCCTGCACATTCCGTCTCCCTGGCAACAGGCAGTGGCGATCTACGAACTGCTTGCCAACCACACGCTCGGCATCGCGCTTGCCAAACATGCGGACGACCGTTCGCCGGTCTTCCTGCCGGCGGGCAATCTCAAACCGGTCGGCTTCGAACCTGAAGAGGCCATGCTGCCCTATCCGGCGCCGAGCTTCATCGGCTACCGGCTGCTAACCGAATTTTTCGCTCTGCCGCGCAAATTTCTGTTTCTCGACATCGAAGGGCTCGACGCCTGGCGCGGCGACACGCTGGAGCTCTTCGTCTACCTCGGGGAAAGCGACGCCAAGCTCGAACGCGCAGTCTCGGTCCGCGACTTCGCGCTCAACGCAACGCCCGTCGTCAACCTCTTCCGCCAGGTCTGCGAGCCGATCGCCATCGACGGCACCCGCACGGAATACCGCCTCCTGCCGGATGCGCGGCGCCAGAAGACCCGCGAGATCTATTCGATCGACCGGGTTCTACTGACCGGATCGCGCGGCCAGGAGGAATTCTGCCAGCCGTTCTTCGGGCGGTCGCAACGGGCTGGCACGAGCGCGACCTACTGGCAGGCCTATCGCCGCTTCGACGAAGACGACAGAACCAGCGACATGGACATCGCCTTCGTCGACAGGCAGCGCCGTTCTTCAGGTCCTGTCGATGCGGTCGCAAGCGTCGATACGCTCTGCCTCAACCGCGACCTGCCGGAACAGCTTCCCTTCGGCGGCGGCCATCCATTCCTGCAGCTCGCTTCCGGCCACGAGGCTGTCGCCAGCGTCGAAGCCCTGATCCCGCCGACGCCGTCGGTCAGGATGAACGATCAGGAAGGGCGGAACTGGCGGCTGATGTCGCATCTCATCCTCAACCACCTGTCACTCTTCGACAATGACGGTGCGGCACTGAAGGATATCCTGTCGCTCTACGCCTTCCGGGACAGCCCCGAGACCAAACAATTCGTCGATGCGCTCGTCCGGATCAAGGCGGGCAATTCAACCGCCCGTCTCGGCAGCGGCGGCATGGTGCCCGGCACCGAGATCGCGCTTGAATTCGATCCGGCCGCCATCGACCGGCCCTCGGCCTTCCTGTTCGGCAGCGTGCTCGACCGCTTCTTCAGTCTCTACACCTCGGTCAACAGCTTCACCCGGCTCGTGATCGGGATGAAGGGGCAATCGACGCCGATCGCCCGGTGGCCGGCACGCGCCGCCGCACGCCCGCTTCTCTAAGGAAGGATCGCTATTAAATCATGGATCTCCCAGTCGCCCGCAAGCCAGACGCTCTTGCCGATCTGCTCGAACGCGACCCCAGCCGCTTCGAGCCGGTGACGGCCTTTCGCGTCGCGCAGGCTTCGGTGGGGGAAGGACGGCTTGATGTCGCCTCGCATGTCGGCGTCTCGCCGGCGCCTCTTGCCGTCAGCGGATACAAGCGCAAGGGCGGCGGCGCCGTCGTCCGCAGTGCGCTTGCCGGTCTCGTCGGGGCACTCGGCTCGATGCCGTCGGCCTATAACGACCTCGTCATGCGCGAGGAGCGCAACAGGTCGCGGGCGCTGGCGGGCTTCTTCGACATGTTCAGCGCGCGAATGGCGGCACTCTTCACTGATGCCTGCGAGAAATACCGCATCGCCCGGCGGCTCCGCTGGGGCGGCACATGGGCAAACAACGCCTTCGTCACCACCCTCCTGTCGCTGACCGGCTTCGGCACCAAGCGTCTCGTCGAAAAGAGCGGCGTCGACGAGGAGCTGATCCTGCGTTTCTCGGGCTTCTTCGCCGCGCGCAACCGCAATGCCGTCAACCTCCGCGCCATGCTGTGCGAATTCAGCGGCCTGCCGGTGGAGATCGAGTTGTTCCGCGGCCGCTGGCTGACCATCCCGATCGAGGAGCGCAGCCGCATGGGCCAGCCGCAGGGCGTCCAACTTGGCGTCAATGCAACGGCAGGTGCGGCGATCCACGATTTCAGCGGCGGCTTTCGGATCGTCATCGGTCCGCTCGGTTATGCCGATTACCTCTCGCTCGCGCCTGGCGGACGCGCCATCACCGAGCTCTTCGCCCTGACGCGGCTCTATGTGGGCGCGGCGCTCGAATTCGACATACAGGCCATCCTGAAGAAGGAGGACGTTCCCTTCTGCCAGCTCGGACAGGCGGGCGATCCACCGCGCCTTGGCTGGAACAGTTGGGCGAGGGTCGCGCCGGCTGCAAGCGACAGCGGCGATGCAGTGATCGTCGAGCGCCTGTCGGTTCAGGCGCGGTGAGGAGACGAGGAATGCGGCTTGAACTGAAAGAGATCACCAGTGATGCGGCGGCGCCATCAGGCCAGCCGAAATGGTTCTTCGAACGCGGCCGGCGAACGCTCGGCCGGGCACCGGATTGCGACTGGCGGCTGCCGGAGGATCGGCGCTCCGTTTCGAAGCTCCACTGCATCATCGAGCGCGACCGCGAAGGCTTCCTGCTGCGCGACCAGAGTGCAAACGGCTCCCGGGTCGACGGCGTCGCCGTGCATGAAGGCCAGATCGTGCGGCTTTCCGACCGGTCGCGGCTGGAGGTGGGCGGACTTGCCTTTTCTGTCCACATATCAGGCGAAAAGGACCGCGATATCGAGGATCCCGATGCGGGTCTCATGCTGAGTGACGAACCGCTGACCATTTCCGCCATCCTCGCCGATATCGCTCCGGGCGGCCGCGCTGCAAACGGTATCCTTGGCGAGCGTGCGAGCGATGACTGGGCTTTTCCCGAAACGGGCGGCAAGAAGACAACCGCCTCATCCCGCAATGTCGAGATCGGCTGGAGCGGCCCTCCGGAGATCCGCTCGGTCAGCCAGCTTCTGCCGGAGGATTGGAATTCGGAGGAGACCGAATATGGCAGCCACCTGGAACATGGTTCCGCCACCCATGTCTCCGCGCCCATCACTCAGCGCCGGCCGACCCCGGTCATCGAGACCGTCAACGGCAACGATCCGCAGCCGGAGCTCGAGGAATTTCCAGCGCTGACGATCGGCCGCCCAGAAGCCTTCGCCGATCGCCTGGAGCCGCTGCTTGCCCGGCTCGAGGAGGCTGTTCGAAATAGCTATGCCGTTTTCGAGATGAGTGCGCCATCCGCCGCCAGCGAGCCGGATTTCCTGGCCGACAGCAGCAGGGAGGAAGCGCTTCTTGCGCGCATCGAGACCCTGCTCGGGCAACAGCTCGACCTCAATTCGGCGCTTGAGGCTCTGGTTCAGACAGCAAGCCGGCTGGAGCCGCGCATGCTGGAGGCGCGGGTCGAGACCGGAGCCTGGCGCACGCCCTGGGGCCGGGACCGGGCCTATTGGCGTGCCTACCGGACACAATTCGAACAGGACGGCAAGAGCCGGTCGATCCATGACGTGTTTCGCCACGCAATGACGGGGGCGGTGAACGGCACGCAGGCAGGGCCTCGTCCGCAAGACGGGCAGGAAGGAAAAGACGCGCATCATGAGGAATGAAAACCGGGTGGCCTGGAGCGAAGGCATGTTCCTTCGCGTACAGCATTTTCAGCAGGCGGACCGCTGGACCGAGCGGCTCGTGCGCACCGCGACGCACGGCCTGTCGCCCTATCCCTGGGGAGTGGCGGAAATCGGCATCGATCGCGGCGCACTGGCGATCGGCCAATTCGCGCTCTCGAACCTGCGCGGCGTATTGCCGGACGGAACGCCATTCGAAGCCCCTGTTGATACCGACCTGCCGCCGCCGCTCGATCTCGACGAGAACACCAAGAATGCTGTCGTCTATCTCGCACTTCCTTCCCGTCAACCGGGCAAAGCCGATGTGGCGCTGAACGGCGGTGCCGCGCGCAACAGCGTCCGGCTCGTCGCTTCGCCCTACGAAGCGCCGGATGCAAATGTCGAGACCGACTTCATGGCGCCGATCGATGTCGGTCGCCTCAGCCTGCGTTATCTGAGGACCGGCGATGAACTCGCCGGCTACGAGCTCATCGGACTTGCCCGCATCATCGAGGTGCGTTCCGACAGGGCCGTGATCCTCGATCCGGACTATATCGTGCCAAGCCTCAATTGTACGGCTGCTGCACGGCTGAGCGAGCTGATCACCGAACTGCTCGGCATCGTGCGCCACCGCGCAGAGGCCATCGCCGAACGGATCGGCGATCCCACTATTCGAGGGACCGCGGAGGTCGGCGACTACCTGCTGCTACAGATGCTCAACCGCGCGGATCCGATGCTGAAACACATTTCGGCGAATGCGACGCGGATCCACCCCATGGTCTTTTACGAGACCTGCATCCAGCTTGCCGGCGAGCTCGCCACCTTCACGACCGACCGCAAGCGCGCGAGCGATTTTCCGCCTTACCGCCACGACGACCTGAAGGCGACGTTCGCGGCCGTCTTCGACGATCTGCGCGCCTCGCTGTCATCCGTGCTCGAACAGGCAGCCGTGGCGATCGAGCTGGCCGAACGCCGGCATGGCGTCAGGATCGGCACGATCAACGACCGTTCGCTGCTGAAAGATGCCGGCTTCGTGCTGGCGGTCCGGGCCGAGATGCCGGCCGAAGACGTGCGCCGCAAGCTGCCGGCGCAGATCAAGATCGGCCCGGTGGAGCGCATCGCCGACCTCGTCAACGTCGCGCTGCCGGGCATCCCCGTTCGGCCGCTGCCAGTGCTGCCACGCCAACTCCCCTATCGCTCCGGTACTATCTATTTCGAACTCGACACCAAGAACCCGCTTTGGAAACAACTCGACACTTCGGGCGCCATCGCCGTGCATCTCGCCGGCGATTTTCCCGGGCTCGAAATAGAACTGTGGGCACTTAGAGAATGAAGAACGAACCCGCCTCCACCTGGCAGAACCTGCCGACCATTGTCGAACTTACCGAGGACGGCACTCGAAAAAAGCAATCCGCCCGCAAGATGGCGGAGATGCTCGACGACGTCCTCGACTTTCCCGAAAGCGACGGAGGGAAGACGCCGGCGGGATCGCTTCCGAAGAGCGGAGCGTCCGTCGAAACGCTCGTTCGAGATTTCCGCTTCGGCGCCGAAGACGTGCCGACCCTGGTGCGCTCGGCCGCACCCCTCCTCAACCTCGCCCATGCTCTACGCTACACGGAAGAACAGCCTGATATCGACGAACTTCGCCAGGTGGCGATCGAGGCCGTCGCCCGCTACGAACGCGATCTGGCGAGCGCCCGCATCAGCCCCGAACGAGCGCGCGCAGCCCACTACGTCGTCTGCGCGACGGTCGACGATGTCGTGCTCAGCAAGGCCTGGGGCGTTCGTGCCGGCTGGGCCCGCTCGGGGCTTGTTTCCACCTTCCATATGGACGTGACCGGCGGCGAACGGGTGTTCGACCTGCTCGACCATTTCCACCAGAGCCCCGGCGCCAACAAGGACCTGCTTCTCCTCATCTATCTCTGCTTGTCGCTTGCCTTCGAGGGCCGCACCCGCGTTTCACCGCGCGGCGGGCTGGAGCTCGGCCGCATCCGCGATGGCCTTTACAAGACGCTGCTTGGCCAGTACGGCGTCTTCGAACGAGAGCTTTCCCCGCATTGGAAGGGCGTTTCGGCCCGGCATCAGCCGCTGCGCACCGCGGCCGCGATCTGGACGCTTCTTTCCCTTCTGACGCTGATCCTGGCGTTCGGCTACCTATTCTTCACGCTCTCGCTCAATCGTGCCTCCGACGGAACGTTCGAGCGGCTCGCCAGGCTGCCGCCGCGCGATATGCCGAGCGTATTGGTCAAGGTTCCGGAGCCGCCGCGGCAGCCGCCGCCTGTTGTCGTCGCCGAAACGCCGCCGACGCCGCCACCGCCGCAAGTGAAACCGCCGAGCCGGCTCGACAATCTGCTCGCCTTCCTCCAGCCGGAGGTCGAGAAGAAGCTCGTCACACTCTCTGATTCGAATGGCAGGCTGCTGGTGCGGATCAGCAATTCCGGCCTGTTTGCCACCGGCAGCGCGGAGGTCAGCCAGAAATTCCACGATCTCCTCCAGCGGATCGGCGGTGCGCTGGCCGCAGAGAACTTCCGCGCCGTGGTGGTGGGCTATACGGATAATGTGCCGATCCGCACCGTGCAGTTCCCCTCCAACTGGCACCTTTCCGAAGCCCGCGCCAAGGCGGTCGGCGAAATACTCAGTTCATTCACCGGGCCGGGCGCGATCCTGACCGAGGGGCGTGCCGACACCGACCCGATCGCCGCCAACGATACGCCGGAGGGCCGGGAGATGAACCGCCGCACCGAAATCCTGGTCCTGACCGATCCGAGCGAACGGTTGAACGATGCGGGTTTGACGACACCGCGTCAGGCCGAAATGCCGGATGAACCGACGGCGCCCGCCGCAGGAGGTGGTTCGCGATGAACCCGCTCAGTTATTTCTATACGATCCGCTCTTATGTGGAGGCTTATGCCGGCCTCATCGGCCGCCGCTTCATCTCAATCATCTGGGTGGCGGCAATCTGTGTCGTCATCTGGTTCTACGGCTATCTCGCCGCCTATGGCGATTTCAAGCCGCTGGCGAGCGCCAGCGCCCGGCTGACGCTGATCGGCATCATCCTAACCGCCTGGCTCGCCTATCTCGTCTTCACGACCATCCGCGACCGCCGCCGCGACAAGCAGCTCGTCGACGGTATCGAACGGGACGCGGAAGCAGAAGCCGCGGCCAGCCAGCAAGCTGAGGTTGGGGAGATCCATAATCGGCTCAAGGAAGCGCTGCAGCTGCTCCGCCGCATCACCAAGAAGCGCTTCGGCTATATCTACGAACTGCCGTGGTATGTCATCTTCGGCGCGCCGGGTTCCGGCAAGACGACGGCGCTCACCAATTCCGGCCTCAAATTCCCGCTCGGCGATGCACTCGGCCGCAACTCGGTGCAGGGGATCGGCGGTACGCGCAACTGCAATTGGTGGTTCACCGACGAGGCCATCCTCATCGATACGGCCGGCCGCTACACGACGCAGGACGATCTGAACGGCACCGCCAAGGCCGGCTGGGAAGGTTTCCTCGGCCTGCTGCGCAAGTACCGGCGTTCCCAGCCGATCAACGGCGCGCTGGTGACGCTGTCGATCGGCGATCTCCTGACGCGCGATCCGGAAGCGCAGCGCGAGGAGATCAGGGCGATCCGCCAGCGGCTTTCCGAACTCGATGAACTCCTGCATGCGCGCGTGCCGGTCTATCTGCTGCTGACCAAAGCCGATCTGCTGACCGGCTTCGTGGAGTTCTTCGACGGTTTCAACAAAAACGACCGCGAACAGGTCTGGGGCACGACTTTCGGGCTCGACGAGAGCTACAAGGCGGCGAACCTGCCGGAACGCTTCATGGAGGAATTTACCCTGCTGCAGCAGCGCGTCGATACCATGCTGATCGAACGCCTGCAGCAGGAACCCAATCCGGAATTGCGCGGCCGCATCTTCCGTTTCCCGGCAGAGCTTACCTCTTTGAAGGAGCGTCTGCACGAGGTCGTCACCGAGCTTTGCTCGGGTTCGAGGCTGGTGGAGGCGCCGCTGCTGCGCGGCATCTATTTCGCCTCCAGCACCCAGAGGGAGGAGACGGTCACCGTCCCCCGCATGCGACGCAGCTATTTCCTCTCGCGCCTCTTCAAGGAGGTGATCTTCGGCGAGGCCTCGCTGGTCGCCCGCGATAAGCGGCTTTCGGGGCGGCAGATGCTCTTCCGCCGCGCGGCCTATGCCGCCACTGTCCTGCTGCTTGCCGTGGTGCTGACGAGCTGGACGGCCACCTACATCCAGAACACCACGGCACTGGCCGGCGCGGAAAGACGCATCGACGCCTACGAACAACTGGTGCGTGGCGTGCCGGTTCGCGACGTTTCGGATGCGGATTTCCTGCGCATCCTGCCGGCGCTCGACAATCTCGCCGCCGTCACCACCGACTTCTCGAAGACCCGCGTCTGGCCGATAAGCCTCGGCCTCGACCAGGAAGGCAAGGTCGCCAGTCGGCAGCGCGAGGCCTATCAGCGGGCGCTGAACACGCTCCTCCTTCCGCGCATGCTTGTGCAGCTTCAGAAGGACATGACCGAGACCACCGACGTCACTCGAACCTTCGACGCGTTGAAGCTCTACGGCATGCTCGGCGGGCTCGGCCCGGTGAATGCCGACTTTGCCGCGGTGGAAGCAGAAGACATGTTCACGAGGCTCTATCCCGACGAAGGCAGGGCGGCGGCCCGGCAGGCGCTGATTGCCCATGCCGATGTCATGGCGCGCGGCGCGCTGCCACCGATCGAGCTCGACAAGGCGCTGATCGCCAAGGCGCGCGAAGTCATCCGCTCGCAGAACATCGCCAACCGCGCCTATGACATTCTGGCGGAATATCGCAGGTCCCGCTCGCTTCCCGCCTGGAGCCCGGCAGGCGCGCTGGGGCCGCTCGGCGAACAGGCCTTCGAGCGGACCTCGAAGGCGCCGCTCAACGAAGGCATTCCCGGCCTCTTCTCCGCGACCGGCTATCGCACCGTCGTTCTGCCTGGGATCACCGACGCCGCGCGCGAGGCGCTCGACGAGCAATGGGTCCGCGGCGATCCCAATCCCGCCGGCGTCACGGTCGACACGATCGCCCAGGCGACGCTTCAGCTTTATTTCGACGCTTTCGAGCAGCGCTGGTCGACGATCCTCACCGATATCAGGGTGAAGCCTTCCCAGACGACTAGCGATGCGGCGGAAACCACCCGCATCCTGGCGGGCAAGCCCGGACCGGTCGAGACGATCACCAAATCGATCGTCGCCGCCACCGATCTGCGCGCGCTCGGGGCGGAAATCGCCTCGGCCGCCGGCGACAACCTGCCAGCCTCGACCACGGCGCTTGCCAGCGCAGCGAACGCGCCCGATCCCTTCGGCCGACTTCGCGAAGCGCTGAAGGCGTCGGCCGGACAGTCGTCGCCCGGCGACCAGCCGAAAGATGCGCCGCGATCGGAGATCGGGCAACTCGAACCGATCCTGCAGCGGGTCCAGGAGCAGCTTTCGCGCGCCACGACGTCGACCGCCGAAGTCGCGAAAGTCTTCGACGTCGACAGCCAGCTCACCGACGCCAACCAGGATCTGCTGCAGCAGGCCCGCAAGCTGCCGGCACCGGTCGATAGCTGGATGGCGGGGCTGGCTGCGGATGTCGGATCGCTGGCGGTCAAATCGGCTCGTTCGCGCATCAGCGACGCCTGGGCCGCCGAAGGCGCGGGCTTCTGCTCGAATGTCGTTGCCGGTCGTTATCCTTTCGACCGGAAATCTCCGCGCGACGTGGCGATGAGCGATTTCATCAGGCTTTTCGGACCGGAGGGGCTGTTCAAGACCTTCTTCAAGGAAAAGCTCGAAGCCTTCGTCGACACCAGCGCCTCGCCATGGGGCTGGAAGGGCACGTTTGGCGCGACAAGCATTCCGAGTGCGGCGATCGCCCAGTTCGAGAATGCCGACAAGATCAACCGCGCCTTTTTCCCGGCCGGCAGCGAGAACCCGTCGATTTCAATCAACGTCAAGCCGGTATCGCTAACCGAGGCGGCCAGCGCCGTGATGCTGGAGATCGAGGGCGAACGCGTGGTCTATTTCCATGGGCCCATCCAATCGAAATCGATCACCTGGCCGTCGACCGAAGCCAGCAACGTCTCGCGCCTCGCCTTCCAGCCGGGCGGCTGGCAGCAGGCGCTGACGGAGAACGGCGACTGGTCGCCCTTCCGGCTCTTCGACGATGCCGATCTCGCCATACAGGGCGACGACCTCTTCCGGGCAAAATTCCAGCAGAACAGTCAGACGGCGGAGTTCGACGTGCAGTTCGGTTCGGTGCTCAATCCATTCCGGCTGGAGGCGCTCGGCGCCTTCTCATGCCCGGCGCAATTCTGACCGGTCCGTCATGAACGAGCGCGCCACCCTGGACCGAAGCCAAACCGAAGCCGACAGGATCGGCTTCTTCGGCAAATTGCCGAGCCATGGCGATTTCGTTTCGACGGGACTGAGCCGCCACCTGCAGGCGTCGCTCGACGCCTGGCTGCAGTCGGGGCTGCAAGCGGCGCAGCGGGAACTCGGCGAGGATTGGGAACGCCGCTTTCGCATGATGCCGGCATGGCGTTTTATCGTCGAACGCGGTCTTTGGGGGTCGGCCACCATTGCCGGCGTTCTGCTTCCGAGCCTCGACCGCGTCGGGCGCAGTTTCCCGCTGGTTATCGCCGCCCAGCTTCACGGCTTTGCCGAGCATCCGCGTCAGCTCTACCTTGATGACACCTGGTTCACGGCCGCCGAGGCGATCGCCGAAAGCTCGGCCAAGCGGGATTTCGACATCAATCACTTCACCGCGAGCCTGAAGCGACTGCGGACCCTGCGCCCAGCCGACCTCGCGGAAAACGAGACGCTGCAGGACAATGCTTCCGGCCGCGGCACGCTCTGGTGGCGGATCAGCCCCGAGGATCGGCGAGCCAAGGGGTTTCGTATCGGCGGCGCCCCGGACCCCGAGGATTTTCCGAAGCTACTGCACGACAATTCCCCCGCGGCTTCTGCACGGCGGCAACCCGAAACGGCCGAGACACCAGGCCCTGTTATCGCCGAACCGCATCGTCCGCTGGTGATCCGCCACAGCCATGCCACCCATCCCGGCACACGGCTGAGCGTCAACGCCGATGCGCTGCTCGTCTCGGAAACGCCCTCGCTTTTTGCCGTCGCCGATGGCATCGGCGACGGCAGCAGCGCTGCCGAGGTCGGCAAGATCGCCGTCCATATGCTGGCTGAAACCGGGAACCAGCAGTCGATTGAAGCTCTGGTGCAGGACATCAAAGGCAAGCTTGGCCGAGCCCACGGCCTGCTTCAATCGGCCTATCTTTCTTCTGATCGCGAACCGTCGGCCGCGAGCATAGTCGTGCTGGCCACGCTTCGCGAAAGCTGCGCCCTGCTCTGGGTGGGTGACGCCCGCTGCTATCTTCTGCGGGATGGCATGATGCGCTGCCTCACGCGCGACCACGTGGAGATCGGCCTGCGGCGCACGCTTTCGCGCGCCATCGGCATGCGGGGACATCTCATCCCCGAAGTCCGCTCCGGCGGATTGCAGGCCGGCGACAGGCTCCTGCTCTGCAGCGCGCCCCTTCCAACCACCGTGCCCGAGCGAAGCATTGCCGAAATCCTCATTTCCGCAAAGATCGAAAACGCGGCCGATATTCTCGTCCAGGAGGGGCTGATTGCCAATTGCCGTGAAAACCTCAGCGCGATCGTGATCGATGTGAAGACCGATGACGGATGATCATCCGGAGATGGATTTCGAAGAGATCGCGCGACGTTTTTCGCATCTCTGGCAGGCGTTGAATCACGGATCACCCGAGACCCGGAAAATCCTGGTAGACCGCGTCCGGGACGCGCTTGATCGGGGAGAGGCCCGGCTCCACGAGCCGGATTGCGAGATCATCGCCAACAGTTTTGTGCTCGAGGCGCTGATCCATGACGGCGCGGCCACCCGTGTCTATCGCGCCCGCCATCGCGATCTCGGAACGCTGCATGCCATCAAGGTGCCGCAGCCCGACCACGCCGACGATCCCGTCCTCAGGAAACTGATGCTGCGCGAGGCGGAAATCGGCATGGCGCTCCGTCATCCCCGCATTGCCGCGACCCAGACCGTTCTGCGCCTTGCCGATGGGCGCCCTGCCCTGGTCATGGAGTGGCTCGGGAGCAAGCTTGCGGATCTTTTGCAGGAAAGGCCGCTATTTCTCAGTGAGGTTATAGCGGTCACGACGGCGGTGCTTTCAGGCCTAGAAGCCATCCATGCCGGCGGTTTCGTGCATTGCGACCTGTCGCCGCTCAACCTTATCGCCGACGGCGATCTCTCCAGTTTGAAGATCGCCGATTTCGGGATCGCGCTTGAGCGCGGAGGCCGGCATGGTCAATTCGATCTTGTCTTTGCCGGCCAGCCGGATTTCGCATCCCCCGAACAGTTGGCCGGTGAACCGCTCGACGAACGATCCGATCTTTACGCCGCCGGGTGTCTTCTGTCCTTGCTGCTCAGCCGTTGCAACGAGGAGAGCGATGGAACCGAAGCCATGGTGGCATTGGCGAACCGCCTATCCCAACGGACCCCGCAGGACAGGCCCGAAAATGCAAGAGCCGCCTTGCATCTGCTCGGCGGCTCCGCAAAATGTCCTGTTGTCGATGCTTAATTGCCGCTGGAACCGGGGATCGGTGCTGCGGCCGTCGGCACACTCTTCTGGTACACGTTGAAGAGCTTGGCAAAGTCCACCAGGCTGGCGTTGCTGGCGTAGATGATATCGCCATCCATCATCTGGAACCGCTGCATCAGCGCCAGATTGGAAACGTCCTTCAGATTGACGCGATAGATCACCGGCTTGGTGCTGGCGACAGCCGGCGCGGGGTTCTTGGCATTTGCGGCCGCAACCTGCGTATCGACCGGCTGGTTGCGCAGCACATAGAAATTGCGCGCATCGGCACGATCGTCGAGCAGGCCTCCGGCTCGCCCGAGCGCCTGGGCAAGCGTCAGTCTGCCCGGTTCGAATTCGAACTCGCCGACACTCTTGAAGGCGCCGAAGGCGGTGAAGGTGGGTGAATCCTTGTCGATATAGATCTGATCATCAGGCAGCAGGTAGACATTCTGTTTGTTGTCGTCGATGACGCGCTGGAGCGGCACGGTGGCGCGCTGCTTGCCGCGCATCAGCGTGACGGTCGCGGAGCCCGGAGCAGACGATGCGCCGCCGGCAAGTGCGACCGCATCGAGCACGCGCTCCTTGCGGGCGGTGAGCGGGAAGCGACCGGCGGCACGCACGTCGCCATTGACGGTGATACCGCTGGAGGGCCTATCAACCACGGTGACGACGGCCTGCGGATTGACTGCCGACCCCTTCAAGCCGGTGATGATGCGCGTCTGCAGCGCCTCGGTCGAGGAATCTACCACCCGTTGCTTGCCGATGAAGGGAAGCGTCACGTTCCCGGTCGAATCCACAGTGAAACGGCCGAGATTGAGGGTCTTGCTCTGGGTTGAGGAGAAAAGCCCATCCTCGCCGGGATCGAGAATCGTCACCTCGATGACGTCGCCGCGTCGCAGTCTCGTATCGGCAAATCCGCTTGAGCGCATCAGGCTGAGCCCGGGATCGGTGGCAGCATAGGCAAGCGGAGTGACAGCCACCTGACCCATCGGCGCTTCCGAGAGCCTCACCACCGGGATGCGCTCATTGGTGTTCGGCGAGGTGGCATTGTAAAAACCACCGGCAGTTGGGCCATCCGATGGCCGAGCGCATGCAGTGAGAACTGCGACAAGGACCAACGGCGCCAGCTTTCGCATTAGTTATCCTTTTGGCAATATTGAGAGAATCGAAAAATATCAGCGACAGACGAGCGAGCAATACCAGTTGCACGCGAAAAATCAATTATGACAGCTCGGAGGCAGGCAGCTGTGGCCAATTGGCAACTACGTTTCTTAAGTTGCGGGTGATGGAGGCTGGCTGGACCGTGCCACGCACCAGATCGAGCTGCTCCTCGGGCTCGAGCCTGGAACCAAAACCTTGTCACGCGTATTCGTCTAGATTGGCTTTCGAACGTATGGCGGGTGAGCAAATGGCCTTGCACATCAAACGAATCTACGAGCCGAAAGACGACAAGGACGGCATGCGCATCCTGGTCGACCGACTATGGCCGCGCGGGTTGAGCAAGCAGGATGCAGCAGTCGACATCTGGATGAAGGATATCGCGCCAAGCCCGGCGCTGCGCCGGTGGTTTGGCCACGATTCGGCCAAGTGGACCGAGTTCCAGCAGCGGTATCGGGACGAGCTGGAGAAGAACCCATCCGCCGTCGACGAGTTGAAACGTCAGATCCGGCTAGAGGACGCGACGCTTCTCTACGCTGCGAAAGACCTGAAGCACAATCATGCCATCGTGCTTCAGCGCTTCCTCGGCAAAGACTGACGCGTCGGTGACCAACGCTGATGATACACGGTCTCTCCCTGTCCGAAATTTCCGGGAACCTTTTCGACAAACCTGCATCCAATGTTCGCTTCCGAAGGACCACCGTTGCCGCCGGAAGGTCGGTCACGACACAAGGGAGACAGATCATGTTGAAACGATTTCTCGGCGCCACTCTGATGGTGGCATCGCTCGGCACGGCCTCGATCGCCGCCGATGCCAAGTCGACCGATCCTCGATCGCCCACATCGCCTATACGGCGGGACAGATCGATGTCACCGCGGCAGAGCAGGCGTTGAAGAAGAGCAAGAATACCGAAGTCATTGCATTCGCCAAAACCATGGAGCGCGACCACAAGGCCGTCAACGACCAGGCGCTCGCCCTCGTCAAGAAGCTGAAGCTGACGCCCGAAGACAACCCCGTCAGCCAGTCCTTATCGACACAGACAGGTAAGGAACTGACGACGCTGGAGGCACTCGACGGCGTGGCGTTCGACAAGGCCTATGTCGAAAACGAAGTCGCCTATCACAAGTCGGTCAATGACGCGCTTGCCAACATCTTGATCCCGTCGGCTCAGAATAAAGATCTCAAGTCGCTGCTGGAAACCGGCCTGACCCTGTTCAAAGAACATCAGATGCATGCCGAACATCTGGCTTCCACGATCAAATAGGCTCGAGGAATGGGCTCGCTCATGAAATCGCTCCCGCTGCGTCCGCACTACTTTGGGCGAGCAACGGGGTTGCCTCGGCGGCGGACCATCAGATCGCCATCACCGGCATGAAATTTGGCTCGCCGCCTGCCGAGCTGCATGTCGGCGATGTGATCGTCTGGAGAAACGATGATATATTCAGGCACACGGCAACCGCTCTCGATAAGAGCTTCGATATCGACCTGCCGCCGAAATCGGAAGGCCGCATGACGGTCGCCCAAGCGGGGACGATTGATTTTTATTGTCGTTTTCATCCCGCTATGACGGGCAAGCTGGACGTCCGGCCACAGGCCGGGCGCCAATCGAAAGACGGGCGAACTGGCGGAGAATTCCCATGACAGCCATTCCGGTTCCGGCCGCGCGACACCGGCCGCAGATATCAATACTGTCCGACGCCGATCTCGTGCCCCTGGCGAAAATGGGCGACGAGCCCGCCATCCGCACCATCGTTCAGCGTCACAATCAGCGCCTGTTCCGGACGGCGCGCGCCGTCATCCGCAACGATGCCGAGGCGGAAGATGTCGTCCAGGCCGCCTACATCAAGGCATTCACCAATCTGGCGACGTTCCGGTGCGACGCACAACTTTCGACATGGCTGACCCGCATTACCCTCAACGAGGCGCTGGGCCGCGTGCGGGCTCGAAAGAACACCACCGGGCTGGGGGAAATTGACGTGCAGACGATGGCGCCTGGTGGCGAAGTGCTACAGTTTCCCTCGTCCCTGTCCGCGACCGATCCGGAAACCGAACTCGCCAGGAGCCAGGCGCGGCATCTTCTCGAAAATGCGGTCGACGAACTGCCGGATGATTTTCGCGCCGTCTTCGTGCTGCGGGATATCGAGGGCATGAGTACGGACGAGGCCGCATCTTACCTCGGCATAAGACCCGAAACAGCCAAGACCCGGCTGCACCGGGCGCGCAAGATGATGCGCCAGTCGATTGAAAAACAGCTCTCCGGCGCATTCTCGGCCCTGTTCCCGTTCGATGGCGCCCGCTGCGCTTTCATGGCCGATCGCGTTATCGCTGCCCTTCGTCACAAAACCTTATGATTCCTCATAGCAAAGTCGATGCGGCTCGCCGGGAAGCGCAACAATTCCTGCCGATACCGACAGCTGCCTATTATCGCTGATCCGCCCCGCCTGTAGATCCAGTCGCCTGTCCCGCAGTAGCCTGTCAGAGGCTAAGGCATGCGGAGGTCATCGTGGTGTCGAGAGCGTAACCCGCCCCATATATCGTACGAATTCTCAGATTCCGGAGTCCTGCAAACGCTTTTCGCAACCGGCCGATATGTACATCAACTGTCCGGGTTTCTACAGCGCGTGGATGGAGCCAAACGCCTTCGATAAGTTGCTTGCGGGTACTGATCTGCCCCTGCTTTTCGAATAGGAATCTAAGGATTTTCATCTCCATAGGCGCAAGCGCTATTCTCTTGCCTGAAACCACGACGGCGTGCGGGCCGAAGACAATCTCGGCGGCACCAGCAAAGTTGCGCAGAGTCGAAGCCTCAGACTGCGGGCCTGTGCCGTGGAGAAAGGCGAGGAGTTTTGAAGGCG